>NZ_JABBNC010000001.1 GCF_012933445.1 Actinoplanes sp. TBRC 11911
AGGTCTGGAAAATCTGCTGCAGACGCCTGAGCGGGGCAGACGCGCGGACGGACCGGCGGGCGGGATAGGGGACGTAACGAACGACGGATGCCATGGGCTGCCGCGGGACGAGCCGGGACCACCTGCCGCGATGACCGGGCCGGAGGACTCGCTTGGAGGACTGATCAGCCGGGGCGCGGGGCGAAAACATGCGCAAGGCCCGGACGGGGGCGCGCGCACGGCACGGCGGGCGGGACGGGCACGGCACGGCGGGCGGGACGGGCACGGCACGGCGGGCGGGACGGGCGCGCGGGCAAGGGCCGGAAGCCGGGGACGGCCCGGTGTTGCAGGGAGAGTGGCCGTAAAACCTAGGGGACTCTTCGTACGCCGTACGGGCTCAGGCTGGAATGGGGGTTGCCTCGGGGGAATCGTTGCCGACCGAGCGCAACGAGCGGACCGTGCCTCGCATGCCGTAGAGCAGGACGCCCAGGGCGGCGCCGGCGGCCAGGCCAGCGACGGCGACCGCGCCGAAATCGTTGGTGATGAGGCGTGCGGCCAAGGCGGAGACCAGCGCGACGCACGCGGCGGCCAACGCGGGGGCGGCGAGCCGGCGGGCGACCTGGGAGGTGGCCACGCCGGTGCGGGAAAGCTCGAACAGGTAGATCGGCGCCACCACGAAGGCGGCCACCGCGAAGGCCGCGAACGCCGCGCCGTCGACGCCCAGATAGTGCGCGCCGGCCCACAACGCGGGGGCCAGCGCGGCCAGCCATACCAGCTGCACCGTGAACACGACGCGGGTGTGGGCCAGCACGACGAAATAGTCGTAGACGAGCTCGAACAGGATGCGCAGAGCCGCCAGCAGACCAAGCCAAGCCAGCACGGTGGCGGCCGGCTGCCAGGCCTGGCCGTAGACCAAGGTGATCAGCGGGTCGGCGGCGGCCGCGAGCACGATGCAGGCCGGCAACGTGATGGCGGCCAGCAAGCCGCCGGTCGACAGGAAGGTCGCGCGCATTACCGGTGGGTCGTGCTGCAGGCGGGCCAGCAACGCGGGCGCCACCGAGCGGACCGGCAGCGCGAACATCTGGGCCGGCCAGTTCGACAGGTTCGCGGCCAGGACGTAGAAACCGAGCGGGACCGGGCCGAGGACCGCGCCCACGACGAGTTTGTCGACGTTCGTGACGGCGAACACGACGATGCTGGAACCCGCCAGCGGCAGGCCGAATTTGAGCAGGGCGCGCGCCTTGAGCGGGTCGAAGCCGAAGCGCAGCGAGCGCGGCGCGAACGCGATGAACAGGGCCGCGCCGACCGCCGAGCCGGCCAGCTGGCCGATCGCCAGGCTCATCGCGCCGGTGCCGGCCAGCGCGAAACCGACCGAGGTGAGCGCGCTGGTCCAGCTGCTCACCTGGTCGGCGACCATCTTGCGGTCCTGGCGGAAGGTGCGCTGCAGCATGGCGACCGGCGCCGCCGCGATGCCGCTGACGATGACGCTGAGGCCGAGGACCCGCACCACCGGGGTGGCGGCCGGGTCACCCATCGCGGCGGCGAACGCGGGCGCGCCGAAGAAGCAGGCGGCACAGATCAGCGTGCTGGAGAGCACCGAGATCGTGGTGACGGTCGGCGCGATCTCCTTGGGGTCGCCCGGCCATCGCACGATGGCCAGGCTCACGCCCAGCTCGTTGAAGCTCAGCACGGCCAGCAGCGCGACCGTCGCGACCGCGAAGGTGCCGAACTCGTGCGGCCCGAGGACCCGCGCGAGCACGATGCCGATCGCGAGCTGGCTGAACTTGGCCAGCGCGGTGCTGGCGAAGCTCCACCCCAGCGCCCGGCCGGCGCGGGAGAACAGCGAGCCGTCCTCCCGGACTCCCAGACCCATCTCAGTTGTCCGCTGTGAACACGACGTCCACGTAGTAGTTGTGGTCCACGGCGTTGGCCGGGAAGCCGCCGCCGTAAACGTAGGAGCCACCCCCGGCCACCGTACGCAGCGGCGCGTTGACCACCGGTGACTGCAGGCCGCCCACCTCGACCGCGTAATGGCCGGCCGGCGCGGAGTAGGAGACCACGTACGGGGTGTCCGGGTCGATCGATACCGGCGCGGCGAACAGCATGGTCTGCCATCCGGTCGCGCTCTCGCCGACGAACGATCCGCTCGCGAGGAAACCACCGGCCGCGGTCCACAACGTGGCGCTGTGCACCCCGCCGTTGTCCTCGCCCTTGTAGAACCGGACGCCGTTCACCTTGCCGGCCACGTCCGCGGTGAACTTCATGCCGACCTCGACGTCGGCGGGGTCGTTCCAGTTCGGGTTGGCCGGCACGGTGCTCTGCGGGAACACGGTGACCGCCCCGGACGGCACGGTCGGCTGCTGCGGCGGCGGCGCGGCCACGAACAGCGGATCCACCCAGTAGTTCGTGTTGTTCCACGAGCTGTCCGGGAACGTGTCGGACCCGTAGTGGTACACGCCGTTCGACCCGCCCGGCGCGCTGAGCGGCGCCCGCGTCCAGGTGCTGTTGAAGAAGCCGGCCGACGAGGCGTAGTTGCCGCGCGGGGCGTAGTACGAGGCGACGTAGCCGGTGCCGGCCGTCACCTGGACCGGGCTGGCGAAGTAGACGGTCTGCCAGCCGCTGGACGACTCGCTGACGAAGGTGGCCGTGGCCAGCCGCGTCCCGGCCGCGGTGAACAGGCTGCCGGTGTGCGTGCCGCCGTTGCCCGTGCCCTTCCAGAACCGGACGCCGATGACCGCGCCGGACGTGCTGGGCGTGAACCGGGTGCCGACCGAGATCGCGCCGGAGTCCTTGACCGCGGCCGTGTCGGGTGTGTCCGACGCCGAGAACAGGGTGCTGATCGTGGTGGTTCCCGGGTCGGTGGTGAACGACCACGTCTGCGGTGCGGCCATCACGTTGCCGTTGGTGTCGGTCGCCTTGGCCGAGGCCGTGTACTTCTGGCCGGCGGCCAGCGCGGCGGACGGCGTGAACGTCGCGGTCTTCGTGGTCGCGTCGTACGACACCGACCCGGCCACCGAGCCGCCGCCGTTCGCGGTGACGGTGAACTGGACGGTCGCCGCGTTGACCGGCTTGCTGAACGTCGCGGTCGGGTGGGCCGTGGCCGGCACGTACATCGCGTTCGGCGTGGGGGTCACGGTGGTGACCGTGGGCGGGGTGAGCGCCGACGAGTCGAACATGACGTCGACGTAGTAGTTCGTCGCGCCGTACGACTTCACCGGGAACTCCCCCGGGTCGCCGTACACCCCGTTGCCACCGGAGTCGGCGCTGCGCGGCGTGGACAACGGCGGTGCCGTGACGGCGTTGTAGACGAACGCCCACGGGTCGGCGGCGAAGTGGCCGTTGGGTGCGGTGTACGAGGCGACGTACGTGTTCCCGGCGATGACCGGGACCGCGTTCTCGAACGTCATGGTCTGCCAGCCGGACGTGCTCTCGTCGCCGAACGAGCCGCTGGCCAGCAGGTCGCCGTCCACCGACCAGAGCGTGCCGGTGTGCGTGCCGGTGTTGCCGGTGCCCTTGTAGAACCGGATGCCCTTGATGAAGCCGTCGGTCTGCGGCACCACCTTGACGCCCAGCTCGGTGGGGCTCGCGTCGGTGGTCGCCGGAGTGGCCGGCACGCGGCCGCCGAACAGCGACGTCGAACCGGTCAGCGTCACCGTCCGGGTGGCGACCGGACCGATGTTGGCGCTGTCGTCGGTCGAGCGCACCTTGATGGTGCCGACCCCGTCGCCGACCAGATAACCGCTGTACGACCAGCTGGTCGTGCCGCTGGCCGCCGGATGCCAGGTGGTGCCGTTGTCGAGCGAGACCTCGACGCCGCCGACCTGACCGGCGGTGTCGGTCGCGGTGCCGGTGACGGTGACCTTCGCGCCGTTGGCCACCGAGGATCCCGCGGCCGGCGCGGTGATCGTCGTGGTCGGGCCGGTCACGTCGGTGGACGCGCTGGCCGCCCGCAGGTTGCTCATCCGGGTGGCCGGCTGCACATGCATGTCGGCCAGCAGGTTGACCAGCATCTGCTGCATGGGCTGGCTGACCGGCGTCTTCGGGTCGTACGAGCTGTCGTGCTGGTCGTCGAGGCCCCAGGCGAACTGGATGGTACCGGCGCCGAACACCAGCGCCCCGCTCGCCGCCTTGTACAGCGTCATGTTGTGGGTCGTGGTGCCGGGCACGACGTCCTTGCCGAAGTCGGTCAGGTATTCCGGGGTGTCGCCGGTGGTCTGGGACACCCGGATCAGGCCGGCCGGGCGGAACCCGTTGTCCAGGTCCTCGTCCGACTCGTAGCCGACGGTGTGGTCGCCGAGCGGCGTGGACGCCGCCGTCATGTTCTCCAGCCCGCTGCCGCGCCAGATCCGCAGCTTGCCCATGGCCTTGGGCACCGTCATGTTCAGGTCGTCGCTGTTCGACATGAACATGGTGCCGGTCAGCTGGTTCTCCGGGCGGCCGCCGTTGGACGGCGGGCTGTACGTGGGGTCGCGCCAGGTGCCGGTCCACTCGGGCGTCGGGTCGCTCTTGGTCTTGTCCCAGGTCTCCTTGTAGCAGACCAGCGTGCGGTACGCGGTGTTCGCGCCGTCCTTGCTGGTCTCCCACCGGGTGCGCCAGTAGACCTCGTTGCCGCTGAGGAACGCCAGGTTGACGCCGGCGTCGCGGGCCGCCTCGACGTTGGCCCGCTCGCCGCCGGACCAGTACTCGTCGTGGCCGACGGACAGGAACGCCTTGTGGTTGGTGAGCAGGTTGCCGTGCCGATCGGCGTCAATGTCGGTCATGTACGAGACGTCGTAGCCGTTGCGCTCCAGGAAGCGGATCGCCGGGTACTCGTTGCTGAACACGAAGTCCCGCCCGTCGAGCGCGCCCCGGGTGGCGAACGGGCGGTTGTAGCTGATCTTCGTGGCCCGGCCCTGCGGCCCGCCGTAGAAGTCCGAACCGCCGAACGTGTTGTACGCCTGCCAGGTCGCGTCGGACGTCTTGAAGATGACGTCCGAGGTGCTGGCGTCGTCGCGGACCACGAACGTGACGTGGCTGCGCAGCGACTCCTCGGTGTTCGTGCCTTCCAGCAATGCGAAGTACACGCCGGAGACGGAGGTGGCCGGGACCGCCCACGTGGCGGACTGGGCCCACGTGCCGCAGTCGTAGATCTGCGTGGCGTCGTCCGTGACGCACTGGGTGTTCTGGTTCTGCGCCGGGAAGGTCGTGCTGCCGGTCGCCGTCTTCAGCTGCGTGATCTGCCGCGCGCCATCGCCGTTGTAGTAACCCATCCGGAAGATGGTGATCGTGTAGGACGACTGGGCCTGGATCTTGAACTTGACGGTCTCGCCGACGTTGACGCTCATGTCGGTCGTGAAGCCCTGGATCTCGTCGTCGCCGGCCCCGTCGATGTCCCACACCTCGGGGTCGGTGCCGGTCTTCTGGTTCTCGCACACCACCGGGTTGGGTGAGCAGGCCGCGGCCGAGGCCGGGGTGTCACTGCCGATGAGGCCGGCCGCGATCAGCAGGCCGACGCTCGCCAGCGCCACGAATCCCCGGAATGGATGACGCTTCCACGGCCCGGCCGCGACCATTATGTCCATATTGCTCGATCCATTCAGGGGAGTCTTTAATACGCGCGGGAGAGAAATTCAGGGATGACGATAGAACCGCCGTGCCAGCACGGGGACTCCACCGATTGGGCGGTGCCGGAGGAGATTCAGCCGAGCGCGGTCGCCAGAGTGTCCACGACCCGTTCCTGCACAGCGGCGGTGATCTGCGGGAAGATCGGCAGGGACAGCAGCTCGGGGGCGGTGGCCTCGGCGTTCGGGAAGGATCCGCCGAGGTGCGCGAACGCGCCCGTGCGGTGGATCGGCACCGGGTAGTGGATGCCCGCGCCGATCCCGGCCGCGTTCAGCGTGCCGAGCACCTCGTCGCGGCGGCCACCGGGCACCCGCACGCAGTAGATGTGCCAGACATGCTCGTTGCCGTCGAGGGTCACCGGGCGGATGACGTCCAGCCCGGCGAGGAGCTCGTGGTAGCGGGCGGCGGCCGCGCGGCGCAGCGCGTTCCAGTCGGCGAGGCGGGCCAGCTTGGCGCGCAGCACCACCGCCTGCAGACCGTCGAGGCGGCTGTTCACCCCGATCAGGTCGTGCGTGTACTTCTGCAGGCCGCCGTGGCTGCCCAGCGTCCGGACCGTGGTGGCCAGCTCTTCCGACGACGTGACGACCGCGCCCGCGTCCCCGTACGCGCCGAGGTTCTTGCCGGGATAGAAGCTGGTCGCGGCGATGCCGTCCACGCCCGCCGTGCGGCCGTGGCGGGTCGCGCCCTGGCTCTGGGCGGCGTCCTCCACGATGGCGACCCCGGCGTCCTTGAGACGCTCCACCGGGGCCATCTGGCCGTAGAGATGCACCGGCACGATCGCGCGGGTCCGCGGGGTGACGGCGGCGAGCGCGGCCTCGACGTCGATGAGGAAGGTCGCCGGATCGCAGTCGACCAGCACCACCTCGGCGCCGGCCCGGGCGACCGCCTCGGCGGTGGCGATGAAGGTGTTGGCCGGCACGATGACCTCGCTGCCCGGGCCGACGCCGGCCGCGCGCAGCGCCAGTTCCAGGGCGTCCGTGCCGTTCGCCACGCCGACGCAGTGCGGCAGCCCGGAGAACGCGGCGTACTCCTGCTCGAACGCGGCCACCTCGGCGCCGCCGACGAACGCGGTCTCGGCGATGATGCGCTTGAAACCGGCCTCGACCTCCTCGGCCACCTCCGCGTGGGCGGCGGCGAGGTCGACGAGCGGGATGCGGGTCATGATGAAGGCTCCTCGATGTCACGCAGTTTGCGGGCCGGGTTGCCGGCCCAGATCTGTCCGGGCGGGACGTCGTGCAGCACGACCGAGCCCATGCCCACGAGCGACCAGGCGCCCACCGTGACGCCCTCGCGGATGAGTGCGCCGGCACCGATGTACGCGCCGTCCTCGATGACGGCGCCGCCGCCCAGCCGGACGCCGGACGCGATGGTCGCGTAGTCGGAGATTTTGTCGTCGTGGGTGAGTACGACGTGCGGCATGATCGCCACGTGCGCGCCGACTTCGACGTCGGCGGTCAGGACCGTGCCGGCCAGCAGCACGCTGCCGGCGCCGACGACGCTGCCCGCACCGACGACGGCGGTGGGATGTGCCACGGACGCGTAGCGGACGTCACCCAGACGGTCGACGATCTTCTGGCGCGCCCGGTAGTTACGGGGGTTGCCGACGCACACCACGACGGCCGCGTCCATGCCCTTGACGGTGTCGACGCTGCCCAGGATCGGCAGGCCGGAGCGGGTGGTGCCGTGCAGTGCCGGGTCGTCGTCGACGAAACCCCGGACCCGCCAGAGCGCCGCGGCCGCCGCCGTCTCCCGGGCGAAGCCGCCCGCCCCGACGATGACCAGGTCGTTCACCGCCGGGCCATGTCCCTCAGCACGCCGGCGATGTGGTCCTGGTCGTCCTCGGTGAGCTTGTGGTGCAACGGCAGGATCAGCGAGTCCCGGGTGATCCGCTCGGTCACCGGCAGCGCCGCCGGGGTGACGTCGGCGTACGCCGGTTCGAGGTGCGAGGCCATGATGCCGCGCCGCGCGGACACGCCGCGTCGCGCGAGCTCGGCCAGCACCTCGTCGCGGCCCCTGGGATATTCCTCGCGAAGCAGCACCCAGAACGACTGGTAGTTGGTTTGGCCGTGGGCCGGGTCGCGCACCGGCACCAGGCCGTCGATGCCGGCCAGCAGCTCGTGATAGCGGGCCGCGAGCTCCCGCCGCTGCGCCACCAGCCCGGCCAGCCGGCCCAGCTGCACCAGCCCGACCGCGGCCTGAATGTCGGTCATCCGGTAGTTGAAGGCGGTTTCCAGGTACGCCTCGAGGACCGGCTGCGCACTGGCATGGCGCTCGGCGGCCGAGACGTTCATCCCGTGCTCCCGCAGGCGGCGCAGGCGCTTCGCGCCGTCCGCGTCGTCGAGGGTGACCATGCCGCCCTCGCCGGTCGTGATGACCTTGCGCGGGTGGAACGACCAGGCGGCGATCGCCGCGCCGACCCCCACCGACTGGCCGTATGCCGTGGACCCGGCGGCGCACGCGGCGTCCTCGACCAGCGCGACGCCCCAGCCGTCCGCGGCCTTGCGCAGCGCGGCCGTGTCGAACGGCACGCCGCCCTGATGCACCGCGATCACCGCGCGGGTGCGCGGGGTGCGGACCGCGTCGATCGTCTCGACCGTGAGGTTGCCGGTGGCGAGGTCGACGTCGGCGAACACCGGGGTGGCCCCGACGTGGCGGACCACGTTGGCGGTGGCGATGAACGACAGCGACGGAACGACCACCTCGTCGCCCGGGCCGAGACCGAGCAGCACCAGGGCCAGGTGCAGCCCGGTGGTGCAGGAACTGACGGCGACGCCGTGCCCGGCGCCGACCAGGCCGGCGAACTCCTGCTCGAAGCGGGCCACCCGCGGGCCCTGCGCGACCCAGCCGGAGCGGACCGCGTCGGCCGCCGCGAGGGCCTCTTCCTCGCCGAGCATCGGCACCATCACCGGAATCACTTCGACGACCTCCACCAGTCGACCAGGCCCTGCAGGCCGTCGTGCAGGCCGATCTCGGCGCGGAAACCGATCCGCTCGGCGGCCGTGCTGGTGTCGGCGAGCCGGCGGGTGACGCCGTTGACCGCGCGGGCCGGGCCGTGCTCGGGCGCGAGGTCGGACTTCATCACCTCGCTGAGCGCCGCGGCCAGCTCCTTGAGGCTGGTCTCGGTGCCGCTGGCCACGTTGAAGACGTCGTCGGTGACGTCCGCCTCGGCGGCCAGGATGTTGGCGCGGGCGATGTCGGCGACGTGCACGAAATCCATCGTCTGCAGCCCGTCGCCGAGGATCAGCGGCGGCGTGCCCGACTCGATGCGTTCCATCCAGCGGATCAGCACCTCGGTGTAGAGGCCGTAGATGTCCATCCGCGGGCCGTACACGTTGAAGTAGCGCAGGGCCACGTAGTCCAGCCCGTACATGCTGTGGAAGCTGCGCAGCATGGACTCGTTGAACGCCTTGGCCGCGCCGTAGAAGGTGTCGTTGTTGTACGGGTGGTGGCGTTCCGTGGTGGGGAACTGCTCGGCCAGGCCGTAGACGGAGGCCGACGAGGACGCGACGACCTTGCGCACCTTCTCGGCGGCGGCCGCCTCGAGGACGTTGAACGTGCCGTCGACGAGCACCTCGTTGGCCAGCCGCGGTTCCTCGGCGCACTGGGTGATGCGGATCGCGGCGAGATGGAACACCAGATCCTTGCCGGCGGTGAGCCGGCGCACCGTTTCCTGGTCACGGATGTCGCCCTCGACCAGTCGCACCGGGCCGTTCGCGGCGGCCCAGGCGAGATTGTCCGCCCGCCCGCGCACCAGGTTGTCCAGCACCACGATCTCACTCGCGCCGCCGCGGACGAGCTCGTCCACCACGTGCGACCCGATCGTGCCCGCTCCGCCCGTGACGAGGGCACGCGCGCCCTCGATCCGTACCGCCGTCACGCCAGTTGCCCTTCGTCCAGCTTGATCATCGTGCCGCCCTCGGCGAGGCTTCGCGAGGCGGCCTGCAAGATTTCCAGTACGCGCAGCCCGGACCGGCCGTCGGTCAGCGCGGGCGTGCCGGTGGTGATGGCCCGGCCGAACTCCTCGACCATGGTGCGCAGCGCCTCCCGCTCGGTGAGCGCGGGCGCGACCATGTCGCCGGAACGGTACGAGATGAGGATGTCGCGGCGCTGCTCGTCGCCCAGCTCGTCCGGGGAGGCCACGTCCACGCCGCGGTCGTAGATGGCCAGGCGCTGGCTGGGGTTGAGGTCGTCCCACACCAGGGTGCGCTTGGACCCGCCGAAGATGGCCGTGCGGACCTTGACCGGCGACAGCCAGTTGACGTGGATGTGCGCGATCGCGCCGCTGCTGAGCTGCAGCGTCAGATAGGCCACGCAGGCCCGTCCGGCGCCGATGCCGTCGGCGCCGTGCGCGGCGACCGCGACTGGGCGGATGGCCGGCGGCAGCACGAAGTCCAGAATCGACAGATCGTGCGGCGCGAGGTCCCAGACCACGTCGATGTCGCGCTGCACCAGGCCCAGGTTGATCCGCACCGAGTCGAGGAAGTGCAGGTCGCCGAGCTCGCCGGCGTGCAGCAGCTCGCGGATGCGCAGCACCGCCGGGGTGTAGCAGTAGGTGTGGTCGCACATCAGCGTGAGCCCGCGGCTCGCCGCCTCGCCGACCAGCTCGCGACCCTCCGCCATGGTGGCGGCGAGGGGCTTCTCGACCAGGACGTGCTTGCCGGCGCGCAACGCGGCCATCGCGACCGGCAGATGCGTCCCGGCGGGCGTGGCGATGGCGACCGCGTGCACGTCCGGGTCGGCCAGGACCTCGTCGAGGTCGGCGGTGACCTGGACGGTCGAGTAGGCGCCGAGCACCCGCTGGGCGCGCTCGACGTCGAGGTCGCACAGCCGGCGGAGCCGGAACGACGGCGTCGCCTGGAAGTTGCGGACGAGATTGGGGCCCCAGTATCCGGCCCCGATGACGGCGATTCCGATCGGGTCGTCGAGGGCGGGACGCGATGCAGACACAGACATCCGTTTCGTCGGGAAGCCACGGCTTCGACGCTGATTCCGACGGGAAGCTATCGAGGGTCTCCACTGTCACGCCAGAGCGCGGAGCGAATTACAGCTTCGCCGCGATACGAGCCGGACCGTTCGTCGCGCCGGGGGTACGCCCTTCGGTCAGATTGATGGGACTCGTCGTTTTCCGGACATCGTCCGTGCGGCGTAACCACTACCCTGATCCGACCTCCACGGTGTCGCGAAAGGACTGAAATGACCGATGTCGATGTGACGGTTGCCGCTACCGCCGATGTGGACGGACGCGCGCAAATCGGGGCAGGCACGCGAATCTGGCATCTCGCCCAGATCCGGGAGGATGCCGCACTGGGCCGGAACTGCAACATCGGCCGCGGCGCGTACGTCGGCCCGGGGGTCACCATCGGCGACAACGTCAAGTTGCAGAACTATTCATTGGTGTACGAACCGGCGGTCCTCGGTGACGGCGTGTTCATCGGCCCGGCCGCGGTGCTGACGAACGACGAGTATCCGCGCGCGGTCACCCCGTCCGGCCGCCTGAAGACCGACGACGACTGGACGACCGTCGGGGTGACCATCGGCGAGGGCGCGGCGATCGGCGCCCGCGCGGTGTGCGTCGCCCCGGTGACGGTGGGCCGCTGGGCGCTTGTCGCGGCGGGCGCGGTGGTTACCAAGGACGTGCCGGACTTCGCCTTGGTGGTCGGCGTCCCGGCGCGGCGAGTCGGGTGGGTCGGCCGTTCGGGCCGGCCGCTCGTCGCCGAGGACGGCGGCGTCTGGGTCTGCCCGGAGACCGGGGCAGAGTACACCGAAAAGGACGGTCGTCTGACCGAAAACATTTCGGTCGTTGACGGAGGAAAATCCTTCTGAAAAGGTTTTCGCTGTACTGCTCGGAACGTCGACCGCCGCGTGCCTCCCCGCGCCCGTCGGTTCCACCCTCCCACCCCGTCCGGAGGTAGCAGCATGGTCAGAAAATGCGCCGCAGCGCTCCTGCTGGTGCTCGGTCTCCTCCTCATCCCCGGCCGCGCGGACGCCGCGGTCACGTTCACCTCCACGATCGTCAACACCGCGAACGGCAACTGCGTCACCGTGCCCGGGGGTGCCACCACCAACGGGCTGCAGCTGACCCAGGCGGCGTGCGGAGTGTCGTTCACCCTCACCCCGGTGTCCGGCACGTCCGACACGTACACGATTGCCACCGGGGGCGGCCGTTGCGTCGACGTGTCCGGCGCGAGCACCGCCGACAACGCGCAGATCATCCAGTGGTCCTGCAACAGCCAGACCAACCAGCGGTTCCAGTTGCGGGCGGTCGGTACCAACACGTTCAACCTGGCGGCCGCGCATTCGAGCAAGTGCGTCGCGGCGTCCGGCAGCACGGCCGGGCTGGTTCAGCTGCCGTGCAGCACCGCGGCGGGCCGGGTGTGGCAGCTGTCCGGGTTCCCCACCGGCTCCGCGCACACTTTCACCAACCCGTTGAAGACGCAGGGCCCCGACCCGTGGCTCACCTATTACCAGGGCTTCTACTACCTGGCGACCACGACCTGGAACAACACGATCACGATGCGCCGCTCGGCCACCCTCGGCGGGCTCGCGTCGGCCGCCGACCAGACCATCTTCACGCTGACCCGGCCGAACGGCGCCGGCACCATGTGGGCGCCCGAGTTCCACCTGATCAACGGGCACTGGTATCTGTACTACGTGGCCGGCCAGGAGCCGTACAACCTGGGCACCCAGCGCATCCACGTACTCGAGTCGTCCGGCACCAACCCGATGGGCCCGTACTCGTTCAAGGCCGACCTGCTCGACCCGACGCAGAACAACACGTGGGAGCTCGACCCGAGCATCCTGCAGCTCAACGGCAAGCTGTACCTGCTGGGTACGTATTACAACGGGTCGCAGCCGAACTTCATCCGCGAGCTGTCCAACCCGTGGACCGCCGCCGGGACCCGGCACGTGCTGTCCACCCCCACGTACAGCTGGGAGACGGTCGGCGGGGCGGTCAACGAGGGCGCCGAGGTGCTGCAGCGGGGCGGGAAGACGTTCATCGTGTTCTCCGCGTCGCACTGCTCCACGCCGGACTACAAGCTGGGCATCCTCACCTACAACGGCGGTGACCCGCTCAGCGCGTCGTCGTGGGTCAAGTCGTCGCAGCCGGTGTTCCAGCGCAACAACGCGGCGGCCGTGTACGGCCCGGGCCACAACGGTTTCTTCAAGTCGCCCGACGGCACCGAGGACTGGATCGTCTACCACGCCACCAGCAACTCGCGCGGGAACTGCGACATGAACCGGTCCACGAGAGCGCAGAAGATCTCCTGGAACGCCGACGGCACCCCCAATTTCGGTACGCCGGTAGGCCTGGGCGTGACTCTGACAGCCCCTAGCGGCGAGTGACGACGTCGGTGCCGCTCGCCGGTTCTCCGGCGGGCGGCATCACCGATCAATGCCGAAAACCTTGGAGACCGCGGCCGTACGACTCGACACGTCCAGCCTCGCGAAAATGTTCTCGAGATGCTTGCGGACGGTCGGCTCGGAAATGTAAAGGCGGCGAGCGATCTGAACGTTCGTGTGACCGGCCGCGACCAGGCCGAGCAATTCCCGCTGCCGGGCGGTGAGAATGTCGGTCCGGTCCCGGCCGGCGCGATAGATGCGGTGGAGGTGCGGGCGTAAAAGCGTCAGCAGGCCGCGGTCGCGCTCCGTGAAGTTGTTTCCGCTGCCGCGCCAGAAAATCACCCGTAGCACCCGGCCGGGCCGGCTGGGCAGGCAGAGCATCATCTCGCGGTACCCGACCGGCTTGAGGAATTCGTTGTACATCGGGCTGGCCAGCAGCTCACGATCGGAATAGAAATCCGCCATCGTGGTCACCGTGGTCAGGTCGCCCGTGACGTCGGGGTAGCAGCATCCGCGGCTGTTCCAATAGTGGCGCCAGAACGCCCGGTCCAGCTCGGCCTCTTCCTCGGGCGTAACGCTGTAGATCAGTCCCTCCTCCTGGTCGAATATCTGCACCCGGCGCTCGGTGTCACATTGGGCGAAAGTCACGTTGTCGCAGCCGATCAGCTCGAACAGGCCGGCCATCACCGAGCCGGGAAGCGGGCTGCCGCCGGAACGGTCCTCGGTGTTCGCGATCTCCAGCATCGCCCGCATGTCGCGATCGGTGATGGTCATGCCAGGCATAGGTGTTTCCTCCCCATCCCATAGAGACACAAGACCGCGGCCGGCGCCATACGCGCATGCGCTGATGGCACGGCGGGAAGCCCGGATCGCAGCCTTTGGGGTGATGAGGGAGGGACACCATGTTGATCGAAGCCGCGGCGACCGTGCTGCTCGCCACCGCGCCCCTGCCGGCCTGGACGGATCCACCCGAACCGCCGCGGACCGACCCGTCCTGCACCGTCCGGCGGGAGGTGCTGGCTCAGGTGCTGGTGAGCCGGGGCCTCACCGCGCCGGTCGCGGAGACGTTCGCCTTGTTCACGGTGCCGGATTGCCGCCTGGTCCCGAGCGGGACGGTCATCCCGCTCGGAACGCTGACGCTCACGCTCGGAACGTGAAGCCCAGGTGTGTGTGGGCGGTCTCGAACATCGCGGACGGCCGGACCGGCGGGCCGCAGCTCGCCGAGCCGAGGCCGGTGACGCCGGCCGCCAGGTGCACGTAGAGCAAATCCTCCTCGGCCAGTTCGGAGGCGTGCCGCGCCTGCTCGAGCTGAGCGGTCGACCAGGGCCGCACCGCGACGTCGAACGTCTGATCCCCCTCGATGCGCAGGCCGGACAGGTTGATCCAGCTCACCTCGGAGCGGTTGCCGTTCTCCTGAGGTATCACATATGAGGTCTGAGCCTCCCGCACGGTCATGCGGTGCCGGCCGTGCCACGCCGCCGCCCGCGAGTCGGGATAGCTCTCCCCCGGGCCCAGGCCGAGCCACTCGAAGCCGACCGCACCCGGGTCCGGCGTGCGCAGCGCGATCACGATGCCGAGCCGGGGCAGCGGCAACCGCCATTCGCCGCGGCGCGTGATGTCCACCTCGAGGCGCAGGTCGTCACCGCGGGCCGCCCACGAGTAGGCGAGGTCGAAGCCGCTGTCCAGCCCCGGTGAGCCGTAGCGGACCTTACCGCGTTCGAGGAGATGCCCGCTGAGCAGGTCGAGCCCGGCGGCACGCCACCGCTGCTCCATCGAGATCGTCGCGCCGCGGCCGGCGAAACGGTCGTTCTCGGTCGGCGCGCGCCACGCGTCCAGCCCGAACGAGGCCACCTCGAACGGCCCGAGCCGCTTCGGCGACCGGGCGGGCTCGAACCCGTCGACCGAGACCGCGCGCGGCGCCTCTCGACGCATCGAGGCCGCGTCGGTCGGCCCTCGACCCGCGACCCGCACGCCAGACGACGCTGCACCGAAGCCAAGCGCGCCATATGACCCTCGACCCACCGCGAGCGCGTCCGGCGCCCCTCGACGTGCCTGCGCGCGCGCCGGGATTCGCTCGTCGCCGAAGGTCGCGGTCACGGTGAGCCAGCGGTCGCCGGTGTGCACGGCCGGCTGCGATCCCGCCGTCGATACCCGGCCGGCGTCGAGCGCGGTCTTCGGCAGCGGCACCCGCGCGACGGACAGCGGCTCCACGGCCGGCACCTCCACCGGCCCCGACGCCACCTCGTCGCCGTCCACGGTCAGCGACCACTCGAACGTGACATGTGAGGTATCACTGAAGCTCCAGCGGTTCTCGACCACCAGCTCGTCCGCGTCCACCCGCAGCCGCACCGGGTTGATGACCGCGGCCAGCTCGGTCAGGCCGGGCGACGGCGTCCGGTCCGGGAAGACCAGCCCGTCCACCACGAACGACCCGTCGTGCACCGGCTCGCCGAAGTCGCCGCCGTAGAGGTACGACCCGTCGCGGTAGAGGGCGTGGTCCACCCACTCCCAGATGAAGCCGCCGGCCAGCCGCGGATACGCGTCGATGATCGCCTCGTAGTCGGACAGACCACCGGGCCCGTTGCCCATCGCGTGCCCGTACTCGCACATGATCATCGGGAGGCCGCGCCGGTGCTCGTCGCGGGCCGGATCGGCCAGCCGCGGCTCGTCGTGCCGGCCGATCGCGTCCAGTTCGTCGTAGACCGGATACATCCGGCTGTAGACGTCGACGCTCTCGCACTCGTGGTCGGCCTCGTAGTGGATCGGCCGGGACGGGTCGCGCTCGCGGGTCCACTCGGCGTTGGCGGCCAGGTTGCGTCCCCAGCCGGCCTCGTTGCCCAGCGACCACATGACGACGCAGGCGAGGTTCTTGTCCCGCTCCACGGTGCGCCGCATCCGGTCCAGGTAGACGTCGGCCCACGCCGGGTCGTCGGACGGGTTGCCGCGCCAGTCGACCAGCGAGAAACCGTGCGTCTCGATGTCGCATTCGGCGATCACGTAGAGCCCGTACCGGTCACACAGCTCCAGGAACCACGGGTCGGCCGGGTAGTGGCTCGTGCGTACGGCGTTGATGTGGTGCTGTTTCATCTGTGATATGTCACGTTCCATCGCGGCGCGTGACACGGCCCGCCCGGTATGCGCGTCGATGTCGTGCCGGTTCACCCCGCGGAACGTCAGCGGCCTGCCGTTGAGCATCAGCCGGTCGCCCTCGATGTGCACGGTCCGGAAGCCGACGTCCAGCGTGACCGTCTCGGCTGCGGTGGACACGGTCAGGCGGTAGCGGTGCGGTTGTTCGGCGGACCACGGTCGTACGGCGTCGATCCGCACTTCCTCGCCGGCACCGCCCCGCCGGTCCAGCTCGGGCAGCTCCCAGGTCACCGCCGCGTCGCTGCGCGCCTCGACGCGCAGCACACCCGCGCCCGTCGCATGGTCGTAGCCGGCCACCACGTGCACGTCGTCGATGCCGCCGGCCGGGCGGTGCAGCAGCGCCACCGAGCGGAAGATGCCGGACAGCCACCACTGGTCCTGGTCCTCGACGTAGCTGGCGAAGCTCCACTGGTGCACGCGGACGGCCAGGACGTCGTCGCCGCCGGTCAGCCGGTCGGTGATGTCGAACTCGACGGTGAGCCGGCTGCCGGACGACCGCCCCACCGGCGAACCGTTCAGCCACACCTCGAACCACGAGTCGACGCCGTCGAAGCGCAGCAGCACCCGGCCGCCGTCCCACTCCTGCGGCCGGCGCACGATCCGGCGGTACTCCCCGGTCGGGTTCTGCCGAGGTACCCGCGGCGGATCGATCGGGAAGGGGAAACGCACATTTGTGTACGCCGGTTCGCCGTACCCGTGCAGCTGCCAGTTCGCCGGGACCGGGATCTCCTGCCACGACGTGCCCGCATCGGCCGGGTCCGCGCCCGTGTCGGCGGTGGGTGACCAGGCAAAACGCCACGTCCCGTCGAGTGGGAGGACGCCGGCGTCGGAGGTGAGGCGCGATCGTGGCGGCTCGGCTCCGGTGGGCGGCGTGATGATCTCGTACGGTGCGGTCACGTGGCGCTTCCTTTCGGCGCGAAGGTGTCGAGTTCGACCATGACACGTTCGCCTCGGGTGAGATCGACGGTGGTCCGGCGGCCGGCGAACTCGACGGTCACGGTGGTGCGTCCGGCGGGGCGGCGCGCGCGTAGTCCGATTTCGGTGGGTCCGGTCCGGTTCCAGGCTATGTCGACCGACACGCCCGGCCGGGCGACGAGTCCGGTGACCCGCCCTTCGCTCCAGGCGGCGGGCAGGCTGGGCAGGATTTCGATCACTCCACGATGGCTTTGCACCAGCATTTCGGCAACCGCAGCCACATAACCGAAATTTCCGTCTATCTGGTACGGCGGATGAGCGGCCATCAGGTTGGGATAGAACCCGCCGTGCTCGCCGGCCCGTTCCGGCGGGGCGGGCCGGATCATGAGATCGAGCAGCCGGGACACGTGCCCGGGTTGCCGCAGCCGGGCCCGCAGCGCGAGCTTCCAGGCGAGGGACCACCCGGTGGAGTCCTCGCCCCGATCGTCGATGCTGTGTGACACCGCACCGCGCAGCACCGGGTCGTCCGGGGTGTCCCCCGGGTAGGCGAACACGAGGTGGCTGAGGTGCCGGTGCCCCGGCTCGCCCTGCGCCGGATCGTCGATCCACTCCGGCACCATCCCGTCGGCGCCGATCGCGGGCCCCGGAATCCGCGGCCGCACCTGCCGCACCTCGGCGACCACCGGGTCATCGTCGACGCCGAGCCGCGCGGCCAGCCCGCCCAGCGCGTCGAACAGCCCGGCGATCAGTACCAGGTCCATGGTGGACGAACGGCCCGCCGCCACCACCCGCCCGTCCGGCCCCACGTAATGGTTCTCCGGCGAGGTCGACGGCACGGTCCCCACGGTTCCGTCCGCTTTCGGGCGCAGCCAGTCGAGGCAGAAGGCGGCCGCCCCGCGCAGGATCGGCCAGGCCCGCTTCGCGGCGAACTCGTCGGACGCGCCGAACCGCAGGTGCTCGTGCAGCAGCCAGGTGAGCCACACCCCGCCCATCGGCCAGAACGCCCACGACGGATCGGCCCGCCCGCGCCCGACCGGCGCGGTGAACGCCCACGCGTCGGTGTTGTGATGGGCGACCCAGCCGCGCGCCCCGTAAAGCGTCGCGCCGCCGTTCTCGGACAGCGCCTCGACCAGGTCGACCAGCGGTTCGAGGGTGTCGGCGAGGTCGGCCGTCTCCGCCGCCCAGTAGTTCATCTGAGTGTTGACGTTGATGGTGTAGTTCGAGCTCCACGGCGGCCGCATGTCGTCGTTCCACAGCCCTTGCAGCGTCGACGGCAGCCCACCCGGCGCCGACGAGGACACCGCGAGGTACCGCCCGTACGCGAAGAGCAGCGCCGCCAGCCCCGTGTCCCGTTCGGTCAGCCGCTCCGCCGTGGGCCGTTCCGCTGCCACCGGCCCGAGGTCAAGCGCGACCTGACCATAGCGGCGCGCGTGCTCCCGCTCATGCCGTCCGGCCAGGTCGGACCGGCCGAGCGCCCGATCGACGGCCTGTTTGGCGACGGCTCGCGCGGTCGTCTCGTCCCCGTCCGGCGGCAGCCCGATCCCGGTGAACGTGGTCGCGGTGGCCAGTACCAGATCCAGCCGGCGCACCCCCGCGGAACCCCCGGCTCGTCGCTGTCCGTCATGCGCGACGCGGACCACCACGGCCCCGCGCAGCGCCGCCCCCTCCGCTTCGTCCCAGGCGGGTTCGAGGTCCGGTTCGTGCGGCGGCGGCATGTCGCTGGGCAGCCGCACGGTCATCCACGCACCGTGCTCGTCGGCCTCGTTGCCGTGCACCCGCAACGGCGACGCGAGCCGCCACTCCACGTCCACCGGTCGTTCCGTCTCGACCCGCAGCACCAGCACGGAATCCGCCGCCGACACGAAACAGCTCCACCGCACCGGCGCGCCGTCCAGCAGATACGACACCCGATGGGTCGCGGTCGCCAGATCCAATTCCCGCCGGTACGCCTCGACGACGCCGGCATCCCCCACGGTCAGGTGAAGGTCCGCGAACGGCAGGTACGCCTGCGACCATCCACCTTGGACATCGCGGAGCCGCCGGTCCGCTGCGGCCGGATCGCCGCGATCGATGGCCGCCCGCGCGTCAGTCAGCGCCCGCGCCGCCACCGACGGGTCGATCCGGCTGTTCATCCGCTCGTTGTGCGGGCTGCCGGACCAGGCCGTCCCGTCGTTGATCTGCAGGTGCTCGCGGCCCGGCACGCCGTGCACCATCGCGCCGAGACGCCCGTTACCGAGCGGAAACGCTTCGAGCCAGCCGGCCGCCGGGGTCGCGGACCACAGAAGATGCTCGGACATCGGTTCTTCCTACCGCAGCGGCGGCCGAACCTGACCAGGATGTGGTGATCTCCACTAAACAGGACTCTCGGAGTCCTCTTTTGCTAGCGTCGCTCTCGTGCTTCTGAACCGCGCCACCGACATCGGCCTTCGCGTGCTCATGCTGGCCGCCGCGACGAACGGCCGGCACACGATCGACGATCTGGCCGAATCCCTGGTCGTCCCGCGTCACCACCTGGCCAAGGTGGTGCAGACGTTGCAACACCTCAACCTGCTGGACACGGTCCGTGGCCGGCACGGCGGGGTGAGCCTGGCCGAGGGCGCCGTGAACGTGTCCGTCGGCGGTGTGGTCCGGACCCTCGAGGCCGACGAGGAGGTCGTCGACTGCGACGAGCCGGCGGCGTGCCCGCTGCGGCACGCCTGCCGTCTGCGGCGTGCCCTGTGGCAGGCACAGGAGGCGTTCTACGCCAGCCTCGACGAGGTCACCATCGGCGACCTCACCCGCAAGCCGAGCGGCGAGGTGCTGTTGTCGCTCGGCCGCTCCAGCTCTTAGGAGAGATTGTGCTTTCTGAAACCAGCAGTGCCGTCGTCCGGGCCACGCTTCCCGCGGTGGGTGAGCATCTGGACGCCATCGCGGGCCGGTTCTACGAGACCATGCTCGGCGAGAACCCGGACCTGCTCAACCTGTTCAGCCGCAGCGCGCAGGCGACCGGCGAGCAGCGCCGGGCGCTGGCCGGCGCGATCGCGGCGTTCGGCGCCCACCTCATCGGCGAGGGGCCGTCGTTCGACGCGATCGCCGCCCGGATCGCGCATCGGCACGCCGCCCTGGGCATCCGCCCCGAGCAGTACACGGTCGTCGGCAAGTACCTGATGCGCGCCATCTCCGAGGTGCTCGGCGACGCGGTGACGCCGGACGTGGGCGCCGCCTGGGACGAGGTCTACTGGCTGTTCGCGACCCGCCTGGTCGGCCTGGAAGCCCGCCTCTACGCCGCGGCCGGGGTCGACGACGCGTCGCCGTGGCGTTCGTTCACCGTCGCGCAGCGCCGCGAGGAGGCCGAGGACGCGGTCTCCTTCATCCTGACCCCGGCGGACGGCGGTCCCGCCCCGCAGTTCCGCCCCGGCCAGTACGTGACGGTCGCGGCCGACCTCCCGGACGGCCGGCAGCTGCGGCAGTACTCGCTGTCTCAGGCGCCCGCGGCGGGCGCGCTGCGCATCACCGTCCGGCTGGTGCCCGGCGGCGCGGTCTCCACCCACCTGCACCGCACCGTCGCGGCGGGTGACACGCTGAGCCTGAGTGCCCCGTACGGGAACAGTCTTCTTCTCAGCCCCGGCCTCACCCCGCTGGTGCTGATCAGCGCGGGCGTGGGCATCACGCCGATGGCGTCGATCCTCGACCACGTGGCCCGCACCCAGCCCACCCGGGACGTGACAGTGGTGCACGCCGACCGCAGCCCGGCCCGGCACGCCCTGCACGACGACATCGCGCTGGCCGGCGCCCGGTTGCGCTCGTTCCACGAGATGCTCTGGTACGAGGAGCCGCGCGACGCCACTGACATCCACAGTGGTCTGATCGACCCGTACCGGATCCCGTTGACCGGCGACAGCGACATCTACGTGTGCGGCCCGCTGCCGTTCATGCAGGCCGTCCGCCGCGATCTGCTGGACCGGGGCGTCGCGCCGGAACGAATCCGCTACGAGATCTTCGGCGCCGACGTCTTCGAGTCGCCCCGGCCCGTCGCGGCGTGAGGAAGAGGGGGATTCCGCGGAATCCCCCTCCACATCAGACGGTCGCGCGCCGTACCGGGGTGGCCGGGTTGCCGTCGATCGCGGCGGCCAGCTGCGGGACCAGCTTGTCCAGCAGGAACGGCAGGCTCAACGGCGTCACGAACGAGGTGGCCCCGCCAACCAGCTCCTCGTTCTCCAGGTAGACGTCGCGCCCCTCGGTCTTGACCGCCAGCTTCGCGTAGAGCGGATCCGCCTGCACCTTCGCCTTGTCCGTGTCGTACTTGTCGACCAGCCAGATGAGCACGTCGGTGTCGAGCATGTCGGTGCGCTCCTTCGACAGGTTCGCGCCGAACTCCTTGCCGGTGATCTCGGCCAGCCCGGCCGGCAGCGTGAAGCCCAGATCGGTGAGGAATCGCCCGCGCGCGTCCTGCGGCCCGTACACGTAGTACCCCTCGTACGTGGTCGCCATCAGCCCGGTCTTGCCGGCGAACTCGGGGTGTGCGGCCTTCGCCTCGGCGAATTTCGCCTCGACGTCGCTGACGACTTTCGCCGCCTGCTGGGTGCGTCCCACGGCCGTTCCCACGGTACGCGTGAGGTCCTGCCACGAGACGCCGTAGTCCACCGCGTCCTTCGGCTGCGCCACGGTCGGCGCGATTTTCGACAGCGTCGCGTAGTCCTCCTTCGTCAGCCCCGAGTAGATCCCGAGGATCAGGTCGGGACGCAGCGCCGCGACCTTCTCGAACTGAAGGCCGTCGGTGTTGGTCAGCACCTCCGGCTTCGGCGCGCTGCCCAGCGCGGCGGTGGCCCACGGCCAGATCGCGCCCGGCTTCTCGCCGAACCATTCGGTGGTCGCGACCGGCACCACCCCGAGCGAGAGCAACGCGTCCTGCTCGACGAGTCCGACCACGACGATCCGCTTCGGCTCGGCCTTGACGGTGGTGGTGCCGAATTTGTGCTCGATCGACACCGGGAACGCGTCGGTCGGCGCGGCGCTGGACGACGAAGCCGGCGGCTCCGCATTGCCCCCGCAGGCTGCCAGAAGTAGCAGAAGCCCGGTCGCCGCCGCGATGGCGGTCCGCCGGATGAGGGGTAGCCGCACGGCTGATCCTTTCTCGCGATGAGGAGGCCCCGGATGGTGACCTCGGCGGAAGTGTAGGTTAGCCTTCCCTAACTACAGAAGGCGGATGGACGGAGTTGGCATTGACAACCGGCACCGGCGTGCTCCCGGCGCCTTCGACGACGCCGGCCCGCGCCGACCGCGGCGGTCGCCGGTGGACCGGCCTGCTGGTGGGTGTCGCGGCCCTGGTCGTGGCGGTCGCGCTGAGCATCGCGGTGGGCAGCCGCTCGCTTGGTCTCGGCGTGGTCTGGCAGGTGCTCTGGCACGACGACGGCTCGCCGGCCGCGGTGATCGTCCATTCGCTGCGTCTGCCCCGGACACTGCTCGGCATCGGCGTCGGCGCCGCCCTTGGCCTGGCCGGCACGATCATGCAGGCGCTCACCCGCAATCCGCTGGCCGAGCCTGGTCTGCTCGGCGTCAACCTCGGCGCCTCGACGGCCGTGGTGCTCGCGATCGCGTACCTGGGCGTGGCCGGCGCCACCGGCTACGTCTGGTTCGCCTTCGCCGGTGCCGCGCTGAGTGCGGCAGCGGTGTTCGCGCTCGGCGGTTCCGGCCGCAATCCCACCCCGGAACGCCAGATCCTGGCCGGCATCTCGTTCACGTCGGTGCTCGGCGCGTTGGTCTGGGCCGTCCTGGTCACCAGGCGCGAGGCGTTCGACCGCTACCGGCACTGGGACGTTGGCTCGCTCGCCGATCGGGAAACGGCCACGATCGTGCAGGTCATGCCGTTCATCGCGGTGGGCATCGTGCTCGCGCTCGCGCTGGGCCGCCAGCTCAACGCGCTCAGCATGGGCGACGAGTCGGCCACCTCGCTCGGCGCCCGCCCGGCCCGGATCCGGTTCCTCGGCATGGTCGCGATCACGCTGCTGTGCGGCGGTGCCACCGCGGCGTCCGGCCCGATCTGGTTCCTCGGCCTTGCCGTCCCGTACGCCTCCAGGCTGTTCACCGGCTCGGATCAGCGCTGGATCCTGGCCTACTCGCTGGTCCTGGGCCCGACCCTGCTGCTGCTGTCGGACGTGCTGGGACGCGTTCTCGTGGCGCCCGCCGAACTGCCCGTCGGGGTGGTCACCGCGTTCCTGGGCGCCCCCCTGTTCATCGCGCTGTGCCGCCGCCGGAAGTTGAGTGTGTGGTGAGCCGCCAGATCGTCCTGCGCCGCGGCAGCGGTTTCTCGGTGCGGCTGCACCCGCGCACGCTGATCGCCGGAACCGGCATGCTGCTGGTCGCGCTGAGCGTCTCCCTGGTGAACCTGTCCACCGGCGACTTCCCGGTCCCGGTCGCCGACGTGCTGCGCAGCCTGATCGGCCAGGGCGACACCGGAACCGACTTCATCGTCTACCAGCTGCGGCTCCCCCGGGTCCTGGTGACCCTGCTGGTCGGGGCGGCGCTGGGCGCGAGCGGCACGATTTTCCAGGGCCTGACCCGCAACCCCTTGGGCAGTCCCGATTTCGTCGGCCTGACCGTGGGCGCGACCAGCGGCGCGCTGATCGTCATCCTGCTGATGCACGGCGGTGGCCTGCAGGTCGCCGCCGGTGCCGTCGCCGGCTGCATCGCGACCGCGGTCGGCATCTATCTGCTCGCGTTCCGCCGCGGTGTGCAACCGTTCCGGCTGGTGCTGATGGGCATCGGCGTGTCCGCGATGCTCGACGCGTTCAACTCCTACCTCATCTACCGGGCCCGGCTGGACGAGGCCCTCGAGGCGCAGGTCTGGCAGATCGGCAGCGTCAACGGCGCCGGCTGGACCGAGGTGGCGCTGGTCGGTGTGATGCTGGCGGTGCTGCTGCCGGTCATCCTCTCCTACGGGCGGCACCTGGACATGCTGGCCCTCGGCGACGAGACCGCCACGCTGCACGGGATGCCGGTCGAGCGCAGCCGCATCATGCTCGCGCTGTCCGCGGCCGGGCTCGCCGCCGGCGCCACCGCGGCGGCCGGGCCGATCGCGTTCGTCGCGCTGGCCGCTCCCCCGCTGGCCGCCCGGCTCACCCGCGCACCGCGCGCCGGGGTGCTGCCGGCCGCGCTGATGGGTGCCGCGCTGCTGTGCGCCAGCGACTGGACGGCCCAGAACGCGTTGCCGGCCAACGACATTCCGGTCGGCATCGTCACCGCGGCGCTCGGCGGTGTCTACCTGACCTGGTTGCTGATCCACGAGAGGAAGAGGCTGCGATGACGCGCTTGCGGGCCGGCGAGCTGACGTTGGCGTACGAGAAACGGGTGGTGGTCGCGAATCTCGACGTGGAGATCACCGATGGTTCGTTCACCGTCATCGTCGGCCCCAACGCGTGCGGCAAGTCGACGCTGCTGCGCTCGCTGGCCCGGGTGCTGAAGCCGCAGTCCGGCGCGGTCTACCTGGACGGGCAGGCGATCGCCTCGTACTCGTCGAAGCAGGTCGCCAAACAGCTCGGCATGCTGCCGCAGTCGCCGGTGGTGCCGGGCGGGATCGTGGTCGAGGAACTCGTGGCGCGTGGCCGGTTCGCGCATCAGCGGCTGCTGCGGCAATGGTCGCCGCAGGACGAGGCCGCGGTCGCCGACGCCATGCGGCTCACCGAGGTCGCCGATCTGGCCGACCGCTTCGTCGACGAGTTGTCCGGCGGCCAGCGCCAGCGCGTGTGGCTGGCCATGGCGCTGGCCCAGCAGACCCCGATCCTGCTGCTCGACGAGCCGACCACGTTCCTCGACCTGTCGCACCAGTTCGAGGTGCTCGACCTGTGCGCCGAACTGCACGAGCAGGGCCGCACGATCGTGGCCGTGCTGCACGACCTCAACCACGCCTGCCGGTACGCCACCGAACTGATCGTGATGCGCGACGGCGCGATCCTGGCGCAGGGCGCGCCCGCCGAGGTGATGACTGCCGAGCTCGTGGAGCGGGTGTTCAGCATTCCGTGCCGGGTGATGAACGATCCGGAGACGGACACCCCGATGGTCGTTCCGGCCAGCCGGGCGCGGCGCCGCGGCGGCCTCACCACCGCGACCGCGTGATCGCCGGGCCATCACCGCCTCGCTCCTGTCCAATATGGCCGTCCGGGCGGGCTCCTGCCGGGGGGTGACGCAATCGACGTGGCGCAACTCATGCATCTCCGGACGGCGGCCGCCATACGCTTGTCTCGGAACGGCCGCGCGGCCGGATGTCTCCCCCCGATCGCCCGGCCGTGCGGCCGTTCCAGATGATTCAGAGAAGGTCGGCGTCGGTCACCAGGTGCCGCACGGCCGGGCGTAACGCGTCCGCCTCGGCCCGGAGCCGCGGGTCGCCGGTGATGCGGGCGAGAGCGTCCAGCGCCAGCATCTCCACCTCACCGTCGCCGGCCGCCCGCGCCGCCGCCAGGACCCGTTCCAGCCCCGCCGCGTCCCCGTCGATCAGGGCCGTGAGCTGGGCGGACAGCAGGTCCCCGTCGCCGCCACCGGCCGAGGCGTACCAGTCGCGGGCGATCCGTAGCTCGGCGCGCGCCTCGCCGATCCGGCCCACGGCCCGCAGCACCCGCGCCCGCCGGGTCCGGGCCAGCGCCACGGTGCGCAGATCACCGGCCGTCCCGGCGGCGGCCGCGGCCCGGTCCAGCGTCGCCAAGGCCGCCTCCGCCGAGCCGTTCTGCTGCTGCGCCCGGCCCAGATTCGCCAGGTGCAACGCGGACGCGGCGCCGAACCCGAGCTGCTCCGCGGCGTCGGCGGCCCGGCTCAGGTGCGCGACCGCCTCGGCGTACCGGTGCTCGGCCTGAGCCAGGCCGCCCAGCAGGGCCTCGGCGTGCGCGAGCGCCCAGGCGTCGTCCAGGACCCGCCGGGCCTCGTCGCAGGCGGCCCGTGCCCGCCCGACGTCGCCCAGCGCGATGCTCGCCCACGCCTCGATGAGCTTGCCCGCGCCCGCCTCCCAGCCGTCCAGCACGGGCAGGGCGTCCAGGGCCTCGGCCGGACGGCCCTGCTGGGTGTGCAGGAAGGCGAGAAACAGTCCGGTACGCGGCAGCGGCGCGATCTGGCGGGCCGCGCGCACGTCCACGAAGGCGCGGTCCAGATCGCCGCCGGACGCCTCGAACCAGCCGGCGAACAACAGCGCGTCCACCCGGTCCTCGACGGCGGCGTCCGGGCCGGCCGCGGCGAGCACCGCACGGCTGCGGCGGGCCGCTTCCGCGCCGGCGCCCAGGAAAATCCACGCCCAGCCGAACCCGTTGACGATCCGCAGGGCCAGCACCGGATCGTGCTCCACCGCCCAGGCCACGGCGGCGTCGATGTCGGCACGCTCGGCGCGCACGAAGGCCAGATGACGGCCCTGCCCGGGACCCCGGGAATCGGCCCCCGCCGCGGCAGCGGCATACCAGGCCGCGTGGGCGCCGGCAGCGAGGTCGCCGGCCCCGGCCGCGTGCGCCCGGCCGCGTCCGTAGTCGCGGACGCTGTCCAGCAACCGGTAACGGACCGCGTCGCCGGTCACCTCGGCGGTGGCGAGCGACCGGTCCACCAGCCGGTCCAGCGCGTCCAGGGCGGCGGGCGCCGGCACGTCGAGCGCGGCCAGCACGTGCTCGGCGCCCGCCAGCGGGGCGCCGCCGGCGAAACAGGACAGCGCCCACAGCCCGCGCTGGTCGTCCGGGAACAGCAGGTCGTAGCTCCAGCCGATGGCCGCGCTCAGGGTGCGCTGCCGGGCCGGGCGGCGGCTGGCCGGGTCGGTCAGCAGCGCGAAGCGGTCGTCCAGGCGGCGCGCGATCTCGGGCACCGGCAACGCCTTCGCCCGGGCCGCGGCGAGCTCGATGGCCAGCGGCAGCCCGTCCAGCGCCCGGCACACCGCGGCGACGTCCTCGTCCGGGCCGATCGCGCGGTGCCGGGACGCGCGTTCGCGGAACAGCCGGGCGGCGTCGTCCGGCGGCAACGGCTCCACGGCGTACGTGGTCTCGCCGGGAAGCCCGAGCGGCACCTGGCTGGTGGCCAGCATCGTGAGCCCGGCAACGTCGCTCAGAAGGCGTTCCACGACCGGGATCAGCCGGTCCACCAGATGTTCGCAGTTGTCCAGCACCAGCAGGGTCCGATGGCCGCGCAGCCGGTCCAGCACCATCGCCTCGGTCGCCTCCGGCAGGTCGAGTGCCTCCCCGATCGCCTGCCAGATCGGCCCGGCGGACTCCAGCCGCACCAGCCAGCCGCCCTCGCCGCGGGCCGTGTCCACGGCGAGCCGTGTCTTGCCCACCCCGGCCGGCCCGACCAGCGTCACCAGCCTATGGGTGGCCAGCAGCCCGGAAAGCGCGGTGCGGTCGGCGTCGCGGCCGATCAGCGGGGCGGTCAGCGCCGGGAGGTTCCCCCGCAGCGGCGCCTGCGCGAGGATCCGCTGGTGCAGGTCGCGCAGTCCCGGCCCGGGCTCGATGCCCAGCTCGGCCATCAGAGAAGACCGGGCCCTCCGGTACGCCTCGAGCGCCTCCCCCGCCCGGCCGTCGCGGTACCAGGCCGCGACCAGCAGCTGCCACAGGCCTTCATGCGTGGGGTACGCCGTGACGAGCGCGTCGAGTTCGCCGATGTCCGCGCCGCCCGCGTCGGCGTAGTGCGCCTCGGCCAGCGTGAGCCGCGCCTGCTCGAGCCGGGCCCGCCACGGCACCGCCCAGTCGCCGTCGCCCGCGTCCGGCAGGATCTCGTCGCCGTCGAACAGCGTGAAAGCGCCCGGCTCCAGCCGCAGCGCCCGCAACGCGTCCACCGCCTCCGGGCCGACGTGCAGCGTGTATCCGGCCGGGCCGCCGCCGAGCAGCGCCGGGTCGCCCAGCGCGCGGCGCAGCTTCGACACCTTCACCTGAAGCGTGTTGCGCGCGACGCCGACCGCCTCGCCCGCCCACAGGTCCTCGATCAGGCGTTCGGCGCGCACCGGCCGCCCCGCCTCCAGGGCGAGGCGGATCAGCAACTCGGTCGTCTTCCCGGCCGGGACGGCCACCGGCACACCGTCGCGGCGCAGGTCAACCGGGCCGAGGACCGCCACGGTCAGCACTGACGCAGCATAAGTCCGCCGCGTCAGCGTCGCGTCAGCCATTGCGGCTTCGCTGGGTGCCATGACCGACCTACTCGTGGAGACAGCCCTCCGGTTGCTCGCCGCGGCGCAGGCCACCGCGGTCACCCCGCGGGACCGGCAGACCGTGGCGATCGCCCGCGCCTACCTGGCCGGCGACCTCGACCGGGTGGACGTGCTGGCCCGCGACCACCTCGCCGAGCACCCGGACAACGACCTCGTCCGCCGTATCGCGGCCTCCGCCCGTACCCCCGGAAAGGTTTTCGCATGAACCGCAAGCTGACCGCGGCGCTGCTGATCACCGCCGCCGTTCTCACGAATGTCGCCTTCTTCGCGCTGGGCAGCGTCTTCGACTACCCGGACGTCCTGCAGAAGCCCAGCGGCGAGATCCTGGCCGCGTTCACCGCTTCGCAGCGCGCGGTGGTGGGCTGGTTCGTCGTGCTCGCGCTGTCCGCCGCGTTGTTCGCCCCGATCGCTGTCGGTGTGGGGAAACTGGCCCGCAACCGCGCGATGCGGATCGCGGTGCCGGTCGGCATGGCCGCGGCGGTGGTCCAGGTGGTGGGCCTGTCGCGCTGGCCGCTTCTGGTTCCCGGGTACGCCTCGGCCGGTGACGTGTCGGCGTTCGAGACCGCGCACCGCCTCCTCGGCACGCTGATCGGCGAGACATTGGGTTACGCGCTGACCGCCGCCTGGATCCTGCTGGTGCTGGCCGCGCTGGGCCGCTCGTTGGCCGGTCTCTGGTTCGTCGCCCTCGGCGGGGTGGCGGCCGTGCTGGTCCTCACCGGGGTGGTCTCGCCGTTGGGCGTGCCCGGCGTCGACTTCACGAACTTCCTCGGGTACGTGCTTTTCAGCGTCTGGCTCGTGGTCTTCGCGGTGGTCCTGCTCACCCGGCCAGGAACTCGAACATCCGCCGATGCGTCTCCCGGCGAGCCAGCGGTTGGCAATGCCAGTTCGCGCCGGTAGCGGCCGTGAAACGAACAAGCTTCTTCGCGCCGGGCAGCCGGTCGTACAGCTCCTGCGACTGCCCCGCGAAGAACTGGTCGTCGTCCGGCGCGAGCACCAGCATGGGCGTACGGATGTTCTGAATCTCGTCGCCCAGCCGGAACTGCTGCACCACGCGGAACGTGTCGAACGGGTTGTCCTGCCCGTACGGCCGGCTCCGGAAGGCGAACTCCCGCGCCTGCGCCGGATCCCCGCCGATGCTCGCCATGATCCCGTTGAACGTGTCCTTGTCCCCGCCCCGCAACAGGTCGAGCATCTGCGGCGGCAGATTCTTGTTCCACGTACGGGAAACGTCGACCACGCCGCCGTCCACGACCGCGGCCTGGAGGCGATGCTCGAAGGCCAGCGCCCGCGGCAGCCAGTAGCCGCCCTGGCTGATGCCGTAGCCGGTCAGCCGGTCGGCGTCCACGTCCGGCCGGGTCACGAGGGCGTCGATGACCGGGGTGAGGACGGCCTCCCAGTCGTGGCGGAACGGCACACCGCGCTGAAAAAGCATGGATTGCTGACCGGGCCCGTCGAACAGGAAGGCATTCCAGCCGCGTTCCAGGGCCGCCCCCGCGCCGTAGCCGACGAGGCCGGCCATCGAGCCGTCGCTGCCGTTCGTCATGACCAGCGTCGGCCGTCTCGCCCCGGTGTCATCCGGCCGCAGCAGGTAGCCCGGCAGCGTGGCACCCTCGTAGGGCACATCGATCCGGACAAACTTCCGTTCCCCCGCGTACGCCTCCCACGCCGCGACCTGCCGCTGGAAGGTGTCCGCCGGGTCCGTCGCCAGCGCGTCCGCGACCACGAGTGCCTTGGCGAAATACGTGCTGGCGGCGAGGTGGTCGGCCTCCTCGGCGGCCGCGACCCAGGCGTCGAACCAGCTTTGCGCGTCACCGTCCGCGATCCGCCCGATGGTGGCGAGCACCAGCCCCGCGTCGCCGACGCCTTGGGAGACCGCGCCGAGGGCGATGCGGGTCTCGTAGTCGAAGGTCGGGTCCTTGAAGAAAGCTCCTGCCGAAGTCCAGTCCATGGCCTCACTGTGGCCAGCCCATCCGGCCCGCACAACCGGGCCGCGTGCTCTGCGCCCGCATGACCATTTTGCGTTGCCAGAAACGTTTCCGGGCAGGGGTCCGAATCCGCCGGGCGATCAGGTGGCCCGCGGGCTCGGCCAACGCGGCGGCCGACACGTATTCGACCTCGATGCGGTAGCGAATCATGCCAGGCCCGATCGTCGGATGCGGCCCCACGGCTTGAACACCGCCAGCACCAGGGCGACGAGCAGCGCCACCGGGGAGACGATCGGCGGGTAGATCATGTTGCCGATCGAGGTCGTCAGCGCGTGCCCGGCCGCGAGATCCCGGCCCGTCTCGTTCAGCTCCGACACGCCCGGCGCCAGGGCGAGCGGCACCAGCCCGGTGAGCACGATGTTCAAGCCCAGCTTCACCGCGACCCACCAGTACCGCACCAGGCCGTACTTGCTGCCCATCCCCAGCAGCACGCCGCTGACGAGGGAGACGGCGCCCGCGGTGAACAGCGGCCAGACCACGAAAAGGTGGAGCGCCTGATAGCACAGCGCGCGGGTGCCGGCATCGTCGGTGAACAGCGCGGTGAAGACGACCACCGCCATGGCCACGTCGAGGCCGATCCACGCGCCGGCGAACGCGATGTGAACCACCAGCACACCCTTGCGCGTACGAGGGCCGAGTCGGAAGGATTTCATGCCCGCCACCCTCCACCCGGGACACCGCGCCGCGCGTCCGTCCGCGCGCTGATCCCCGGCTACGTTCGATGACGTACGCCGGGGCACCGCGACGCGGGACGGCCGGAAATGGCCGCGGCGGGGCATCGCGGCCGACCGAACGGGTCGACAATGAGCGCATGGATCTCAACAGTGACCTGGGTGAGAGCTTCGGGTCGTGGCGGCTCGGCGACGACACCGCCATGCTCGACGTGGTCAGCAGCGCCAACATCGCCTGCGGCTTCCATGCCGGCGATCCGCGTACGCTGCTGGCCGCGTGCGAGCGCGCGGCTCAGCAGGGCGTGAGTATCGGGGCTCAGGTGGGCTATCGGGATCTGCCGGGCTTCGGCCGCCGGTTCATCGACTACGAGAGCGACGACCTGATCGCCGACGTGCTGTATCAGATCGGCGCGCTGGACGGCCTGGCCCGCGTGTCCGGCAGCCGGGTCCGGTATGTGAAGCCGCACGGCGCGCTGTACAACACGATCGTGCATCACGAGCAGCAGGCCGCCGCGGTCGTCGAGGCGGTCCGCCGCTACGACCCGGAGCTGCCCGTCCTCGGCCTGCCCGGCTCGGCGTTCCTGCGGCTCGCGGCCGACAAGGGGCTGCGGACCGTGCGCGAGGCGTTCGCCGACCGCGGCTACCGCAACGACGGCACGCTGGTCCCACGAAGCGACGAAGGTGCGGTCCTGCACGACCCGGTCGTGGTGGCCGCCCGGATGGCCCGGCTGGTCACCGAGGGCACCCTGGTCGCCACCGACGGGACGACGCTGATGGTGCAGGCCGAGTCGATCTGCGTGCACGGCGACTCGCCGGGCGCGGTCGCGATGGCGCGCGCCGTCGGCGACGCGTTGCGGGCCCAGGGCGTACGCGTGGAGGCCTTCGCGTGACGCGGTTTCTGCGCTGTGGCCGCGAGGCCGTGCTGGTCGAGCTGAACGATCTGAGTCAGGCGATTGCCCTGTACGCCTCCCTGAGCGCCGCGGATCTGCCCGGAGTCACCGATCTGGTGCCCGCCGCCCGCACCGTGCTGATCCACCTGGACCCGGCGGTGACCAGCCCGGACGCGGTGCGCGCCGCGGTCGAGAGCCGGGACACCTCCGAAGCGGCCGCCGCGCCGGCCCGTGCGGTGCGGATCCCGGTCGTCTACGACGGCCCCGACCTCGCCGACGTGGCCGCCCTGCTCCAGCTGACCCCGGGCGAGGTGGTGGCCCGGCACACCGGCACGCCGTGGACGGTCGCGTTCACCGGCTTCGCCCCCGGCTTCGGTTACCTGACCGGCGGCGACCCGGTCTTCGACGTGCCCCGCCGCGAGTCGCCGCGCACCCGCGTCCCGGCCGGATCGGTCGGCTTGGCGGGCCGGTTCTCCGGCGTCTACCCCACCGACAGCCCCGGCGGCTGGCAGCTCATCGGCCGCACCGGCGAACACCTGTGGGACCTGGACGGCGCCGAACCGGCCCTGCTGCTGCCCGGCGCCACGGTGACCTTCGAGGCGGAGACGCGATGAGGATTCTGCGGACCGGACCGCTGACCGTGCTGAAGGACGCGGGCCGCCTCGGACACGCGCACCAGGGCGTCCCCCGGTCGGGGGCGGTGGACCGGGAGGCGTACGGCAGGGCCAACGCTCTCGTGGGCAACCAGCCGGGGGCCGCGGTCCTGGAATGCACCTTGGGCGGCCTGCGCGTGGTTTTCGACGAGCCGGCGCTGGCCGTGCTGACCGGGACCGACGCGGTGCTCACGGTCGACGGCGAGCCGACCGGCGTGGAGCAGGTGGTGTCCGTGCCGGCCGGCGCGACCGTCGCGGTCACCATGCCGAAGCTTGGTCTGCGCAGCTACCTGGCCGTGCGGGGCGGTTTCGACGTGCCGCCGGTGCTGGGCTCGCGCTCGACCGACCGGATCGGCCGGGTGGGCCCACCGCAGCCGGCCGCCGGCGACATTCTTCCCATTGGTACGCCCTTGGGCGCGCCAACCGCCGGAGACGCAACCCGGCGCGAAGGACCGCTGGAGGTCGACCTGGGACCACGCGACGACTGGTTCACCCCGGCGGCGGTCGAGACGTTCTTGAGCGCCGAGTACGTGGTGCTTCCGGCGAGCGACTCGGTGGGCGTACGGCTGGATGGTCCGGCTCTGGCCCGGGCCCGCCCCGAGGAACTGCCGACCGAGGGTGTGGTGCGTGGCTCGGTGCAGGTCCCGCCGGACGGCCGCCCGATCCTGTTCCAGTCCGACCATCCGGTGACCGGCGGCTATCCGGTGATCGCCGTGCTCACCCCGGAGTCGGCGGACCGGGCGGCCCAGTTGCGACCGGGAGCGCGCGTCCGTTTTATCGAAGCCTTTTGATTCGTCGATATCATCCCGGTAACAGAGGGAGAACCGGGATGACCCACGGCACAACCCTCCGGCGAAAGATCGGGTGGACGCTTCTCACCGGCTTCGTCGGCTTCAGTGGCTCGGAACTGCTGGACAACGTGCTCAACGTGACGGTCGCCGAGCAGCTGATCATCACCTTCATCATCGGCGGCGTCACGCTTCTGGCGCAGTACCTGGCGGACGTCGAACACCGTTTCGACGAGTCCGACCGGCTGCACCGCGAGGCGATACAGGACTTGCGCGAGATGATCCGTCGCGGTTTCCAAAGCGTCGACGAGGCGACCGAGTTGATAGCCGAGATCGATCGGTCGGCGATTCACCCCGACCTGCTCAAACAGCTGATCCGTCGCTCCTCGCATCTGACCTCGGAAGCGGGTCCCCTGGTTCGGGCACTGGCGAGCAGCGAGACACAACGGCTGGCGACGACCATCCAGTCCTTGGCCGACGGTCATCAGTTGTACTACGACGGCGAGGACCGTGAGTTTCTGCTCGCCCTTGCGCGCGGAACCAGCGCGTCGCTGTACGCCACAAGCTGGGCGGTGATCAAGACCAACGTGGGCTTCGAGGCTGGATTCTGGCTCAGCGACCTCGGCGCTCGCTATCTCGACCTGCAACGCACCGCTACTCGCCGGGATGTCGTAGCCCGTCGAATCTTCATTGTCGAATCCACCACGGCGGCTGCCGATCCCGAACTGATCCCGATTCTCGGGATGCAGAGAAACGCAGGGATTGAGGTCCGTGTCCTGGTGGCGAGTGACGCGGCCCAGGACGGCGGGCTGTCGGACTACGTCATCTTCGACGAACAGATCTGCTACGAAACGACCCCGGTCATGAGGAGCGAGCTACCAGGTTCTCCCTGGCGGCTGACCACCCGCTTGCTCCTGAACGAGGAGACCGTGCGTCACCGCGTCCAGCACTTCCAGGAGCTGTGGGCCCGCGCCCTACCGGTGAGCGAGGACGGCGCGCCCATGGCTTCCGGTGCGGAACCCCTCGGACCTGCGTAGGTCTGCCGTCACGGTCACGAGGCGCAGCCAGCGGTCACGACCGTCATAGCGAGCGGTAAACGGCCGCCGCCCATCGACGCTCCGAAGATTATCGATGAAGCGACAGCCGTCTGATCGACTCGGATGTATTGTCAGACACCGATGTCCTCCGCAGGACTGGAATGCTTGACCGACCCAGGCTAGATGTTAGGCGAGAGGTATCCCGGTCCGCGTCGCACCAAGCGTCTGTCAGGTGTTACGGCGATGCTTCTTGACGAACGTGTAGCCGGGCTCGAGCTCCGTCTCGGTCACCTGTTCGTGCAGCGCCACCTGCCGCTCCGACGGCTGCGCCCCGCGCGGCAGCTTGCGCACGAAACCGCTCACCCAATACTCGCGACCCGCCTCCTCCTCACCCGGGTACGGCGCGGGCTCCACCATCGGCGCGTAGAACAACATGTCGGCGGTCTTCTGGCCCCCGACCGCCGGATACGCCGGGTAGCCGGACGCGTCGAGGCTGCCGGTCACCCGGGTCAGATACCCCTCGCGGATCAGCTGGTCGAGGGCGTTACGCAGCAGAAACGTCCCGCGACTGCCGCGTCCGAGGCCGGTGCGCGCGGCTAACCCGGCCTCGGCGAGCACCGCGCTTCCGTCATCAAAGACACGACCATGCTTGCGTACGGCGTACAGCACCTGCCCCCGGTTCGACGTGCCCGCCTCGAACTCCCTGGTGACCACCCGCGGGTCGTACTCGTGGAAGTAGTCGACGCCGTCCACGCGGATTGGCTCCTCCATCGCGGTGGTCCGCACGACCACCTCGTCGGGGCGGCCGGCCTGCCAGGACACGGTGGCGAACACGCCGGGGCGTACCTCGTCCGGCCAGACGATGTCGCCGAACTGCCACTCGATGTCCTGGCGCAGGGCCGTCTCGAAGGTGCGCGTCGCGGGCGTCATCCCGTACGCCTGGTGTTCCAGGACGAGCGAGATGGGCCCGCGATCGCGCAGCACCTCGACACACTCCTCGGGGGCGGCGCACACACCGCCGTCGAGGTCGGCCCGCCAGAGCGCGAGCCGGCGGGTCGCCTTCTTCATGCCGGAAGGTTACCGGTGACTGAACCCGATCATGTGGTCGCGCGGGACCACCTTGATGCGGGCGCGGCCGTGCGGCTGCCCCAGCGCGATCTCGTGCGCGTCGAGCAGCTGCCAGCCCGCCCACGTGGTGAACTTGATACCCCGGTTGTGCAGGTAGCCGAGCACGTCCTCGCGTTCCGCGGCGGGCAGCGACGGCAGGTCGGCGAGCAGGCTGGCGATCGTCTCGTTGGCGTCCTTCTTGGTGTGCCCGATCAGGCCGACCGGCCCGCGCTTGATCCACCCGGTGGCGTACATGCCCGGCACCCGGTCGCCGTCAAGGTCCAGGATGCGGCCCTGCGCGTGCGGGATGGTCGCGCTGCGCTCGTCGAACGGCAGGTCGGCGATGGGCCGGCTGCGGTAGCCGATGGCCCGGTACACCGACTGCACGTCCCAGTCGGTGAACTCGCCGGTGCCGCGGACCGAACCGTCGCCGGTCAGCTCCTGGCGCTCGGTGCGCAGCCCGGTCACGCCGTCCACGCCGAGGATCGCCACCGGCGCCTCGAGGAAGTGCATGTGGATGCGGTGCTGCTTGCCGCGCGGCTCACGGGCCGCCCAGTTCTGCAGGATGTCCACGCACATCTTGATGCTGCGCTTGCCGCGGATCGTGGCCATGCTGCCCTCGTCGAACTCGATGCCCTCGGGGTGCACGACGACCTCGACGTTCGGCGAGTCGTCCATCTCGCGCAGTTCCATCGGGGTGAACTTGACCTGCGCCGGGCCGCGCCGCGAGAACAGGTGCACGTCGGTGACCGGGCTGGCGGCGAGCCCGCGGTGCACGTTGTCCGGGATCTCCGTCTCGAGCAGTTCGTCCGCGGTCTTGGCGAGGATCCGGGCGACGTCGATCGCCACGTTCCCGGCGCCGAGCACGGCGGCGCTTGTCGCGGTCAACGGCCACTCGCGGGGCACGTCCGGGTGACCGTCGTACCAGGAGACGAAGTCGGCGGCGCCGAAGCTGCCCGGCAGCTCGATGCCCGGAATGTCCAGGTCGCGGTCCCGGTCGGCGCCGGTGGCGATGACCGTCGCGTCGTAGAACGGACGCAGCTCCTCGGCCTTGACGTCCACGCCGAAGTCGACGTTGCCGATGAACCTGATGCGCGGCTCGTCCAGCACGTGGTGCAGGGCGGTGATGATCTCTTTGATGCGCGGATGGTCGGGGGCCACGCCGTACCTGATCAAACCGTACGGGGTGGGCAGCCGGTCGAAGATGTCGACCGTGACCTCCGGAAGGGCCTTGATGAGTATGTCGGCGGCGTAGATGCCGGCCGGGCCGGCGCCGATGACGGCGACCCGCGGGGCGTCCTGCATAGTTGAGTTTGTCCTCAATGCCTTGCAACGGTTGAACTAGAACGGTAGAACCTGAACCTGGCTTCAAGTCAATGTGCACGGGATTACGAGACGCGGGTCACTCCGGCGCGCCTCCCCGCCCCGGTGCCCGCCGTCCGGCAAGATCGTTTGGATGCTCGACGATCTCGAAACCTCCGGCCTCACGCCCCGGCAGCGGCGGATCCTCGAGGTCATCCGCGACTGGGCGCAGCGGTACGGGCACGGTCCGTCGACGCGTGAGCTCGGCGCCGCGGCCGGGCTGTCCGGCTCGTCCGTCAGCCGGCACCTGCGCACCCTCGAAGACCTGGGCTTTCTCCAGCGAGGTGCGTCGGTTTCCCGGCCCATCGACGTACGCCCGTACCTGGCACCCGCCGTGGCCCAGCCGGACGGCGTGGAGGTCCCGCTGGTCGGCACCATCGCCGCGGGTGTCCCGATCCTCGCCGAGCACATGGAGGACGAGCGCCTGATCGTGCCCCGCGAGCTGGTCGGCCGCGGCGGCACCCTGTTCAGCCTGCGCGTGCGGGGCGACTCGATGATCGATGCGGCGATCTGCGACGGCGACATCGTGGTGGTCCGCCAGCAGTCCGAGGCGTACAACGGCGACATCGTGGCCGCGATGATCGACGAGGAGGCCACCGTGAAGGTGTACCGCCGCCGCGCCGGCCACGTCCTGCTGGAACCGCGCAACCCGGCCTACGAGCCCCTCGACGGCGACCGCGCGGTGATCCTCGGCAAGGTGGTCTCGGTCCTGCGCCGCGTCTGAGCGAGGTCCGTCAGGATGAGCCCGCACGTACATCGAGGGCTGGTCCGGCCCGGCCGGAGGTTGCTCGACAAGGTAAAAGCGGGAGCGGCCAACTGGCGACTCCCGCTTCTTAGAAACCACAGGCTTGCGGCCCGTGGCTCTACCGTAGCATGCACGGATGCCCCCGCAGGACAAGAACGTCGAGATGATGCTCAAGCGTCGACTTCTGGAGCTCTTCGACCGTCGCACTTCCTGGAACCGAAGCCTATGGCAGGTCGGAACCAACCTTGCGCTTCAGGAAGTGCTGGAATATGCCGACGGGTACCGCTCGGGGACGGTCTCAGATGAGGGCCTGAGGCACGTAACCGCGTCCGCCGCCGTACTAACGCGACGTGATATCGGGCTTGGCTCGGACGAGGTGCGCGACAAGATAGAAGCTCTTTTGCGCGCAACACATGCACGCAAGACCTCGGCTGGTCTCGCATCCACTACCAACGCCGATGAACTGCGTGAGCTGGCGCGCAGAACCCAAACTCGATATCTTGAGTCCTGGGCCGAGGTCGCCGATCAAGGACTTATCACTCCTAGCCTCATCGAGATGGTGGCCCGATCAGTGGCCGCCCATCTTCTGGACGCACAATTTTCCGCAAACCATCTACACGGCTGGCTCCTGTCGACGCTGGACAAGCATCGAGAAATATCGGTGAGCGAATTATTCTCACAGGCACACAAGATGTGGGAGCAGACGCCGACTCCCTACACAGTTATCGTCCCATTCCATAAATTGCCGGCAGAGGTGACCAGCGCCGCCGGTGACGATTTTGTTTCTTGGAGCGACCTTCGTGCGATACGCGTCTCGACCCCGGCTGGGACGCCAAAGCTCCGACAGGGCGCTGGGGCCTTGCGCTTTCATGTCGTCACAAGAGAGCCTTTCGCGGCGATCGCAGCAGCGGAGGACGAGGTGCGACGCCTGACCGCTCGGGCGGTGGTCGGGCTATCTTCCGCTTCGATCGAGGCCGCCTCAGACGCCTTGGTTGGAAACAGCTCAGATTCGCTTAGGTGGCGTCCGTTTCGGAGCTGGCGTAAGGACGTCGTCGTTCCCTCGATACAGCGCAACGGATTGCTATTGACGCGATCTTATCCAGACGTTACCGCTGCTCTAGACGACGCTTTTGAATTGCTGGCAAGCGCTGGCACTTCGACCACGTGGGCTTCTGTTGCTGCAACGTGGGCCGTTGTCGAAGGGCTCCTCGCGCCGCCTGACGACTCGGGAGCCAGCTCAGCGGACAGGATGGCTGCCATTGTTGCGTGCAGTTGGCCACGGGCGGAAATGACGCAATTGGTTGATGTTCTGATTTCCGCGGGAGGGGAAACTGGGAATCTCCTTAGAGGCGAACCTACCGTCACCGACCGCCTCGACGTCCTGGATAAGCTTCTTGCCAGAAAGGTCGATCTACCGCTAACAGAGCCAGCCGACATGGCAGCCTTAGCCCGGATGCGAGCCTTGTACGAGAATCCGCAGGCCGTTCTCGGAAGAGTACGATCCTATTATTCCGATGCATTTCGCAGGCTGTACCAACAGCGCAACCTGGTCATGCATAAGGGGCGCTCGAACTCTGTGGCCTTGGCTCCGACCCTTCGAACCGTGCCAGTACTGGTTGCTGCAGGGGTTGATCGCCTCGTACATGCCGCGTTCCAGCCGATGCCGTCAACACCTGCAGCGCTCGCGGCACGCGCTTCCGTTGAGCTGGGGTTGGTCGGCGCCCCTGGAGGCAAGCGGATACACAGAATGCTAGATTGACAGGAATCTCTGGATGGCTGAGAACAGCCGTCAACGCGCCGACTCCCAACCAGCGATCCATCGCGCACAACCCCTTCGAGCCGCGAGCAACCCACGGCGGTCGCCCGCGGCTCGACGAAAGAACCGGCATGCTCGCAACAGAGCCATTAGAACCAAGAACTTACGTGACTATCCTTTGCCGGTGACGACAGATCGTTCGCGGCTGATGGGGTTTGCCGTGGTGGCGTTGAGTTACGCCGCGGCCGGGCTAGCCGCCTGGGGGCTCGTCGCGGTGCTGCCGGGCCGGCATCCCCTCGCCGTCACGCTCTACGCCGACCTGCTCGCGACCATTGTGGTGTTCGCGGCGAGCATGGTGGTGCGCAACGCCAGCCTGTACGACCCGTACTGGAGTGTCGCCCCGGCCGTGATCGTCGCCGCCTGGGTGTGGCAGGCCGGGCTCAGCGGGCGGCGGATCGCCGTGCTGGTCCTGGTGCTGGTGTGGGCGGTCCGGCTGACGGCCAACTGGGCGTCGTCCTGGCGCGGGCTCGGCCACGAGGACTGGCGATACGTCCAGCTGCGCGAGCAGCGCCCGCGCCTGCTGCCGTGGTGGCTGCTCAACCTGACCGGGATCCAGCTGATGCCCACGCTCGTCGTCTTCGCCGGGCTGCTCGCGGTCTGGCCGGCCGTCAAAACGAACGAGCATTCGTTCGGCCTGATCGACGTCCTTGCCGTCGTGGTGACCGGGACGTCCATCGCCGTCGAGGCGACCGCGGATCGGCAGCTGCGCCGGCACGCACGCCCCGGCCGGACCCTCGACAGCGGACTGTGGCGTTACTCGCGGCACCCCAACTACCTGGGCGAGATCGGCTTCTGGTGGGGTCTGTGGCTGTTCGCCCTGGCCGCGGCCCCGAGCTGGTGGTGGACCGTCGCCGGGCCGATCACGATGGTCCTGCTGTTCACCTTCGTCAGCGTGCCGTTGATGGACCGCCGATCGCTGAGCCGCCGCCCCGGCTACGCCGATCACATGCGTCGCGTGCCGGCGTTACTGCCCCGCATCGTGTCGGTGGCGGCGCGACCGAGCCCTGAGCGTCGCGACGGTGTGCCATAAAAGGAGTGCCCAGCCGATCGCGGCCAGCCATCGCGGTCCCTGCACCGAAAAGAACACCGACAGCGCTACCACCCCGACAACGCTGACAAACTGCGCAGCACGCTCCCACGCGGGCGACCGCCAGATCGACCGTTTGCCCACCTCGTCGGCCTCGTTTCCGGATGGGGATGACTCGGCATCCACGTCTACCCCCGCCCTGTCTCAGAATTTGGATAATAGCCGCATTTCGCAAGGTCCGGCATGCCTGCCCGTGGAGGCGCAGGGGGGATTCCATCGGGGGCGGCTGGCGCGCGTCCGACCCGATACGGTGGCGCGATGAGGATCGTTGTGGCCGAGGACCTTATGCTGCTGCGGGACGGGATCGTCCGGATGCTCGAGGCGTACGGGTTCGACGTGGTCGCGGCCGTGGACAACGGTCCGGACCTGGTGAAGGAGCTGGTCGGGCAGCGCCCGGACGTGGCCGTCGTGGACGTGCGGCTGCCGCCGACCTACACCGACGAGGGGCTGCGGGCCGCCCTGACCGCGCGCGCCGAGATCCCCGGGCTCCCGGTTCTCGTGCTTTCCCAGTACGTCGAGCGCCTGTACGCCCGTGAGCTGCTCGCCGACGGCGCCGGCGGGATCGGCTACCTGCTCAAGGACCGCGTCTCGGACATCGACGAGTTCATCGACGCGGTCCGCCGGGTCGCGGCCGGCGGCACCGCGCTCGACCCCACCGTGGTGGCGAAGCTGATGGACAGCCGCGAGCACATCGTGTCGCTGACCCAGCTCACCGCCCGCGAGCGCGAGGTGCTCGGGCACATGGCCCAGGGCCGCTCCAACGCCGCCATCGGCACCGCCCTGTTCATCACCGAGAAGGCCGTCGCCAAGCACACCAACAACATCTTCGCCAAGCTGGGCCTGCAGTCCTCCGAGGACGACAACCGCCGCGTCCTGGCGGTGCTTCGATACCTGGACGGGTAGTAGTACCCCCACGGAACGGGTTCCAGTGCCATCGTGGCCGGCATCGGTTTCGACGAATCTTGTCGGCATGACAACCTCGCTGGTCAAGCCCATCGCCGAACCCGTCCGGCGCGCCGAGCGGGCGCTCGCCCCGGACCTCACCCGCGGCGCCATGCTGCTGTTCATCGCGCTCGCCAACGCCGCCAACTTCGCCTTCGCCGGGCAGCCCGGCCTCGACGGCACCCCGCACGGCCTGCAGCGGGTCATCAACTTCGCGATGGCCACCCTGGTCGACAGCCGCGCCTACCCGGTGTTCGCGGTCATGTTCGGCTACGGGCTGGTGCAGATGTACCGCCGGGTCCAGGACCGCCGGATCCTGCTGCGCCGCAACACCGCGCTCGTCGTCTTCGGTCTGGCGCACGCCACGCTGCTCTACTTCGGGGACTTCCTCGGGGCGTACGGGATCGTGGGAATCATCTGCACGGTGTTCCTGCTGCGCCGCGGTGACCGGTTCCACCGGCTGATCCTGTGGCTCTGGGGCCTGCAGACGCTTGAGGCCGTCGTGTTCGCGGTGGTCGCCGCCACCCGGCCCCACTCCGGCGACGCCGGCATCGTCAACACCCCCAACCCCTCCCTCGGCGCTTCCTCGTACGCCTCCTCGCTGCTCGACCGGCTGGCCGAGTGGCCGGTGCACACCGCCTCGGTCATCCCGTTCATCATCATCGTCTGGCTGGGCATCTGGGCCGCCCGCAAGCAGATCCTGGAAAACCCGGGCTTGCACCGTACGCTGCTGCGCCGCACCGCCGTCGCGGGATTGAGCATCTCGATCGCCGGCGCCCTGCCCTACGCCCTGATCGCGGCCGGAGTGTGGCACGTCGATGCCGGTACGGTCGGTGCCATGAGCATGGTCCACAACATCACCGGTGAATACGGCGGTGTCGGATACATCGCGCTGTTCGCCCTGATCGCCCTGCGCCTGGGCCGGCCCACCCGCCTGACCGCGCCGGTGGTGGCGCTGGGCCAGCGCTCGCTGAGCGGCTACCTGTTCCAGTCCGTGGCGTGGCTGGCCCTGTTCTCGCCGTGGGCCCTCGGCCTGGGCGGCAACACCTACGTCGCGCTGCTCGCCGCGGTCGCCGTCTGGGGCGTCTCCGCCCTGGTCGCGCAACGGATGAGCGAGGCCGGCAACCGCGGCCCGGCGGAGACGCTGCTGCGCCGGATCACCTACCGGTCCGCCGCATGATCGTCCTTGCCGGGGTGGCCGCGGCGCTGTGCGCCGCGGCCGCGGTGTATCTGTTCCGCCTTTTTCTGCGGATGGTCCCGGGCCGTCGTCGCTGGCTGGCCGCCACCGCCACCTTCGGCGCGGGGCTCGCCACGGTCGACCTGATCGTCTGGGTGGCCACCGGCGGCGGCTACTTCTGGCCGGCCTGGACCATCCTGGGGCTGTCCGCGCTGCTCAGCCTGCACGCGTGGATCGTCAGCCGGCCGCCCGGCCGCCGCGAGCGCGAGCTGGCCGCCCGGGTCGGCACGCTGACCCGCTCGCGCAGCGAGGCCCTGGACCGGCAGGCCGCCGAGCTCAAGCGGGTCGAGCGGGACCTGCACGACGGCGCGCAGGCCCGGATGGTGTCGCTGGCGCTGACCCTGGGGCTGGCCGGGCGGATGGTGCGGCACGACCCGGACGGGGCCGAGCGGCTGCTCGACGAAGCCCGCTCGACGGCCCGAGCCGCGCTCGACGACCTGCGCGCGGTCATGCACAGCATCCATCCGCCGGTGCTGGCCGACCGGGGGCTGGGCGACGCCGTCCGGGCGCTGGTGCTCGACCTGGCCGTGCCGGTGACGGTGACCGGCGAGGCGCCGTCCGGGCTGAACGCGGCCACCGAGACCGCCGCCTACTTCGCGGTCGCCGAGTGCCTCAGCAACGTCGTCAAGCACAGCGGCGCCACGGCGGCCGAGGTGACCTTCGCGGACCGGCTGATCACCGTGACCGACGACGGCACGGGGGGCGCGGACCTTGCCGCGGGCACCGGGCTGCGCGGCATCGCCGACCGCCTGGACGCCGTGGACGCGCGCCTGGAGGTGGACAGCCCGCCGGGCGGTCCGACCCGTATCGTCCTGCGAATCCCGATTTAGTCTTCTACGCGGAAGCCAATCTTCATCCGCACCTGGAAGTAGGCGACCTCGCCGTCGGTCACCTGGCCGCGGATCTCCTGCGTCTCGAACCACTCGATGTTGCGGACCGTGCGGTTGGCCTTGGAGATGGCCGTGCGGATGGCGTCGTCGACGCTGGTCGGGCTGCTGCCGACGACCTCGGTGAGCCGGTACACGTGGTTGGTCATGCGGGCCTCCTGGTCCTGTCTCTCTGGAGGTTATAGCTGACCAGACCCCGAACTGGTACGCAGCTGCGTTCTTGTTCCGGCGGGTATACGCGACTGAAGATCGGGAGCGGAACCGGCGATGTGTGGAGAGCGGAGACGCGGCGGATGAGCCCGGTGAAGGTGCTGACGGCAACCTCGGACCCCATGGACGCGAGCACGCGTCTCGACTTCGCGCGCCTGCTGCGTGCCCTGATGCAGGAGCGCCGGCGGTCCGCGGACAGCGTGGCGCGGCGCAGCCGGTACGCGGGGATGCCGATCTCCCGCGCGACGGTCTACAACCTGATCGCCGCCGAGGGCGTGCCCCGGAGGGAGACGGTGCTGGGCTTCCTCCGGGGCTGCGGCCTGCCGGCCCAGGAGCAGATCCGGTGGCTGGTCACCTTCGACCGGCTGTACCCGGCCGGCAGGCGGGCCGCGTCCTAAACGGTGATCTCGATCACCGCGGCCCCGCCTGAGGCCCCCTTCGTTTCGCCACATCGCGGGACGGTGGCAGCCTCGATGCCGTGCAACTGAGAGCCCGCCGCCTCCCTTTCTCACTCGAGGTGGCGCTGTCCGTCGTGGTGGCCATGATCGCGTTCGCCGCGGCGAGCGGGGTCTGCGTCGCCGCGCGGCACAGCCACGTCCCCGACCTGGTTCTCGGACTCGCACTGCTGGCGGTCGTGCTGGCGGTGGCCCAGACCGCCGGAATCCTGTACGCGCTACCGGTCGGCGTGGTCGCCACCGAGGCGTACGACTGGTTCTTCCTGCCGCCGCTGCGCTCGCTCGACCCGGCCACCTTCTCCGTCCTGGGCCTGCTCATCGCGATGGCGACGATGGTCGGCGCGGTGACCACGACGATCGCCCGCAACGCGGTGGCCTCGGAGCGCGCCCGCGGCAACCTGGCCGACGAGCAGGCCGCCCTGCGACGCGTCGCCACCCTGGTCGCGGGCGGTGCGGCGCCCTCCGAGGTGTTCGCGGCGGTCTCCGACGAGCTGGGCCGCCTGTTCGGCGCCGACGCCAGCTTCGTGGCCCGGCTCGACACCCACCCGGACGCCGACCAGACCGAGCCGTGGGTGACCGTGGTCGGCTCGTACGGGCTCTCCACCGGCGACGCCCCGGTCGGGACCAGGGTCGACCTGCCGCCCGGCCGGATGATGCGCTCCGCGATCGACGGCGGCAAGCCGGTGCGGCTGGTCGGCGACCGGCTGATCGTCGGGCCGTTCGGCGTGATCGCCGCCAAGCTCGGTCTGCTGTCCGGGATCGCCACCCCGATCAAGGTGGGGACCCGCACCTGGGGCGTGACGGTGATGGCCTCGCGCGACGACTTCCAGCCCGGCGCCGAGTCCCGCATCGCCGACTTCATGGAGCTGGCCGCCATGGCCATCGCCAACACCGAGGCCGACGAGCAGCTGCGCCGGCTCGCCGACATGCAGGACTCGCTGCGCCGGCTGGCGTTCCTGATCGCCCGGGGCGTGGAACCGGAGCGGGTGTTCTCCGCGGTCACCAAGGAGGTCCTGCGTCACTTCGGCGACGGCGGCACGGCCCGGCTGCTGCGCTACGAGCTGGACGGCACGGTCACGCTGCTGGCCAACGAGGGCACCTCCGGGCCGCACGTGCAGGTCGGCGGCCCGTGGGAGAACCGGCCGCCGGAGGGCGTGCTGGAGACCGTGCGGCGCACCGGGCGTCCCGCCCGCGTCGACGACTACCGCTCGCTGCCGGGCGGCGAGGTGTACGCCGCCGAGGGCATGATCTCCGCGGTCGGCATGCCGATCCACGTCAACGGGCGCCTGTGGGGGCTGATCTCGGTCGGCACCGGGCACGGGCACCTGCCGCCCGACCTCGAGGCGCGGATGACCGAGTTCACCGACCTGGTGGCGACCGCGGTGGCGGACGCGCAGAGCCGTGACGAGCTGACCAACTCGCGGGCCCGGATCGTCGCCGCCTCCGACGAGGCGCGCCGGCGCATCGAACGCGACCTGCACGACGGTGTCCAGCAGAGCCTGGTGGCGCTCGCGCTGCGGCTGCGCTCGGCGGCGATGGACGCGGCCGCCCGCGGCGAGGCCCACGAGGAGGTGGCGGACGTCGCCACCACGCTGATGTCGGTCATCGAGGAGCTGCGGGAACTGTCCCGCGGCATCCATCCGGCGGTGCTCTCGGACTCCGGTCTGCGCCCGGCTCTGCGGGCCCTCGGCCGCCGGTCACACGTGCCGATGAAGGTGGACGTCCGCTTCGAGGGGCGTCTTCCGCTGCCGGTCGAGGTGGGTGCCTACTACGTCGTCTCGGAGATGCTCACCAACGCCGTGAAGCATGCCGGCGCCTCGCTGGTCGAGGTCGAGGCCGACGAGAAAGACGATGTGCTGACGCTGCGGGTCCGGGATGACGGCGTCGGCGGCGCCGACCCGGAGCGGGGAACGGGGCTTCTCGGTCTCAAGGACCGGATCGAGGCCCTGGGCGGGACGTTCGACGTGCACAGCCCCGTAGGCGAGGGCACGACCGTCACGTGCCGGATTCCGACGCGGCGCGCCATCACGGCGGAGACCAGCGGCGGATTCCGGCGAAACTAAGCGTAGTTACGCGGCAACCGGCTGCTGACGCTGCTCGCGACGCGCCCGGATCGTGGTGCGGGTGTTGGTGCGGCGAGGCGTACGGCGTTGCTGCTGTTGCGGCAGGGCCTGCTCGGCGACGTCCAGGACGATCGCGCCGTTGCACAGCATGCTCCAGCCCAGCTCCGCGTGATGGACGACGACGCAGGCGTTGTGCGCGTTGGGCTCATCAATGGACGGGCACTCGGGTCGATGCGTACACATGCCAATTAGAGTCGCGGAAATCACGAGGCGCCACATCGAGGGCAGCCCCACTCCTGAAGTACCGGCTAGCCGGTATCGTTCGGGGACGTGGCGGGGCTGCGGGTGGTGGTAGCGGAAGACGACGTGCTGCTGAGAGAGGGCATCGCGAGTCTTCTGGAGCGTTCTGGCCTGGAAGTGATGGGCCAGGTGGGTGACGGGGCCGAGTTGCTGGAGGTGGTCCGGCGCACGCACCCCGATGTCGTGGTGGTCGACGTGCGAATGCCGCCGACGAACACGACCGAGGGGCTGCAGGCGGCCCGGGCGATCCGCGAGGAGCTGCCGGACACGGCGATCCTGGTGCTTTCCGCGTACGCCGATGTGGAACAGGCCATGGAGCTGCTGGCCAGCGGGCGCAGCATCGGATACCTGCTGAAGAGCCGGATCACCGACGTGCAGGAGTTCCTGGCGGCGCTGGAGCGGGTCGCGAACGGCGGCTCGGTCATCGATCCGGCCCTGGTCGAGGAGCTGGTGACCGCGCGCCGGCGGGACGATCCGCTGGCGGCGCTGAGCCCGCGGGAGCGCGAGGTGCTGGCGCAGATGGCGGAGGGCCAGTCGAACTCGGGGATAGCGCGGCGCCTGTGGATCAGCGAGGGGACCGTGGAGAAGCACGTACGGGCCGTGCTGACCAAGCTGAACCTGCCGGACACCGACGACCATCATCGGCGCGTCCTGGCCGTCCTGACGTTCCTGGACGCGGCCTGAGGGTGCGGCGCCCGGGGCCGGGGCGCCCCGGGTTCGCGTTTTCGCCCATCGGCCCGCGGCACGATCCCCTTTATCACGATATTTCGGGCAATCAGTGGACAGAAACCGGCATCGTCCGACCGGCTCTCACTCAGGCTGATACGCCGCTGCCGGAAAGCAGCTCGTTCACCGCGCGGGCCGAAAGCGCGACCTTCGACAGATACCCGACCGCCGGGCTGGCCGCGATGATGTCCGCGTAGTCGTCCCCGCCGTGCGTGGAGATCATGATCACGGGGACCGGCCGAGCCGTACGGGAAAGCTGTTTGGCCAGTTCGAAGCCGCTCTCGCCGCCGAGGTTGATGTCGACCAGCGCCACGTCCGGCCAAAGCTCGTCGGCCCGCTCCACCGCGTCCGCGATGCGGGTTGCGGTGCCCACGACAACAAGTCCCTCGCGCTCGAGCAGGGTCCGGGCGGCAGCGAGGAACTGATGGTTGTCGTCCACGAGCAAGCAACGCAGTGTCACATGAACCAGGGTGCCAAACACGGACCCTCCCCGCATGCCTGCTAGCCGGAGGTTTCTCCGGCTGATGGTCCCGGTCGCATAGGCCGCGACGGGTGGGGTACTCCGGCAAACATGGCTACCAAGGCAGGACATGAGCTGGACACCGCAGAGCGTAACGCAATGCCCGACAGCGAGTACGCGTTCCCCCGCCTGCGGAAGGAACCGCTGAGCGACGCACGTCACGTCCGTAACGCGATCGCCCGGTTCGACCAGGTGAAGGACGCCACCGACAGCGAGCGCGACGAGGCCTTCCGCCGGATCCAGAAGGCCGCCGCGCGGTTCGGCGTGCACGTGAGCGAGAGCCGCTGGCAGGAGCTCGGCAAGCCGGGCAAGGGCATGCGCTCCTCCGGCAAGCCCGAGCGCGGCAGCTCCGCGCGTACCGGAAAATCCAAGGCCGAGTTGTACGCCGAGGCGCGCCGGCGTGGCATCGCGGGCCGCTCCGCGATGACGAAAGATGAGCTGCTGAAGGCCCTCGGGTAGCGCCCGGCGCCCGGTCAGAAGTCGGTGCGCCGGTAACCGCTCATGATCGAATCGAGGCGCAGCGTGAAGCCCATCGCCCGGTAGAGGCTGATCGCGGCCGTGTTGGTCGCCACGGCGTGCAGGAACGGCGTCTCGCCGCGGGCCCGGATGTCCGCGATGATCGTCTCGACGAGGCGGGTCGCGAGGCGCTGGCCGCGAAAGGCCGGATCGGTGCAGACCAGGCTGATCTCGGTGTAGCCCGGCGGGCGCATACGTTCGCCGGCCATGGCGATGAGCGCGCCGTCCCGGCGGAATCCCACGAACGTGCCCATCTCGATGGTCCGGGGCAGGAACGGCCCCGGCTCGGTGCGGCGCACCAGATCGCGGATCTCGGGAAGGTCCCCGTGGCCCAGCACCACCGCCTCGGGATCCGCCGCGGCGTACACGTGTTCGCCCACCATCTGGACGCCGCCGCCCTTATGCACCAGCTCCCAGCCGGGCGGCGGGGTGTGCGTCTCGATCGGCACGAAGAACTCGCCGCCCGGCGGGACGAATGCGGCCATGTCCGCCCACGCTCGCGGATCGTCCGGGTCTTCGAGGGCATAGAACGGCGACACGTCGGTCTGGTAGCGCGCGGCTCGTCCGCTCACTTCGGCGAACCTCGCCTGTGCGCCGCGTAGCGCGCCCCACGCGGGGTTGTCCAGCACTGTCATGCCTACATTTCACTGCTGCGCCACGCACATTCTTTGCGGTTGGGACCAACGTCACGGTTCAGAACAGCCGAATGACAACCGCGACAATCGACCCCAGGCCGTACGCGACAACGCTGTAAACGGTGACCGGAAACCGCAGTGATTCGCGCCGTTTCGGCAGCCACATCGCGACCGTAAAGGCCAGTGTGACAAGCGAGAAGACCAGTCCCGCGAGCACCGTGTCGAAGGCCGCGTACGCCACGACGGTAGCCGCGAACACCACCGCGTTGACCCCGAGCAGCGGCAGATCCCGCCGCCCGAACGAGTCGTTGGGCAGCAGCCGCTCGGCGAGGAGCAACGCGGCCGTCGTCAGGAACGCCCCCACGAAGAACAGGATGTTCCCGGTATAGAAATCGTTGACGAAGAGCCCGCCGCACAACGTGCCGGCCGCGTGCTCCGGATCCGGGCACTGCGAGTTGAGCAGATAGGACGAGACCTCGTGCAGCCCTTCGCCGGCCCCGTAGAGGTACGTGCCGACGACAAACGTGACGGCGAGCCAGAACGTCGCGCGCGTGGGGATCCCGCGCAGCCGCCCCGACACCACAAAGAACGTCCAAAAGAACGTCACGGTGCCGGCCAGGATCAGCACACAGGTCTGCACCAGCTGATGAAGACTGAGAAACGAATGCGGCTGCAGAATGACATCGGTGGTAGCCGAGAACCGCTCGACACTGACCAGCACGACAAGCAGCGAATTGACAAGAAATATCCGATTGAGAATGTGCACGGTACCCCTCGCCCCGGTCACGCGACACCGGGCGGCAGCCCGCCGTCCGCATCGGCACGCGGGCCATCGCCGTCCGCGTTCCCGCCCGCCTGCGGAGCGCCACGCAGGCCATCGCCGTCCGCGTTCCCGCCCGGCTGCGGAGCGCCACGCGGGCCATCGCCGCCCTGATCGCCGTGCGGGCTGGTGCGCCGCAGGCGGCCGTCCGGGCCGATCTCGACGGTCTTGCCGTCGCGGACCGCGGCCGTGACCATGTCCTGCAGGCGGTCCCGGGTCGCGTCCGGGTGGGCGCTTCCCAGTCCCCGGCCGAACTCGTTGTTGTGCAGGTCCATCGCCATCGCGACCACGTCGGCCGAGGGCAGCCGCTCGTGCGCCGTGGTGAGCCGCGCGGCCCACTCCGCTCCGAAGTGCTGGGTGAGCCGGGCACTCCAATACGTGTGCCGGAACGCGTCGGCGAGCCCACCGTTGAGCCCCGTCCGCCCGAACACCCGGATACATCGGCGGGCCGCGTCCTGCGTGATGCTCACCAGCGTGACGAGCTGCGCCGGACGCAGGCCCCGGATCAGCTCGGCCTCCGAGTGCGGCACCCGCCGCACCAGCCCGGCCTTCGTCATCACACGCCCCAGCCGACCGCCGAAGATCGGCCCGAGACCCTCCGGATCGGACGTCACCTGGTAGGCCGCGAGCAACTCGTCGTGCAGATCGACCGTGTCCGGCTCCGGCATCGGCCCGCTCCTCCAGATCGTGCCCGGCCACATCTTCTGCCCCTGATAGACGGGTCAGACGGCCGGGAAGTTCACGCCGGAACCCTATAGACCCACCTCCCTGCGTCCGCTGTCGTCATCGCCCGACCGTGTCCGGCGACACGCCCAGATGATCGGCCATCCAGTCGGCGATCATCGGGCGGGCCTTCGACGGCAAGTTGGACACACCGTGGTTGCCCTCGGGGAAGCAGACGAACGTGCCCTTCGGCGTCTCGTCCGCCTGCCGCTGCGTCTGCTGCCACGGAATCAGCCGGTCGAGCTTGCCGGTCACGTACAGCGCGGGCACGCTGATCTGCTGGCACACCCCGTCCAGGTCGAGGGTGAGGGCCAGCCGCCGGCCCTCCTCGTCGTCGCGCGCTCCGGACTTCACCACGAACGCCTGACGGGTCATCGGCGGCAGGTCGTCCCACATGTCGCCGAACCGGAAGGGCCCGCTGATCGCGGCGACCGCGGCAACCCGCGGCTCGTGAGCCACCGCACGTGGCGCGTAATACGCGCCCAGGCTCACACCGGCGACACCGATCCGTGCGTGGTCCAGGTCGTCGCGATCGGACAGCAGGTCGAGCAGCGGGCTCACCGCCACCTCGTAGTCCGGCCGGATCCGCAGCTTCAGCCCCGTCTCCCCCTGCCCCGGCCCGTCCAGCGAGACGGTGGCCATGCCACGGTCCAGGAAGGACTGCTCGAAGTAGAAGAACTCCTCCTTCGTCGAGTCCAGCCCGGGGATCACGACGACGTAGGGCGGCCGTTCGACGCCCGCGGGCCGCCGCAGGTTGGCGTAGGCCGTGCCATCGGGAATCGGGATCTCCAGACGCTCGCCCGACGGGTCGAGGCGCTCCAGCGCGGTGCGGGTCTCCCACACCGACCGGTGGGTGGCCTCGGCCGCCAGATCGAGGTCGACCATCCAGACGAACTTGCCGAAGTGCCGGTTCACCGACGCTCGCCGCCAAGCCTGCCCGGCGGTCAGCGCGTGCCCGGTCGCGTCCGCCTCCCGCGCGAACTCCGCCTGCTCGTCCGCGGTCCGGTTCCACTGCGGCAGCCAGTCCGCCCAGGTCTCGGTGCGCGCGATCGTCGCCATCAGGTCGTTGTAGTCCACGCCGTTCTGGATCAGCCGGGGTCCCCAGTGGGCGAGTGCGGTCTCGATTGCGGTGTCGGGCATGCGGAACCTCCGTCAGACCAGAATGCGGACAGGGGCCTCGAGGAGGCCGAGGAAGTGCGCCATCCAGCGGGCGCCGAGCACGCCGTCGACCGGCCGGTGGTCGACCGAGAGCGACACCCGCAGCACGGTGGCGACGGCGGGTTGCCCGTCGACGGCGACGACCTCCGGCCGGGCGGCGCCGACGGCCAGGATCGCGGCCTGCGGCGGGTTGATCACCGCGGTGAACTCCTCCGTCCCGTGGACGCCGAGGTTCGTGACGGTGAGCGTGCCGCCGTCCAGCTCGTCCTGGCGCAGCTTGCCGTCCCGGGCGCGGGCCACCAGCTCGGCGCTGCGCCGGGCCAGCGCGGAGACGGTCAGGCTCTGCAGGCCGCGCATCACCGGCGTCACCAGTCCGCTGTCGGTGGCGACCGCGATCGCGAGGTCGACGTCGTGGAACCGCCGGACAGCGTCGTCGGTCCACACCACGTTCATGTCCGGGATGGCGACGTGCGTGCGCGCGGCCGCCGCGACGACCAGGTCGTTGAGCGAGATCTTCACGTCGGTGGCGGCGTTGAGCTCGGTGCGGAGCGCGAGGAGGGCGTCGACCCGCGCACTCCCCCGGATCGTGAAGACCGGTGTCTGGCCGGCGGCCGTGCCCAGGCGGGACGCGATGGCCCGCCGCATCCGCGAGTGCGGGATCTCGTCGTATCCGGCCGGGGCGTCGTCCACGACCGCGGGTTCGGTACGCGACGGTCCAGCAACCTGAGGACGGTCGCTGCTCGGCGCGACGCCGTTGGGGACGGGTCGAACGGCCGCGCGAGCCGCCAGCGCTCGGTGAATGTCGCTGCGGACGATCCGCCCGCCGGGCCCGGTGCCGTCGAGGTCCTCGACCCGCAGACCGTTCTCCCGGGCGAGCCGGCGGGCCAGCGGGCTCGCGAACACCCGTTGCCCAGCCGTGCTCGCGAGCTCTCGCTCCGCGGCGTTCTGGCTGACCTCGCGATCGCCCGCCGGAGCCGGTTCGTCCGGCACCGGCGGCGACGCCGCCCCGATGAGCGCCCGCACCAGGGCGTCGATGTCGTCGACGACCTCGCCGGGCTCGGCGAGCAGCGCCATGGGCGTGCCCACCGATACGGCCTTGCCGGGCTCGACCAGCATCCGCAGCAGAACCCCGTCGCTGTCGGCGGGCACGTCCACGACGGCCTTGTCGGTCTCCACCGTCGCGATCGGATCGCCTTGCGCGAACGCCGCGTTCTCGGCGAGCGGCCACTCGCTCAGCACGGCCTCCACCACGTTGGCGGAGATCGCCGGCATCCTCAGCAGGCTCGCCATCTCACGCCTCGCCGATCTGGCGCAGCGCTCCGGCGACCTCGTCGGCACGCGCGATCGCCGCTCGCTCCAGCACCTTGGAGATGCTCGGGGACGCCTCGCCCCCGGTGACCCGCTGGATCGGTGCGTCCAGCCAGTCGAAGAACCGGCGCTGGATCTCGTCGGCCAGCCACCCGCCGTAGGAGGTGCCGACCGCGCCCTGCTCGACGATGAGGATCCGGTTGGTCTTGCGGATGCTCTCGCCGACCGTCTCCCAGTCGAGGCTGGCCCGGTCGAGCCAGCGCAGGTCAATCACCTCGGCGTCCACGCCGGTCTCGTCGGCCGCGGCCAGTGTCTCGGCGACCATCGAGAGGTAGGTCAGGACGGTGACCGCCTCCCCGGTGCGGCGCACGGCCGCCTTGCCGACCGGCAGGCAGTAGTCGTAGTCGTCGACCGGGGCCTCGCCGGTGCTGTTGTAGAGGTCGACGTGTTCGAGCACGACCACCGGGTCGTCGCAGCGCAGGGCGGCGTTCATCAGGCCGACGTAGTCGAACGGGGTGGACGGCGCGACGATCCGCCAGCCGGCCGACGTCGCGTACACCCCCGCGGGATCCATCGAGTGCTGCGAGCCGTAGCCGGTGCCGGCCGCGGATTTGCTGCGCAGCACGAGCGGGACCGGGCCGTCGCCGCCGAACATGTGCCGCGCCTTGGCGACCTGGTTGAACAGCTGGTCGGCGGCGACCCACATGAAATCGGCGTACATGAACTCGACCACCGGCCGGAACCGGCCGTCCAGAGCGATGCCGCCGGCCAGGCCGGTGAAGGCGTTCTCGCTGATCGGCGTGCCGAGCACCCGATCGGGGAAGGCGGCCTTGAGCCCCTTGGTGGCCCCGTTGGTGCCGCCGTTGAGCCGGTGCACGTCCTCGCCCAGCACGATGATGCGGTCGTCGGTCTCCATCCGGCGGCGCATCACCTCGGCGACCACGTCGATGAACTTCGCCTCGTGCACGGCGACGTCCCCGTCGGCCGTGCGGACGCCGTCGAACTCGCGCAGATCGCCCCGGACGCCCACGTTGACGAAGGTGGGGTCGGGCCACTCCCCCGGCCGGATGCGCCGCTCGCCGGGCTTGCCGCCGGGTAAGGACTCGAGCAGGGTCGAGCCCGCCGCGTCCATGGCGGCCCGCGCGCCCGCAACGGCTGCCGCCCGCGCCTCGGCGGTGAGCAGGCCCCGGCGTACGAGATGGGAGGCGACCTGGTCGATGGGGTCCCGGGCGCGCCATCGCGCTTCCTCGTCCTTGTCGCGATAGCGGAAGGCACTGCCGGGGAAAGGCCCGTTCTGGTGGAAGTAGCGGTAGGTGTCCGCCTCGACGAGCGTGGGGCCACGGCCGGCCCGCATGTGCGCGGTCGCCTCCCGCATGGCCAGGTGGACGGCGAGCGGGTTCATGCCGTCGACCCGCCAGCTCGCGATGCCGAAGCCGGGCCCGCGCGCGGACAGCCGCGGCTCGCCGGTCGCCTCGGCGACGCTGGTGGACACGGCGTACTGATTGTTCTCCAGGAAGAAACAGACGGGCAGCTGCCAGGCGGCGGCCAGGTTGAACGTCTCGAGCGTGGAGCCGATGTTGGCGGCGCCGTCGCCGAAATAGGTCGCCGCGACGGCGTCGGTGCCCGCGTGCCGGCAAGCCCACGCGAAGCCGGCCGCGAGGGGCACACCGCCGCCGACGATGGCGTTCGTGCCCATCGCGCCGGCTTCCTTCCATTGCAGGTGCATCGAGCCGCCGCGGCCGTGACTGAAGCCGCGGTCCAGCCCGCAGATCTCGCCCAGCGTGCGGAGCAGCAGCGTGCGGATCTCGTCGGGCAGCTCGGCGGTCAGGTCGAAGCCCTTGGGTGCGACGTGCTGCAAAGCCTTCGCCAGGAACTGGTGGTGGCCGCGATGCGACCCGTTGACCTCGTCGCCGGGCGCGAGCGCGAGAACCGACCCGACCGCGCCGCCCTCCTGGCCGATGCTGGAGTGCGCGGGGCCGTGCACGAGGCCCGCGCCGGCCAGCTCCAGCACATATTCCTCGAAGGCACGGATGAGCACGAGCTGATGGAACATCGTGGCGAGCAGCTCGGGGTCGGCCGCGTCCCAGTCGGCATCGGTGGTGACGAGCTCCCGCCAGGGGGCATCGGGGTGAAGCGATTGGTGGTCCGGCATCTCGACCTCCTTCGTCGCGAGTCAGCCTGCCATGCATTGGATCCAATTTTCAACCCCGGCCCGGCTTCCGTCGACCACGGCGGGTGCGATAGGTTCGATTGGATCCAAACGGAGGTGCGCGATGGGACTCCCCGGTCTACGACGGCTCGACCACGTCGGCTTCACCGTGCCCGACCTCGACGAGGCGCAGAAGTTTCTGGTCGACGTGCTCGGCTGTGAATACCTGTATTCGCTCGGCCCGTATGCCGACGACGGCTCATGGATGGCCGTCCACCTCAACGTGCACCCGCGCGCGACGATCCCGGAAAACCGGTTCTTCCGCCTCGGCGACCAGGCGATCCTCGAGGTGTTCAGCTACACCGCGCCGGACCAGTGCGCCACCCCGCCGCGCAACAGCGACATCGGCGGCCACCACGTCGCGTTCTACGTCGACGACCTGGACGCGGCGGTGGCGCACCTGCGCGACCACGGCGTGACCGTGTGCGGCGAGCCGACCACGAGTCGCGGGCCGCACGAGGGGCAGCGGTGGATCTACTTCCTGGCACCATGGGGCATGCAGTTCGAGCTGGTGTCCTACCCGCACGGCCGGGCCTTCTTCCGGAACGAGAAACGATGACCGTCGCTACTCAACGCGTCGCCGACCACCTGCGCAGCGCCATCCTGGGCGGGCACATCGCGCCGGGCGAGCGCGTCCGCCAGGAGGACATCGCGCAGCAGCTCGGAGCGAGCCGGCTGCCGGTTCGCGAGGCGCTGCAGATGCTCGCGGCCGAGGGCCTGGTCGAGCACGAGCCCAACAAGGGCGCCCGGGTGCCGTGGTTGTCCATGCACGAGGTCGATGTCATGTACAAGATGCGCGAGCAACTCGAGCCGCTCGCGCTGGCCGAGAGCATGCCGTTCCTGACCCCCGGCGACCTGCTGCGCCTCGACGAGATCCAGGAGGAGATCGAGACCGGCGTCGACGTGGAGAGCTTCATGTCACTGGACCGCGAGTTCCACCTCCGGACGTACAGCGCCTGCGGGATCGACCAGCTCACCAACGCGGTGACCCGGCTGTGGAACTCGACGCAGTACTACCGGCGCGCGTTCATGCAGCTCACCGGTCCGAGCCGGCGGTGGGTGGTGAACGCGGAACACCGCCTGATCATCGACGCGGTCAGCCGCCGCGACGAGGTGGACGCCGGTCGCTTCCTGGCCGGGCACATCCGGCGCACCCGCATCGAGCTACGCCGTCATCCCGAGGTCTTCGCGGAGTAAATATGATCAGCTTCTTGGTGAACGGGGTGCCGCGCGAGGTCGACGCGGATCCGGAAACCCCGCTGCTGTACGTGTTACGCAACGACCTGGGGCTCATGGGCGCCCGGTTCGGGTGCGGGCTGGGGCTGTGCGGCGCGTGCTTCGTGCACGTCGACGGCGTCGCGGTGCCGTCCTGCGACACGCCGATCTGGTCGCTCGCCGGCAAATCCGTGGTGACCGTCGAGGGTCTGACGCCGCACCCGGTCCAGCAGGCGTTCCTCGACGAGCAGGCGGCCCAGTGCGGTTACTGCGTCACCGGCATCGTCATGTCCGCGGCGGCCCTGCTCGACCGCGAGCCGCATCCCGACGAGCGCCGGGTGGCCGAGGCACTGGACCGGCACCTGTGCCGGTGCGGATCGCAGCAGCGGATGGTGCGCGCGATCGTGAAGGCGGGCCGCGATGGCTGAGCCACGCAACGACCCGAGCGCACACCCCCGCCATGGCAGCCCGGCCCCGGCGGACCCGAGCGCGGAGCCACGCACGGACCCGAGCGCGGAGCCACGCACGAAAACCAGCGCGGAGTCACGCACGGACCTGCCCAAGGACCTCGCGGCCAACCCGATCCTGTCCCGCTGGATCCGCGTCCAGCCGGACGGCGTGATCGACGTCCAGGTCGGCAAGGTCGAGCTCGGCCAGGGCATCGTCACCGCCCTGGCGCAGATCGCCGCGGACGAGCTCGGCGTCGGCATGGACGCCGTCCGCATGGTGCCGGCCGGGCCGGGCGGACCGGACGAGGGCATGACCGCCGGCAGCATGTCGATCATGGATTCGGGCTCGGCGCTACGCGTCGCGGCCGCGAACGTCCGGGCCCTCTTCGAGGCTGCCGCGGGCACTGCCGATTTCTCGTACGCGGAATGGGCCGATCGCGTCGACCTCAACGTGTGCGCCCTGGCGGACGTCCCGCTGCGCTCCGAGGCGGTGCTGGTCGGGCAGGACGTCGCGCGGCTCGACCTGCCCGACAAGATCTTCGGACGGCCGCGCTACATCCAGGACATGCGACTACCCGGGCAGCTGTTCGGGCGGGTGGTGCGGCCGCCGTCGCGCGGCGCCCGGCTGCTCTCGGTGACCGGCGACCTGGCCGACGGCGTGTCCGTGGTGCGCGACGGCTCCTTCCTGGGGCTGGTGGGGGCCGACGAGGCGCGGGTGGTCCGATGCGCCGAATCGTTTCGCCGCGGGTCGCGCTGGGCCGAGCACGACTCCCTGCCCGACGAGAAGGAGCTGGACAAATTCCTGCGCGCCGGGCCGCACGAGACGATCGAGGTGATCGACGACGCGGCCGAAACGCACGGCGGCGACCGGTTGGTGCGGGCGACCTACAGCCGGCCGTTCGTCGCGCACGCCTCGATGGCGCCGAGCTGCGGGGTCGCGGTCTGGCGTGGCCCGGCCGAGGTCGACGTCTGGTCGCACAGCCAGGGTGTCTTCCCGCTCGGGCGGGCGATCGCGGCCGCCCTGGGCCTCGACCCGGCCGGGGTGCGGGTCGAGCACGCCGAGAGCGCAGGCTGCTACGGGCACAACGCCGCCGACGACGCCGCGTTCGACGCGGTGCTGCTCGCACGGGCCGTCCCGGGTACGCCGGTGCAGGTGCTCTGGAGCCGGCAGGACGAGTTGTCGTGGGCCCCGTTCGGGTCGGCGATGACCGCGGACGTCGCCGCCACGCTGTCCGCCGACGGCCGGCTCACGTCGTGGCACTATGACGTCTACAGCCAGGGGCACACGGCCCGGCCCGGGTACGCGGGCGGGGTGCCCGGGCTCCTCGCGGCGACCTTCCTGAAGGAGCCGGCCGACTATCCGGCCGCGGTGGATCCGTCGGCCGCCAGCGGGTACGGCGGCACGCGTAACGCGCTGCCGGGCTATGACCTGCCACGCCGCCGGATCACCGGGCATCGGCTGACCGAGTCGCCGATCCGGAGCTCCGCGATGCGGGCGCTCGGCGCGTATCTGAACGTTTTCGCCATCGAGTGCTTCATGGACGAGGCCGCCGAGCACGCCGGCCGCGACCCGCTGGAGTTCCGGCTCGCGCACCTCAGCGATCCGCGCGGCCGGCGCGTGCTCACCGCGGCTGCCGAGGCGGCCGGCTGGGGAAGCCCGCAACCCGAGGGAGTCGGTCTGGGGCTGGGGTACGCCCGGTACAAGGGCCGAGGTGGCTACTGCGCGGTGGTGGCCGAGGTGGAGGCGGAGTCCGAGGTGCGGCTGCGCCGGCTCACCATCGCGGTCGACGTGGGCCGGGTGGTCAATCCGGACGGCGTCCGCAACCAGATCGAGGGCGGCGCCCTGCAGTCGGCGAGCTGGACGCTGGTCGAGCGGGTCCGCTTCGATCGGCGCCAGGTCACGAGCGACACCTGGGAGACCTATCCGATCTTGCGCTTCTCCCAGGTCCCGCGCGTCGACGTCACCGTGCTGGACGGCGGCGGCGAGAAATCGGTCGGCGCCGGGGAGGCCGCTCAGGGCCCGACGGCGGCCGCGATCGGCAACGGCCTCGCGGCCGCGATCGGCGTGCGCGTGCGGGATCTCCCCTTGACGAGCGAGGCGGTAATCACGGCGATAGAACGCGACAACTGACTACCAACTGCGGTTGGTGGTCGGGTTAGACATGCCCGTCGACCCGCGGGCGCGGATCGCGCCGCGGCGGCCCGTAGGCGATCGGCGACCTGGGCTACGGGTCGTGGCTGCCCCTGGCTGGAGACCGCCGGGAAAATCTTCACCGTTCCCGGCGCGGCCCGCCCCAGCCCAACCCGGTGCGACCCGGTGCGGCCCGGTGCGACCCGGTGCGGCCCGGTGCGGCCCGGTGCGGCCCGGTGGCCCGCGACCTGACCGCCTCTCCCGTTCCGCGAACGAGCGTTCGTTTCTCATCGAGCCGAACACCGCGGTGCAGGCCTGGGTGGGACGGCGCATTCGCGGTGCCGAACGGAGCTAAACGTTCACGGGACATCATATACACCTTTTCACCCGGCTTGGACCGCTTCAATGTCCACATCGGTCGGCTGCGCGCGATCGGATTTCCGGACCTTGGAGAGTTGTGGTTCATATATGGGCGTAACTCTCCAAGGTCTCGAAATCGCCCGGCCAGCAGCCCGCCCAAAAGCCGCTAACCCGGGTAAAACCACTGTCCTATTCGAACGTCCATCCCGGTATGCAGGAATCCGCGACCGCATACTGAGAGCGCGGCCGGACGCGGACACCATTCGCCAGCACCCGCGCGACCGCCGAGAGCGCGGGCGTACCTTATCAGTATTTATCGGATATCGGGCGCGCGCCGCTGGGCCTCCCGCGTTGCTCGCCGGCCCCGGCACCGCGCTGCCAACGAGCGCACGGCCCGACCTCGCGCAGCACCTCGAGCGCGACCGGCACTCCCCTGAGCCGTGGCCCGGCGACATGTCTCGGCCGGGCGGTGCAGAATCCAAGAATTACTCGTCTGGCTGGTCCTGCCGGTCTCGCTATCCGTGCCGGGCTGGCAAGAGCGCGGACGCGAATGGCACCCGGTCGCGGCCGAGGTCCGGTCGTACGGCGTCCGGCCGCGCCACCAAGGCGACCAAGGCCACGAAGACGACCGGAACCCGTACGCGCCGAAGCTGATTCACGTTCAGGTCGCGGTGCGCGGGGTCCTGCGGACCGTCGAATCACCAGTCGACGGCGATGTACTTCGACTCCAAATAGTCCAGCATTCCCTCGTGGCCGCCCTCCCGCCCGAGCCCGCTCTGCTTGACCCCGCCGAACGGCGCGGCCGGGTCGCTGACCAAACCCCGGTTCAAGCCCACCATGCCGGCCTCGAGAGCCTCGCTCACCCGCAGGCCGCGGGCCAGGTCGCCGGTGTAGACGTACGCCACCAGGCCGAACTCGGTGTCGTTGGCGAGCCGTACGGCCTCGTCCTCGGCGGTGAACGTGACGATCGGCGCCACCGGCCCGAAGATCTCCGAACGGAGGATCGCGGCGTCCGGAGCCACCCCGGTCAACACAGTCGGCGGGTAGTAGTAACCCGGGCCGGGCAGCCGCGTGCCACCGGTGACCACGACGGCCCCGCCGGCCAGGGCCGAACGGACCAGCCCGTCCACCTTCGCCACCGTGTCCTCGTTGACCAGCGGCCCGACCTGCGTGTCCGCGGAGACACCGGGCCCGACGCGCAACTCTGCCATCCGCGACGACAACCGTGACGCGAACTCGCCTGCGACCGACGCGTGCACGTAAAACCGATTGGCCGCCGTGCACGCCTCCCCCGCGTTCCGCATCTTCGCCACCATCGCACCCTCAAGAGCCGCGTCCAGATCGGCATCCTCGAACACGAGGAACGGCGCGTTGCCCCCAAGCTCCATCGACGTATTCACCACGTTGTCCGCCGCCGAGGCCAGCAACACCCGGCCCACTTCGGTCGACCCGGTGAACGACACCTTCCGCACCCGCGGATCGTGCAGCATCGCCGACACGACGGCCCCGGAACGCCGCGAGGGCAGCACATTCACCACCCCGTCCGGCACCCCGGCCTCGGCCAGCAGCGCCGCCATCGCCAGCGCGGTCAACGGCGTGTCGCTGGCCGGCTTCAGCACCATCGTGCATCCCGCCGCCAGCGCCGGCCCGATCTTCCGGGTGGCCATCGCGGCCGGGAAGTTCCACGGCGTCACCAGCACACAGACGCCGACGGGCTGCCGCACCACCAGGATGCGGTTCGCCCCCGACGGAGCGGTGCCGACCGTGCCCGACCCGCGCACCGCCTCCTCCGAATACCACCGGAAGAACTCCGCGGCGTAGGCCACCTCGCCGAGCGCGTCCGCATACGCCTTGCCGTTCTCCAGGCTGATCAGTTGCGCGAACGCGGAGGCCCGGGAAGTCATCAGCTCGAACGCCGCCCGGAGAATCGCCGATCGCGCGCGCGGCGACGTGGCTGCCCACGAGGCAGCCGCCGCCGACGCCGAGTCCACCGCGGCGAGAGCGTCGGCGACCGAGCCGTCCGAAACCGAGGTGATCACGCCCCCGGTGGACGGGTCGATCACGTCGAAACGGGACGCGGCGGCCACCCATTTGCCACCGATGAATAGGTCAGTGTCCACAAACCACTCCTCAGTACGGGTTCGCCACTACCAGGTCCTGCGCCGGGAACAGCGTCAGAATGCGCGGCCCTTCCGGCGTCACCACGACCTCTTCCTCGATCCGCGCCGCCGAGAACCCGTCACTGGCCGGGCAATACGTCTCCAGCGCGAACACCATCCCCACCTGCAACTCCACCGGCGCGGTCATGCTGTTGAGCCGCGAGATGATCGGCCGTTCGTGCAGCCCCAGCCCGAGCCCGTGGCCGAATTGGAGTCCGAAGGCGGCCATCTCGTTCTCGAAACCGAATTCCGGCGCCGTGGGCCACACCGCCGCGATCTCGTCGGTACCCACCCCGGGCCGGACGGCCGCGATCGCCGCGTCCATCCATTCCCGGGCTTTCCCGTACGCCGACCGTTGCGCCTCGGTCGACCGCCCCACCCCGAGCGTGCGGTAATAGCAGGTCCGATACCCGTTGTAGGAATGGATGATGTCGAAGAACGCCTGATCCCCCGGCCGGATGATGCGATCGGAGAAATTGTGCGGGTGCGGATTGCACCGCTCCCCGGACACCGCGTTGATGGCTTCGACCTGGTCCGAACCCATGTCGTAGAGGCGCTTGTTGGCCAGCGCCACGATCTCGTTCTCCCGGATCCCGGGCTTGAGCACCTCGACGATGTCCTGGTACACCCCGTCGACCATCGCCGCCGCCTGGTTCAGCAGCATGATCTCGTCCGGCGACTTGATCAGCCGGGCGTCGAGCATGAGCTGCTGGCAGTCGACGACCCGCAGGCCCTGGCGCTGCATCTCGAACAGGAACGGCGGCTCCACGATGTCCACGCCGACCGGCTGATCGGCCACCCCGGCGTCGACGAGCATGCCCTTGATCTCGCGGACGGCGGACTCCATGAGCCCGGCGGACGGCGCGATCGCCCCGCGCATCCCGAGCATCCCGGCCCGGCAGTCGTCCGGGTCGAGCCACGGCGCGTACAGCTTGTGGTGCCGCGCCGCCGAGCCGAAGTCCCACAGCGTCGGCTTCGCGGAGCGGGTGAGCAGCGCGTACCGGGTCATCTTGTCGCCCAGCGCACCACCGATCCAGGTCTGCGTGGTGTAGCGGATGTTGTAGAAGTCGAACAGCAGGAACGCCCCGCACTCCGATCCGGCCAGCGCTTTCTGGGCGCGTTCCAGCCGGTAGCGCCGCAGCCGGTCGAAGTCGACCCGCTCCTCGTAGTCGACGCCCATGTGCCCCGGCGCCGCGAGAGGCCGGCTCATGAGCCCAGCCCGTCGTCGACGAAGACGTCGGACGGCTTCAGCGTCAGCCCGGCGGCCGCCGCCTGCTGGTCGAGCAGGATCGCGAAGTCCTCGCTCACCCGCCCGGACGCGACCGCCTGGTTCACCAGCTGGGCGGTCAGCCCGGCCAGCGGCATCGGCACGTTCAGTTCGTGCCCGGCCGCCAGCCCGAGGTCGAAGTCCTTCTGCAGCAGCACCGGGGTGAAGGTGGGCGTGTAGTCGAGGTGCACGAAGGCCGGCGATTTGTACCGGGTGAACATCGACCCCATCACGCTGTCGTTGAGGAACTCCAGGAACGCGGCCCGCGACACGCCGCCCCGCTCGGCCAGCACGGTGATCTCGGCCAGGCACTGGGTGACCACGCCGAGCATCAGGTTGTGGCAGATCTTCACGAGCCGCGAGACATCACCCTCCCCCACGTACGTCACCGAGCGCCCGATGTGCCGCAGCAGGTACTCGACACGCTCGAACGCGGAAACCGGCCCGGACACCGCGATGCTCAGCTTCCCGGCCGTGACCACCTTGCCGTTCCCGCTGACCGGAGCGGCCAGGAACGGCACGCCGCGCAGCAGGCACTCGGCCCGGACCAGCGCCGACCCCTCGGTCGAGACGGTCGAGCAGTCCACCACCACGCCCGGCAGCCGGGCCGGGTCGGCGAGCAGCCCGTCCTCGCCGAGGAGCACCGCCTGCAGGTCCGCCTCGGTGGCCACCATCGTGAACACCACGTCCCGATCGCGCAGGTCGGCCAGCGAGTCGGCGACCGAGCAGCCGTGCTCGACGGTGGCGAGGGCCTTGGACCTGGTCCGGTTCCAGACGGCCGGGGGCGCACCGGCGCGGGCCAGCCGGGTCGCCATCGCGGCGCCCATCCGGCCGGCGCCGATCCAGCCGACGGTCAGTTCGTTGTCTGGCATGTGATCTCCCAGGAAGTTCAGGTGGCAGGGGTGGGCGAGGGCGTGGTGCCGCCCAGGTACAAGGAGGCCATCTCCGGGTGGTCGCGGACCTCGGCCGCGGTGCCGGTGAGCCGCACCTTGCCGCCCTCCATCACCACGCCGTGGGTGGCCAGGCCGAGCCCGAGCCGGACGTTCTGTTCGACCAGCAGCACGGTCGTACCGCCGGAGTTGAGGCTCTGGATGAGCGCCGCCACCGCGGCCAGCGACCGCGGGTCCAGCCCCAGCGACGGTTCGTCGAGCAGCAGCAGCTTCGGGTCGAGCATCAGGCAGCGGGCGATCTCCACCATCCGCCGCTGCCCGCCGGACAGGTTGCCGGCGTGGTCCGAGGCGCGTTCCGCGACGAGCGGGATCCGCGCGACCACCGCGTCGTACCGGGCGGCGAGCAGCTTGCGGTCGCGCCGGATCAGATAGCCGCCGAGCAGCACGTTCTCGCGCACCGACATGCCGGGGAACAGCGCCTGCGACTGCGGCACCTGGGTGATGCCCAGCTTGAGGATCTCCTCCGGGGCCAGGCCGTCGGTGCGCACGCCGTCCATCTCGATCGAGCCGGTGCCGCACCGCAGCAGGCCGCTGATCACCCGCAGCACCGTCGACTTGCCCGCGCCGTTGGGCCCGACGATGCACGTCACCGTCGACTCCGGACAGTGCAGGTCGACCCCTTGCAGCACGTTCCCGCCCCCGTACCCGGCGGTGACGTCGCTAAGCGTGAGCATCGAGGCTCCTCTCCACCGCTGTCGCGCCGGGCCGCCAGTCGTCGCCCAGGTACGCGTCGAGCACCACCTGATCCGAGCGGATCCGCGACGGCGGGCCGGACGCGATGCACGTGCCCCGGGCGAACACGTAGATCGGGTCGCACAGCTCCAGCACCAGCGGGATGTTGTGCTCGACCACCAGGAACGTGACGCCGGCGCGGTTCAGCTCGCGGATCACCGACGTGATGCGCCCGACCAGCGACGGGTTGACCCCGCCGGCCGGTTCGTCGAGCAGGATCAGCTGCGGCTCCAGCATCAGGACCTGTGCCAGTTCCACGAGCTTTTGCTGCCCGTACGACAAAGCCCCGGCCTTCTGTGCGGCAAAGGCACCCAGCCCGACGACGTCGAGAAGATCGCGGGCACGGGATGCCTCGGCGCCACTGACCGCGTCCGCGAACATCGTGCGCAGCTTGCCGTCGGGCAGCGGCGCGACCACGTTCTGCAGCACCGTCATGTCCTTGAACAGCCGCGTCACCTGGAACGTGCGGCCCAGCCCGAGGTGGCCGCGCGACCACGGCGGCAGCTTCTCGATCGGCTTGCCGGCGAACGCGATCGTGCCCGCGTCGGCCTGCATGTTGCCGGTGATCAGGTTGAACAGGGTGGTCTTGCCGGATCCGTTGGGCCCGATCAGCGCGGTGATCGATCCGCGCTCGACGGTGAGGTCGGCACCGTCCACCGCGGTCAGCCCGCCGAACCGCTTGGTCACGCCGCGCACCTCGAGCAGCGGCCCGGCCCCGGACGGCGACGGGACACGCTCGCGGACCGTGATGGTGTGCGCGAGCGCCCCGGCCTGGTCGGTGTATTCCGTCGAGACCGGGTGCCGCTTGCGCCACCACCCCTGGAACGTCGGCAACAGCCCGGCCGGCAGGAACAACACGACCGCGACCAGGATCAGGCCGAGGATCAGCACCCGGGTCTGGGTGTTCCCGCCGTAGACGGTGGCGCCCTCGTTGACGAGCGAGATGATGAACGCGCCCAGCACCGGCCCGTACAGCGTGCCGCGGCCGCCGACCAGCGCCGACAGCACGATCAGCACGCTGCCCAGGATGGCGAACGCGCCGACCGGATTGAGGAACGTCTGGTAGTACGCGTAGACGCCGCCCGCCACACCGATGAAGAAACTGCTGCAGGCGTACGCAAGGATCTTGAAGATGGTGGTGTTGACGCCGATCGCCGCGGCCTTGCCCTCGTCCTCGCGGATCGCGATCAGGCCGGTGCCGAACTTGGTTCGAGCGATCCAGCCGCTGAACAGCACGGTCAGCGCCAGCAGGAAAAGGAACGCGTAGTAGAACGGGATGTTCTGGAAGTCGGCGTTCCAGAACGGCAGCTCCAGCGTGATGCCGTCGGAGCCGTTGGTCAGGCCGGACAGGTTGATCGCCAGGATCTGCGCGGACAGCAGCAGCGCGATGGTGATGATGACGAAGGCGTGCCCGCGCGTGCGCAGCACCACCGAGCCGGCCAGCACCGCGACCACGACCGCGGTGACGCCGCCGATCGGTGCCACCCATAGCGGGTTCAGGCCGGTGTGCAACGCGATGATCGCCGCGGTGTAGGAGCCGAGGCCGAGAAACATACTGTGGCCCAGCGAGACATAACCGGCATATCCGGAAATAATGTTCCAGCTCGACGCCTGAATGGCCAGCAGGAACATCATCAGGAGGACGGCTTGCGGATAGGGCTGCCACGGGTTGATCAACGGGTAGAGAGCAAGGGCGAGAAAGACCACGCCCGCGATCAGATGGGGCCGGGACAAGAACCTCATGCCGCGTCCTCCCGCAACCGAGCGCCGAACAGACCCTGCGGCCGGACCAGCAGCACCGCCATGATCACCAGGTAGAAGACCAGCGTGGACCACTGCAGGCCGCCGTACGTCGCGGTCAGCGTCTCGGCCAGCCCGAGCACCAGGGCGCCGACCAGCGCGCCCGGCAGGCTGCCCATGCCGCCCAGCACCACGATGCCGAGCAGCCGGGAGATCCAGTCGTAGTGCGACGCCGGGAAGAACGGGTAGAGCACCGACAGGATCGAACCGCCCACGCCCGCGCTGGCGCTGCCGAGCGCGAAGGCCAGCGCGGCCGTGGATGTCGCCCCGATGCCGACCAGCGCGGCCGCCGACGGGTTCTGCGAGGTGGCGCGGATGGCCCGGCCGGTCCAGGTGCGGGTGAGCACGAGATACAGCACGCCGAGCACGGCGACGGCGGCGAGGAACCCGTACACCTGGGCCTTGGGCAGCAGGATGTCGCCCACCCGGAAGCTCTCCTCGAAGTACGAGGGTGTGGCCGACTTGAACCGGTTGCCGGTCACCACGTTGAGAAAGCCCTCGATGACCAGCGCGATGCCGAAGGTCAGCAGCACCGACATCGACGGCGCCTGCCCGCGGATCCGCACGACGACGAACCGGTAGAGCACCCAGCCGAGAGCGCCCATCAGCGGCGTGGTGATGAACGCGGCGAGGATCGGGTCGATCCCGATCGCCCGCCACATCCACCAGGTGAACGTCGCGACCAGGATGAGGAACGCACCCTGGGCGATGTTGATGATGCGCAGCACCCCGAAGATCAGGGTCAGGCCGGAGGCCATCAGCGCGTAGATGCCGCCGATCAGGACCCCGAGGGTTACCGCCTGGACGAACTGGGCCATGTCACTTCCAGCCGGGCTTGGGGTTGACGACCGTGTCCGAGGTGGCCGCCGCGGCCGGGGCGACGATCTGGGCCTTGCCGGACTGCCACTGCCCGAGCAGGAACTCGCCCTTCGGCTCGCCGGTCGCCTCCCAGCTCAACGGTCCGAGAATGGTCTGCACAGAGTTGGCGTGCAGCCAGTCACGGATCTTGGGCTGGTCGATCGAGCCGACCTTGGTGACCGCCTCCTGCAGGACCTCGGCTGCCGCGTACGCGTCGGCGGCGTCCTCGGCCGGGTCGGCGTTCTGGAACATCGCCTTGTAGCCGCTGACGAAGTCGGTGTTGCGCGGTGTCTTGGCGTCCGGGTGCCAGCTCACCGTGTAGAAGATGCCCTCGGTGCTGGCCTCACCGACGCCGGAGCTGTACTGGCCGGCGTTGCTCGGCGCCGAGGTCTGGAACAGCATCTTCGGCGAATACTGCAGCTGCTTGAGCGAGCGGACCAGACCGACGCCGTCCTCGAAGACCGCGCCCTGGGCGATCAGGTCGGGCTTCTTGGCGGCCATCTGCGACGCGATGGACTGGAAGTTCGTGGTGTCCGGCGGATAGACCGAGGAGTAGACGGTCTGCACGCCGAGCGCCTCGAGCTGCTTCTGCATGCTCTCGATCACCGGCTTGGTGAACGGGTCGTCCTGGGTCGGATAGGCGGCCGTCTTGGGCTGCTGGTCGGCCGGCAGCGACTTGATCCAGTTGACGAACACGTCGGCCTGGTGCGGCGCGGTCGCCTGCTGGGCGAAGAACAGGTACTTGAAGCCGCGGGTGAACATGTTCGGCGCGCCGCCGGCCGGCTCGACGAAGACATAGTTGTTCTTCTCGGCGACGGCCGACGCGGCGTAGTTGAGCAGCGACGAGAAGGTGCCCAGGACCAGGTCGACCTTGTCCTGCGTGATCAGCTTGGTGTAGTCGGTGACGACGGTGTCCTGGCTGCTGGCGTCGTCGACGATCTTGAGTTGGACCGGGCGGCCGAGCAGCCCGCCGGCCTTGTTGATCTGGTCGGCCCACACCTCGTACCCGCGTCGGGCCTCGGTGCCGGGCTGGGAGAAATCGCCGGTCAGCGGCAGCGAGATGCCGATGACCAGGGGTTTATCGCTGGGCTGTTCCGCGGCCTTCTCGGACGGGCGGGACCCGCAGGCCGCCAGGCCGAGGCTGAGCGCGGTAGCGATGCAAGCGGCTAAGACGGAACGTCGATTGATCATCAAGGCCCTCCAAGTGGAAGCCGAGGCCGCAATCGTTTGCGATGCAAGGATGTATGGATCGTCACATGTGTGTCAATGGTGCTAACCCAAGCTGCTCGCAGCGTCGAAATCAAGACTTGCGGTTATGCAATCGGTTGCGGCTATGCTGCCGTCATGGCTGACACCGTCCGACTCGGAGCGTTCACGCCGTCGGTGCTGCTGCGGGTCGCGCGCCGCCTCGGATACCTGGACGGCGAGGTCACCGAGGAGCTCGTGCCCTCCTCGCCGGCGCAGTTCCGGGCGCTCTTCGACGGCGCCTACGACGCGGTGCTGACCAGCCCCGACAACGTGCTCGCGTACCGGTACAGCCCGATCAACCCGCTCGGCCGCCTCGGCGACATCGAGATGATCACCGCAATCGATCGCGGCATGGGCCTGGCGCTCTACAGCGCCCGCTTCGATCTCCACGGGATGACGTTCGGCGTCGACGTCCCCGGTTCGGGCTTCGCGTTTGCCATGTACGCCTTGGCCCAGCACCTCGGCCTGCACCGCGACGACTATCGGGTGGTCGCGCTGGGCTCCACGCCGAAGCGCCTGCGCGCGCTGCTCGCCGGGGAGTGCGACGCGACCATGCTGAACGCGGGCAACGAACTGCACGCCGAGGCGGCCGGCTTTCGGGCGGTGGCCAAGGTGGCGGACGTGTGCACGCCGTATCTGGGCACGGTCCTGGCCGCCCTCGACCCGGCGCCGGTCGCGTGGCTCGGCCGGGCGCTCACCGCCACGGCCGCCGAGATCGTCGCCGGCCGGCACGACGCGATCGTCCTCGCCGAGGCGGGCGCCGCGCTGGGCCTCGACGAGCCGCTGGCGGTCCGTTATCTGGACCGGTTACGCGATCCGGACGAGGGCCTCGTGCCGACCGGCGTCGTCGACCGGGCCGCGCTCGAGACCCTCGTCGGCCTGCGCCGCCGGTTCGGGCCGGCGCTGGACGGCGACCCGCTCGCCGCGGCCCTGACGTGAGCCGGAGGCTGTTGCAGGCGACCACGTTCGTCAGCACGATGGACCGGTTCGCCATGCCCCCGATGTTGATCGTGATGGCGCACTCGCTGGGCGTGCCGCTGGCGTCGGTGGTGCACACGGCGAGCGTTTACTTCCTGGCGTACGGGCTGATGCAACCTGTCTGGGGCATCGTCTCGGACCGGCTCGGGCGGGTCCGCACGCTCCGGATCACTCTGGCCGTGGCGGCCCTGGCGACCGCCGCGTCGGCCGCGGTGAGCACGGTGACCCAGCTCGGCGTCGCCCGCGCCCTGGCCGGGGCCGCGTTCAGCGCCGCCATCCCGGCGAGCCTGATCTACGTGGGTGACACCGTGCCCGGTCCGCGGCGGCAGACCGAGGTCACCAACCTCATGATCGGCGTCGCGATCGGCACGGCAGTCGCGTCCGCCGGGGCCGGGGCGCTGGCCCAGCTGATCAGCTGGCGGGTCGCGTTCGTGGTGTCCGGGATCTGCGCGCTGGTGCTGGTCGTCCTGCTCCGCGAGCTTCCGGAGCCGGCCGGCGCCCGGCCCGCCGAGCACCCCCTGGCCCCCGTCGGTCGCGTGCTTCGGTCCGGCCCGGCGCTGCTGGTCCTGGTGCTCGCCTTCGTCGAGGGCGGCGTGGTGCTGGGCGCGATCACCCTGCTGCCGCCGGCCGTGCAGTCGACCGGGGTGAGCGCCGCGGTGGCCGGTGCGGTCACCGCGGTGTACGGGGTGGCGGTGCTGATCTTCGCCCGGACCGCCGGGGCGTTGTCGCGCCGGTGGCCGACGTGGCGGCTGATCGCCATCGGCGCGCTCGCGATCGTCGCGGCCTGCACGCTCGCCGCGTTCTCGCAACGCCCGTGGGTGGCGATCGGCGTGGCCACGCTGATCGGCCTGGCCTGGGCCGCCATGCACTCCTCGCTGCAGACCTGGGCGACCGAGGTGCTGCCGTCCGCCCGCGCGACCGTCGTCTCCGGGTTCGCCGGCTGCTTGTTCGCCGGTTCCGCGCTGTCCGCGGCGCTGATCGCCGGGCCGGCCGAGGCGGGGCGCTACGGGATCGCGTTCGCCGCGCTGGCCGTCGCCGCGGCACCGCTCGGCGTCGTCGCCACCGCGACCCGGGCGCGGTGGCACCCCGCGCCCATCAGCCAGGGGGCACTATGAGCGCGCCCGTCAACCACGGGAACGCCACGAGCGCGCCCGCCAACCAGGAGCACGCCATCAGCGCGCCCGTCGACCGGGGGATGCCATGAGCGGGCCTAAAATCGTGCGCATGACCACCCCGACGCTCCGGGACGTCGCGCAGCTGGCCGGGGTGCATCCCGCGACCGCCTCGCGGGCGCTCAATCCGCAGACCCGGCCGTTGGTGAACGCGGAGACCGCCCGGAAGGTGCTGCGTGCCGCCGAGTCGATCGGCTATCAGCCCAACCCGATCGCGCGCAGCCTCAAGACGGCGCGCAGCGCCACCGTCGGGCTGGTCATCCCGGACCTCACCAACCCGCTGTTCCCGCCGATCGTGCGCGGCATCGAGGACGTGCTCACCACCGCGGGGTACAACGCCTGGATCGTGAACACCGATAACGATCCGGGGCGCGAGGAGCGACAGGTCGAGTCGTTGCGCTCGCGGCAGGTCGAGGGACTGATCGTGGCGACGGCCCGTCGTGATCATCCGTTGCTGCTCCGGCTGCATCGTCAGGGCGTACGGCTGGTGCTGGTGAATCGTCGGGTGGACGGCCTGGAGCTGCCGTCGGTGACCGCCGACGACGATGCCGGCATTGCCATGGCGGTGGCGCATCTGGCGTCGCTGGGGCACACGAAGATCGCTCATCTGGCCGGGCCGCAGCAGACGTCGACCGGGGTGAGCCGGGCGCGGGCGTTCCGGCACGCGCTGCTCGATCAGGGACTGGCCGACGATCCGCGGCTGACCGTCGAGTGTGGCTACTGGTCGGAGGCCGAGGGGGCGCAGGCGTTGCGCCGGCTGCTCGACTCGGGTGCTGAGTTCACCGCGATCGTGGCCGGCAACGACCTGATCGCGCTGGGCTGCTACGACGTCTTCGCCGAGCGCGGGATGACCTGCCCGGACGACATGAGCGTGGTCGGCTTCAACGAGATGCCGTTCCTGGACAAGATGCGCCCGCCGCTGACCACGGTGGCGATCCCGCACTACGAGATCGGGGTGGAGGCGGCCCGGCTGCTGCTGGACACCATCGAGGAGCCGGACCGGCATCCGCGCTCGGTGCTGCTGGCGCCGTCCTTGGTGGTGCGGGCCTCCACCGCGCCGCCCCGCTGAACGAGGAACGGGCGGGCACCGAAGTGCCCGCCCGCCCAGGAAATCCGGCTACTTGCCGCCCTCGACGCCCAGGGCGTCGAACTGGTACTGGCCGTAGGCGTTCTCGACGAAGACGTTCGTCAGCCGCGGGTTGCGGTAGTTGAGCGCCTTGTCGAACACGAAGGGCAGGAAGTACGCGCCCTCCATGATCTTGTGGTTGATCTGGCTGTAGTCGGCCGCGGCCTTCGCCGGGTCGGTCTGGTTCTGCGCGTCGTCGAACAGCGCGTCGATAGACGGGTCCCTGATGATCGAACGGTTGTAGTTACCGCTCTGCTGGATGTTGCGGCTGTCGGCGATCGCCTTCAGGAAGCCGGAACCCGTCGGGTAGTCGGCGCCCCACGCGGTGATCAGCAGGCCGTAGCCCTTCTTGCTCACGTTGTTCGGCGAGCCGGCGACCGCGGTGTCCTGCGAACCGTCGTACTGGTCGATCGTCGCGTTGATGCCGACCTGCTTGAACGCGGCCTGCAGCGCGGTGGCCGAGGCGACCTCGGTGGGCCGGTTGTTGCGGACCGCGATCTTGAGGTCGAAGCCGGTCGGGTGGCCGCACTTGGCCAGTTCCTGCTTGGCCAGGTCGATCTGCGGCTTGCCCTGACGCAGGTTGTACGGGTCGTAGCTGGCGTCCGAGCCCTGGATGTTCAGCGGCAGCATGTTGCCGGCCAGGTCACCGGCGGCCAGCGGACCACCGCGAGCCGTCTGGACCGTGGTCGGGTCCATGGCGTACAGAAGCGCCTTGCGGCAGTCGATGTTGTCGAGCGGCTTGGTCGTGGACACGATGTCGGCGAACCGCATGAAGCCGGTCGTCATCGCGTCCGCGTTCGCCTTCAGCGTCGGGTCCGTGAGGATCTTGGTACGCGCCGCGGCCTGCACACCGGTCTGACCGGCGTCGACGTCCGCGGTGCCCGCGACGAGGCGGTCGTCCAGGTCGTTCTGGTTCGTGGTGATGGTCAGCACGACCTGGTCCGGCAGAGCCTTGCGGATCGGGTCGCTCGCCTGGTCCCAGTTCGGGTTGCGCGTCAGCGTGTAGGTCTTTCCGATCTGTACCGCGGACGCGTCCTTGAACATGTACGGGCCCGAGGAGGCCGGGTCCAGGTTGTACTTCTGGCCGGTGTCCCGCTTCTGCGGCACCGGGGCGGCGCTCGGCATCGCCAGCAGGTAGAGGAAGTCCGAGTTGGGCGCCGGCAGCTTGAAGACGATGGTGCTGTCGTCCGGCGTCTGGATGGACTTGAGGCCCAGCTTGTTCGGGTCCTTGTCCTTGTACGGGCCGGGGTAGTTCTGGCCCTCGTCGAGCAGCCCCATCAGGTAGGTCGGGCCGCCCGCGAGGGTGTCCTGCGCCCACTCGCGCTCGATGCCGTACTTGACGTCCTGGGCGGTGATCGGCGTGCCGTCGTCCCACTTCAGACCCGAGCGCAGCTTGAACGTGTAGGTCTTCTTGTCCGCGCTGATCTCCGGCGCCGCGGACGCCAGGTCGGGCTGCAGCTGCAGACCGGCCTCGCCCGGCGCGTCCGGGTAGGCCATCAGCGTGCGGTTGTAAAGCCGCATGGTGTTCCAGACGAAGGAGTAGTACGAGCTCGCCGGGTCGAGCGAGTCGACGTCCTGCGATGACCAGAGGTTGAGCGTGCCGCCCTTGGCCGTGCTGGGGTTCACGATGCCCGTGGTCGCGGCGTTGAATGCGCCCTTGCCGCCCGACGAGCTGCCGCTCGAGCCGTTGGAGCCACCGCACGCGGCGGTGGTCAGCCCGAGCGCGATGGCGACGCCGGCGCTCGCCATCACCCTTGTCTTGCTTGGCAACCTGTTCTCCTACCTATTAATACAGCGGGACCGTTCGGGCCCTTGGAAGACGCGGTAAGTCACCGCTCCCCGAAGGCGGCTCGTCGTCGAGCTTTCGGGTGGATCAGGCGGCCTCAGCCGCGGTTATTTATGGAAGCAAATTGCGTCGTGTGGCAAGCGATAAACATGGTTGAATAGAGGCGTCGGTCACGTCGTCGTCAATCATCGATATAACGGCATCGGGACGACGTCGGCCCTGGTGCGAAGCAATTTGGGAGAGCACTCTAGCGTGTCGTGACGTAGGGTTCGCCACACCCCCAGCACGATCCACGAAGCCTAGAGCCGTTTGTATAAACAGACGACAACAATTCGTGCACGAAAGAAGCGATCCGTTGCGGGCGCAGTCGATCATGCGGCGATTCATTGCGTCCCGACCAGGATATGAGAATAACTTCCTCGATCGAGTCTCAGATCTCAGTGATCTCGGTCTCCGAATAACACAATCTTGTTGCCCGGGACACATTTGTCAGCGCGATGGATCCATCACGACGCGCGGATCGAGACCCAGATCACGCATTATCGTGCGGGCCGCGTTGCGACCTGGGCGGCCGCTGACGCTTCCGCCGGGGTGGCTGGTCGAGCCGGTGAGGTAGAGACCCGGGATCGAGGTGGCGTAGTCGGGCCAGCCCACGAGCCAGTCGCCGTTCAGCTGGAACTCGCCGCCGTGGCACGACCCGCCGAGGTTGTGCACATTGTGCGCGGCGACGTCCACCGGCGATTCCGCCCGCATCGCGAGGATGTCGACCTCGCCGACCCGCTCGCGCACCCGGTCGACGATCCGCTCGGCGTACTCGTGCTTGGCCTCGCCCCAGGACCGCCCGTCGGCCCGCTCCCAGGGTGCCACCGTGAGGATCTTGAAGGTGCCGTGGCCGTCCGGCGCACGCCCCGGATCGACCACCGTCTGGTTCACCACGAGCAGCCAGGGGTCGGTCGCGTCGGTCTCGCCGCGGGCGAACGCGTCCAGCTGCCGCGCCAGCCCGTCGGTCCCGCCGAGACCGACGGCCGCCGCGCGGGTCGGGAGGTCGCGCTGGAGGGCCGCGTGCACCGCGAACACGCTGAGGCCGGGCCGCCAGGCGGATCGCGCCGTGGCGATGTCCGGGGGTTCGTCGGAGAGCATCGCCCCGAGTTGGGCCAGGTGGCTGCCGGCGACGATGGCGCGGTGGGCTTTGATCACGCGGCGGGTTTGGTGGGCTTTGATGTGCACGGCGACCGCTCGCCCGTCTCGCACCTCGATGTGCTCCACCACGGCGTCGCACTCGACCGTTCCCCCGCGCGCCCGCAGCAGCCGGATCAACGCGTCCGGCAACGCACCCGACCCGCCGATCGGGGTGGACCAGCCATACCGCAGACGCCCGGCCGTGATCGACGCGGGCAGCACGCCGGTCCCCTTCCGCCGCGGGTCCTGAATGGTGGCAAACGACAACCACATCATCAGATCCCGTACGCCCGGATGCCCGAACCGTTCGTGGATCACGTCCCAGGCCGACCGCGCCCGCAGCTCCCGATACGCGCCGGCGGCCGCCGAGTCACCGAGCTCCAATCCGGACGACCAGCGCCCGTGCACCGCCGCCAGCCCGCCGTGCCACTCCTCGACCAGCTTCCGGAACGCGGCCGCGTCCGCCGCCGACCACCGTCCGATCTCGTCGGCCGTGGCATCGAGGTCCTTCCGCACCGTGATCGTCGCGCCGTCCGCCCGCGGCAGCACCACCGCCGGATCCGTATGCACGTACCGCAGGCCCCACCGTTCCTTGAGCCCGAGCTCATCGTCCGCAAGCAGCGGGTTCGACTGAATCAAAACGTGCGCCGACGAACACGAGTCATGCGCGAACCCCGGCAGCGTCAGCTCCTCGGTGATCGTGTTCCCGCCGGGCCGCCGGGCGGCCTCCAGCACGACGACCCGCAGGCCGGCCTCGGCCAGGTACGCGGCACAGACCAGCCCGTTGTGCCCCGCACCGACGACCACGACATCAGCTTCCTCGGCCCCCGCCATGGCGCCATGATGCGTCCCGCCGCCTCCGCAGGCAACACACACCGTGCACGCCACTCGCCACCGCCTCCATCCGGGCCGCGTGCCGGGAGAGCCGGCTGCTGACGCCGCCGCCCTCCGGTCAAGACCCAGCGGCCTTCGCGCGGGCCCGGCCTGCTCAGTCGCCACCATCGCCGGTCTTTTATCACCTTTGCCCGCATTCCACAGCTCCTCTTCGGGCCGTCCAGAGCCGTTTTTCGAGACCTTGGAGAGTTATGGCTCGTATATGGGCGTAACTCTCCAAGGTCTACAAATCAGTCAGAAAATGGTGGCCACAAAAGCGGTATTACGGACTAATCGACCGTCCTTTTCGGACCCTCGTCCACGATACGGCCAGTTGGTATCGGATAGTGAGACAGCTGCAGGTGGCTGGACGGAAGGCGTTCGTTTTCCGGCGTTGTTGGCGCCGGGCGTGGGGAGCCCGCTCACTACAGGGTGTGGAAGCCGGAGCGCCAGGACGGGAACTGCGGGGTCCACGCCAAGTCGAGGCGGGCATGCAGATTCGAGGCGCCCCGGGCCCAGCCCTGCCGTTCGGGCGAGCTCGACGCCGGCTCCGGCACGCCGACCGAGCGGCAGAACTCGGGAACCCAGGCGGTGCCCGGCGCGGGCTCGTCGTCGCAGATGTTGACCGCGCCGGTCGGCCAGGACAGCGCCTCCACCGCCGCGGCGGCCGCGTCGTCCACGTGCACGAAGCTGAAGACGTCGCCGGTGGCGGGCAACTCGCCGGCCTGGGCCAGCCGGGCCATCCGGGCGCCACGCGCATACCAGGTGCCCGGCCCGTAGAGCCGCCCGTACCGCAGCACGACCCACTCCGGCGCCGCCCGTACGGCTTCCTCCAACGCCATGATCGCGGCGACGTTCGCCGACCGCGGTGGGAGCGCCTCGGTGTCGAACGGCGTCTCCTCGGTGGCGGGAGCTTTGCCCGGCTCGTACGCCCAGGAGTGGCTCTGCGCGATCACCCGAGCGACGCCCGCGGCCACGGCAGCGTCCATCAGGTGCGGCGTGCCCTCCCTGCGCAGCTCCGAGTTGCCCGAAATGTCACTCTCGCTCAGGTCCGTCACCTGGTGGAAAAGCACGTCGGGCCGCGCGTTCAGCACCGCCGAGCGGACCGCGTCGGCGTCTCTGATGTCGGCCGACACCGCATCGCCGCCGGCGCGCCGGACCGCTGCCGCGTCACCCGGATCGCGGACTAAACCGGTGACCTGGTGGCCCTGCTCGATGAGAAGCGGCACCATTCGCCGGCCGATGACGCCGGACGCCCCGGCGAGGAAGATACGCATGGCGGTAGATCCTTTCGACCCGATCAACGGTATGCCGGACTCCCCGCGCCCCCGAAAAAGGGCCAGGATGAGGGCGTGACCGGACCGGAGTTATCCCTGCTCGACACCAACGGCATCCTGCGGCAGCCGGGGGTCCGGCCGCGGCGGACCAGCGCCGGTCTCGGCTGGCCCGGCCTCTACGTGTCCACGCAGCGCGAGCAACCGTACCGGGCCGCGTTCGACGGCGCCCGCAGCCACCTGCTGATCCTGCACCTCAACGGCCCGGTCCGGGTGCGCCGCGGGCATCTGGGGCTGACCTCGTCGCGTACGGTGCCGCCCGGTGGTTTCTTCGTGCACCCGGCCGGCAAAGACCTGACCGTGGAGCTCGGCGGCGTGCTCGACACGGTGCATGTCTACCTGTCCGACGAGTTGCTTCAGCAAGCACACGACGGGCCGCCGCTGGTGCCGGCCGAGGAGCTGGGCGCCGTCGACCCGCTGCTGGAACAACTGGTGCTCACGCTCGACGGGGTGTTACGGCGCTGGGAGCCGTCCGCGCGAACGTATCTGGATCAGATCACCGGACTGGTCGCCGGTCAGCTCGCACTGCGCCACAGCACGCGAGGGTCCCGCGACGACCCGGAGCCACGCGTCGCCGGGCTGAGCAGCCGGCAGCTCATGGGCGTACGGGAACTGCTGGAGCAACGCCTGGCCGAGCCGGTCCCGCTGGCCGACATGGCCGCGGTGGCCGGGTTGAGCGTGAGCCAGTTCTGCCGGCAGTTCAAGGCGCGGATGGGTGTGGCGCCGCATCAATATCTGTTGCGCCTGCGGGTCGACACGGCGTGCCGGCTGCTGCGCGATCGCACGACGCCGATCGCGGAGGTCGCCACCCGTTGCGGCTTCTCGCATCAGGAGCACCTGACCCGGGTGATGCGCCGCCAGCTCGGCACCACACCGGCGGCGGTCCGGCGCGACACGTAAGAAGTTCGTGTCCCCCGGACAGCACGATCGTGCAGGAAGTGCTCCCGGCATCGGTCCGATACTCGGTCGAGATTCACCGAGCGCGCGTTCCGACCGGCGGAGGACAACGCATGAACGATGTGGAAACCGATGTGCTGATCGTCGGCAGTGGACCGGCCGGAGGCGCGGCGGCCCTGCTGCTCAGCACGTACGGCGTGGCGAACATCGTGGTCACCAAGTACAGCCGGCTGGCGGACACGCCCCGCGCGCACATCACCAACCAGCGCACCATGGAGGTGCTGCGCGACGCCGGCGTCGAGGACGAGGTGGTCGCGCTGGCCACCCCGCAGGAGCTGATGGGCGAGACACCGTTCTGTACCAGCCTGGCCGGCGAGGAACTGGGCCGATTACGCACGTGGCACACGCATCCGAGCCGGCGGGCAGACCACGACCTGGCGTCCCCGTCGTCCATGTGCGACATGCCGCAGCACCTGATGGAACCGGTGCTCATCAACGGGGCGATCGCGCGCGGCACCCACATGCGGTACGACACCGAGTACCTGTCGCTGGACCAGGATGAGGACGGCGTCACCGCCACGGTCCGGGACCGGCTGCTGGGCATCGAGTACCGCATCCGCGCGAAGTATCTGATCGGCGCCGACGGCGGGCGCAGCAAGGTGGCCGAGGACATCGGTCTGCCGATGGTCGGTCAGATGGGCGTGGCCGGCAGCATCAACATCGTCTTCGAGGCCGACCTGAGCCGCTACGTCGCGCACCGGCCCAGCACCCTGTACTGGGTGCTGCAGACCGGTTCCGAGGTCGGCGGCATCGGGATGGGCCTGGTCCGCTGCGTGCGGCCATGGCACGAATGGCTGATCGTCTGGGGCTACGACATCAACGGCGAACCGCCGGACCTGACCGAGGAGTACGCCCGGCAGGTCGCCCACCACCTCATCGGCGACCCGTCGATCCCGGTCACCATCAAGTCGTCGTCGGCGTGGACGGTCAACCACATGTACGCCGAGCGGTACCACGTGGGCCGGGTGTTCTGCGCTGGCGACGCGGTGCATCGGCATCCGCCGTCCAACGGGCTCGGCTCGAATACGTCCATTCAGGACGCCTACAACCTGGCGTGGAAGCTGAAGATGGTGCTGTCCGGGGTGGCCGGGCCTGGTCTGCTCGAGACATACCACGATGAGCGGGCGCCGATCGGCAAACAGATCGTGGATCGGGCGAACAAGAGCATCGGCGAGACCTCGCGGTTCTTCTCGGCGCTCGGCCTGTTGTCCACATCGGATACGGAGCAGATGCGCACGAACATGGCGGCGCGCAAGCTGCCCGGCGACGAGGCGGAGAAGCAGCGGCAGTTGTTGCGCGAGGCGGTCGAGTTCAAGAACTACGAGTTCAACACGCACGGTGTCGAGCTGAATCAGCGCTACGAGTCGGCGGCGGTGGTGCCGGACGGTACGCCGGCGCCGAGTTATTCGCGGGACGCGGAGCTGTACCACCAGGCGACCAGTTATCCAGGTGCGAAGGTGCCGCACGCCTGGGTGAGCCGTGGCAAGACCAAACTGTCCACTCTGGATATCGGCGGGCACGGCCGGTTCACGCTTCTCACCGGTCCGGGTGGCGAGGCGTGGCAGAACGCGGCGGACGCGGTCGGGGATGCTTTCGGCGTCGAGATCTCCGCGGTGACGATCGGCCCCGGGTGCGACTACGAAGATATTTACGGTGACTGGGCGAAATTACAGGAAATTTCGGATAGTGGCTGCCTGCTGCTGCGGCCGGACAACCACGTGGGGTTCCGCGCCGACGTCGTGCACGCCGAGCCGGAAAAGGCACTGGCGGCCGCGTTGGGACAGATCCTGGCACGCGAACACCGCGCGGGCAGCGAGGCCTTTTGAGAGTGTGGCCCGCGAATCCTGGCGCGCGCGGCGAGCAGCCTTTTGAGTGTGTGCCCCGCGAATCCTGGCGCGCGCGGCGACGCCCTTTGAGTGTGTCCCGGCGCGTTCCCCCACGCGCCGGGACACATTTCAGCGCTGCCACCTGATCCCCGCAGGCGCCCCCACCAGCGCTGGCCTCGAAGCGTGGCCCGGCACCCCCCTTGCGTGCCGGGACACGCCGCGAGTTGGGGTTCGCTTTGACGAGCGTCCCGCCCACGCTCACCGCGAACCACTTGCGCCCGTCAACGTCGCCGTCGCCCGCTGCCGACACCTTGGACCGCGCCGCACCGGCACCCGCCGTAACGGTCGTTTCGCCGAGCAATACCGGCCAGATGGCGAGGCAAAAAGTCGCGCACGCGCTGTCCCATTCTTGTCATCGGTAAATGCGCCGAGCACACCCAATTAATAACGTCCAGGCGGAACTGTTGCCAGAGGCCGCAACGCCGCCGACGGCACCCGCTCCGACCAGCTCAGACATCCTTCTGGGAAGCCGCATCGTTTTCTCCCCCGTCGTTCGTCAACAGCTCACACACGTACGGCCGAAAGAATGCGTTCAGCGTGTGAGCGGCGTCACCTCAGCCGAATCGATCGGGCCTTTCCCACCGATGTCGCAAAAGGCGGGGTCCACAGTGGGCTGCCGCGATGGCGGACAATTGACCGGTGACCTTCCCGATCGACGGCTACCTGCGGCGGCTCGGCCTGACCCGGCCCGCCGAACCCAGCCTCCCGGCCCTGCGCGCCCTGCATCGCGCGCACGCCGAGCGAATCCCGTACGAGTGCCTGGAAATTTGGCTCGGCCGCCCCACCACGATCGACCCGGCGGAGTCGGCGGCCCGGATCCTGCGCGGCCGCGGCGGCTACTGCTACCACCTCAACGGCGCCTTCTCCGCGCTGCTGCGCGCCCTCGGATACCAGGTCAGCCGGCACGTCGGCGGCGTACAGGGCAATCCGGAACGCCGGGCCGGCGCCGATGCCAGCCACCTGGTCCTCACCGTGTCCGGCCTGCCGTCACCCGAGGCGCCGCACGGCGAGTGGCTCGTCGACCTCGGCATGGGCGACGGCCTGTACGAACCTCTGCCGCTCACCCCGGGCACCTACGATCAAGGCCCTTTCCGGTACGCCTTGCGGCCCTCCGGCACCGAGCCCGGCGGATGGCGGTTCGACCACGACCCGCGCGGCTCGTTCCTCGGCATGGACTTCCGTGGCGAGGCGACCGAGATGACCGCGTTCGAGGAGCGGCACCACCACCTGTCGACGTCGCCGGAGTCGGGTTTCGTGCGCACGCTGGCGCTCTCCCGGCGGGACGCGGGCGGCGCGGACATCATGCGCGGCCTGGTGCTGACGCGCGTCGGGGACACGGAATCTCGTACGGTCATTGAAGAAGAGCGCGACTATTTCGCAGCGTTGGCCGACGTCTTCGGCATCACCCTCACCGCCGCCGAGCGCGATCACCTCTGGCCGCGCCTTCGTGCCGCACACGAGCGGTGGGTCACAGGATGACCGTCGATGCGGTGGCGGCGGCCGTGCGCACCGCCTCGACCGCGGCGGCCTGGGCGACCGCGTCGGCCCGGCCGAACGCGGGCTCGGCACCGGTCTCGATGGCCTGCGAGACGGTCTCGAACTCGATGCGGTAGGGGTCGCCCGGCCTCGCGGGCACCGACTCGGTCACGCCGTCGCGGACCAGGTCGAGACGGCCCGGACGGCACAGCCACGGATCCGGGACGGTGATCCGCCCGGCGGTGCCGACGATTTCCAGCTCGTCGCGGCGCGGATAGTCGAGGGCCACGTCGAACTGGGCCAAGGCGTTGCCGGGCAGGGTGAACGTGGCGGCAAGGCGCAGGTCGGCGCCGTCCGCGCCGGGGACGGTGTCGGTCACCCGGGCGGCCGACACCGACACCGGCTGGCCGCCGAACAGGCGGATCGCGCTGATGCAATAGCAGCCGAGGTCGAGCGAGGCGCCGCCGCCGAGCCGCCCGGTCCGGCGGATGTCACCCGGCTCGACGCTGACGCTGAGCGCGGCCCGGACGAAGGCGACCTCGCCGATCGCCCCGTCGGCGATCAGCCGCTGGGCGAGCAGGGTCTGCGGGTGATGGCGCCACATCAGGCCTTCGAAGCAGCGGCGGCCGTTGTCATCGGCGGCGTCGAAGCACGCGGAGGCCTCGGCGGCGGTCATCGCGAAGGGTTTCTCGCACAGCACGTGCTTGCCGGCGTTGAGGGCCCGGACGGTCCACTCGGTGTGCAAGGCGATCGGCAGCGGCACGTACACGGCGTCGACCTCGTCGCAGGCCAGCAGGTCGTCATAGGTTCCGAAGCTGCGGGGCACGCCGAGCGAACCGGCATACCGGGCGGCCTTGGCGGCATCGCGGCCGGCGACGGCGACGAACGAGGCAGCGGTCGAGCCCTTGATGGCGGCGGCGACCTCGCGGCCGATCGAAGCGGTCGACAGCATCCCCCAGCGCACGCCCATCAGAAGGTCCCGATCGCGCCCAGGGCGACCATGACGAAGACCAGCAGGTCGGTCCAGGTCGCGACCGTCTCGTCCCGGTTCTTGCCGCGCTTGGCGACGTGGCGGATCAGCGTCTGCAGGAGGACTATCACTGGGTACACGGCTGGCCGCCTTCACTATGTGAACCGACCTTCGTAAGGTAAAGCCTTGCGCTCGGCACGTCACGCCTGGGCGGTCAACGGGCTCAATGCGGGTAGGTCTTGAACTCTGGGCCCAAGGCCAGGCCGGCCGAGCACGGGAGCTCGCCGGGGGACAGCTGGGTGTGGGAGGGGCGCCAGAGCTGGACGTCCTTCGTGGTGATGCGGATGATGATGCAGTCGTACTGGGTGGCGCGCAGGGCGACGCCGACCCTGTTGTTCTGGGTGATGACGTCCTGGTGGATTGCTGGGTCCAGGTGCAGGGCAGCCAGTGCCGCGCGGACGGCGGGCTCGTGGGGGCCCGCGGCGCGCAGGGCTGGGGGTAGGCGGTTGTCTACGCCGTCCAGGGATGGGTCCTTGGTGATCTGCAGCGGGGTGGTTGGGGGGCAGGTGATGTCGTTGTCGCGGTCGTCTGTTTCGGGGCCCAGCTGCAGGCGGAAGCAGATCGGGGCGTCGCGTTCGGTGATGAGCGAGCCGTCGGCGCCTCTCTCGGTGCCGTGGCCCGTTACCTTCAGCACCAAGGTGACGCCGCTCTGCCAGTGCGTCTGGCCGGTAACCGAGAGAACCGCGATGCCGGGCTGCTGGCCGGCGGTGTGCACGTAGTCGTCGGCCTTGTACAGGTGGTCGTAGGCGAACTGCTGGAGCAGGGCGTCTACCTTCTTCGACGCGTCCGATGCCGCGGTGACGTGCAGTTCCGTCGGCGGCTCAGCTAGGACGGCATGCTGGATGTAGCGCTTTGCCGCCACCGTGGCGACGCCGAGCGCGCCGACGCCGAGCACCGCCGTCGCGGCGTACACCATCCATTGAGTTCTTCTCCGCACGCGCGGCATTATGCCGCTCGCGTCCCGGTCAGCCGCGGCGCAGGACCTCGGCCGCGGTGGCCATGGCGCGCATCTTGCCGGTGGCGGACTCCCACGGGAGGTACTTCATGCCGCAGTCCGTGGCGATCACGACGTTCTCGGGGGCGACGTGGGGTAACGCGCGGCGGACGCGCTCGACGACGGTGTCGGTGGACTCCACGGCGGGGTCGGACAGGTCGATGACGCCGAGCATGATGGTCTTGCCGGTCAGGTGTTTCAGCACCGACGTGTCCAGATGGGACTGGGCCGTCTCGATCGAGATCTGGTCGCAGGTGCAGTCGGCCAGTTCGGGCAGGAACGAGTAACCCGACGGGCGGTCGTGGATGATCGCGGCGTAGCCGAAACACAGGTGCACGGCGGTCGTGCCGGACACGCCGGCCAGGGCCCGATTCAGGGCATCGACCCCGTACGCGCGTGCCGGTTCCGGCCGTGCCTGCAAATACGGCTCGTCGAGTTGCACGATGTCCGCGCCGGCCGCGAAAAGGTCACGTACCTCCGCGTTGACGGCTTCCGCGTAGGCGTACGCGAGGGTCCGCGGGTTTGCGTAGTGGTCGTCCTGAGCCTGCTGCGACATGGTGAACGGGCCCGGCACCGTGACCTTGATGGTGCGGTCGGTGTGCTCGCGCAGGAAGCGGACGTCGGCCACCTGCACCGGACGCGGCCGGCTCACCTCGCCGACCACGCGGGGAACGGGATTCGGATGCCCGCTGCGGTCCAGCGCCTCGCCCGGATTGTCCAGGTCGAGCCCCACCAGCGCGGTCGCGAAGTGGTTCGAATAGCTCTCCCGCCGGATCTCGCCGTCGGTCACGATGTCGAGCCCGGCGTCCTCCTGCGCCCGGATCGCGAGCAGCGTCGCGTCGTCCTGCGCGCGCGCCAGATGCTCCGGCGCGGGCCGCCACAGCTCTCGCGCCCGCACCCGCGGCGGGAACCGGCCGGCGAGCTTGGCGCGGTCGATCAGCCACTCGGGTTGCGGAAAGCTGCCCACGAGCGTGGTCGGAAACAACGGAAGTGCCGGCATGACAGTCCTCCCGAGGCCGGAGCGGTCACCGTCGCGCCCTCAAGATAAGCCATAGACGCATCAGAGACGCGAAGGTTCAACGGCGTGAGAACCGTTTACCTCCCCGTCCGCGCCTGAACCCGCCCTTGGCTGGTCCGTTTATCAGATCGGATACCAATGCGCGCTGCGCGCGATCGGGAAAGGGGCTGGCTCGATGGGCACGGCCTGGACTGCCAACAGTGATGCATCGGAAAATCGGCTGACGTCCGAGGAGCGGGCGTTTTTCGAAGACCTCGTCTTCAAGGCCTCGACCGTTCAGCGTCAGGTCGACCACGACCTGGTCCACGAGAAAAGCACGACCCTCAGCGAGTACACGACCCTGCAACGGCTGTCCGAGACGCACGGCGGCCGTCTTCGCATGAACGAACTGGCCGCCGCCACCAACCTGTCATTAAGCCGGATCAGCCGGATCGTCGAGAAACTGGAACGCCAGGGCCTGGTCTCCCGCGAGCAGGCCGCCGACGACCGGCGCGGATGGAACGCCGTCCTCTCCCCCGCCGGGCGAGCACACCTGCGGCAAAGCGATTACTCGTACGCGGCGAGCGTGCGCCGCAATTTCCTCGACCATCTGGACCTGCGCCAGTTGCGGGCCCTGTCCGAGCTCGTAGACCGCATCCCGGAGCTGACCGAGCCGCGCGGCGTGGTGAGCCCGGACGACGACGTACCGGAGCGGTCTTTTCCGGAGAGCAAGACGCACCTGCTGCTGGTGCGCAAGTCGCCGGACGCACTGCCGGCGGCCCGCGGCCGCACCAAGCGGCGCCGCGAGCGAAACGGCCGTTAGGCGCAACGGCCGGTAAGCCCCCTACCGGCCGAGCCGCTTCACCACGTAGCGCGCGTCCCCGGCCATCCCGCTCAGATAGCCGGACCCCACGGTGTTCTGCCGGGGCAGCCCGACGAAGCCGAGCCCGGGAAGCGCGTCCGACACACCCCGGCGCTGCCGGGGCCACCCGTCCGGCCCGACCGCCCGGCCGTCCAGCCACCCGAAATCGGGCCGGAATCCGGTGCACCAGATGACGTTCGCGACGTCCAGGACACGCCCGTCCGCCAGCAGCGGCTTGCCGTCGCGGACACCCACCATCTCGGGCGCCCGGCCCACCCCCGCCACGCGCAACGTGGCCTCGGACTGCCGGACCAGTGGCGCCCCGTGTGCGCCGAACGCCCGGCGCACCCGCTTGCCGAGCGCCCCGGACGGGATGCGCCGCTGGTAGACCAGCCGGCGGAACGCCGGGCTGCTCATCAGGGCGAGCGGCAGCTGCCCGGTCGCCGGACCGGCCAGCCACACGTCACGGTCCAGGGCGAGCGAGGCCGAGATGTCGGCACCGGACGGTCCCGCGCCGACGACCAGCACCGGGCCGGACTTCAGGTCGGCCTCGTCGTGGTACTGGCCGGAGTGCACCTGCCGTACGTGGCCGCCCAGTTCGTCGGCGAAGGACGGAATGTTCGGCGCGCCGTGCGCACCGGTCGCCACGATGACGCGATCGGCCGAGATCGAGAAGTTGTCGCCGGTCAGCCGATGCGCGCCGGCGCCCGTCAGGTGGTGTTCCCGCACGGCCGCGTTCAGCCGGATCGGGAAGTCGCACCGCCGGGCGTACCGCTCCAGATAGTCGGCCACCTGGTCCTTGTCCGGATAGTCCGAGTCCGGCATCGGCATCGGCAGGTCCGGCAGGGCACAGAAGCGGGCCGGCGTGAACAGGCGCAGCCCGCTGTATCGGTGCCGCCACGAATCGCCGATCCGGTAGCCCGATTCCAAGATGATGAACCGCCGGCCGAGAGAGCTCAGGTAGCGGCCCGCGGCCAGTCCGGCTGCGCCGGCGCCGACCACGGCGAATTCCACGTGCTCCCCCGTCGGCGGGGATATCCCCGCTGTCACGATCAACAAAACGGAAAGTTCGCGGCCGGGTTCATTCGTGTGAGCCACTTCCCATCCGGTGCCGCAGCGACCGTAACGCGTAATGGGCCCGGGATTTCACCGTCCCGACCGGCACGCCGAGCAGTTTCGCGGTTTCCCCGGGGGTGCGGCCCCGCCAATACAATTCGGCGAGAACGGTTCGATGATCTTCGCTCAGGGAATTGACCGCGTCGCGGATCGATTCCAGCGCGACCACCGTCTCGACGGTGTCCTCGGCCGGTGGCGGCGTCGTCATCTCGAGCAGATTCACCTCGTACGGATGTGAACTCCGCGCCCGCAGCTTGTCGATCGCGGCGTTGCGGGCGACGGTGAACATCCAGCGCCGGGCGCGATCCGTTTCGAACGGCACGCTCTCCAGGTTCCGCCAGGCCCGGATCATCGTCTCCTGCAGAAGATCCTCGGCGGCTTCCCGATCGCCGTAGGTGTAGCGCAGCAGAAATCGCCGCAGCATCACCGAGTGTTCCGCCTGAAGGCCCCGCAACCGCGCGGCCGCAGTATCCGTGGTCATTTGCCGACTCCCTCCACGCGCCGACGCTAAGTCGCACCGGTGGCGATCGAGTGGGCCGCGAGTGGAGACCGAGTGGAAATCGAGTGGGGCCGCCCGGGGGTCGGACCCGGCTTTTTTCTAGACGTAACCGGGGCTCTGCTGTTCACCGGCGAAGCGAATATCTCAAATATGTTGCCGTCGATTAGGACCGCGCTATCTTGGGCGGCGCTGTGAATCACACAATGGATTCGATCGAGGTCGCGCGGCCGGTCCCGCCACCGTTGCGGATGGCGGTGATGGGACCGGTTCGTGCCTGGCGCGGCGACGAGGAGCTCAACCTCGGGCCGCGTCAGCAACGGCAGGTTCTAGGGCTGCTGATGGCCCGCGCCGGCCGGTACGTCACGATCGGCGAGCTGGTCGATCTGCTCTGGGGGCGGTCCGCGCCGGCCAGCGGCACGAACAGCGTGCACCGCTTCATCGGTTCGCTGCGCCGCATCCTCGAACCCGACCTGGCGCCCCGCTCGGACGGGCGCTGGATCGTGCGGCGCGACGCCGCGTACCGGCTGATCGCCCCGGAGAGCAGCCTCGACCTGCTGGAGTTCCGGCGGCTCGCGGACGAGGCGCGCGAGGCCGAGAACCTCGGTTTCGGCGAGGTGGCGATCGCACGCTACATCGAGGCGCTGCGGCAGTCGCGGGGCCGGTGCGCGGACGACGGCACCGGCGAAACCCGGCGGCACGCCGCGTTCGTGGCGGTCGACGAGGAATACGCGGCGGTGGCCCGCGATGCGGCGCGAGCGGCGGTCAACCTCAACGGCGTCGGTCCGCTGCTGCCGCCGATCCGGCGCGCGGCCGAGATGAATCCGCTCGACGAGGCATTGCAGGCCCGCATGATGCTGCTGCTGGCCGCCGACGGCCGGCAGGCCGACGCGTTCGCGCTCTTCCAGGAGGTGCGCGAGGCGCTGTCCCGCGAACTCGGCGTCGACCCGGGACCGGAATTACGGCACGCCTACGACGAGGTGCTCAAGCCCCGCGAGCAGCCGGCGCTCGCCGGCGCCACGGCTGCCACGGTAAGTCCCGCCCAGCTGCCGCGCGACCTGCCGTCGTTCACCGGGCGCCGGGAGCAGCTGAACGAGCTCACCACGCTGCTGACCCGCGCGGAACGCGACGGGGTGATGCCGATCGTCGCGATCGACGGCATGCCCGGCGTCGGCAAGTCCACTTTGGCCATTCATTGGGCGTACGAGATCGCCGGCCGTTTCCCGGACGGGCAGCTCTATCTGGACCTGCGCGGGCACGACCTCGTCGCGGAGCCGATGAGCACCGCCGAGGCGCTGCGCTCGTTGCTGGCCACGGTGGGCATCGAGTCGGTACCCGCCGATCCGGGCGTGCAGGCCGCGCTGCTGCGCAGTCATCTCGCGGGCCGGCGGCTGGTGATGCTGCTGGACAACGCCGAGTCCGACGCGCAGGTGCGCGGGCTGCTGCCGGGCGGTGTGTCCTGCCTGGTCGTCGTGACGAGCCGGGTACGGCTGGCGGCGCTGAACGCGCGCGACGGGGCGGAGCTGGTCACGCTGGAGCCGCTGTCACCGGCCGAGGCCCGGTCGTTGCTCACCCGCCGGCTGTCCGCGGCGTTCGACGACCAGAATCTGGCGCTGGACGAGCTGGTCGAGCTCACCGGGCGGCTGCCGTCCGCGCTCGCCGCGCTGAGCTCGTACATTCTGGCCTGCCCGCAACCGAGTTTCGACTCGGTCCTGGCCGACCTGCGCGGCCGCGACAACGCGCTGGACCTGTTCGGCGAGCAGGGGGTGCTGGACGTCCGGGAGTCGTTCGCGACGTCCTACCGGCGGCTCAGCGAGCCGGCCGCCCGCCTGTTCCGGCTGCTGCCGCAGACGGCCGGGCCGGACGTCGCGCACGCGGCTACCGCCAGCCTGGCCGGCCTTCCGCTGTCCCGGGTACGCCCGTTGCTCGTCGAACTGGATCGCTCACATCTGCTTCGCACGTCGCGAGTCTCCCGGCTCTCGCTGCACCCGCTGGTTCGCCGGTACGCCTCGGAGCTGTCCACGGCCGGCGACAGCGCCGCCGATCGGCTGGCCGCCCGGCAGCGCCTGTTCCAGCACTACCGGCACACCGCCCACGCCGCCTGCGCCGCGCTACGCCCGCTGCTGCCCGCGATCGACCCCGGCCGGGTGCCCGCCGACGTGACGGTTCCGTCGGTCACCGCACACCGCGAGGCGCTCGCCTGGTTCCGGGCCGAGATCGCCGTCTTGGAGGACCTCGTCGAGCGGTCCGCGGACTTCGGCGCCGGGGCGGGCGGATGGCAGCTGGCCACCACGCTGATCCCGTATTACCAGCGCGACGGCCGGGCGCCCGCCTGGCTCGCCACCATGCGCCACGGGCTGCGCGCGGCGGAACAACTCGGCGACCGCGCCGGGCAGGCCCACCTGTATCGCGGGCTGGCCGCCGCGTACAGCCGGCTCGGCGATCAGGGCCGGGCCCGCGACGACCTGCGCCGGGCCCAGCGGTTGTTCGCCGAGCTCGGGCTGACCGCCGACCAGGCGTACGTGCACCACGGCATGGCCGACGTCCTGGCGGCCACCGGCCGATACCCCGAGGCGATCGCCGAGTTCGAGCGCGGGCGGGCCTTGTTCCGCGCGGCCGGCCACCGCAAGGGCGTCGCGGCGGTGCTGACCGGCATCGCGTCCTGCCGCACCCACCTCGGCGAGCACGAGGCGGCGGCCCGGCTTTTCGAGCAGGCGATCGCCCTCTACCTGCGCCTCGGGGACGACAACGGGCTCGCCGACGACATGCGGGGGCTGGGCGATCTGTGGCGTGGGATCGGCGACAACGGCACCGCCGCGGACTATCTGCGGCGCGCCGTCGAGCTGTACCGGGAGGTGGGCGATCGCGCGGGTCAGGCGCAGTCGCTGGTCTCGTTGGGGGACGCCCGCTCGGCGTCCGGGAATCCTCGTGATGCCGTCCCGGCCTGGCGCGACGCGCTCGACATCCTCGACGACCTGCGGCTGCCGGCCGCGGTCGCCGTCCAGGACCGGCTGCGCTCGGTGTGAGCGCGGCGAGTTTGAACAAACGCCCCCGTACTCCGTCTCTTCGTAGAGACGCCCGAACGGGTGGCCGGAGGGAAATGGCCATGAATGCCGAGACCGTGATCGTCGATGTGGTCTCCCGGAACACGATCATCCGGGGCGGGCTCATGCGGGTGCTGGCCGAGGCGCCCGGCATCGCCGCGCGGCACGAGCTGGACAGCCTCGCCGCGCTGCGCTCGGAGCCGGAGCCGCCGGACATCGCCCTGGTCGACCTGTACGAGACCGAGCCCACCGACCTGCGGGCGTATCTGCCGGACGGATGCCGGGCCGTGGCGCTCTATCCGCCGGAGCACCCGCCGAGCCTGACGGCCGCGCTACGCGGTGGCGCGCACGCCCTGCTCACCCGCCGGACGACGACCGGAGAGCTGCTCGCGGCCATCGAGACGGTGCGCCACGGCGGCATCCACATCTGCGCCGAGCTCGCCCGCGAGATCATCGGACGCGACCATCCGGCGACCGCCGAGCGCGGGTCCGAGCTGACCCCGCGCGAGATCGAGACGCTGCAGTGGGTGGCTCTCGGCCTGACACACACGCAGGTGGGCCGGCGCCTGGGGCTGACCGAGTCGACGGTCAGCACGTACATCCGCCGGATCCGGACCAAGCTGCACGCGTCCAACAAGGCCGACCTCACCCGCCGCGCGATCGAGCTGGGATATGTGTCGCCCCGCTGAGCCACGGCGGATTCGCGACTACGCGGGGGAGGCGGTTCGCGGCGCCGCGCGGACCGTGCACGTGCCCGGCGAGTTCCGCTACGACGAGGCCCGCCGCACCCGGTCGCCCGGCACGGATCTGCGCCCGGCCGCGGTGGCCTTTCCGGACAGTCTGGCCGAGGTCAGTTCCCTCGTTCGCGCCGCCGCCGAGGCCGGCCTGCGGGTGGCCCCGATCGGGACCGGGCACAACGTCTTCCCGCTCGGCGATCTGAGCGAGACGGTGCTGCTGCGGACGTCGCGGCTGGCGGAGGTCAAGGTTTATCCCGAGGCGGGCCGCGTCCGGGCCGAGGCGGGGGCGCTGTGGCTGCCGGTGACCGAGGAGGCCGCTCGGCACGGGCTGGCCGCCCTGCACGGCTCGCCGGTCCAAGGGGTGGCCGGACATCAGCTCGGGGGCGGCATCAGCTGGTACGGGCGGCGGCATGGTCTGGCGGTCAATCACATCACCGCGGTCGAGCTGATCCTGGCCGACGGCACCTACGTGCGGACCGACGCGGACAACGAACCCGACCTGTTCTGGGCGGTGCGGGGCGGCGGGGCCAATTTCGGGGTGGTGACCGCGATCGAGTTCGAGCTGATCGAGCTGGCGACGGCGTACGCGGGAATGTTGGTCTGGGATCTGGTCTCCGCGCGGGAGGTCCTCCCCCGATGGCTGGCCTGGAGCACGCAGGCGCCGGAGGACGTCACGACGGCCTACCGCCACGTGCGTTTCCCGGTGGAGCCGGGGGTGAGCGAGCCGTTGCGCGGGCGGGATCTGGTCATCGTGGACGGCGCGGTCCTGGGCGACGACGAGCGGGCCGAGCGGATTCTCGCGCCGCTTCGCGAGTTGCGGCCGGAGCGGGACACCTTCGCCCGGATGCCGGTGCCGGCCGTGCGCGGCATCCGCCCGGATTCGGCCGGCCGGCGTTCCGTCCTGCTCGGTGACCTGCCGCCGGAGGCCGCCGCGGAGTTTGTCGAGGCGGCCGGGCCGCACACGAACGTCGACGCCGGACTGCGGCAGCTCGGCGGCGCCCTGGGCCGGGCGGTGGACGGCGGCGGCGCGCTCACCCACCTCGACGCGGCATACGAGTTGCGCACCGACGAGGGTGGGATCCTGGCGTCGCTGGATGCCTACCGCCGCGGGCGGCCGGTGGACGAGGTCACCCGGCGGCGGCTGACCGAGCTGCGCACCTTGTACGACCCCGCGGGTGTCCTGCAGGCCGGCGACGAGATCCCGGTCAGCCGGTGCGGGTAGCGGCGGCGAGCTCGCGGCGCGAGCTGATGCCCAGCTTGGCGAACACCTTGCGCAAATGCCATTCCACCGTACGCGGGCTCAGGAACAGCGCGGCGCCGATCTCGGCGTTGGTGCGCCCGGCCACGGCGAGGCGCGCGATCTGCGTCTCCTGAGCGGTGAGCTGGTCGAAGGTGGCACGGCCCCGGCGGCGGACCGTCTCGCCGGCCGCGAGCAGTTCCCGGGCCGCGCGTTCGGCGAACCCCTGGGCGCCCATCACGGTGAACGACTCGTGCGCCTGCAGCAGCACCGTGCGGGCCGCACCCCGGCGGTTCTCCCGTCGCAGCCACTCGCCGTAGAGCAGGCGCGCCCGGGCCAGCTGGGAGTGGATCCGGGTCTGCGCGAGCCGCTCGACCCCCTCCCGGTAGTTGTCCTCGGCATGCCGCGCCGGACCGGTCAGCGCGTCGGCGATCGCCTGCGTGCCCAGCGCCCAGTCGGTGCCCGCCACCGTGGTGCGTTCGCGCAGCCGCTCGGCCGCCTCCGCCGCGGCCGCGGTGTCGCCGGAGCGCGCGGCGGCCTCGACCAGTTCGCCGAGGGCCCAGTTGAACACGCCCACGTCCTCGTACTCGCAGGCCCGCCGGGCGGCCTCCAGGGCCACCGAATACTGGCCGAGGCCGGCCGAGAGCACGGCCTGCGCGTGGGCGGCCAGGGCCAGCAACCGGCCCTCGCCGCGCTGGTGGGCGTCGGCGACGGTCGCCTCGACCAGGTCGGCGACGGCCGTCGCGTCGCCCTGATGGGCGACCAGGGTCAGCAACGTGGACGGATGCGGCGCCACCCCGGTCGTGCGCCGCAGGGCGTCCGCCTCGTCGAGCAGTCCCGCGGCGTCCGCCATCCGGCCGGCGTGCAGCAGCGCGCCCGCCCGGTACACCAGAGCGGTCGGCAGCAGCGACAGAGCACCGGTCGTGCGGGCGAAGCCGACCGCCTGCTCGGTGAGCCGGTGCCACGCCGCGTCGTCCCAGACGTGGTGCGCGACCGGCGACGCGATCCACAGCAGGCGCGAGTCGTGGTCCATCCGCACCTCGCTCAGCGCGCGCCGGAGCAGCGGCACGGACTGCCGGTATCCGTCCAGATGCCAGGCGGTGACGCCGCGCAGGAGCAGGCAGGCCGGGTCGTCGCTGTCCGGTAGCTCACGGGCGGCCGTGGTGGCCCGGCGCATCAGATCGCCGCCGAGCCGCCCGGCGTGCACCGCCACCCCGATCGCCGACAGGTATGTCTCCCGGGCGGCGTCCGTGTCCAGGGTTTCGAGCCGTTTCGCGGTCGCCAGCAACGGTTCCGCCGCGGCCGTGCCCGGTTGCACCGCGAACGTCACGCGGGCCCGCAGGCGCTCCACCTCGGCGCGCTCCCGCGGCCCGAGCGGGCCGAGCTCGGCGGCCGCGAGCAGATTGGGGACCAGGGCCGGGAAACCGGCGTCGAGCCGGATGCGGGCGGCCGCGAGGGCACGGCCGGCGCGGCGTTTGGAGTCCGGCGTGAGCTCGGCGGCGCGCTCCAGGAACGACGCCGCGGCGAAGCAGCCGCCGCGTTCGGCGGCGCGGCCGGCGGAGCGTTCGAGTTCGCTCGCGACCTCTTCGTCCGGCACCACCGCGGCGTGCGCGCGGTGCCAGGCGTGCAGGTCCGGTTCGGCGGCCGGGTCGCGGACGTCGGCCAGCGCGCGGTGGACCAGGCGCAGATCGGCCGGGGCGGCCGAGCGCCACGTCGCCGAGCGCACCAGCGGATGCCGGAACCGGACGCGGGTGCCGACCTCGACGAGGTCGGCGGCCTCCGCGGCGGCGACCGCGGCCGGGCCCACGCCGAGCCGCTCCAGCGCGCGCCACAGCAGCGGCACGTCGCCGACCGGTTCGACGGCGGCGGTGAGCAGCAGCAGGCGGGTGTCGGCCGGGAGCGCCGCGATGCGCCGCTGGAAACCCTGCTCGACCAGACCGACCACCGAGGCGGTGCCGGCCGCGCCGAAGCCGAAGGCGAGCTCGGTCGGGGACAGTCCACGCGGCAGTTCGAGCAGTGCCAGCGGGTTGCCGCGGGTCTCCGCGACGATCCGGTCCCGGACGCGGGCGTCCACCGGGCCGGTCAGCACCGATTCGAGCAGCGCCCGCGCGTCGGCGTCCGGCAGGCCGTCGACGCGCATCTCGGGCAGGCCGAGCATGAGCTGGTCGCCGGCCGGGCAGCGGGACGCCAGGATGAGCCCGACCGACTCGGCGTCGAGCCGGCGCGCGACGAAGGTGAGGATGACCTCGGACATCCGGTCGAGCCACTGCAGGTCGTCGATCACGCACACGAGCGGCTGCTCGGCGGCCGCCTCGGCGAACAGGCTGAGGACCGCGAGCCCGACGAGGAGATGGTCCGGCGGGCTGCCCTTGCTGAGCCCGAACGCGGTCGCGAGGGCCTCGCGCTGTGGCTCCGGCAGCGCGCTCAGATGGCCGAGCAGCGGTGCGCAGAGCTGTTGCAGCGCCGAATAGGTGATCTCGGATTCGACCTCGACGCCGGAGGCCCGGGTCAGGCGCGCGGGAGCGGATCGGGCGGCCGCGTAGTCCAGCAGGGCGGTCTTGCCGGAGCCGGCCTCGCCGCGCAGCACCAGCACCCGGCTGCGCCCGTCCCGGACATCGCTCAGCAGGCGATCGAGCGTGTCCTTCTCCTGCTGCCGCCCGCGAAGGGCCCGTCCGCCGGTGCGTGGCACGTCATCCTCCCAGCTAGAAGGCTACCCGGCGCCGACGGACGGGCCGGTCGCTACTTGAGCTCGGGCGCGCCGGCGTCGGAGAGCCAGGTCTTCTCCAGCACCGTCAGCGTGCCGTCCTGGCTGAGCTGATCGACCGCCTGGCTGACACACGCGGTGAGCGCCGAGCCCTTGTCCAGGACCAGGCCGAACTGCTCGGGCGCGCCCACCTGCGGAAGCTGCCCGACGATCACGCCGTCCTTGATCTCCGCGGCGGTCATGAAGAACCCGGTCGGCAGGTCCACCACCCCGGCGTCGACGGTGCCGTTGGCCAGCGCGGCCTTCAGGTCGTCGTTGTTGTTGAACACCTGCGGCTTCGCGCTCGGCTTGAGCACGTCGGTGATCTCCTGGTAGCTCGTGGTCCCGACCTGCGCGCCGATCTTGGCGGTGCGCAGATCGGCGATCGACTTGGCGCCCGCGGCCTTCGAACCCTTCGTGGTGATCACGACCTGCCGGACCGAGTAGTACGGCGCGGAGAAGTCGACAGCGTTGCGCCGCTCCGGCGTGATCGAGAATTCGTTGATGTCGAAATCGAAATTCTTCGGACCCGGCGCGATCGCGTTGTTGAACGTGACCGAGGTCCACATCACGCTTTCCCGGGCATAACCCAATCGCTGCGCGACCTGGTACGCCACCGCGGACTCGAAACCCTTGCCGTCGCTGGGGTCATTGTTGTCGAACCAGGGCGGATAGGCCGGCTTGTCGGTACCTATGGTGAGTTTTCCCGCCGTTTTCGTGGGCAGCGATCCGGGCGCGCATGCGGCCGCGGCGGCGGACGTGTTCCCGCTGTTCGGCGGGCTGTCGTCGCTCGTCGCGCAGGCCGCGACGGAGCCGATCAGCAGAGCCGCGAGCACCACGGCCGGGAGGGTATTTCGGGTGAACATGATCGGCAGCATAGGGATTGGCGGCGCGAACAAAAGATCCCGCTTCGGAGACCCCAAGGTTAGGCGAAAACACAAACAACAGTCCCGCACGGACAGTGGCGACGCGACCTTCGCCACGATTTCCTTGTCAGCGGCAGTCCGTCTCCGTACCGTTTCCGGCGACCGCGACCCGCCGACAGCGAGAGGTAACCAAAGGCATGGACCTCGGACTCGCCCGTCGCGTCTTCATCCTCGATGGAGATTCGAGCGGCCTCGGCTTCGCCACCGCGCGCGAACTCGTCGGCGAAGGCGCCCGGGTGGTGATCTCGGACCGCGGCGAGGCCGGCGTCGCGGCCGCGGTGGACCGGCTCGGCGGCCCGGAGCACGCCGCCGGGGTAGCCGGCGACCTGGCCGATCAGGACATGCCGCGTCAGCTCGCCGGCCTCGCGATCCGGCGGTTCGGGCGGCTCGACGGCGCGTTGCTCTCGGTGAGCGGGCGCGAGCGGTGGAAACCGGCGCTCGGGGCGGCGCGTGCCCTCGCCGACGACTTCGGTAACGACGGCGCGATAGCGATGTCGCTTCCGGCCGGCCCTTGTCCGCGCCTGAGCGGGGTGGCCGTCGAGATCGCCGGCGAATTCGCGGCGCGGCAGGTCCGGTTCCTGGGCCTGATTCCCGGCCGGATGAGTCCGATGCCGGCCGCGGAGACGAGCCGGATCCCGTTGCGGCGCGGGGGCCGGCCGAGCGAATTCGCCCGGGTCGCGGCGTTCGCGCTCTCCCCCGCCGCCAGCACCCTGACCGGCGTCATCATCCCGGTCGACGGCGGCGCCTCGTCCGCCACATAGTGCGGTGCCCGACCCGACAGTGTGCCCGCCGTCACCGCGTGAGCTGGGCAAAGGCGCCAGGGCACGGGCTTCGAGCACCAGTGACGACTACTGGGGCCAGCCGCCCCCGCCCGCAACGATGCTGGTCTCCGCGACGACGTCCCCGTTCTAGGAGGTCAGAAATGCCGGAAACCGCCCACGGACCGATGGCCGGGAGCGTCCTCGCGGCCGTACGAGGCTGACGCGGTGCCATGCCAGAGCTTCGGTTGAGCATCCTGGGCCCCTTGCGGGCCCAGTCCGGCGACCACGACCTACCGCTCGGCGGACGCCAGCAACGACTGCTGCTGGCGCTGCTGCTCGCGCGCGCCGGAGCGGTGGTCAGCCTCCCCGAGCTGATCGACGCCCTGTGGGACGGCGAGCCGCCGTTGAGCGCGGCCAACAGCATCCATCGTGCGGTCGGCCAGTTGCGCCGCCTCATTCAGCCCGGCCTCGCGGTGCGCGCGGCCGGTGACCGGCTGGTCCGCCACGCCTCCGGTTACCGGCTGCGGCTGGACGAGGAGATGTCCGACCTGCTCCGCTTCCGGGCACTGGCCCGCCGCGCGGCGACGGCGCCGGACGCCGAGGCGGTGGATCTGTTCGGCTCGGCTCTCGCGCTGTGGACCGGGCCGCCGGGCGCCGGGCTCGAGTCACCCACCCGGACCCATCCGATCTTCGTGGCCCTCGACGCGGAGCTGGCCCGCACGGCGCTGCAGGCGGCCGACGTGGCGTTGCGCTCCGGGGACGCCGCCCGGGTGCTGCCCGCGCTGCTGCGGATCAGCGGCTGGCGTCCGCTGGACGAGTCGCTGCAAGCGCGGGTCGTCCTCGCGCTCGCGGCGCAGGGGCGGCAGGCGGAGGCGCTCGACCGGTTCCGCACGGTCCGCCGGCGGCTGCGCGACGAGCTGGGCCTGGATCCCGGCGCGGAGCTGCGCCAGGCGCAGGATCGGGTGCTGCGGCAAAGCGTCGGCACCGAGCCGGAGCCGGGCATCGTCGTCCCGGCGGCACCCTCGCGGCTGCCCGGCGACCACCCGTTCTTCAGCGGACGCGTCGAGCTGATCGCGCGCGCCGAGGCGCTGATCGCCGAGGACCGCCGGCAGGGCCGGGCCACCACGCTGGCGTTCGACGGCATGCCCGGGGTCGGCAAGACCACCCTCGCGGTGCACCTGGCACACCGGCTCGCGGACGACTACCCGGACGGGCAGCTGTACATCGACCTGCGCGGCTACGCGGCCCAGGGACCGCCGATGACCGCGCTCGAGGCGTTGCACAGCATGCTGAGCTCGCTGGGGGTGCAGCGCGCGGACCGGCCGGACGAGCTGAACGCGGCGGCCGGGCTGTACCGCGGGCTGATCGCCGGTCGCCGGATGCTCGTCGTGCTGGACAACGGCTTCGACTACGCGCAGATCCGGAACCTGCTGCCGGCCACGCCACAGAGCCTGACCCTGGTGACCGGCCGCGCGCGGATCAACCCGCTGATCATCGGAGGTGCGCGGCCGCTGGAGGTCCCGTTGCCGCCGGTCGCGGAGATCTGGGAGGGCATGCGGAAATGGCTCGGCCCGGACCGGGTCGAGGCGGAGCCGGAGAGCGTCGGCCACATCATCGAGCGGTGCGGCCGGCATCCGCTGGCGATGGCCATGGTGGTCGCCCGCGCGATCGCGATGCCGGAGGTCCCGCTGCGTCAGATCGTCGAGGACATGGCGCTCAACCGCGGGATCTACCAGTTCGGCGACGGCACCGAGAACGACCTCACGTCGGTCTTCTCGTGGTCGTACCGGGCGCTGACGCCGGCCGCGGCCCGCCTCTTCCGGCTGATCCCGTTGTCCACCGACCCGGAGATATCGCCGGAGGCCGCGGCCGCTCTGGCCGGCGTCGACCGGCACGCGGCGGCCGCGCTGCTGCGCGAGCTGAGCGCCCAGATGCTCACCCAGGTACGCGCCGGGCACCACCAGATGCACGACCTCCTTCGCCGGTACGCCGCGGAGCTCAGCAACAGCATCGACTCGGCACCGGAACGGGCGGCCGCGGCGGCGCGATTATCGAGTTGCCGGCACGACCCGGTGCTCAGTCCGGCCGTCTGAAAACGGGCCCGGCAAATGCAATTCCGCCCTGTGTCCGCGGCCTCATTGAAAGCCGCGTCACAGCGTCCTGAAATAGTCGTTCGGCGACGTCAAAGGGGCTGCACGGAGCGTGCCCCTGGCGTCACACCGCGCACTCCAGTCGGGTGCCACAAGGGTTTCGCCTGGCCCGGCCGGAATCGAATCGACGGGCCAAACCTGAGTTACCGCCGGAGACCCATTCAGCCTCCATCCGGAATCCACGCGATATCCCTAATGTGCGACACAGGGGGGCTTGCCACGCCGTACTCGAACGGCAGATGCCTCGAAATTGTTGGTTTTGCAGTCCGGCCCGATCGTGCCGCCGCCGGGGGGAAGCGCGGCAAGGGGGGCGATCGGTCCGGGGGAAGGCATCAGCATGACAATTCCATCCGTTGCCCCGGTGGGCGACCCGCAGGCACGAATGGCCGCGTTGCACTCGGCCCATTCCTCGACGCTTTTGAACTTCCTGCACGCGCTCACCGGCGAGCGGCACACCGCGGAGGACCTGCTGCAGGAGACGATGATCCGCACGTGGCGCAGCATCGAAACCGTGCCGGACGAATACGAGAACGCGCGCCGCTGGCTGTTCAAGGTGGCGCGCCGGGTCACGATCGACGCGTTCCGCATGCGGCAGAGCCGGCCGATCGAGACGCACCTGCTGGACTACTACGTAACCCACTTCTCGGCCGCCGACGACACCACCGAGACGGTGGTGGCAGTGGACTCGCTGCTCCGCGCGGTGCACGACCTCAGCGAGTCGCACAAGACGGTGATCGCCGAACTGTATTTCGCGGGGCGTTCCACGCTGGAGACCGCGGACCGGCTCGGCGTCCCGATCGGCACGGTCAAGTCCCGCGCGCACTACGCGCTACGCACGCTCCGTGAGGCGGTGACCGCCCCGGCCTGAGCCAGCACATCAGCACGGTCGGCGCCGGGCGTCGTCCCGGTCACCGACCGGAACGCCCGGCGCAACTGGGTCTCGCTCGCGAACCCGCAGGCGGCGGCGAGGCCGGTGACGCCGTTCGCGGGCCGGGCGCGGATCAGCCGGCGGGCCTCGGCGACCCGGATCCGGCGCAGCTCATCGGCCAGTGAGAGCGGCTCGCCGGCGAACAGCCGGAAGAGCTGCCGCCGGGACAGATGACAGGCGTGCGCCACGCTTTCCGCGTCCAGGTACGGATCGCGGAAGGCGTGGCGCAGGTAGTCCAGGACGCGTTCGCGGTCGAGTGCCGGGGTGGGCCGGCCAGCCCCGGCGGCCAGGTCGAGCGCGGCGTCGAAAAGGCTGAGCGCCTGGCTGCCGAGCGGCGCCGGGTCGTGCCCGGCCAGCGCCCGGAAGAAGGCGACGATCGCCGACGCCGGGCTCTGGTCGCCGACCAGCACGGCGGTCCCGCGCCGCAGCACCCGTTCGTCGACCCGGGTGCGGGGCACCTGCACGACGATCTGCTCGAAGCCCTCGCCACAGGTCAGGCCGAAGGGCCGAGTGCTGTCCGCGAAGACCAGGTCGCCGGGGTTCAGCAGCGCGGTGCGGCCGTCCTGCACCAGCGTGCAGCGACCGGCGACCTGGATCGTCGCCAGCGTGAAACCCTGCTCGGCGTCATCGATCAGCGTCTCGGTGCGCCGCACCCGCTGCGCGGACGCGCGCACCCGGGTGATCTGCAGGTCGAAGCCACCCCGCGGGTCCAGGTCGGCGTGGAACGGCTCGGCGCCGAGCGGCGTGGCGGACAACGGCACGAAGGTCTCGTTGATCGCTTCCCGATACACCGGGAACGCGCTCGTGCGAAGGGCCATGACCCAAATCATGCGTCGGCGAGCAGGCTCCGCACAGTGCTCACGACCGTGGCCGGCGCCGGAAGCGCGGGGTTGTCGACCAGGGTGCCGGAGTGGACGTCGTAGCGTTTCGCCCATTCGGGTTCGACCACGTGGTAGCCGTCCGCGCGCAATTGGTCGATGTTTCGCGCGATGGCAGGTTTCGCCCACATGCCGGCGCTCATCACCGGGAAGAAGACCACCGGACAGGTTGCGGCCAGGATCACACCGGCCAGCAGGTTCGGTGCCGCCCCGGTCGCGGCCGCGGCCAGCATGTTCGCGGTCGTCGGCAGCACGATCACGATGTCGTGGGTGGCGGCGAGCGCGTTCTGGTTGTCGGTCGGCCAGCGGGCCGGGTCGTCGCCGGTCACCACCCGGTTGGCCAGCAGCCCTACGGTCTGCGCGGGCAGGAACCGCTGCGCCGAGTGGGTCATCACGACCGTGAGCGAGGAGGCCAGTTCCTGGTGCAGGGCGGCCAGGTAGGGCGGCAGCGTGGTCACCGACATGGAACCGGACGCGCCGAGGAGCAAACGTTTCTTCGCGGGATCTGTCATGCCCCGACGATGGCTCCCCGGAACCCGGGTTTCCACACGATGAGTGCCCGGACGGGAACGACGAGTGCCAATCGGTGGGGGACGTGATGTGAACGGCACCGGAGATCGCCTCCGGCGGTGAACTCGGCGCCGCGGCAGCCGTCAGCTAATACGCCTTATCAGGTGCGTTCACGTTAATGGGGAGACGGTCATGACTCATCTTATCGGGCAGATCACTGACGACGCGCCGCTGCTGGTGGTCGCTTTCGAGGAGGAAGCCAAGTATCTCGGCACCGATCACCCGATGCTGATCACCGGGGTCGGCAAGGTCAACGCCGCGATCAGCCTCACGCAGGCGCTCGCGAGCAGCGGGTCCAAGCCGTCACTGATCGTCAACGTCGGCACCGCGGGCGGGCTGCGCGACGGCGACAACCAGAGCGGGCTGCACGTCGTATCCGAGGTGATCCAGCACGACCTCGACACCGGGCTGCTCGAGTCGCTGACCGGCGAGATCTACGGCGCGCCGATCACCTTGTCCGATCGCGACGGGGTCACGCTGGCCACCGGCGACACGTTCGTCTCCGACTCCGCGGTGCGCGAGAAGCTCGCGCAGCGGGCCACGCTGGTCGACATGGAGGGCTACGCGGTGGCCGCGGCCGCGGGCGCGTTCGGCATCCCGATCCGCATGGTCAAGCACGTCAGCGACAGCGCCGACGAGAGTGCCACCTCGACGTGGCGGTCCGCATTGGAGCACTCGGCACGGCAGCTGGCGGACTGGGTACACGCGAACATCGGGTGATCGCAAACACGGTTCGATACCTGAACTGAAGCGGACCCGATTTCGTCTGTGCAACGCGGGAGGTCCGATCTCCGGAGCTTGAGGTGCTGTTGGGGCATCGCGGCATCCCGGCCACGCCGTCTGCGACGCGTGGCGGTCTTGTCCGGCTCGGCCGTCGATCCTTCGGGCCGGACAAGACCCCGGCACCTTTCTCCTGGAGGACGACCGAATTTTGATCGACTTCGCGGCCCGGATCATCGCCGCGGCCCTGCGGTGCGCCGGCTTCGTCTACTGGCATTCCTGGCGCCGCCGGCGGGGGTGACCTTCGCCTAGGGAGTAAGTCCTAACCGTGGTGGTAGGCGGTGAGTGATCTGGTCACGGTGTAGTTCCGGTGGTACGGCGCTGTAGCGATTCGTTCGCGGCTGGGCGGTCCCGCTCTGCGGGACATCGCGGTCACATCGTGGATTTTTGTGAACCTTGGAGAGTTGCGCCCACATACGAGCCATAACTCTCCAAGGTTCACATTCGGCCGGAACAATCTGCCGGGCGAAAGCCTCGTTACGTGACAAAAGTATTCTCTACAATGGACGCGAGTCTCACATTGCGGACGGTGGGTCCACGATGTGGGCATTGGGTCTCAGCAGGCGGTCGCCCGTCTCACGGAATGGAAGCGCCGCGCAGCCACGCGCCGAGCCCGCCTATTCAGCGGCCCAGCCGATCCGACAATCTCGGGAAATGTCGGATATGCGGGATCGGTGGCGGGGCTGGCGAACGGACGGCGATCAGATCGCTGACTCGCCTACGGCCACTGACTCGCCTACGGCCACCGACTCGGCTGAGGACCTACTCGCCTAGTGCCACTTCTGGTTCGAGGTGCCGCCGCACTCCCACAACTGCAGCTTCGTGCCGCTGGCGGTGCCCTCGTCGACGGGCGTCCACACACCGGTTGCTGCGGGTCAGGTCGTGGGCGGGGTTGAGGACGAAGTGCTGGGACGCGCTGCCGTCGCAGTTCTGCAGCACGATCCAGGTGCCGTTGGTGAGTGAGCCGTTCTGCGCGGTCATGCACCGCTGGAAGGCGCGCACCGTGCCGTCGTCGTAGAAGGTCCACTGCTGGTTCCGGTCACCGGGGGTGCAGGTCCAGATCTGCAGGCGGGGGATGTCGGCGTAGTCACCGTCGGTGACGTCGATGCAACGGTTGCTGCCGTAGCCGATGATCGTGGTCGCGTCGCCCTGCGGGCTGGGACTGGGATCCGGCTCCTCCTGCTGCTGTTTCACCTGCTGACCGGCGGCCTTGGTCGGGCGCGTGGTGGTGGTTCCCTCCCGGACGCCACCCGCACCGGCCGGGGCCACGGGGGCGCCCGCCTCTCCGGGCTCCCCCGGCAGTCCCGGGGCGCCAGGGGCTCCAGGCACCCCCGGCGCCCCGGGCACGTCGCGCTGAACGGGCTTACCCGAGGCCGGCGGCGCGGACGCCGCCGGTAACGGCGTGCCACGACCGGGAGCCGGCGCGGTCGCGTCGGTGGTGTGCCGGCCGCCGCCGCTCAGCAGCACGCTGGCGCCGACTGTGATGCCGGCGACCACGACCGCGACGAGCACGGCGAGCAACGCCTTGCCGGCCGGGCCGCGCAGGAGGCGCCGGGGTGCGGGCTCACCCACCGGGAACCGCTGCGGCATCAAGCACCCCCTGGTACGCGAGTTCGTCGGACTTCGTATCTAGGCACACGCGCCCACCAGCCCGGAAGGTCTCCGTTCGGGGACGCCAGCGCGATGTCAGCCGCGTATCAGCGGCATGTGCGCCCGATGTCAGCGGCGCCCGTCAGTGTCTGTCCCCGAGGGCCGCACCCGGCCCGACACGGAGGGGACATCATGACGGATCTTGTGGTGCGTGCGGAGGGACTCCGCAAGCGGTTCGGGAAGACGCAGGCACTCGACGGGGTGGATCTGGCCATGCGGCGCGGCACCGTGCTCGGCGTGCTGGGCCCGAACGGCGCCGGCAAGACCACCGCGGTGCGGGTGCTCGCCACCCTGTTGCGCCCGGACGCCGGGACCGCCGAGGTGGCCGGCATCGACGTGCTGCGCCAGCCGCAGCGGGTGCGCCGGCGGATCGGGCTCACCGGCCAGTACGCCTCGGTCGACGAGGACCTGACCGGCACCCAGAACCTGGTGCTCATCGGCCAGCTGCTCGACCTCACGACGAAGGACGCCAAGCGGCGCGCGGCCGAGCTGCTCGACTGGTTCGACCTGTCCGAGGCCGCCGGACGCCCGGCCAAGACGTATTCGGGTGGCATGCGCCGCCGCCTCGACCTGGCCGCGAGCCTGGTCGGGCACCCCGAGGTCATCTTCCTGGACGAGCCGACCACCGGTCTCGACCCGGCCAAGCGCGAGGACATGTGGGGCGTCGTGCGCACCCAGGTCACGCAGGGTGCCAGCGTGCTGCTCACCACGCAGTACCTGGACGAGGCGGACGCGCTCGCCGACGAGATCGTGGTGATCAACCAGGGTCGCGTCATCGCGCACGACACCCCCGACGGGCTCAAGCGCCGCGTCGGCGGACTGACCTTGCGGGTACGCCCGACCGACCCCGCCCGGGTGCCGGACGCGATGCGGGTGCTCGACAAGGTGGCGGCCCCGGGCACCGCCGCCTCGGCCGACGGCTCGGCGGGCTCCCGGCCGGGCGCCGTCTCGGTGCCGGTGATCGGCGACATCGCCCTCGACGACGCGGTCCCCGCGCTGCGGCAGGCCGGCATCGAGGTCACCGAACTGGGGCTGCACCTGCCCAGCCTGGACGAGGTTTTCCACGCCCTGACCGAGACCAAGACGATGGAGGAAGCACTCTCATGACCACACTCGACATCCCGGTCTCCGCTATCGGCCCCGACATCGACCGGCCCCGGGGCGGCGCCCTGGCTGCGCTCGTGCGACACAGCGTGGCGTTAGCCCGACGCAGCCTGATCAAAACGGTTCGCACGCCCGAGGCCCTGATCGACGTGACGCTGCAGCCGGTGATCTTCCTGCTGCTGTTCACCTACCTGTTCGGCGGCGCCATCGCGGGCGGCGACCGGCACGCGTACCTGCAGTTCCTGCTGCCCGGCATGCTCGCCCAGTCGCTCGCGATGGGCGGCATCGCGCTGGGGCAGAACCTCAACGCCGACATCCAGAAGGGCGTCTTCGACCGTTTCCGGTCGCTGCCGGTGGCCCGGTCGGCGCCGCTGGTCGGCGCGGTCGCCGCGGACGTCGTGCGCTATCTCACCGTGTGCGTCGTGATGCTCGCGTTCGGCACCGTAATGGGCTTCCGGGTGGAGACCGGCTTCCTGCCGGCGGTCGCGGCGGTCGCCCTGTCCATCGGCTTCGGCCTGTGCTTCTGCTGGATCTCGGTCTGGGTCGGCATGCTGGTGCGCACGCCCGGCGCCGTGCAGGGCGTGATGTTCCTGCTGGTCTTCCCGCTGTCGTTCGGCAGCAACGTGTTCGTCGCGACCAACACGCTGCCCGGCTGGTTGCAGGCGTTCGTGCACGTCAACCCGATCACGCCGCTGGTGGGCTCCATCCGTGGCCTGCTCGTGGGTGGTCCGGTCGCCGGGCACCTGGTGGTGACGCTGGCCTGGATGGCCGGTCTGCTGGTGGTCTTCGTGCCGCTGGCGCTGCGCGCCTACGCCCGCCGCGCCTAGGCGGACCGCCTTCAGTCCGCTTCTGGGTGGTGGGCGGGGCGGTTGGATGGAAGCTGGGGGCGCAGCCGGGGGTCGATCTGGGCCGAGGCCGCCTTGCTGTCGAGCTGCCAACCCGTTTGGTACGCCTCGGCGCTGGCGTCCTCGCCCAGCGCGTCCCGGCTGCGTCCGAGCATCTCTTTGATCCGCAGGTCACTGAGGTCGTGGGTGCCACGCAGCCGGGCCGCGGCGCCGAGCAGGAAGGCGACGTCGCGGTGCCGGCCGTGCGCCTGGGCGACGGCGGCCGCGGCCACCGCCACCATCGACATGATCGGCATGTCCCGGGTCTCCACCGCGGCCGCGTAGGCCGCGGCCAGCGCGTCCTCGGCGCGGGCCGGATCACCCCGCTTCAGGCTCAGCCAGGACCACGCGGCGTGGACCAGGGCCCGGCCGTGGTCACCGCCGAACGGGACGCCGCTGGTCATCCCGGCGTCGGCGCGGCGCAGCAGCTCCTCGGCGCGGTCCAGCTCGCCGACCTGCAGCAGCACGGTCGCCTCCATGGCGCTGACCAGCACGTCCATCTCCGGTGACGATGCCCGCAGCGACCGGTCGCGGGCCGTTTCGAGCACGGCGAGCGCCTGGTCCTCGTCGCCGCGCCGCATGTGCAGGTCGATCCAGCGCATATCGATGAAGATCTCGTCGCCGAGGCTCAGCGACCCGAACTCGCGGGCGTTCGCGCGAGCCTCGTTCAGGTCGCCCAGCGCCCCGTCGAGGTCGCCGTCGTACTGGCGCATCAGGGCCCGCATCGGCAGCGCGGTGGCCACGCCCCAGCGGTCGCCGGCCCGGGTGAAGCAGTCCAGCGCGGCGTCCACGTCGAGGCGTACCTGGTCGAGGTTGCCTTCGTTCTCGAAGACCTGGGCCCGGAACATGTGCGCCAGCCCGGACAGCCACACGTCCGGACCCTCGATGAGGCGATCGATGATGACCAGCGCCCGCTCGACCTCGCGCGGGAAGAACAGCGACACCGCGGCCAGGGCACTCCCGAAGGCGGGCAACGCCGAGTACGTGAGCAGCCGTTCGGCACGCTCCCGCAGCTGGGCCTCGCTCGCCTGCACCGCCTCGACGGCCGCCGCGGACCGCGAGCCGATCTGGTTGAGCAGCAGCACCGCCTCGGCGCTGTCGCGCACCGGCGTCCGCTCCGCGCCGGGCAGCGCGAGCACCTCACCCAGCCAGTAGGTGGCCTCCTGATGGCGGCCGAACATCTGCCAGTACCAGGAGAGATTCATGCCCAGCGTGATCGCGCCGACACCGTCACCCGAGTCGCAGAGGTGGCGTAGCGCCGCGAGCGCGTTGTCGTACTCGGCGGCCATCTCGCGCAGGGCGTCGAGCTGGCCGGCGCCGCGCAGCTGCGGATCACGGCGGGCCACCAGCCGCGCCAGGTGGTGCGCGGCGAGGTCGCGTACGGCGTTCAGCTCACCGCGCTCGGCCAGGCGCTCGATGCCGTACTCGCGCAGGGTCTCCAGCATCCGGTACCGGCCGGGCTCGGGCGAGAGCTGCAGCAACGACTTGTCGACCAGCGCGGCGAGCAGGTCAGCGATCTCGGCGGCCGGCACGTCGGTGCCGCCGCAGACCGCGGTGGCCGAGGCCGGCGTCACGCCGCCGGGCAGGACCGAGACACGTTCCGCAACCGTACGCTCGTGCGGGCCGAGCAGCTCCCAGCTCCACGCGATGACCGCCCGCAGCGTCCGGTGCCGTGGCAACGCCGTCCGGCTCCCGGTGGTGAGCAGCCGGAACCGGTCGGACAGCCCGGCCGCGAGATCGGCGAGCGTCAGCGTCCGCAGCCGGGCCGCGGCCAGTTCCAGGGCCAGCGGCATGCCGTCCAGACCGCGCACCACCTGCAGCACGTCGCCCAGCGTCCGATCGTCCACATCGAACCCGGGACGCACGGCCGCGGCCCGCTCGGTGAACAGCCGCACCGAGGCCGTCCGGCGGGCCTGCACCACGCCGTCGTCCACCGAGGGCAACGCGAGCGAGCCCAGCGGCACCAGCGACTCGCCGTCGACGGCCAGCGGCTCGCGGCTGGTGGCGAGCACGCGCAGCCCGGAGCAGCGCCGCAGAAGAGCCTCGACCACGTACGCCACCGCGTCGATCAGATGCTCGCAGTTGTCCACCAGCAGCAGGCTCTCCCGGCCGCTGAGCTGGTCGGCGAGCACGTCGAGCTCGTCGTCGCCGACCCGCATCCGCCCCTCGAACAGCGCCGACCCGCGCAGCCCGATGTCGGCCAGCACCGCACCGGCCACCTTCGACGACTCGGTCACCGCGGACAGGTCGATCAGCCAGGTGCCGTCGCGGTACTCGTGGCGATGCCGGCGGCCGGCCTCCAGCGCGATCCGGGTCTTGCCCGCCCCGCCCGGCCCGACGACGGTGACCAGCCGTCCGGCGGCCAGCAGCGTGTCGATGCGGGCGAGGTCGTCGTCGCGGCCGATGAAGCTGGTGAGGCTGGCGGGCAGGTTGCCGGTGCTCGGGGCCGGCTCGGCGGGCGCGGGCTCGGCGCGCAGCAGTCGCGTGTGCCGTTCGCGCAACGCGGCGCCCGGGTCGGCGCCGAGGCGGTCGGCGAGCTCCTCGCGGACCCGTTCGTAGAGGTCGAGGGCCTCGGCCTGCCGGCCCTGCGCGGCGAGCGCGTCCATCAGCAGCGCGGCCACCCGCTCGTCGGCCGGCTGCTCGGCGAGCAGCGCGGTCAGCCGGGTGCCGGCCGCGGCCGCGTCGCCCAGGGCCAGCTCGGCCTCGGCCAGGTCGGCGCCGGCGTCGGTCGCGACGCGGGCCAGGCGGGCGGCCACCGCGGGCGCCACCGCCGCGATCGTGTCGGCCATCGCGGCGCTCGTGTCCGCCGTCGCCGCGCTCGTGCCGGCCGCCGCCCACAAGGCCACGGCCTCGGCGAGTAACGCCGCCGCGGATCGGGCGTCGCCGGTGCGCAGCCGCTCCCGGCCGTCGGCGGCCAGCCGTTCGAAGCGCAGCGCGTCCACCGCGTCGTCGGTCACGTCGAGCCGGTAGCCGCCCTCGACCTGCACGACGGCGTCCGCCGCGCCGAGGAGTTTGCGCAGGCGGGACACCAGCGATTGCAGCGCGTTAACCGGGGACCCGAGGTCTTCCTCGGGCCACAGCGCGTCGATCAGCACCCCGGGCGGGACCGCGCGGCCGCCGGCCAGCGCGAGCCGGGTGAGCAGGCCGCGGAGCCGGGCCCCGGGCAGCGGCACGGCGGTGTCGCCACGGCACACCGCGAAGGTGCCGAGCAGCGTCACGCGCAGCCGCGCTGCCGAACCCCCGTCGCCACCCACGCGTCGATCCTCTCGCGCCGCGTCCACCGCGCCCCAACCGCCCCCGCGTATCCACTGTGACGCACCACACCGTACGAGCAACGTGGTCTTATTGTGGTCCAGCAGACGCCGGGCCAGCCCATCCGCGCAGCTCGCCGACCCCGCGCGAAGACTGGCTTTCATGACTGCACCGCCGGACACCCCCTTTCGTCTTCGATCGGTGGCCGTGTCCGCGTACGGGCCGTCGCTGCTGTACGGATTCTCGCAAGGCGTCATCGCGCCGGTGATCGCGATCAGCGCCATCGATCGCGGCGCCTCGGTCGCGGTGGCCGGGCTGGTGGTCTCACTGATGGGCATCGGCTCGATCGTGTCGAACATCCCGGCCGGCGTGCTGACCACCCGGTTCGGCGAACGCCGCTCGATGGTCGGGGCGGCCCTGTTCAGCGCCGCCGGCATCGCGCTCTGCCTGGGGAACATCGGCCTGCTGCCGTTCTCCGCCGGGGTGCTCGCGATGGGCATGGCCGCCGCCGTCTTCCAGCTGGCCCGGCAGTCGTACCTGACCGAGGTGGTGCCGCTGGCGATGCGCGCGCGGGCCATGTCCACGCTCGGCGGCGTCCAGCGGATCGGCGCGTTCACCGGCCCGTTCGCGGGTGCCGCCATCATCAAGCTGGCCGGGCTGAACAGCGCATATGTGGTCTCGCTCGGCGCGATCCTGGGCGCCGGGTTCATCGCGTACGCGGTCCCGGACCTCGCCGAGCGCGCCAGCGTGCCGAGCGGGACCAAGGGCGTGGTCTCCACCTGGTCGATCACCCGCGACCATTGGCGGACCCTCGTGACGCTCGGCACCGGGGTGCTGCTGCTGTCCGCGATCCGGCAGACCCGGCAGGTCGTGGTGCCGCTCTGGTCCCAGCACATCCACCTGGCGCCCACCACGGCGTCGGTGCTGTTCGGGGTGTCCGGGGCGGTCGAGACGCTGGTCTTCTACCCGGCCGGCCTGGTCATGGACCGGTGGGGCCGGCGGGCCGTGGCGGTGCCGTGCACGCTGGTGATGGGGCTGGCGTTCATCCTGGTGCCGCTGACCCACGCGGCCCTGACCCTGGGCGCCGTGGCGATGGTGATCGGCGTCGGCAACGGCATCGGCTCCGGCATCGTGAACACGCTGGGCGCCGACGCGGCCCCGGTGCTGGGCCGGCCGACGTTCCTGGGGGTGTGGCGCGAGCTGTCCGACGGCGGCTCCGCGATCGGCCCGGTGATCCTCTCCGCGGTGACCGGCCTGGGCGGACTGGGCCTCGGTGTCGTCGTCTCGGGCGTGGTGGGGCTGGCGGCGGCCGCCGTGCTGTTCCGCTTCGTCCCCAGACGCGTGCGCCCCGAGCCGGTGCCGGCCGCGTAACGCCTCAGATTCTCTGCGGACCGGCCGATGGACAGACACGTGTGCTGTCCGGCGCGAGATGTGGAGAACCGATGAGGTCGTGGCGCCCGCTGCTCTTCTACGTGCCGGCCGGGTTGATCGTCATGGTCACGATGGCGCGGCTGGTGCTCACCGCGGGCCACGCGCGGGTCGAGGACGTCGCCGGGCCGGCCATCCTGCTGTTCGACCTCACGGCTCTGGTGCTCGCCCTCGTCGTGCGACGGCGTCCCGGCATCGATCATCGGACCCGGGGAGCCTGGACCTGGTTCGCTCTCAGCCGGGCGCTGAGCATCCTGGCGGGGATCTGTTTCAAGCTGTTCCCGTGGGAGTCCTTCCCGGCGCCGGGTGACGTGCTGCACCTGTCCTCGGGGATGGTGCTGCTGGTGAGCCTGCTCATGTTCGGGCGCCGCGAGGACGGGCGGCTGGAACGCCAGAAGCTGGCCCTCGACGTCGGTGCCGTGGTGGTGGCCGGCGGGATGCTGATGTGGTACCTCAGCGTCGGACCCGCTCTGGCCGCCGACAATCTGGCCGGCGACGCGGTGGCGGGTGCCGTGGCGTACCCGGTCGGGGATCTTCTGGTGCTGTTCGCCGTGGCGCTGGTGATTCGCCGGGGAGTCGACGCGGGCGTACGGAAGTCGATGTATCTGATCGCGGCCGGCATGCTGTTCGAGATCGTCGGCAACTCGTACCTCGGTTATCTGCGCACCCACGTGGGCTGGGTCGACCGGTCCGGCTGGCAGATGGCGTGCTACGTGGTCAGCCATTGCGGGCTCGCGGCCGCCGCGTTCGAGCAGCTGCGCCGTTCCTCGGCGGCCGCCTCGCCGGTACGCGCCGACCGGCCGGTGAGCCGCATGCCGTACCTGGGCATCGGCCTGTGCGTGGGCCTGCTGATCGTGGCGGTGCTGCGCGAGGACCATGCCTACCCGTGGGCCGGGCTGGTGATCGGCGCCGTCGTGATCAACGTGATCGGCTCGCTGCGGCAGGCCGCGGCGCTGCGCGAGAACCACGAGCTGGCCATCACCGACCCGCTGACCGGCCTGGTCAACCGTGCCCGGCTGCACGAGTCACTGGGCCGCGCCCTGGCCCGGGGGCAGCGCTCCGGGCAGCGGGTCGCCGTGCTGCTGGCCGACCTCAACGGGTTCAAGGAGGTCAACGACACCCTCGGGCACGCCGCGGGCGACCGGCTGCTCAAGGAGTTCGCGGCGATGATGCGCCGGGCGGTGCTGGGTGCCGACGTGGTGGGCCGGCTCGGCGGCGACGAGTTCGCGGTGGTGCTCAACGACATCGGCTCGGCCGCGAACGCGGCGGCCGTGGTCAAGCGGCTGCGCGCCGAGATGCAACTGCCGATCATGGTGGGCGACGTGGTGGTGCAGATCGACGCCGCGATCGGGTTCACCCTGTCCGAGCCCGGCGAGCACGACGTGGACGAGGTCCTGCGGCGCGCGGACGAGGAAATGTACCGGATCAAGCGGGCCGGCAAGACCCCGGAGGTGTCCTGTGCCGCGCCGGCGCTCTGCCCTCACTGCGGCGTGTCGCCGGCGCTCTGACGCTGCCGCGCGCGGTGCGCCCGCACCGATGCCTGTGAGCCGCAGGTGGAGCTGCAGAAACGCCCGGCGCGGTTCCGGGTGCGGTCGACGAAGCCGAGGTGGCAGGGCGGGTTGGCGCACGCCTTGACGCGATCCCACGCGCCGCTGAGCCCGAGCTCGGTGATCGCGGCCAGCACACCGCCGAGCACGCCGGGGACACCGCGCGACTCGGAGCCGACCCGCACCCCGCCGGCCGTGACGACCGTGGTCAGCGGATAGCGCGAGCCGGCCTGGCCCAGATAGCGCTCGGCGCTCGCCACGCTGGCGTCGTCGGCCTCGGGCGTGCCGGCGTGCGCCAGCATCACGGACACCAGGGCGTCGCGCAGCTCGCGTGCGGCGGCCGCGTCGGCGTCGGTCACGACGGTCTCGCCGCCCAGCAGCCCGTGCGCGGCCGCCCACTCGGCGAGATCGGCGCCGGTGCCGAACTGTTCGACGCGCCCGCCGGCGTCCGCCCGGGTGTTCACGAAATTCAGCAGGGTCTCGGTGCTTTGCGTCACCGAACCAGCGTAGCTCATAACTTTTTCTCGTACATCCCCTTGAGATGTAGCGAGCTAACTGCTTAAGGTCACTACATGACAAACACCTGGTTCATCACCGGCGCTTCCGCCGGCATCGGCCGCGAACTCGTCCGCCAGGCTCTCGAGGCCGGCGAGAACGTCACCGCCATCGCTCGCAACACCGCCGGGCTTTCGAATTCCGGCCGGCTGCTGGCGATCAGCGCCGACGTGACCGACGAGGCCGCCGTGCGCGACGCCGTCGCGCAGACCGTGGCCCGCTTCGGCCGCATCGACTACGTGGCCAACAACGCCGGCTACGGGCTGGTCGGCGCGGTCGAGGAGGCCACCGACGCGAAGGCGCGGGCAATCTTCGACACCAACGTCTTCGGCGTGCTGAACGTGCTCCGGGCGACCCTCCCGGTGCTGCGCGAGCAGCGGTCCGGGCGAATTCTGCAGGGGTCGTCGTTCCTCGGTCAGACCGCCGCGCCCGGCGTGGGCTTCGTGTCCGCCACCAAGTACGCCGTGGAGGGGCTGTCCGACGCCTTGGCCCTCGAGACGGCACCGCTGGGCATCAAGGTCACCCTGATCCAGCCCGGTGTGACCGCGACGTCGTTCTTCACCAACCTGGACGCCCCCGCGTCCACACTGGACGACTACGACCAGACCGTGCGCGCGCCGCAGCCGGCGGTCGCCGCGGCCCCGGTCGAGCGGGTCGTGGCCGCCATCCGGGAGGTGGCGGTCAGCGAGAACCCGCCACGGCGCCTCGCCCTCGGCACCGCCTTCGGCGAGGCGATGCGCACCGCCCTGACCGACCGCCTGGCCGACCTGGACACCTGGGCGAAGACGACCAGCAGTGTCGACGCCTGATCGCTTGACACCTGTCAGACTGAGCCTAGTCTGACAGGTGTCAAGCCGGCACGGTGCCGGCGGAGAGGGACCGTCATGAGCCTGACCATTCCGGAGATCGCCACCGACGACCCACGATGGACCCGGCAGGGCGCCATCTACGTGCCCGCCGACGGGGGCGTGACCAGGTGGGTCGCCGGTGATGTCTACTCGACCAAGGTGTCCGGCGCGGACACCGCCGGGGCGTTCTCGTTCATCGAGGCCTCGGTGCCGGCCGGGGCCGGGCCCGTTGCGCACACGCACAACAGCAACGACGAGGCGTTCTACTTATTATCGGGCGAGCTCGAGTTCCTCGACGGCGACCGCACCTTCGTCGCCCGCCCCGGCGATTTCGTCTACGTGCCGCGCAACACCCGGCACCGCTTCAAGAACATCGGCTCGCACACCGCGAAGATGGTCTTCATGTTCACGCCGGCCGGCCCCGAGCGGGGCTTCGAGATCGTCGGCGAACCGGCCCGGCCCGGCGTTCAGGCGCCACCGATGGGGATGCCCACGCCGGAGCAGATGGACGAGATGATGCGGCCGGAGTCCAAGGTGGACACCATCATGATGCCGGAGAGCTGAGCCGCGGCAGCAACCCGTCGAGGACCAGGCGGGCGAGATCCTCGGCGCGGGCGGCGCGCTCGGCCGGGGTCACCTCGCCGGTGCCGGACAGGCGGCGGGCCAGCGGCTCGTGGGTCAGCGCCAGAGCCGGCCCGGTGATGGCGAAGAAGACCGTCTCCGGCGGGACGTCCGGAAGCAGCCGGACCAGTAGCGGCCGCCACAGTTCGAAGACCGGGCCGATGAAATGCTCGGTCAGGTAATCCAGACGATCGGAGTCGCGGCCGGACTCGTCGGCGATGATGCGGTTCATGACGTAGAGGTCGGCCGCGTCCCGGTAGAGTTCGGCCACGATGTGGCGCAGCCGCTGCTCGTCGGTGTGGGCGGCGTCCGCGACCATCGACTCCATACGAGCCATTCGCGGGCGCATCGCCTCGTCGATCACCGCGCGCCAGAAGCCGGCCTTCGAGGCGTACCGGTCGTTGATGAAGTTGTGGCTGACCTCGAGGCGTTTCGCGAGCTCACGCACCGAGGTCGCGTCGTAGCCCAGTTCGGCGAACGCGTCCAGGCCGTGCGCGAGCACCTCGGACTCGGGAAGGCCGACGGGCGCGTTGCGGTGGCGGGCGGTCATCCCGTCAGTGTGCACCAGGTGGTGATCCCGGTCGCAAGGCCGCGCTGAGTTCGCTTTGCGATGTCACATGGCGCGCGTCCACCGCGTCATACCCGGGCTTGCGCATTTCGCACACCGGAAAGAGACAGGAACAATAATGATCTGGACTGCCGGATTCCGCACCGCCGTGATCGACCCACGGGAAAAGCTCCAGTTCGGTGAGCCACGAGGCTTCGCCGATCAGACCGTGAGCCAATTGCTGCAGATGGCCGGCGGCGGAGACGCCTTCCGGGTGCGGCTGACGAACCGCTACGGCCGGACTCCGCTGGTGATCGGCGCCGCGACGGTCCGTACCGCTCATCAACGCACGCCCCTGCCCCTGACCTTCGACGGTGCCGCGCGGTTCGTCATCGCCGCGGGTGCCGAGGCCGTCTCCGACCCGGTCGATGTGCCGGTCGCGGCCGGGAGCGACATCGTCCTCAATCTGTATTTCCCGGAGCGAACCGATCTGGCGACCTATTCGCACCGGCCGGCCGAGATCGCGCGGATCGTGGCCGGCGATCAGACCGCCGCGCGCCCGTTCGCCGGGATCGAACGGGCGGAGGCCCGGTATTTCGTCTCGGGTGTCGATGTACCGGCCCCGGACCACCGCATGATCGGCGCCGCGTTCGGCGACTCCTGGTTCGAGGGCGTCGGCACCACGCCGGGCGCGAAGCAGCGCTCGGTCGATTTCCTCAACCGGCGCCTGCGCAACGGATGGATCGTCAACCTCGGCATCTCCGGGAACCGCCTGCTGCGCGACGGCGTGGGAGAAGCCGCGCTGGCGCGGTTCGAGCGCGAGGTTCTCTCGATACCCGCGCTGACCCACGTCCTGGTCAGCTTCGGCATCAACGACCTGATCCTGCCCGACATGCTCGGGGAGCCCGCGGTGTCCGCCGGCGACCTCATCGCCGGCTACATCGAACTGGCCGAGCGCGCGCACCTGGCCGGACTGCGGATTCTGGTGTCCACCATCGGCCCGTTCGCCGGCTACACCCCCGAGACACGGATGCCGGAGCTCCTCGCGGTCCGCCGCGAGGTCAACGACTGGATCCGCACCGCGCGGTACTTCGACGGCGTCTTCGATGTGGCGCGGGCGGTCGCCGATCCCCGGTTTCCCGACTACATCCACCGCGACCTGGACTCCGGTGACGGCCTGCACCTCAACGAGGTCGGCACCGAGGTCATGGCCGACACCGTCGACATCCGCGATCTCACGCTGTGAACGAAGGGGCAGCGGTTCGTGTCCGAACCGCTGCCCCCCGGGTTGTTGCTGCTTTACAGGTCAGCCGCGCCGGCCGCGGTGGCCTCCTGCACGGCCGCGGTACGGCGCGAGTCGGCCTTCGACTCGTCGTCGCGGTCGACCGTGGAACGGGCCATCGACTTGGCCGCCGCCCGGGCCGCCGCCGGCGCCGGGTCGTTGGTCACGCCGCGGCGGATCCGGTTGTTGTCGGCGATCTGCGCGACCGGGTTGTTCCCGGTCGCGGTCAGCGTGCCGTCGATGATGTTGTCGTCGACGGTGACGCCGCCCGTGGTGCTGGTGATGCTGACGTCCTTGCCGAAGAAGCCGCCCGAAGCACACGAGTCGAGCGAGCCGTTCGGGCCGAGCTGGACGCCGCCGAGGTTGCCGGCGAACGTCGTCTTGCCGCGCACCGAGCTGCCGCAGAGCACGCTGCCGTTCGCGCTGTTCAGCACCGACACCGTGCCGTCCACGAACGAGTCGTGCAAGTCGGTGTAGTAGGTGCCATTTGTCGTCAGATTTCCGGAAATCTCGGTGTTTGCGTCCAGCCGCACCTCACCGGCCTGCGCGTTCACCGTCCCGGTGATCGACGTGCCCTCGACGAACAGGAAGCTGTCGATGGCCGTCGTCCCCTTCGCCCGGACGGTGACGTTGCCGCTGTCCGCGTCCTTCAGGTAGACCCCGTACCCGCCGGCCGCCAGCACCACGGGCCCGCCGATGGTGGTTTCCGACGCGTCCAGGTAACCGTTGCCGGCCACGTTCACCGAACCGGCCAGGTTGCCGCCGGTGATGACCAGGTTCCCGCCGTTGGCGACGCTGACGTTGCCGGTGACGATCGTGCCTTCGAGGGAGCAGGACTCCCCCGCCGGGACGTACAGGTCGTTCGGCACGGTGACCGCGCCGCCGGTGCCGATGCAGTAGGTGACGAGGGCGGCACTGGCCGGGGCGGCGGCGAGACCGGCGGTGACGAGTCCGGCGGCCAGCGCTAACGAAATGGCGGTCCGTCTGGGCATCTCTATTCTCCCTAGCTTGCTCATGAGCCGATGTCCGATCGGGCGGCCGCGCGGACGATGTCCCCCTGCTGCCGCTTGGTCAGCGTGCCGCCGGTCACCAGTGGCGCGGTGACCGACTCGACGTGCCGCACGAACGCGGCGTGGTCCGCGTACGAGCCGTTCTCGTCGACGAGATCGTTGATGGTGCAGCCGTTGCCGGTCTCCTTGTTCGGCACCTTCGTGTCGCTGCCGCCGATGACGACGGTGGCGCGGGTGTCGCCGCCCGGGCATTCGTCCGAGCCCGAGGCCACGATGGTGAAGGTGACCGCTTCCTCGGCCGACTTGTTGCCGGCCGCGTCGGTGGCCCGGAACTTCACCGTGTGCGCCCCGGTGGCACGTACGACAACCGGTGCGGTGTAAGCCGTCCAGGCACCGCCGTCGACCGCGTACTCGACGGAGGTGACCGCCGATTCGCTGTCGGTCGCGGTCACCCGGACGGTGGCCACGCCGACGTAGGCGCCGTTGGTGTCCCGGTCACCCGCGACCGTCGCGGTGACGGTGGGCGGCGTGGTGTCCGGCGTCCGCGGCGCCACCACGACGAACGAGGACGTCTGCTGGGCCGAGGTGTTGCCGGCGACATCGGTCGCCCGATACCGCAGCGTGTGGTTCCCGACCGAGCTGATGACAACCGGATTCCCGTACGCCGTGAACGCCGCACCGTCCAACGAGTACTCCACCCGGGCCACCCCGGATTCGCTGTCGGTCGCGGTCAGCGTCGCCGTCGCCGTGCCGACGAAGTTGCCGCTGCCGTCGCGGTCCCCGGTGATCTGCGCGGTCACCGTCGGCGCCGTGGTGTCCGCCGTCTGCGGCGCCACGATGACGAAGTGGGCCATCTGCTCGGCGGACGTGTTCCCGGCGACATCGGTCGCGCGGTAATGCAGCATGTGCATCCCGACCGAGCTGATGACAACCGGATTCCCGTACGCCGTGAACGCCGCACCGTCCAACGAGTACTCCACCCGGGCCACCCCGGATTCGCTGTCGGTCGCGGTCAGCGTCGCCGTCGCCGTGCCGATGTAGTTCCCGTCGCCGTCCCGGTCGCCGGCGAGCTGCGCCGTCACCGTCGGAGGCGTGACGTCCTCGTCCGGCTCCGGCTCGACCACCCGGAACTGCACCGAACCCACCGCGGACGTGTTGCCCGCGTGGTCCGTGGCCCGGAACTGGACACTGTGGTCACCGAGCGCGGTCACCACCACCGGGTTCGTGTACGGCTCGAATCCGGTGTCGTCGATCTGGTATTCGACGGTGTCGACGCCCGAGCCGGTGTCCGTGGCGGTCACCGTCACGGTCGCCGACCCGACGTAGTTGCCGGCGCCGTCCCGGGTGCCGGCCGCCGACCCGGTCACCGCCGGCGGGGTGGTGTCGGCCGGGCCGCCGCCGTCGGTGACGGTCAGCTCGCCGACCATGGCGCTGTGCCCCGGCATCGAGCAGAAGAAGCGGTACTTGCCCGGCGTCAGCGTCACCGTCGCCGTCTGCAGCCCGCCGGTGGGGTCGAACGGACTGGCCAGCAGGTTCAGGTTGACGTCGTGGTTGTAGCCCTCGGTCGAGGTGTCGAAGGTCAGGGTGTGCGGCATCCCGGTGGTGTTCCCGGTCGCCGCGCTGTTCTCGAAGACGATGGTCGCCGCGCCGGCCACGGCCGTGGTCGTGACCGACTTGTAGCGGGTGATGTCACCGTCCGCGGTCCAGTTGAGGACCTGGGCGGCGGCCCGCGCCGGCGCGGCCTGCGCCGGCGGGGCACCAAAACCCGCGACCATCGTCAGCAGCGCTACGGCGAGCACTGCCTTGAGGCGTACGGGAAATCTCATAGAGCACGCACCCGGATGTCGCGGAATTCGACGATGTCGGTGTCGCTGTGGTTCTGCAGGCCGATCAGGCCCTCGGCGAACTGCCGCAGGTCGGTCGGCGGGTCACCGGCGCGCGAGGACTGCTTGCCGGGGGTGTTGTCGAACTCCTTGATGACCGTGCCGTTGCGGATCAGCGTGTAGTGCTGGCCGACGACCCGGATCTCGTAGTCGTTCCACACGTTCTTCGCGGTCACCTGCGCCTGCGCGAGGGTGTTCGGCGAGAAGTTGTAGATCGAGCCGGTCTTCTGCGGCTCGGACCCCTCACCGTCGTAGATCTGGATCTCGTGTCCACAGTAGATGGCCACCCAGGCTTGCGAGGTGCGCGCCGATCCGACCGTCCCGCAACTGCCCGCGGGCCGTTGGTCCAGCGGGATGCGCGGGTCGGGGAACCGGGTGAAGACTCCGCTGTTGCCGCGGGCGGTCCCGGGGGCGACGTCCTTGAATTGCAGCTTCAGCGAGAAGTCCTTGAAGGGCTTGGTGTAGTAGAGCATCCCGAGCCCGCCGCTCGGCCGCAGCGTGCCGTCGGCGGTGAGGCTGAACTGCCCGCTCGGCGCCTGTGCCCAGTCGGTCAGCGATTCCGGCGTGCCGTTGAAGATCGACACGTAGCCGGTGTGCCCGGCCCGGCCGATCGGCGAGCTCGCCGCGACCCGGGTCAGCGTGCCGGCCTCCCGGCTGTTGATCTTGCCGTCCTTCTGCAGGTTGCCCGCCACCGTGGTGACGTGCCGGACGAACGCGTCGTGCGTGTCCCACTGCGCCTCGTCGGTGATCAGGTCGTCGATGGTGCAGCCCAGGCCGAGGTCACGGTTCGCGAGCCCGGTGTCGGTCTCGTCGAAGCGTACGGTCGGCGACGGGTCGGTGGTGGCACAGCCCGCGGCGATCGGCTTCTGCACTGTCTCCTTGACCCCACCCGCGTAGGTGATGGTCAGCGAGGCCGCGTAGTTGCCCACCGAGGTGTAGGTGTGCCGGGGGTTCGCCTCGGTCGAGGTGGTCCCGTCACCGAAGTTCCACTCGTACGCCAGCCCGCCGGACTTGGCCGCGGAGAAGGCGAAGGTGAGCGGCTGGTCCTGCACCGCCACGGCGTTCGCGGTCGGGGCCGGCGTCGCCGGGCCACCCTGGTAGGTGATGCGGATCAGCTTCTGGTTGGAGCTCAGGCTGAAGAAGCCGCCCGCGTAGTCCAACATGTACAGTGCGCCGTCCGGGCCGAACTTCGCGTCCATCCAGGCCTGCAGCTGGTTGCTGCCGCTGCCGGACGGGATGATGGACCGCAGCGACTCGCCGAACGCCGGCGGCTGCTGCGTCGGCACGCCGGCCGGGTCGACCGTCACCGCGACGCGGTTCGCCGCGTTCGACTCGTCACCGATGAACCACTTGTTGTTCCAGTACTCCGGCCACGCGACGGTGCTCTTCGGGTCGACCAGGTCCTTGTGGTAGGTCGGGCCGGACATGATGGCCTGGCCGCCGCCGCGGAAGTACGGCTGCGTGTAGGTGGCCTCGGACGCCTTGTAGCTGGGCAGGCCGCTGCCGTCGGTGCGGGTCGGGAAGACCGGGCCGCCGCCGTCCGGCGAGAACCAGATCATGTTGTTCTTGATCGGCGGCAGGTCCACCAGGCCGGTGTTGCGCGGCGAGTTGTTCTGCGGGTGGTCGCAGTCGTACCAGCCGGTCAGCACCGTGGCGTCGGTGTTGCTGCGGTCGCGGTACGGCTGCTTGTTGCCCATGCAGTACGGCCAGCCGTGGTTACCGGCCTCGGTGATGATGGTGGCGGTCTCGTACTTCGCCGGGCCCAGCTCCGGGTTCGGCGACGAGGCGTCCGGGCCCACCCAGCCGGCGGTCAGCCACTGGGTCTTCGGGTCGATCGCGAGGCGGGCGATGTTGCGCACGCCCATCACGTAGATCTCCGGGCGGGTCTTCTCGGTTCCCGGCGGGAACAGGTTGCCCTGCGGGATCGTGTACGTGCCGTCCGCCTCCGGGTGGATGCGGATGATCTTGCCGGCCAGGTCGTTCGTGTTGCCGGCCGTACGACGAGCGTCCTGGAACGACGTCCCCATGTATTCCTGGGTCCAGTTGTTCCCGGAGTAACCGCTCGAACCCTCGGACGAGTTGTTGTCGCCGGAGCCGACGTACAGGTTGCCCTTGGCGTCGAACGTCATGCCGCCGCCGGCGTGGCAGCAGCTGTGGATCTGCACCGGCCACTTCAGCAGGTCCTTGCGGGTGCCCTGGTCGATGGTCCGGTTCACCTTGTCGTAGGTGAGCCGCGAGATGGTGCGGTAGCCGATCCGCTTGTCCCGGTCGATCGACTCGTGCGGCATCCAGTACACGTAGAGCCAGCCGTTGTCGGCGAACTTCGGGTCCGGCACGATGCCGAGCAGGCCCTCCTCGTTCTTGACCAGCTCGGAGCCGCTGCCCCGGTTACCCATCACCGGCAGCGTGGTGAGCAGCTTGGCCGTCTTGGTCACCGGGTCCCAGTTGTGGATGGTGCCGCAGCCCAGGCCCACGTTCGGGTTGCTCCAGTCGACGACCGGCCCGGTCGGGCAGGCGGCCTTGCCGACGTAGAAGACGGTGCCGTCCGGGGTGATCGTCATGCCGTGCGGCTCGCCGATCTGGTCGAGCTGACCGGTCTGGTTGGTGGTGGTCAGGCGCTCCACCTTGTAGTTCGAGGCGATGCTGGCCTGGCAGTCGCCGCGGGTGATGCCGGTGGTCCAGGCCAGCGCGCCGCTGAGGTGCTTGCGGAACGAGTCCTCGCCGTAGCTGCCGTCGGTGTGTCCCATGCCGGTGTAGAAGGACCGGCCGCCGTCGTAGTCACGGCACCAGGAGATCGGGTGGAACGGACCGTTCGCGGTCACGCCCGCGTCGTAGTGGCGCTCCTCGACCTGCGCGACCGTGTGTACGGTGCCGACCGGGTTCGGGGCCCAGTTGTTCCAGCGGTCCTCGCGAGTCACCGTCAGCGGCAGGTCCTTCGTGGCCGGATGCTGCCGGTCGAGGATGTCGACCACGGCGCGGTTCACCGCGGGCGGCGGGGGCTCCTCGGTGCTGCCGGTGAACAGCCGCACGTCGGCGAGCTGCAGCAGCGGCTCACCGGCGTTGGCCGTGACGTTCAGCCGATAGTAGCGGTACGACCCGGGGGTCGTCACGTCGAAGCGGCGGATCTGGAAGCGCTCGGGGAAGTCCTGCCCGGTGCGGGTGTCGACGGTCGTCCAGGACTGGTTGTCGGCCGAGCCTTCCAGCCGCCAGGCAGTCGGGTCGCGACCCTCGAAGTCGTTGGCCGAGGTGAGCGCGTAGCCGGTGACCGTGGTGGCGGCGTTGAGCTGGAACACCACGTTGGCGGCCGGCGTACGGGAGAGCCATTTGGTGTTGGCGTCGCCGTCGGTGAGCTTCGTGCGGATCTCGTTCGGCGGGTTCTCGCTGCTCGCGCTGATCGCGGTGGCCGGCTCGGACACCGGGATGGCGCCGGCCGGGCGGGTGCCGATCAGCCCGGTGAACCAGGTCGAGTCGAGCTGCGCCTTGGCCGCGTCGCCGATGCCGAGGAAGCCGTTGCCCGCCTTGACGAAGCCCTGCAGCGCGGCCTCCTGGCCGCTGGTCAGCGTGACCCCGTCGGCCGACAGGAAGACCACCGCACGATACGCCGCCAGGCCGCTCGTGCTGAAGACTGCCGGATCGGTGCTGGCCGTGACCGTGATGCCCTCGGCCTGGCCCAGGTCCTTGATGGTCTGGGTGGCCTTGGCGACCGGGTCCTGCTGGGCGGTCGCGGTGCCGGAGAAGACCAGCACCTTCAGGGGAACCGCGGCGGCGGCCTGCGCCTTGGCGGGTGCCGCGGGCGCGGCGGTCATCGGCGCGAGGCCGATGGCGAGGGCCGTGGTGATCGCCACGGCGCCGATTCTGCGTAACCGTCTCACTGCTGCTGGATCTCTTGGCCTCATGAGCCAGTTCCTCCGTGTGCGTGGGGGTTTGCGGAAGCGGTGGTCTTGGCGGCGGCCTGGTGCTGGTGGCCGCGGAACCGGTCGATCGCGTCCTGGGCGCCCGGGGGCAGGCTGCCGTCCGCGTTGCGGACCACGAACAGCCCGGACATGCCGGTGTCGGAGTGCAGCTGGACGTGGCAGTGGTACATCCACACGCCCGGCCCGACGCCCTCGCCGGCCAGCACCTGGAAGCCGAACGAGCTGCCCGGGTTGAGGTCCTTGTTGTCGATGACCAGGCTCGGGTCCGACGGGCCCTCGAGCATGCCGGTGCGGTTGTCCGCCCAGCGGTGCGCGTGCAGGTGGAAGGTGTGGAAATTGTTGCCGTGACCGACGGCGAGCCACTCCACCCGCTGGCCCAGGTTCGCCTCGAAGATCGGCGTGTCCGGGGCGACCTTGTGGTTGATCATCATTTCCATAAACACGACGGTGAACTGCTTGTCCGGCAGGATGTCGCCGCGCCGCCGGACGATCAGCCCGCCGTAGAGGCCTTTGTTCAGGCCGCCGGTGCCGTGGTCGGTGCCGTTCGCGTGGTCGTGGTAGTGCCAGTAGCCGGCGCTGCCCGGCATGAACCGGCGGCCCGCGGTCGCGGTCATCTCGTGCGAGCGCCAGACGTACGTGCGGGTCTGGCCCGGCTCGTTGAACGAGGCGTTGAGCGGCGCCCCGTCCGAGTCGGTGCTGTAGTCGACCCCGTGCGGGTGGATGGACAGGCGCTGGGTGGTCGTGTTGACCAGGGTGATCTCGAGGGTGTCGCCCTCGTACATCTCCAGCAGCGGGCCGGGGATGGTCGCGGCGCCGGGTGCCAGGCCGTATCCGATCAGGCCGCCCGGCAACGACTCCGCGTAGATGGTGAGCTTCTTGACGACCCCGGCGGCAGCTCGTGCCGGTTGGGGTTTGGTCGCGGCCGCTACCGTGGCGGCGCCGGCGGCGAGGCTGATCGCACCGCCGGCGAGTAAGTAGCGACGTGGGAGCTGTTTTTTGACAACGTTGTCTTCCATGCACGTCCTTCACGGTCGGCAGTGGTTGAGGGGTTGCCGGGGCAGGCGCCTACTACGGATGGGCGTCGCCGCACCCGCGTGTCCGGTGCTGACTTTGGTCGGAGCGATCAAAACTTCGGTGGGATGTGACGAACTTATGACTCACATCGACGAAAGTAAAGATATCAATGAGAAAAGTGGGCTGACCTGCGCGGCCCCTTGCCGCATTAGTCGCCATCTCCGGCCCATGTCACATTTTTCGGTCGTGTCCCGTCAGTCGTGCGCAGATCTTGGCGAGCGACACGGAGTCACGAAAAATGCGTATTTATGATTACGTCATCGTCGGCGGCGGCACCGCGGGAAGCGTGCTCGCGTCCCGGCTGTCCGAGAATCCCTCGGCGAGCGTCCTGCTGATCGAAGCCGGCCCGGCGGACGGGCCCGAGGCGATGCACGACCCGGCACGGTGGCTGGACCTGCAGGGCAGCGGCATCGACTGGTCGTTCGAGACCGTTCCGCAGCCCGGATCCGGCGGATCGCGGATCGCCTACCCCCGGGGCAAGGTTCTCGGCGGGTCGAGCGCCATCAACGCGATGGTCCACCTCCGGGGGCATCACAGCAGCTACGACGCCTGGGCCGCGGCCGGGGCGGCCGGCTGGGGATACACCGATCTGCTGCCCTTCCTGATGCGCAGCGAGACCACCGCCGGACGTGACCCGGAGGTCCGCGGGACGTCCGGGCCCATGCGACTCATCCAGCTGGAGCCCGGACCGGACGCCACGCTGATGCGGGACATCCGGGAGGCCACCCACGCGGCCGGCTTCCCGCTCACCGACGACCCCAACGGCCGGCAGCAGGAAGGTGCGGGCTGGCTGGACATGACCATCCACGACGGCCGTCGCCAGAGCGCCGCCGACGCGTACCTGGAACCGAATCTCGCCCGTCGCAACCTGACGCTGCTCAGCGACGCGCTGGTCACCCGCCTGGACATCACCGAGGGCCGATGCCGGGGCGTCCATTACGTACGCCACGGCGAGCCGGGCTACGTGGCCGCCGAGTCCGAGGTGGTGCTCGCCGCGGGGGCGATCGGCTCGCCGCAGCTGCTCATGGTCTCGGGGGTGGGCCCGGCACGGCAGCTGCGGCCGCTGGACATCGACGTGGTGGCCGACCTGCCCGGTGTCGGCGCGAACCTGCAGGACCACCCGATGACGAGCGTGCTCTTCCAGGCCTCGGAGGCCGCGCTGCCGACCGTGCGGGGCGGATACGCCGCGATGGTCGCGCTGCTGCACTCGGGCGCCGGCTCCGGCGGCCCGGACATCCAGCTCGCCGCGCAGAACATCCGGTACACGTCGAGTGCGCTCGATGCGCCGGCCGACGCGTACACGATCTCGGTTTCGGTGGTGACCCCGGACAGCCGTGGTTCGGTGCGCCTGGCGGCCTCGGACCTCACCGTGCCGCCGCTGATCGACCCCGGCTACCTCACCGAAGAGCGCGACGTCCGGCGGATCCTGGCCGGCGTCGAGATCGCCCGGACCATCGGCGCCGACTCGTCGCTGAAACGCTGGAACGACGGGGAGCTCTTCCCCGGGGCGGCGCGGGATCCCCGGAGCCTGGCCGACTACGTCCGGCGCAGCCTGCAGACGTTTTATCACCCGGTGGGGACCTGCCGGATCGGGGTGGACGCCGGGGCGGTCGTCGACGTCGAGCTGCGGGTCCGCGGGGTGGCCGGGCTGCGCGTCGCGGATGCCTCGGTGATGCCGTCCATCGTGTCCGCCAACACCAACGCGGCAGTGCTGGCCATCGCCGAGCGGGCGGCCGAGCTGATCGGCTGAGGGCGGCTCTTTGCTTGTTTGACTCCATACGGTTTGATTGACGCGCGTCTCGCTGTCGCTGATGGATCACGGATGGTGGTGCTGTGCGGGTGGGGTCCTGGATGCGCCGAAGAGATCACAACGTGTTCTTCAACGTGTTCTCGCTGCTGCTGTGCGGCCTGCTCGCCGGGGTCGTCGTGGCCGGCGCCGTGTTCCCGTTCGCCGCCATGTCCGGGCTCGCGTCGAAAGCCGGCAACGACGCTTTCGCGAGCCTGCCCAGCGAGCTCAAGGAATTCAGTTCACCCCAGGTCACCCGGGTGTACGGCGCGGACCGCAAGACGCAGATCGCCCAGTTCTACGACGAGTTCCGCAGTGACGTCCCGTTCCGGGAGATCTCACCGTACATGCGCGACGCCATCGTGGCCGCCGAGGACCGCGAGTTCTACAAGCACAACGGCGTCGATCTCAAAGGCGTGGCGCGCGCCCTGGTCAACAACAACGGCAGCAAGTCGAAACAGGGCGCGTCCACGATCACCATGCAGTGGGTGCGGATGTCGCTGGCGTACTCGTCGACCAGGCCGCAAGAGGTCGTCGACGCCACCAAGGACACCGCGAAACGCAAGCTCACCGAGATGAAATACGCGCTGCAGGTGGAGAAGGAGCTGACGAAAGAGCAGATCCTGGAGCGCTATCTGAACATCGCGCCGTTCGGCAAGGGCACGTACGGAATTTTCGCGGCGAGTCAGGTCTACTTCAACAAAAAGCCGAAGGACCTCACCATCGGGCAGGCCGCGATGCTGGCGGGCATCGTCCGGGCGCCGTCCGCGTACGACCCGACCACCCCGAACGGGTACAAGGAGCTGCTGCAACGCCGGAACGCGTACGTGATCACGGGCATGTCGGAACTCGGCATGATCACCCCGGCCCAGGCGGCGAAGGCGCAGAAAGAGCCCATTCCGCGCCAGGTCAAGCCGACCGGCAACGGCTGCGTCTCGGTGGCCGTCAACGACTGGGGCTTCTTCTGCGACTATTTCTACCGCTGGTGGATCGGCCGGGAAGAATTCGGTTCGTCGACGTTCGACCGTGGGCGGCTGCTGAAGGGCGGCGGTTACTCGATCGTCACGACGCTCGACCTCAACGCGCAGAAAGCGGCCCGTAAGCGGGTCAACCAGCAGATCTCCGACCAGAACAAGAACGCTATCCTGCTGGCCGCCGTCGAGCCCGGCACCGGCAAGGTGCGATTACTGGCGACGAACCGCCGGTACAAGCTGGACAACATCAGCAAGCCGCAGAACAAAATCAACTCGGATCCGTCGAAGGCGCGCAAGGGCATCCGCGGCTCGTACCCGAACACGACGAACCCGCTGATGTCCGGTGGCGGGGACATCACGGGTTATCAGGCCGGCTCGGTGATGAAGATGTTCACCATGGTGGCGGCGCTGGAGCAGGGCTATCCACTGGCGTACACGATAAAAGCCGAAAATCGGTATAAGTCGAAATATATCATTGAGAGTTCAAACGACTCGGCCTGTCCCGGCACGCATTTCTGGTGCCCGAGCAACTCGGGCGGCGGCAGCGCGGGCGTCTACAACATGTGGACCGGTTTCGGTAAGTCGATCAACACGTTCTTCGTGCCGCTGGAGGAACGGGTCGGCGCCGAGAACGCGGTGTCGGTCGCCAAGCGCTTCGGCATCCAGTTCCGCTCGCCGGAGGACGCCAAGCTGGCCGCCGACGGCAACTCGCATCAGTGGGGCGCGTTCACGCTCGGCGTCTCGGCGACCACCCCGCTCGACATGGCCAACGCGTACGCGACGCTGGCCGGCGACGGCATGTACTGCCAGCCCACCCCGATCGAGCAGATCACCACCCGCGACGGCGGCAAACTCGACATCGGCAAGCCCCATTGCGTACGCGCGACCAGCGTCGACGTGGCGCGCACGGCACTCGATGCGACCCGCTGCCCGGTCGGCGATTCGGCCCAGCTCGGCAACTGCGGGGGCAGCACCGCGGCGATCGTGCGCGACGTGGTGGACCACCCGGTGTTCGGCAAGACCGGCACCACCGACAACGACCGCACGGCGGCGCTGATCGCGGGCACCACCTCGCTGGTGGTGGCCGGCTACGAGGTCAACCCGGACTACCAGAACCACCGCGACCACATGCGGCACGACCTGGTCAACCCGGCCGTGTACCGCACGCTGGCCGACTACATGAAGGGCAAGCCGAGCGTCCAGTTCAAGAGGCCGGAGAGCCGCAAGCTGGCGTACGGCGACCAGCGCTCGATCCCGGACGTTGAGTGCGTCCCGATCAGCCGGGCCTTGAACCGCCTGGAGAACGCCGGCTTCTCCCCCGTCGTCGGCAACGACGTCGACTCGACCTGCCCGGCCGGCACCGCCGCGGGCACCGACCCGAGCGGCCGCACCGTCAAGAACGGCGTCGTCGTCATCGAGGTGAGCAACGGCCGCGCGAACCGCCCGGGCCCCGGCACCCCACCCATCATCGACTTCCCGGGCCGCCCGCCCCGGCGCTGACCGAAGGACGCTCCATGAGCACGCACGACGCGACGCCATCGCAGCCCGCGCCGCCCGCCCCGGCGCTGACGAAAGAACGCTCAATGACCACGCACGACGCGACGCCATGGCAGCCCGGCTCAGCTGCCTGAGCACCGACCTGCCGCAGAGCCCTGCGGAGCTGGGTCGGTTCATGAGCAACCTGACCTTCGAGCCCGCGCCGTCGGCCGAGGAAGCGGCGGCGCTGTTCGAGACGCTGCCACCGCCCGGCGCCGACATCGTCGTGGTGTCGCCCGCGGGGGCGCGCGTTCTCACTGCGTGAATATCTCAACCACATCGTGGACTTTTTCTGAACCTTGGAGACTTTTGCCCACATACGAGCCATAACTCTCCAAGGTTCACATCTGGCCGCAAATCCTACTGGGCAAAAGCCGCGCTACGTGACAAAACAATGCTCCACAATGGAGGTCGGTCCCACATTGTGGACGGCGGTCCAAGATGTGGTCGCCGGTCTCAGTATGCGGTCGCGAGTCCCACCTAATGGAAGCGCCGCGCGTGACGCGACCGCCGTTCGGCCGCGAAGCGGTCAGCCGTCGCCGCTCCCGGCAGTCGGCGCGCCCCCACGCGGCCTAGCGATCGGCCCGCGCATGCCGGTCACCGGAAATGTCGGATATGTGTGGCGTGAAGTGCACCGATGACTTAGCTGGCCGGTGCTTCCACACCGCCCGCGCAACGGGACCGGTCGCCGCCCACCGCCGAGGCCACCGCGAACCCGGCCGCAATCATCGTTTGACCGAGTACCGGAAAGGTCAGCACGATCCGTGGAAGTGCGATAGCCCGGGTCATCGCTGAATCTTCCGGCGTCCTGGTGCTCAATCGCTCCGGCTTGCGTTCTGCCCGGCCATTCCGCCCACCAAAGAGGACGATTCTCACGGTGATTCACGGGCGGCCGGGAGGGCGAGTTATACCTCGATTGATTCGCCTGGCTAATGAACTCGGCGGGCCACCGAGTCGTCGCGTTCGGCTGGCCTGTTCTTCGGTACGGTCTGCTCCTGTACGGTGACCTGAAGTGCTCGATGCCTGGTGAGGCGGCATCGCAGCGGCGTCACCGGGGAGGATCCATGACCAGCGGGCAGCTGCCGTTCCTCCTGATGACGCTGGCCTTCCTGCTCACATTCGTGACGACGCGGGTGATCACCCGGCTGATTCGGGCCGGGCGCGGTCCGTTTCGTAACAATGTTTCCGGCGGTGTGCATATTCACCACGCGGTGCCCGGCATCATCCTGACCCTGATCGGGGCTTATCTGTCGGTCGCGGTCAACGGCAGCCGCCCGTTCAGCGAGATTTCCGGCGTATTGATCGGTGTGGGGTCGTCATTGATTCTTGACGAGTTTGCACTGATTCTGCATCTGCAGGACGTGTACTGGTCGCCGCAGGGGCAGCTGTCCGTGCAACTGGTCGCGCTCGCGCTCAGCGGGATGGGCCTGGTCCTGCTCGGCATGAACCCGTTCTCGGCCAACGCCGAGCCCGGCGCCGGGCCGATCGCCATCGCGATCTCCACCGTCATCCACATCACGGTGCTGCTGATCTGCGTCCGCAAGGGCAAGTATTCGACGGCGGTGATCGGCGTCTTCGTCCCGCTGGTGGCCTGGGTCGGCGCGATCCGCCTGGCCCGCCCGAAGTCGATCTGGGCCGACCGCCGCTACTCGGGAGCGAAGCTGGAGAAGGCCGAGCGGCGGGCCGACGGCTTCGACGCCCGCTTCGGCCGCTGGGGCCTGAGCGTCGCCGACTGGGTGGCCGGGGCCCCGTCCCTGCCCAACCCGGAGCGGCCGCCGGCCGTCACCGCCGCGGTGGCCCCCGCCCCCGCTTCCGCCGTGGCCCCCGGCTCGGCCGCCGCCGTGGCCCAAGGTTCGGCCTCCCCCGTGACCGCCGGCCCGGCCGCCGCCGCAACGCCCGACGCCGCCGCCGTGGCCCAAGGCTCGGCCTCCGCCGCGACCCCCGACGCCGTCGCCGTGGCCCAAGGCTCGGCCTCCGCCGCGACCCCCGACGCCGTCGCCGTGGCCCAAGGCTCGGCCTCCGCCGCGACCCCCGGCGCCGCCACAGCCAAAGGCTCCGCCGTCGTGCCCGAGCAGGCCGTCGCATCGGACCGGCTGGTCGACCAGCCACAGCGCCCCGCGCGATAGAGCCACCCACCCCACCCGACGCGCAACCCCTCCATCATGGAGTGATTTGCGCACGTTCTCACGCTCGGTGACGTATGCACACGTCCGGGCCATGTTCACGTTAACCGTCGCAGCGGGATCGGTCGATCGGCCGATTGGTATTGATCTATTCATGTGCTTACGGTCCGCAGCGTACTCGTTATCCGGACCGCACTCGGACACCCGAGCCGGTCACGTCTGAGTCGTACGCCGAGTGTCCACAGGCGCCGACGCAGGCTCCTTCCGCCACGCCGTGGCGGCGTGGCGTCCAGCCCAAAAGGAAACGAGGCAACGTGAGATCAACAAAAGCATTCGTCCGCGCCGGGGTCGTTCTCGTCCTCGGCCTCGGTCTTGGCCTCGCCGGAGCGTCGTCCTCACAGGCGGGCGGTGCCAAACCGTCCATCACCAAGGAGGCGTTCGGCAGCGTCGGCGGCAAGGCGGTCGACCGATACACGCTGACCAACGGCAAGTTCCGCGTGCGCATCCTCACCTACGGCGGCATCCTGCAGACCGTCGAGACGCCGGACAAGCACGGCAAGCTCGCGAACATCACGCTGGGCTTCCCCACCCTCGCCGGGTACGTGGACTCGGGCAACTCGCCGTACTTCGGCGCGCTGATCGGCCGGTACGGCAACCGGATCGCGAAGGGCCAGTTCACGCTGGACGGTGTCAAGTACCAGCTCAACATCAACAACGACCCGAACAGCCTGCACGGCGGCAACGTCGGCTTCGACAAGCGCGTGTGGAGCGCCACCCCGATCACCGGCAAGGACAGCGTCGGACTGAAGCTCACCTATGTCAGCCCGAACGGCGAGGAGAACTACCCGGGCACGCTGACGACCACCGTCACGTACACGGTGACCAGCAAGGCGGGCATCCGGATCGACTACCACGCGACCACCGACAAGGCGACGATCCTCAACCTCACCAACCACGCCTACTGGAACCTCGGCGGTGAGGGCACCGGCACGATCGACGACCACAAACTGCAGCTCAAGGCCTCGAAGTACACCCCTGTCGACTCGACGCTGATCCCGACCGGCGCGATCGACCGGGTGGCCGGCACCCCGATGGACTTCACCAGGCCCACCGCGATCGGCGCGCGTAACCGGAGCAACTTCCAGCAGATCGTGTTCGGCCGCGGATACGACCACAACTGGGTTCTGGACCGGCACGGCAACGGGCTCGAGCTCGCCGCCCGGCTCTCGGACGCCGACAGCGGCCGCACGCTGGACATCTACACCACCGAGCCGGGGATCCAGTTCTACGGCGGCAACTTCCTCGACGGCACCTTGTACGGCACGAGCGGCAAGTCGTACCGCCAGGGTGACGGTCTCGCGCTCGAGACGCAGCACTTCCCGGACTCGCCCAACCACGCCAACTTCCCGTCCACCGTGCTGCGGCCCGGGCAGGTGTTCCGCTCCACGACGATCTACCAGTTCGGGGAGGGATGACATGTCCAAAGTTCACCCGAAGGTCGAGGAGGCCGTCGAAACGCTGAACATGAATGCGGTGTCCCGGCGGCGGCTGCTGTCCGGCACCGGGATGTTCAGCGCCTCGCTGGCCGCCGGAGCCCTGCTCAGCGCATGCAGCGACAACGACAAGTCGACCAGCTCCAGCGCGATCGGTAACTTCCCGGAGACGCCCAAGTGGAAGTTCTCGTTCGTCAACCACGTCACCACCAACCCCTTCTTCACCCCCACGCAGTACGGGATGGAGGACGCCGCGACATTGCTCGGGATCGAGAAGCCGCAGTGGACGGGCTCACAGAACTCGATCGTCGCCGAGATGGTGAACGCGACCAATACGGCAATCAGCGCCAAGGTCGACGGCCTCGCCATCGCAGTCGTCGACAAGGACGCCTTCAACGCGCCGGTCAATCAGGCCCTCGACGCAGGCATTCCGGTGGTGTCCTACAACGCCGACGGAGCACGTGGTGACCCGGGGACGAACCGATTGGCGTACATCGGCCAGGGTCTTTATGAATCTGGCTATTCACTCGGGCAGCGGGCACTGGAGCTCGTGTCCTCGGGTGAGGTGCCCGGCTTTATCGCGACGCCGGGCGCGCTCAACATTCAGCCCCGCATCGACGGCTGCGCGCAGGCCTTCAAGGACTCCGGCAAACCGATCACGTTCACGCCGGTCGCCACGAACGCCGACGTCACCAAGGGCCTCTCGATCATTGACGCGTACGCCGTGGGGCACCCCAACGTCGCCGGCATGCTGGCCGTGGACGCGGGTTCCACGTCCGCCGTCGGGCAAACCGTCAAGAAGTACAACATGCGCTCCAAGAGCCTCAAAGTGGCCGGCGGATTCGACCTGATCCCGGAGTCGCTGGCTGGCGTCAAGGAGGGCAACCTCGACTACACGATCGATCAGCAGCCGTACCTGCAGGGCTTCCTACCGGTGCTCTATCTGTACTTCTACAAGTTGTCGGGCGGGCTGCTGTTCCCGAGTGAGACGAACACCGGTCTACTCTTCGTGACCAAGGACAACGTGGATCCGTATCAGAACACCAAGTCGCGGTACGAAGGGTCGACGACCGACAAGGTTCTCGTGCCCAAGACTGGTCCGATCGCGCATGGCTGACACGGCGTCGCGTACGGAAAAACCAGCGGAGGAAGCCACCTCGGGCAAGGTTTCGGCCCTCGGCCGGACCCTGCTCGACGGCTTCCTCCGCCGCCGCGAGGCGAGCGTGCTGCTGGTGGCCATCGGTTTGATGCTGTATTTCCGCGCGTCGACCGATGCCTTCCTCAGCCGCGACAACATTGTGAACATCGCCCAGGCAACGGCGCCCACCGCGATCGTCGCGGTGGGCATCGTTCTGCTGCTGGTCAGCGGCGAGATCGACCTGTCGGTGGGCATCGTGGCCGCGTTCGCCCCGTTCCTGCTGCATTTCGCGATCGACTTCTACTCGGTGCCGGTGCTGCTGGCATTCCCGCTGGCGATCGCCCTGGCCGCGTGCATCGGGCTGATCAACGGCTTGATCGTCACGAAGTTGCACGTGCCGTCGTTCGTGGTCACGCTCGGCACCTTCTTCGCGATCCAGGGCCTGCTGCTGATCACCTCGCACGCCTACCCGGTGCCGATTCCGGAGGAGATGAAGGGCCGGTTCCAGACGTGGATCGGCGCTGGTCCGTGGGCGAGCATCACGTGGGCGCTGATCATCGTGGCGATCTTCCACGTCGTCCTCACCCGGATGCGCTGGGGCTTGCACACGATCTCGGTGGGCGGTAACCCGGTGGGCGCCACCGAGGCGGGCATCCGGGCATCGCGCATCAAGATCGGGAACTTCATGATCACGTCGGCGCTGGGCGGCCTGGTCGGGATCATGGAAGCCGCCCGGATCAACACCATCGACCCGAACATCGGCGGCGGCACCACGCTGACCTTCTACGCCATCTCGGCGGCGGTCATCGGCGGCACCGCACTCGCCGGCGGCTCCGGCACGATCATCGGGGCGTTCCTGGGCGCGCTGGTGCTGGCCGAACTGCAGAACGGCTTCAACCTCATCGGCTACAGCGCCAACACGATCTACCTGATCCTCGGGCTGGCGATCCTGGTCTCGATGATCGCGAACCAGTATTTGTCGCGCCTGCGGAGGGCGGGAAGAACATGACTACGCCTGGTTTGACGACGCCTGCTTTGCGCGTCGCCGGCATCGCCAAGCGGTTCGGCGCCCTCACCGCGCTGCGCGAGATCAACCTGGAAGTGGGCAAGGGCGAGGTGCTGGGGCTGATCGGCGACAACGGCGCCGGCAAGTCCACCCTCATCAAGATCATCTGCGGCTACCACCGGCCGGACGCTGGGCAGATCTTCGTCAACGGCGACGAAGTCGTGCTCCGCAGCGTCGATCACGCGCGCTCGCTCGGCATCGACACCGTCTATCAAGACCTCGCCCTGGTCAACGAACTGTCCGTCTACCACAACATGTTTCTCAACCGCGAGCTCGTACGCTGGCCGCTCCTGAGCAACCGCACCATGCGCCGCCGCGCCGAGGAGCACTTGAAGGACATGGGGGTGGATCTTCCGGACGTGACCGTGGAGGTCGCGAAGCTCTCCGGCGGCCAGCGGCAGGCGATCGCGGTGGCCCGGTCGGTCTACTCGGACGCCAAGGTGCTGCTGCTCGACGAGCCGCTGGCCGCGATGGGCGCCAAAGAGGGCACCATGATCCTGGACCTGATCCGGGATCTGAAGGAGCGCGGCGAGGTGTCGGTGATCATCATCGCCCACAACTACGCGCAGGTGCTCGACGTGTGCGACCGGGTGAACCTGCTGCAACACGGCGAGATCACGTTCGACAAGCGCTCCCGCGACACGTCCTTGGAGGAGCTGACCGAGCTGGTGGTGGCGGAGTATCGGGGTGGCCGCCGCCGGCGCCACAAGTAACGGCGGCGCGACAGCCAGGGGCAGCGACTCCGCCAGCGGACGCGGCCGAGCAGGTTTGTCCCGTTTCGAACACCCTCCGGCGCAGGCGATGACCCTCAGCCACCCGGCCATCCGCCGTTCGGGGCGTCTGGTGTAGACCTTGGAGAGTTGTGGTCGATATGTGGGCGCAACTCTCCAAGGTCTCGATTCTTAGGCTTGGTCACGGCCGCCAAAGGCCGTGAAGTGGTACAAATGCTTTGTCCAGTGTGGAGGCTCGTCCACGATGCGGGTTGCCCCTCTCACAGTGCGGGATGCTTAGCCGGATCGGCGGGCGAAAAGCGGCGAAAGTCCAGAGTGCGTCGGCGGATTCGTTCTCGACTGGGCGGGTTCATCGAAGAAGGTGATCACTCGGCTCGCGTAGAGTAGCTGAGCGTGACCACCGTGGTCGGTGTGGACGGTGCCGGTCGTACGCACCGGCTACGCCAGCTCGCCACGGCCGCGAACGGGCCGGCGATCTGGTTTGCCGGAGCCCTCCCGCCGGCACCCCACGAAGATCAACTGACCATCGTGGACGACGCGCACCGCCTGGACGCGGCGACGCTGCGGCAGCTGACCGCGGCCGCCCACGGCGGGGTGCCGATGGCGATCTCCCGGCGGCCCACGATCGACCGGGCCGAGCTGGCCGATCTCGACGCGGCCGTCGCGACGGGCGGGGTGGAGTTTCTGGCCCCGCTCGACCACGACGGGGTCGCCGTGCTGGTGGCCACGGTGACCGGCCGGCCGGTGTCCCCGGAGATCGCCGCGGAGGTGCTGGCGGCGTCGGCGGGCATGCCCGCGGTGGCGGCCGCCCTCGCGACCGCACCGCCCGGTGTCACCCCGCCCGCCCTGCTGGCCCGGGTGCAGCGGCGCTTCGCGGTGCTCGACCAGGGCGTGGTCACCACCGCCCGGGTGCTGGCGTTGCGGCTCGACCTGGGCGACCATGTGCTCGCGGGGGCCGCGGGGCTCGAAATTGACGCGCTGGCCGCCGCGCTGCGGACGCTGCACGACGAAGGACTGCTGGTCGACGACCGGATGATCCCGGCGGTCGCCGACGCGGTGCTGCACGAGTTACCGGCCGCTTCGCGGCGACGCGTCCACGACGCGGTGGCCGGTGCTCTAATGGCGACCGGTGCCGATCCGGTTGTCGCGGCCGGCCAGCTCCGGGCCGCCCGGGCCGCGACGCCGGCGGCCGGGGCGGTCTACCGGGCGGCCGGCGAGCGGCTGCGCTTCGCCGACCCGACGGCCGCCGCCGGCTGGTTCGACGACGCGTCGGACGCGGGTGCCGACCCAGCATCGTTGATCGCGGGCCGGGCCGAGGCGAGCGCGCTTCTCGGCCTGCCGGTCGACGCGGACTCCCCCGGCGACGCCCGAATGACACTGGTGGCCGGGGCAGTCGCGGCGCATCAGGGCCGTGCGGCGCGGGCGGCCGAACTGCTGCTGGGCGCCGCCGCGCCGGGACCGATGCTCGCGGTCCCCTCCCTGGTAGGCGTCGGCCAGGCCGACCGGGCGAGCGAGGTTGTCCGAGCCGGGCAAGGGACACATCCGGCGGCGCTGGTCCGGTTCGCTGAGGGGGCGCTGGCGTCCGCGCAGCCGGCGGTTGCCCTGCCGCTGCTGATCGAGGCGGCCGAGGTGGTCGAGCGCGCGAACCCCGCACTCGTTCTGCCGGACACCCCGCACGCGGTCGCCGCCGTCGTCGCGGTCGCCGCCGGGGACGTCGCCTCGGCGGAGCACCTACTCACCCGCGCGCTGGCGACCCGGATCGGCGGGCCGGTCGCCGAGGAACGGCATCGGCTGCTGCTGGCGTGGGCACGGATGCGGGCCGGGCGCTATGACACCGCGCTGCACGAGCTGCGGACTCCGATCACCGCGGAGGCGCCCGGACGCGAGCGGCTGCTGCGGGCGGCGCTGGCGGCCGGTATCGCCCGCCGCCGCGGCGACATCGCCGGGTTGCGGGAGGCCTGGTCCGGCGTGGAGCCGCTGCTCGCTCGCCGGACCGTCGATCTCTGGCAGGTTGAGGCGATCGAGGAGCTGGCGGTGGCCGCCGCCCGGCTGCGCCGGTCCGCCCGGGTCGAGCCGGTGCTCGATCTGTTGGACGGGATCATCGCGGGGCTGGGCCGGCCGGTCACCTGGTCGGTGTCGCTGCACTGGATCCGCCTGCACATGGCGATCGGCACCGAGGACACCGACGCCGCGGGCGAGGTAGCCGGGAGGCTGGCCGAGATCGTCAAGCCGCAGGCCGGGACTGTGGGGCCGGCCGAGGCGGCCGGATCGCCCGCCGAGGTGACGGAGCGGCCGGCCGCGCAGTGGGCCGCCGCCGCGCAGTGGGCCGCCGTGCTCGACGGACGCGTCGAGCCGGAGGCGGTGCTCAGCGCCACCGAGGACCTGCACGCCGCCGAGCTGCCCTGGGAGGCCTCGCGGCTCGCCGGGCAGGCGGCGATCCGGACCGGCGATCCCACCGCCGCCCGCCGGCTGCTGGAGCGGGCCCGGGAGCTGTCCGACCCGGACGAGACGGCGGCCGCCGGTGGGCTGTCCGAACGCGAGGTGACGGTGGCCCGGCTCGTGCTGGGTGGCAGCACCCACCGGGAGATCGGCGCGCAGCTCTACATCGCGCCCAAGACGGTCGAGCACCACGTCGCCCGGATCCGCGGCAAGCTGGGCGCGAGCACGCGCGCCGAGCTGCTGGCGATGCTCCGCGAAATGTTCGGCGACTGATATGCGACACGAGGCTGGGGATCCCCTATCGCAGCCCGTATACCACGGGGGACACCCCGATGCCCGCACCGGGCGGTGGGTCGCACGCTGGTGCTACGTCCGGGTGAGGAACGGGACGCATGCCTAGCGAGGAGTAGATCATGACCACCGACGCAACCCAGCTTCTGAAAGATTTCGTACTCAACCTGCTCACCGACCGCGAGTTCGCCAGCCGGTACGCGGAAGACCCCAACGGGACGCTGACCGCGCAGGGCGTCACCGACGTCGACCTGTCCGCGGTGGACGTGCCGGCCGTCGTCAGCGAGGCCGCCGATGAGCCCGGCGTCTCGGACGAGGCGCGCGGCGCGTTGGAGAGCTACACCAGCGGCAGCGGCGGCGGCTCGTCGAGCGGCTCGGCCAGCGGTGGCAGCGGCACGGCACCTCCCCCGCCCGCCGCGTCGTCCTCGGCCGGTACGCAGTCGGTCGACCACGTCGTCCAGCACCTCAACTACGTCACGTACGCCACGTACGAGGGCGACGACTACATCACCCAGAACCTGGACGTCAGCTTCACCAGCGTCACCGACAACAGCCTGGACGTCGACGTGGACACCGTCTTCGGTGACGTGGACGTGGACGCGACGAACATCAGCGCCTCGGGCGACGGCGCGGTGGCGGGCGGCGGCGACGTGACCGCGGCGACCGGCGACGGCGCGCTGGCCGGTGAGGACATCAACGTGGCGACCGGCGAGGGCTCGGTGGCGGGCGACAACGCCACGGCCGCGACCGGCGACGGCTCGGTGACCAGCACCGGTGACGGTGACGTGAACGCCGCGACCGGCGACTTCTCCAGCGTCGTCGACGGCGACGTGACCACGCTCAGCGGCGACGGCTCGCTGCTCGTGGACGGCGACAACTTCGGTCAGGCCAACACCGGGCAGGGTGCCGTGCAGGTCGGCGACGACCTCTCCGGCGCGGTCAACACCGGCGTCAACACCGGCATCGTGGCCGACGAGCTGGACGACGCGGTGGTCGGCGACGGCAACCAGACCGCGCAGGTCGACGGCGACGTCGACGAGTCGGTCTTCAACTTCGGGGGCGGCGACGTGGCGAACCTGCCGGACGCCGAGATCACCGACAGCGCGGTCAGCTTCGGTGGCGGGGACGCCGCGAACGCCTCGAACAACGTCGCCGGCGACGGCTCGGCGATCTCCGCGGGCGGCAACGCGACCGGCAGCTTCTCCGACGACGACACGACGATCAACGACAACGACACGACCACCACCACGACCATCAGCGACAACGACACGACCACCACCGTCAACGACAACGACACCTCCATCAGCGACGACGACACCACGATCAGCGACGACGACACCACGGTGACCACGGTGTCCGACGACGACACCACCACCTCGATCAGCGACGACGACACCTCCATCACCGACATCGACACCACGACGGTCTCGGACGACGACACCACCGTCACCGACGTCGAGAGCGGCGACGACTCCAGCGTCATCGCCGGCTGAAGCCGAAAGCGGCATGGCAGCGGGCCGGACCAGGCCCGCTGCGTGGCGGCACCGATCGGAGGGGAGAGCCGTGACCGACGTCGTCCCGGCCGCGAAGGCGGTCGCCGTGGTGGAGCTGGGCCTGCGCGCTTGTACGGCGTACGACCGGCCGGACGCCGCCGCCCGCCTGACCGCCGCCCGCACCGCCCTGGCCGACCCGGTCCTGCACGTGGTCGTGGCCGGCGAGTTCAAGCAGGGCAAGAGCTCGCTGGTCAACGCCCTGGTCGGCGCCACGGTCTGCCCGGTCGACGACGACGTCGCCACCGCCATCCCGACCTACGTACGCCACGGCGAGCAACCGGAGGCGGCCCTGCTCGGCGAGCCCGAGTCAACCCCTCAAAAGATCCAGATTGCTGATGTACGCCGGTACGTCGTCGAAGGCAGCGAAAGCCGGCCGGAGATCACCGGTGTGGAGGTCCGCATCCCGCGCAAGATCCTCGCCGGTGGACTGGTCCTGGTGGACACTCCCGGGGTCGGCGGACTGTCCTCGCCGCACGCCGCCGCGAGCCTGGCCGCGGTGTCCATGGCCGACGCGGTGATCTTCGTGACCGGCGCCGCGCAGGAGCTCACCCGCAGCGAGGTCGACTTCCTGCAGCGGGCGCGGTCGCTGTGCCCGGTGGTGGTCTGCGTCCTCACCAAGACCGACTTCTACCCGTCCTGGCGGCAGATCCGCGACCTCAACGAGCAGCACCTCACCACGCACTGCCCGGTCCCGCTGATGCCGGTCTCGTCGACGCTGCGCTCGCGCGCGGTCAAGGCCGGCGACACCGGCCTGAACACCGAGTCCGGCTTCACCCACCTGGTCAAGTTCCTCAACGACCAGGTCGGCGGCTCGGCGGCCGACCGTCTGGCCGCCGACGCCGCCGCCGAGGTGCTCGCGCTCTGCGACCAGCTCGACGCCCATTTCGAGGCGGAACGCACGGCGCTCGCCGACCCGGAGGCGGCCGAGCGGGTGGTCCGTGATCTCACCGACGTGAAGGCCCGCGTGGACGCGCTCAAGAGCGCCGCGGCCAAGTGGAACCTGACGCTCGCCGACGGCATCGCGGACCTGACCGCCGACATCGACCACGACCTGCGCGCCCGGATCCGCACGATCATCGCCGAGGCGGACACCACCATCGAGGACTCCGACCCGGCCGACACCTGGCCGGAGATGGAACCGTGGCTGCAGGCGCGGGTGGCCGAGGAGCTGCTGGACAACTACGACCTGCTACGGCGGCGGTCGGGTGAGCTGAGCGAACGCGTGGGCCGGCATTTCCTGGAGGCGTCGAGCGCGCTGACCGCCCGGCTCGCGGTGCACGACCCGACGCCGCTCGCCGCCGTCGACGACTTCCAGCACAAGATCGACCTGAAACGGATGCGGCTGGCCAAGCAGGCGATGGTGGCGTTGAAGAACGCGTACGGGGGCGCGCTCATGTTCATCATCCTGGGCAGCCTGGTCGGCGTCTCGCTGGGACCGATCGGCATCGGCATCGGCCTCGTGATGGGCCATCGCGGCCTCCGCGAGGAGAAGAAGCGCCAGGTGCAGAAGCGGCGCGCGGAGGCGCGCAACGCGATCCGGCGCTACTGCGACGAGGTCACCTTCGCGGCGAGCAAGGACTCGCGGGACACGCTGCGCCGGGTGCAGCGGCAGCTCCGCGACCACTACAGCGGGCTGGCCGAGGAGCTGAACCGGACCAACGCGCAGGCCCTCGCCAGCGCCTCGGAGGCGGCGAAACGCACCCAACAGGACCGCCAGCAGCGGTTGAAGGACGTCGACGCGGAGCTGACCCGGGTGCGCCAGCTGCGGCAGCGCGCCCTGGAGGTGATCGGATGAGCCTGATCGACCGCACCCGGACCGTCCTCGACCGGGGCAACGCCGTGTACCGGGGTACCGCGTTCGCGGCCCGGCTCACCGCGATCCGCGAACGCCTGGACGCGCCGCTGCGCGTGGCCGTCGCCGGCCGGGTCAAGGCCGGCAAGTCCACCCTGCTCAACGCGCTCGTCGGGGAACGGCTGGCACCGACCGACGCGGGCGAGTGCACCCGCATCGTGACCTGGTACCAGGACGGCCACACGTATCAGGTGGAGGCCACCCCGAAGGAGGGCCGGCCGCGGCCGCTGCGGTTCACCCGCGAGGACGGGGTCATCGACATCGACCTGGGCGGGCTCAGCGCGGACGAGGTCACCCAGCTCGTGGTCACCTGGCCGGCCCGCTCGCTGCGCACGGTCACGCTGATCGACACCCCCGGCATCGGGTCGCTGTCCGAACAGGCCGTACAGCGTACATGGGGGCTTCTCGTCCCGGACGACGAGGAGACACCGGCCGACGCCGTCGTCTACCTGCTGCGCCACCTGCACGTCGGCGACGTCGAGTTCCTGCGGGCGTTCCACGACACCGAGGTGTCCCGGCCCAGCCCGGTGAACGCGATCGGGGTGCTGTCGCGCGCCGACGAGATCGGGGCGGGCCGGCTCGACTCGATGGCCTCGGCCCGCCGGATCGCGGCCCGGCTCGGCACCGACGCGAACGTGCGGCGGCTGGTCCAGTCGGTGGTTCCGGTGGCCGGTCTGCTCGCCGAGACCGCGGTGACGCTGACCGAGGTCGAGGTCGCGCAGCTGCGCCGGGTCGCCGACCTGCCGGTGCGGCAGGCCGAGGACCTGCTGCTGTCCGCGGACCGCTTCGCGCACGCGATGCCCGAGCTCGGCCTGACCGCGCTGGAACGCGAGGCGCTGCTGAACCGCTTCGGCCTGTTCGGGGTGCGGCTGACCAGCACGCTGCTGCGCCGCGAGGTGGCCACCACCGCCACCGACCTGTCCCGCGAACTCGGCTACCGCAGCGGGCTCAACGACCTGCGCGAGATCATCGGGTCGCTGTTCCTGGAACGCCGGGACGTGCTCAAGAGCCGCTCGGCGTTGCTGGCGCTCGCCGAGACCGCCCGTACGTGCGTACGGCCGGGAAGTGAAGGAATCTCGGCCGCCGTGGAAGAGATCATGGCGTCGGCGCACCCGTTCAACGAGTTGCGGGTGCTGTCCAGCGTGCGGGCCGGCTGGATCACCGGCAAGGCGGACACCGTGGCCGAGCTGGAACGGGTGATCGGCGGGTCGGGCAGCGCGCCCAGCGAACGGCTGCGGCTGGCGCCGGACGCGAGTGACGCCGAGCTGACCGCGGCCGCCGGTGCGGCGCTTGCCCGGTGGCAGCGGCGGGCGGAGAGCCCGATGACCCCGTACGAGATGGCGGTGGCGGCCCGCGTGGCCGTGCGTTCCTGCGAGGGCATGCTGGCCGGGCTGGAGCGGTCGCGATGACCCGGTCAGCCGATGTCGTCGATGTCCGGCTCGTCGTCATCGTCGTCGAAATCGTCCGCGGCCAGCGTGGCCTCCGCGCCGATGTCGTCGGTCGTGGCGTCATCCAGATCGCTCGGGTCGAGGCCGTCCCCGTCGTCGTCGGTCACGGCGGTCTCGGTGACGGGCAGCGAGCCGGCATCCGGATAGGCGTCGTGCGCCGCGTCGGTGCCGCCGCCGGCGTCCGCACCCGCCCCGAAATCGACGTCGAGGTCGAACCCCGGACCGGCGTCGAGAGCGGCGTGCCCGTCGGGCGCGATGTCGTCCAGGTCGCCGGCGTCGTCCCCGGCCGGCGCCGTCACCAGCAGGTCGAGCCAGCCCTCGTCGGCGGTCGTCTCGTCCGCCCCGACCGCGCTGTGCGCCGTCACGAAGGGCGCCAGATGCTCGGCGACCTCCACCGGCGCGGTGTCGGCGAAGTTGACCACCGCCTCGGCCACGAGGTCGTCCGGCAGGCCGGCGTGGCCGTGCCCGTCGAGCAGCTCGCGCGGGTCACCGCCGGCGCTTCCGGCGCCGGTCAGGTCGGCGAACACCTCGCGAAGGGGACGAGCGGATTCCATGTCCCCACCTTAGAAGCGCCCGCGCCCGCCCGGCTGGGGGAAAACCCCCTTTCCACACCTATCGATGGAGCGACCCGATGTACACACTCGGCATAGACATGGGTACGACGTTCACCGCCGCGGCCACCTGGCGCGACGGGCACGCCGAGATCGTCCCGCTAGGCAGCCGGAGCGCCGCGATCCCGTCGGTGGTGCTGCTGCGCGAGGACGAGACGTTCCTGACCGGGGAGGCGGCCAACCGGCGTGGACTGACCGAGCCGCACCGGGTCGCCCGCGAGTTCAAGCGCCGGGTCGGCGACACCACACCGATCCTGGTCGGTGGCGTTCCGCAGTCGGCCGAGGCGCTGATGTCCCGGTTGCTGCGCGCGGTGGCCGACCAGGTGATCGACCGGGAGGGCGGACCACCGCCGGTCACGTGCGTGTCGCATCCGGCGAACTGGGGGGCGTACAAAATAGATCTGTTGCGCCAGGCGGTGCGGATGGCCGACCTCGAGGGCTCGGTGATCTACACGACCGAGCCGGAGGCGGCGGCGGTGAGTTACGCGCAGCAGCAGCGCATCGAGCCGGGCGCCGTCGTCGCCGTGTACGACCTGGGCGGCGGCACGTTCGACGCGGCGGTGCTGCGCAAGACCGCGACCGGCTTCGACATCCTGGGCCGGCCGGAGGGGATCGAACGCCTTGGTGGCATCGACTTCGACGCGGCAGTGTTCCACCACGTCCGCAGCGCGCTGGCCGGCCAGCTGAAGGAGCTCGACGAGGACGACCCCGGGGCGATCGCCGCGGTGGCCCGGCTGCGCGAGGAATGCGTGCAGGCCAAGGAGGCGCTGTCGGCGGACACCGACACGACGATCCCGGTGCTGCTGCCCAACCTGGTGACCGAGGTGCGGCTCACCCGCTCCGAGCTGGAGGCGATGGTGCGGCCGGCCTTGTACGGGTCGGTGGAGGCGTTGAAGCGGGCGATCCGGTCGGCCGGGACCGCGCCGGACGAGCTGCATTCGGTGCTGCTGGTCGGCGGGTCGTCGCGGATGCCGATCGTCGCGCAGATGGTGACGTCGGAGTTCGGGCGGCCGGTGGCGGTGGACGCGCATCCGAAGCACGCGGTCGCCCTGGGTGGTGCGTGGCTGGCGAGTGGGGCGTCGAGCACCGGGACGGTTTCGGGCCGGGCGGTGGCACCGGCTCCCCCGGCGGCCTCTCGGCCGGAACCGGCCTCCCCGAAGGCTCGGCCGGCGCCGCCGATCAAGGCCGGTGTGGCCGCGGTGCCGACCAGCCCGGCGGCACCCCGGCCGGTCAGCCCGGCCCCGGCCCGGCCGACCAGCCCGGCGCCAGCCGGTCCGTCCTCGTCGTGGGCCACCAGCGTGCTGTCCGCCGGGGCCGCCTCGCCGCCACAGGCCGGCCGGGCCTCGCCGCCGGCACCACCCACGCGAGGCCGCCGCGGCAAGCGACGGCTGCTCATCGGCGCCGGCCTCGGGCTCGCGCTGCTGCTGGCCGCCGGCGGCGTGGCGTACGCGCAGTACGGCCGCGACGACGGCAAGAAGAACATCCCCGCCGCCGCCATCCAGCCCAGCGTTAAACCCAGCCCGACGCTGCCCGCCGACGAACAGTGCACCGACGAGATCAAGAGCAACCGCCGCTGGGTGTGCCTCACCTCGGCGGTGCTGGCCGACGGCAAACTCACCATCAACTACAACGTGGATTACGACGGCTCGACCCCGGACGTCGACGCCGGCTACCACCTGCACATCTACGGCGGCGACGGGAAGTATCCGCCGGATCACCTGATGGGCTCGCACGCCCCGAAGAGTTAGCAGGGCGAATGGTACGTCGAGGACCGCCGTCCCTCCATTCTGGACACCGACGACCGGCGTTTCGTCCGGGCCATCGGCGACGCCCCGAAGGTGTGCGCCCGGATCGCGGTCGCCGGGCACGGCCTGGTCCCGGACGCGAACAAGACTTACAAGACCGGCAACTGCGTGCCCATCACCAGAAAGTAGGTGGCGGGGCTCAGGACACCAGGACGATCACGAACGGCACCAGCGCGAGCACCGCCGCCGCGGGCCAGACCGCGTTCGCCGCGCCGGGCGGGAGGCGCCGCCGGAACGGCACGTTGACCAGGGCGAACAACCCGCCGAGCACGCCCAGGGTGACGACCACGATGCCGGTGGCCGAGGCGGCCCGGCCGTCGCCGACCTCGAACATGTCCGGGCGGCCGAACACCAGCTTGGAGCCGAGGCCGAGGGGCAGGATCGCGCAGACGCCGATCAGCACGTTCGCGACCGCCCACATCAGGGTGCCCATCCATCTCGCCACCCGCAGACGGTATCCCAGCGGCGGTTATCCCAGCTCGGCGGTCCGTGCCGCGGCGAGGAAGGCGCGGATCAGCCCGGGGTCCTTCACGCCCCGGCTGGCCTCGACGCCGCTGGAGACGTCCAGGCCCCACGGGTGCAGCGCGGCCACCGCGGCGCCGACGTTGCCCGGGTTCAGGCCGCCCGCCAGCAGCCACCGGCCGTCGATCGCCCCGGCCAGATCGGTCCACTCCCACGCCGTACCGGAGCCGGGTTTGGGGGAATCGACCAGCAGGAGATCCTCGCCGTGCGAGCCGGTGCGCAGGTCACCGGCCGGGGAGGTCGCCCGGATCAGCGGCAGGCCCAGGTCACCGAGCGCGTCGAAATGCGACGCCGGCTCGTCGCCGTGGAGCTGGATGGCCCGGACGCCGGACTCCGCGACGGCCGAGCGCACCTGCTCGACCGGTTCGCCGCGGAAGACCCCGACCGTCAGGACACCCGGCGGCACGTCGTCGACCAGGCGGCGGACCTCGGCCGGAGCGATCTGGCGGGGGCTCGGCGTCAGGATGAACCCCACCGCGTCCGCGCCGGAGCCGACCGCGGTGGCGACGTCCGGACGGGTGCGCAGGCCACAGACCTTCACGAACAGGTGCGGCTGGTCGAAATCGGTCACCACCCTATCTTTCCCGGTACGGCGTACGAGGCGCGGTGATTTTTACGACGTGTGAGCCACGATCCGCGCTGGGTGTCCATCGCGCCGCGTCCGGCGGCTCGCCGCGCGCACCCCGCGACGGCTTAGCTCGACGCGTCGGGAAATCGACCCGGAGAACCAGCGCCGGCGATGCTGCGCAGGGGGCAGCATCGCCGGCACTGTGAGCCGAAACAGTGGTCGCCCGGCGGCCGTGCACGGCACCATGGCGCGGTGAACGGCCCCTTCGTCATCGGGGCGAGCCCCCAGGCCCGCCTCACCTCGATCGAGGACGTGCTGGACCGCTCGGTGCCGGCCTTCTACCCGCACACCCTCGATCAGCTGGTCGCCGCGCAACGGTTCTCGACCGACTGCCGGTTTCTGCGGGCCGGGCCGATCACGGTCGTCGACGCGACGGTCCGCGCCGACATCCGGATGGACTTCGCCGAGGGGCGCAACGGGTACCACGCCAACGTCGCGCTGTCCGGCGGCCTCCGGTCCCGGCACCGCGGCGTCGACCTCTTGACCACCGCCGAGACCGCCACGTTCTACCGGCCGAGCGGCGAGACGTCGGTCACGCACTGGACGGCCGGCACGCGGATCCTCGCGGTGAAAATGGATCTCGGCGCCGTCGAGCGGATCCTGCGAGACACGGTTCGCGGCCCGGTCGCCGACCGGTGGACCCCATCCGTCGACGTGCGCGGCGGTCCCGGCCGTAGCTGGGTGCGAATGCTGCGGCACCTGACGACGGAACTCGCCGACCCGGACAGCGTGCTGCATCAGCCGATGGCCGCGATGCCGTTCGTCGAGGCGGTCCTCAGCGGATTCCTCATGGTTGCCAGCCCCGCCTTCCGGCAAACTCTCGACCGGCCCGCGGAACCGGCTCGCCCGGCCGCCGTGCGCGACGCCACCGACATCATCGACGCCGAGGCGCACCGGCCGCTGACCACGGCCGAGCTCGCCCGCCGCTGCCACGTCAGCGTCCGCACGCTTCAGGAGGGCTTCCAGCGCCACCTCGGCATCGCGCCGATGGCCTACCTGCGTTCGGTACGCCTCGACCGGGCACACGCCGAACTACGCGCCGCCGATCCCGCCCGCGACACGGTGGGCGCGATCGCCCGCCGGTGGGGCTTCACCAACCTCACCCGCTTCGCGAACCAGCACCGCAAGGCGTACGGGCAATATCCGCACGAGACCTTGAGGATCGCTTAGCGCAGCGGACCTCAAGTCGCTGATCCGTCGGAAAGCGCCCGCAGCCGCCCGTCGAGCGCCTTGCGGATCTCGTCCGCGGCACCGGGTCCGAGCGCGACCCGCAGCGGCGGCCGGGCGGCGTCCGCGGTCCCGATGATCGCCTCGGCCAGCTCCCGGGTGCCGAGCATCAGGTGCGGCGGCAGGTCCGTCAACTGCCGGACCACATCCCCCACCTCCGGGTACGCCGCCCCGGGCGCCACGATGTCGCCCTCGGCCATGAATCGCGTCCGGACCGCGCCGGGCTCCATGATCGAGAAGGTGATCCCGTACGGGGCGAGTTCCAGCGCCAGCGCCTCGGTGACCGCGCCGACCGCGTGCTTCGTGGCGGCCAGCAGCCCGGTTCCCGGATACGACATATGCCCAAATATCGATGACATCTGAACCACGTGTCCGGAACGCTGCGCGCGCAGGACGGGCAGCACCGCACGCAGCACGTTCAGGACGCCGAAGAAGTTCGTGTCGAAATTCTCGTGGGCCTTCTTGTCGCTGATCTCCTCGATCGGCCCGAGCAGCGCGTACCCGGCCGCGTTGACCACCACGTCGATCCCGCCGAACGCCCCCGTGGTGCGTTCGACGGCCTCGGACAGTGCGGCCTCGTCGCGGACGTCGGCCGGCAACGCCAGAGCCTGTCCGCGGAAGCCTATCGAGAGCTGGCGCAGCGCCATGGTGCTCCGGCTCATCGCCGCGACGCGGTCGCCGCGTTCCAGGGCGGCCACGGCCACGGCCTGACCGACTCCGGACGACGCGCCGGTGACCAGCCACGTCCGGGTGTGTGTCGTTTCCTCCATCGAGCGATTTCCTTCCTGCTGATCTGTGTCCGGCCCCACTGCGCATCGGCGGTGATGACGGGCAGCATGGGGGCCGGGCTGACGAGGGGGAATGCGATGGCCATCTGGGACATCGCCGATCAACCGGCGCGGGACCAGTTCGGGTACTGGCACGACGTCATCTGCGAGGTGTTCATCCCGATGACGCCGCAGCGGCTGGCACCGGGTGACGGGTTCGGCGGCCGGGTGGAGGCGCGTCCGGCGGGCGCGGTGACCCGGACGGATGTCCGGTCCGAGCCGCAGCGCACCATCCACGGGCCACGCGAGGTGGACCGTTCCGACGGGGATTTCTACTTCGTCAATCTGGTGCTGGACGGTCGTTGCCACATGAGCCAGAACGGCCGCGAGTCGACGGCGTCGGCCGGTCAGCTCGCCGTGGTGGACACGACCGAGCCGTACTACCTGGATTTCGACCAGCGGTGGCGGATGATGACGTTCCGCCTGCCGCACACGTCGCTAAGTTCCCGGCTCGCCCATCCGCGGCAGGGCACCGTGACGCCGATCGACGCGTCCGCCGGGCTCGGCGGGATCGCCGCGGCCATGATGCACGCGTGGTGGGAGATCGATCAGCCGCAGCCCACGTCGGTGGCAGGCGAGCTGGAGCAGGCCTTCGCCTCGGTGGTCTCGGCCGCGATGGGCAGCCACGATCAGAGCGCTTCGGTACGCGACGCCGTGCGATCGCAGGTCCTGAGTTACGTCGCCGCGCACCTCGGCGACCCCGCGCTCTCGGTCGTCACGGTGTGCCGGCGCTTCGCCATCTCGCCCCGGTCGCTGCACAACCTCTTCGACGGCCGGCCGAACACGTTCGCCGGCACGATCCGCGAGATGCGCCTGCAGCGGTGTGCCCGGCTGCTGACCGATCCGGCCAACCGGCTGACGATCACCGAGATAGCGCTCCGCCACGGATTCACCGACTCGACGACGTTCAGCCGGGCGTTCCGCCGCCGCTTCGGCATGGCGCCGCGCGACATGCGCGCCTAGACACATGTTTGTTGGCATGAGCGAATACTCACGCCCGGCGGGTCCGTGCGTCTTGACCGTGGCTGCAGGCTTTCCCGGCAATCCGTGCATCAAGCAAGGATCATGGACGCTTCCCGCCACATCCGGGTGATCACCTCGGCGGCGGGATCCGTGGTCGCCAGCGCCGCGCTCTGGCCGGCGAAGTAGTTCTCGGCCTCGATGCCGGGCGCGTTCCCGGCGCGCCACCGGCCGACCAGGCCGAGCTGGTCCGGGAAACGGGCCGGCCGGGGCGCCTCGGGCCGCTGCCACTCCCGCAGGAAGGCGGTGGACACGGCGCGTGCGGTGCGTCCCGTGTACGCCCGGGTCACCGTCACCGCCTCGGGCCCGGCACCGGCCAGCGCCGCCGACCAGTTCGCCGAGATGCCCGCTTCCGGCGTCCGCAGCAGCGCGGTGCCGACCTGAACGGCGCTGGCCCCCAACGCGAGCGCGGCGGCCACGCCCCGCCCGTCGCCGATGCCCCCGGCCGCCACGACCGGAACGCGCAGGTGGTCCGCGATGTGCGGCACGAGCGCGAACAGTGTGCTGTCCAGGCCGGCGGTCACGTCCTGATCGAAGCAGCCGCGATGGCCGCCGGCCTCGGTTCCCTGCGCCACGACCGCGTCGGCGCCCGCCTCCTGGGCGGCGAGCGCCTCCGGCAACGTGGTGGCGCAGGCGAACCAGGCGATGCCCGCGTCGTGCAGCCGGCGCACGTAGCCGGCGTCGAAGATCCCCATGATCGAGGAGACGACGGTGGGGCGGGCCGCCAGCATCGCCTCGAGCTGCGCGCGGTAGTCCGGTCGCGGCCGGTCCGGTGGCGTGCCCGGCACACCGAAGCGGGCCAGGAACGCCTCGGCGAGCGCGCGTCGTTCGTCGTCGGGGGACCCGGGCTCCTCGGGCACCCAGATGTTGAGCTGAACCGGCCCCGCCGACCCGAACTCCGTCATCCACTGGGCGATGCGCTCCGGCGGGTCGCGAAGGACCCCGCGTCCGCCCATGGCACCGGCGGAAGCGGCGGCCCGGGCCAGCGCCGGCGGCGACGATCCGGCCATCGGCGCCTGCAGGATCGGAACGCTCAGGCCGTACGTCGCGCAGAACTCGCCGACACGGTCACGAACAGTCATGATGGCACCCCCCGGACACCAGCATCCGGTATGTGGGCGGCAACCTGCCAGCCGCCGTCCGCGCCCGGGTGGGCGACGAACGTCCCGCCCAGGGCCAGAACGCGCTCACGCAGCCCGATCAGGCCGCGGCCCGTGCCGGGCAACGGCGGGTTCGGCGGGGCGGGTGGCGGGTCGTTGTCGACGCGTACGGTCAAGGACCGATCGTGCGACGCGGCCTGGACGCGCACGCGGACCTCGGCGCCCGGGGCATGGCGCAGCGCGTTCGTCAGGCTCTCCTGGACCACCCGGACCGCGGCGTGCGCCACCTCGCGGGCGAGCCCGTCGCGGGAGCCCTCCAGCCGGCAGGTGACCCGCAGGCCGCTGCGCGCGGCCTGCGCCACGATGTCGTCGATGATCGCCAGGTCGGGGCTGGCCACCTCGGTGCCGGCCAGCAGGTCGATCAGCCGGTGCAGGTCGGCCTGACCCTGCCGGGCCGACGACGCGATCGCCACCAGCGACTCGGTCGCGGCCGGACCGGCCAGGCGTTGCCCGGCGGCGGCCTGGACCACCATCACGCTGAGCGCGTGGCCGACGATGTCGTGCAGCTCGGAGGCGATGCGAGCGCGTTCGTTGCGGACCGCCACCTCGGCGAAGAGTTTCCGCTCCCGGTCCAGCTCGCGGCCGCGTTCGGCCAGCTCCTCGGCGGTCTGCCGGCGCAGCCGCAACGCCGTCCCGGCCAGGAAACCGGGCAACGTCAGCACGATCAGGCCGGGGCTGTCCTCCCCGGTGCGGGCGTACAACACAGCGAGGTAGCCGACGTACGCGGCGGCGGCGAGCCACGCCGCCCGGCCGCCGAAGCGGTCCGCGAGCAGGGCCGCGTAGCCCAGCAGCGCGAGCAGGACGAAGTCGCTCGGGTCCGGCCCGAGAAACAGCGGGACGAGAAGCAGCGCGGGCCCGATGAGCAGCGCCGCGAGCGGGAACCGGCGCCATCCCGCGACGGCCGCGGCCCCGGCGGCGGTGCACAGCATGCCCACCCACTCGCCCGGTCCGTCCGGCCGCGCCGGAATCACCGCCGCGGCCACGGCGGCCACGACGACGAGGAGCTCGGGGATCAGGCGTCGCACGTCAGACCCCGGTCAGCACCGGAAGGTGAGCCACCACCCGGGCCCGGCCGCGCGCCGTCCGCACGGTCAGGGATCCGGCGTGCAGCCGCGCGCGTTCGCGGGCCCGGCCGATCGCCTCGCGCAGGTCGACCCGGCGGCCCGCCGGTCCCGCCACGCGGATCTCCAGCTCGGCGTCGCCGAAGGTCACCGTCACGTCCACCGCCGCCGTCTCGTCGCGGGCGAACGCGGTGATCAGGTGCTCGACGATCCGGTACGCGGACAGTTCCACACTCGCCGGAAGCATCCGCGGCTCGCCGGACACCCGCAGCGCCGACGCGGACCGCAGATGCCGGGTGAGCAGCGCGTCCAGATGCGCGACCGACGGCACCGGCGCCAGCGACACCTCGCCGCCGCGCAGCAGCCCGACGATCTCGCGCATGTCCGCGAGCGTGCGGCGGCTGTCCTCCTCCAGCGTGGTCAGCGCCGCCCTGGTCGCCGCCGGATCGGTGATCGCCGCGCTGTCCTCGGCCGCGCGCGCCAACTGCCCGAGCCGCTGGTCGAGGAGCTGCTCCAGCCGAGCGGACAACCGCAGCCGGTCGTCGGTCACGTCCAGCGCCGCCCGTTCGTCGCGCAGGCGCCGCAGGTCCTCGTTGCGCTGCCGGAGATCCCGCGTCATCGCCGAGTGATGCGCCAGCACCCGCGCGATCCCGAACAGCACGCCGCACAACACCAGCGCCACCGGCAGCAGCTCGACGCCGGCCGCCGTGTCGCGGACCAGCACCAGCGCGGTCAGCACACCAGAGGCGAAAACCGCGATTGCCCGTACGCGTGTGCGCTCCGCCAGCCCGCTCAGAAAGGCGAGGGTGAACGACAGTGGCAGCCCCGAACCGCAGCGGACCACGGCGCCGAAGGCCACCACGTGCACGGCCATCGCCGTACCGGAAAGCAGAATGACGCCGACCGGCAGGCGCCGCCACCACAGCACCGGCAGCGCGGTCGCGACGAAGACCGGGACCATCAGCCACGAGTGCGAGTCGATCCGGGTGGTGGGGTCGTCACTGAGGACGTTCATGATTCCCAGTAGCGACCCCAGGCCGCAGAGCACCGCGGTCAGGACGGCGTCGACGGGACGGATCCCGCGCAGGAGCCCCATGGCGACCTCCCGGTTAGGCGTACGACTTGGCCGGTTCGATGACGTCCGCGCGGGTGCCGGACCGTTTGCGCAGGCCGGCACCGATCCCCCAGGCCACGGCCGCCATCAGTGCCGTGACGCCGATGATGCCTAATCCTGCGGCCGAATCCCGGACCAGGACAATCGCCTGGACGGCCACGGCGGCCGCCAGCCCCAGCACGGACATCCAGCCCTTGGTGAGTTTTCCGGAGGCGTACGCGAGGGCGAAGGAAAGCGGCAGGCCGGCGCCGCAGCGGACGGTCCAGCCGAACGCGAGCACGTGAATCCCCAGAGCCGCCAAGGTCACCGCGTAGACCACGAGCATGTTGCGCCGCCGCCAGAGAATGGGCAGCGTGGCCGCGGCGAACACGGGGACCATGAGCCACGACCGGGAATCCATCCGCAGGCCCGGATCCGGATCGCTGATGATGTCGGCGACCATCAGAACGACGCCGAGAGCGGTCAGTGATGCGGCGAGAACGACATCGCCTTTGCGAACTGTATTCATGCTGTTGAGGCTAGGAATGGGGGCGGGGCCGGGTCGTCCTCATCGCGGGGCATCTTCCCCGAACGGCGTACTCCGCGAGGATTACCGCGGTAGTCACAATGAGCGGGTGGCCGAACCCATCCGTGTGCTCGTGGTCGACGACCAGCAGCTCCTGCGCGCCGGTTTCCGCGTGATCCTCAACGCCGAGCCGGACATCGACGTGGTCGGCGAGGCGGGTGACGGGCAGGTGGCGCTCGATCTCGTCCGGTCGCGGCGGCCGGACGTGGTGCTGATGGACATCCGGATGCCGGGGATGGACGGGCTGAGCGCGACCGAGCGGATGACGGCGCTGCCGGATCCGCCCCGGGTTGTCGTGCTGACCACGTTCGACCAGAACGAATACGTGGTCCGCGCGCTGCGGGCCGGCGCCTACGGATTCCTGCTCAAGGACGCGCCGACGTCCCGGCTGATCACGGCGGTGCGGGCGGCGGCAGCCGGGGACGCGTTGATCGAGCCGTCGATCAACGCGGCGGCTGATCGAACGATTCGCGGTCGAGCCGTTGGAGAATCCCGACGCCGTACGCCTGCTGACCGATCGCGAGCGGGAGGTGCTCCGGCTCATCGCCCGCGGCCTGTCCAACGCCGAGATCGCCGCCTCGCTCGTGGTGGCGGAGAACACCGCGAAGACCCACGTCGCTCGCATTCTCACGAAACTCGGGGTGCGTGATCGCGTCCAGGCGGTGGTCCTGGCGTACGAATCGGGGTTCGTGACCCGCGGACGCTGAACGCGGGTTGTCCGGGGCTGACATCATCCAGCCGGTGAAGCTGGTCCTGCTCGCCGTTCCGCTGGTGCTCGCCGGGTGCGGTGGCCCGTTCCCCGAGCGGCCACCGGTCATCGTGAGGCCAACCAGCGCGGCTTCGGTACCGCCGGCGACCGCCGCGCCCACCTGCCCGCCGGCGGGTGTGCGGCTCGAGATGGGCGCCGGGGACGCGGCGTCCGGGCTGCGCGTTCTCGGCATCGAACTGGTCAACTGCGGGCACGCTGAGTATCGCCTCGACGGATATCCGGTGGTGCGTCCGCTCGACGAGCATCGGGCGGTCGCCGACGTGCAGGTGCTGGACGGCATCGCGCAGGTCACCCACGCCATTCCCCCGTTGGAGCGGGCGCCGTCGCCGGTGGTGCTGGCGCCCGGTCAACGGGCCGAGGCGTTCGTGGTCTGGCGCAACACGTACACGGACACCACCCACCCGCCGGTGACCGTCCCGTTGCTGGCGGTCGCGCCCCGGGCCGGGGCACCGTCCGAGGTGCTCACCCCCACCGGTGGGGCGCTCGATCTGGGCAGCACCGGCCGGTTCGGGGTGAGCCCGTGGCAGCCCTCCTCAACGCCGGCTTCGCCCTCCACTTTGCCCTCCGCACCTTCCGCCGGCCCGGACGTCTGAGTGGTGTCGCGGAACACTGTGGCCGGGTCGCGGTGAACGAGTTGGATCTTCGCGCGTTATCCGACGCGAATGCTTTCGAACGCGGAAGGGAACCACCTTGCTGAAACGTCGAATGCTGGCCGTGGCGGTCGCCGTCGCGGCCGCCGCGGCCGTGTTGATCCCCGGCGCGGCGTCGGCCTCGCCGCCGCACATCGGGTCCTATGTCGCCCTCGGCGACTCGTACGCGGCCGGTGGTGGCGCGCCGCCGTACACCGATCCGACCTGCCTGCGGAGCAACAATTCCTACCCGGCGTTGCTCGCCGCCGCCAAGCACGTCAAGAGCTTCCAGTTCAACGCCTGCAGCGTCGCGGCGACACAGGACGTGCTGACCAGCCAATTGACCGGGCTGAATCGCAACACCGATCTGGTCACCATCACGATCGGCGGTAACGACCTGAACTTCACGCCGGGTATCGGGGCCTGCATGCAGGGTACCGACGCGGACTGCCAGGCCATCGTCGCCACCGCCGAGAAGGTCACCAAGACGGAGCTGCCGGGCCGGCTCGCGACCGTCTACCGCACGGTCCGCGCCCGCGCGCCGCACGCCTCCGTGGTCGTGGCCGGCTACGCCCGGTTCTTCGAGACCACGGCCGAGTGCCCGGCCGTGCCGCCGGCCAGCCTGGTCAAGCGGCGCGCGATCAACGGGGCCGTCGACACGCTGGACCGGACGATCGCCCTCGCGGCCGTTCGGGCCGGGTTCCGCTTCGCCGACGTCCGGCCGGAGTTCGCGGGGCACGGCCTGTGCGGGCCGAACCCGTGGCTGACCGGCCTGACCGACCCCACCCCGTTCCACCCGACCGCGACCGGCTACCGCGCCGGCTACCTCCCGGCCGTCCTGTTCCGCTGACGACCCGGCCGCGGCCCGCTCCCCCGATGCGGGAGCGGGCCGCGGTCGTCCGCCGTTTTCGGGCGGCAGGCCGCAGTCGTCCGCCGTTTTCGGGCGGCGAGCCGCGGTCGTCCGCCGTTTTCGGGCGGCGAGCCGCGGTCGTCCGCCGTTTTCGGGCGGCGAGCCGCAGTCGTCCGCCGTTTTCGGGCGGCGGGCCGCAGTCGTCCGCCGTTTTCGGGCGGCGGGCCGCAGTCGTCCCCGTCTGCGGGCGGCGAGCCGCAGTCGTTCCCACAGTGGATGGCGTTGGAGGCCGCAGCCGGAATCGAACCGGCGTACGCCGCTTTGCAGGCGGCTCCCTGACCACTCGGGCATGCGGCCATGTGGTAAAACGCCGGTCTGCCGCCATTCAGCGCGCGCGGCGGTAGTGCATGGCCACCGCGCCGTTGCGGAGCGGCTCTGCCGAGACCAGCTCGAGCCGGCGCGTCGCGGGCAGCCCACCCTGGTACAGCGTGGGGCCGTGGCCGGCGATCCGGGGATGGACGAGCAGCCGATACTCGTCGATCAGCTCCAGCCGGTCCAGCTCGGTCGCGAGCTTGCCGCTTCCGAGCAGGACCTCGGCCGGGGTCGCGTCCTTGAGCTTCTGCACGCCGTCGCGCAAATCGCCGCCGACGTGGTGGCTGTTGACCCACGGGAAATCCGTGCGCGTCGACGACACCACATACTTGGGCTTGGCCTCCAGCTTGACCGCCCACTCACGCATCGCCGCCGGCGCCTCCACGTCGCCGCGAGCGATGGCCGGCCAGGAGCTCTCCATCATCTCGTAGGTGACGCGCCCCCACAGCATCGCCCCGGCGTCGTCCATGAGCCGGGTGAAGTGGGCGTGCGTCTCGTCATCGGCGACCCCCTCCCGATGATCGACGCAACCGTCCAGGGTGACGTTGAGGCTGAACGTAAGAAATCCCATGCCCCGCGACTCTAACGCCACGAGAGCTCTTTCGCGTCAGGCTCCGAATCCCCGTCGCCGCCGCTCCCGAGCCAGGCGGCGGATCTCGATCCCGCGCGTGCCAAGCCCCCGCAACCGGCGCCGCACCCCCCAACCGGCACTGCGCGACCGGCAACCGGCGCCGCACCCCCAACCGGCACTGCGCGACCGGCAACTGGCACCGCGCCAACCGCCACTGGCGACCCGCAGCACTACGCGCCCCGCAGCAGGGTCCGCGACTCGCAGCAGGGTCCGCGACTCGCAGCAGGGTCCGCGACTCGCAGCCCGCCACCGACCCACTGCCGCAACCGGCGCCACCACCGGCATCGGCCGCCGAGGTGGCCAACGAGCGGAACGTGTCTCCAGGTCGACGCGCCTCGTCCGTCCATCCCACTATGCGGCGACCCCGACCACATTCTGGGATTTCTGTAGACCTTGGAGACTTACGCCCACATGCGAGCCCGAACTCTCCAAGGTCTACAAAACGTCGGCAAAAGCGGCCGAACAAAGTGCGTGAATGCGGAGAAAATATCCTCCACAGTGGATATGCGTCTCATATACTGGACGCGCTGCCACGATGTGGTCGCCAGTCCCATACAGCGGAACTATTCAGCTGTTTCTCGCGCCGCTGACCCTCCGATGCGTTGGCCTTCCGTGGCGGACCTGTGAGGGCCGCCGCTGTGGGGAGCTGGGACGGTCCGGCCGTGGCGGGTGCCCACACCCACTGTGGGTCCGCCGCGGTGTGGGGAACCACAGCGTCCCCGCCGTCGCGACTCCCCACACGCGGGTCAGAGTGGCCACGGTGTGGGCAACCACAGCGTCCCCGCCGTCGCGACTCCCCACACGTGGGTAAGAGTAGCCGCGGTGTGGGGAACCACAGCCTCCCCACCGTCGCAACTCCCCACACGCGGGTGAGAGTGGCCACGGCGTGGGCAACCACAGCCTCCCCGCCATCGCAACTCCCCACACGCGGGTGAGAGTGGCCGCGGTGCGGGCAACCACAGCCTCCCCGGCGTCGCTACTGCCCACACCCGGGTGGGGGGCGCCCGCTGTGGGGAGCTGGAACCTGCCCGGGCCTGGCGGCGCCGCCTCGCACGGGGACTCCCGGCCGACGGAACCAGCTGAACAGTTACATACAGCGGACACGGATCCCACATGATGGCCTCGTTGAGCGGCGGCGGGCGCCATGCTGACACAACCCGGTCGGCGGCGCGGCATGGCCCGTCCCGGGTCGCTCGACGACTGGGCCGGGCGGGCGAGAACCTTGCACTCCGCGGCATGGCCCGTCCCGGGTCACCGCTCCGCGATCGCGGCCGCCGGGCGAGGTGCCCGCACCAGGGGTCGAACCTGGGACCTTCCCCGTGTGAAAGGGACGCTCTTCCGCTGAGCCATGCGGGCTTCGTACGCCGCCGGGGAATCGAACCCCGAACCCACTGATTAAGAGTCAGTTGCTCTACCAATTGAGCTAACGGCGCATGTGTGTGTTCCGTCGGGCCGGCCGGATTTGAACCGGCGTCCTCTCGCTCCCGAAGCGAGCGCGCTGACCAAGCTGCGCCACGGCCCGTGACGTGTCGCCGGGTGGGTTCGAACCACCGGCCTCCGCCTTATCAGGGCGGCGCTCCGACCTGCTGAGCTACGGCGACGTCGCTGCGGGCGGAGGATTCGAACCTCCAACTGCTGCCGGATTGCACCAGCCCGCAAAGGACCGGCCGGCGAGATGACGGTCTCGCCGGCCGGCTTCGGCGCGGTGTTCAGATGGACCAGCGCCGGCGGGTAACGTGCGAGCGGTTGGCCGGCATCGAACCGGCGACCGAAAACGTGGCATGGTGGCGGGCCGTTTCGCCATTCACTGTGGACTTGTCAAAGAGCGCGAAATGAGAAACGCCGCCGTTCCCGGACTGGGGGGCGGCGGCGTGTGCTTCGCTAGCGCTGCCTAGCTACACGCCACCTCTCGGCAGGCACGATGAATGGCCGCCGCACCGCACTGCTGCGGCTCGATCGCGGGCTGGCGCTTCATCCGTCTCTCCTGACCGGTCGTGTTCGTTGTGCTGCCTACGGTAGGGAAACCCGCCGGGCCGGGCAACGCAATTAACGGCCGTGACGCGCGCCATATCCCGCGACCGGCAGTGCGCCACCTCACACCCGGCACCTGACCTGGGTAAATGCGATTATTGACACATGCCTACTGTGCGCCCGGCAAGTCCTTTCGCCGGTACGGTGCCGTCGTGTCCGATACAGAACAGGGCCTCCTAGCTGGGCGTTACCGGCTGGTAAGCCTCCTCGGCGAGGGCGGGATGGGCCGCGTCTGGGAGGCTCGCGACGAGCTTCTCGGTCGCGACGTCGCCATCAAAGAGATCTCGCCGGACGGGCTGAGCGCCGCCGAGCTGGGCGACCTCCGGGAGCGCGCGATCCGCGAGGCACGCGCCATCGCGAAGGTCAGCCACCGCAACGTCGTGCGCATCTTCGACGTGTTCGACCACGAGGGCGCGCCCTGGATCGTCATGGAGCTGATCCGGTCGCGGTCGCTGCTCGACGTGGTCAACGAAGAGGGCCCGATGCAGCCGGAGCGGGCCGCCCACATCGGCCTCGAGGTTCTGGGCGCGCTGCAGGCCGCACACCGGGCGGGCATCCTGCACCGCGACGTGAAGCCGGCCAACGTGCTGCTCGCGCACGACGGCCGGGTGGTGCTGACCGACTTCGGGCTGGCCTCGGTGGCCGGCGATTCCGGGATGACCCGCACCGGCGTGGTGCTGGGCTCGCCGTCGTACCTGGCGCCGGAGCGCGCTCTCGACGAACCCGCCCGCCCCGGGTCGGACCTCTGGTCGCTGGGCGCCACGCTGTTCGCCGCGGTGGAGGGCCGCCCGCCGTACGTGAAATCGTCCCCGATGGCCACGCTCGCCTCGCTGATGGTGGATCCGGCGCCGGTGCCGCAGCGGGCCGGGGTGCTGCGGCCCGCTTTGGAGGCGTTGCTGCAGAAGGATCCGTCGGATCGCGTCTACGCCGACGAGGCCGAGCAGTTGCTGCGCGCCGCGGCCAATTCGGTGCCGGCGGCGGCCCAGCCGAGGCAGCAGCAGCCGAGGATCGTCGAAACCCCGAAGACCAGCGAAAAACCCAAGGCACCGGCCCCGTACGCCCAGACGCCGCCGAACTCTGCGCAGAATGCGGCGCCACCCACCCGGCCGACACAAGCCGGAGGCCCGCACGCACCAGCCGGAGGACCGCCCACCCCAGCGCCCCGGCCCGCTCAAACGCCTCCCGCGCAGGGCGGAACGCCGCCCCCCACGCCGGGCAAACCGCGACGCGGCCTTATCGTCTCCGTCGTCATCGCCATCGTGCTGGCGGTGGCGATCGCCGTCGTGCTGTTCATCCGGGGCTCGCAAGACCCGGACGCGGCCGCGGCCACCGAAGCGACGACACTGACCGACACCAACACCACGCCCGGCCTGGAGTGGTCCGCACCCGCACCACCCGCGGCAGCATCCGCCGGCGCCAAGCCGTCCGTCTCGGCGAAGCCCACCAAGACCCCGTCGCGCTCGACCACGCCGAGCACCCCCACGCGGTCGTTAGCCACGAAGGCACCCGTTCCGCCCAAGGCCACCAAGACAACACCGCCGGTGGTGCACGTGACGTTCGAGGGCGAGTCGTACACCATCAACAACGGCACCGAGAACTCGTTCCCGTCGACGGCGAGCGGCGGCCAGACGGTGGGCCACACCGGAACCGGCGATTGGGTCGGTTACGCCAACCGTTCCCTGGCCGGCGTCCACAACGTCGGTTTCCGCTGCACGGCCGGAAAGGGCGGCACCAGCGTCCAGATCCGCGCCAACTCGGCGACCGGCCCGCTTCTCGGCACCGCGTTCATCCCGGAGACCCCGGATTTCGACACTTTCGAAAACGTGGCCACCAAATTGAGCGCGACCAGCTCCGGCCCGCTCTACATCGTCTTCCTGGGCCCGCAGGCGGCCGACATCGACACGGTCACGCTGTCCTCGTGAAAGCGCGGCGCGCCTAACGCGCGGGCCGCACGGCGAATTCGTTTCCGCCGGGGTCCGCCAGCTCGATCCCGGCGCCGTCGCGCTCACTCCCGAGGCGCGTGGCCCCGAGCGCGACCAACCGCGCCACCTCCGCGTCGAGGTCACCGGCGGTGAACTCGAAGCGCTGCCGGTTCCGCCCCTCTTTCGGAGCCACCGGAGGGCCGCCCCAGGCCACCTTCGTACCGCCGTACGGGGACTGGATCGCGGTTTCCTCGTTCTCGTCCCAGACCAGTGGCCAGCCCAGCGCCCGGCTCCAGAAGAGGCCCACGTCCCGGGTGCCCTCGCAGGCCAGCTCGCCGAGGAAGCCGCACCCGGCGAGGAACTTGTTGCCCGGCTCGATGACGCAGAATTCGTTGCCCTCGGGGTCGGCCAGCACGATGTGCCCCTCCTCGGGACGCTGCCCGACGTCGAGGTGAGCGCCGCCGAGCTCCAGCGCCTTGGCCACCGTGCCCTGCTGGTCGAAGAGGCTGGCGCTGGTCAGGTGAAGGTGGACGCGGTTACGCACCGTCTTCGCCGTATCGCTGGACACGAACCGCAGGCTGACCTCGCCGGGCAGAAACACGCCCTCGGCGACCTCCCGCCCGAGCAGGCCGGCCCAGAACCGGGCCACGCGAACCGCATCGTGCGCGTCGAAGGTCACCGTGAGCGATGGCATCACCGCACAATAGACACGCCCGGGCCCGCCAACAAGCAAAAGCGCCCGGCCCGACGAAGCATCGGGCCGGGCGCGTCGAGCTGGCTACGCCACGAAACGGGAACGGCGCCGGCGTCCGATCACGAACGCCGCACCGCCGGCGAGCAGAATCGCCACGCCGACGGCTGCCGCGGTCGCGGTCGCGGAGCCGGTCACCGGCAGTCCACCGCCCTCGCCGCCGTCCTCGCCGCCACCCGCGCCGGCGGACGGAGCGGGGGTCGCCGAAGCGGTCGTCGTGGCGCTGGGCGTGCCGGTCGGCGCCGATGTCGGCGCGGACGTCGATGCCGACGGGGACGGCGACGCGCAGTCAAGCGCACGTGCGTCGTACACGCCTTCGTTCAGGTACGCCAGAAAAACATCGACGGTCCCGGTGTCGAGCGCCTTCTGCGTGGCCGCTTTCACGTTCGGACCCGCGCCCGTCAACGTCTGCAACACCGTGATCCGCAGAGCGATCTTCCAGGCGCTCTCCACGTCCGCCTTGAGGAACTTGCGCAGATCATCCGCGCTGCCGTCCAGTTTCACCTGAATCGCTTGCGCCAAGGTGGGCAACGATTCGGTGTTGGCCACGGACAGGATCTGGTTGGCCAGGATTCGCACCTCGGTGTCGGTGGCGGTGTCCAGATCGATTTTGACAAGGTCGCGAATATCCTTGTACACCTTGCGTTCGACCGTTTGGCACTGTGCGTTCAGCCCGGTCGTTTCGGTTTGCGCCATCGCCGGCGCCGCCGGAATCAGAAAGGCCAGTGCCACTACGGCGCCGGCCAGGATCTTCCCTCGCATGTGGGTTTCCTCCCCCGCTAAAGATCAAGCGCGGGGATACTACCCTCCCTAGAATGGCCGCGTGGGACGCGCCGACCTTCACATGCACACGAACCTCGGAGACGGCTGGGTAAGCCCGGCCCGGGTCGTCCGGGAAGCCGGAAACCGGGGGCTGGACGTCATCGCGGTGACCGACCACGACCACCTCGAGGGGGCCAAGCGGGTCGAAGAGTTACTCGACGCGCAGTGTCCAGGCGTACGGCTCATCAAGGGTGTTGAGGTTTCCACCCGCAGCGGGCACCTGCTCGGGCTCTTCGTCACGAAAGCGCCGCGGCCGATGCGGTCGGTCGAGGAGAGCATCGACGCCATCAAGGAGCAGGGCGGCCTCGTCGTGGTGCCGCATCCGCTGGGGCGGCTGGTGCCGAGCCTGAGCCGCCGCCGGATCGACCAGCTGCGCGACAACGGATATGAGATCGACGGGATCGAAATCTACAATCCCAGCCCGGCCAACGCCTCGCAGCGCAAGACGGTGCTCGAGGCCAACGCCGGCTGGGGGCTGGCCGCGATCGGCTCCAGCGACGCGCATTTCTGGCAGCACATCGGCGCCGGCTACACGCTTTTCCCGGGCGCGACGGAGGACGAGCTGCGCGCGGCGATCGAGGGCCGGACAACGCAGGCGGGCGGGCAGGACGAACCCACCCCGCGGCTCAACCCGGGCGCCTACGTCGCGCAGTGCGCCTGGAGCTGGTTCGTGGACCCGCCCCGCCGGATGATGCGGCGGCGTCGCGAGGCGAGTCAGGCGGCGGCGACCAGCGACGAAGGCCAGAACCGCCGGAACATGAACCACTGAGTCGGGGTCTGCCGCACGATTTCCTCCTGACAGTCCACCATGTACTGCGTCAGGCGCCGCACCTCCTGTCGTCGGTCCACATCGGAGCGGGGAAACATCGGCGGGAACACCCGGATGCGATACCCACCGCTGGGCGCGTGCCAGAAATATCCCGGCACCACCGCGGCCCCCGACTTGACCGCCATCGTCGCGGCGCCGGCCGGCACATAGGCGGTGTGCCCGAAGAACGTCACCTCCACGCCGTGCCGCGCGCTCACCGGCCGGTCGATGACGATCGCCACCACCCGGCCGTCGGCGAGCTCCTGCACGGCCCGGCGCGGGGCGCTCAGCGCCGGGATGATGTCCACCCCGTTGTCGCGCCGGTGCCCCTGCAGCAGGTTGTCCAGACGCGGATCCTTGAACGTGTCGGCGACGGCGGACAGGCGTACGTGCTGGGCGGCGATCGCCCCGGCCAGATCCCAGCTACCGAAATGACCGGTGGTGACGATCGCGCCCTTGCCCGGCCCCAGCGCGGACGCCAAGCCCTCGCGCCACGTCATCCCCTCGGTGAGATCCTCCGTATGCGCGTCAATGTCCACAATGTTCAGATAGGGAAGACAAATCAATTGCGCGGCCGTACGCCCGTAGTTGCTCCACGACCGCAACGCCGCGCGGCGTACGGCAATATGATTGTCCGGAAGTCCGAGGACCTTGGCCATGTTCTCCTGGGTGGCGAGTCGTTTGGACCGCCACCCGAGATAGCTGGCCGACGTCACCGTGGAGGCCACGGCGTGCCGTACCCGAGGCGGTGTCCGGCCCGCCACGGCAATACCCGAGTGGGCCAGCCAATACATTGACGACACGGGCTGAACCTAGCCCCGGAAAGCGCGCGACCAGCAGGCATGCCACCTGAAATCTCGGTGGCGTGACCCTTAACAGCGGGCTCAATCCGGCAATGGTGTGGCCGACGAGAAGACATTTGCCGGGTCGAATTGCTGCTTCACTTCGCGAAGCCGTGCCGCGTTGTCCCCATAGGCGTGCGCCACCTGGTCGTGATCCTCCGCGACCAGCAGGTTCGGATAGCCGCCGGGCAGCGCGTAGGCGGCCAGTGCCCCGGAGGTCTTGTCCGCCCAGGCGCGATGCGGCGCGCCGTCCTCGCCGGGCTCCCATGCCGGGATGATCTGGAACATGTAGTGGTTGCTCCGTAGGCCGAACGCGGTCGACGTCAGCGGCACCCGCGCGGCGGCCCCGTGGAAGTACTGCCAGGTGATGACCGAGAACGGGGACGGCCGCGTGTCCCCGGCCGCGACCAGCGCGGATATCGCGCCCGGCGGCAGCGAGGCCAGCCAGCGGGTGCGGGCCGTGTTGTGCCGGCCGTTGACCACCTGCGCGTCGGCCATCTTGGTCAGCTCCGCGTACGGCACCGGGCCGATCTGGTTGACCACCGGATGGCCCAGCTCCTGGATCTTCGCGATCTCGGCGGCCTCGGCCGCGGCCTCGCCGAACCACGTGGGTGAGACCACCAGGACGGTGCCGCCCTGCGGGCTGGGCACGATACCGCCGGTCACCCCCAGGTCGTCCGGGGCGGCGGCGAGCACCTCGTCGAGGCCCTGCAGGACCTGCGCGGCCTCGTTCCACGGGAAGATGATCGGCCCGGACACCACGGTCCGCACCGGGTGCAACCGGACCCGCATCGAGGTTACGACCCCGAAGTTGCCACCGCCGCCGCGTACCGCCCAGAACAGGTCCGCGTTCTGCGTCTCGTCGGCGGTCACCAGCCGTCCGTCGGCCAGCACCACCTCGGCGCCGAGCATGTTGTCCAGGGCCAGCCCGTACCGGGTGCTCATCACCCCGTACCCGCCGCCGAGCGTCAGCCCGGTCAGCCCGACCTGAGCGACGATGCCGGTCACCGCGGCGAGCCCGTGCTCGGCCGCGGCCACGGTGAGGTCACCGGCCTGCGCACCGCCCTGCACGGTCGCGACCTCGGCGGCGGCGTCCACCTCGACGCCGCGCATCCGGGTCAGGTCGATGACCAGACCGTTGTGACGCAGGGAACGCCCGGCCCAGTCGTGCCCGCCGCCGCGCACCGACAGCGGCACGTCATGCTTGTTTGCGGCGCGCACGGCCGCCTGCACATCCGACGCGGTCTCACACAACGCGAAGAGCGCCGGTTGTACGTTGACCGCGCCGTTCCAGATGTTCCCGGCCTCGGCGAACCCGTCGTCGTCGCGGGTGAGAACCTTGCCGCTCATCTCGGCGCGCAGCTCACCGGCCATCGTCAGATCCATGACTTATCCCCTCGATTCGATGATGTCGAGAAAAGGCCGACGGCGGTGACCCGCCGCGGCCCCGGGTAATAAGCCGTCCAGGATCCGCATACCTCCCTACAACGTCGGCCGGGCAGGGCGGTTCGCGCTTGTGTCCGGCAAGACACCGCCAGACGCGGGCGCAAGAAGTCGCAACGCCCGAGCATTCAGTCTCCGCCCGCCGGGATGCAGGTTTAGCCCGGCACAAAAGGGGGGTCTCATGCAGACATCGTTCACCATCGACAGCGTTCGCGCGCCGGACGCCGCCATCGTGCGGCATCGGCGGGAGGGGGCGTGGCGTACCGGAAGCTTTCTGGACGACCTCTGGACGTGGCGCGACCGGACACCGGACGCCCCGGCGATCGTGGCCTACCGATCCGGCGGCGAGCGAGTGCGGCTGTCCTACGCCGAATACGCCGACCGGGTGGACCGCTTCGCCGCCGGTCTCGCCGGCCTCGGCGCCGGCCCCGGCACCGTGGTCGCGCTCCAGCTGCCCAACTGGTGGGAGGCGAACGCGTTGCTGCTGGCCGCGTTCCGGGTCGGAGCCGTGGTGGCACCGCTCGTCCCCACGCTCAGCGCGCGCGAGACGGAACGGATCCTGCACCGGGTGGGCGCCGCCATCTGCGTGATCCCGGACGAGTGGGACGGCACCGACTACGCCGCACGCCTGGCCGAGATGGCGCCCCGGCTACCGCGGCTGCGGCACCGGGTGGTGCTGGGCGAGCCGCGACGTCCGGGCGAGGTCGGCTTCACCGATCACTTCGTGCGGCCGAACCGGCGCCCGAAGCCGAGCGAGGCCGGTGCCGACCCGGATCGCGCGGCGGTGGTGCTGTTCACCTCCGGCACGACCGGTGCACCCAAGGGGGCGGTGCATTCGTTGAACACGGTGTACGCGCTCGCCGCCGAGTACGTACGGGTCTGGCGTTTCGGCCCGGCCGACAGTTTCTACACCCCGCACTGGTCGTTGCACCTGGCCGGCATGGTGACCGGTGGCATCTACGCACTGCTCGCCGGCGGCACCGCGGTGCTGACCGACGCCTGGGCACCCGGGACGGCCGCCACCGTGCTTGCCACCGAGGCGGTCACCTACCTCGGCGCGGCCCCGGTCTTCCTGACCGCGTTGATGGCCGAACTGCGGTTGCGCGGCCGCACGCTGCCCAGCCTGCGCACGGTGTGCACGTTCGGCACCACCGTGCCGCCCCAGCTCGTCACCGAGGTGGCCGAAACCTTGGGGGTGACGCTCGGCACGGCGTGGGGCATGACCGAGGCCGGCTACCTCTTCACCCGCCCGGACGATCCGGCCGGCTGGGCGGCGCGCAGCATCGGCCGCCCGAACACCGGCACCGAGATTCAGCTCCGGACGATGGAGGACCAGCTGGGACACCTGGTGATCCGGGGTGCCGGCGTCTGCCTGGCCACGCTGGACCGGGACCGCGACACCATCGACCTCGTCGGCGGCGACTGGTACGAGACGGGTGACCTGGCGGTGCCGGACGGCCGGGGTGGCGTACGGCTGATGGGTCGTCTCGCGGACCGGATCGGCGACGGTTTCATGGTGCCGGCCACCGATGTGGAGGCGGCGTTGCGCGGGCACCCCGCCGTGTCCGACGTGGCGCTGGTCGGCGTGCCCGGACCGGGCGGCGTGGAGCAGGTGTGCGCGGTGATCGTGCCGGACGGGAAGCCACCCGAGCTGGACGAGCTCCGCGCCTACCTGACCGGGCTCGGCATGACCGAGTGGTATCAGCCCACCCGGTCGGTCATCCGGATGCACCTGCCCTACAACGCCTCCGGCAAAGTGAACAAGGCGGTGCTGCGCGCCGACGTCACGACCGGCTAGCGAGCAGGCCGGGGATGCCGGCCACGCCGTCGAGCAGATGGGTCGGCCCGGCCGCGCCGAGCGTGGTGTCCGGGACGTGGCCGGTGCGGACCGCCACCACGACGGCCGCGCCGGCGTTCCGGCCGGACTCGACGTCGCGGACGGTGTCGCCGGCGACCAGCACCCGCCGCACGTCGCGGACGCCGGTCGCCTCCATCGCGTGGAAAACCATGAACGGCGCCGGCCGCCCGGCCATCACGTCGTCGATGCAGACGACGGCATCGACCACTGTGGAGTCCCAGCCGAGCGAGCCCAGCAGCGACGCGGTCGTCTCCCGGTCGAACCCGGTGGTGAGCGCCACCTTCACGCCCGACGAACGCAGCCGCTCGATGGCCTGCGGCACACCGTCGAACGCGACCGGCGGCTCGGCCCGGTACGCGGCGGCGAGCCGGGCGCGGAAGTCGGCGAACGCGGCGTCCACCACCGGGTCGCTCGCGTCGGCGCCGGCGGCGGTCAGCAGCGCCTGGATGGCCTCGCGCTTGCTCGCGCCCATCCACTGCTCGATCTGCTGCGGGGACGGGTCTCCGCCGGCCGCCCGGACCGTTTCGGCGAGCACGCGGTACACGGTGCCGCCCTCGTTCACGGTGGTGCCGGCGACGTCGAAAACGGCGAGCTCGATCATCAGATGGACCTCTCGGGTCGGGGCCGGACGGTGGCGTGCCACGTCCGGCCGAACAGCGGGCGCCCCTCGGGCGCGTTGTCGATGGTGAAGGTGACCCGATCGGGCCGGTAGCGGTCGTCGGAGAACTCGAACGCGTCGCCCGCCTTGGTGTAGGCGATGCGCACCTCACGCAACAACGGGTCGCCGATCGCGACGCCGAGCAGGTCCCGGTCGTGCGCGTCGGCCGGCACCGCGTCGATGCTGTGCCGGGCCACGCCGACCTGCAGGCCCTGGCCGATCAGGTGCTCGTAGATGGACCCGTCGTCCGGGTCGTGGTCGAACAACAGGGAGCCCCACGAGCGTACGAAAGTCGTTCGTTCCACCATGACCGGCTCACCGCCCAGCAGGCGCTGGCGCAGCAGCTGCACCACCGGCTCGCCGGGCTCGATGTCGAGGTGCGCGGCGAGTTCCGCGGTCGCCTTCCGGCGGGCGATCTCCACCGTGTGCTGGCCCGGCGGCAGGCCCAGCATCGCGGCCCAGCGGGAGAACGAGACGAACGAGTCGAACGGCGGCGCGAGCTCCCGCCGCTGCACGGTCGGGCGCTTGCCGCGGCCGCCGGAGATGAGGCCCTCGGCGCGCAGTGTCGCGAGCGCCTGGCGGACCGGTCCGCGGGAGCCGCGCCACCGCGTGCATAACTCCGCCTCGGACGGGACCGCCGCGCCCACGGCCAGCGCCCCGGACAGGATCCGGGCCCGCAGATCGGCGGCGACACGCTCATGCAGGGGGGCTTCCATGAAAGTTGACAATACATGTCGGGCACGCCCCGAATCGTGCTGCTGGCGAACGCAAGGTGAACCCTTGGCGGCGTGCCTTGACCCCTGGATTTCGGCGAGCGAACCATACTTGTCATGACAAGTCCGCGGCGGAACGAAGACGTGCTCATCGTCGGTGCCGGCATCGTGGGGCTCGGCCACGCGATGCACGCGCTGGCCCGGGGTGCGAGCGTCACCGTGGTCGAACGTAACCCGCGCGCGCTGGGCGCCTCGGTGCGTAACTTCGGCCACGGCTGCGTGACCGCTCAGGACGGCGACGCCCTGCGGTACGCGATGGCGGCCCGCCGGCACTGGCTGCGCGCGGCCGGGCAGGCCGGGTTCTGGATCCGCGACGCGGGAACCGTTGTGGTGGCACGCAACGACGACGAGTACGCGGTACTCGAGGACTTCCACGCCGCGCGCGGCGACGACGTCGTGCTGCTGGACGCCGCCGCCGTCAGCGCGAAAGTCCCGGTGGCCGAAGGCGTCGTCGGCGGTGCCTGGCTGCCGCTCGATCTGCGCGTCGATCCCCGCGAGGCGGTCGCGTCCATCGCGGCGTGGCTGGCCGGGCAGGGCGTCCGGTTTCTCTGGTCCACTTCGGTGCACGGCATCGAGGGCGACGTCGTGCGCACCAGCCGCGGCGACGTGACCGCCGACAAGATCGTCGTAGCCGTGGGGCACGACATAGACCGCCTTTATCCCGAAATTTCGGACAGATTCTCCGTACGCCGGTGCATGCTGCACATGCTCGAGCTCGACGGCCCGGAAAGGACCGTCGACCCGGCGGTGCTGACCGGCTGGTCCCTGCTGCGCTACGACGGCTTCGCGGTCAGCCCCGCACTCAAGCAAGTAAAAGACCGCCTCGACCCGGCCGGACTCGAAGCCGGCCTCAACCTGATGTTCACCCAGCGCCCGTCCGGAGAAATCGTCTTCGGCGACACCCACGACTACGGCGAGTTCGTCTCGCCGTTCCGCGCCGAAACGCGTGACGAACTCCTGCTGGGGCAGGCACGCGAGCTCTTCGGCATCCCGGCGCCGCGCGTCCGTGCCCGATGGCGCGGCGTCTACGCCTCCGCCCCCGAGAACTTCCTCATCGACTCCCCCGCCCCGAACATCCGCGTCGTGTCGGTCACCTCCGGCATCGGCATGACCACCGGGTTCGGCCTCGCCGAGCAGGTCATCGACGGCCTGTTCGTCTGACACATCGTGGAAAGGTTTTCCGTCATGACGATCCGACGCCTCGCCGGCGCCCTCGTCGCCGCCGTCACCGTCGCCGGCACGCTCGCCGCGTGCGGCGGCACCGATTCCGGCTCAACTTCCGCCTCCGCGGCCGGCGCTACCGGCGGGTCGGTCACCGTCTACAGCGCCGACGGCCTGGCCGACTGGTACAAACCGCAGTTCGCCGCGTTCACGCAGAGCACCGGCATCAAGGTGAACTACGTCGAGGCCGGCTCCGGCGAGGTGGTGAGCCGCATCGAGAAGGAGCGCTCCAACCCGCAGGCCGACGTACTGGTCACACTGCCGCCGTTCATCCAGCAGGCGGACAAGGACGGCATGCTGGGCGACCTCGGCGTGGACACCACCACGATCCCGGCCGCGGACAAGGCGGCCAACAACCACTGGACCGCCGTGGTGAACAACTATTCGTGCTTCATCGTCAACAACAAGGTCACCCCGCCGAAGACCTGGGCCGACCTGCTCTCCGCGGTCTACAAGGGCAAGCTGCAGTACTCGACCCCGGGACAGGCCGGCGACGGCACCGCGGTGCTCGTTCTGCTGCAGCACGAGATGGGCAAGGACGCCGCCCTGGCGTACCTGAAGAAGTTGCAGGCCAACAACGTGGGCCCGTCCTCGTCGACCGGAAAGCTGCAGCCGCAGGTCTCCTCCGGGTCGCTCACCGTGGCGAACGGCGACCTGCAGATGAACCTGACCTCGATCTCGACCGACAAGTCGGCGTTCAAGGTGTTCTTCCCGGCCGACGGCACCAAACAACCGGAAACCCTTGCCCTCCCGTACGACATGGGTCTGACCAGCAACGCCCCGCACGCGGACAACGGCAAGAAGCTGATGAACTTCCTGCTGTCCCCGGACGCGCAGAAGGCCGCCTCGTCGGTGGCGTTCGGCATCCCGGTCCGCTCCGACGTCACGCCGACCGACGCCAATTACAACTCGGTGCAGGCCGCCGTCAAGGGCGTGCAGATCTACCACCCCGACTGGGACGCGGTGCTCGCGGACCTCGACAAGGACGTGGCCGCCTACACCAGCGCGACCGCGAGCTGAGATGTCCGAGGCCATCCGCTTCGACAACGTCCGCGTCGACTACGGACGCACGCGGGCCCTCGCCGACTTCAGCCTTAGCGTCGGCGCGGGCGAGACGGTGGCGCTGCTCGGACCGTCCGGATCCGGCAAGTCGACGGCGCTCAAGGCCCTCGCGGGCTTCGAGCGGCCGTCGGCGGGCCGGGTCCACCTGGCCGGGCGGGACGTCACCGACCTACCGCCCTACGAACGCGGGCTGGGCGTGGTCGTCCAGCAGTACGCCCTCTTCCCGCACATGCGCGTGGCGGACAACGTGGCTTTCGGCCTGAAAGCGCGCCGCACCGCCAAAGCCATCGTCAAGGACCGGGTCGCCGAGGTCCTCACGATGGTCGGGATGGCCGAGTTCGCCCACCGCTACCCGGCCGAGCTGTCCGGCGGCCAGCAGCAGCGCGTCGCCATCGCGCGGGCGCTGGCCCCCGCGCCCGAGGTGCTGCTGCTCGACGAGCCGTTGTCGGCGCTCGACGCGAAGCTGCGCCAGGACATGATCGGCGAGCTGCAGCGGCTGCGCGCGGACCTGCCCGGGATCGCCATGCTGTACGTCACCCACGATCAGGTCGAGGCGCTGAGCCTGGCGGACCGCATCGTGGTGATGCGCGACGGCCGGATCGTCGACAGCGGTCCGGCGGCCGGCCTTTACCGCACGCCGCCGTCGCCGTTCACCGCCTCGTTCCTCGGCGACGCCAACCTGGTGCCGACCGTCGTGGTGGAGACCGACGTCGTCCAGGCCGGCGATTTGACCGTACGCCTCGACACCGGCCCGTTCACGGCCGGTGACCCGACGCTGCTCTGTCTGCGGCCGCACGAGATCGAGGTCGGTCCCGGCTGGACCGGCCGGCTCAGCGCGGTGCAGTGGCGCGGCGCCAGTTACCGGCTCGCGGTGGAGGTCGACGGCGTCGGTCCGATCCGCCTCGACGTCTCCTCGACCCGCGCGTTGCCCGAGGTCGGCCAGCAGATCTCCATCGCCCCGGCCAGCGGCGCCGGGGTTCTGGTCCCGTCATGACCGCCGCCGTCGAGGCGGTCCTTCCCGCCGACGCCGCCCGGCCGCGCACCAGGCGAGCGCGGCTGGGCGGCGTCAGCCTCATCGGCCCGCTCGCCGTCCTGGGCCTGCTGTTCATCTATCCCTTGGTGACCGTCGTCGAGCAGTCCTTCGAGGACCGGCTCGGCCGGCCCGCCGGCGCGGTCGCCTGGCACACCGTCCTGGCCTCCGCCGAGTTCCGCACCGGCCTGCTCACCACCGTCGAGATCGCGGCCGGCGCGACCGTCGGCTGTGTCGTGATCGGCACCTTCATCGCGATCGTGCTGGCCTTCGTCCCGTTCCCCGGCTCCGCCGCGGTCGCCCGGCTGACCACGGTGATCCTGGCCTTCCCGTCGTTCTTCATCGCGCTGTCGTTCGCCGTCCTCTACGGGCGGGTGGGCGTGCTCAGCTCGATCGTGCAAAGCGTCACCGGGCATTCCGAGGCGCTGGGCGGTTTCATCCACACCCGCTGGGCCGTGCTGCTCGCCGAGATCACCTTCTACACCCCGTTCGTCATCCGCCCGGTGCTCGCGGCCGCCCAGCAGATGCAGACCGAGCAGCTGCGCGTCGCGGCGAGCCTCGGCGCCCGGCCCTGGACGGTGGTGCGGCGCGTGCTGCTGCCCGAGTTGCTGCCGTCGATCGTGGCCGGCGCCGGCCTGTGCCTGATGCTGACGCTCAACGAGTTCGGCATCATCCTGTTCATCGGCGCCAAGGGCGTGCTGACGCTGCCGGTGCTCATCTACACCAAGGGCATCGTCGCCTTCGACTACCCGTCCGCGGCGGTGCTGGCGTGCGTGCAGGTCGCCCTGTCGATGCTGCTCTACCTGCTGGGCCGGCTGCTCGTCGCGCGGATCGGAGGCCGTCGTGCTGGTCTGGACTAACCGCGGGCGGCGTACGGTCGTCGCGGTTTTCGCCGTGGTGGTGCTGGTGCTTCTGGTCGCGCCGCTGCTGGTCGTGCTCGTCGCGGCGTTCTCCGGCACCTGGAACGGGGTGCTGCCGGGCTCGCTGACCGCCGCACACCTGCGCGACGCGCTGGCGGCCGACAACCTCGCGAGCCTGTCCACCAGCATCCAGACCGCGGTGCTGGCCGGGCTGGTCGCGGTGGTCACCGGCACGTGGGCGGCGATCGCGGCCGACCGGCTGCCCGGCCGGCTGCGCACGGTCGCCGACGCGCTCTTCCACCTGCCGGTGGCGGTGCCCAGCGTGGTGCTGGGCTTCGGCATGCTGGTCGCGTTCAGCCATCGCCCGTTCCTGCTGAACGGCACCCGGTGGATCGTCATCGCCGCGCAGACCATGCTGGTGTTCGCGTTCGCCTACAGTGCCGTGTCGGCGGCCATGCGGCGGCTCGACCGGCAGCTGCTCGACGTGGCCGGGAGCCTCGGCGCGCGGCCGTCGCGGGTGCTGATCCGGGTGACGCTGCCGCTGCTGCTTCCGTCGATCACCGCGGCCGCCGCGCTGTCGGTGGCGCTGTGCATGGGCGAGCTGGGCGCCACCGTCATGGTGTATCCGCCGAGCTGGCGCACGCTGCCGGTGACCGTGTTCGGGCTCTCCGACCGCGGCGACGTGTTCGGCGCCAGCGCGGACACGCTGCTGTTGCTGGTGGCGACCGGGGTGCTGCTCCTGCTGATCGGGCGGATCCGTCAGCGGGTGCGCACGTAGTCGCGGACGCGCGGTGCCCAGGTCGCCAGGCCCGGCACCGCGCGCCCGACCTCCTTGGCGGCCTCGTCGGCGCGGCGCAACGCGACCGCGTCGGCGCTGCCCGGCCGGGCCTCGAACGCTTCGATCTCCGCGCGGGTCATGGCCGCGCCCTGCCGGCCGAGGCTGAGTTCGCTGGCCGGCGACAGCTCGTACGCCTCGGTGGCCGCGAGGTAGCGCTTGGCCTGCACGTGCAACCCCACCAGATCGGCCACCCGGTCGCCGAACAGCGGCCGGACCGCGTCGGCGCCCGCGCGGGCGTGGTCGGGGCCGTCGCCGGTCGCGTGCCCGATGTCGTGGACCAGCCCGGCCAGGTGCAGGCCGAGGTCCGCGGGATGCCGGGCGCGCAGCACGTCGGCGCATTGCAGCCCGTGCGCGAGCAGGTCGACCGGGTCGCCCTCGGGTGGCGGCGCGTCGAACACCCCGTCGAGCGCGGCGAACCAGTCCAGAAAGGCGTCGGCGTCCGCGAAGATCACCATGTGGCCAGCGTACGGCTGTCCCCGTCCGAGGTCACCGTGAGCTTCCACCCGGTGGTGGACGACACCAGCCGCACCTTGCCGATGGTCTCGTGCTGGTCGTCCGGGCACGGCTGGCCCGGCGCCGGCGGCACCGAGGTGCCGGAGATCCCGGAACGCGCCCCGCTGATCCGGAAACCCTGATATCCGGCAGTGTCGATCAGGTCGAAGCGTCCGAAGTCCCGGTGGTGCACCACCGGGACCACGCGTTCGCCGCAGGTGGCCCGATACGTGTCGTCGGTCCAGAAGTCGTGCTCGAAGACCAGCCCGGACGCCTTCGACGCCAGCTCCCGGCCGGTCCAGCCGAAGGCCTCGCGCACGTCGGCCGCGCCGACGAACCCGGTCTTGGTCTCCGGGTCGTAACGCACCGACGCGGGCGCCGGGGTCGCGGCGGTGAGAAGGGCGAGGGCGAGCGGGAAAAGCATGTCTGGCTCCTGAATGACCGGCGGATTCCTAACACCCAACGCCGGATCAGCGATTCCGGACACGCTCGGCGTCCGGCTCGGCCCCCAATCTCGTGTACGCCTCGAGCGCCGCGGCCCGGAGCTGCCCCGAGCGCCGCGGGCTGACCGTGGCGAGCCGCTCCCGGGCGCGGGCGGCGGCCAGCGGCATGGACAGCCGGTCGAAGCCCGCCACGGCCCGGGTGAAGAGCGCCTGTGCCGTCGCCCGGTCACCGGCCGCCGCCCGGACGACGCCCTCGGCCCGGTCGCACGTGGGCGTGACGGTCGCGAGGAACCCGGCCGTGGCGCGCACCGACGGGAGGAGCCGGGCCAGGGCCTCGTGCTCGCCGAGCGCTTCGAGAGCCTCGACCAGAACCAGCGTCTCGTACGGGATCTCCTCCGGTCCGGGACGGCGCCCGCGGCGTACGAGCAATTCGGCAAGGTTGCGCCCGGCCCGCGCGTCACCCAGCTCGATGGCCAATTGCCCGCGCAGCGCCTCGGTGTTGCCGGGATGCTCCAGATCGACGGGCACGCCGGCGGCCACCGACCGCGCGCCCGGCCGGTCACCTCGACGAGCCATCCCGAGGGCGCCGATCAGCGGCCCACCCTTGATGTACGGGCAGCTCATCTCCCGTTCCGGACCGTCCCGCAAGGTCAGGTGCTCGTCGAGGTACGGCTCCATCTCGGACCATCGGCCGAGCTGGAGAAGGTTGGCCATGACGAGATAGGTGGCGTGCAGCCGGTCGTGCGGCGACAACGGCCGGGCCGTCTCGTACGACCGCAGGGCATGGTTCAGCGACAGCCGATAGTCGCCGCGGACGTCGGCCAGCACCAGACCGGCGATCGTGTGCCCGAGCGCCCGATCCCGGTCGCGGCCGTCGCGCTCGACGAGCTTGACCTCGTCCAGGATGACCTCGACCGCCTCCGGGTAGCGGCCGTCGAGGAAATGCACCGCCGCGCGCCCGAGCAGCGCCAGCCCGCGCAGCGACGGCGAGGCGAGCCGATCGGCCAGGGTGAACGCCGCCGCCGCGGCCGCACGGCGCTGCTCCACCGCGACCGGGTCGGCCAGACCCGTCCACGCCCAGCGGCCGCCGCACAGTGCCCGCAGGGACAGCAGCTGAGCCTTCGTCGGCGGGTCGCTCACCGCGGCCAGGCCCTCGTCGATGACCCGGTCGGCCATCGCGGGCTCGGCCGGCGCCCGGAACCCGCCCCACCGGGCCACCGCCATCCGCGCGGTCTTGAGGCACAGCTCGGCGCGGCGGTCGTCGAAGCCCGGCGAGGTGCGCAGGATCGTGATGGCCTCCCGCCACGCGCGCGCCGCCTCGTCCCCGGCGTACGCGGTTTCGTGGTCGTCGCCGATCGCCTCCATGGCCTCGGCGCGCTCGCCCGCGCCCGAGGCGTACCGGAGCGCTCGTTTGTGCAGGTCGAGCGCCTTGGCGATGGCGTACCGGCGGCGGGCGCCGGTCCCGGCGGCGACGAGCGAGCGGAACGCCTTGCCGCGCACCCAGTCGCCCTTGCGATCCTCGCCGGGGATCGCGTGCCAGGTGTCGGCCGCCGCCGCGTAGTGGAACGCGACCAGCTCGATGACCTCGCCGACCCGCTCGCGGGACAGTTCCTCGAGCCAGGCCGCGACGTCCGCGTGGCCGTGGGCGCGGCGCGCGGCGGGCAGACTCGCGTACGCCACATCGCGCAGCAACGCGTGTTTGAAGGCGAACTCGTTGTCTCGCGCGACGATCAGCCCGCGCGCCTCCAGCGCGCCCAGCTCGTCGTCGAGGTCCTCGCCGAGCGGCTCGGTCCGGAACACCCGGCCCATCACCGACGCCGCCTGCAGCAACCGTTTCTCCGGCGCCGGCAGGGCGTCGACCCGGGCCGCCAGCAAGGCGTGCAACGTGTCCGGCAGCGTGACCGCGCCGCCCTCCGCCAGGTGCGCCGCGAGCTCGTCGAGGAAGTACGGGTTGCCCTCGGCCCGGGCCAGGATCTCGTCGCGGCGGCGGGGATCGACCGCCTTCGCGGTGAGCAGTTCCCGGCTGGCCTCGTCGGTCAGCGCGCCCAGCGACACCGTCGACACGTCCGCGGCGCCGAACCCGCCGAACTCGGGACGCGCGGTGGCCAGCACCACCACCGGTCCGGTCGAGCGCGCCACCAGCCGGATCAGCATGTCCACCAACGGTTTCCCGGCCCAGTGCAGGTCCTCGACCACCATGATGACCGGGCCGTCCTGAGCGAACGCGCTGGCGAACCGCGGCCACGCCCGGCCCAGCTCCTCGGCGACCGCGCGCGGGTCGGCGGCGTCCAGCGGGTTGTCCGGCAGCCGCACGGCCGCGGTGGTGGCCAGCGCGAAGATGGTCGCATCCACATCGGACCGACCACGGAACAGCTGTGCCAGGCGGGTCCGCAACCGTTGCTGCGTCTGCGGTCCGGAGTCGCCGAGCGGGATGCCGCACGCCTCGCGCAGAATCTCGCCGAGCGCCCAATAGGTGATGCCGTCGCCGGCCGCGAGGCATCGCCCGCGCAACACCCGGGTGTCCGGCCGCGCCAGCAACACCTCACGGACCAGCCGGGTCTTCCCGATCCCGGCGGCACCGGTGATGGTGAGCAGTCGCGGGCGCCGGCTGGCCTCGGCCTCCTCGATGAGGCCGAGCACCGCGCGGATCTCGCCGGTGCGGCCCACCATCGGCGCCTCGTGCTCGCGCCGCCGCTCGTCCGGCGCCCAGGACGCGGACAGCAGCCGGCCGCCGCGGAACCGGAAATGGCCGTGCCGCGCGGCGAGCCGGGTCCGTTCGGCGGCGAGCAACGTGTGCGGGCCGGCCGCCTCGCGCAGCCGGGCCGCGCCGTCGAGCACCGCGCCGCCGATGTCCGGCAGCAGGGCGGGCGCGATGATCTCGCCGGTGTCCACGCCGAGCCGGATCGCCACCGGCAGCCGTTGCAGGATCTCGAAACCGGCCCACAGCGCGCGGTCGGCGTGCTCCTCGCGGGCCGCCGGATAGCCGAACACGGCCACCACGCCGCCGCCGACCCGCTTCTGCACCGCGCCGCCCCAGCGTTGCAGGACCTCGCAGAGCAGGTCGGTCCACACGCCGATCGCGCGCCGGTTGCGCTCCGGATCGGCGTCGACCACCCCGCGGAAGTCCGCGTCGAGGACCGTGACGAGCTTGCGTTCCTCCTTGTGGTCCGGTTGCGGCGCGACCGTGCTCGGCGCCGTCAGCTCGCGGTAGACGCGCTGCACCTCGTCGCCCGGTTCGACCTCGAGCTCCTTGCGCAGCAGCTCGGCCAGGCGGTCGTACCAGCGCAGCGCGACGTGCCGGTCCTCCAAGGACATCAGCCGCGCGTACGCCTGTTCGTGCAGCCGATCGAGGCCGATCAACCGTTCCAGCGACGCGATCGCGCCCCGGTTGTCGCCGCGCGACTCCCTCGCGGCGGCCTGATCGAGCAGCAGCGGCACCACGGCATCACGCAGTTGGGCGCGGCGCGTCCCGGCCCAGTCGTCGAAACGGTTCTCCGGCAGCAGATCCCCGGCGTACAGCGCGAGCGCGCCCTCCACGTCCCCGCGCCGCGCGGCCGCCTCGAACGCGTCGACATCGACCCACAACTCGGCCGCGCGCAGGCTGAGCATGTCATCCTGCAAGATCAAATGCTCGTTTCCCACCGTACGCCTCGCGAAGTGCAGCGCCTTGTTGAGCCGCGCGGCGCCCGGGGCGTCCGGCCACAGGAGGTCCGCGACCTGCTCGCGATGCAGCCGGTGACCGGGCCGCAGCGCGAGCAGCTTGACCAGCGCCGTGGCACCGCTGCGCCGCCACTCCCCGGCCGGCACGCTGTGCCCGGCGGCCTCGACCCGGAAGCCGCCGAGAAGCCAAATGCGCAGGTCGCCCGGCATCCTGAGATTGTCCACCCGGCGCTGCCCCGGGCGGGGACGTCAAACGGACACTTGCGGGAAATCGAGGTGGTTAGCGTGCCCCCTATTCGACCGGCGCCGCCCGGCGCCGGGAAGTTTGGGGGGACATAGCATGACAACCACGACAGCGGTCGACGAGCAGCGCTTGATGGAGTTCGTCTTCAAGGCGGTCGGCGACTTCGGCTCGATGCTGACCGGGTCGATGGCGGTGATCGGCGACCGGCTGGGCCTGTACCGGGCCATGGCCGGCGCGGGCCCGCTGACCCCGGCCGAACTGGCCGGGAAGACCGGCACCGTCGAGCGGTACGTCCGCGAGTGGCTGAGCGCCCAGGCCGCCGCCGGATACGTCACGGTCGACAGCGACGGCCGCTTCGAGTTACCCGCCGAGAACGCGATCGCGCTCACCGACGAGACCAGCCCGGCCTGCGTCATCGGCGGCTTCGGCCTGATGCTGGCCGCGCTGCGCTCCACCGACAAGCTGGTCACCGCGTTCCGCACCGGCGAGGGCGTCGGGTGGCACGAGCACCACGCGGACCTCTACGAGGGCACCGAGCGCTTCTTCCGGCCCGGCTACCTGGCGAACCTGGTCGACGCCTGGATCCCGGCGATGGACGGGGTGGAGGCGGCGCTGAAGCACGGGGCCCGGGTCGCCGACATCGGCTGCGGGCACGGTGCGTCCACGATCCTGATGGCCACGGCGTACCCGAACTCGACCTTCGTCGGCACCGACTACCACCGGGGCTCGATCGACGCCGCGGTCAGCCGGGCGGGCGAGGCGGCGGTCGGCAACCGGACCCGCTTCGAGGTCGGCCGCGCGACCGAACTGGACGGCACGTACGACCTGATCTGTCTCTTCGATTGCCTGCACGACATGGGTGACCCGGTCGGCGCGCTCGCCCACCTGCGCGAGCATCTCGACCCGGCGGGCTCGATCCTGATCGTCGAGCCGTTCGCCGGCGACCACATCACCGACAACCTCAACCCGGTCGGCGTGGTCTATTACGGCGCCTCAACCCTTTTGTGTACGCCCAACTCACTGTCCCAGGAGGTCGGTCTGGCGCTCGGTGCGCAGGCCGGCGAGTCCCGGTTGCGCGAGGTGGCCACGAGCGCGGGTCTCACCGACTTCCGCCGCGTCGCGGAGACGCCGTTCAACCTGGTCTTCCAGGCCCGTCGCTGACCGCTGCGAGCAGGAAGTCGACCAGTCGCCGGGCATGCCTCGCGGTGTCGCCGCGCTTGCCCGGCGGGGTGTTCAGCGCGTGCATCATCGCCCCGCCCATGAGCGTCTCGAGCAGCAGCGTGACACTCGCCGCGGCGGGCAGCTCATCACGGGCGATGCCGCGGCGCACGATCGAGCGGGCGGCCCCGATCTGCGCGGTGCGCATCGCCTGGTACTGCTCGGCGACACCCGGGATCGTGCTCGCCTCGAAGGACAGCCGCATCGCCGCGCGGCTCGACGGCCCCAGGTACAGCTCGATGATCTGCTTCGCCAGCTCGACCAGATCGCCGTGCAGCGTGCCGGTGTCGACGTCGCTGACGCGCACGAGCCCGGTGGTCAGCGCGTGCGTCAGCAGCGCCTCCTTGCTGCTCCATCGCAGGTAGAGCGAGGCCTTGCCGACTCCGGCTCGGCGCGCGACGGTCTCCATCGCGAACCCGGCCCACCCGGCGTCACCGAACACGTCCAGGGCGGCCCGCGCGATCCGGCGATCCACCTCCGGATCTCGCGGCCGGCCCTGGGCCGCTGGCGCGGCACCCATCGCGGCTCCCCGTTGTATTGCTGAACGCTCTGCGTCAGGATACTCTCGGATAAGTGAACGGAATACGTTCAGTATGTGTCTCGCCCCGCGGGAGATGACGTGACCGAGGACGGACCCGGCGCCATCCTCGTCGGCATCGACGGGTCGACCTCGTCGCTGCGCGCGGCCGCCTACGCCGTCGGGCTGGCCCGGCGGCAGCGATGCGAGCTGGTCGCCGTCTACGTGCGGGAGTCGGTGCCGTTCCTGCTCCCGATGGCCGACACCAGCGGCACCGCGACGGCCACCGTGGTCGACGCGCACGACGCCGTGGAGCAGCAGTTACGCGACGCGCTCGAGCAGAATGTGCCCGGGCTGGGCGTCGCGATGAGACTCGTGGTGCGCCTCGGCGAGCCGTACGCCGAGCTGATCAGTGTGGCCGAGGAGGTCCGGGCCGACGCGGTGATCGTGGGCCGCTCCACCAAGTTCGTGCACCGGGTGGCCGGCTCGCTCCCGGTAAAGCTGATCCGCTGCCGCCGCTGGCCCGTCACCGTCGTCCCGTAGCCCGCCCGGCCCCGCCGTCAGTCGGTGATCGCCGTCTGCTGGTGGTACCGCAGGAGCCACTCGCCGGACCCGTCGCGCACCCACACCGAGCTGTGCATGATCGTGTCGTCGCGATAGGTCAGCAACACCACGCCCGGTGCGAGGCTCGCGGACTCCACCTCCGTCATCGGCTGCTGCACGTAGCCGACCTGCCCGGCCAGGGCCTCGATCACCCCCTCGGCGTCCCACGCGCGGCCGGTGCGGTCCACCTCGATGAAAGCGGGGTCAAGCAGCGCGCGCACCGCCGCACGGTCGCGGCGGACCTGCGGGCGCTGAAGCGCGGCCTCGTTCTCGACGATGCGTTCGAAGTCGTCCATCACGTTCCCTTCGTTCTCGTGAAGCCTGACGTTCAAAACGACGGATTGTTGCCACACCGGTCAGTTATCCGCGTCACCAAACGTTGCCGCCGCGATCGCGCTCATGCACAGTTCTAACGGTTGAAACTAAATCTAAACGTTAGGACGAACGAAGGACGGATGGCTACCTTACGGGCGCTCGAGTGCTTGGTATCCCTTGTGGACAAGGGTTCGTTCACCGAGGCGGCAGCCGCGCTGCACATGACTCAGCCGGCGTTGTCGCACCAGATCATGGCCCTCGAACGGGAACTAGGCACCCGGCTCGTGGAGCGTCTGCCGCGCGGCGTGCGCCCGACGGCGGCCGGCCGCGCGGCCGCCCAGGAAGCCCGCGCCGCCCTCCAGCACGCCGCCCGTGCCATCACCGCGGGCCGCCGCGCCGCGCGGGGCGAGGCCGGCGTCCTGCGGGTAGCCACCCTGGAAACCCTCACGCCATGGCTGCTCGCGCCGACGATCCAGGCGTGGCACCGCCGGCACCCCGAGGTCGATTTCGAGCTGAGCGAGTTCACCAGCACCGCGCGCATGGACAGCGTCATGACCTCGCAGTACGCCGATCTGATCGTCGGCCCGAAGCCGGCACGCACCGCGCACCACGTCGAGCCGCTGGGCCGCGAGGAGATGGTGGTGGTCGCCGGCGGCGCGCACGCCTTCGCCGCCCGCCCGGCCGTCAGCGTCGCGGCCCTGACCGACCAGCCGTTCATCCGCCACGATCCGGACGTCGACGACCTGGCCTCGCGGCACAAGCTGACCCTCACCCCGGTCCTGCACACCCGCAACCAGTGCACCGCCGCCGCCCTGGCCATGGCCGGACTCGGCGTCACGATCGTGCCCGTCTCGGCCCTGTGCGGCCGCGACGACGGAACGGTGCGCCCGCTGCAGCCGCAGCTCTACCGCGACATCGTCGCAACCCTGGCCGCCCCGACCGACCAGCTGACCCGCAGATTCGTAGCCGACCTCCAGCGACGCGGCCTGCCAGGCGACGGCCGGGCTCGAGCAGCCGGATAAGGCCCGCCGGACAAAGCCGCACGACCAGGTCCGGCGGCCCGATACTCGGCAGGTTCACCCACCAGAACGCCTCCTCGCAGCGGGTCCTGACCAAGGCCCCACCGAGCCGGGACGGGTGGCCTCGATCACGCCGACGTCCCGGAAGGTATCCGGAAAGCATCACGCCGACCTACCTTGTGATCGTGCGGCTTCTCGTCTCGACCACCGCCGGAGTCGGTCACCTGCGGCCCCTCCTGCCGTTCGCGTCCGCCGCCCGCGACGCCGGCCACGAGGTCCTCTTCGCCGCCCCGCGCTCCCTGGCCGCGAAGGTCGAATCGTACGGATATCGGGTGATGCCGTTCGACGACGCCTCGGCCGCCGCCCCGATGGGGATGAGCGCGGCGGACGATCGCCCGCTGTTCGCCCGCATCATCGGCGACCCCGCGCCGCGTGCCGCGCTGCCCGGCCTGCTGGCTACGTTCGAGCAGTTCCGGCCCGATCTGGTGCTGCGCGACGACGCCGAGATGGGTTCGATGGTCGCGGCCGAGGCGCACGGCGTCCCGGACATCGCGGTGTTCTCCAGCGTGCACCGCGCCCAAGTCCGTCTGCTGAGCGCGGCGCTGCCCCTGCTCGGCCCGGCCCGCGTCGTGGCCGGCCTGCCGGAACAGGGCGGTGAGTCGCTGGCGGACATGCGGGTCGTGTCGTTGTTCCCGGAGTCGTTCGACCCGGCCGACGGCCCGCCGCCGCCGCACCGGTTCCGCACCGGCGGCACGGTCCGGAAGGTCGCGCGTACCCGGCCGCTGATCTACCTCTCGTTCGGCACGATCGCGTCGGCCTCGGCCATGGGTGGCGCGCTCCTGCGCGAGACCGTCGGCGCGCTCGCCGCGCTGCCGGTCGATCTCGTGGTCAGCATCGGCCGCGGCGGGAATCCCGCCCAATGGCAGGGCGCGAACGTCGACGCCCGCCCGTGGGTCGACGAGGACGAGGTCCTGCCCCAGTCCGCCGCCGTCGTCTGTCACGGCGGCGGTGGCACCACCCTCGCCGCGCTGCGGTCCGGCGTGCCGCTCGTCGTGCTGCCGCAGTTCGGGGATCAGCCCGCGGTCGCCGAGGCGGTCCAGGCCAGCGGCGCCGGGCTCGGCCTTTCCCGCCGGCCCGGTCCGGCCGCGACCCGCGAGGCCGTCGAACAGGTGCTGGGCAAACCCTCCTTCGGTACGCGCGTACGGGCCATCGCCGACGACATCGCGGCCCTGCCCGACGTCGCCGAGGCCGTGCACCTGTTCGCGGAGACCGCCCGACTGCCGAGGTAGATCTGTCGATGAAACTTCAGATGACAGACAGTTCCCGGTCGTCCTGACGCTGGACACCGACAACTAGCATCGATGGCGCCCGACCTCTTGCCTACGCAGCCCGGAGTGGATAGTGCGCGGAGCAATCGGCCCCTACGAGTTGAAGACGCTGATCGGCCGGGGCGGCATGGGCGAGGTCTGGGAAAGCATCGACTCCCGCAACAACCGGCGGGTCGCGCTGAAGATCCTCACCGACGAGGCGCTGCGCAACGAGGAACTGCGGGCCCGCTTCCTGCTCGAGATGGAGGTGGCGTCCGAGATCGAGAACCCGTACGTGGTTCCCGTCTACGACTTCGGGATCGGCCCACCGCCGTACATCGCCATGCCGTTGATCCGGGGTGGCAACCTGGCCACCGAGATCAAGGCGGGACGGATGACCGCCGGCCGTGCCGTGCTGATCGTGGAGCAGGTCGCGTCGGCGCTGGCCGCGGCGCACCGCAAGGGTCTGCGGCACCGCGACGTCAAGCCGTCCAACATCCTGCTCGACGTGGGCGTGCGCGAGGGCGTCGACCACGCGTACCTGATCGACTGGGGCATCGCGCACCGCGTCGACACGAGCGACCCGGCCATCACCCGCAACGGTCAGATGGTCGGCACCCCGCCGTACATCGCGCCGGAACGCCTGATGGGCACCCAGGCCGACCATCGGGCGGACATCTACTCGCTGGCCGTCGTGCTGTACGAGTCGCTGTCCGGGGTGCTGCCGTTCGGCGCCGAGGGCAAGCCGTTCCCGCTGGTCGCCCATCTGTTCGATCCGCCCCGGCCGCTGCCGCCGGAGGTGCCCGCGCCGCTGCGCGAGGTGGTGATGAAGGGGCTGGCCAAGGATCCGGACGACCGTTATCCGGAGGCGAGCGCGTTCGGCCGGGCCGCGCACGAGGCGCTCGGCGCTCCGGTTACCGCGCCGGTACGGCGTCGTCCGGCCGTTCTGCCGGTCGCCGCCGGCACGGCCGGGCTGGGCGCCGGTTTCGCGCTTTCCTCGGCCGGGCTGCTGGACGGTCTGCCGGTGTGGCTGTGGCCGCTGCTCGGGCCGGCCTTCGCGGCGCTGGCGTGGCTCACCCAATCGCGGAGCAGGACCCCGGACACCACCAGGACCATGACCCTCAGAAGGACGCGATGACGCGGGTTCGGATTCTCCTCGGCGCGGCGAGCGTCGCGCTGCTGCTGATCGTCGGATTCGCCGTGGTCCGCAACGTGCTGCACACCGGCGAGCCGCGCGCCGCCGACTGTGCCGCGAAGGTGGTGGCGGCACGCGGCATCGTCGGCTCGGAGAAGGAGGCGTTCCTGCGCGACGCCCGGGTGCGGCAGATCTTCCGATGCGCGGGCCTCGACCTGCGGATCGACCCGAGCGGATCCCGCGAGATGGTCGCGGCCATGCGCAACGGGACGCAGCGTTACGACTTCGCGTTCCCGTCGAGCACCCCGACGGCCCGCAAGATCATGGAGTTGTCGCACGTCACCGAGGCCGTCCGGCCCTTCTCCTCGGTGATGGCGGTGGCCACCTTCACGGACACGGCAGCGGTGCTGCGAGCCAACGGCGTCATCAAGAAGGTCGGCGGGTCGGACGTCATCCTCGTACAAAAGCTGATTGATCTTGCTCGGTCCGGCACGCGCTGGCGGCAGCTCGCCGGAAACCAGGACTCGCCGAACGGCAACGTGGTCCTGATGCGCACCACCGACCCGGCCGACTCGAACTCCGCGATCATGTTCCTGTCCATCGTGTCCGCGGTGCTCAACGGCGACCAGCCGATCGCCGGAACGGACGCGCTCGGCAAGGTCATGCCGGACCTGTGCCGGCTGATGTCGTATCAGGGCCAGAAGCCCAACACCAGCGAGGTGCTGTTCGGCGAGTACGTCACCGACGGCCCCAGCCGTACGCCGATGGCCCTGGTCTACGAGTCGCAATACCTCGACCAGGCGTCCCCGGAGCAGGTGCCCGACGACGGCAAGCACGTGATGCTCTTCCCCAGCCCCACCGTGTACGCCTGGCACACCCTGCTTCCGTTCACCGATGCCGGCCGTACCGTGGGCCGTCTGCTGCGGGACGACGCCGAGCTCAAGGACATCGCCGCGCGGTACGGGTTCCGTCCCGAGGGCCGGGCGCTACCGGACCGGCCCCATCCGCCGGTGGTCGTGGAACCACCCGACTACCCGGTGCTCGAAACCATGCTCGACCAGCTCGGCGGCTTCAACCAGGAGACCGGGAAATGCGCGAGATGACGCGCCGGGTTTGCGCCGCGGTCGTGGCGCTGGCCCTGCTGGCCGGATGCACCCCGTCGCATGACGACCCGCCCGCCCCGGCCGTCACCGCCGGGCCGCCGGTCACGTTGCGGGTGCTGGCCGGCAGCGAGCTGGCCGACATGCAGCCGATTCTCGACCAGGCCGCGAAGGCCACCGGCGTCACCGTCAAGATGACGTTCACGGGCAGCCTCGAAGGCGCCGAGACCGTGGCGTCCGGCAAGGCCGACGGGGCGTACGACGCGCTCTGGTTCTCCTCGAACCGCTACCTGGAGACGCTGGCCGACGGCAAGCGACGGCTGGGGACGGCGACCCGGATCATGAGTTCGCCGGTGCTGCTCGGCCTGCGCGAGTCCACCGCCCGCAAGCTCGGCTGGACCGGGCGCGCGGTGAGCTGGCCGGACATCGTGGCGGCCGCCTCCGCCGGGAAGTTCACGTTCGCGATGACCAATCCGGCGGACTCCAACACCGGCTTCTCGGCCCTCGTCGCCGGCGCGTCCGCCCTGGACAGCAGCGGGCGCGCCCTGGACGCGGCGGCCATCGACCGGGTCGCGGCGCCGCTCACCGGCTTCTTCCGCGCCCAGCAGCTCACCGCGGGCTCGTCGGGCTGGCTCACCGACGCGTTCGTCAAGCGGACGCCCCCCTTGGACGGGCTGTTCAACTACGAGAGCTCACTGGTCGAGCTGAATCGCGCGAACAAGCTGTCCGAGCCCCTCACGCTGATCTACCCGGCCGACGGCGTGGTCAGCGCGGACTACCCGCTGACGCTGCTCGCCCGGGCGCCGGCCGAGGCCCGGGACGCGCACCAGCGGCTCACCGACTATCTGCGGACCGAGGCGGTGCAGCGGCAGATCGCGGATTCGACGGCCCGGCGCCCGGCGGTGGCGAGCGTGCCGCGCCCGGCCGGCCTGCCGGAATCCCCGGTCGAGCTGCCCTTCCCGGAGACCCGCGCCGCGATCGACGCTCTGCTGACCGCCTACCTCGACCGGCTGCGGCGGCCGTCGCGCACGGTGTACGTGCTCGATCTGTCCGGTTCCATGAAGGGTGCGCGGATCGCCGCGCTGAAGGGTGCGTTGTCCGGGCTCACCGGCGTGAACACGTCGCTGACCGGCTCGTACTGCCGGTTCCGCAGCCGCGAGGACGTGGTGCTGCTGCCGTTCAGCGACACCCCCGGCAGGCCGCTGGTGTATCCGATCGACGCGGCGGACCCGCAGCCGTCGCGCGACCGTCTGCGCGGCGCGATCGGGACGTTGCAGGTGCACGGCAACACGGCCGTCTACGACTCGCTGATCGCCGCGTACCAGGGGCTGACGCCGGCGATGGCCAAGGACCGTTTCGTGAGCATCGTGCTGATGACCGACGGCGAGAGCAATCGGGGGCGCGATCTGGCCGCGTTCACGAAGTTTCTGGCCGCGCGCGGTGCCGCCGCGATCCCGGTGTTCCCGGTCCTGTTCGGCGAGGCCAGCCAGGCGCAGATGCGCGCGATCGCCACGGCCACCGGCGGCGAGCTGTGGGACGCGCGCGGCGGGGATCTCACCCGTGCGTTCTGCCAGATCCGCGGCTATCAGTAGGCCGTGGTTCCTCCTCTGGGGAGGATGACCGCACCTGCCGGACGGTGGATGCTTCGGCCCATGGGTTGGTTGATGTGGGGCCTTATCCTGCCGATTCTGCTGGTCGTGGCGGGGGTGATCACGCTGCGGCGACGTCGCTGATGTTCTGGTTGATCCGGAACAGGTTCTTCGGGTCGTACCGGTGCTTGATCTGGGTCAGCCGCTCGTACGCCTCCGGGTCGTAGCCGGTCGCCACCACCTCGGGCGCCACGTCGAACACCTCCATGAAGTTGACCGAGCGGCGGCCGGTGTCCCAGGACGCCAGCGCGCCCATCATCTCCGCCAGGCGCGGGTGGATCGACTCTGCCATGCCGGGTTCACCGTCCGTGCCGGCGAAGAACTGGAACGGCGCGGCCCGGTTGCCGACCGCGTCGGGGGTCGCGGGCGCCTCCGCCATCGCGCCACCGAGCTGCCGGATCTCGATCAGCGAGATCGAGGTGCCGGAGCCGGGTCCGGCCGCGTCCACGAGCCGGTCGGCGGCCTCCGCCGGGAAGTCCGAGAGCAGCGTCGCGATCCCGTATCCCGGCACCGGGCGCACCGGCTCGGCGTGGATCGAGCCGATCGCCGTGTACGGCATCTCCGCCACGGTGTCGACCACCGGCGGCGCCGCGGCCCGCAGATCGGCGACGAGCGCCTCGCCGTCCTCGGCCGACCCCAGGTATGCGATCCGCACGTGCACGGACAACCGGCCCCGCAACGGCTCGGGCAGTTCTGGCACCGGCGGCAGCCGCAGGAACGCGACCGAGGTGGTGAACTCCCGGGGCGTGTTCGCGAGCAGCCGGCGGAACGCGGCGAGCACCTCGGTCGCGTCCTCACCGGCGTAGTACAGGCCGCCGCCGTACAGCCGGGTGACCGGGAAGAGGTCGATGGTCAGGGCGGTGACCACACCGAAGTTGCCCTTGCCGCCGCGCAGCGCCCAGAACAGGTCGGGAAACGCGGTCGCGTCCACGTGACGCTTCTCGCCGTCCGGCGTGACGATCTCGACGGACCGGACGTGGTCGGCCGCGAACCCGTACGTGCGGCCCAGCACCGGGCTGAGCCCGCCGCCGAGTGTCAGGCCCACCACGCCCACCGTCACGTTGGAGCCGACGATCGGGGCCAGCCCGGCCGCGGCGGCCTTCTCGACGAGGGACTGCACCACCGCGCCGCCGCCCACGGTCGCGGTCCGGGCCGCCGCGTCGATGACGATCCCGTCGAGGCGGCGCAGGTTGATCAGGAGCGCGCCGTCGGACGGGATCAGCGCGCCGTGGCCGGTGGCGAGGACCGCGATCGGCAGGTTGCGGGCCTCGGCGAAGCGTACGGCGGCCTGCACGTCCGCCACGCCGGTGGCGCCGACGACGACGGCCGGGTGCTGGGGCACGGCCTGGTTCCAGGCCGCGGTCTCCTCCTCGTACCCTTCGTCGCCGGGCGTCAGGACCGGGCCGGCGACCTCGGCGGTCAGGGCGTCGAGGTCGGCAGAGTCGATGATCATTTGAGTCTTCTTCCGAAGGTGGCGGGTCGCGCTTCGGAAACGCAATCGATCACCCGGAATTCGGTCAGGGGCGTGTCTGCTCGGTCACCCCCACGCGGCCGGCTTCCGCTGCGTCTGATCCCGGCCATCAGCGCAGCGCGGCCCCCAGCTCGCGCCGCGAACCGATGCCCAGCTTGGTGAAAACCTTGCGCAGATGCCATTCCACCGTACGCGGACTGAGGAACAGCACCGCGCCGATCTCCACATTGGTGCGTCCCGCCACGGCCAGGCGCGCGATCTGACTCTCCTGCGCGGTCAGTTCGTCGGGCACGTGCGCGACCCGTTTGCGGACCGTCTCGCCGGTCGCGGTCAGCTCCCGCCCGGCCCGTTCCGCGAACGCCTCGGCCCCCATCGTGAGCAACGCCTGATGGGCGCCGCGAAGCTGCTCGCGCGCCTCGGTCCGCCGGTTCTCCCGGCGCAGCCACTCGCCGAACATCAGCCGGGCGCGGGCCACCTGCAATCCGAGGCGCCCGGCCGGGATCCGCTCGATCGCCTCCCGGAAGTGTTCCTCGGCACGACCGGGCGGACCGGCCAGCGCGTCGGCCAAGGCTTGAGTACCGAGCGCCCATTCGGTGCCGGACGCGGCGGTCTGCTCGGCGAGGCGTTCCCGTGCTTCGGCGGCGCCCCCGACTTCCCCGGTACGCGTCGCCGCCTCGATCTGTTCGGTCAGCACCCAGTGGTAGAAGCCGAGATCCGGGTACTCGGCGGCGCGGGTCGCGGCCTCCAGCGCGGCCGGGTACCGTCCCGTTCCGTTGTACAGCACGGCGCGTACGTGATCGGCCATGTTGAGCGTGCGGCCCTCGCCACGCGCCGAAGCGCCGCGGGTGACCTTGTCGATCAGTTCGAGCGCCGGTCCCGCATCACCACGGAAGGCGAGCAGGTTCATCGGCCCGGACGGGTCCGGCGGAATCCGGGTGGCCTTGCCGTACGCGTCCATCTCGTCGAGCAGCGCCGAGGCGTCGGCGAAGCGACCGGCGTACATCAGCGCGCCGGCCCGCAACGACAGCGCGGACGGCAGCAGCGATATCGAGCCGGTGCCGCGGGCGAAGCCGACCGCCTGATCGGTGACGCGGTGCCAGAACTCGTCGTCCCACAGCTCGTGCGCCACCGGGATGGTCAGCCACAGCAGGCCGACCTCGTCGCACGCGGCCAACGCCTTCTTCAGCAGCGGCGCGGCCGCCCGCAACCCGTCGAGAACCCAGGTCGCGAGCCCGGTGAGCAGCAGCCCCTGCGGCTCGGCTCCGGGTGTGAGGGCGCGTGCGGCCTCGGCGACCCGTCGTGCGTCCGTGCCGCCCAGCCGCCCGGCGTGCAGCGTGGCGCCGAGCGCCGTCAGATATGTCTCCCGGGCCGCGACCAGGTCCAGGTCTTCGAGCCGCCGGGCCGCGTCCAGCAGCAGCGGTCCGGCCTCACGCCCCGGGTTCAGCGCGAACGCCACCTGCGCCCGCAGCCGCTCGGCCTCGGCGCGTTGCATCGGGTCGAGCGGGCCCAGCTCGGCCGCGTCCACCAGTTCCGGCACCAGGGCCGGCTGACCGGATCGAAGCCGGGCGTTCGCCGCGGCCAGGACCCGGGCCGCACGTGGTTTCGGATCGGGGCTGAGCTCCGCGGCGCGTTGCAGGAACGCGGCCGCGGCGGCCCGGCCACCGCGGGCCAGCGCCCGGCCGGCGCAGCGTTCGAGTTCCTCGGCGACCGACTCGTCCGGGCCGATCGCGGCGTGCGCGCGGTGCCAGGCCCGGCGATCCGGGTCGGCGCCGGGGTCGGTGGCCTCGGCGAGCGCCGCGTGCACCGCCCGCAGCTCGGTGTCCTCGGCGCACCGCCAGCTCGCCGACCGTACGAGGGGATGCCGGAAGCGGACCCGGGTGCCGATCTCGACCAGTCCGGCGGCCTCGGCCGGCGCCGCGGCGTCCGGCCCGACGCCGAGCCGCTGCAGCGCCCGCCAGAGCAGCGGCACGTCGCCGATCGGCTCGACGGCGGCGGCGAGCAGCAGCGTGCGGGTGTTGGCCGGCAGCAGCGCGATGCGCCGCTGGAAGCCCTCCTCGACGCGACCGGCCAGCGAGCTCGGGCCGTGCCCGCCCCCGCGGCCGCCGAGGCCGAACGCCAGCTCGGCGGCGGTGAGCCCGCGCGGCAACTCGAGCAGCGCCAGGGGGTTGCCGCGGGTCTCGGCGACGATCCGGTCGCGCACCCGGTTGTCGACCGGGCCGGGCAGCACCGAGTCGAGCAGGGCGCGCGCGTCCGCGTCCGCGAGGCCCGGCACCCGCATCTCGGGCATGCCGTCGAGAATCCGCTCGTCGCCGGGGCTGCGGGACGCGAAGACCAGGGCCACCGATTCCGAGTCCAGCCGCCGCGCCACGAAGGTGAGGATCACCTCGGACATCCGGTCCAGCCACTGCACGTCGTCGACGACGCAGATCAGCGGCTGCTCGGTGGCGGCGTCGGCGAACAGGCCGAGCACGGCCAGCCCGATCAGCAACGCGTCCGGCGGCGGCCCGGCGGCGAGCCCGAGGCCGGTGGCCAGCGCCTGCCGCTGCGGCTCGGGCAGCCGGTCGAGGCCGCCGAGCAGCGGCGCGACCAGTTGCTGCAGGGCCGAGTAGGCGATCTCGGTCTCCGGTTCCACCCCGGCGGCGCGGACCACCCGCCCGGCCGCGGCGGCGTCGCTCAGATAGTCCAGCAGAGCGGTCTTGCCGGAGCCCGCCTCGCCGCGCAGCACCAGCACCCGGCTCTGCCCGCCGCGGACGTCGCGCAGCAGCCGGTCCAGGTGTTCCAGCTCACGCCGGCGTCCCCGCAACACCACATGCTCGCTGTAGATCGGCACGTCAACCCCCTGCGGAGGAGGCTACCGGCGCCGCCGCGGCCGAGCAGCCGAAGGTGACCCTGGACTCACGCCCGGCGTACCACCAGACAGCTCAGCGCGCCGCCACCAGACGGGCGATGTCGGCCGGCCGCGCCAGGTGCGGGAAATGGCTGTCCGGCAACACCATGACGTCCACTCGCGGCAGGTGGCTGGTCATCCATTTCCGGTACGCCACGGGCGGCTCGGACGCGGTGACCCAGCGATAGCCGACCCCGTTCCCGGCGATGGCGTGCAGATCGCGGCCCCGCTCGCCCCGGATCGCGTCGTCGTCCTCGGTGAGCGCCTCGTCGTAGTACCCGAGCAGCAGCTCTTTTCGGGGCCGCCCGGCTCTGCTCACCAGGGAGCGGGCGGGGGCCGGCAGCCGTTGCGCCCCGAGCCCGGCGAGGATGCCGTCCCACGCGTCGCGCCAGTGCCCGCCGCGCAGTCCGGGCCCGGCGTCGCGAATGGCGTTGTCCGGCAGCAGCGCCTGGTCGATGTTCAGCACGCTGTGCACCGGATAGCGGGCCGCGTACGCGGTGGCGACGGCCGCGCCGACCCCGTGCCCGACGATTGCCGGCGCCGGCAGCCCGGCCGCGGTCACCGCGCAGTGCACCTGGGTGGCGACGTCCGCGGCCCGATACGAGTCCTGCACCGGGGACGCCCCGTGCCCGGGCAGGTCGAGCGCCAGCGCGAGGCGCGCCGGTTCGAGCACCTGCAGCTCGCGCAGCAGCGGACCCCAGTGCCGCCGGTCGAAGGTGAGTCCGTGCAGCAGCACCAGCGGCGGACGGTCGTCGGGCAGTCCGGTCAGGGTTCCGCTCAGGGCATCGAACAGTGGCACGTGGCGCTCCTTCGATGAGGCAGCTCGCCGACGTCGATGTCGCGGTCATTTCTCACAACGAGCGAAAACAGCCGCGGTATCGCTTTTGTGACCCACGGCATGAACTCGATTGCTTTTGTGACCCACGGCATGAACCCAATTGCTTTGTGACTCATGGCATGAACTCAGCGGCCGGCGTCACCGAGGATGAGGTCGGCGGCGCGCTCGGCGATGGCGTACCCGGTCGCGGTGAGGTCGGCCGACGGGATCGAAGGCATCACCGAGGCGTCCGCGACGTGGACGCCGCCGACGCCACGCAGGCGCAGCCCACCGTCCACAACGGAACCGAGGGCGAGCGTCCCGGCCCATTGCCCGTACGAGGTGACGGTCCGCCGGGCGTAGTCGCTCAGTTCGCGTTCCTCGCCGTTCGCCGGGCCGGGCACCTCCTCGCCCGCCAGCCAGCCGGACAGGGCCGCGGTGGCGGCGATGCGGCGGCCGAGGCGCAGGCCGGCCACGACGGCGGCGGCGTCCCGTTCGTCGCGATAGAAGTTCGCTTCGATCAGCGGGGGCGTGCCCGGCACCGCGTCGGCGAGCCGCAGCCGGCCACGGCTGTGCGGCCGGACGACCGACACGGCGATGTCGTCGCCGAAGATGAGCCGCAGGTCCGGTCCGCTCAGCTCGGGCCGGCTGCGCACCAGACCGATCGCCCGGCCGGACGGGCGCTGCCGGGTCCGGTACACGAGCCGCGCGACCGGGTGTGCCTGCACGTTCGCGCCGACCCCGGGCAGGTCCGCGACCACGTCGATGCCCAGGTCGCCTAGGTGGCCGGCCGGTCCGATCCCGGAGAGCATGAGCAGCTGCGCCGACTCGGCGGCGCCGGCCGCGACGACGACCTGCCCGGCGGAGACCGAGAACAGCCGGGAGCCGACGCTGTAGTCCACGCCCACCGCCCGCCCCTTCGCGAAGCGCAGCCGGTGCACCAGAGCGCCCGCGACGACGTTGGCGGCGGGCACCGGGTACGCGCCGTCGACGCTGTCCACCGTGCCGAAACCCTCGTCCCAGCCGGCGCCGAGGTCGGCCGCCCGGTGCTCGCCGGCCTCCGCCGCGGCGTCCAGCACCGCGGCCATGAACGGGCTCGTCTCGGCCGGCGGCGCCACGGTGAGCGGGCCGCCGCGCCCGCGCAGAATCAGATCCCGCCCGTACGCATTCTCGGAACGTTTGAAGTACGGCAGGAGATCGTAGAAACTCCAGTCCTCGCCCCATTGGTGATAAGCGCTGCGGTGACCGCGGGCGAAATGATTGACGGAACGTTTCCGGGCACCGTTCTCGATCAGCAGAACCTTGCGCCGGGCACCCTCGGCGAGCCGCGCGGCGAGGACATCAGCGGCGTCGTCACCACCGACCACGATCACGTCGTGGGTCTCCATACCAACCCCCCGATCCACACCAAAAATAGGCATCGGAAACCCGGAAAACCGGCCGAGGTCGGTAACGTCACGTCATTGAACGCCGGGCCCTTCGCACAGGACCGCGTCCCGCAGGCTGCGCAGCGCGTAGAAGGTTCGCGACTTCACCGTGCCGAGCGGGATGCCCAGCCGGCGGGCAGCCTCCTTTGTCGAGGAACCGTGGAGGTAGAGCTCGGCCAGAATCATGCGCTGCTCGCGGCTCAGGCTCCGGATCGCGCGCCGCATCGCGTCGGCCGCGAGCACGGTCTCGGTCGTCGGGTTCGGGCCGGACACGAGTTCGACGTCGAGCAGGTTCACCTCGGCGGGACGCGTCTGCCGGCTGCGGGCCGCGTCGATGGCTATCCGGCGGGCCACGATGAACAGCCACCGGCGCGAATTCTCCTCCGCCACCGGAACGCGGTCGATGTTGCGCCAAGCACGGATCAGGGTCTCTTGCAGAAGGTCCTCGGCCAGATCGCGTTCGCCGTGGGTCAGGCGCAACAGGAAATGGAACAGCGCGCGGCCGTGCCGATTCTTCAGTTCGGTGATCCGGGCCTCCGCGTCGACCGGTTCGATTACTTCAGGTTCCCCGGAACTTCGCGTGGGTTCCGCTTTCACACCTGAACTGTCGTGCCGGATCGGGCACCATCGCCCCAGGGACTGTCCCTGGGCCGATCCCTGGCCCGTCGGCCGCCGCGCGGTAGCCGGGCGAATCGTGGTCGAGGCTCGTCGCCATGGCCCGCTTGGTCGCCACGTAGTCGACGAACCGGCGCAGCCACGCGGCGATCCCGGCCCACGGATCCATGCCGGCACCGCACGGGTCGAGCAAGCGGCAGCCAGCAACCGGCGTTCTCCGACTCGCAGCCCGCGGCCGACGCCCGCGGCCGAGATGCCCAACGAGCCGCACCTGTCTGCAGGTCGACGCGCGCCTCGCCCCTCCGTCCCACTATGTGGCGATCCCGACCACATTCTGGGCTTGGTCGAGACCTTGGAGAGTTACGCCCACATGCGAACCCGAAGTATCCAAGGTCTACGAAACGTCAGAAAACACGGCCGAACAAACCGGGACGAAACTGGGGAAAAAGACACTCTACTGTGGATTTAATTCTCACGATGTGGACCCGCTACCACCATGTGGTCGCCAATCCCGCACAACGGACGCGCATCCCACATGATGGCGCGCGGCGTCGCCGGCCGGCTACGACGGCGCTGCAGAGCGCGGTGGGGTACCGGCCGACGCTACCCGCCCGGCGAAGCGCAGCAATGCCCGCCCCACGCCGCGATCCCGATCGCCGACGCTACGAAACAGCCTGGGCCGCCATCGTCAGAGCCAACCCGACGCCCAGACGACGCGAGCAACAAAGTCGATACGACCAGATGGCGTAGCGGCAAGTCGATCGGAGCCGAACCTCCGACGCGAAGGTCGCTAGCAGTCCGGGGCGGGCACCACGGATCACGCGGGGCGCGCTTCACCGCCGGTTTGCTTGTGGGGCGCGCGATTTGGCGTACGCAAGCAGGAATGCGCCGACGCCGAGGCTGGTGACCGCCGCGCCCAGCACCGGCAGCAGGCGAAAGTCGGGGCGGATGTCGAGGACCGCGCCGCCGAGGCCCGAGCCGAACGCGACGCCCGCGTTGAACGCCGCGGCAGCCAGCGCCGAGACGACCGCCGACGCGGTTCCGGCGACGTGGATCACATACGACTGCAGCGGCGGCACCATGCCGAACCCCGCCGCACCCAGGAAAATCAAGAGCACCAGCACCGCGTACGCCACCGGGCCGAGCACCCAGAGAGCGACAAGTCCCGCGACGAGCACCGTAAGGATCACCAGCACGGTCGCCACCACGGACCGGTCGGCGAACCGGCCGCCGAGCGTGTTCCCGGCGATGAGCCCGGCGCCGAAGAGCAGCAGAATCCAGGTGACGTCGCGCGGCGCCACACCGGTGACGTCGGTCAGAAACGGGGCGATGTAGGTGTAGGCGACGAACAGTCCGCCATAGCCGAGCGCGATCGCGAGGAAGGCGTACCAGAGGGGTCCGTTGCGCAGCACCCGCAACCCGCCGTCGTCCTCACGCGCCGGCTCGCGGTTGGGCAGCACGACGGCCATCGCCAGGAGGCCGAGCGCGGCGAGCCCCGAAACGATCCAGAACGCCGCCTGCCACCCGTCGGCCCGTCCCGCGAGGTTCCCGACCGGGACGCCGATCACATTCGAGACGGTGAATCCGGTGAACACGACGGCGATCGCGGTCGCCCGGCGGCCGGGCGCGACGAGCCCGGTGGCGACGGTGATGGCGGTGCCGAGGAAGCCGCCGAGCATCGCTCCCGCCACCCCACGGCAGATTCCGATGACGAGCAGCGTGTGCGCGAGGGCGGTGCCGGCGTTGGCGGCCAGGAAGACGGCGGTGAGCGCGAGGACCAGCGGTTTGCGCGGCAGCCGGAGGGTGGCCGCCGCGACGACGGGTCCGCCGAGCATGGCCCCGAGGGCGAAACTGGTGGTCACCCATCCCGCGGCCGACACATCGACGCCGAGCCCTTGACCGATGAGCGGCAACAGCCCGTTCGGCACGAGCTCGGCGGTGCCGAGGGCGAACGCGGTGAGCGCCAGCGCGAAAACAGGAAGCGGCACGCCCCGATCGTCGCCGCGGTCGTGCCAGGCAACCAGTTCCCAGTCTTTCAGCTCCCCGGCAGGGTTGTGGTCCCGCTCTCCGGCCAGCGGTTGCGGCTCCCTCGGAGGGTTGTGGTGCCGCTCTCCGGCCTGCGGTTGCGGCTCCCGGTGAGGGATGGTGTCGCCCTCCCCGCCGACGGTTTCCGTTCCCCGGCAGGGATAGGGTGGCCGTCCCCGGCCGACGTAACGTTGGCGGATGCGGAACCCCGGTGACCTGGCGATCTTCCTGCGTGGCAAGCGGTCGACGCTGCCGCCGGACGCGACTCCGCTGGCCGGCTACGGGATTCGCCGGCGGGTGCCCGGGCTGCGTCGCGAGGAGGTCGCGCAGCTGGCCGGGGTGAGTGTCGCGTATTACACGCGGCTCGAGCAGGGCCACAGCCGCAACGCGTCGGATGAGGTGCTGGTCGCGCTGGCCCGCGCGCTCCAGCTCAGCGTCACCGAGACCGAGCACCTCCTGGACCTCGGCCGAGGCAAGCGACTCCCGGTCCCGACGCCGGACGGCCCCGAACACGCGTCCCCCGCGGCGCTGTCCCTCCTGGCCGTGGTGCAGGACCGTCCCGCGATGATCCTGGGCCGCCGCAACGAGGTCCTGGCCTGGAACCCGCTCGGCCACGCGCTGCTGGCACCGCATCTCGACGCCGACGCCCCGCTGGACCCGGCGACCAGGCCGTCGATGCCCCGCCTGCTCTTCCTGGATCCGGCGGTGCGAGCGATGTACCGCGACTGGCCGGAGGAGGCCGCGGACTATGTCGCCTACCTCCGCCTGATCAGCGGCAAATACCCCGACGACCCGGCCTTGACCCGCATGATCGGCGAGCTGTGCGTACGCGACGACGCGTTCGCCGCCCTGTGGGCAAGCGGCCAGGTCGGCGAGTGCGCCGCCGGCACGAAGCGACTCGAGCACCCGACCGCCGGCCCGATCACCGTCGGCTTCCAGCTGTGGGCCCAAACCGACCGCCCCGACCAGCGCCTGGAAATCTACGAGCTCCAAAACGACCCAGCCGGCACCCACACCCGCTCGTTGCTGGCCGCCGTGCACGCTTAGTTCCCGCTTGCGCACCACCGGCCAACAACCGCCAGGGCCGCCGTGCGCGCTCGGCTCGTAGCGACCGGGTAACAGCGCCGTGTCAGGCAACAGCGCCAGGTTCACGGACAGCACCGCGTCCGAGCCCAGCTCCGCGTTGGCGGACAGCACTGCGTCCGGGCCCAGCGCCGCGTCCGGGCCCAGCACCGCGTCCGGGCCCAGCACCGCGTCCGCGGACAGCGCAGCATTTCCGGACAGCGTCGCGTTGACGGACAACGCCACGTTCACGGACAGCCCCGCGTGCGGCGGGACTCGCGGATCTCGGGTATGCCCACGGATTCGCGGGGGATCACGCGAGTATCGCGGGTCCGCGCCGCCGAGGCACGGCCATGACCCGCGATGGCCAGCGTTGTCGATCACACATAGGATCGGGTCAACTACCGACCGACAGCCAGCGATACCCCCCGTCCCGAGTGATAGTCCACACGAGACAGCAGGAGGAAAGTCAATGGGCTCCGGGCACGACGCACTCACTCCAATCTGGCAAGAAATCGTCCTCGGCATCATCGCCTTCGCGATCGTCAGCTTCGTCCTGATGAGGTTCGTCTTCCCGCTGATGGAGAGGGTCTTCGCGGCGCGGCAAGACGTCATCGAGGGCGGCGTCAAGCGCGCCGAGGCCACCCTGGCCGAGGCGAACGACCTGATCGAGCAATACCGCGCGCAGCTGGCCGAGGCCCACACCGAGGCGGCACAGATCCGCGACCAGGCCCGAGCTGACGCCGAAGCCATCCGCCAGGACGCCCTGACCACAGCCCGCCACCAAGCCGACCGAATCGTCACCGCTGGTCAGCAGCAGCTGGCCGCCCAGCGCGAGGCCATCGTCACCGACCTGCGCGCTGCGGTCGGCGCCCTAGCCGTCGACCTCAGCGGCCGAATCGTGGGCGAGTCGCTGGCCGACGAGGCACGCGCCCGCGGCACCGTCGACCGTTTCCTCGACGAACTCGGCGCGGCCGGCTCCACAAGCGGCCGACACTGACCACGCGTCATCGTTTTAGCCCACGGTTCCAACGCGCCCCGTCCGTACAGCACGGGAGCCGCAATCTCGGGCGCGTGAGCGGCCGACCAAACAACCCGGATGCCGAAGGGGGCCGCGTGGCCGTCGACCGCTCGGCCGGAGACTCACCGGCCCACGTGATCTCTGTGTGGCAAGGCAGCCGAGCTCTCAAGAAGTGATCGGGGCACGCGGGCGGTCGTTCTATTGGCGACGGGCCACTAGGCTTTTGATTGACGCGTGTGGCGGTGGCCGAGCTTTCGGTCTGCCGGATTGTCGAGGTCGGCCGTTGACGACTGACGACTGACTCCCACCTCCTCGTGCGCTAGCCGCGCTGCCTGTCTCCAGCGTCGAGCGCGATTCCGCAACAGCTTCGTGCTCGCGGTGTGCCGACGCCCGGACTGGGTTGCGGGCGGCGGCCGCTTTCGATCGCTGTAGCGGGCCGGTGAGTAGGGCGGGTTTGGGTTTGGCTTTCGGCTCGCCACCGCCTGCCGTCTGCGCTTCCGTGGAACGTGTGCGGTCGGGTGGTTGATCTGCGAGCGGCTGACGTGCGGCGTGACCAACTCGCAGCGGCCGGCCGTGACCGGAAGGCGACATCGGCTCGCCGGGCTCTGCGTTACGCGCCGTGTAGGCCTTCGCCGTGCGCGCCGGCGCGGACCTCCGATGGGTGTCCGGCGAAGGCGCGGCACGGTCGATGGCCGGCGACGGCGCGCTATCCGCCGACGGCATGGCATCAACGACCCGAGACGGCGCGGCGGCAATGATCGGCGGCCGCGCGGCACGCACAATCCGAGACCCCGCGGCGGCAACTGGAGACGGCGCGGCGCTCACAGGCTGAGACGCCGTGTCGGCGGCAACTGGAGAGAACGCGGCAGGCACAACCTGAGACGCCTCGGCCCGGATGACCGGAGACGACGCGGCGGGGACGTCTGCGGAAGGCGCGACGTGGACAGCCGAAGACGTCGCGGCGCCGACGACCGGAGGCGGCGTGGCAGGAGCGACCGAAGGGGGCCTGGCAGGAGCAACCGAAGACGGCCTGGCAGGAGCGACCGAAGGGGGCCTGGCAGGAGCAACCGAAGACGGCCTGGCGGGGGCAACGGGAGTCGTCTCGGTGCGGACGACCGGCGACCCAGCGGCAGAGGCGACCGCCGCCGGCGCGGCGCGGGCGACCGGCCGCACGGGGCGAACGGCTGGAGGTGCCTTTGCCGAGGGTGAAGAGCGGGGACGCGGCGGGGGCGCGGTTTCACGGCGGGCCGGCGGGCGCGGGCTTCTCGGGTTTTCGGCTGGTTTTGTTGTCTGTGCACTGCGGATGCGGCGCAATTTTTCGGCGTGGCGTTGGGTCAAGCCCCATGCGCGGTGGCGTTCGTGTTCGCGGCGGAAATCGTCGCGCTCAGCGGAATAGTTGCGCGATTTTGTCCGGTCGCGCATGGTGGCTAATTGGGCCGAGGTGAAGAGTTGGAGCTGCCGCATGAGGGAATTATTCCAGCGGCCGAGCTTGATCGCTTCCTGGAAGGCTCTTTCGATCATGCCGAAATGAAAATATGCCGTTCGGCGTAATTGGGGGTCGGCCATTCGGATTAATGCCAGCAGGTCGACACGCAGGGCACGACGACGGCGCGGCCAGATGCGGTGCACCCGGGAACCGTCGGGACAGACTGGGGAACGCATGGGACAGAGAGGGCTGGCGCGCGCAGGACCGCGCGCGTCCCTGACTGGCATGGTGCGGAACGAGCTTTGCGGTCAACACCGGCTGCGCGTCAGGTCCCGCAGCGTTGCGGGCTTTATGACAAACGAACATCATGAGCCGCTGCCGTTGGATGACACTCCGAATCAAAGTGCCTTCCGGTGGAAACGCAGAGGCTAAGCCGGGAGGGCCGCCGGACGGGGGCGACCCTCCCGGTCTACAAAGCGGCATACCGGGAATCAGAAGTTGCCGTCCGTGTTGCACTTCGCCTTTTGGACGATGCAATTCTTCACGCGCTGCGACTGCGCCAAATTCTCCCACGCGAAAAACGCATCCCCATGCATCGAAGACGCCATTCCAGAGGCCAGCCGGAAGCCCGCCGCCGAACCGCTCGTCGGATACGAGATCAGGAACGACAAGTTAGGAATGGCCACCGGATAATCACCCTTACACGTGCCGTCGTAACTATAAGAAACGTGCGCCTTGTGGGTCGGGCTGTCCAGGTGCTTGCCGTCCCAGCAATCCTGGAACACCAGATGGAACATCAGGTTCGCCGTCGGCGCGCACACCGGCCAATTGCCGTCCGTGCTCCGGCCTGTCTCGCCGCCCGGGCCGGCGCAATAGAACGCGTTCACCGAACCGGCCGGCGTCGGGGTCTGCAGCTTCGCGTCGCCGGCGATCATGCGGAAGCCCTGCGGGAACGGCACGGTCCGCGACGGATCGGTCAGCCGCGAGCCGTAGTAGACCACGACGTCCTTGGGCTCCAGGGCGCGGTCATTCTGGTACAGCGTGGGAATCCAGTACGCCGACAGGTCCGGTGCCGGGCGGCAGGTCGTGCCAGCGTTCGCCAGGAGACTGCCGGTCGTCGTGTACGCGTCGGCACCGTTATTGCCCAGGAAGCTGTGCATGTGCGACGCCCCGGGCAGCCCGGGGAAAATGATCGGATCGTCCGGGTGGGAGTGGCTGTACGCGCAGGTGGCGTTGAACTCGGACACGCGTACGGCATTGGCCGGCACCGGTTTTGGGGTCAGGCCGTTGAATTGAGCCAGTTGTGCGTTCCAGGCGGCCGCGTCGACCGCGATCCAGCCGGCGCCCGAGTCGGCGGGGGCGCCGTCGCCGAACGAGAACCAATTGACGTTCACGAAATCGCCGCCGGTTGTGTTGCGCAGCACCGCGAACACGATCTGCGCGCCGGTCGGATGGCTGGCGATGGTGGCGGTCAATGTGGTCCAGGACTGCCAGCCGCCGGTCGCCGCGATGGGGAACTGTGCCAGCAGCGGGCCGGTGACGCTGGACGTGCGCAGCTCGACACTGCCGGTGCCGACCGCCGACGCCACCCGCGCGGAGACGGTCAGCGTGCCCGCTCCGCCCAGGTCGACGCCGTCGTAGCGTAACCAGTCGCCGTTGGCGAGGTAGGCGACATTCTGCCCGCCGCCACTGTCCGCGGTGGCCTCGACCTGCGCGCCGGACTGCGCCGCGTAGGACTCGGCCTGGACGGTGACGGTGGCGGCCTGGGCGGGGCTCGGCGCCAGCACCACCACGGCCGCCACCAGGGCGGCAGCCATCAGTCGTGGGGATCTATACATCGACACTCCTCCATGTAAAGGGGTGGGAGGAGTATCGGCACCAAGGAAGCGCTTTCTCAATCCCCACGTACGCGGATACGCGTCATATGGAAAACATTGGGGGAAGCGCTTCCCCGAATCGAAAGCCGTACCACTGTCCGAATGAGGACTGACCCGCTCGTTGATCACTGAGAGTATCGAAGGTCTAGCTCAACGCGATCCGAGGTGCACCATGTCCATCAGCTGCATTACCCCGCCTTACATCCTGACCAGGCTCCTCGACAGCGACAACGTGGACATCCGGCAGTCCGCCCTGTCCACCCTGCTCACCACGGCTCAGTTACGCGGCGAACGCAACGTGCGCGGGCTGATCGCCGGTGCCCTGGCCACGCCCGCCGACGGGCGCCGGAGCATCTTCGACTGCGACCACTCGACGTTCCTGCCGCTGGCCAGGCTGGTCCGCTCCGAGGACGACGCGACCGTCCCCGACGCGTCGGTCAACCAGGCCTTCGACGGCTTCGGCACGACCCGGACGTTCTACCGCGAGGTGTTCCAGCGCAACTCCATCGACGACCGTGGCATGCGGCTGCTGGGGTACGTGCATCGCGGCATCCAATACAACAACGCGTTCTGGGACGGCCAGCAGATGGTCTTCGGGGACGGCGACGGGCAGGTCTTCACCGACTTCACCGGATCGACGGACGTCATCGCGCACGAGCTGACCCACGGCGTCACCGAGCACACCGCGAACCTGGAGTACCACTTCCAGTCCGGCGCGCTGAACGAATCGATGTCCGACGTTTTCGGCTCGATGGCGAAGCAGTGGAAACTCGGGCAGACGGCGGATCAGGCGGACTGGCTGATCGGCCCCGAGATCTTCACCCCGCACATCGACGCCGACGCACTGCGGTCGATGAAGGCACCGGGGACCGCGTTCGACAACAAGCTGTTCGGCAAGGACCCGCAACCCGACCACATGGACCGCTTCGCCAATCTGCCGGACACCGACGAGGGCGACAACGGCGGCGTGCACATCAACTCGGGCATCCCGAACAAGGCGTTCTACCTGGTAGCGGTCGGGATCGGCGGCAAGTCCTGGGACGCGCCGGGCCACATCTGGTACGAGTCGTTGAAAGCCTCCACCCCCACCACGCAGTTCCAGGACTTCGCCGAGACGACGTTCCGCAAGGCGGATCAGTTGTATGGTGCGCGGGAGCAGCAGGCGGTCAAGGAGGCGTGGGCCGAGGTGGGCATCCGGGTGAGCGGCTAGATGCGGGTCGTGCTGGCGACCCACGGCGGGCAGGCAGCCGCGATCAACATGCGGCTGCCCCCCCGCGTGCTCGACAGCGACCGGTTGCCGGCCGAGGCGACCGCGCAGCTACGAGATCTGGTGACGGCCGCCAGGGCGGAAGCGGCGCCGGAAAAATCTGGGAACGCCCGGGACGCGATGAGCTACACGATCACCGTCGAGGACGGCGACGACTCCACCACCATCACGGCGTCCGACACGGCGATGTCACCGGCCTTCGCCGCCCTGCTGACCTGGCTGCAGACACACTGAGATCGCCGATCCGGGGACGCGCCGCGCGACACATCGACAAGTCTGTCACCTAGCTGTCGAACCCCGCGAAGTGACATCGGCGTACGTCAAAGGGCTCATACGCTCGGGTTTTCGGAAGGGAACCCACATGCTCAGCGACGACTACGCACGCTTCGGTCTGGACCCCCGGCACGTACGGGAATGGGAGGACGGCGCCCGCACCGACGGCGCCGCCGGCTCGTACGAATGGTGGTATTTCGACGCCCATCTCGACGACGGCGCCAAGGTCGTGGTGGTGTTCATGAACAAGGATCTGGGCGCGGCGAACAGCCCGTTGTCCCCGCAGTTACGGGTCGACGTGGAACTGCCGGACGGCACGCTGTCCCATCACACGATCGCGATCCCGGCGGCGGAGTGGTCGGCCGCGAGCGGGCGTACGGACGTACGGATGGGGCCGTTGAATCGTTTCCGGGGTGAGAAGCTGGTGGAGTATCGGGTCGAGGCGACCGCCGGCGGCACCCACGTCGACTTCACGCTGACCTCGGACGTCCCCGCGTGGCGTCCCCGAACCGGGCACATGCTCTTCGGGGAGAGGCAGGCGTACGAGTTCAACTGGTTACCCGCCGTCCCGCAGGGCACCGTGCGCGGTTCCTACACCGTCGACGGCGAGCGCCACGAGACGACCGGTATCGGCTACCACGACCACAACTGGGGCAACGTCGGGCTTCAGCGGATTATCCACGACTGGTATTGGGGTCGTGGGCACGCCGGACCGCACACGGTCATCGCCTCCTTCATCACCGGCGTCGAGGACGACGAGATCCCCATCTTCATGCTGGCCCGCGACGGCCGGATCATCGGCGACGACCCGGCGAAGCTGACCTTCGAGCGCCGCGACGTGTATGCCGACGGCAAGACCGGCAAGCCGGTGGCGGGCGTGGTGCGATACACCTATGTGGACGGCGACGACCGCTACGTCGTGAGCTTCGACCGCAAGCGCGACCTGGCCCGCAACTGGCTGGTCCAGGACCTGCCGTGGCTGAAGCGCACGGCGGCCCGGCTGACCGGCTTCGACGGGGCCTATCTGCGTTTCGCCGGCCTGCTCACGATCGAGCACCACAAGGGCGGCCGCCTTGTCGAAACGTTCGCCGACGAAGCCATTTGGGAACTCATGTATTTCGGGCACGCCCCGGCACAAAGCCCCGCGTGATCAATTAATTTTGGTCTATTGACAAGGGGTGCATCATGCTTGGCGTGACACTTGATTCGCGGAATCTCGGCGGCCCGGAACAAGAACACATAACGTTATCGATCACTCACTCAAGCGAATTGCTGAGCGACGGATCGACGCGCGGTGGCGCCCTGGAGGCGATCAGCGGCGAGGTTCTCACAAGGCGCTCGCTGGAGGTCTCGCCGACCAGCTTCATCACGATCATCAGCATCATTCTCGGCGTCGCGCTCGGGCTCCTCGCGCAGAACACGTTTCCGGCGCCGTCCCCGCTGATCGCCGTGCAGAGCGCCAGCCTGTTGTTGCTGTTCGCGTGCACGTTCTACTACTACCTGTCGATGAGCATCGTGCTCCGCTGGGCGCCGTCCTTCGTCGACTGCTCGGCGCCCTTCCTGATCGCCAGCCTGGAGATCCCGCCGGCCTACTTCCTGGGGCACGTCGCTGCCTGGAACGGCTGGCTCTCGGCCCTTTTCCTGTCGGTCGCCGCGGGTGTCTACAGCACGATCAAGTATTCGCCGATCTCGCATTTCGGCGGCGACCGGCAGCCGCAGGAAATGTGGCACCGGCTCCAGCGCGAACTCACCTACGGCCTGGTCGTCGGCGCCCTTTTCCTGGGCGCGCTCGGCTTGCTGGCGCAATTCGCGCCGGCCGGTGAAATGTGGTGGGGTTTCACCGGCTGCGTCGCCGAGCTCGCCACGCTGGTGATGATCGTGGCCCGGATGGAGCTCCGGATGTCGCAGATTCACGCCTATTACGGAGTGGATCGCCCGCCGTTCAATTGATCACGACCGGCGGGCCACACACATCGGACCGGCTCAGCCGAAGTATCTCTGACGCGCCTCCTGGACCGCGGACGGCTTGACCTCACCGCGCCGGGCCAGCACCGCGAGCGTCTCCACCACGATCGACTGCGGATCGACCCCGAAATGCCGGCGGACCGCCTCGCGCGTGTCGGACAGCCCGAAGCCGTCCGTGCCGATCGAGTGCCACTCCTGCGGCACCCACTGGTTGATCTGGTCGGGCACCGCCCGCATCCAATCGCTGACCGCGATCACCGGGCCGGGCGCGCCGTCCAAGGCCTTGGTCACGTACGGGATCCGGTCCTCGCCGTCGAGCCGCGCGGCGTCACAGGCCAGCGCGTCCCGCCGCAGTTCGGTCCACGAGGTCGCGGACCAGACGTCGGCCGCCACGCCCCAGTCGGACGCGAGCAGCCGCTGCGCCTCGAGGGCCCAGTGAATGGCCGTGCCGGACGCGAGCAACTGGGTGCGCGGCGCGTCCGCCTCGGCCGGCGCGGCGGCCGGCCGGGACCGGTACAGGCCCTTGATGATGCCCTCCTCGATGGAGGGGTCCGACGGCATCGCGGGCTGCACTTTCGGCTCGTTGTAGACCGTCAGGTAGTAGAAGACGTCCTCCGCGGCGGGCCCGTACATCCGGCGCAGCCCGTCCCGCACGATCACGGCGATCTCGTACGCGAACGCGGGATCGTAGGCGACCGCCGCCGGGTTGGTGGACGCGATCAGGTGCGAGTGCCCGTCCGCGTGCTGCAGCCCCTCCCCGGTCATCGTGGTGCGGCCCGAGGTGGCCCCGATGAGGAACCCGCGCCCCAGCTGGTCGGCGAGCGCCCACATCTGATCGGCGGTCCGCTGCCAGCCGAACATCGCGTAGAAGATGTAGAACGGGATCATCGGCTCGCCGTGCGTGGCGTACGACGTGGCCGCCGCGGTGAAGTCGGCCATCGACCCGGCCTCGGTGATGCCCTCGTTGAGGATCTGCCCGTCGGTGGCTTCCTTGTAGTACAGCAGCATGTCCCGGTCGACCGGGTCGTAGGTCTGCCCGGACGGCGAATAGATACCGGCGGTGGGGAACAACGACTCCATGCCGAAGGTGCGTGCCTCGTCCGGGACCACCGGGACCCATCGCTTGCCGGTCTCCTTGTCGCGCATCAGGTCCTTGATGAGGCGTACGAAGGCCATGGTTGTCGCGATTTCCTGGGTGCCCGAGCCCTTGGCCAGGGCCTCGAACGGCTTCGGCGACGGCGCCGGGAGCGCCACTGGGTGGACCCGCCGGGCGGGAGCGGGTCCACCGAGGGCGGCGCGGCGCTCCCGGAGATAACGAACCTCCGGGGAATCGGCGCCGGGATGAACGTACGGAACCAGATCGTCGCCGAGCTTGCTGTCCGGGATCGGGAGTTCGAGCAGGTCGCGCAGCGCGCGGAACTCGTCGCCGGTCAGCTTCTTCATCTGGTGGTTGGCGTTGCGCGACTCGAAGCCGGGGCCGAGCGTGTAGCCCTTGACGGTCTGCACGAGGATCACCGTCGGCGCGCCCTGGTGAGCCACGGCGGCCTGGTACGCCGCATACACCTTGCGGGGCTCGTGACCCGCGCGCGAGGAGTGGAAGGTCTCGAGAATTTTGGCGTCGCTCAGCTTGGCGGACAAATCCGACAAATCGCGGCTTGAGCCGAAGAAATGCTCCCGGATGTACGAGGCATCTCGAGCGGCGTATGTCTGGAACTGACCGTCGGGCACCTCGCCGAGGCGGCGCACCAGCGCACCGGTGGTGTCGAGGGCGAACAACTCGTCCCACGCCGAGCCCCAGAGCGACTTCACGACGTTCCACCCGGCGGCGCGGAACTGCGACTCGAGCTCCTGGACGATCTTGAAGTTGGAGCGGACCGGACCGTCGAGTCGCTGCAGGTTGCAGTTGATCACGAAGGTGAGGTTGTCCAGGCCCTCGCGACCGGCCAGGGCGAGCGCGGCGGTCGATTCCGGCTCGTCCATCTCGCCGTCGCCGAGGAACGCCCACACGTGCGAGCCGGAGGTGTCCTTGATGTCGCGGTTCTGCAGATAGCGGTTGAAACGCGCCTGGTAGATAGCGGAGATCGGGCCCAGGCCCATCGAGACGGTGGGGAACTCCCAGAGCCACGGCAGCCGGCGGGGATGCGGGTACGACGGGAGGCCGTCGCCGCCGGCCTCCTGCCGGAACCGGTCGAGCTGGCCCTCGCTGAGCCGCCCGTCGAGGAACGCGCGGGCGTAGATGCCGGGCGACGCGTGCCCCTGCAAGTAGAGCTGGTCGCCGGAGCCGTCCGCCTCCTTGCCGCGGAAGAAGTGCTGGAAGCCGATCTCGTAGAGCCACGCGGCCGAGGCGTACGTGGCGATGTGGCCGCCCAGGCCGAGCTTGCTGCCGCGGGTGACCATCGCGGCGGCGTTCCAGCGGTTCCAGGCGGTGATGCGCCGTTCCAGTTCCTCGTCGCCGGGGAAGGCCGGCTCGGCGGCGGTGGAGATCGTGTTCAGATAGTCCGTGCCGAGTAACGGGGGCAGCAGCAGACCGGCGTGCTCCAGGGTGCGGCGCATCAGATAGGCGGCGCGCTCCGGCCCGGCCGCCGCCGTCACGGCGTCGAGGGACTCGGCCCACTCAGCCGTCTCCTCCGGGTCGCGGTCCGGGATCTGGTCGAGCTCACTCATCATTCGCCGCCTTCCACGTGTGTCCCCGCAAACTCTAGCTCTGATCGATGATCGATCAAAGCCCCGGGGCGTGACACCCTCAAAGCTGCGGAGCGCACCCCAGGACGTGGGCCCGGACCAGCTCGGCGACCTCGGGATCGCGCCGCCGGAACGCGGCCACGACGGCCTCGTGCTCCTCCGCGTACGACTGCTGCCGGGTGCCCAGCCACCGGATCGCCAGCGTCGTCCACACCTCGATGCCGAGCGACTCCCAGGTGTGCAGCAGCACGCTGTTGCCGGAGGCGCGCACCAGTTCGCGGTGGAAGGCCACGGTATGCCGGACCTGCGCCGCGCCGTCGCCGAGACGATCGGCCTCGTACAGCGCCGCGACCTCGGGTTCCAGCACCGTGACGGCCTCGTACAGCCGCGGCGCGGCCAGCGTCGCCGCGAGCTGCTCCAGGCCGGCCCGCACCGGGTAGATCTCCTCGAGATCGGCCGCGGACAGGTTGCGGACCCGGACCCCCTTGTTCGGTGCCGACTCGATCAGCCGCAGCACCTCAAGCTCGCGCAGCGCCTCCCGGACCGGGGTCTGGCTGACGTCCAGCTCGGCCGCGATCCCCCGCTCGACGATCCGCTCGCCCGGCTTCCAGCGGCCGCTGACGATCCCCTCGAGGATGTACTCGCGGATCTGCCGCGGCAGCGACTGGACGACCGGCGTGGCCATGGGCACGGCGTACCCCTCCGACGAAAAGGGCGAGCAGGAACTGCCTAGACAATACGGCGGACCGGCCGACCCACGAATGTCACCGCCGGTTTACCCTCGGCCGAAAGAGGCAGCCGTCACATGCTGGGCGTTCATGTCACTTCTCGCGGCTCTGCCTCGTCCACAGGGTGAAAAGTCCGGAGGGGGGCGAACGAGCCGTGGGCCGTGAAGAGGAACTAGCGCAGGCGTACGACGCCGCACGCCCGCGGCTGATCCGCGTGGCGTACTCGGTGCTGGGCACGTACAGCGACGCGGAGGACGCCGTCTCGGACACCTGGCTGAAGCTGGTCGGCGCGGACCGCCGGGACCGGGTGCTCGACGTCGAGGCGTGGGCCACCGTGGCGGTCGCCCGGGCCGCGCTCGACACGCTGCGCTCGACCCGGATGCGCCGCGAGACCTACGTGGGGCCGTGGCTGCCGGAGCCGATCGTGGAGCGCCTGCCGAGCGAGTCGAACCCGGCCGACCGGGTCACCCTGGACGACAGCGTCAGTTACGCGCTGCTGGTGGTGCTGGAGTCGCTGACCCCGGCCGAGCGTACGGCGTTCGTACTGCACGATCTGTTCGCGATGCCGTTCCAGGACGTCGCCTCGGTGGTCGGCCGCACGCCCGCGGCGGTCCGGCAGCTGGCGTCGCGGGCGCGCGGCCATGTGCAGGCCAGCACGCCGCGGCTGAAGGTGGACGCGGACGAGCACAAGAGGACGGTGTCGGCGTTCCTCGCGGCGGCCGCCGGCGGGGACCTGAACGGGCTGGTCTCGCTGCTGGACCACGACGTCGTCGCGACGTCGGACGGCGGCGGCCAGGTCAGCGCGGCCCGGCGCCCGGTCCAGGGCGCGGAGAAGGTGGCCCGGTTCATCCTCGGGCTGCTGGCCCGGTACGTCCCGGACCGGCGCGCCGACCTCGTCATGGTCAACGGGGTGCTGGGCATCGCCCGCTACGACGGCGACCACCTGGACTTCGTGGTGTCGTTCGGCACCGGCGGCGGGCGCATCGAGACCATCGACATCGTGCGCGCGCCGGAGAAACTGGAACACGCAGCCGCGGGGGATCACCTTTCATGAGCCAGGATCGCCGGTCCCGCCGGACCCGCAAGGTGCTCCAGGAGTCGATCATCGACCTGTTGCGGCGCGAGTCGCTGTCGAAGGTCACCGTCAGTCAGATAGCGGCCCACGCGGACGTGTCCCGGCAGGCGTTCTACCTGCACTTCACGTCCAAGGAAGATCTGCTGCTGAGCCACATCGACGACATCTTCGACAGCATCCGCGCGGCTCTCGTGCCGGCGCCCTCGCACCCCCACCGGACCGGCCTGCGCGAGCTGTTCGTCGCGGCGTTCGAGGAGTGGCGCCGGCACGCGGGGTCCCTGGAGCTGGTGATGCGGCTGGAGGACCGGGACCGGCTGATGGACCGCATCCGGCTGCACATTTCCGACCTGATGTATATGTTCACCCGCTACGGGCGGGAGGACATCGCTTCTCCCCCACTGCTCGGCTATGTGATCGACTACCGTAGCGGGGGGATGTTCCTGCTGCTGAAGTCGTGGCTGCACGACGGCTGCTCGGTGCCGCCCAAGGAGATGGCCGACCTGGTGTACGAGCTGACCGCGACCTACGTCCGGGAGCCGGCCACGCGAACCCGCTGAGGAGGGGCCGCCGTGCGCGCTGCCGGAATCGCCGAACCGTCGGGCGAGGTACGCCCGCTCGACCTGCCCCGCCCGCCCGCGCCGGCCCACGACGAGGTGCTCATCGACGTCCGCGCCGCCGGGGTGGCGAGCTGGGACGACATCATGCGCGTCGAGGACTGGGCCAGCGGGCTGGAGCTGCCGCACGCCCTGGGCGTCGAGGCGGCCGGGGTGGTCGCGGCGACCGGCTCCGACGACTTCATGGTCGGCGACGCGGTGATGACCTTCGTGTATCCGCTGCGCCGCGGCGCGTGCTGGGCCGAGCAGGTGCTAGCCCCGGTTACCGCGGTCGCGATCCGGCCCGAGGAGCTCGACGAGGCGGCCGCGGGGGCCTTCCCGGTGCCGGCGCTGACCGCGTACCAGGTCCTGCACGACGTGCTGCGGCTCGACTCCGGCGAACGGCTGCTGGTGCACGGCGCCGGCGGCGTGACCGGCTCGCTGATCGTCCAGCTCGCCCTGCTGGTCGGCGCCGAGGTGGTGGCCACCGCGGGTCCGCGCGGCCTGGAGCGCCTCGCCGGCCACGGCAAGGTGCGGCTGGTCGACCGTACCCGGGACGGCTGGCAGCGCGAGGTGGGCCAGGGCCTCGACGCGGCCGTCAACGCGGCCCCGGACGGCATCGATTTCGCGATGTCCGTGGTGCGCGACGGCGGCCGGCTGGCCAGCATCACCGACTCGACGCTGCCCGAGGCCCGCGACATCGAGACCCATTACCACGTCGTCCGCCCGGACGGCGCCCAGCTGGCGCTGCTCGGCTCGATGACCGGCGACGGCGGCGTCCGCTTCCCGCCCGTGCGCACGTTCCCGCTGACCGAGGCGAACGCCGCGTTACAGCTCGCCACCCAGGGCGCGGGCGGCGACGCGGTGGTCCTGCTGCCGTAGCCGCGTCAGGCGACGTCGGGCCGTGTCATCAGCGGCGACCGCAGGTGCACCAGCAGATCGGGTTTGGTCAGGGGCACGGTGTTCCAGGTCGCCGTGGCCGTCCCGGCATCGGCGTCGATCACCAGCCGGACCCGGTGCGGGGTGGTGATGACATAGAGGTCGGCGACGAAGGTGTCGCCCTGCCAGGCGCCGGTCGTGGCGATCGGCCGGCCGAGCGGCGAACTTTCCCGCCAATCGCCGTATCCGGCCTCGACGGTGAGCTCCGACCCGAACCGCACAAGCCACCCGCCCTCGATCGGGTCGACGCACACCGTGGTGCCGCCGGCCAGCGGCGAATCCTCGGCGGAGGCCTCGAGTTTCGCTTCGGCCGAGCGTTCCGGGGCGGCTGCGCCGGGCACCGGCGGCAGCGACAGCAGCCACAGCCGATCGGCGAGAGCCTCGTCGTCATGGGCGCTGTCGGCGTCATCCATGCCGGGCAGCAGGCACTCCCAGATCGCGTCCAGCGCGAGTTGCTCGTCGATCGTGGCGGCGGTCATGGCGACGACGAGGTCGTGCTGGGGAACGACCAGGCATTGCTGGCCGTTGGCGCCGTTCCCGAAGTAGCCGTGCCGGGACATCCAGAACTGGTACCCGTATCCGCGGAGAAAATCGGCGCCCGCACCGCCAACCTCCGCGGGCAGCGTCTCGACGTGCCGGCTGGTCGCGAGCCGCACCCACTCGCGCGGAACGAGTTGCCGGTCTCCCCAGCGGCCGTCACGCCGCAGCAGCTCGCCGAACGCCGCGACGGCCTCGGTCGTGAGATGCAGCCCGTGGAACCCGAAGGCGGCGCCGCTCGCCACCCGGTCCCACTCGGCGTGATCGACACCCATCGGCTCGAACAGGCGCTCGTCGAGCAGCCCCGGCAGGTCGCGGCCGGTCACCCGTTCCACCATCCGGGCCAGCAGGAAGGTGGTCGCGTTGTCGTAGGCGTGTCGGGTTCCCTCCGGGTCGGGGAACGGCACACGCAGGAAGCCCTTCACCAGATCGTCCGGTTCGAGCTGCCAGGCCTCGGCGAGGCTGTCCGTACGGTGCCCGCTCGTCATCGACAGCAGGTGGTGAACGGTGACGCGGCGGCCTTGTTCGGAGACGTCCTCCGGAACGTGGCCGGGCAGCACGTCCACGACCCGATCGTCGAGCGAGAGCAGCCCGTCGGCGATGGCGAGCCCCACCGCGACGGAGGTGAACGATTTGGTCAGCGAGTAGAGGAGGTGCGGGCGGCCGGCCGAGTACGGCGCCCACCAGCCCTCGGCCAGCACGTGACCTCGGCGCACGACCATGATGGAGTGACACTCGACCGACTGTCGTTCGAGCCGGTCCAGCAAGGCGGCGATCGCGCGGGACGACACCCCCGAGGCTGCCGGCGTCGACCGCGGCAGGAAAGGCATCCGAGCACCCTAACGCCCGGCCACCCGAGAGGGGGGTGGCCGGGCCGTCTGGTCAGCTCACCTCTTCGACTCGACCTCGCGCGGCTTCGCGTCCGGGACCTGCTCCACCGGGAAGAAGAAGCCCTTCACCGCCGGCGCGAGGCCGCCCACCCGGTTCATCTTCTTGGGGACGGCCCAACCGGCGTACGGCAAAGGCTTGTCCGAAAGGGGTTGATGGACCTCGACGAAACCGCCGTTGGGCGAGCGGCGGATGATGCCGGTCTCGATGCCGTGCGCCAGCACCTCGCGGTCGTGCTGCTGCAGGCCGAGGCAGATCCGCACGGTGATGTAGTACGCGATCGGCGGGCCCAGCACCAGCGCGATCCGGCCGCCCCAGACCATCGCGTTCACGCTGATGTGGAACTTGTCGGCGATGATGTCGTTGGCGCCGGAGATCATCGCGACGGCGTAGAAGGTCAGCGCCATCGCGCCCACGCCGGTGCGCTGCGGCACGTCGCGCGGTCGCTGCAGCAGGTTGTGCCAGCCCTTGTCCTTGGTGAGCCGGCGTTCCAGCTGCGGATACAAGGCGGCCGCGGTGAGCATCCCGCCGAAGAGGACGACGCCGGGCCAGAACACCGGCGGGATCGAGTATCCGTCGCCGATCGGGATGGTGATCTGCCACGGCGGGAAGATGCGCAGCAGGCCGTCGAGGAACATCACGTACCAGTCGGGCTGGCTGGACGAGGCCGCGTTGGCGCCGGACGACGGGCCGTACAGCCAGATCGGGTTGATCTGCAGCAGGCCCGCGATCGCCGCCAGCACGCCGAAGACGATGAAGAACAGGCCGCCGCGCTTCATCGCGTACCGGGGGAACAGCCGCTCGCCGACCACGTTCTCCTCGGTGCGCCGCGGGCCGGGGAACTGGGCCGGCTTCTGCTTCAGCGACAGTCCGATGAGGAGCGCGAAGACGCCCAGCACGGCGACCGGCAGCACGAACGAGTGCAGCACGTTGAGCCGGGTGATGATGACGTCGCCCGGGTATTCGCCGCCGAACAGCGATGCCGAGATCCACGTGCCGGCCACCGGGATCGACAGCATGATGCCCTGCGCGATGTGCAGGCCGGTGCCGGAGAGCCCGTCGTCCGGCAGTCCGTAGCCGCTCCACCCCTCGAGGAAGCCGAGCACGAACAGCACGACGCCGATGATCCAGCTCGCCTCGCGCGGCCGGCGGAACGCGCCGGTGAAGAACATGCGCGCCAGGTGCGCCACGAGCGAGGCCATGAACAGCAGCGCCGCCCAGTGGTGCAACTGCCGGACGAAAAGACCCCCGCGCACGTCAAACGAAATATCAAGTGCGCTTTCGTACGCCCGGGAAACCTCGGTTCCGCGCAATGCCGTGTAGGAGCCGTGGTACGTCACGGGCTGCATCGACGGATCGAAGAATATGGTGAGGAAAACCCCGCTGATCAACAGGACAATGAACGAGAACAACGCGATCTCGCCCAGCAGGAACGACCAGTGATCCGGGAAGACCTTGTTCAGCAGCGACCGCAGCGGGGTCGCCACCCGATATTGTTGGTCGGCTTCGGCCGCCGCCGCGATAATGCGGTTCGGTCGGCGCTGCTTACTTGGCTTCGCCACGTTCTTAAGACGGAACAGGGGCCGCGTCTGTGACATCGCGGGCCCGCACGTCGGCTACGTCACACCCGATGGTTCCTACTGGTCACGGCCGCCACCCGGGGGTCGTCACCGAGAACGTAGAAAGCGACATTGCGCCGGCTGGCCGGACGCCGTACGCGTCCGGCGAGGGCCAGCAGGCCGATCGCCAGCAAAACTTCGAAGAGCAGCGCGGCGGTCATCGCGCGCGCTTGATCGAAATGCAGAACTTGGTAGACAAAATGGACACCGGCGTAGGCGGCGAACGCTGTCAACGACGCGATGAGCAGCCGATGATCGAGGCTCACCGCGGCGAACAACAACGCCACCACAAACCCCAGTCCGAGGCCCGCTATATCGAATTCGTACTGCCAGAATCCGACCACCGCCTCCATGACGATCAACAGGATCAGTCCGGCTCGCAGCCAACGTCTCATTCCCTGTAGACGGAATAGCCCGAACCGCTGTGACACGGTGTGATGTGGGTCGCCCGTTGTATCGTGCGGCATGGATTCCCTCTCGGTCCCGCGCCGCATGTGGTCTCTCTTCGAGCCGGTGCACGCGGTCACGTACTTCGCCCCGCACTCCGCGGCCATCTTCGAGGCGGCCGGGCTGCGCGGCTTCTGGCGCCGCTACTTCGCCGGCCGGGCGGCCCCGCTCGGCGCGGTCGGCCCGGCGCCGGTCATCGCCGCGTTCTTCGGTTTCGCGCCCGCGATGGTGTCGCGCGCGTTCCCGGACGTCTGGACCAGGATCACCCCGCAGGCGGCGCTGGAGGCGCGCACCGCCGGGGCCCGTGCCGCGCTGGACGAGTTGCGGTCCGGCGCGGACGTCACCGAGGCCGCCGATCTGTTGTCCACGGCCGCCCGTGCCGTGGATCTGCCCGGCCGGGTGCTCGCCGCGTCCTACGCCGCGCTTCCCGAGCCCGCGCACCCGGTCGAGCGGCTGTGGCACGCCGCCACGGTGCTGCGCGAGCACCGTGGCGACGGGCACGTGGCCGCGTTGCTGACCGCCGGGGTCGACGGGTGCGAGAGTCTGGTGTGGAGGGTCGCGCTCGAGGGCGGCGATCTGCGGGCGAGCATGCAGTCCGCGCGGGGCTGGACGGACGACGAGTGGCTGGCGGCCGCCGAGCGGTTACGCGGCCGGGGCTGGGTCGCCGCGGACGGGTCGGCCACGGCCGCGGGGCGGGAGGCGTACGAGAAGGTGGAAACCCTCACCGATGAGCTGGCCGCGCCGCCGTGGCGGCACCTGGGCGACGAGGCCACCCGCAGGTGCGCTCAGTTGCTCGAACCGCTGGCCGCGAGCGCCTGGTCGGTGGTGCCGGCGGACAACCCGATCCCGTTACGCCCGAGCACGGCGTAGAAGTCGGTGAGCTGCTCGACGGCGGGCCCGACGTACTCGCTCTTGTCGTAGAGGTCGACGTGGCTGGCACCCTCGATCCAGGACATCCGCTTCGGGCCGGTCGCCTTCCCGAGGGCCTCGACGGTCATCCAGGAGGTGACCGCCCGGCGCCCGACGATCATCAGCAGCGGCCGGGTGAGCAGCGGGATCGCGGCGTACGAGTCGAAGATCGCCATGCGGTCGACGCTCTCCCACGACATCTGCTTGATCGAGCGGGGGTGCTGGGCGCGCGGCGTCATGTAGTAGTCGTAGCCCTCACCCGCGTGCCCGCCGGCGGTGCGGAGCGCCTCGGGGAAGAGCTCGAAGGTCTGCGGCCCGGCGCCGCTGCGAGCCGCCGCGGCGGCGTCCAGCATGCCCTGGAAGACCGCCGGATCCTGGTCGCCGTCCGCGCCGAAGCGGAACTGCCGGGCGATGTCGGCGGCGCTGACGGTGGCGACCGCCCGGATGCGGTGGTCGCTGGCAGCCGCGTTGAGCACGTATCCGCCGGAGGCGCAGATACCGAGGGCACCGATCCGGTCCGGGTCGGCCTCGGGGCGGGTGCCCAGATAGGTCACCGCGGCCTTGAAGTCCTCGACGCGGTGGGCCGGGTCTTCCAGCCCGCGCGGCACTCCCCCGGACTCGCCCTGATAGGCGGCGTCGAAGGCGAGCGTCACGAAACCCCGCTCGGCCAGCAGCCGCGCGTACAGGCCGGCGGCCTGCTCCTTCACGCCGCTGCCGGGGTGGCCGACCACGATCGCCCTGCTTCCTGCGGCACCCTCGGGAACGTAGAGGTGGGCCGCGAGCGAGATCCCCGCGCTGTCGAACGACACATCATGCTTTTTCATCAAAAATCCTCTTTTATCAAGGTGGTCCACGACGCCAGGATGCGCAAAGCGTCGTGCGACGGTGTTCCGGGTTCGGCGGTGACGACCATGAGCTGCTGACCGCTGCCGTCCGGGCTGGCCCAGACGTCGCAGTCGAGCGTGAGGTCGCCGACCACCCGATGGTGGTAGTGCTTGGTTCCGTAGCTGGCGCTGTTCACCCGGCGCTCGGCCCACCAGGCACGGAAGTCGCTGTCGCGCACCGCGAGCTCGCCCACCAGCCGGGCCAGCTCGGGGTCGTCCGGATCGGCCGCCGCCTGCATCCGCAGCGCGGCCACCGCGTCCCGGGCGTCGTGCCGCCAGTCGCGGTGCAGGTCGCGAACGGCGGGTTCGGTGAACAGCAGGCTCACATAGTTGCGCCGGGCCGGCGGCAGCGCCCCGAAATCGGTGAACAGCGCGGCCGCCGTGTGGTTCCAGGCCAGCACGTCCATCCGTTTGCCGAGCACGATCGCCGGACTCTCGGTGAGCTGGTCGAGCAGCCGCCGCATGGCCGGGCGCACCTTCTGCGTGCCGCGGCGGCGACGCGGCCGTGCGTCCGTCTTGCCGGCGACCTCGTACAGGTAAGTCTCCTCGTCGTCGCCGAGTCGCAGCGCCCGGGAGAGCGTGGCGAGCACCGCCGCGGACGCCTGAACGCGGCCCTGTTCGAGCCGGGTGTAGTAGTCGACGCTGATCGCGGCGAGCTGCGCCACCTCCTCGCGGCGCAAGCCTTTCACCTTGCGCCGGCCGTCGAACTCCGGCAGACCGACCGCGTACGGGGTGAGGCTTGCGCGACGGGCCTTGAGGAAAGCGCCCAGCTCGGAGGAGGTCATGGGTGAATAGTGCGCCCCGCATCCGGACCGCTGGCAGGTCAAAATCCTTCCCCCGTACGCCTCCGCGACATCCGCCATGCAGTCGTCGACCCGCGTGTACTCGGGGTGGGCCAGGTAAAGCCGCAATCACCGCCGAACGGCCAGGGGCGTCTCGTCGAGGGGGCGGGACGCCTCGACCGGGGAGGTGCCGGCGGCCGGGATGACCCGCGCGGCCACGGCGCCCAGCGCGGCGAACACGGCGGCAGACCAGAGCGCCGGCCGGAAACCCGCGGTCACCGAGACCGGGTCACCCAACCGGCCGGACGCGGAGAACACCGCCGTGCCGATGGCGATCGCGAACACGGCGCCGAACCGCTGGGCCATGTAGTTGATACCGGAAGCCTTGCCCAGCCGGGCCGTCGGCACCGCGTTCAGGACCGCGGTCGGCACGGTCGGCAGAGCCATCGAGATGCCGACGCCGGCCACCGCGAGGGCCACGACCAACTCCACCCAAGTCGCGTCCAGGCCACCGCGCGCGGCCACCCAGGCGAAGCCGATGGCCTGCAGGGTCAGGCCGGTCACCATGATGCGGCGGCGGCCGATCCGGTCCGACAGCGCCCCGGCGAGCGGCGCCACGACCATCAGCGTCGCGAAGAACGGCAGCAAGCGCAAGCCGGTCGAGACCGGGGAGTACCCACGGGCGTACTGGAACTCCTGGGTGACCCAGAAGGCCGCGGCGAACGTCGCGCCGGACATGAAGAACGTCGCCACGTTGCCGGCCGCGAAGGCCCGGCCGCGGAACAGACCAAGCGGCACCATCGGCGCCGGGGCGCGCCGCTCCCAGCCGACGAACCCCGCCAGCAACGCGCCCCCGGCCAGCAGCGCGCCCACGGTTTGCGGGCTCGTCCAGCCGGCGTCGTTGGCGCGTACCAACGACCAGACCAGCGCGACCACCCCGCCGGTCACCAGCACCACGCCGAGCAGGTCGAGGCGCTCGGGCGTACCAAAGCTCTCCGGCAGCAGCCGCGCCCCGAGCACCAGGGCGACCACGCCGATCGGCACGTTGAGCCAGAAAATCCAATGCCAGTCCAAGCCCTCGGTGACGGCACCGCCGACGAGGGGGCCGGCCGCAATCGCGAGACCGGCGAGACCGCCGTAGATGCCGACGATGAGACCACGACGCTCCGGCGGGAACGCGGTGGTGAGAATGGTCAGGCTCAGCGGCAGCACGACGGCCGCGCCCAGTCCCTGAATCGTGCGGGCCGCGATCAGCGCGTGCACGTCCGGGGCGAGCGCGCACGCCGCCGAGGACACCGTGAACAGTGCCAGCCCGAGCGTGAAGACCCGGCGCCGCCCGAATCGGTCGCCGAGCGCGGCCGCCGTGATGATGCCGGCGGCGAAGGCGATCCCGTACGCGTTGACGGTCCACTGCAACGCGTCCAGGCCGGCGTTGAGGTCCTGCCGCATCCGGGGCAGCGCGGTGACCACGACCAGCGAGTCGAGCACCACCATGAAATACGCGACCGAGGTCAGGGCGAGTACCCATCGTTGCTTCATCATCGGCTCCTCCTCCGAGGGAATTTGGAGCCAAGACGAACGACCGGGCGCCGGGCGGACACGATTTCTCGCGCTTTTTTGTCCGTACGCCCGGACCCCGCTCGTCTGATACTCGAAGCGGTCTTCCGTCGCCGGTTGGAGGAGCTATGCGGTACGCCCTGTTGATCTATAACACCGAGAACGACCCGGACCGTGCGAGCCGTGACATTCCGGGCACCGTGGTCGAGATGCTCGACGAGCCGTTCGTGGACGGCTGGGCCCGCCTGCACGCCGCGGAGTCGGCCACCACGCTGCACCGGGGCGGGCTGCTCACCGATGGCCCGTTCGTGGAGAGCAAGGAGTATCTGGCCGGGCTGATCGTCATCGAGGCGGAGAACCTGGACGCGGCGCTCGCCGTCGCCCAGCAGGTGCACGGCAGCCGGCCCAGCGGCGCGATCGAGGTGCGTCCGGTGCTCGACGGGCGGTTCCGTGGCGCTTGACGCCGTCTTCCGCGAGCAGTGGGGGCGGGTGCTGGCCACGCTGGTCGGCATCCTCGGCGACATCGAGCTGGCCGAGGAGGCCGCCGCCGAGGCCTTCGCGATCGCCGCCGAGCGGTGGCCCCGCGACGGCGAGCCGAGCAACCCGACCCGCTGGTTGATCACCACGGCACGCAACCGGGCCGTCGACCGTCTTCGGCGGCAGCGGGTGCTGGCGGCGAAGACGAGGCTGCTCGCCCGCGATCTGGAGGCGGACGCTCCGGCATCGGTCTTTGAGGGGGCGGTTATGGACCACAGCGCGGCCATCCCGGACGAGCGGCTGGAGCTGATCTTCACCTGCTGCCACCCGGCGCTCGCGCTGGACGCCCAGGTGGCGCTCACCCTGCGCACGCTGGGCGGCCTGTCCACCGACGAGATCGCGCTCGCGTTCCTGATCCCGTTCGAGACCATGAGCAAGCGGCTGACCAGGGCCAAGCACAAGATCCGCGACGCCGGCATCCCGTTCGCGGTGCCGGCCGGCCATCAGTTGCCGGACCGGCTGGCGGCGGTGCTCGCGGTGGTCTACCTCATCTTCAACCAGGGCTGGGGCGGCGGCCGGGTCGATCTCGCGGCCGAGGCCATCCATCTGGGCCGGGCGCTCGCCACTCTGATGCCGGACGAGGGCGAGGTGCTCGCGCTGCTGGCGTTGATGCTGCTGCACGACGCCCGGCGTGCGGCCCGCCTCCGCGACGGCGAGGTGGTCCTGCTCGACGACCAGGACCGCACGCTGTGGGACGGGCCGCAGATCGCCGAGGGCCGCGAGCTGCTCGACCGGGCGATGACCCGCCAGAGCGGCGGCATCGCTAACGCCGACGCGAGCCCCAGCCTGGCGAACGAACGTTCGTTTTCGCGAAATCCCGCGAGGCCGTACCTGGTGCAGGCCGCCATCGCCGACCTGCACCTCCAGCAGCCCCGCGACTGGCGGCAGATCGCCGCCCTTTACGGGACGCTCGCCCGCTTGACGGGCTCGCCGATCGTCGAGATGAACCGGGCGATCGCGGTCGCGGAGATCGACGGGCCGGCCGCCGGGCTGGACATCCTCGACCGCCTCGACCTCGAGCACTATCGCTATTTCCATTCCACCCGGGCGCAGCTGCTGCGTCGCGCCGGGCGGGAAAGCGAGGCTCAACGGGCGTACCGGCAAGCTCTGGATCTTGCCCAGACCGAACCGGAGCAGCGTTTTCTGCGCCAACAGCTCAACCCGGGGCACGGGCTGCCGAAAGCAGTGGCCGACGAAGATTGAGAGGTGCGGCCTCGATGCAGCCCGGTTCTTACCCCAGCCCGTACGGGAATCCGGCCCCGCCGCCGTGGCTCGTGCAGCCGGAACCGCCCGGCCCCGCGCGAGGCGGCCGGCGAGGCGTACGCAAGGGTCCGTTCATCGGTGTGATCGCCGCGGTGGCCCTGCTGGGCACGGGAGTGTTCGGGGTGAACGCGTTCGCCCGGCACACCATCTGCTCGTCGCTGAGCGAGGGCACCTCGCTGCACCACTTCGCCGGGGACGCGGACGAGCCGCGCGCCGGCGACGTCGTGAAGCTGCGCGAGGCCAGCGACGAGTTGCGCGGGTACGGCCACATGCTGCTGTTCGACGGTGAGCTCAAGTCGGCGGTGAACGGCTTTGCCGGCGACATCGACCGGCTCGCCGACCTGATGGGCGAGAACGACGGCACCGGTTCCGGGTTCTCCGGTCTGGTCACGCTGGCGAAATCGATGGACACGCACGCGCGCCAGGCACAGCAGGCCTGCGATCTGCCGGTGACGGGCGTTTTCAACGGCTGAGGTCGTACGCGGCTACGCTGGCGTGATGGCATCGGACGCGGAGCTTCTCGGCGCGGTCGCGGACCGTCCCGCCGGCACCACGCCCGCCGAGGCGATCGTCCAGGTTCTCATCGCGGGGATCGATCCGGCGGATGTCCTGGACGGACCGCCGGGCGCCGGCCCCGACTTCGAGGACCAGCTCACCGCCGTCCTGGCCTCGTCAAGCGGCAGAGCCACGCCGGCGATCCGTGCCCACGCCATCCAGCTGGCCGGGCTCGTCCGGCTGCTCGCGTCCGACGAGGTGCGTCGCGCGGTGGCCGTGCGGATGCCCGGGCTGGCCGCCACCAACGAGGTCAAGGCGATCCTGTGGGCGGCGGCCGAGGCGGTCAACCGGGCATACCCGTAACCACCGAGCCGAGCCCCCGCGGCTTAACGGTCCTCGCGGAAGTCGACGTGCCGGCGGGCCACCGGGTCGTACTTGCGGAGCACCAGCCGGTCCGGGTTGGTGCGGCGGTTCTTGCGCGTGACGTAGGTGTATCCGGTGCCCGCGGTGCTGCGCAGTTTGATCACCGGGCGGATGTCGCTGCTCTTGGCCATCAGACCCGCACCCCCCGGGCCCGGATCCGGGCCACCACGGCGTCGATGCCGTCCCGGTCGATGATCTTCAGGCCGGTGGTGCTGACGTTGAGGCGTACGGCGCGGCCGTCCGCGAGCCGGAAACGGCGCCGCTGCACGTTGGGATTCCAGGTGCGGCGGGTGCGGCGGTGCGAGTGGGACACGGCGTTGCCGAAGCTGGGCTTGGCGCCGGTCACGTCACAGACGTTGGACATGGCGGCCACTTTACAACGAAAATCATTTCCAACAAGATGACCCCCACCGACGCAGCAGAGCCGTCAGACGCGCCGCGCTAGACCCGGGCATAAAAATGATGGGCGGACACGAGGTCCGCCCATCATTTTGTCGTCAGCGCTCCTCGCGGAACTCCACGTACCGGCGCAGGACAGGGTCGTACTTACGCAGAACCAGCCGGTCCGGGTCGTTGCGGCGGCTCTTGCGAGTGACATAGGTGGATCCGGTCCCGGCCGTGCTGCGCATCGTGACGATCGGGCGGATAGCGGTCGAACGAGCCATCAGTGCTTCTTCCCCCAGCTCAAGTCCAAAACCTCGGCACGTGCGATAACAAAAACCAGCTTCATAAATTCCGCCCGATGCCGGCCAGCACTAGACTGGACCATATGGTCCACGACAGGCTTCAGATCAGGCCGACGTGGATGACAACTGGCCTTCATGGTCCGACTGACGGCGGTGTGGGCCACATCACGCCCCACGCGCCAGAGCCGGGACCAAACCTCGTCGCTTCGGTGTTATGTCGATTGCCATCGCAGCCAGCGACGACAGAAAAGAGAGATCGTGTCGCACGAGTACAGCAAGACGCCTGAGGCGCTGAGCCGTCTCACCGACAACCAGTTCCGCGTCACCCAGAAGGACGCCACCGAGCCGGCCTTCCGTAACGAGTACTTCGACCACCACGAGCCCGGAATCTACGTGGATGTGGTCTCGGGTCAGCCGCTGTTCTCCTCCACCGACAAGTACGACAGCGGCACGGGATGGCCGAGCTTCACCAAGCCGATCGAGCCGGGTGTTGTCGCGACCAAGACCGACTGGTCGTACGGGATGATCCGCAAGGAGGCCCGCTCCACCGGGGCCGACAGTCACCTCGGCCACATCTTCGACGACGGTCCCATCGACGCCGGCGGCCAGCGCTACTGCATGAACTCGGCCGCGCTGCGGTTCATCCCGGTTTCCGAGCTCGAGGCGCAGGGCTACGGCCAGTACCTATCGCTGTTCGAGTCCGACAGCACCAAGGAGAACGCATCATGACCAGCGGTATCAACGACACCGGCCGGATCACCCGCGAGCCCGGCACCGAGACGGCCGTGCTGGCCGGAGGGTGTTTCTGGGGCATGGAGGATCTGATTCGCCGGCAGCCCGGGGTGCTGGACACCCGGGTCGGCTACACCGGTGGCGACAACGACCACGCGACCTACCGCAACCACCCCGGTCACGCGGAGGCCGTGGAGATCGTCTTCGACCCGAGTCTGACGACCTACCGGGACATCCTGGCGTTCTTCTTCCAGATCCACGACCCGTCGACGCTGAACCGGCAGGGCAACGACATGGGGACGAGCTACCGCTCGGCGATCTTCCCGGTCACGCCCGACCAGGAGCAGGTCGCCCGCGACACGATCGCGGACGTGGACGCGTCGGGGCTGTGGCCGGGTAAGGCCGTCACGGCGATCGAGCCCGCCGGCCCGTTCTGGGAGGCCGAGCCCGAGCACCAGGACTACCTGATCACCTACCCGAACGGCTACACCTGCCACTTCCCGCGGCCGAACTGGGTGCTGCCCAGGCGCGCCGCGGTGGCGACTCAGGAATAACCGAGGAATAGCAACCTAATGGTCCGGCCGCCCCACCGTCGGGGCGTTGCCGGACCATTCGCTAATTGCGGGAAAAGGGCCTAGCGGGTCGGGCCGGCCCAGAAGGTCGGGCCGACCCACTTGCGCGTCGGGCCGACCCACGTGGCCGACCGGCCCGGGCCCATCCACGTGCCCGAACGACCCGGACCGACATACCCCGGACCGACATACGTGGACGTCTGCGCCTGCATGATCATGAGATCCCCCGGTGCGAAGCGATTCCGAATTTCGATGATCCCGACCATAGCCCGGCGCGCCATGACCCGAAACACCGATTTGCTGTAGCGAACCCGACACCGCCTTATCCGAATTCATGAGTAACAATGCCTTGCGAGAAACGTCGAGGCACGGGGGTGTTCTCATGAATGCGGCATTCCATCGGTACTGGACCGCTCGGCTCGTGTCGTACGCGGGTGACCAGATCGCCCGCACCGCCCTGCTGGTCGCCGTCTTCGACCGCTACGGCGGCACCGCCGTCGGCTTCCTCCTGATCGCGGCCACCGTGCCCCGGCTGTTCGGCCCCGCACTCGGCGCGCTCGCCGACCGCTACGACCAGCGCCGCATCATCGTCGTCTGCGACCTGAGCCAGGCGGTGCTCTACACGGCGATCGCGTTGCTCAGCCCGTCGCTGCCGGTGCTGCTCGCGCTGGTCGCGGCCGCGTCGGTGGCCGCGACGACGTTCACGCCCGCGGGCCGCAGCCTGCTACCGGATCTGGTCGGCCGGGACCGTCTGGGCGAGGCGAACGCGCGCCTGGCCGTCGGCGTCAACACCGGGCTCGCGGCCGGCCCGGCACTCGGCGGCGTGCTGCTGTCGGTGGCCGGGCTGACGCCGACATTGCTGCTCGACGTGCTCTCGTTCCTCGTCTCCGCGGCGCTCGTGGCCGGGCTGCGACCACTGGCCCGCCGCGGCGCGACCACCGCCCAGCCGCTGCGCGCGGTCCTGCGCGACGGGCTCGGCGTGGTCCGTACCAATCAGGTCGTCCGGGCGGTCGCGTTCGGCTTCCTGCTGATGGTCACCTTCGCCGCGCTCGACAACGTGGCCCTGGTGCCGCTGGTCCAGGATGGTCTGGGCGCCGGCCCGGTCGCGGTCGGCCTGCTCACCTCCGCCTACGGCGTCGGCATGGTCGCCGGTCCGCTGCTGATCGCCCGCCGCGCCGACCGGGTCCGCATCGACCTCATCCTGTACGCGTCGCTGCTGGCCATCGGCACCGGAACGATCCTGACCGGTCTGAGCTTCGCGGTCGTCGCCGCGGTGGCCGCGCAGGCCCTGGCCGGTGCGGGCGCCGGATGGCACAACGTGGCCGCGGATACGCTGGTGCAGCGGCATGTGCCGGCCGACCGCCTGGGCACGGTCTTCGGCACCATCTATTTCTTCCCGTACGCCGCCGAAATGCTCGCGTACGTCGCCGGCGCCGCGCTGCTGGGCGCGGTCGGTGGCCGCTGGCTGCTCGTCATCTCCGGCCTCGGCGTGACCGCGACGCTGGCACTGGTTTTGCCGCTGCTGTCCGGCGCGCTGTCCGCAACCCGGCGGGCACCGGGCGCGGACACCCCGGCCCCGGCGCTGGTCTGACCGTCATCGACCGGGCACCGAGCGGCCCAGCTCCTGAGTTCCGATGACCGAAAGCAACTGCAGTTTCTCGTGGCTCTCACTACCGGGGGCGGCCGTGTAGACCATCAGAAACTGCGACTGATCGGGGTCCATCAGCGACTGGCAGGCCAGCTCGAGGACCCCGACCTCAGGGTGCACGAACCGCTTGACATCCTGATAGCTCACCCCGATCTCGTGCTCGTCCCACACGGCGCGGAACTCCTCGCTGCGCTCCAGCAGCAGCTTCTGAAGGCGCGCCGCCCACGACCCGGGCCCGCGAAGCGTGACCACCTTCCGCAGCCCCGAGGCGAAGACCCGGGCGTGCGTCGCATGGTCGTCCGGGTGGTACAACGCCCGCGTCGCCGGATCGGTGAACCAGCGATACCCGATACTGCGGGCCGGCCCGGTGAACCGCGTGAGATCCCCGGTCAGCGCCACCCCCGGAGCCGTCTGCCGCAACGTCTCGCCGAGCTCCGTGACGATCTCGGCAGGCGTGTCGGTGAGCCGGTCGAAGATGCGCAGCATGCCCGGCCCGATGTAATCGCTGGCGCCGCCGCGGGTGGGCGGATTGTGCCCGGCGAGCCGGAACAGGTGGTCGCGTTCATCCAGCGACAGATGCAGCCCTTGCGCGATCGACGCGATCATCTGCTCGGACGGATGCGGCCCTCGTTCCCGCTCGAGCCGGCTGTAGTAGTCGGCCGAGATGTGGCACAGCGTCGCCACCTCTTCGCGCCGCAACCCCGACGTCCGCCGCCGCTGCCCGCGCGTGAGCCCGACGTCCTCCGGCTGCAGCGACTCGCGGCGGCGGCGCAGGAACTCGGCCAGTCCGGCTCGATCGATCATGGTTGCTCCCCCCGACAGCTCGTTCCGTTTCTACCAGCCCTGCTCCACCGCAGCCTCGGCCTGCCGATCCCCCTCTGCGAAGTCCTGGATAAGAGGGCCGTGGATAGCCCGGCGCGCGACCGCGACCGTTAGCGGCATGAGCGCAGACATCACCGTCCCCGACCTCTCCGGAAAACTCGCCGTCGTCACGGGTGCCGCCAGCGGCGTCGGATCGGTCCTGGCCGCCCGGTTGGCCGCCGCCAACGCCGAGGTGATCATGCCCGTCCGCAACCGCGGCAAAGGCGAGGCGGCCATCGCGAAAATCAAACAGCGTTCCCCGTACGCCTCCGTGTCGTTACGAGAACTGGACCTGTCCTCGCTGAGCTCGGTCGCCGCGTTGGGCGCCACACTCCGCGCCGAGGACCGCCCGATCCACTTCCTCATCAACAACGCCGGAGTGATGACCCCGCCCAACCGGGAGTCCACAGCGGACGGTTTCGAGCTGCAGTTCGGGGCCAACCACCTGGGCCATTTCGCGCTGGTAGCCCACCTGCTGCCGTTGTTACGGGCGGGGCGGGCGAGGGTCACGTCACAGCTCAGCGTCGCCGCGAACGAGAACGCCATCAACTGGGACGACGTGCACTGGAAGCGTTCCTACCACCCGCGTCACGCGTACAGCCAATCAAAAATCGCCTTGGGCTTGTTCGGTCTGGAGCTGGACCAGCGCAGTCAGAGTGCCGGCTGGGGTATCACCAGCAACCTCGCCCATCCCGGCGTGGCCCCCACCAACCTGTTGGCCGCGCGCCCCGAGCTGGGCCGCCCCCGGGACACCTTGGGCGTACGGGCCATCCGTCTTCTGTCCCGCGTCGGCGTCCTCAACACGGTGGAGTCCGCCGCCCTGCCGGCCTTGTTCGCCGCCACGTCACCGGACGCGACCGGCGGCCGCCTGTACGGCCCCGGCGGCTTCCAGCACCTGTCCGGCGCCCCCGCCGAACAGCCCCTCTACGCCCCGCTGCGGAGCCGCGACGACGCCGGCCGCGCCTGGCAGATCTCCGAGGAACTGACCGGCGTCCTGCGGTAGCCCCCGGCGATAAACCGGGCGCCGCCGCGGGGATTTTCCGCGATACTTCCCCGTTGTGGACGAGGTTCAGGTCGTGGTCGCGCACTCCGAGCGGGTGACGCTGCGCGTCGGCGACGTCTTCCTCAAGGTCGACTCCGACCCGGCGCGCCTGGACGCCGAAGCCGAGGCGATGGCCGCGGCGCCGATCCCGACCGCTCCGATCCGGTGGCGCAAGCCGTCGGTGATAGCGCTCGGCGCCCTCCCCGGCCGGGCCCTCGGCCGCCTCGGCGAGCCGTCCCCCGCCTCGCCGGCGGCCTTGGCCGCCGCGGGTGCCGCGGTCCGCACCCTGCACGATGCGCCGCTGCCCGCACGCCCCGGCCGCGGCGTCGACGCGCACGTCCGGGCGGAGCTGGAATCCGAATGCGAACTGCTGGTCGCGACCGGCATGCTCCCCGCCGGCCTCGTCGCCCGCAACCGTACGGTCGCCGAGGCCGCCTTCCGCCCGTACTCGCCGGCGTTCACCCACGGCGACCTGCAGATCACCCACGTCTTCACCGACGGCGACCGGGTCACCGGCGTGCTCGACTGGTCCGAGGCGGGCCGCGGCGACCCGATGTTCGACCTCGCCACGCTGACGCTGGGCCACGAGGAGCGCCTCGCCGACGTCCTCGCCGGCTACGGCCCCGGCGCCGACCCGGCGGTCATCCGCGCCTGGTGGTCGCTGCGCAGCCTCCTCAATGTCCGCTGGCTCGCCGGCCACGGCTTCGACCCGTTCGCCCCGGGCGGCGAGGTCGACGTCCTCAAGTCACGCATGGAGTAGCACCTGCGCGGTGGCGATGGCGGCACGTTGACCCACCCGCCGTGACGTGAGACTGCGGACGATCCCGGTCGATCCACCCATCGGCCCGGCGAGTCAGCGGCCGTAGGCAAGTCAGCGGCCGTAGGCGAGTCAGCGATCTGATCGCCGTCCGTCCACCAGCCCCGCCGACCCCTCTCATATATCCGACATTTCCCGATATTTGCCGGATTGGTGGGGCAGGCGGACAGGCGGGCTCGACGCGCGGCCGCGCGGCGCTTCCATTCCGTGAGACGGGCGACCACCTGCTGAGACCCGCGTCCGCATCATGGACCCACCGTCCGCGATGCGAGACTAGCGTCCATTGTAGAGGATGCCTTTGTCACATAACGAGGCTTTCGCCCGGCAGATTTTTCCGGCCGGATGTGAACCTTGGAGAGTTATGGCTCGGATGTGGGCGCAACTCTCCAAGGTTCACAAAAATCCACGATGTGACCGCGGTGTCCACATAGCGAAACCGCCCGGCCGTGAACGGATCGCCACAGCGCCTCAGCTCTGGCACCACCGCGATCCGGCGGGTACCCGGCCGCGTCGCCGATCGCCGCATTCCCGGTTTCTTCCGTCCGTCCGTACGCTGTGACCGAATGCCTTGAGCCCGACCGTGCACGCGTTGAGCAACGCGATGTCGTCGTCGACGATCACTACGTTGGCCATGTCAGGCCTCCCGTGAGACGACCCGCTGCGCGAACCGGAGGGTGCCCCCGCCCGGGCCGCTCTCCTCCCAGATGCGCTGCCGGTGCGCGTCGATCAAGGTTTTCGCGATGGCCGTCGCCGAACCACGGCGCGCGAAACCGCGCAGCATCGCGACGGCGGCGGACACGAAACCGGAAGATCCCGTACGTGATCAGCAAGGCGACCGCGGAGAACCCGACGATCGAGGCGGCGTAACGCGGCGGTGGAGAGATGGTGAACGAGGCTGGAGACTCAGGTCACGGCGATGAACGGGGAACCTGACCGAACGTTAAACAGAGAGTGAACTTCACGCTTACGTCCGGCGCGGGTGATGACCGTCCTAACCGGATCGAGGTCAGCCTTCCGGCGAACCGCGGGCTTCGATGCCCGTTGGTTGCCGGGACACGTCAGGAAACGGCAGGGGACGAAATGGTATTACCCATCGGCTGATACGGCCGGTACGAACAGGAGCACGGTCTGATCCCGGGCGAAATTGACGGACAAGGTTTCCACTGTCATTTCGGTGGCGGTCCCGTCCGGCCGGCGCATCCGCAATTCCCGCCGGATGCCGACGGAAACCTTGTGTTCGGCCCACACCCGCCGGAAGAACTCGCTGCTCCGGTCGAGTTCGTCGACGAGACGCGTGATCGCGGGATGGCCCGGCGCACGGCCGGCCTGCAGCCGCAGCATGCCGATCAGTTCGGCGGTGACGGCGGCCCAGTCGTCGCCGAACAACTCCCGGGCCCGCGGATCGAAGAGCTGCCAGCGAATCGCGTTCAGCCCGACCGGCTCCGGCGTGGTGGCCTGGCAGAAGGACCGGGCCGCGGGGTTGACCGCCAGGATGTCCATGTTGGGCCCGAGCAGTATTCCCGGCACCCGGTCGAGCGCGTCGAGCAGCCGGAGCGTCTCCGGCCCGACCGGTGTCTCCGGCACCCGCGGCGCCCCGGCCGCACCGCCGGCCTCGGCGAGCTGGTGCAGGTAGGCACGATCGGCCGGCGGTAGTCGCAACGCGGTGGCCAGCGACTCCAGCACGGCGTGCGAAGCGGTGGTGTGTTTGCCCTGCTCGAGACGGGTGTAGTAGGGGACGCTGATCTTCGCGAGCCGGGCCAGTTCCTCACGCCGGAGGCCGGCAACCCGGCGGCGCCGGGTACTGGTGATGCCCACTTCCTGCGGGTCGACCATGGCCCGGCGGGAACGCAAGAAGTCCCCGAGAGCACTGTTTTTTCTGTTCAGGGCCCCGCGCCCTTCGAATTGGCTGAGCTGACCGCCGAAGTATTGCCGCGGAATGAAGCAGTGGAAATACCCGCGACTCCTGATGAATCGTCAAATCGTCCAAACTGAGGGCAGGGTGAGAATGGATCCGCTGACGGACATGCTGCGGCTCCTCGACATACAGGTCGCACCGCCGTGCCGGCTGGAGGCGGCCGGTGAGTGGGCGCTGCGGTTCGCCGAGACCCGGCTGATCCGGGTCGGCGCGGTCCTGCGCGGAAGCCTGTGGCTGACCCCGGGCACCGCCGATCCGGTGCTGCTGCGGGCCGGCGACTGCTATCTGCTGGCCGGCGGCGAGTCGTACGCGGTGGGCTCCGGCCCGGATGTGCCGGCCGAGGAGGGCACGGAAGTGCCCCACCAGCCGGTGTATCGCCACGTCCGGCCCGGCGCGCCCGGGCCTTCCTCGACGATCAGCGGCAGCCTGCAGCTCGACGAGACGGCGGCCACGCTGCTCCTGGAGAACCTGCCGCAATTGTCGGTGATCCGGGGACTTTCGGCCGAGGCGGCGGCCCTGCATCCGGTGATGACGTTGCTCGCCCGCGAGACGTCGTTCGACGCGCCCGGTACCGGCGCGATGCGCGACCATCTCACGCACGTCTTGTTCGTGCAGACGCTGCGGGTGGTGCTGTCGCGCCCGGACGTCTCGATCGGGTGGTTGCGCGCGCTCGGCGACGAGCGGCTGCGCCCCGCCCTGGCCCTCATCCACGGCCGGCCGGGCGAGCCATGGACGGTGGCCAAGCTCGCGGCGGCGGCCGGGATGTCGCGCAGCGCGTTCGCACAGCGCTTCAAGAACACGGTCGGGCTGGCCCCGCTGGACTATCTGTCCCGCTGGCGGGTGCAGTCGGCGGCCCGGCTGCTGCGCGTGACCGACCGCACGGTCAGCTCGCTGGCCACCGAGTTCGGCTTCAGCACCCCGAGCTCGTTCATCCGCACGTTCAAGCGGGTGACCGGCCGGTCGCCCGCGCGGTACCGGGGTGACCGCAGCGGCGACCGCCCGAGGATCCCGTCCGGATGACCCTAGTCGGTGCTCGGGAACGCGTGCCTGCGGCCGCCCGCCACCAGGACCGCGGCGAACACCAGCAGGATCAGGGCCGCCCAGGTCATCGACGCCGTGCCCAGACCCGCGATCAGCAGGCCGCCGACCAGGCCGCCGGCGGCGATGGACCCGGAGAAGACCGTGACGGTGATCGACTGGGCGACGTCCGGGGCCTCCTTCGCGGCGTCGATCGAGGCCGCGAAGAACAGGCTCGGCGAGCTGCCGAAGGCCAGGCCCCACGCCGCCGCGGCGACATAGATCAGCGCCGGTACGCCGGTGAACACCGCCATCACCAGCACGCAGACCGCGAACAGCACCGTGCTCGCCAGGACGAGCTTCCGCAGGTGGTGGTCGATGTGCTGACCGACCACGAGGACGCTCAGCACGGACGTGACCCCGAACGCGAGCAGCACCCACCCGGCGTTGCCCCCCATGCCGGCGAACGCGAGGAAGTCCGTGATGTAGGTGTAGAGGATGTTGTGCGCGACCACGTACGCGGCCACCACCACCATGATCGTGCGAACCCCGGGAAAGACCAGCACATCTCGAATCCGGTGCCGCTGGTCCTGCGGCAGCCCGGACAGGTTCGGCAGCGTCGCCAGCACCCACAGCATGACCAGGCCGGTCAGCGCGGCCGATCCCCAGAAGGCGGTCTGCCAGCCGCCGAACTTCGCCATGTACGTGCCGAGCGGGATGCCCAGCGCCAGCGACACCGGCGTCCCGGCCAGCGCGATGGCGATGGCCCTGTTCTGCCGGCCGGCCGGGGCGAGCCGGGCCGCGTAACCGGCCAGCAACGGCCAGACCAGAGCGGTGCCCAGACCGGCTGTGAACCGGATCACGAGGGTCAGCGCGTAGCTGCCGGACACCGCGGTGAGCGCGTTGGTGACCAGGACGATACCCAGTGCGAGCTGCAGCACATTCTTGCGCGGCCAGTTCGTGGTGAGCCGGGTGAGCGGGATCGCGCCGAGCGCCGTCGCGGCGGCGTACAGGGTGACGAGCTGCCCGGTGGCGGCGACGCTGGTGTGCAGGGTGCGGGCCATGTCCGGGAGCAGGCCGGCCGGCAGGCACTCGGTGAGAATGCCGACGAACCCGGCGAAGAACAGGCCCAGCAAAGCCTTGCCGGGCAGGCGTTCCGGCGTGGACGTCGCCGCACGCGAACCTGCGGAGGTGGTGATTGCGGAGGTAGTCATCAACCGTTCCATGAGCTAGTCGTGGCCGGGCGCGGGGCGCCGGGCATGGCGGAGGGAGGGGCTCTTGGGACGGGCCGCGTGCCGCCTCCCGGGATGCTCGGGGGACGCCCCGGGAGGCGGGCACGCCGACCAGGTTGCGTCGGTGCCGCCGCGTTACCCAGGCCTCCGGTTTTCGTACGCCCGCGGTGACTACCACCGACAGGGACAGGCTCGGGGGTTCTACCAGGGAAAACGGGTAATACTCGGGGCATGGCAACGCACACCGAGCCGGGACAGCTCGACCCGCGCGTCGAGCTGAGCGAGTTTCTCCGCTCCCGGCGGGCCCGCTTGCAACCCGGCGATCTGGGGCTGGTGCAGTACGGCCGGCGCCGCCGGGTACCCGGGTTGCGGCGCGAGGAACTGGCCCAGCTCGCCGGGGTCTCGCCCGCCTACTACACGCGCCTCGAGCAGGGCAACGGCCGCAACGTCTCGATCGAGGTGCTGGACGCGATCTCGGCCGCGCTCAAGCTGTCCGACGCCGAGCACGCCTACCTGCTCAGCCTGGCCAAGCCGAACCCGAAGCGGCGGCGCCCGATGCCGCGGCGCCAGGAGGTGCGACCCGCGCTGCTGGAGATGCTCGCGGCGATCGACTGCTGCCCCGCGTACGTCTGGGGTCGCCGCAGCGACGTGCTGGCCTGGAACCGCACCGCCTCGGCCTTGTTCGGCGACTGGGCCGCGCGCGCCCCGGAGGACCGGAACTGGGCCCGGATCGCCTTCCTGGACCCGGCGGCCCGGGAGCTCTTCATCGACTGGGAGGACAAGGCCGCCGACGTGGTCGGACATTTGCGGTGGTATGTCGGGCAGCGCGCCGAGGACCCGCAGGCCGCCGAGCTGATCAGCGAGCTGCTGGTGGAGAGCGACGACTTCCGGCGGCTGTGGGCCACCCACAACGTCAAACGCAAGACACACGGTCGCATGCGGATCAACAACCCGATCGCCGGTGAGCTGACCGTCCGGTACGAGACCTTCACGCTGCCCGGCGACGAGGAACAATCGATGGCCATCTACCACGCCGATCCCGGTTCGCCGTCGGAGAAGGCGTTGCGGCTGCTCGCGGAATGGGGCGCGAAAACCTTTTAGCGCGGACACCCGACACTAGCGGCCTGCCGACACCTCCCTTGACCAGTGGTTTCGCGCCTGCTGAAGCTGGTTCATGGCCCTCCGGATCCAAGTGACCGGCACGTCTCTCGACGACGCCGAGGTCGCCGTTGCCAGCCGCCGTCTGCGCTCCGAACTGCTCGACGTCGCGGACGTCTCGACGCCGCCCGGGGCCCGGCCCGAACCCGGCGCCAAGTCGGGGGCGGTGGCCACCATCGGCCTGTTGCTGGTGTCGGTCGCGCCGGCCACGATCGCGTCGGTCGTGGACGCCGCCCTCGGCTGGCTGCGCCGGCAACCGCTCGACGTCGAGCTGGACATCGACGGCCAGAAGTTCTCCGGCAACGTCACCCGGGCCCAGCGCGACCAGCTCGTCGCGACCTATCTGGAACGGGTCGCCCGCGAGGATCCACCGTGACCGCCGCCGGCCACGAGAGGGGTCGACGAGCCGGACCGGACGGCAAACGGCTGACCGCGGGTCAAGGTGGGCTCGACCCCGTTGCCGTGTCGACGCGGGCGATCGGGGTGCCCTGCGGAACCTCCGCCTCCTCCCGCACCAGCAGCCGGACCACGCCCGCGGCCGGGGCCGGAACCTCCACCGAGACCTTGTCGACCTGGACCTCGGCCAGCAGCTGGCCGGCCGTCACGCGCTCGCCGTCGTGGACGAACCAGGTGGCGAGGACGCCCAGCGCTGCCGGGTTCTCCTTCGACAGCGCCGGGAACATCACCTCGGTCATGCCGCGGCCACCGCGCGGATGGCCGCCTCGATGCGGTCGTGCCTCGGCAGGACCGCGTACTCCAGGGCGTGCGCGTACGGGATCGGCACATCCGGCACCGCGACCCGGGCCACCGGGGCGCGCAGCAGCGACGGGTCGACGTCGGTCACCGACGCCACCACCTCGCCGGACAGCCCGTACGAGAGATAGTCCTCGTCCACCACGACCAGCCGGCCGGTCTTGCGGACCGAGGCCACGATCGCGGCGCGGTCCAGTGGCACCAGGCTGCGCAGGTCGAGCACCTCGACATCGATGCCGTCGCCGGCCAGTTTCTCGGCGACGTCGAGCGCGTGATGCACCGACAACGACACTGTCACCACGGTCACCGAGGAACCCGTCCGCGCCACCCGCGCCTGTCCGATGGGGACGGTGTACGGCTCGTCCGGCACCTCGTCGATCGCCCGCTGGTTCTTGGCCATCCAGACCAGGCCCATGACTCCTTTGTGGAACATGTACACGACCGGCCCGTCGTCGCGGATCGCCGACGCCATCAACCCCTTGGCGTCGTATGGATTGCTCGGCGCGACCACCTTCATGCCGGGCAGGTGCGCAAACGTCCCCCACAGGCACTGGCTGTGCTGAGCCCCGTCGCTGTACCCGCCGCCGACGGCCGTCGTCAGCACCATCGGCACCTTCACGTTCCCGCCGGACTCGTACGAGATCTTCGCCATGTGGTTGTAGATCTGGTCCATGCACACGCCGAAGAAATCCACGAACATGAGCTCGACGATCGGCCGCATGCCCTCCACGGCCGCCCCGATGCCCAGCCCGATGAACGCGGTCTCGGAGATCGGCGTGTCGATGACCCGGGTGGCGCCGAATCGGTCCAGCAAGCCCGTCGACGAGCCGAAGATTCCCCCGTACGCCCCGACGTCCTCGCCGAGGTAGATGACCGACTCGTCGCGGTCCATCTCGGCGGTTATTCCGTCGACCATCGCTTTCGCCGTGGTGAGCCGGTGGGTGTCCGCGGTCGCGGTCATGCCGCACCTCCGTCGGGCTCGGCGAACGCGTAACGCAGCGCCTGCGCGGGATCCGGTTCCGGGCTCTCCTTCGCGAACGTCACCGCGTCCTCCACCTTCTCGGCGGCCGACGCCCGGATCTGCTGCACCGCCGCGTCGTCCAGCAGCCCCGCCTCGCGCAGCGTGTACTCGTACGTGGGAATCGGATCCCGCCCCGGCACATCCTCCAAATCCTTGCGGTACGCCTGTGCGTCGCCCTCGAAATGCCCCCAGAGCCGCAGCGTGTGCACCTCGATGAGGCTCGGCCCGTCACCGGCTCGCGCCCGCGCGACCGCACGCCCCGCCGCCGCGTACACGGCTTCGACCGCGTTGTCCTCGATCCGTTCCCCCGGCATGTCGTACGCCGCCGCGCGCGCCGCGTTCGACGGCACGCTCGTGGACTCGGCCCGCGGCACCGAGATACCCCAGTCGTTGTCCTCGACGATGAACACGACCGGCAGCTTCCACAGCGCGGCCAGGTTCAGCGACTCGTGGAACGCGCCCTGATTGGCCGCGCCCTCGCCGGTGACCGCGACCGCGATCCGGTCGGTGCCCTTGCGCTGGAACGCGAACGCCTGCCCGAGCGCCGGCGGGTAGCCCTCCGCGATGATGCCGGAGCAGGAGAAGTGGGTCGCCGGGTCGAACAGGTGCATGTGCCCGCCGCGGCCCCGGCCCAGCCCGGTCTCGCGGCCGAAGATCTCCGCAGCCATCTTGCGCAGGTCGACGCCGTGCGCGATCGCGAAGTGGTGCGGCCGGTGCGTCGCGGTGACGGCGTCGCCGGTGCTGAGGTGGGCGCAGACCCCGGCGGCGACCGGTTCCTGCCCGGCGGCCAGGTGCATCTCGCCCGGCACCAGCCCCTTGCCGATGTCGAAGCCCGGTCGCTTGTCGGAGTGGTACTCGCGCAGCATCGCTTCCTCGAACGTGCGAGCGAGCACCATCGTGCGGTAGAGGTCGATACGCGTCTCGCCCTCGATCTTCTCTGGGCCACCGTCCGGTGCTTCGGCCGGCGGCGGCGCCGTGGGTACGGTCATGCGATCCTCCTTCCGTCTCCCCGCAGCCTCGATCACCGCCCCGGCCTGCGGCAACAGCCGTTTCAGATGACGCCACTCGCGCCACCGGTGACCGCTGGTACCGCCCCGCCCCGGGCATCGGGAACGCCGGAACCGGCGCTACCGCTCCCGGCGGGCCAGGGTGAGCGCCGGGAGCAGCACGGCCGCGGTCAGCAGGAAGGCCAGCGGATAACCGATCGCGCCGACGACCAACCCCGCGCCCAGTGCGCCGGCCGCCATGCCGAGGTCGTAGGCGGCGTTCCAGATCGCGCTCACCGCGCCCTCGCCGCCGCGCGGGGCACGGGCGTACATCAGAGCAAGCGTGGCGTTCTGCAGAATGCCGAACCCCATGCCGAACAGCAGCGCGCCGCCGAGCACCGCGGCCGGAATGCCGGTGAGGGCCAGGGCGGCCATGCCCGCGCCGGACAGGATCAGGCCCGGCGTGAGCAGGCGGACGGATCCGTACCGGTCGCCGAGGCGGCCGGCGATCCACCGCGTCGCCGTGGCTGCGGCGGGCTGGACGAGCAGCGCGGCGGCCACCACCCAGGTCCGCGAACCGGTCACCGCGAGCGGCAGGAAGGTGACCAGGACGCCCACCGCCGCGGTCGACGCCGCGAAAATGAGCGCGGGCCGGACCAGTCCGGGGTTGGTGAGAGCGGCCGCGACGCCTTCCTCCCTCGCCGCCGCGGCATGCCGCCGGGGCGGTCCGGGGATCGCGAGCAAGGCGAGCAGCGGGGCGATCGTGGCCGCGACGAAGACCGGCGTGAATCCCGAGTGCGTCGCCACCCACACGCCGGCCGGCAACGCGATCAGGCCGGGCAGCCCGCTCATGACGCCGGCCAGCGCGAGGCCCTCGGCCCGACGCTCGGCCGGGATGAGCATGGCCCCGATGGCGTTGGTGGCCACCGCGCTGATCGCGAAGCCGGCGCCGCGCAGCACGCTGACCGCGAGGATCGCCGTGGTGCTGTGGCCGGCCGTCAGAACGAGCGTCGGCAGGCCGAGCAGCGTCAGCCCGATCGCGAGTGCCCACCGGTAGCCGAGCCGCGCCATCAGCCGCGGGGTGACCATCTCGCACGCCACGCACGCCAGCAGCAGCGCCACGGTGGCGAGGCCGGCGTCGCCGTGCGAACCGGACTGCTCGGCGAACAGCGGCACCACCGACAGCGGCAGGTAGAAGGCGACCGACGAACCGATGACGGCGATGAAGCACCGGATCAGGGCGCCGGAGAGGAGGGCGGGGCGGCGGGTGAGCGCTGCGGTGGTGGTCATGAATTCGACGCTAGGATCCGACCGGGTCACTGGTAAGGTCCGGTTTCATGCCGGTGGAGTGGGCCGGTTCGGGGCCGGAGCTGCTCGTCGTGATCGACCGGGACGGCGGTGGCGGGCTTCGTTCGCAGCTCGAGGACCAGTTACGTGACGCGATCCGGTCGGGCCGGCTGGCGGTCGGTGAGCGGCTTCCGTCGTCGCGGGAGCTCGCTCGTGCGTTGACTTTGTCGCGTGGCCTGGTCCAGGACGCGTACGCGCAGCTGCAGGCCGAGGGTTACCTGAGCAGCCGGCCCGGTTCGGCGACACGGGTGGCCGCGGTGGCACGCTCAGCCATGCCGACGCCCCCGGCCGCCGGCGGGGAAAAATCCGGACAAATCCAATTTATCGCTGATTTTCGGCACGGGGTGCCGGACCTGCGGCTCGCCCCTCGCGAAGACTGGGCATGGGCGGTCCGCGAGGTCTGCCGAACCGCCCCGAACAGCGCCTTCGACTACGGCGACCCGATCGGCTGGCCGTCGGCACGCGAGGTGATCGCCGCGTACCTGCGACGCGTCCGCGCGATCGACGCCACCGCCGACCAGGTGGTCATCTGCGCCGGCATGGCCCAGGCGCTCGGGCTCGTACTGCGGGTGCTGGCGGCTTCCGGTGCCGGCACCCTCGCCTTCGAGGATCCGGGCGCCGGCGTCTCGATGACCGAGCAGGCCACCGCCGCCGGCATGACCGCGATCCCGATTCCGGTCGACGCGGACGGGCTCGACGTCCCCGCGCTCGACCGCACCCCGGCCCGGGTCGTCATCGTGACCCCGGCTCACCAATGGCCGACCGGCGTCGTGCTCACCGGACCGCGACGCCAGGAGCTGATCGCCTGGGCCCGGCGCCGCGGCGGCGTGATCCTCGAGGACGACTACGACGCCGAGTTCCGCTACGACCGCGACCCGGTCGGCTCGCTGCAGGGCCTCGCGCCCGACTGTGTCGTGTCGATGGGCACGGTCAGCAAGTCGCTCTCCCCCGCGCTGCGCCTCGGCTGGCTGGTCGCCCCGCGACGGCTGGCCGGCGCCCTGGCCGAGAGCAAGCGCATCGCCGACCGGGGCAGCCCCGCGATCGACCAGCTGGCGCTCGCCACCCTCATCGAATCCGGCCGCTACGACCGGCATCTGCGGCGCGCCCGCACCGAATACGCCGCCCGCCGCGAAACGCTGCTCGCCGCCCTAGGCCCCGGCCTCCGCGTCACCGGCCTGGCCGCCGGCTTCCACGCCGTACTGCACCTGAGCGCCGGCACCGACGAGGCCGACCTGATCGCCGCGGCCCGGCAGCGCGGCGTCGGCCTCTACGGCATGGCCGGGATGCACCACGCCGTACGCCCGTCCGGACCGCAGCTCGTACTCGGCTTCGGCGACACTCCCCGGCACGCCATCGAAACCGGCATCGCCGCCATCGCCGACCTGTTAGGCATCTCGGCCGTTGGATCGCGCCCAAGTTAATTTTCGAAGACGACTTCGACGTTCTTCAGGGCGAGGATCTCGAGGAGCAGGCCCGGCGGGAGGATCGGGCCAACATACACCCGGCGGCCGGGCATATCGACGCACGGCTATTGACATCGCTCTCCCCTGGGCAAAAGCTGAACGCGCGTGTGCCGCGATCGAGGGAGCGTCATGTCGAGAAGATTCCTTTCGTTCCTTGCGCTCCTGCTGGTGCTGGTCGCCACGCCGAGCGCCGCGCTGGCCGGCCCGCCACGGCCGGACGTCAAAGGACAGACCGTCCGCGCCGGCCATCTGCGCGTCCAGGTGCTCAGCCCGACCCTGCTGCGCCTGGAGTACGCCGCGGACGACCGTTTCGAGGACCGGCAGACCTTCAACGCCGTCGACCGTTCACCCGGCAAGACCTGGTTCCAGGCCACCACCAGCGGCGGCGGGCTGCAGGTGCGCACCAGCGCGGTCACGCTGCGATACCAAGGCACCGGACCCGTCACCGCGGCGAACACCACCCTGGAGATGACCATCGCCGGGCGCCGCACCACCGTGCATCCCGCCTTCGGGGCGCAGCCCGCGAACGTGCTCGGCGGCTGGTACCGCGGCCTCGACTACTACGCCGGCCAGGCCGGGCCGGTCGACCAGCTCACGCTGCACCCGGGCATGCTGTCCAAGGACGGCTGGTACCTGCTCGACGACACCGCCACCGCGGTCCGCACCGGTGACCAACTCGCCGCCCGGCCCGCGCGCACCGGCGCCTATCAGGACGGATACCTGTTCGGCTACGGGCACGACTACCCGCGCGGCCTGGCCGACCTGCGGACGCTGACCGGGCCGTCGGTGCTGCCGCCGGCGTGGGCGTTCGGCACCTGGTTCTCGAAGTATCAGGCGTACTCCACGAGCGACTACGAGACGCAGCTGCTGCCCGCCTTCAAGGAGCACGGGGTGCCGCTCGACTCGCTGGTCGTCGACACCGACTGGAAGGCGCCGAACCAGTGGGCCGGCTGGAACTGGAACACCGCCCTGTTCCCCGATCCGGCCGCGTTCCTGGCCGATCTCAAGTCGAAGGGCATCAACGCCACCCTCAACGTGCACGCGGCGATCAGCGGCGACGACCCGCGTTTCGCGCAGGCCCAGGCCACCGCCAAGGGCAAGCTCACACCGGCCGCCAGCAGCTTCGCGCCGAACCCGTACCGCTTCGACTGGGGTGACCCGGACCAGGCCGCGGCCTTCACCCAACTGCACAAACCCTTTGAAGACCAGGGTGTACGCCAGTGGTGGCTGGACTACTGCTGCGACGACAGCACGGTGAGCACCCCGGGCGTCACCCCGGACAGCTGGGTCAACGAGCTGTACCGCCGCGACGGGGAGGCGCGCGGGCTGCGCGGCTTCTCGCTGTCGCGCATCGGGGCCTCGTTCCCGGCGTACACGACGGTCGGGGCTTCCGGCCCGTGGGCCGAGCACCGCAGCACCGTGCACTTCACCGGGGACACCGAGGCGAACTTCGCGACGCTCGCGTTCGCCGCGAAGATGACGCCGGCCGAGGCGAGCATCGGGCAGTCCTATGTCAGCCACGACATCGGCAGCTTCGCCGGCAAGCACCTCAGCGACGACCTGTACCTGCGCTGGGTTCAGCTCGGCGCGTTCCAGCCGATCCTGCGGCTGCACTCCGACCACGGCGACCGGCTGCCCTGGGAGTACTCGGACGCGGTGAGCGGGCCGGCCGCGGACTTCCTGCGGTTGCGCGAGTCGCTGGTCCCGTACCTCTACAGCGCCGCCCGCGAGAACTACGACACCGGCATGCCGATGTCCCGGGCGCTCTACCTCACCTGGCCCGAGGTGGCCGAGGCGTACCAGCACGACACCGAGTACATGCTGGGCGACTCGCTGCTGATCGCGCCGGTCACCACGCCGGGGCTCAGCACCACCAGCCAGGTCTGGTTCCCGCCGGGCACCTGGACCGACTTCTTCACCGGCGAGACCTTCCGCGGACCGGTCACGCGCACCGTCGGCGCCACCCCCGATCACATGCCCGTGTACGTGCGAGCGGGCGGCATCGTGGCGCAGAGCCAGGGCGACGTGAACGTGGCCAATCAGGACCCGGCCCGGCTGCGGCTCACCGCGTACCCGCACGCTTCCGGCAGCACCTCCGTGTACGAGGACGCGGGCGACGGTCTCGGCTACCGGAAGGGCCAGTTCGCCCGCATCCCGGTGCGCTACGACGAGAGCCGGAAGCTGACCGTCGGCCCGGTCCAGGGCGGTTATCCGGGCGCGCCCAAGACCCGGCACTACACCGTCGCGTTCGCGAGCGTCGGAAAGCCGCACACGGTCACCGCCGGCGGCAAGAAGGCACAGTGGACATACGACGCCGCCAAGCACGTGCTGACCGTGGCCGTCCCGGCCACCGCGTCCGACCGGGCTGTCACCGTGCAGCACGACGGCGCGATCCTGACCGTGGCACAGAAGCCGGCGGTGGACGTCAGCTTCACCGCGCCGGATGGCCTGCAGTCCGGCGCCAGCAGCACGCTGGTCACCACGGCGCACAACGGCGGCCCGGGCACCATCACCGGCGTGGCGGCCTCCGTCACCGCGCCGGACGGATGGGCCATCACCCCGCGCGGGGCCACCACGGCGGCGTCGCTCGGGCCGGGCGCCACCTTCACCGCGACGTACGACGTGACGCCCACCGGCACGTCACCGCGGACCGCCAACGTGACGGCGCACGTCGCGTACCGGAACCCGGACGGCACCGCGGCGAGCTTGCCCGCCTCGCTCAGCGTGCCCCTCCGGCAGGTCGCGGTGACCTTCCGGGTGATCGCCCCGCCGGGCACGCCGCCGGACGCGACCCTCTACGTGCCGGGCAGCATCGCCCAGCTCGGGCCCTGGGATCCGGCGAAGCAGCCGATGTCCTATCAGGGCGACGGCCGCTGGGAGGCCACGGTCTCCATCCTCGACGGCACCGACCTGCAGTACAAATACACCCGTGGCACATGGGAGACGGTCGAGGAATGGGGCTCGATCACCGGGACGAACAACCGCAGCGTGACGGTCGACGGCGGCATCACGCAGACAATGGTGGTCGACGACACCGATACCAACTGGGGTCAGGGCTCGGATCTGCACAAGGCGATCCAGTTCTGGCGTGACCCGCTGGTCGTCAGCACCGAGACGTCGGCCGCCGCGGTCACCGTGCGGTTCCAGCGTGACGTGCAGCCGTCCGGCGCCGACTATTCCGGCTCGGTCACCGTGACCGGCCCGTCCGGCGCGGTTGCCGGCACGGTCGCCGAAACCACCCCGGGCACGTTGGTGTGGACGCCGTCCGCGGCGCTGCCGGCCGGGTCCTACTCCGGGACGGTGACGCAGGTGAACAGCACGGGCGACGCCGGTGTCCCGATGGCGAAGCCGTACACGTTCACGTTCACCGTGTCGTAACCGTGACGTGGGCACGGCCCGGACGGCCGTGCCCACGATGGGTGTCAGCGCACGGCGCGGTGACGGGGGATGCCGCCGTCCGGGTTGTCGCGCAGCAGCCAGACCGGGTTGGACAGCGCGATCGGCGTGCCGTCGGCCGCGCGGACCTCGACGCGCACGAACCGCGGCGCGCTGGTGTCCACCTTCAGGTCCAGGTATCCCCGCCGGAACTCGCCGGCGGCCTTGGTCTGGAAGGTGGTTCCGGGCTCGGGCACGGTCGGTCCGGCCAGGTCGACGGTGCCTTGCACGACGCGTACGGTGCTGCCGGCCGGCAACCGGTCGGCCAGGATGCGCACGTTGCGCGACCGGGCGTGCGACACGGTGACCGACCCCATCGGCGCTTTGCCGTCGACGAGCAGGCCAAGCGTTCCGGTGAACACGGCCGGGTTACCGAAGAACACGTTGCCCGACGACAGCGACGGCAGCAGGTGGTCCAGTTCCCGGCTCTTCGAGTAGGACCACGTGACGAAGTTGGCCTGCTGACCGAACCAGTCCTGGCCGGAGTGGTCGTCGCTGACCCCGGTCCCGGTGAGGAAGAGCCCGTTGCGCGAGGCCACGTCCCAGGCCTGCGCGTGGTGGTCGAGGTCCATGCCGCCGCGGCTGGGGTAGCCGACCTCGAGGATGTCGGAGCCCATCGCCCGGTCGGTGACGATCGACGCGGCGACCGAGGCCCGGTTCGCGTCCTGCACGTCGGGCGGCAGCAGCGCCGGGTTCGAGGTGCCGTACATATGGTTGTACGACACCAGGCCACCGGCCGCGTGAATCATGTCGACGACAGCGATGGCGGCGTTCGGGTCCGAGTCGGCGGTCGGCGTCGCGTTGGCGAACTCGGGCATCGACAGGTGCGGCCCGAACCAGTTGTAGTGGGTCGGCTTGAGCAGCGACACCTCCATGCCCTGGTACTGGCGTACGGCCGGGAACCGGTGGGCGTAGCCGCGCATTAACTCGGCCTGCTTCTGCAGCGGGGCGTTTGCGGACCGCGGCGGCCGGGTGATGCGCAGCAGGTCGAACCAGCCCTCGGCGGGGCGCTCCTGCTGGCTCACCGCGCCGAGCGTCAGGCCGAACATGGCGGCGTCGGCGGCCACGATGTCCGGCCAGAGCCGCTCCATGTCCTCCTCGGGCCGGATCGCGACGGTGTTCCACCGGCCCGCGTCGGCGGGGACGTGCACGGTGCCGGCGATGCCGTCCCGCGTACGGGATCGGTTCTGTGTTCCGTCGATGATGTAGGTGAGCGTGTACTGCCCGGCGGGACGGCCGTGGGTGGCGGGGCGGAAGCTCGTCGTCACCTTGAGCGTCAGGTAGTTCTGCGGGGAGACCACCGCGGGGAACACGTCGACGGTGATGGTCTGGTCGTAGACGGACCGCTGGTCCACGGTGTTCGCCGCGGAGCCCTTGACCGCCACCGACGCGGCCGCGGCGCCTGCGGACTTGGCCATCAGGTGCAGCGATCCCGGCACCGCGGTGTCCGCCGGGGAGGCCTTGGTGGCGTCCCAGGCCACCTGGGACGCGGCCAGCGTGCCGGTGGACTGCTGCGCCCAGGTCCAGACCACCTTGTTGACGGTCTCGGTGGGCCCGCTCATGTGGATGACGTCGGGGTAGCCGTGCTCGGCCAGGCGGAAGTCGTGGTCGGTCCAGAAGAGAACGTCGATGCCGGTCTTCGTGGCCTGGTCCAGATGCGTCTGCATGCTGGCCGTGCCCTCGCTCCAGGACGCGTGGATGTGCATGGCCATCGACACGGTTCCCGGCCGGTCGTCCGAATGCCCGTGCTCGTGCCCGTGCTCCGAGGAGGCCTCGGCGGGCTGCGGGCCGAGGGCCAGCCGCCCGGCACTGAGCGCGGTGATGGCCGCGGCGGACTTCAACACGCGGCGCCTTGACTGGGTCACTTTCTGCTCCAATTATCGCGGATCAAGCATGTGACCCCATGGCTAGACCCGAAATGCGAATGGGAGACATCCGGCAAAGGGCGGGTGCGCGAAATCGGCTCAGTCGTAGGGGGCGGCGGTGCGCACGAAGGCGAGAAGTCGCTCGGCGGCCGGCGCCAGGCTCCGATCGGTACGCCACGTGAGGCCGACGACCCGTTCCGCCCCGGCGGCGGCCAGCGGGATGCCCACCGTGTTGGACACCCCGGCCACCCGCGAGGGCACCAGCGCCACACCGAGCCCCGCACCCACCAGGCCCTCGACGGTGGCGAGGTCCTCACTCTCGAAGGCGATCCGCAGCCCCGCCCCGGCGAACAGCTCGTCGACCAGCGTGCGGAAGCCGAACCCGGCCGGCACGGTCACGAAATCCTCGCCGGCGACGTCGGCGGGCTTGATCCGGCGGCGGGACGCGAGGCGGTGACCGGCCGGGACCGCGAGCACGAGCCGTTGCCGTTGCAGTGCCAGCCACCCGTGCGGCCCGTCCGGCCGCGGTGAGATGAGCGCCAGCTCGGCGGCGCCCAGGGCCAGGTCGCGAAGGATCTCGTGGCCCGGCTCCTGGCGCAGCTCGACGCGGATGTGCGGCGCGGCACCGCGGAAGTCGCGCAGCAGCCGGGGCACCAGCGAGGTGGCCATCGAGTCGAGGAAGGCCAGCCGCACGGTGCCCGAGTCCGGGTCCAGCAGGGTGGCCAGGTCGCGGCGCAGCCGGTCGTAGCGCGCCACGATGTCGCCGGCGGCGGCCAGGGCGAGCTCGCCGAGCGGGTTGGGGTGTGCGCCCCGCGCGTCCCGTTCGAAGAGCCGGGCGCCGAGTTCGGCCTCCAGCCGCGACAGGGTCCGGGACAGCGTGGGCTGGCTGGTGCCGAGGCTAGCGGCGGCCTCGGTGACGTGTTCATGCTCACCCAGGGCCAGCAGGCTGCGGAGATCCTCGATCTGCACAGCGGCCATCATACGCCAGACGCATGGCTTCCAGGCATTTCATGCATTGGACGCATCGCTTCGGCCCGACGCAGAGTGGCCACCGTGAGTGAGGGTTACAGCATCGGATCGGCCGGTTACCGTCGGGTGAGTCTCGCCCTGTTCGCGGCGGGGGTGTCGACGTTCGCGCTGCTCTACAGCACGCAGGCGCTGCTGCCCGACCTCGCGGCACACTTCCGGGTCACGCCGGCCGAGAGCTCGTGGTCGTTGTCGCTGGCCACGGCCGGGCTCGGGGTGGCGCTGCTGATCACCGGGCCGTTATCCGAGCGGATCGGGCGGACCCGGCTCATCCACTGGTCGCTGGCGTTGTCGGCGGTGGTCGGCTTCGCGGTCGCGGCGGCGCCCGGCTGGCACCTGCTGCTCGCGCTGCGGTTGCTGCAGGGGATCGCGCTCGCCGGGCTGCCCGCGGTGGCCACCGCCTATCTGCGCGAGGAACTGCACGCGTCCACGCACGCACGGGCGGCCGGGTTGTACGTCGGCGGGAACGCGCTGGGCGGCATGGCGGGGCGGTTGCTGTCCGGTGGGGTCGGGGAGGCGTACGGCTGGCGCTGGGGTCTGGCGTCGGTGGCCGCGCTGGGTTTGGCCTGCGCCGTGTTCGCGATCGCGCTGCTGCCGGCCTCGCGCAATTTCGTGCCCCGGACCACCGCCCTGTTCCGCCGCGGAGCCTTCACCGATCCGGCACTGCTCGGCCTGTACGTGGTCGGGGCGTGCATCATGGGCGCGTTCGTCGCGGTCTACAACGCGATGGGTTTCCGGCTCACCGCGGCGCCGTTCTCACTGGGCGCGGGCGCGGCCGGAGCAGTGTTCCTCGTCTACCCGATCGGCACCATCAGCTCGGCCTTGTCGGGCCGGCTCGCCGACCGGTTCGGCCGCCGCGCGGTGATGCCGTTCGGCTGCGTGCTGACCGCGGCCGGACTGCTGCTGACATTGCCGGGCGTGCTGTGGGTGGCGGTGCTGGGACTGGCGGTGATGACGGCCGGCTTCTTCTGCGTGCACGGAATCGCCAGCGGCTGGGTCCCGGTCCGCGCTTTCGCGGCCGGCGTCGGCCCGGGCCAGGCGGCGTCGCTGTATTTGTTCGCGTATTACGCCGGCTCGTCAATTTTCGGCAGCCTTTCCGGCGTCGCCTGGTCGATGGCGGGGCGGTTGCTGTCCGGTGGGGTCGGGGAGGCGTACGGCTGGCGCTGGGGTCTGGCGTCGGTGGCCGCGCTGGGTTTGGCCTGCGCCGTGTTCGCGATCGCGCTGCTGCCGGCCTCGCGCAATTTCGTGCCCCGGACCACCGCCCTGTTCCGCCGCGGAGCCTTCACCGATCCGGCACTGCTCGGCCTGTACGTGGTCGGGGCGTGCATCATGGGCGCGTTCGTCGCGGTCTACAACGCGATGGGTTTCCGGCTCACCGCGGCGCCGTTCTCACTGGGCGCGGGCGCGGCCGGAGCAGTGTTCCTCGTCTACCCGATCGGCACCATCAGCTCGGCCTTGTCGGGCCGGCTCGCCGACCGGTTCGGCCGCCGCGCGGTGATGCCGTTCGGCTGCGTGCTGACCGCGGCCGGACTGCTGCTGACATTGCCGGGCGTGCTGTGGGTGGCGGTGCTGGGACTGGCGGTGATGACGGCCGGCTTCTTCTGCGTGCACGGAATCGCCAGCGGCTGGGTCCCGGTCCGCGCTTTCGCGGCCGGCGTCGGCCCGGGCCAGGCGGCGTCGCTGTATTTGTTCGCGTATTACGCCGGCTCGTCAATTTTCGGCAGCCTTTCCGGCGTCGCCTGGTCGGCAGACGGCTGGCCCTTGGTCATCGCCTTGGCGATGGCGGTCGTCGCGGTCAGCGGCATCGTTTCCGTGCGGTTGCGGCACGTGCCCGCGCTGGCCTGAACCCGAGAATTCCTCTTGGCGGTAAAGGGCGGAGGGTGGCGGAGGCTACAGATGTATCCCATCACGTACTCCGTTGGGGTGGAAAGGACCAGCCGGCAGCGCCCGACCGATGAGGACGGTCACCATCGGCGGGCCAGCTCGAGACCCCTGCATGACACGCGAAGGCCCTGCTCGGCAGCAACTAACTATCGGCGTTCACCACAATTACCCCGGATTCGCGACATCCCTCGGCACGTGGACGAGTTATGCGATCCTGCTACGTTCGTGCCGCGAGCAGCACGCGCCGTACACATGCGACCCCAAACCGAGGTGACGTCAATGTCTTCACGATCTGCGCTTATCGACCATTGTGTTCATGGTCATTGCATCGTAGTCTGTTGATTTCGGCCGCCACCGAATTGCGCTCGCCTCACGATGAAGTCATCCAGTCCACAGCGGGGAGAACAAGTGTCGGATCCGACTATGCGGGATCCGGTTGGCAGCCTTCGAGCTGCCCTTATCGCCGCTTTGATGGATCTTCCCTTTATCAACGCGCTCTCCGACCGGCGGATGTTGCTGAATCTCGTGCGCCAGGGCGTCGTTCGCTTCCCGGACGTCGAGGAGAAACCCGAAGCCCGGTTGCATGTCGTATCCATCGTGATGACCTGCATGTCCCACCCGGGCGGTCTACGCGCCTTACGGTCCGCGCTGGACACGATGGCGCCGGACTCGGACGGGACTCGGCAGGCGCATCGGCTCATCCAATCGGCGACGTTGGCGGCATTGATCCCGGACGGCGAGCGGGATCGCGTGAAACCCCTGCTACAGCGTCACTGGACGACGTTCGTCGCGGCCGCCGGCGGGATGCAGGCGCCCACGAACGGCGACCTTGTCGGACGCTTCGAAGCTCTGACTCAAGAGCCACTGCCTGAGTTCGGCCTGCCGGCCGCCCTGGCGTTCGTCGAAGAGATCGCCGCACTGGCACCGTCAGCACGCTCCACGCCGCTGTCCGATTGGGTTGACCAGCAAGCCGAGCGTCTCGAGCTGACCCTTGAGCTGCAGAAGCACCGCAGTCACGAGTCGCCTGGCGGCCTCCGACCACCCGGTTCGGACACTCCCGAAACAGAACAAATAACGAAAAATAAGGACATCGTATCCGAGAACGGGCTAGGGTGGGGCCGGGAAATTTCCGCCACCTGGGTGGATGCCGAAGTCATTGATGATCATGATAATCTGCCGCCCGGTCCGGAACATCAGCGAGAGCAGGACGAGGAAGAGCGCGGCCACCAAGGAGACGAGATGCCATCCCTGACCTCGGCAGCGCCCCGTGAAGTCGAAAGCTTGCCGCAGGTCTGGGGAAATGTACCGCCGCGAAATCCTAACTTCACGGGGCGAGTCGATTTACTTGAGGCGCTCCACGAGCAATTCAGCACGGAACGGGAAACTGCGGTACTGCCCGAATCATTGCATGGTATGGGCGGTGTCGGCAAGTCGCAGGTCGCCATTGAGTATATTCATAAGCATCGCAGCGAATATGATCTGATATGGTGGATTCCCGCGGAGCACAAGAGTCAGATCCTCAGCGCTTTGACCGAATTGGCGCAGCGTTTGGGGCTCGATCTCAGCCGGGAGGCGATCAGCGCCGTGCCCGCGGTTCGCGAGGCGCTGAGCACTGCCGAGACGCCCTACGCGAACTGGTTTCTCGTCTTCGACAACGCTGAGTCGCTTTCGGACGTCCGGCCATTCTTTCCCACCGGTGGGCACGGCAAAATTCTGGTCACCTCTCGCAACGCCGAGTGGGCGGCGGTCACCCGCACGCTGGAGGTCGACGTTTTCAGCCGGCCGGAGAGCACCGCCTTCTTGCGCAAGCGCACGCCGGAACTCGCCTTGGCGGATGCCGACCGCCTGGCCGAGGCCCTGGGCGACCTGCCGCTGGCGGTGGAGCAGGCCGCCGCCTGGCGAGTGGCGACCGGCATGCCCGTCGACCAGTACCTGGAACTACTCAACGAGAAACGTATCGAGCTGCTGGAATTGGGAACGTCCCCGGACTACGAGGTCTCCGTCGCGGCGGCGTGGAACGTCTCACTCGACAAACTCGAGGAGGTCAACGGCGCGGCGCTCCAGCTTCTGCAGGTTTGTTCGTTCTTCGCGCCCGAGCCGATCTCTCGTGACCTCTTCGCCGGGTCGCCGAGCGCCCAGATCACCGAGACTCTGGACGAGACGCTGCGCGACCCGATCAAACTCGCCCGGGCGATCCGCGACATTCAGCGCTACGCGCTGGCGAAGTTCGATCACCGAGCCGGCACTCTTCAGATGCATCGCCTCGTGCAGGCCGTTCTGGTCAGCCGGATGACGTCCGACCATGAGCAGATCATGCGCCACGGTTCGCACGCGTTGCTGGCTAACGGCGACGTCAACAAGCCGAGCGTGCCCGATTCGTGGCCTCGCTACCAAGCGCTGCTGCCGCATCTGACGGTCTCCGGTGCGGTCGGGTCGGCCGACCCCAGAGTCCAGCAGTTCGTCTTCAACATGGTGAAGTTTCTCTATTACTGGGGTGACCACGACGGCTGCCTGTCCTTGGCGACCAAGGTTCACGAGGAACGCAAGAAAGATCGTGGCGAGGACAACGAGCACACCCTGAGCGTGGCCAAATGGCGCGCGTGGATCCTGTGGGTTCTAGGACACTTCCGGGAGGCTGCCGACATCAACCGACGCTGCCTGGAACTCTCCGAGTCCACGGTCGGCGCGGCTGACGAGGGAACACTGGACTCGATGACCCGGGTAGCGCTCGACCTCCGCACCGCCGGAGACGCCACGGCCGCCCTCGAACTCGACCGCCGCGCCTTCGAGAGGTGCGCCCGGGAATTCGGCGAGGACGACCCGGCGACGTTGAACGCCGCCATGCACCTGGGTATGTGCCTCAAATTCAACGGTGCCTTCAACGAGGCACTCAGACTGGACAGCGACACGTATCGACGGAGCGTCGCCGTTCTCGGCGAGAACACCGACGACACCCTGCGGGTGCTCAACTATCTGACGATCGGCCAACGCGAGGCCGGCGACTACCTCGGCGCGCACAAACGCCAGGAAGCGGTTTACCAGACGTTTATCAACGTCTACGGGATGGAGAATCCCGCCGTCACACGCGCGGCACGCAACCTCGCTGTCGCCCGGCGCCGGGCCGGGGATCATGACGGCGCGCTGGCTCTCTCCTCGGACACGCTGCGGAGGTTCAGCAACCGCTACGGCGACAACTATCCGGAGACCATGGCGGCCGCGCTGGATCTGGCCATCGACCTGCGCCATTCCGCGGACCTCCCGGGGGCGCTCAAACTGGGCGCGGAAACCCTTGACCGCTATGTCAAGGTGTTCGGCGAACGCCACCCGCATACGTTGGCGGCACGGGCGAACCTGGCCATCGTCATGCGGCTGATGGGCGAGCCGGACGCGGCGCACGCGTCGAACGCCGGGACCCTGAAGGTGCTGGATGAGACGCTCGGCCTGGAACACCCCATCGCCATCGTCTGTGCCATCAACCTGGGAAGTGATCTAGCCGCTCAGGGCAAAGCCCGGGAAGCGTACGAGCGTGACATCGACTCACTGGATCGATGCCGCCGGGTCTTCGCCGAGAACCATCCATCGACACTGGCGTGCAGTCTGAACCTGGCCATCGATCTGGGCCGACTCGACCGGATCGCCGAAGCCGACAAGATCCACGCAGACACCCTGGATCGTTACCGCCGGGTGCTCGGGGGTAAGCACCCGGCCACGTTGAACGCGCTGCAGAGTGTCCGAGCGGATTGCGACATCGACCCGTCACCTCTGTAGGCACCGGTGCGATCACCCGGCTAACCATCGCGCGGCGGTCAACGGCGACGGCCGCGCGGCGAAGTCCTTGACGGCGTCGTGCACCGCCTTGACCAGCTCGGACCTACCGAGCAAGGCTCGCCATTCGCGCCGGCCGGGTTGTGCCGCGACCGCCAGTCCTAGGCCCGACCACGCGTCGAAGTCCGCAGAAGATCGCGCAATGGCGCGCACGTACTCCACTTCGGCTCGGTCACTGTCACCCTGCAGCAGAAGAACGTCGCCGCGAGGAGCCGGGGGCCCATCTGGAACCGGCATGCCCCGGTAGAGTTGCAGGCGTCGATGCGACCACACCGAGTCACCGGCGCGGACCCGAACTCGCGCCGCGGCAGCCGGTGGCGCATCGAGTCCGCCGGTCCACGCGACGACCGCGTCTCGGACCCAGCCGGGATCAACCTCGAGGTTGCGCAGCCGCCACCCGGCCCGGTGATCCAGGAAGAGCGCCCGCGCCGCTCGATCGGCATGGGCCGGCACGCTCTCGCGCAGCCAAGAGCGCAGTGGCGTGCCCATGCCTTCGACGAAACGGCGCCCCCATTCGGTCAGTTCGCTGCAGCGGTGCAGCGCCTGCCATCCGGCCCACGCTTGCCGTCGCGCAAGGGCGAACTCGAAATCGGCCGTCTCGACATCTGTCGCTCGCCGTGAGCTCCGCTGCTCGCACCAGAAACCCGTTATACCGAGAAACGCGTATACACCTTGTAGCAGCCCGGCTGCGGGGCGTGGATCGGGACGCCAGGGTGCGTACAAGTCTGATTCCTGATCCATTCCCGTCGTCAAATCGACAAGGTGGAGGATCGCACCCAGTTTATTATGTTGAAATTCGTGCACCATCGTCACGGCCGCCGCTTGAGGATCGGCCGGTAAAGACATCAGGGCCGCCCCGAAAGCGTCACCGGTAGAAGCGCTACGGATCTCCCAGCCAGGGTTCTCCGACAACGGCGTGATGGACCATAATCCGGTTCGGATTGGATCAGCGCGACCCGGATGGAAACGGTCGATAATGTGCCATGCTTCGCCGAGACGATCGCGCCACGATGCCACGGAAGGCTCGTCGAGCCGGCCCGGATCGATCGGATCGGCGAGGTCACGATACGGGTCTACGTCGTCGAGAAATACGTCCAGCGCGCCCTTCTCCGACAATAAATTGAGTCGCCGCAGGTTCCACCAGCGCACAGCCGGCTCACCAACCCGCTCAATCACGAGCGAATCCCCATCCAGGCGCAGGACCACGCTGCCGTCGCGTGACTCGGCATCAGCGATTCGATACTCGTCAGCAGGTCCGATGTGGGCTATGCCCAGCGTCGGGAGCACGATAACACCCCGGCGCACCGGGACCCGGAGCTTGGTGGCGACACTGCCCCGCACGGCGGCGGCAAGGATGACGGAGTACAGGTGACCCACCGCGACCCATATGGGAGCGTCGCCGGTCGCGTCGTACCTGATCCGCCGGAGCGTGTGCGCGAACCAGACACCGACCTGGGGATGCATCAGAACAGCTTCCAGATCGGATGGTGACCGATCCTCGATCTGCCGCAACAATCGCCACGCCTCACTCGCGGGCGGCAACGGGCCGAGCAGCTCGACGTCGTCCTTTATGAGACCGTAGAGCTCGTACAGAAGAAGGAGGCGCCGACTGTACTCGGATGCGATCAGCCGGCGAATTACAGCGCTATCTCCGCCGCCAGTAGCAATAGAATCGAAGTCGGCGATCGGAAGGTTATGCGTAACCTCTCTGCGGAACATGTCGGAGCCAGACTCGGACACATCACTCCTCCGCGCCTGTCAGTCTGCCCTGGTCGGTGGGCCGGATTCACTCATGTTTGTTCGTAGCCGCTGGAGTTGACCACGCACTCGCTCCAGCGATAAGGTCAGCAGCTGGTTGTCCAATGACTCTAGCTGCCGCAAGGAGACTCCGGTCAGATTGACCAAGTCCGTGGGAATCGCTTCGACCGGTTGATCCACAGTGTGAGTCCCCTTTTACCCCGTGCCGGCGGCGGGACCAGCAAGCAACCGCGTCCGTCGTCGCGAGCCGAGCGGTGCGGCCATCAGCATTTGGCCGTCAGTCTTGCAGAATACGTGCCGCATAGCCAACATCCCAAATATTTGATCTCCGACGCATGGGCGTTGACGAATTCCCTCTCATCCCGGCGGAGCATGTTCAATGCGAGTACCAGGTCGAACAGCGACGGTTCGCGTCTAGGACGCACTCCGGTGCAATGGCGGCGCGGGGAGAATCGCCGTGCCAAGGAGCACAAATCGCCGTGTCGCACGGCACCGCACCACCGTACGGTTTGGACCCGGAGAGTGGCGGCGGCGCGACGGTGCTCCAACCCGGCCCGCCGCCACTCTCCCCTTCCCGCTCCTCGACGACGGCTCCTTGACGACGGCTCCTTGACGCCCGGGCGACGCCCCGGTTAACGTGCGGCAGTCATGCCGATGCATGAATGAATATCTATTCGTTCCGTCCCGTTCCCCCGGTATGGAAGGAAGTGCGATGCACCGTCGCTCCATTGTTCGTGGGTTTGTCGCCGCCGCTCTGGCCCTCGTTCTCCCGGTCGGGCTGGCCGCACCCGCGCAAGCGTCCGGACACCACCCGGCCAAGCCCCGCATCATCGTTTCGCAGGACGGCGAGGTGGACGACATGGACTCGTTCATCCGCTTCCTCTACTACGCCAACGAGTTCGACATCGAGGGCATCGTCTACTCGAGCTCGCAGTTCCACTACGCCGGCGACGGCGCGAGTGTGCCGCCGTTCCGCTGGACCGGCACCGAGTGGCTCAACCACTACATCGACCTGTACGCGAAGGTCTACCCGAACCTGCGCAAGCACGCCGACGGCTACCCGTCCCCCGCCAAGCTGCGCGCGCTCTACAAAATCGGGAACATCGACAACGTCGGCGAGATGGACAAGGACACCCAGGGCTCCGCGTGGATCGAGAAGACGATCCTGGAGGACAAGCCGGGCCCGCTCTACATCCAGTCGTGGGGCGGCTTGAACACCACCGCCCGGGCACTCAAGTCCATTCAGGAGCGTTACCAGGGCAGCCGGAAATGGCCGCGGATCCAGCGCGAGATCAGCCAGAAGGTCGTCATCTACAACATCCTCAACCAGGACGACACGCTGAACGGCTATATCAAGCCGAACTGGCCGGACCTCAAGATCGTCGACAACCAGAGCCAGTTCTGGAGCTTCGCCTACCTGTGGAACCGGACCGTGCCCACCGACTACCAGTACGCCTTGAAAGCCCCGTACATGGAACAGAATTTCCTGACCGGCCGCGGTGCGCTGCTCGAGCAGTACCGCACCTACCGCGACGGCAAGCCGACGCCCGGCGACGACCAGAACAACCGCTGGCGCCCGGAGCAGAACCTCTCGTACAACGTGCACGACTTCATCTCGGAGGGCGACTCCCCTTCGTTCCTGTACCTGCTCGACTTCAACGGCCTCCGTTCGTCGGAGGATCCCACGTACGGCGGCTGGGGCGGCCGTTTCGCCCCCAACGCGTCCGGCTGGATCGACACCAGTGACGTCAACACCTTCACCGGCGCGGCCGACCGCAACTTCCCGCAGACCCGCTGGGTGCCCGACCTGCAGAACGACTTCGCCGCCCGGGCGGCCTGGGGCGTGACGCCGCACTATCGCGACGCCAACCACAACCCCATCGCCTCCGTACGCGAAGGAGTGAACCGAACAGCACGGGCGGGCCAGAAAGTCACCCTGCACGGGCGCGGCTCCGACCCCGACGGCGACCGCCTGTCCTACCGGTGGTGGGAGTACACGGACGCGGACACCTACGGCGGCACGGTCACGCTTTCCGCAACCGCCGCGGCGACCACCTCGTTCACCGTCCCGGCCGACGCCCAACCCGGTGACACCATCCACCTCATCTTCGAGGTCACCGACGACGGCACGCCCGCCCTCAAGCACTACCAGCGGGTGATCGTCACGGTGAAGTAGGCGCGGATTGATTGATTCGCTGGTCAGGACGTCGAGATCAATCAATCCGCCCGGTACGAAGAATCTCGATCGAGCGTCGCAGCACGCGGCGCCACGACGAGAGGACACAGCTTGAAGACCATCATCGGACGGGTGGCGGCCGCGGGGGCGGCCCTCGTCGCCGCGGCCACCGCGCTCACCGCCGGGCCGGGTGCCGCCTACGCCAGTGACGTCAACCCGTACTCGGCGTCGGCGCTCTGCGGTTCCGGTTACAAGGTCGTCGCCTCGCACGGCATCGAGGGGGCGCTCTACACCTACCTGCTCTACAACAGCAGCAACGGCAACAACTGCGCGGTGACGCTCAAGCAGAAGAACTTCACCACGAAGGACACCACCGACGTGTACATCCTCTCGCAGGACACACACCAGTCGAAGGAGGACTTCAAGCCGTACACGTCCTACGCCGGTCCGATCTACATGCACGCGCCGGGCGAGTGCGTCAAGTTCGGCGGGCAGGTCATGTACGGCAACCTGATCTACAAGTGGGACAGCGACTGGGTCGCCTGCGACTGACTCGTCAACTGACCGGATAGAGGCATGCGACCCGGCCGGCGGCCGTCCGCTGGTTCACGGCCAGGCGACTCGTGTCGCCGGCCAGGTCCAGCACCCCGGTCGGGGCCTCACCGCCCAGGCAGGCCGCGGCGGCCAGCACCGGCGTCACCCCGGCGGGCCGGTCCCACCGCACGGCGAGACCGGTGCGGGTGAGCGCGATCTGGTGCCACGACGCCGCCTCGCCGTCGTCGGCGTAGTAGGCCGCGTAGCCGACCACCTGCACGCCCCGGCCGGTCGCGGTCAGCGTCACCGCGTCCGTCCCGGCGGCGGCCGCGGTCCGCAGCGTGATGGCGGCCGGGCCGGGGCGATCGCCCGGACAGCGGCTCACCGCCGTCCCGTCCGGCGGGTTGCCGTGCACGATCGCCGAGGCCACGACGCCGCCCCCGTCGACCCGGAACCACCGTACGTCCGGGGTGCCCGCCGTGTCGTCGGTGATCATCTCGCCGATACAGAACCCGACGAGCCCGATCGTGCACCCGGCCGGGACACGGTCCCGCGCGTGGTAGACCCGGCCCGCCCCGTCCCGGATCGTCGCGCCGCTGCCGTAGGTGCGCGCGGTGAACAGCGCGTGCTTGCTGACGGCCGGGCAGCCCGACGGGACGGCGGCCGCCGACGGCGCCGGTCCGGGGCGCCAGTTCAGCGTCAGCGCACCGGCCGCCACCACGGCGACGGCCAGCCCGGCGCGGAACGCGACGCGAGGTGAGCGCCAGGACCGCTCGGCCCGCGCCGGTGGGTCCACGGTGGCCGGAGCGGGTGGGCCGTCCAAGGCCGTCCATCGCTCACGCCACGCTTCCTGGTCACCGTTCAGGGCGCCCACGTACGCCAGCAGCACGTCGAGCGTCGGTCTCCGGTTGCCGCCGGCCGCCTCGGACAGCGTGGAAGCGCTGTACCCGGTCTTGCGCGCCAGCGCCCGATAGGTGGGGCTGCCGGCCTCGACCCGCAGCTTGCGAAGGTCGTACGCCAGCGCCTGCAACGGACCAGCGGTCGGATCGACCGGACGCTCCTGCCGAGCCACAACCTTCCCCCTTCGTGCACCGCGCCACAAATCGTACGATCGACCGGGAGAGGCGCAAAACGCACGTGCACTCAAGTCGTCCGCGCGGCGACCGATCTGACGGTGGTGATTCGTCAGCAGCGGCAGGTGATCCTGCTGGTCGCGGTGTGCCTAGCGCCCGGTGTGCCGATCGTCGTGCTCTCCGGCGGCCCGGCCGCCCCGTACACCCAGCTGGTCAGCAGCACGCTCGCCTGCGTGGCGGCGCTGTTCTGCGGCACCGCGGCCCGGCGAGCCGGCGGCGCGGTCCGGGCCGGCTGGGCGCTGCTGGCGCTCGGCTGCCTGGGCTGGGGGCTGGGGAACTACTACTGGTCGTGGAACGAGCTGGTCCTGCACGAACACGTGCTGTTCCCGTCGTTCGCCGACGCCGGCTACCTGATGTTCCCGGTGCTCGGCGCGGCCGGCCTGTGGCTGATCTCCGGCTGGACGTCGGCCGGCTCGCGTCTCACCGTGCTGCTCGACGGCGTGATCGCCGGTGGTGCGCTGTTCGTGGTCGGCTGGGTGGTCACCATCCGCTCGGTCTGGGAGGCGGGCGCCGACACCGCGTTCGCGTTCGTCGTGTCGATGGCCTACCCGGTCGGCGACATCGTGCTGGCCACCATGGCGGTGCTGCTGGCCGCCCGGACCCGGCGTGGCGGCCGCGACATCGGTGTCCTGCTGATCCTGGGCCTGACCGCGATGACCACCTCCGACACGCTGTTCGCGGTGGCCACCTCGGACGGCACGTACACGTCCGGCCAGGCCTCCGACGCCGGCTGGTTCATCGCGTTCGCGGCCTGCGCCGCGGCGGGCTGGCTGGCGTCCCGGCGGCGGATGGTGCGGCACGGCAGCGCGGTGATGACACGCCTGCAGATCATGCTGCCGTACGTGCCGTTCGGGCTGGCGGCCTTCGTCGCGGCCGGGCAGACCGTGGCCGGTGGGCGGGTGGACGGTCCGGAGGCGGTGCCGCTGCTGCTCGGGGTGCTGCTGATCATGCTGCGGCAGCTGTCCACGTTGCTGCACAACGCCACGCTCACCCGGCGTCTCGAGCATCAGGCGTACCACGATCCGCTCACCGGGCTGGGCAACCGCGCGCTGTTCACCGAGCGGCTGGACGCCGCGCTGGCCGCCGCGATGCCGACCGCGATCGTGTATCTCGACCTCGACGACTTCAAGGTGATCAACGACTCGCTCGGGCACGACGCCGGCGACATCGTGCTGTGCACCGTCGCGGACCGGCTGCGGGAGTGCTTCCGGGAGCGGGCCACCATCGCCCGGCTGGGCGGCGACGAGTTCGCGGTGCTCACCGGCCGGGTCACCGGGCTGCCGGCGCAGGCCGAGCGGCTGCTGGCGTCGCTGCACGAGCCGATCCCGGTGGGCCCGCGCACGGTCCGGGTCGGCGGCAGCCTGGGCATCGCGGTCTCGGACGACGGCCCATTGACCGCCGAGGATCTGCACAAGAACGTCGATCTCGCCATGTACGCCGCGAAAGCCAAGGGCAAGAACACGTACGCCATGTTCGAGCCGTGCATGCGGCACGACTTCGACAACATCGTCCTCGATGATTTCGACGTCGAGCACCGGAGTCGGGCGGGACGTTGATGCAAAGCAAGGCGTTGCCGGCGGGCACTACGCTGTGCTCGCTTACCTCACGGGGATGGAGTTCGATGCGAACCAAGACGTTGCTGGCAGGTGCCCTGGCCGGCGCCACCGCCCTGACTCTGGTCGGCGGTTGCGCCGCCAAGGAGATCAAGGCCCTGGAACCGAAGCTCGAGCTGCGCAACGCCGCTCAGCAGCTGTCCGGCTCCCAGCAGGCCGGCTTCACCATCAAGCTCAGCGGCAAGCCCGAGGATCTGATCGCCGCCATCAAGCAGCAGGAGAAGACCGACGGCACCGCCGCGGCCGACAAGTTCGGCACGGATGACGAGACCATCGTCAAGCAGGTGTTCAACTCGTCGTTCACGGTGGCGTACGACAAGGGTGGCGCGGGCGCCACGGACGACAAGTCGATGCTCGCCGCCACCATCGACGGCGTGACCGGCACCGAGCTGCGGGCCGTCGACGGCACGCTGTACGTGAAGGCCCCGGTCACCGACCTGGCCGCCAAGTTCGGCGCCAAAGCCGCCGACGTCGCGGCGATCCGCGAGCAGGCCGCCGGCACGGTGCCCGGCCTGAGCGCGCTGTTCGACGGCAAGTGGGTGTCGGTGGACAGCAAGGAGCTGACCGGCCTGGCCGGCGCCGAGGCCGGCGTGCCGACTCCGAGCGCTCAGCAGGAGCAGGTGGTCAAGGAGCTGACGACCAGCGCCAACAACCTGCTCGACGGCGCCACCGTGGTCCGCGACAGCGCCGACGACAACCACATCGTCGTCACGTCGTCGACCGTCAAGGCGTACACGGAGGGCCAGCGCCTGGCCGACACCCTGCTCGGGAAGCTCGGCAACGAGCTGCCCAAGACGGCGCCCAAGGACCGGCCGATCGTCATGGACCTGTGGGTCGACAACGGCAAGTTCACCGCCGCCGAGATCAACCTGCTGCAGTTCGTGGACGGTGCCACCGGCCGCGTCGCGGTCCGGATCGACGTGGCGTCCGGCCAGCCGATCGCGGCGCCCACCGGGGCGACCAAAATCGACACCAAGAGCCTGGCCGGGGCGATGGCGGGCCTGCCCACCCCTAAGTAGTGAGAGAAAGGGATCCGGCCACCGCCGGATCCCTTTCCTTCGTCAGCAGGATGCTTTGTAGACCGCGTCCTTCTGGTCGCCGTCGACGTTCTGCTGCGTGATGATCGAGAAGCCGGTCTGCACCGTCTTGGTGACCTGACCGCCGTCCAGCGCCGCGACCGCCTGGCCGAGACCAACGGTGCCGATGTAACCCGGCTGCTGCGCGATCAGCGCCTGCACGGTGCCGTCGCGAAGCGCCTTCACCTGCTCCGGGCCGGCGTCGAAGCCGATCACGTTGACCTTGCCCTTCTTACCGGCCTGCTGGATGCCGGTCGCCGAACCCTGCGCCGCGAACAGGTTCGCCGCGAACACACCGACGATCTCCGGGTCCTTCTGCAGGGCCGCGGTGACCAGTTGAGCCGCCGTGGCCGGGTCGTTGTGCGAGTACTGCACGCCGACGTAGGGGTACTTGCCGTCCGCCGTGGCCGCGTCCGAGAAACCCTTCACCCGCGCGTCCGTGGTGGAGATACCGGGGTCGACCGAGATCGCCAGGACCTTGCCGCCCTGCGGCGCCAGCTGCTTGATCGCGTCGAACGCCGCCTTGCCGCCGCCCTCGTTGTCCGAGGCGATCGCGGAGACCGCGTACGACGGGTCCTCGGTGGTGGTGTCCACCAGCACGATCTTCGTGCCGGCCTGGGCGGCCGCGGCGAGCGGGGCCTGCATGGCCTTCACGTCGGTCGGCGCGATCAGGATCGCGTCCGGCTTCGCGTTCACCGCCGAGTCGAAGATCGGCTTCTGCAGGGTCGGGTCGAACTTCTGCGGGCCCTGCGTGTTCACGGTGACGCCGAGTTTCTGCGCCTCCGCCTGGATGCCGCACTGCATGGTGATGTAGAACGGGTCGCCCTGAACGCCCTGAATGAAGGTGATCTTGTAGTTCTTGGTCGCCTTGTCCGGCAACGGGATCTGCGGGCCGGCCGATGCCGAGGGCGTCGCGGCGACGACACCGCCGGTCCCGGAGTCCGAATCGGTGGGCTTGGTCGAGGAGCATCCGGCCGCGGTGATCGCGGCCGCTGCGACAATGCCGATAACTATGCGCCGGTTCATACGTTATGCCTCCCCTTGCGTGTGCTTTTCGCGCCGCGTTGGGCCGCCGCGCGGCGAGACTGGTCGACGTAGACCGCGGCGATCAGCACGGCGCCGACGGCCACGCCCTGCCAGAACGGGTCCACCCCGATGATCACGAAGCCGGACTGCAGGACTGCGGGGATGAAGAGGCCGACGACGGTGCCGAACATCGAGCCGTAGCCGCCGAAGATCGAGGTGCCGCCGATCACGACGGCGGCGATGACGTTGAGGTTGGTCAGCGATTGGCCGCCGATCGTCGTGGTGCCGAACTGGGCCAGATACATGACCGCGCCGACGCCGGCGAGCAGGCCGGTCAGCAGGTAGACCCACATCAGGTGGCGGTTGACGCGGATGCCCACGCGTCGTGCCGCTTCCTGGTTCGATCCGATGGCGTACGTGTGCCGCCCGAACCTGGTGCGGTGCAGCGCGATGCCGCCGATCACCACGATCACCAGCGCCAGCAGCGGCAGGGCGGGCACTCCCGCGATACGCGTATAAATCCCGAAATCCGTCAGCGAAGTGGCGTCGACCGCGATATTGACACCCTTGCTGAGCACGTACGCCAGTCCGAGCGCGGCGGACAGGGTGCCGAGCGTGACGATGAGGGCCGGGATCTTCGCCATCGCGATCAGGAACCCGTTGAGCCACCCCCACGCGGCGCCGGCCACGATCGCGGCGAGAATGCCGACCACCACCACGCCGGCGCCGTCACCACCCATCGCGGACATCAGCTTGGCCGAGATGACCGAGGCGAAGACGAGGACCGACCCGATCGACAGGTCGATGCCCGAGGTGATGATCACGAAGGTCATCCCCACCCCGAGCACCGCCAGCACGGCCAGGTTCTGGCTGATCAGCGAAAAGTTGTTGGCGGACAGGAAGCGCCGGCCACCCACGATCGAGAAGAACGCGACGATCAGCACCAGAACACCGAGAATCCAGACCGCTTGCGTACGCGCGAGCCGCTGCCACACCGTGCCCGAGTCATCATCGAGCTCGGTGCGGACATCCGCCGTCGTCGTGGCCGTGGTCATGCCGCGTTCTCCGTGTGCTGGAAGTCGAGGGCGCCGGTCATGGCGCCGACAAGCTGCTCGACGTTGGTGTCCTTGCCCGCGTAGGTGGCGACGCGCCGGCCGAGCCGGAGCACCTGGACGCGGTCGGCGATCTCCAGCACCTCGGGCATCGAGTGCGAGATCAGCACCACCGCGACGCCCCGGTCGCGGATCCGTTTGATGGAGTCGAGGACGTTGCGGGTCTGCACCACGCCCAGCGCGGCGGTCGGCTCGTCCAGGAAGATGACCTTGCTGGCCCACTGCATGGCGCGGGCGATGGCGATCTGCTGCCGCTGGCCGCCGGACATCTCGCCGACCGGGGCGTTCAGCGCGCGCACGGTGCCGCCGAGATCGGCCAGACCCGTGCGGGTCCGGTCCCGCATCTCCTTGTTGTCCATGAAGCCGAACCAGCCGAGCACGCCCTTCGCCGGGATCTCGCGGCCCAGGAACATGTTCTGCGCCGGGTTGAGATGCGGCGCGAGCGCCAGGTCCTGGTGCACCACCTCGATGCCGAACCGGCTGGCCTCGGCCGGCGAGTCCAGCACGATCGCCCGGCCCTCGAACTGGACGACACCGGCGTCCAGCGCCAGGTTGCCGGTGAGCGCCTTGACCAAGGTGGATTTCCCGGCGCCGTTGTCCCCGATCAGGGCGACCACCTCGCCCGCCTCGACGTCGAAGTCGGCGCCGTTGAGAGCCATCACATGACCGAACGACCGGGACAGGCCCTCGGCTGTGAGGACTGCTGCCACGCTGCACCTCCGTCTGTTCGCGCCGCTGTCGCTTTCGTAACCATCCGGAAATATTTGGCCTGGGCGCCAGCGTGCGCTGTCGCTGACAGCGCTGTCAATGGATCAGCCCGGGGAGAGATCGAACCGAGTCCGTGGGAGCGTTCTATCTGCTGATCTAGCACGCCCGGCCGGTCGGCGAGGCCCGCTGACATCGCTGTCTGCACCGGCACCAGGTATTTACCTTGATCACTTCCGGTTGCTAATGTCCTCGGCCCCGCGTGATCGAATTCGGGGTCCAGCGGTTTTGGCATTCGACGGCGCTTGTGGCGCGAATCGCGATCCGCGATAATCCCGCATTCCGGCTATTCTTTTGATGCGGCCGCGACTGCCGGGAAAGCGACCGGGACGTCACTGTACGTTTTCCTCCCGATCCGAGACAATGATGTCTCGTCAGGTCACGGAGGGCTGCTTTATGGCGACGCAACCTCTCCCGCCTCCACCGGACAGTGCGGCCGGTGAGGTTCGTAACGGGGTCACCATCGGCATTCTGGCCGCGTTACCCGTCGAGGGCGCCGCGATGGCCAGCCTCATCGACGACGAGCGCCCGCTCATGCATGCCGAGGACCCGAACCACTACGTCGTCGGCACCCTGCCGAGCAACGACGCGGGCCGCCCGCACGGCGTGGCGATGGCGGTGCTCTCGCAGGACGGCACCCGGCACGCGGCGGCGCGCTGCGCCAACCTCTTGCGCACGTTCCCTAACGTCCATTGTGTGGTCATGGTCGGCATCGCGGGCGGCATTCCCAACGTGGCCGCGCCGGAAAAGCACGTCCGCCTCGGCGACGTCGTGGTGGCCACCCAGATCGTCGACTACGGCGCCTACCAGCAGGAGCGCGGGCAACGCCGATCCCGCCGCCCCCCGGAGGGGCTGATCTCCCGCCGCCTGCTGCGGGCCGCCACGGATCTGCAGATGGCCGCGGCGCGCGAACGCCGCCCGTGGGAGAAATGGCTCGATCCCGATCAGACACCGGCGGCGGCCCAGTTCCCGCGGCCGTCCGGCGACACCGACGTCATCACGGTCCACGGGATCCGGGTCGACCATCCGGACCGGGCCGAATCCGGCCACCCCGCGGCGAATCCGAAGATTCATCACGGCGCCGTCGGATCCGCCGACGTGCTGATGCGCGACGAAACGGTGCGCGACGACTTGAGCGCCGAACACCACGGCCTGGTGGCGGTCGAGATGGAGGGCTCGGGAATCGCGGCCGGCACGGCGGAACACGAAATCAGCTGGTTCATGGTGCGTGGTATAGCCGACTATTCCGCGAGCGGCAAGAACGACAAATGGCACAAGTACGCGTCCTATGCGGCGGCCGCCTATTTGCGCACGCTGCTCGAACAGGCCCAGCCCGTCCGCGTGCTCCCGCAGGTGCCGGTCGAACGGCAGGACGAGATCCACGCGCTGATGAGTCGCGTCCCGCCGGAGACGGATCTGCGCGCGGCCTGGGAGCACGCGGCGGCCGACCTGCCCGGGCCGACGTCCGACCACCTGCGCAACCCGTCCGCGGCCTTCCACTACCTCGCCGACCACAACACCGGCCCGAACGGCCTGGCCCGCCCGCTCGTGTTCGTCGACAGCCTCGCCGACCAGCTCACCGACGAGGATCTGGCGGGCGAGCTGCACCGCTGGGTGGAGCGGCAGGCCACCGCGATGCGCTCCGAGGAGGCGCTGACCCGCTGGCGGTCACGCGCACCCGCGTCGGCGCGGCGGCCGGAGGCCAATCCGTGCCTGCTGATCGAGATCGAGGCGGTCGGCATCGATCGGAGCCGCTGCCGGATCGTCTCCTACATCCAGGACCGCAGCGGGCCGTGGCACCCGCGGCGGTGGCCCGACGAGCCCATCACGGTCGCCATCGACAAGGCGGACCGCGTGGTCGGACGGCTGGTCGACCGCGCCGAACGCGAGGAGTGGAGCACCAGCGAGACCGCCCCCACCATCGAGTTCCTGCTCCCGCGAGGGCTGGTGAACCTGCCCGTCGAGTGGTGGACGTCGCGGATGAGCATGGGCCCCGCCTTCCCGCTCTGTGTCGCGTACACGGTCGCCGTGCGCAGCCTGGAACGGATGCGGCACGTGGATCGCCCTCGGCTGTGGAGCATCCGGTGGCGGGCGCTGACGAGCGACCCGTTCGCCGGACGCGTGTTCTGGGGCCGGAACCCCGACGACGGCGAGCAGCTCGCCGAATGGGAGATCGAGCTCGGCAACGACGACAGCATCGCCGCCGTCGTGCTCAGCAGCCCGCCCGACGAGTGGCCCGGCTCGGCCGAGATGATCAGTGCCGTGGTGCTCGGGGTGCCGGTCATCCTCTGGGACCGCCGCGCGCCCCGGTCGCGCGACGCCGACGCGCAGTTGCACGGGCTGATCGACGACGGCCCGTCCGACCTGCGCTCGCGCACCAAGGCGTTGCGGTCGCAGGCCGCCGCGGGCGTTACGCATCCCGGCCGCTACGTCGCGCTGATGTGGGACAACCCGAAGCGGCTGATCGCGGTGGAAGAGGGTGCGGCATGACGACGCCCAGCCCGTTCGGGGTGCCCCCGCTGGCCGAACCGGATCTGCTGGCCGGCGCGCTGCGCGGGCTCGGGCCGCAGCCGATGAGCCTGGCCTTCGTGGTCGACGAGGGCCCGACCATGCCGGTGTGGGAACCGACCGTGACGGCCTTCCGCGAGGTGCTCGAGTCGGTGTTCGCCGAGGTCCGCGCGTACTCGTTGCAGTCGTTCCAGGACGCCTCGCCGTCGCGGGCGGCCCTGACCGGACGCCTCGTGCTGGTGCTGACCGACGGGCTCGACAACTTCTGGGGCGGCCAGGCCGCGGCGTCGTTGCTGCAGACCTGGGGCCGGACGGCTCCGGTCGCCATCGTCAACCCCTACCCCGAGGACCGGTGGTACCGCTCGCATCTGGGTCCGCGGCTGCTGCAGGTGGCCGGCACCCGTCCGCTGGCGCCGAACGCCGCGCTGCGCGTGCAGGAACCGGATCGGTGGCGCGACCCCTTCGAGCCGGCGTACGAGGACCCCGCGGTCGTGGTGCCGCTGCTCGAGCTCAGCCCGCGCTGGCTGCGCTGGTGGACGGGCCTGGTGGCCGAGCCGACCGGCGACTGGCTCGACGCCGTCGTCTACGTCGCGGACCCGTCCCGCGCGACCGGCACCGGCGGGACGGACACCGCCGAGGTGGCCGGCGACCAGCTCGTGCGCCGCTTCCGGGAGGAGGCGCCGCCGAAGGCGTTCCAGCTCGCCACCTACCTCGCCGCGGCGCCGCTCGAGATGCCGGTGCTGCGCGCCATCCAGAGCCTGCTGCTGCCCGATTCGAAGCCGTTCCACCTGGCCGAGGTGGTCACCAGCCCATTGCTCGACCACGCCGGCGCCGCGCTGTCGTTCCGGGCCGGGGCGCGGGAGGCGCTGCTGGCGTGCGCCCGGCGCGACGAGACCGTCCGCGTCATCGAGGTGCTCAGCGGCTACTACGGCGGCCGGGTGCCCGCCGTGCAGACGCTGTACCGCGCGCTGGAGGCGCCGGACGAGGTCCCGGACAACCCGGTGACCGCCGAGACCCTCCCGTTCGTGGCGGTCGAGCTGGCCGTGCTGCGCGCCCTGGCGGGCGATTATGCCCTTCGAGCCGTACGCCTCGACGCCGCGATGGCCGAGTTCCGGCAGCGCCAGGACGAGCCCCGCCCGGTGGTACCGCTGACCGAGTTGCCGCTCACGAGTCCGCCGGTGCCCGCCGAGGAGCCGCCGCTGGGCCCGGGCGGCGACACCTTCTCGATCAGCCGCCTGCTCGGTGGCGCCGAACGGTCGGTGTCCCAGGAAACGGTCTGGGGCAACGTTCCGCCGCGCAACGCCGACTTCACCGGACGCGACGACCTGCTGGTCGCGCTGGAGGAACGGCTGCGCACCCAACGCGTGACAGCGGTCCTGCCGCAGGCGCTGCACGGCGCGGGCGGCGTCGGCAAATCCCAGATCGCCACCGAGTACGCGTACCGGCACCGCGCCGACTACGAGGTGGTGTGGTGGATCCCGTCCGAGCAGCCGGCGCAGATCCTGCGCGCCCTGATCGAGCTGGGCGAGACGCTGGGGCTCAACGTCGGCCCCGAGGCGAACACCGCCGTCCCCGCGGTGCAGGAGGCGCTTCGGGCCGGACGGCCGTACCCCAATTGGCTGTTGATCTTCGACAACGCGGAGACCCTGGAGTCGGTCCGGCCCTATCTGCCGCAGGGCGGCACCGGCCGGGTGCTCGTCACCTCACGCAACGAGCAGTGGAGCGACATCGCCGACGCGTTGCAGATCGACGTCTTCAACCGTGCGGAAAGCATCGAACTGCTGCGCAAGCACAACCCGGACATCTCCATCGAGGACGCCGATCGGCTGGCGGCGCTGCTGGACGACCTGCCGCTGGCGATCGGGCAGGCGACGGCCTGGCGGGCCACCACGCACATGCCGATCGAGGAGTATCTGCGGCTGCTCGCCGAGAAGCGCGAGGCACTGCGCGGACAGGCCGCGGCGCCCGGCTACGAGCTCGCCGTGGCCGCCGCCTGGACGGTGGCGCTGGACCGTCTCGGACAGGAGAATCCGGCCGCGTTGCAGATGCTGCAGGCCTGTTCGTTCCTCGCCCCGGAGCCGATCTCCCGCGAGCTGTTCCTCGGCCCGCGAACGCCGCCGATCTCGCCGGAACTGGACGCCACGCTGCAGAACCCGAGCCGGCTCAACCAGGCGCTCCGCGACATCCAGCGGTACGGGCTGGCCCGCATCGACTACCGCGACAATTCGATCCAGCTGCACCGGCTGGTGAAGACGGTGCTGGTCAGCCAGCTCACCGAGCAGCAGCGGATGGACATGCAACACGCGGCCCACATGCTGCTCGCCGGCGGCAACCCCGGAAACCCGGATCTCGAGAACTATTGGCCGCGATACCACGCCCTGCTCCCCCATGTCGTCGCCTCCGACGCGGTGGGATGCGAGGACGACTGGGCGCGCCAGCTGGTCCTGCACATCATCGAGTTCTACTACTACTGGGGTGACCACAACGGCTGCCGCGACTTCGCCGAGAAGGTGGTCGCGCAATGGCGCAAGAGCCTCGGCCGCGACGACCCGCAGACCCTCAAGGCCGCGCGGTGGCTCGGCTTCGTGCAACGCACGCTGGGCAACTTCCAGGAGGCCGCGAGGATCAACGCGGATTCGCTGGACCGGCTGCGACTCCTTCTGGGGCCGGACGACGAGGAGACCCTCGACGCGATGGCGCTGGTCGCCGCGGATCTCCGCGCGGCCGGCGCGTTCACGGCGGCCCGCGATCTGGACCAGGAGGTGCTCACCTCCTGCCTGGCCGCGTTCGGGCCGGATTACCCCAGCACCCTGACCGCGGCACACAGCCTGGGAGTCAGCTTGCGGCTGACCGGCGAGTTCCGGGCCGCGTTGGTGCGCGACGCGGAGACCTCCCGCCGCCGCTCCGACGTGCTCGGCACCAACCACCTGCTGACGCTGTTCACCTTGAACGGGCTGACCCTCGACCTGCGCGAGTGCGGGCGCTACCTGCAGGCGCACGCGGAACAGGAGAAGCTGTACGAGCGCATGGAGAACGTGCTGGGCCAGGACCACCCGCAGACGCTGATGGCCGCGCGGAACCTGGCGGTGGCGCGCCGCCGGGCGGGCGAGCACGACAAGGCCCGCAAGCTCGCGCACGACACCCTGACACGGTTCCGCCTGCGCTTCGGCGAGGCGCATCCGGAAACCCTCGCGTCGGCCCTCAACTACGCGGTGGATCAGCGCGAGGACGACCAGCTGCAGAGCTCCCGGGAGCTGGCCACGAAGACCTACGCCCAGTACGAGAGCACGCTCGGCCCGGATCATCCGTACACCCTGTACGCGCGCACCAATCTGGGCATCGTGCTGCGACTTCTCGGCCGTTTCGGCGAGGCCTACCGGCATGACGCGGCGGCCTACACCGGGTTGCGCGAGCGGCTCGGTCCGGATCACGGACTCACCCTGACCTGTGCCACGAACCTGGCCAGCGACCTTGCCGCCCGCGGTGACCACGCCGAGGCGTACGAGCTCGACAAGGACACTCTGGAACGCTCGCGAGCGCGGCTCGGCGCGGAGCACCCGTCCACCCTCGCGTGTGCGCTCAACCTCTCGTTCGACGCGATCGCGCTGGGGCGTGACACCGAGGGCGCGTCGTTGCGCCAGGAAGCTCTGGACGGCTATCGCCGGGTGCTGGGCGAGAAACACCCGGCGATCGTGGCCGCGTTGGCCGGGGTGCGCGCTAACTGCGACGTCGACCCGATGCCGTTGTAGCGCCGACCCAGTCCGCGAGGTCACGCGCGGCCGGATACTCCAGCAGCCGGCGATGGACGGCGAGGACGACCTCGGGACGTTCGAGCAGTACGCGGGAGGCGGCGCCGGGCGCGGCGAGGCTCAGGGCCAGCCCCATGCCGGTCCAGGCGTCGGCGGAGTCCGGATCGGCGATCAGCTGCTCGGCGAAGCCCTTGACCGCCAGCTCGGCGTCCCCCGCGAAGAGGGCGAGGTCGGCGTCGGTGAGGCCGGCGGCCCAGTCCTCGGTGAGTGTGTCATGGAAGCGGTCCGGCGCGCTGAGCCGCCGCCGGGCGAGACCGAGACGACCCCATGACCAGTGCCGCATGGCCGGGTCCGGGAGGACGTCCGACTCTCCGATGTGGAACGCGATGTCCTTGTCCCACAGTCCGGCGAGGACGGCGATGTCGGCCGGCGACGGACGGCAGTTGCGGATGCGCCAGCCGGCTCGATGGCCGTCCGCGACCAGGGCGGCAAGCGCGGCGGCCTCCTCGTCGATGTCGTCGGACCGCCAGGACGCGATCTCCTCCGACAGGCCGTCGGTGAAGGCCATGCCGTGCGCCGTCAGCCCCCCGGCGTCACGGATGATGCCGAGAGCCTCCGTGGTCTGGGCGCGGGCGTAGGCGTACTCGAAGTCGTGAAGCTTGTTGCCGTGCCGCTGCCGGCGCCAGAAGGCCGCGATACCGAAGAAGGCGTAGACCCCTTGGAGAAGGCCGCCCGCGGGCCGGGGGTCGTCACGCCACGGCGCGTACAGCGACGGGACGCCGGCGGTCTCGGTCAACGGCAGGAGATGCATGAGGCCGCCGAGCAGGATATGCATCTGCTCGTGAGCCAGCGAGACGGCCAGCGTCTCGGCGTCCGGCGGCGGCGAGCACAGGATCGCCCCGAACGCCTCACCCGTCGAAGCACTACGCGTCTCCCAGCCGTCCCCGGACGGGAGCGGGACGAGCGAGGTCACCCCGGCGGCGAGAGCCGCGGCCACATCCGCGTGGTCGCGGGTGAGAATACGCCAGGCGCCGGCCAGCAACTCCGTCCAGCGCGCGAGCTCCGGCTCGCTCAGCCGGGCAGGTGCGACCGGATCGGCCAGGTCCCGCATCGGGTCGATGTCGTCGAGCCATACGGTGAGAGCGGGACTCTCGCCGACGGACACCTCGCGCAGGCCCCACCAGCCGGCACCATCCGCGCCGTCGGCCGGCACGTCGATCTGCCGCCCGTCGTGCCGGAGCCAGATCCGGCCGTCCTCGGTGCCGGCCTCGGCGACGTCCCACACGGGCGCGCCCGGGAAACGGGCCATGCCCAGCCGGGGTATCAACACCCGGCCCTCGCGCATCGGAACCTTGGTGGTGAACGGCTGCCCAGCGCGCGCCGCAGCGGCGAGCGCCAACGTATTGAATTGACCAAAATCAATGTATGCGGGCGCCGTGCTGTCCACTCCCTTGCGATCGCGACGCAGGGCGTAGGCGAGCCAGCTGCCGACCTGAGGATGCAGGATCAGCGCTCGGATCTCGGCGGGGGCCGCCGCTTGCGCGTTCTCCAATGCCTGCCATGCCGCCCCGGCGGCGGGAAGAGGCCCGAGCAGGTCCGGCGCCGCCGACGTTACGGTGTCGAACGCTCGGAGCATGACGAGGCGTCTGCTCCATTCGCCGTCCCACAGGGCGGAAACGACCGCCGGTGACGCTTTGCCGTGTGCCAGCTCCAGAAAGGCCCAGCCCGGTAGCTCGAGCGGGGCCGGTGCGGTTGCTTTCGTCGTCACGAGCGTCTAAAACTCCTCGATATGCCGCGTCGGCGACAGCGAATATACAAAGGGGTAGCCGATTAGTCGGCGCGCCCGGGAGGGCCGGAGCCGCCGATATTGGCACGCGGCCGCTCAACCTGACGGAGAACCCGAGCAACAGCATCGGATACATCCATTCCGAGCCGGAGCTCACGCAACGAGCAGCCCGTTAAATCCGGCAATTCAGTTGTCAGGTCACCCGGTGGGCGGGTCATTCAGTGCTCCCTAGTAAGTCCATTGCGGCGGGCGCCGCGGGTGGCTCAACCCCGCGCTCGGGAGTGGCCGATAGGCTTCCGCGCTCGCGATGCTCGCGCACATCCAACCACACAGCACAAGCGCTGAGTTGTGGAAATGTGCCATGCCACCCGTTAGGCAGCGTGTCGTGTCGAAAACGATCTTGGTGAGCGAAGGCTATCGTCACTAACGGTAATCGCACGATGTTCTCCCTGATACCGGCCGCCGAGGCGTGAAGTCGCCTCATGGTTCGCGCTTCGCGCAAAGCGCCCACTCGGCGCAACGGGCACTTTTCGGCGTGACTCGGTTCGCGCCGGGAACAAGTTTCCGGTAAATGCGCACGGGTAGTTCGTCGTCATCCCGGTGCCATAGCGAAAGGAACGAGTCCGATGACCGAAGAATCCCGCCCACCGTTACCGCCCTACGATCTGACGACCGCTCTGCAGAAGGTGCAAGCCGCCGAGGACGCGTGGAACACCCGCGACCCGGAAAAGGTCGCGATGGCCTACACGCCCGACTCGGATTGGCGTAACCGGGGCCTGCACTTCGTCGGCCGCCCGGCGATCATCGAATTCCTCACCGCCAAGTGGAAGCGCGAGCAGGATTACGCCCTCCGTAAGGGCCTGTGGTCATTCGAGGGGAACCGCATCGCGGTCCGCTTCCAGTACGAAAGCCACGACGAGGAGGGGCGGTGGTGGCGCAGCTACGGCAACGAGCTGTGGGAGTTCGCCCCGAACGGGCTCATGCGGCGCCGCGAGGCATCCATCAACGACCGCGCGATCGACGAGTCCGAGCGCCGCATCTTCGGGCCGCGGACCGAGGCCGACCGCGGCGTCGACTTCCCGCTCTGGTAAACGGGCCGACTCAGCCCGCGCGAACGGCGGTCTTCCCGGTGAGTCGCTGCAGTGCGGCGTCGATCACCGGGCTCAGCCGCAGTGGATCCCGGTCGGCCTTGACCACCACCTGCAAGCCCTGCAGCAGGGTCATCAGCATCATCGCCTCGGTGGCCACGTCGGTGTCGCCGGGGATCTCGCCGCGTCGCGCCGCGGCCTGCAGACCCTGCCGGAAACCGTCCTCGACCAGCGACAGGATCTCCCGGATGATCCGGGCGGCCGCCTCGTCGTGGGGCAACCGCTCGCCGACCGTGTTGACGGCGATGCAGCCGCGCGGCACGTCCTCGTCCGCGGCGGCCTGAAGATAGTCGATGAGGACCTCGCGGATGCGGGGCACGATCGGGCCGCCGCTCAGCAGTGTCGGCGCCAGCCGGCGGGTGTGCGTGTCGCGGTAGTGCTCCAGCGCCCGCAGGAAGAGCGTGTGCTTGTCGGCGAAGGTGCGGTAGAGGCTGCCGGGATGCACGCCCAGGTGGGCGGTGAGCACGCTCATCGAGGTCGCCTCGTAGCCGTTGGTCCAGAAGAACTGCATCGCGCGCTCCAGGACGTCGGCCTCACTGAATCCCCGGGGTCTGGCCACGGAGACGATGCTAACACCATTGCGAACGCGCGTTCACATACCTGCTAGCGTTGCGCCCGCCATTGAGAACGCACATTCACAAACGGGGGTTCGATGCTCACCGGGTTCGAGGACGGCTACGCCGAGGTCAACGGCACGGTCCTGCACTACGTCAGCGGCGGTCACGGAAAACCGCTGGTACTGCTGCCGGGCTGGCCGATGACGTGGTGGGAGTACCACAAGGTGATGCCCGCGCTCGCCCGGCGGCATCGCGTGATCGCCGTCGACCTGCGCGGCATGGGTGACTCCGGCAAACCCGCGACCGGGTACGACAAGAAGACGATGGCCGCCGACATCGCGGGACTGGTCCGCGCGCTGGGCTACGACCGGGTCGACATCGCCGGCAACGACATCGGCGCGATGGTGGCGTTCAGCTTCGCGGTCAACCACCCCGAGCTGACCCGCAGGCTGGCGATGATCGAGGTGCCCCACCCGGACACCTTCTTCTACCAGTTCACCGTGCTCCCCCAGCCCGGCCAGCCGCACCTGTGGTGGTTCGCCTTCAACCAGGTGGAGCACCTGCCCGAGGCCTTGCTGCAAGGCCGGGCCCGGCTGCTCATCGACTGGTGCGCCGACCAGATGAGCCGGGATCCGGCGGCGGTCGACGAGAACAGCCGCGCGATCTATGCCGCCGCGTACGACCAGCCCGGCGCGATCCGCGCCGCGAACGGCTGGTATCAGGCGTTCCCGCAGGACATCGAAGACATGCAGACCTACGGCGAACTCACCATGCCGGTCCTGGCGCTGGGTGGTCTCTATTACCCCGCGATGCCGGCCGCCCTGAAGGGCAAGGCGAGCCGCCTCCAGTTGCTGGAGATCCCGGACGCCGGCCACTACCTGGCCCAGGAACGGCCCCACGAGGTGGCCGAAGCACTCACCAATTTCTTCGAATAATCGCGTGACCGGCCGAAGACTCCTGGTCGACATTGATCGTGCACAATGGTTTGATCTCCGTTGCCAACCTTTCGTCGGGACGGGGTGACACCGTGAGCCAGGCCCTTCAGGAGATCAGCAGCGACCCGAGCTATCGGCTGGTGCTGGAGCTTCTCGCGGAAGGGCCCCGGTCGTACACCGGCATCAGATCGACGCTCCTGGCGCACGACCCGGCACCGAGCGAAGGCGAGATCGACGCCGTCCTGCGCAAGCTCGCCAGCCTCGGCCTCGTCCGCAAGGGTCCGCAGTGGACACTTGCCGACGCCGGCACGACGGCGCTGCGCGAGCTCGACTATCTCGACCGGCTGCCGGCCGCCGCCGGCGCCGGGCTGGCGGCCCGGGTCGCGCAGCTCAATCCCGGCGTCGCGCACCCGGCCCGCCGCTACGACTACTGGCTCGGCGGCAAGGACAACTTCGCCGCCGACCGATTATCCGCCGAGGAGTTCGAGCGCCTCGTCCCCGGTTTACGGGCCGGCGTGCGATCCAACCGCGACGTGCTGCGCCGCATCGTCCGGCACCTGGCCGCCGAGGAGGGGATCCGGCAGTTCCTCGACATCGGGACCGGCCTGCCGACGGCGGACAACACGCACGAGGTCGCCCAGGCGGTCGCGCCCGCCAGCCGGGTCGTCTACGTCGATAACGATCCGCTGGTGCTGGCCCACGCCCGCGCCCTGCTCACCAGCTCGCCCCAGGGCCGGACCGCCTACATCGACGCCGACCTGCGGGAACCGGGCACCATTCTGGGCAGCCCGGAACTTCGTGACACCCTCGACCTCGCCCAGCCGATCGCCTTGCTGCTGATCGCGGTGCTGCACTTCATCCCCGGCGACGGCGTCGTCCAGCCGCTCGTGGCGGAACTGGTGGACGTGCTGCCGGCCGGCAGCTTCGTGGCGATCACCCACCTCACCGGCGACTTCCTGCCGCCGCCGGTCGTGCAGCGGCACGAGGAGATGCAGCGGTCCGGCCGCTCGGACTTCTGGATGCGCGGCAAGGCCGAGGTGACCGGCCTGTTCGACGGCCTCGACCTGCTCGAGCCGGGCGTCGTCCCGCCGACGAAGTGGCGCCCCGACGCGGACACCCCGGACTACGACCTCGACGTGGTCAACGGCTGGGTGGGCGTCGCCCGCAAGGACGCCTAGACCGGGAACTCGAAGTGCTGGTAGTCGTGCGGTGAGGTCCAGTCGCCGCCCCACGTGAAGCCGTGCGCCGTGAACGCCTTCCAGACCAGGTCGCCGTGCACGATCATGCCGGGGCGGACGTCGCCGCGATCCAGGTACGCCGAGCCGGCCGGCGGCAGCACCGTACCGCCCTTGACGTACGGGTTCTCGACGGTGTTGATGTCGATAGCCTTGCCGTACGAATGCACCGAGAAGCCGGCGGTCGACCCGGTAATGGGCCGGCAGTTGAACGCCGAGGTGTTGTCGTCGGCCATCGACGCGTCGTCGCTGCCGCCGTAGAAGTCGACGCGGCGCATCTTGTTGATCGGGAAACGCGCCTGGTACATGGTGTGGAACACGTCCACCACGCTGCGCGCGACATCCTTGTGGACGACGATCTCGCCCTGATGCCGGCGCTTGTCGAAGCCCCAGTAGGTCAGCTCGACCCGGCGCAGGTCGGCGATCGCCACCGGGCAGCCCTCCTTCCAGGAGACCCCGGTCATGTCGGCGGCCGTTCGCGCGTCGACGGTCCGGACCGAAGCCCGGTAGCCGTCGGTGCGGCAGGCGGCCGAGGCGGCCGTGGCGGATCCGGCAAGGAGCGCACCGACCAGAGCCGGTACGGCCCACCACATACGGGCAATACTCATAGATCGTCATCTTGCCACATTTGGTGGATCTTTTCGGTGGGTCGGACAATTTCGGTTCCGTTGACAACGCGAAGCGGCAATGTCGACAGTGGATCGATGAAACGAGCACTCCTTCTCGTATTGATACTGGCCGTCTCCGCGTGCGGCGCCTCCGAAGAACCGGCCACCCCGGCGGCGTCGCAGACCCCGGCGGCGTCGCCCACCCCGCAGGTGCGGCCGGCACCCGGCACGCACCAGCTTTCGGTGAACTCCGGTGGGCAGCGCCGGACGTTCCTGCTGCACGCCCCGCCCGGCTATCAGCCCGGCCAGCGGCTGCCGCTCGTAGTCGCGCTGCACTTCTTCCCCGGCGACGGGACGGGCATGCAACAACTGACCGGCCTGGACGCGCTGGCCGACAAGGAGAACTTCCTGGTGGCGTACCCGGACGGTCTGAATGCGGGTTTCAACGCGCTGATCTGCTGCGGCACCGAGGACGACGTCGCATTCGTCACCGCCGTGGTCGAGCACGCGCGCACGACCTGGAACGCCGACCCCGAGCGCGTGTACGCCACCGGCATCTCCAACGGCGCGGACATGAGCTTCAAGCTGGCGGTCGAGGCGTCCGAGACGTTCGCGGCGGTCGGGGTGATCAGCGGCGGCTTCGCCGGTCCGAACGCGGCCAAGCCCGACTACCGGCCCACCACCCCGGTCTCGGTTCTCACCATCGTCGGGCGCAACGACATGTATTTCGACGCCTTCCAGGAGGGCCTCGCCACCTGGCGCGAGAAGCTCAAGTGCACCGAGGGCGCCAAGCAGGCCAAGCCTCTCTATACCCACACGGTCGCCCGGTGCGGCGACGGGAGCGTCCTGGAGGCGTACCTGATGTCGGACATGGGGCACAGCTGGCCGGGAGCGCCGAAAGGGCAGCTGGCCGACCCGGACGCCGGCCTGACCGCCACCGAGGTGATCTGGAGGTTCTTCGAGGCCCATCACCGGTGAGGCGACTCACCGTCGCCGGACTGAACATCTGACGCGCTGAGGCGTTCAGGAGTGTGTCAGAAAGGCAACGCGAGTGAGTCAGACTTCCTTGCTGTCGGAATTCGTGCGCCACCCGCGGGAAGTCGGGGCGGTCGCTCCCAGCGGCACCACGCTGACCGCGCAGGCGGTCGCCCCGATCCCTCGGACCGGCGACCCGGTCGTGGTCGAGCTCGGCCCGGGAACCGGCTCGTTCACCGCCGCCATCCAGCGCCGCCTGGCCGGCCGCGGCCGGCATATCGCCGTCGAGATCAACCCCCGGATGGCCGATCTGCTGGCCCGGCGTTTTCCGGGCGTCGAGGTGATCACTGCCGACGCCGTACGCCTCGACGAGCTCCTCGCCGAACACGGCGCGCAGCACGCGGACGTCATCGTCAGCGGCCTGCCGTGGTCGGTCTTCCCGCAGGCCCGCCAGCGCGACGTGCTGGACGCCGCGGTCCGGTCGCTGGCCGTGGACGGCGCCTTCACCACGTTCGCGTACGTCCATATGTTGTGGTCCGCCCCGGCCCGCCGGTTGCGCAGGTCACTCGAGGAGCGGTTCGACGAGGTTCTCGTTGGCCGCACGGTCTGGGCGAACGTGCCGCCGGCGCTGGTGTATTACTGCCGGCGTCCGTCCGCCTGACCGGTCCGCCCCGGACCAGAAGGCGCCGACGTTGTGCGGCTCTCTTGTGCCGCGCGGCTGCGGCTTTCTTGTGCTTTGTGGGTTGGGCTTTCGCACGCTGTGACGGTGGGGGGCCGAGGGTGCCCCATCACGGCTTGGTGGACCGCTTTTATGCCGTGATGGGGCACCCTCGGCCCCCCACCTCGCGTGGTGTCCCGCGCCAGCCGAGCGTTGGCTTACTCGCTTCTGGTTGCACGGTCGGGCTGGCCGGGTCCCCTTGCGCTGAATGATCCGGCTGCCGCGCTGTGGTCGCCGTTTTGCCTTTCGCTTTCAGCGGGCGGATCTGGGTGCCGGTCAAGCGAGCGAACCGTGCCGCCTTGCGCTCAGCACCTCACGCCTGGGCGTTGGGTCACCCACCGGTAGCTGCATGTCCGGCCCTGGCCTCCACCACCAGCTCGGCAGCTCCCCACCCGGGCCTCTCGCCTTCGGCCTCTCGCCTTCGGCCAGCCGCAAGCCGGCCCAGCGGCTCGCCGCGGATCAGCCAGGGTGCGGGCGGGCGCGGGACGGGCATGGCGCATCCTCTCGTGGTTCGCACTGAAGGATGCATATCAATGGATGTCAGTATCGCGCATCCGCGAGCGATGGCGGCGCGGCTGATTTCAGATTTGTCGGCATAAATGCCCACTAACGGCACTGACCGTCACCCATGGCCGTCTGCGCTAAACCGTTGGCTGAGTCACTCTAATAGATGCCTGCAATGACTGGACACCGCTCTTCCCGCGATGCAGTGTGAAAAATAAGCTACTACCAGGTAGGTGTACGGTGTCGACTTTTGCAGCTTCATCGTTCGTTCCGGTGGTTCTTGGCTTTTTCGGACTCGGGGTCGGATATCTGATCTACGGTCCGCAAGAACTGTTCGGCTATCCCAAGCGCGACGTACGCGTGGACCGCGCTAATGGTGTCTGGGGAATCTGGATGCCCGGGTTCTGCCAGTTCCTGGTCGGTGTCTACTTATTCGTAGGACTGACCTGGTTCCAGGTGTTCAGCGACAAGGCGCTCTACATGGCCGCGCTGGCGTTCAGTGCGTACGGCATCCACTGGTTCGCGCTGGGCTGGAACCGTTTCCAGCAGGCCGACGCGCGGCCCAACGGATTCATGTCCATCCCGTTCGTCATCGTCTCGGTGCTCGGCCTCACGGTGTTCTTCATGGCCGGGGCATGGCCGGTCGGTGTGCTGTTCAGCGGCCTGGCCGTGGTGTACGTCGCCGAGTTCTTCGCCAGCTTCAAGCTCGGCGTGCGGGTGGGCCCGGACGGGGAGGAATCCGTCAATCTCGGCGAGAAGGCTCTGGGCCTGGCGCACACGCTCGTCGGCCTGTGGCTGATGTACCTCACCTTCTCCACCACGCTGAACATTGCCTCGGGCTATCACCTGCCGGGCGGCTGAGCGCGGCCGGGAGAATGCGTCACGGCCGGGCCGGCAGGCCCGGCCATCCGGCTTTTCCGACGGCCTGAAGTGCCCGGTTCATCGCGGCACAGGTGGCGTTTTTCACCGCGGACAACGGCCGGCCGTTCAGTAGTCTCGCGCGGGTGAATGGCTCGAATCTCGTCGACCGCGTCTGCGCGGAGCTGCTGTTCGACGTCGACGATCTGGCGGCGGACGCGGTCGCTCGCATTCGGCGCGAGTTCCCGGAATATGCCGTCCTCGACAATGCGGAACACACCGTGACCGCGGCGTACGAGATGCGAAAAATCATCGGCGCGTTTCGCGAGCATCGACGGCCCGCACCGATCGACGTCCGGCCGGTGACCGCACGCGGGCTGGAGCGCGCCGCCGAGGGCATCCCGATCGAGACGATGATCGGCGGGTACGACACCGGGTTCGACGTCCTGTGGAGCAGCCTGCGGGACCGGGTCGTCGCCCGCGAGCCGGCCGGGGAGGCCGATCTCGTACCGGTCGTCACCATCATGCTGGCCTGGTCGCGCCGCATCACGGCGGCGATCGGCGAAGGGTACGCGTCGGCGACGGCGCGCACCGACCGGGAGGAGAACGCCCGCGCCTTCGTGCATGGCCTCGCCCACGGCGGCGCTGGTTCCGAGGCGGTCGAGTCGGCCGCGCGGACGCTCGGTTTCGCCCCGGCCGGCACGTTCCAGGTCATCTGCGCGTCGGCCGACGGCTGGACGTCGCAGGCGCTGCGGGACCTGCGCCGGGCGCTGCCGAAGCCGGCCGCGGTGGTCGTCCTCGCGGGTGTGCTGACGGTGACCGTGCAGGGCATCTCGGTCGCCACGGCTCTGGCGTTGCTCGGCGAGCACACGGTCGCCGGGGTGGGCCTGCCGCGGGCCGGGCTGGCCGGGGCCGCGGACAGCCTCACCGACGCGGAACGGGCCCTCACGCTGGCCCACCGGCGGGGCACCGCCGTCCATTTCGAGAAGGACTGGTTGCTCGCGACCCTGCTACCGCATGCCCAGCGGCTGGCACCCCTGACGCACACCGACGCGGGCGAGGACTTTCCGCACCTCGCCGACGCCGTACGGGCGTACGCGGGCAATAATTTCTCGATCGCGGCGAGTGCCGAGAGCCTCGACCTTGCCGCGAACACCGTCAAATATCGGCTGGCGCGCTGGCAGGAGATCACCGGCTGGGATCCGCGCACGCTGGACGGCCTGATGCGGTCGCTGATCAGCTTGGCCGAACGCGACTGCTAGCCGCGGGCGGTAGCGTGCGGGTCGGACGTGCATTCGCCGCAGTGGATGATCCCCTCAGGTCGTATCCCCCTTTCCCCGACCGTGCGAGCCGGAATTCGAATACGACAGACAATGCGTCGCGCGACACGTATCAAGCGGCGGCGCCGCCCTGGATGGGCGACGCCGCCGGCGAGGGAGAAAGGCTTTTACTTCTTGACGGCGCCGGTCGTCTCGTTGAGCAGCAGCGGCTTGGTGTTCGGCTTGCCCTTGAAGTTGAGCATGCCGTCCAGCGAGCCGGCGCGGCTGTCGAACGAGTAGTCGCCGATGCGGCCCAGGCCCCAGTTGTCCTCGACGAACTTCAGGATCGAGGTCTGGTCGGTCAGGGTGTGGTCGACGTGGTTGGTCTTCGCCCACGGGCTGACGACCAGAAGCGGGGTGCGCGGACCGTAGCCGCACCGGTCGGCGTATCCGCCGTCGGACGACTTGGTCTGGCACTGGGCCTGGTCGGTGGCCGCGTCGTGCGAGCCGTTGACCACCTTCGGGCCGACGTGGTCATACCAGCCGTCCGAGTCGTCGTACGCGATGACGACGGCGGTGGACTGCCAGTCCTTGGACTTCTGCAGTTCGTTGATCGTGTGCACGATGAACGCCTGCTCGTCCAGCGGGTCGGAGTAGCCCGCGTGACCGTCCTGGTACTCGCCGGCCTTGAGGTAGCTCACGGCCGGCAGGTTGTTGGCCTTGACCGCGGCGTCGAAATCGGTCAGGTCGTAGTTGTGGTTCGCCTGGTCGGTGTGCCCGATGTTCTTCACCGACGACGGCGGCAGGTGCTTCGGGTTGCTGGTCGACTCGTAGTACGAGAACGGGTTGTGGTGCGGGCTGTAGTCCACCACCGAGTTGCCGCCCACGTTCTGGTGCGTCGCCCCGCAGACCTCGTAGCCGTTGGCCTTACCGGTCGGCTTGAAGCCGCCCTGGAACCAGCCCCAGGTCAGACCGGCGTCGTTGAGCTTGTCGCCGATGTTCTTCCCGGTCATCACGGCCAGCGCGTTGGTACTGGTGTGGTTGGTGTCCGAGCAGTCGTCGAAGGCCGGGTCCGGATCGTTGATGACGGTGCCGACACCCTTGGCGTTGGGCGACGCGACGGTGTACGCGTCGGTCACCTTCTTACCGGTCTTCGAGTCGACGGCGTACACACCGTGGGTCTGACCCGAGACCAGGTTCAGCGCACCCGGCGTCGACGGCCCGTAGTTCGTGTCGTACGAGTTGTCGTTCAGCGAGTAGTGCTGGGCGTAGTTCCAGAGCCCGGTGACCGTGTTGCCGTCGTAGTAGTCCATCACCAGACCAGGCTCACCGAAGATGACCGGGGCGCCGGTGCAGGTGTCGTGCCCGGTGAACTCGACGAACTTGTCCGCCTTGCCGCCGTCGTACGCCTTCTGCTCGTTGGCATACCCGTGGTCCTGGTCGCAGGTCAGCGCCTGCTCGTGGGTGAGCCGGCTCGGGTCGTACGCGTTCGGGTTCTTGGTCAGCAGCGACTTCGAGAGCCCGTTGACCGACGGCGTGCCCTTGGCCGCCTTGAACGTGGTGCCGTCCGTGTTCGCGGCCTTCGGGTACGTGCCGAAGTAGTGGTCGAACGAGATGTTCTCGTCGAAGATGACCACCATGTGCTGAATCGGCGTGCGTGCCTGCGGGACCTTCGGGGCCTTGTGGTGGGCATCCTGCCCGGCGAAGGCCGGTGTCGCGGCCGCCGCTCCGGCCGCGAGGACCAGGGCGGCCGCGACCGCCCCGATCTTCGTCGTGCGATTCCAGGAGATGGGTGGTAAACCCATGCTCGCCTCCCTGTCAGTGAAACTGTGCGGCAGGGACTCTCGTCGCCGGCCATCGCAGTTCACCACCGTCGAGGCGGCACCGAGCAAAAACCTGAATGAATCGATTGTGACGTGAAGTAAGGCAGATCCTAAGTATTCGATTGCTAGTTAAATAGATATGACCCTAAATAATCGTTCGCGTCGCGCACGCCGGGCAGCGCCAGGAAGTAGCCGCCGCCGACCGGCTGGATGTAGTCGACCAGCGGCTCCCCTGCCAGCCGGCGCTGGATCTCGGCGAATTGCTTGTCCGGGTCCCGCTGGAAACAGACGAATACCAATCCCTGGTCCAGGTCGCCGACCGGGTCCACGCCTTTGTCGTAGTTGTACGGACGGCGCAGGATGCGACTCGGCTCCGATTGCGGCGTCCGGGGATTGGCCCGCCGGATGTGCGCGGTCAGCGGGATCGCCTCACCGACCGGGTCGGCCGCGAAGTCCGGGGTGTCCTTCTCGTGGTTGCCGTCCAGCGGCGCCCCGGTGTCGCGGCGGCGGCCGAACATCCGCTCCTGCTCCACCATGCTGACCCGGTCCCAGAACTCGACAAGCATCCGGATGATGCGGATGACCTGGTACGAGCTCCCGTCCGGCAACCACACGAACCGGTCCATCTGCGCGGCATCGGTGATGTCCAGATTGGACGTGCCGTCCCGGAAGCCCATCAGGTTGCGCGGCGTGCCCTCCGGCCGCGGCGGCGAGACGAAACCGTCGGCCCGCCACCGGATCTGCATGCCGCCGCGGGTGTGCCGGGCGATGTCGCGCAGCGCGTGCACCACCGTGTCTCGATTGTCGGCGCACAGCTGAAGCGAGATGTCGCCGTGCGTGCGGGCCGGGTCGAGGTGGTCGTCCGGGAAGGCCGGCATCGCGGTCAGCGCCGCGGGCTTGCGCGCGGCCAGGCCGTACCGGTCGTCGAACAGGGACGCGCCGACGCCGAGCGTGACGGTCAGGTTGTCGCCCGGCACGGACGGGCCGACCACGCCGGAGTCGCTGGGCGGCCCGGCGATGCCGATCTCGGGCGGGGTGCCGCCGGTGGTCAGGAAACGGGCCCGGTCGGTGATCGTGCGCAGCAGCTCGCCCAGGTCCTGGCGGTTGTCCGCGAGCACGTCGAACGCGACGTGGGTGGCCTGCGCCTGCGGCGGCGTGACGATCCCGGCCTGGTGGATCCCGTGGAACGCCGGCGTCTGCTTCAGCAGACCACCGCCGATGGCCACGCTGGCCGCGCCGGCTCCTAGACCGCGCAGGAAATCGCGGCGGTTGCTGCTCACTGTGTCCTCCGTACCTCGCCGATCGCGGCGATCGGGGCGAGATCTTCCAGCAACTGGCCGAGCGTGCCGTCCAGCTTCTCGCGGTCGTACACCGAAAGGCTCTGCACCGGCTTCCACGTGCCGGCTTTGTGCTGGGCGTCGACCAGCTTCTGCAGTGTGGACAGTTCGTCGAGGACCGCCGGCCAGGCCGGGAACCGCGGCTGGATCTCGGGCTGGATCGCGTCCAGCACCATCCGGGTGCCGTCCAGATTGGCCGACATGACCGCGAGCTCCGCGTGCGCGCCCTCGTCCTCGGCGCCGCTCAGCTCGAACTGCAGCGTGTTCTCGAGGATCTCGTGCGAGCGCAGCGGCAGGTCGTTGGGGTCGGTGCGCTCGGTGCCGAAGTCGTGCCGCAAGCCGGCCACGTCACCGGACAGCTTCGCCGCGAGCGATCCGAGCGCGGGCAGCGACTCGCCGTGCCACAGCCCAAACTCGATCCGGCGCAGACCAGCCCAATCCTTGTCCCGTACGCCTGCGGGCAGTCCGTCCGGGGTGCCGTCGATCGCGTCCGCCGCATCACCGAACGTGTCGTACGCCGCCCCAAGCCGGTTGTAGTCCATCTGTGCGACCAGCCAGGCCTGCTCGGATCGGTGCCGGTCTCCCGAGGCCAGCGCCGTACGCAAGGTCGTGACGTCCGCGGCGAGGGTGGTGATGCCGCCGCTCACGTGCGCACGGTAGGTCTTCACCGCCGGGGCCAGGTCGGTCTCCGAGACCGGGGCGATCGCTTTCGCGCCGGTGGCCGGTCCGTTCTTGATGGTCACGCTTGGTCCGGTCTCCACGTCGGCGCCGTCCGGCAGGCACGTGAACGCGTACGTGCCGTTGCCGAGCACCAGATGGAACGGCCGGATGGTGCCGGGCGCCAGCGACTCGATCTCGGCGTAGATCCCGTGCGAGGCCGGGTCGACCAGCTGGACCTCCATCGTCACAGAATCGGTGTTGTGCACCTGGATGGTCTGGTCACCGCCGGTCGGCTTGGCCCAGCCCACGCCGCAATGGCCTCGCGCGACTTCGACCCCGGGCGGTTGGGGGGCCGATGTACACGCGGCTGCGGCGGCGAGCGTGAGGGCCGCCGCCACGGCTAATCGTCCGGCTCGTGGCATTTCCTTGGCTCCTCATGGCGCAAACGCAGTGAGACAGCCGGAAGGATAGAACGGCGCCGGACACCGTCCGGGGCTCAGCGGGAAGGGTTCATTTTCCGGTCACCACGCGTTCGGCTACCCGCTGCTGGCGCAGGAAGACGGCTTCCTGGCAGTACCGGGCGACGACCGAGCGGTACGGACGGAAACGGTCGCCCAGCGGCTCGAGCTCCCTGGCCGTCGGGCGCGGGGCGATCTGCCAGGTCAGCGCGTAGCCGGCGCGCACGTCCAGGTCGCCGACCGGCCAGACGTCGAGGCGGCGCAGGCAGTGCATGAGGTACATCTCGGCACTCCACCGCCCGATGCCCCGGACGGTGATCAGCCGGTCGATGATCTCCTCGTCGCTCAGGTGGGACGCCGGGTTGACGTCGACCGTACCGTCGAGCACCTTGGCGGACAGATCCCGTACCGAAGCGATTTTGTTGCGGGAGAAGCCGGCCGTGCGCAACACCTCGTCGGACGTCGCGACGAAGCCCTCCGGCGTGAACGAACCGCCGAGGGCGGCCGCCGCGCGGGCCATGATGGCTCGGGCGGCGGCGGCCGAGATCTGCTGCGAGATGATCGAGCGGACGAGCATGCCGAACGGCCCATCCGGGAAAAGCGGGAGATATCGGATGGGCCCGACTTGGGCGATGAGCCCGGCCAGCACCGGGTCGCGGGCGGCGACCTCCCGGATCGCGCTGCTCAGCGACGTCCTCGGCACCGCTCCACCATAACTACCAGCGTTCGCGGTGCACGACCTGCTCAAACGGGCGGCGGCTGGGGTGCACGACGGGGCGCAGCGGCCGATCGGCGGGATAACCGATGCCGATCATGTACGCCACGTCGTGCGTGTCCGGGATGCCGAGGATCTCGCGGGCCTTGACCTGGTCGCCGACCGACGAGTGCCCGGTGCCGATGCCCAGATCCGCGGCGGCGAGCATCATGGCGTACGTCGCCTGGCCCAGGTCGTACGCGTCGGTCGCCCGGGTGCGCTGGTCGTCGGTCGCGGGCAGGACCAGCGCGATCGCGGCCGCCGCACCGGCGATGTGGCCCGCGTGGTTCCAGACCGTCGCCAGCTCCCCGAGACTGTCACGGTCGGTGACGACGACGAAATCCCAGTGCTGGCGGTTCGAGGACGACGGCGCGCGCCAGCCTGCCTCGGCGATCCGGGTCAGCTGTTCCTCGGACAGGGCCTGCCGGGTGTAATCACGTACGTTGCGCCGGGCCCTGATCGCGTCCCAAGTCTCCATCGGCTTCTCCGTCTTCGTCTGCTCCCGGCATCACACACAGCCCCGTCTGCGGGTCGCAGTAGCCGGCCGGTTCGGCCACGACCAATTGCAAGAGTGTCACCGGTTCGCGGGTTTCATCGTGTGGCATTCGTCTGCTCCCATGCCTGGTCGATGGCGGCGGCGTACTGGACCGTGCTGACGGCACCCGGAATGCCCAGCCGGTTGCCCAAAACGGTGAACGGGACGCCGCGCGCGCCGAGGCGGATGGCGGCATTATGGTCGGCGCGCACCTCGTCGGCGTAACGGTCGGTGGCGAGGACGTCGCGGATCTCGGCGCCGGGCAGGCCGAGCTCTTCGCCGAGGCGTACGAGCGTGGGGTGTTGGTAAATTCCGGCGTTGCCGCCGAACATCTCGGCCTGCATGGCACGCAGATAATCCCAGCCGAGCCCGTACGCGTTGCCGAGTTGCACGAGACGCAGCATGTCGAAGGTGTTCGCGAACAGGCGATCCATCTCGTACGGGAGGCCCTCGGCGGTGGCCAGACGCACCATGCCCTCCTCGATCTCGCGGGCCTTGGCGGTGGGGACGCCGAGCTTCTTCGCGAGCATCTCGAGCAGCGGGGTGCCGGTGGTGGGAGCGGTGGGGTCCAGCTCGAAAGTGTGAATTCGCAGGTCGATGTCGGCGGCGTGCGGGGACTTCCCGATCGCCACGCCTAAGCGCTGTTCGCCGAGGTAGCACCAGGGGCAGAGGACGTCCGCCCAGACGTCGATCGTCAGACGCGATCCCAATTCGGGGCCACCTTCCGGTAAGTTGAGTACCGCTCAGGAACGAAGCTAGCACTAAGTTGAGGGGGCCCTCAAGTTCTTCGGGACAGATCCGGCGGGAGCATGTTTGGGGGACGGGAGCATGACGGGGGCGGGAGCATGACGGGGACGCGGGCACCCAGGCGTGACGCGCGCGACAACGCGGCAAAATTGCGTTCGGCGGCGATGGAGCTGTTTCTGGCGAAGGGGCTGGACGCGTCGTTGTACGAGATCGCCAAGGGCGCGGGCGTCAGCATCGGCACCCTGTACAACCACTTCGGGTCGCGCGAGGGACTGATCGACGCGGTCATCCCCGGGGTCGTCGGAACGCGTCTGCAGGAGCTGGCCGCCTCGGCGACTTCACAGCCGACGCCGCGGGCACGGCTGGAAAGCTTCGTGCACGGCATGTTCAGCCTGCTGCGCGACGACCCGGCCCTGAACGACTCCGTGCTGCGGCGCTACCCGGAGGCTTCGGCACTCCTGGACATTTGCGCCACGTCGACCGATCTCGGGCGCACGTTGGTCCGGGAGGCGCATGCGGACGGGTCGCTGTCGCCGAACTTCACCGAGGACGACCTGGTCAGCCTGCTTTGGCTGGCCGGCACGGGCGGCCGCGAGCAGTCCGCCCCGCCCGGGTGGCGACGGATTTTGGAGCGCGCCCTGAGCTCGGCGTGGACGGCGCCGTAGTTCCAGCGGTCTCACGCGCGCGGGTCCAGCGGTCTCCCGCGCGCAGGTCCAGCGGTCCCCCGCGCACAGGTCCAGCGGTCCCCCGCGCGCAGGTCCAGCGGTCCCCCGCCCGTAGGTCCAGCGGTCTCGCGCCCGAGCCGGTCGCCTCACCGCATGGTCAAGCGGGCGCTCAGCCGCGTGCCAAGCTCGCCGCGGTACGGCGGTCATGCAGGAGCGCGAGCCCGGTGGCGGCGGCGCCCACCCCCTCCCACAGCGCCACCCCGAAGAATCGCGCCGGCGCGTCGCCCAGCAACACCAGCGTCGTGAACACGGTGAAGGTCAACAGCCGGAACCCCACCGTGAACCGGAAGAACGGCCGCCATTCGGTAGCAGCCGCGACGAGGTAGTAGACGCCCATGTTGAGCGACGCCATCGAGGACGCGGTCAGGAAGACGCGGGTGTAGTCGCCCGAAGCACGCGCGTGCGCCGGAACCACCTCAAAGCCGAGCAGGGCCAGCAGCGCCTCCGGCCGCACGACCCCGACGACGCCGAGCACGACGGCAATCACGCCGAAGACCACCATGCTCCATCCCACTGTGGTGCGCGGCAGCCCTTTCATCCGGCGGCATCCCATCGCACCACACCGGCTCCGACCAGCCCGACCCCAACCAGGCCAACCCCGACCAGACCAACCCCGACCAGACCAACCCCGACCAGCCCGACTCCAATCAGGCCAGCTCCAACCAGGCCAACCCCGACCAGCCCAACCCCGACCAGACCAACCCCGACCACGCCAACTCCGACGGCGCCGGCCCACCGAATGACACCGCCCCACCCTTGCCGCCCGCTCCTGGCTCGCCGCCAGCTCCGCCGTCCCACCCACTCCCCCTTCACCCAGGAAGAGATGATCATAGATGGGGACGGGAGGCGGTAAAGGCACCGAGATCTGTCAGCGCCGACATTGAAACCCGACCATGGCGAAGGCGGGCTCACACCACGGACCAGCGACAGTCGTGCAAACCACAATGGGGATCGGAAACCGCCACGGGCACCCTCTGCCCCGGCCACCGGCCACCGGCCACCGGCCACCGGCCACCGGCCACCGGCCACCGGCGAGCGTCAAGCGGCGACCAACGCGGCCGCCGAGATGACCAACGAGCCGTTGCACGATTGCCAGGTCGACGCGCGCCTCGTCCATCAATCCCACTATGCGGCGGGCCCAACCACATTCTGGACTTTCTTGAGACCTTGGAGAGTTACGCCCACATGCCGACCATAAGTCTCCAAGGTCTACAAATCGTCAGGGAAAGCGCCTGAACAAAAGGCGCAGAGCTGGAGAAAATTTCCCTCTACTGTGGACTCTGGTCCCACACTGCGGACCGGGTGGCCACGATGTGGCTGCCAGTCCCGCAGAACGAACACGGGTCCCACATTGTGAGTTTCGCAGGGCGGCGGACGCCGATCGATCATGCGGGTTGTCCGTCGCCGCGTGGCAATGCACGTTCGGTCTGCCGTGGTGCTAGGCAGGCTGCCGATCGCTACCCCCGGCGCCGGGCCGCAGTCACGGTCGTCGGGCTGCAGTAACAGTCCACGGGCTGTAGCCACCGCCCACGGGCTGCAGCCACGGCCGCCGCACTGCACGCCCCATCGCACTGCAGTCACCGCCACCGCACTGCAATCACGGCTGCCGCACTGCGACACCGACCGCGAGCTTCGGGGACCTTCCAGGCTGTCATCGGCAGCGCCGACACAGCCACCGGCGGAAGCGCGCCGCCGCGACGGGGGCGAAAGCAAGTCGATCAGCGATGGGGCTCTGGCGCGAAAGATGTTCAGAGGTGGAGCTCGTCGAAGGCTGCCTTGCGGCCGGTGTGGACGGCGGCGCGCAGGACGTCTGGGCGGCGCTCGGTGCGGCCGACGCGGACGCTGCCGAGCGGCGGGCGGATCTGCAGTGTGGCCGGGTGGGCGGCCAGCAAGCGCTCCTCCTCGGCTCTGATCGCGACGCGGCGCAGCCACGGGTCGAGCGCGCCGGGGGCCCGCCGGGTGAACCAGCGCGATAAGACCAGACGTTCGCCTCGGGAGGGTGGGGTGACGGTTTCGTCGGTACGCTTCGTGCGCAGCGCGACGATGTGCGTGGCGTGCTGGGACAGGGCCGTTCGGACCGGGACGGCCTCGCTCACGCCGGCGTCGACGAAACGGCGCTGGTCGATCTCGACGGGGTCGCCGGTGAGCAGCGGCATCGCGGTCGAGGCGCGGAGCGCGGCCTGCAGGCTGGCCCGGTCGCGGAGCCGGTCGTGCAGGTCGGTCGCGGCGCCGGTCTGGGCGTCGGTGGCGATCGGGTGGAACTCGACGGAATTGTCCAGGATCTCCTGGAAGCCCATCGGCACGATCTCGGTGTAGAGCGTGTGCACCACCCATCGCGTGTCCACGACCGGGCGCCGGCGCAGCGCCCGCCTCGGATCCATGGTGGCTCGCATGATTATCGGGTCCCACCAGGCGTGCATGGTGCTGGCGGCTCGCCCGCAGAGCAGCCACGCCCCGTTGAGCGCGCCCGCCGAGCTGCCGTAGACGGCGTCGAACAGCGGCAGCAGCCCGAGGTCCTCGATCGCGGTGGTCATCCCGCTGGAGATGGCGCCGCGCGAGCTCCCGCCCTCGATCAGCAGGACCACGCGGGCACTGTCGCGGCGGTGTCCGGGAGTGCTTCGGTGCTGCTTGCGCTCGCGCAGCAGCTGCAGGACGGCGTCTGTCACCCCTCCTTTATACCGTTCCGTAACAGTGTTCCGTAACGGTGGTACGGTAGCCTCATGCCGCGGCTGAAGCAGCGCACCGACACGCTCCGCGAACGCGGTCTCGCCAGCGCCCTGGCCGTGCTCGCCGAGGAGGGGGTGGCGGGGCTGACCACGCGCACGGTCGCCCGCCGCGCCGAGGCCTCGGTCCCGGCGATCTACGAGGTGTTCGGCGACAAGGCCGGCCTCATCCGCGAGCTCTTCTTCCACGGCTTCCGCGTCCTGGGCGACGACCTCGACGCCGCGGCGACAACCGCAGGCGCGCGCGAGGCCGCGACAACCGCAACGCCGAGCAGGGCGGCAAACCCGGAAACACACATCGCGGCCGCGACCAGCCCAGACGCGCGCGACGCCGCGACAACCCTGGCGCCGAGCACGGCGGCGGGCGACGAGACCCACGACGCGGCGGCCGATCCGCTTGCCGCCCTGCGCCGCACCGCCCAGGCGTTTCGCGGGTTTGTCGTCGGCAATCCCGTACTGGCTCAGGTCATGTTCTCGCGGCCGTTCGCTGATTTCGACCCGACGCCCGAGGACCACAAGGCCGGGATCAAGGTGCGCAAAATCTTCGTGCAGCGCGTGCGGGACGCTGTCGACGCGGGGCAGCTCGACGGTGACCCGACCGACATCGCGCACGTGCTCTTCGAGTTCGTTCAAGGGATGGCCGCCGCGGAGAGCGCGCAACGCCTCGGCGCCTCCCCGCAATCGGTCGATCGTCGCTGGCGTCTCGGGCTGGACGCCCTCCTCAAGGGGCTGAGCTGATGCACGTCGAACTCGCGCAAGGGACCATCACCTACCGCGTCGCCGGCCCGGACGACAGCGCGCTGCCGCCGGTCGTGTTCGTGCACGGCCTCCTCGTCGACAACCAGCTCTGGACCGGCGTCGCCGGCGTGCTCGCCGAGCGTGGCATCCGCAGCTACGCGCCCACCTGGCCGCTCGGCTCGCACCGCGTCGCGATGAGACCCGGCGCCGACCTCAGCCCGCGCGGCCAGGCCGCGATCATCAGCGAGTTTCTCGCCGCCCTCGACCTCGACGACGTCACGCTGGTCGGCAACGACACCGGCGGGGCGTTGTGCCAGTTCACGATCGACCGTGACGATCGCCGGATCGGGCGGCTGGTCCTCACCAACTGTGATGCCTTCGAGGTGTTCCCGCCGCGTGCGTTCGCCGGGCTGGTCCGAATCGGCAGTCACGCGGCGCTGATCAAACCGCTGGCCGCAGCCTTGTGGCCGACGGCGATCCGGCACAGCCGGCGCGGCTTCGGTGGGCTGTTCGTCCGGCCGCCGGACCCGGCGATCACGCGCGGCTGGATCGAGCCCGCCCTTCGCGACGCGGCGATCCGGCGCGACGCCGCCAAGCTGATGAGCGCGATGCGCCCGGACGAACTGCTCGACGTCGCCGGCCGCCTGACGAACTTCACCAAGCCCGTACGCCTCGTCTGGGGCGACGCCGACCCGTACTTCCCGATCGGTTTCGCCCAGCGGCTCGCCGCGGCGTTCCCGGACGCGACGCTCACGCCCGTGCCCGGCGGCCGCACGTTCGTCTCGATGGACTTTCCCCATCAGGTGGCCGACGTAATCACGGCCTGAAACGGGTCAGAGCAAGCCGTGCAACCGAGCCTGCTGCGCCGCCGCCGCGCGGGTGTGCGCCTCGAGCCGGCGCATCGCGGAGCGCAGATACGCCTTCACCGTCTCCAGGCTCAGGCCGAGCTTGGCCGCGATCTCCGGGTTGCTCGCGCCCAGTTCCACCAACCGCAACGCCTCGGTCTCGCGCGGCGTCAGCACCGGTTTCGACCGTCCGACGCGGGCCGCGGAGGCGATCAGGTCCTGCCGGATGCGGATCAGCCGTTCGCGCATCTCCGGATCGCTGGTGTCGCGGATCACGGCGGCGAGCTCGGCGACCGCGCTGCGCGCCCCGGACGGCGATTCGAGCGGGCTCGGCCCGAGTTTGGCCTCGACGTCGCGGCGCAGCTGGTTGGCCGTGGCGATCGCGGTCTGCAGCGTCCGGTCGCCGATCGGCCGGCGGTCGCGGACCGCGCCGTACACGACGCCCTGGACCTGGCCCCACACCAGCACGGGAATGGCGAACACCGACGTGAGCCCCTCGGTCAGCACCGCCCGGTCGTACTCGTGGGTGATCGCCACCGTGGTGGCGTAGTCGTTCACCCGCTGCGGCGTGCGGTGACGCAGAACACTGCCGCCGAGCCCTTTTCCGGGCTGCACGACGAGTCCGCGCATCGAGTCGCCGACCGTGCCGATCAGGTAGTCGAGGCGGAGCTGCTCGTCGTCGAGCCCCTCGTGGGTGGCGCCGCCGAACACGACCGGCAGGCCGGTTGCGGTCCGCAGCCGCGCCAAACGCTGGGGCAGCAGTTCGTCCATCGTCTTACGAGCCGCGAGGCCGCCGTCCATCAACCCTCCCACCGATGTGATCTTGGGCATTGCGCCCGGACCAGCCTTGATCACACTTCACAGGGAACAACGGCCGAAGGGGGGCCGGGTTCGCGGGGTCAGAGGCCGAGTTCGCGCGCGACCAGCATACGTTGCACCTCGCTGGTGCCCTCGCCGATCTCGAGGATCTTGGCGTCGCGGTAGAAACGGGCGACCGGGGTCTCGTTGATGAAGCCGCTGCCGCCGAAGATCTGGGTCGCGTCGCGCGCGTTGTCCATGGCCGCGTTCGCGGAGACCAGTTTGGCGATGGCGGCCTCCCGCTTGAACGGTTCGCCGCGCAGCATCCGGGCGGCGGCCGCGTAATAGGCCAGTCGCGCGGTGTGCGTCCGCGCCTCCATGTCGGCGATCTTGAACTGGATGGCCTGGTACTTGCCGATCGGCCGGCCGAACGCGGCTCGCTCGTGCGAGTAGCGCACGCTTTCGTCGACGCAACCCTGGGCGAGGCCGACCGCCAGCGCCGCGAACGCGATCCGCCCCTCGTCGAGCACGGACAGCGCCTGCGCGTGGCCGTTGCCGAGCTTGCCGAGCAGGTTCGCGGCGGGGACGCGTACGGCGTCGAACTGCAGGTCTCGGGTGTCCGTCGCGGCCCAGCCCACCTTGGAGTAACGCCGCGCCGCGCGCAGACCCGGCGTGCCGGCCGGCACGAGAATCATCGAGAGCGAGCCGTCGGTCACCGCGGTCACCACGATCACGCCGGTGACGTCGGTTGCGCCATTCGTCACGTACGCCTTGACCCCGTTGAGCACCCACTCGTCGCCCTCGAGGACGGCCGTGGTGCGCGCCGCTCCCACGTCGGAACCCGCGCCCGGCTCGGTCATGCCGAACGCGCCGATCATCTCGCCGGTCGCCAACCGGGGCAGCCACCGGCTTTTCTGCTCCTCGGTGCCGAACCGGTAGATCGGCATCGCGCCGAGCGAGACCCCGGCGTCCAGGGTGACCGCGACCGACGAGTCGACGCGGGCCAGTTCCTCGACGGCGAGGCACAGCGCGAAATAGTCGCCGCCGGTGCCGCCGTAGCGTTCGGCGAAGGGCAGCCCGAACCATCCCATCCGGCCCAGCTTCGCGACCACCTCGTACGGGAAAGCCTCTCGCTGGTAGAAATCGCCGATAACCGGCGCGACTTCGTCGCGAGCGAACGCCGCCACGGACTTGCGCAGCGCCTCGTGCTCCTCGCCGAGCCGGTAGTCGATCATCGGCACGACACTTTCGCAGGTCGCGGGGCCCGGTCAAGGTCGCGACGCCTCCGTCACAAATTTGAACCCGAGTACCATTCGGCGCGATGAATCAGTTGGATCAGATCGCCGCCGACGTGCTCGGCATCACCCTGCGACCGGCCCAGCGCCGGGCGCTCGAGGCACTCACCGCACACGGTGACACCCTGGCCGTCCTGCCCACCGGCAGCGGCAAGACCGCGATCTACCAGGTCGGCGGGCTCGCTCTGGGCGGGCTGACCGTGGTGGTGTCGCCGCTCATCGCCCTGCAGCACGACCAGCTCCGGGCGATGACCGCACGCGGCTCGGTGCGCGCCGCGATGCTCAACTCGTCGCAGCACCACGCCGATCGCGCGGCGGTGCTCGACGACCTGGCCGGCGGCCGCGTCGACTTCGTGATGCTCGGGCCGGAGCAGCTGGCCAACGCCGAGACGACCGCCGCGATCGTCGGCAGCCCGCGCCCGATCACGCTGGTCGCGGTCGACGAGGCGCATCTGGTCAGCGAGTGGGGGCACGACTTCCGGCCGGAATACCTGCGGCTCGCCGATGTGGTCGAGGCCGTCGGGCGCCCGCCGGTGCTGGCCCTGACCGCGACCGCGGCCCCGCCGGTGCAGGCCGACATCACCCGGCAGCTGCGGATGCGTGACGCCCAGGTCATCGTCTCCGACTTCGACCGGCCGAACATCGCGCTGTCGGTGCGCCGGGCGCGGCACGACCTGCCCGAGGACCAGGCGATCGACGACCGTACCGTCGAGGTGGTGCTGGCACACGATGGTCCGGCACTGGTCTACGCGCTCAGTCACGCCCGCTGCGAGAGCGTGGCCGAGCGGTTGCGCCTCGACGCGTACAAGGCCGAGGCCTATCACGCCGGGCTCTCCGCCGCGCGCCGCAACGAGATCCAGGACGCCTTCTTCGCGGGCGAGCTCGACGTGGTCGTCGCGACCAGCGCGTTCGGGATGGGTATCGACAAGCCGGACGTCCGCACGGTGGTGCACGCCGGCGTGCCCAGCAGCCTGGACGAGTATTACCAGGAGATCGGGCGGGCCGGCCGGGACGGCAAACCGGCGACCGCGGTGCTGGTCTACGACCCGCGGAGCATCCGGATTCCGCGGCTGCTGGCGGCGCGGTCGAAGATGGGTGACGCCGCGGTGCATTCGGTCGTCGACGCGATCGAGGCGGCCAGCGGGCGGGTCACCGTGAAGGAGCTGGCCGAGGCGAGCGGGGTGAGCCGGGCGTCGGTCGAACGTGTCGTGGACGAGCTGCTCGAACTTGGTCTGGTGCGGCCGGACGGCAACAACGCCGTGCTGGCGGCCCCGATGGGTGACGCGTTCCGGCAGGTCACCGCGGCCGGCAACCGGCGGCAGGCGATCCTGAAGTCACGGATCGAGGCGGCCCGCGGTTACGCGGAGACCGTGCACTGCCGGCGGGCCGACCTCCTCGGATACTTCGGCGAGCAGTACGAGCCGCCCTGCAACTCGTGCGACAACGACGACCACCCGGCGGCGGCGCCGACCTTCACGGACCGGCCGGCCACCTCGGGTCAGCGGGTGCGGCACAAGCTGTGGGGGCCGGGCACGCTGCTCAGCCAGGACGACCACGAGCTGGTGATCGCGTTCGACTCGGTGGGCTACCGCCACCTGACCGCGGCGTCGCTGACGAACGGGCTGCTCACCCCGGAGGTGTGAGCAGCCCGCCCCATCGGATCAGGAGACCGTGAACGATCCGCTCAGCGGCAGGTCGCGGGAGCTGGCACCGGCCTGTACGCCGTAGGTGCCCGGCGCGACGTCCCAGGCGTGCGTGGCGGTGTTGTAGAAGCCGAGCGGGTGGTCCGGCGACGCCGCGTCGATGGTGAGCCGGACCCGGGTGCTCTGACCGGGCTTGAGGCTCACCTTGGCGTAGCCGACGAGCCGCTTGCCCGGTTCACCGGTGGCCGCCGGCAGCGTGAGATACAGCTGCGGGGTGGCGGTTCCGGCGCGGCTTCCGGTGTTGCGCACGTCGAAGCTCACCGAGACGGTGCCCTTCACCGGCGGCGCGACCCGGACGTTCTGGTAGCCGAAGCTGGTGTAGGACAGGCCGTAGCCGAACGGGTAGAGCGGTTCGATGCCCTGCGCGTCGTACCACTTGTAGCCCACCTTGAGGCCCTCGGTGTATTTCACCTGACGGATCTCGCTGGTGCCGGCCGGCCGGGTGGTCGAGCCGTCGGAGAAGGTTCCGGGGTATTGCGCCGGCGTGTTGGTGGGAATGTCGGCGAGTGACTTCGGGAACGTCATCGGGAGGCGGCCGGAGAAGTCGGTGTCGCCGTAGAGCAGCCGGGCCAGCGCGGTGCCCTGCTGGTCGCCGGGGTACCAGGCTTCCACGACGCTCTTGACGTTCGCCAGCCACGGCATCGTCGTGGCCGTGCCGGTCTCCAGGACCACCACGGTGTTCGGGTTGGCGGCGGCGACCGCGGCGATCAGGGCGTCCCCGTTGCCGTCCAGGGCCAGGGTGGTGCGGTCGGCGAACTCGCCCTGCTTGGCGTATCCGAAGACCACCGCGACGTCGGCCGAGGCGGCGGTCGCCGCGGCGGCGGCCGGGTCGGCGCCGTTGTTGTAGGTGACCGTCGTACCGGCCGTGGCGGCGCGGGCGGTGATGGCGTCCAGCGGTGCGACCGGGTTGGGGCAGGCGGCCGAGTTGTCCCGGCCCTCGGCGCAGATGGTGCCGGCGCTGACCCCGTTGGTCGGGGTGTTCGAAGCGGTCTGGCCGATCACCGCGACCGTCTTCGACTTGCCGGACAGCGGGAGCGTCGCGCCGTCGTTCTTCAGCAGCACCGAGCCCTGCTCGGCGACGCTCTGCGCGACGGCCTTGTTCTGCGGGGTTGAAGCCGAGGTCGACGGGGTGGCCGGCAGCGGGTGGTCGAAGAGCCCGGCGGCGATGTAGGCGCGCACGACCCGGAACGCGGCGCCGTCGATCTGTGCCGCCGAGACCTGCCCGGCGTCCAAGGCGGCCGCGATGGTGGCCGGCGTGTAGAAGCGCGGCCGGTTGAGCTCCTGGTCGAGGCCGTTGGTCAGCGACGGTCCGGTCGAGTGCACGGCCCCGAAATCGGAGGTCACGTAGCCGTCGAAGCCGGTGTCGCCCTTGAGCAGGTTGTTCAGGATCGGGTTCTCACAGGCGTACGCGCCGTTGATCTGGTTATAGGAACACATGATGCCGCCGGGCGCGCCCTTGGCCACCGCGATCGCGAACGGCTGGTTGTACACCTCGCGCAGGGTGCGCCCGTCGATGACCGAGGAGCTGGTCTGCCGGTCGAGCTCCTGCTCGTTCGCGACGTAGTGCTTGACCACGGCCATCACCGGGGCGTTCTTGTTGCCGAGTTGCAGCCCGTTGATCCCGGCCGCGGCCAGGTTGCCGCTGAGCAGCGAATCCTCGCCGAGGTACTCCGGGGTGCGACCGGCCAGCGGCGTACGGGAACTGGAGATGCCCGGCGCGAGAATGACGTTCTTGCCGGAGCGGAAGGCCTCATCGGCCTGCGTTTTGCCTTTCGTGTACGCGAGTTTGTCGTCCCAGGAAGCGGCAAGCGCGAGCTGAGCCGGGAAGACGGTCACGCCGGCCGAGCCGCGCACGTAGTCCGGGCCGTCGGTGTAGACGACCGTCGGCGTGCACGGGACCTGGACCGGATAGGTGACGCCGCTGAACGAGGTCTGGGCGGGCGAGTTCGCGGCCTGCTCGTCGAGCCAGCGCAGCTTCTGGTCCAGGGTGGCGTGCTGCAGGAGGAGCTTGGCTCGCTGGTCGGCGGTCTTGTGGGCGTCCATCCAGGGGCAGCCGGCCGGGTACTTACCGGCGGCCTCGACGGCTTCGACGGGAGTGCCGGACCCGGCCACGAGCAATGCCGTGACGACGACGCCTAACGTCGTTCTGCTACGGGTGAAACGATTCACTTGTGGACCTCCTGGGCAGAGGTTGGTATTGGTGGGCTCGCCCGATCATCCATCCGCGCCGATGTCGCGCCCTAGTCCGATGTGTACCTGCAGTAGTACGAAGTTGACATGGCGCCTTGAAACGTTCAATCGGGATACACCCGGTCGCGGTCGTCCACTTAGAGTGGTGGCATGTTGACCGATGGCGACCGCGCCCGGCTGGCCCCGTACCTCGCCAAGATGCGGAGTGCGCGCGCCGCGCTGGCGGCGGCCGTGCGGACGGCGGCGGAGACCCAGACGCGGGTGACCGAGATCAAACGAAGCAGCACGCTGTGGGAGCGGTGGTTCAACCGGGACAGCGCGACCGGCGCCGCCTTTCGCGAGGCCCGGGAGATCGCCGCCGAGGCCAGGGTGGCGGTCAAGGCCCGGGAGGACGACGTCCGCGACCTCGACCGCCGCTTCGACAACCTGCTCGAGTCGCTGATGCCGCGCATCGATCCGCGTTACGAGGCCCGCGCCCGCCTCATCGAGAGCTGTGCCCACGCGGCGCGCGAGTGTCAGGCCATGCGGCACCCGATCGGCCTGCTGGCCAGCACGGCGCGGGCCGCCGCCCAGAACGGCGACGACGCCGAGGCTGCCCGCTACCGGTATCCGGACCGTCTCGTCGAGGCACGCAAGGCGGTCCGGGCCGTGCAGCTGGCCCTGGAGGCCGTCGCACCCCGTCCACAATGGAATGATGCGGTGCTCGACCGGCTGCCGAAAACGGTCGGTGATGTCACGGCGATCCGGCGGTTGAACGGCGAGTTGCCGAAAGTGACTCAGCTGCCGGGCCGGCTCGACCGGCTGCGGGCCGAGCTGACCAAGAGGCAACGCGACACCGAGCATGCGCAGCTCAGCGCGCGGTACAAGGCCCGGGACCGGCTGGTCAACAGGCCGGATTGAGGACGGCTTTCACCGGTTTCGTCCGTGCACGCGCGGCTCGTTTCCGCGATGCCGGATCCGGATACCGTTCACGGTTTCCATTCTGACCGCGCGGTTTTCGGACGTCGCGCTCATTCCCGCTACCGATGGCAAACGCCGGAAAGTCGCATGGGGCCTTCGCCACATAGGGGTGCCGGCCTCTTCTCTCGTGCCGGAAAATGAGCGCCGTGTTGATCGCATTCTCAGTAACGCCGCTCGGCGCGGTCGAGTCGGTTTCGGAAATCGTGTCCGAGGCTATCCGCGTGGTGCGGACGTCCGGGCTGCCCAATCGGACGGACCCCATGTCCACCACCATCGAAGGTGAGTGGGACGAGGTCATGGCCGTCATCAAACGAGCCGTCGACGTGGTGGCGGCCAAGGCGCCGCGGGTGAGCCTGTCACTCAAGGCCGATATCGCCCCCGGCGAGACCGGCGTCTTGCAGGCGCGGATCGAACACATCGCGGGACTGCCGGAAGGGTGAGCCTCGTCTCCGGCCGGAACGCGGCGGACAGCGCGTCGTAACATCCGCCGTGAAGCGAATTCTCGACCGGCTCGCGGCCCACGGGCGTACGGGGAAAGCATGAAAAGCAATGCCGCGCTCGGGGAGTTTCTGCGGTTGCGGCGGCAGCGGACGACACCCGGCGAGGCGGGCATCGTCAGCACGCGGCGGCGGGTCGTGAGCGGGCTGCGACGCGACGAACTGGCCCGGCTCGCCGGCATGAGCGTGGATTACTACACGCGATTGGAACAGGGCAGGCATCCGACTCCATCGTCCAATGTGCTCGATGCGATCGCCCGCGCGCTGCGGCTGCCCGAGGCCGACCGGCGATATCTGCACCGCCTGGCCACTCCGGCACCCCGCCCCACGTCAAACCCTTCTGTCGTACGCCCGGAGACCCGGCACCTGATGCGGGCGCTGGACCCGTCGCCGGCCCTGCTGCTGAGCTTCGGCTTCGACGTGGTCGCCACCAATCGGGGCGCCCGCCTGCTCTACACGGATTTCGCCGCGTTGCCGCCGCGGGAGCGCAATCTGATCCGCTGGATGCTCACCGACCCCGCGGCCCGCCCGTTGCACGGCGACGACTGGGCGCGCATCACCGCCGACCTGATCGGGGTGATGCGCCTGTTCGGAAGCGAGCGGCCGGACGTGCGCCGGCTGGCCGCGGAGATGGCGGCCGTCAGCGACCTTTTCCGCCGGGTGTGGGCGGAGCAGGCGGTGTCGCTGGCCGACCGGGGCCACAAGCGGCTCCACCATCCGTGGGCCGGAACCGTCGAGTTCGGCGTGACCTATCTGCACGTCCGCGACCCGGGCGAGCACGTGCTGATGGTGCTCACCCCGGAACCGGAGTCGGAACACGAACGCGCCTGGCGTGCCGCCTACCGGGATTCCTGACGCCGGACCGCTCGGGCGCTGCCGATCAGCGTGCCGACCAGGCCGATCACCAGGGCCACCAGGATGCCCAGGCCGGCGAAGGCCCAGTCACCCTCCCGGCCGCCCAGCCCGAGCGGGCCGAGCAGATAGCCCTGCCAGCTCAGCCAGCCGGCGTACGTGTTGGTGACCAGGCCCCAGCCGATCGCCGTGCCCGCGACGACCAGGGTCAACGGCAGCGCCCGCACGTTTCCGTAACGTCCGCGCGGGTCGAACAGCTCGGCCTCGGCGTAGTCCTTGCGGCGCATCGCCACGTCGGCCACCATCACCCCGCACCAGGCCGCGATCGGGACGCCGAGCGTGATGAGGAAGCCCTGGAACGCGCCGATGAAGCTGCTGCCGAAGAACACCACGTACATCGTGCCGGCGATCATCAGGACGCCGTCGACACCGGCGGCCAGATACCGCGGGATGCGCACGCCGGCGGTGAGCAGGGCCAAGCCGGACGAGTAGATGTCCAGCACCGCGCCGCCGATCAGGCCGAGCACCGCGGCGATCGCGAACGGGATCAGGAACCAGGTCGGCAGCAGCGTGGTCAGCGCGCCGATCGGGTCGGCGCCGATCGCCTCGGACAGGCTCGGCGAGGAACCGGCCAGCAGCAGCCCGAAGATGAGCAGAACGACCGGCCCGAGCGCGGCGCCGAACGTGGTCCAGCCGAAAACGCCACGACCCGACGCCGTACGGGGTAAGTAGCGGGAGTAGTCGGCGGCCGCGTTGACCCAGCCCAGCCCGAACCCGGTCATCAGGAACACCAGCGCGCCGATCGCCTGCTGGGTGGAGCCGCTGGGCAGCGACGAGACGGCCGGCCAGTGGATGTGCCCGGCCGCGAGCACCATGTAGACCACCGTGAGCACCGCGGTGACCAGGGTGATCACCGTTTGCAGGCGCATCACCACGGCGAACCCGGCGACACCGGCCGCGACCGTGATGGCCGAGACGACGATGAGCGCGACCACCTTCGTCCCGGTGCCGCCGCCCCAGCCCAGGCGGGTGAACACGGTCGCGGTGGCCAGCGTGGCCAGGATGACCAGCACCGTCTCCCACCCGACGGTCAGCAGCCAGGACAGCGCCGCGGTGAGCCGGTTGCCGTTGACGCCGAAGGCGGCCCGGGACAACACCATCGTCGGCGCGGAGCCGCGCTTGCCGGCCAGTGCGATCACGCCGCAGAGCGCGAACGAGACGACGATGCCCACCACGCCGGCGACCACCGCCTGCCAGAACGAGACCCCGAAGCCCAGCGTGAACGCGCCGTAGCTGACGCCGAGAACCGAGATGTTCGAGGCGAACCAGGGCCAGAACAACGCGCGGGGCTTACCGGAGCGTTCGCTCTCGGCGATGACCTCGATGCCGTTCAGCTCGATACCGGTCCGGGCCACCGCGGCCGGCGTCATCTCGTCGGTACGGGCCATCGTTCACCGCCCTCGTGCGCGCCCTCTCGGTAGGGCATCCACGCCCATCCTGCCGCACCGGCGGTCGATCACGCCACGGTCACCACGACCTTGCCGAGGGCGCGTCCCTCCCCCACATGAGCCAGCGCCGCGGGCACCTCGTCGAGGCCGAAGAAACGATCGATGTGGATGCGCACCTCGCCCGCCACGCAGAGGTCGGCGACCGGCGCGAAGTGGGCCGGACCCGGCCGGACGACGAGCACCCCGATCCGACGCCCGGTGGCCCAGCCGGTCGTCAGCACCCGCAGCAGCGTCGGCACCGACCCGCCGGCGCAGCGGTAGCGGCCGCCCGGGGCGAGGGCCCGCCGGTAGGCGAACACCGAGCGGGACGCGACCAGGTCGAGGATGCGATCGTACGGGCCGGTGCGGGTGAAATCCGTGGTGCGATAGTCGAGGACGTCGTCCGCGCCGGCCGACCGCATGAAGTCGAGCTTGCCGGCGTTGTCGACGCCGGTGACGTGGGCGCCGAGCCGCTTGGCGAGCTGGATCGCGAACGCGCCGGACCCGCCGCCGGCGCCGTTGATCAGGACCCGTTGACCGGGGCCGGAGCCGGCGATCCCCTGCCACGCGATCGCCCCCGCCTGCGGGATCGTCGAGGCCTCCGCGAACGTCAGCGCCGCGGGCTTGCGGGCCAGCGCCGTTTCCGGGGCGACCGCGTACTCGGCGAAGCCGCCCTTGAGCGTGAGGTTGTCCCCGTACACCTCGTCGCCGGGCCGGAACCGGGTGACGCCGGGACCGACCGCGTCGACGCGGCCGGCGATGTCCGAGCCGAGGATCCGGCGGGCCGGGCGGCGCGGCCCCCCGATGCGCGAATACGCGGGCCTGCCGCGCAGGGTCTCCCAGTCGCTCAGGTTGATCGAGGTCGCCGCGATTTTGACAAGCACCTGCCGGGCCGCGGGCGACGGCTTCGCAACGTCCTCGATCCGCAGCACGGCGGGCGGGCCGTAACGGTCGTACACCACCGCTCTCACATCGAACACGGTAACGACTCGACTCGACCGAGGTCGATCCCTAAGACCCTGGAGATGCGCGAGCTGGATCTGCACACCGATCGTCCGCACCCGGCGCGGGTGTACGACTACCTGCTCGGCGGCAAGGACAACTTCGCGGCCGACCGGGAGGCCGCCCACCAGGGCATCCGGGCCAACCCGGACAGCCGGATCCCGCCGCGGGAAAATCGGCTGTTCCTGCGCCGCGCGGTCCGTTTCCTGGCCGAGCCGGGCTTACAGGTGGTCCCCGCGTGGCGGCCCGACCTCGGCGAGCACGCCGCCGAGCCGCAGCCCTCGGACGCACAGGTGTCGGTCTACGGCGCGGCGGCCCGAAAGCCCTGACCAAGGGAGAACGGCGCGGCGGTACCCGGCATGATCCTTGCATGACGCCGATCCAGCGCCGATCGATCGCGCCCGCCCGGTACGCCGCGGTCGATGTGTACTACCCGCCGGCCGGCGGGGCGCGGGCGGCACTCGTGGCGGCCGACGAACCGCGGTTCGCGGTCCTGGTCGAGGAACGCGTCGGCTGGCTGCCGGACGTGGCCGAGTACCGGCCGGGTGAGTTCTTCGAACGGGAGCTGCCCGCGGTGCGCGCCGTCCTCGCCGACGCCGGGCCGATGGCACTGGTGATCATCGACGGCTACGTCGATCTGGACCCGGACGGCCGGGCCGGGCTCGGCGCCCACCTGTATCAAGAGATCGACGTCCCGGTCATCGGCGTCGCCAAGACGGCGTTCCGGTCGGCCAGCCACGCGATCGCCGTGCACCGGGGCGCGGCCACCCGACCGCTGTTCGTCACGTCCGCCGGTCTGCCCGCCGAGCACGCCGCCCGGATGGTCGCCGAGATGGCCGGCCCGTACCGGCTGCCGGACGCCCTGCGACGGGTCGACGCCCTCAGCCGCGAGCCGCGGTAGCGCCATCGTCGTCCTGGACGCGTTTTTGTCGTACCTCCGCTCTAGGTTGTGGCGCATGGCAACCGCGGCGTACACCTATCTCGGTCCCTCCATCATGGATCAAGCGCTCACCCTGCAGACCTCCGGTGGCCCGGCCGCCAACCCGCGGTTCTTCGCGGGATTCCTCACCATGCCCGCCGCCACCTCGGCGGGTCTGCTCGCCGTCGCCGAGGTCGCCCGTACGCGATATTTCCAGCCGACCGGCCGCTCCAGCCTTGATCCGGTGGTCACCGCGGGCGCCGACCGGCTGCGCTTCGAGTCGTTCTCCGGTTGCTGCGGCGTCTACGCCCGGCTCGACGTCCTGCCCGCCGGTCTGGACGGCGCGATCGCGGCGCACGGCACCACCAACGTCGACGTCAACGCACCGTTGCAGCGGGCGCTCACCCGCGTCGGCCGCGCCGATCCCCTCCGGCTTTCGGTCGGCCCCGACGACGTCACGGTGTCCACATTCGACGGCGCGATCGTCGAACGAAAAGTTCCGCTGCCGTCGCGCTGGCTGCGCGGCTTCGCCGAGGCGCAGGTCATCACCGCCGGGTTCGATCCCCGCGCCGAGCTCGGCGTCCCGCAGGCGCGAGCCCTGCTCACCCGCCTGCCTCCCGGCGACCGGTCGGTGCTCTGGGCGGTTCCGTCCGGCAACGGGTTACGCATCACCTCCCGGCCGGTGGCCGGTGCGATCTGCCTGCCGGGCGCGGGCCGTCTGGTCGCGCTCAAACCCTTCCTGCGGTACGCCGTCGGCATGCGTATCTACGGGCCGGCCGTGCGCGCGGGCAGCTCGCCGATGGCCAGCACCTGGGAGCTGATCACCCCGGAACTGCGGCTGTCGCTCACCCTCTCCCCCGAGCCGTCGCGCGGATTCTCCGGTGAGGGCGCCGCGCTCGAGTCGCTCGCCGCCGACGAGGCAACCGACGACGCCGACCTGATCAGCGCCCTGCTGTCCTGGGATCCGACGATCGACGTGGACGCGCTCGCGCGCGAGTCCGGTCTCGGCGCGGCCCGGGTCCGCGACGCGCTCGCGCAGCTCGGCACGGCCGGGCGGGTCGGCTACGACGTCGCCGAGGCCGGCTACTTCCACCGCGCGCTGCCGTACGCGGCCGACGCCGTGACCCGGCTGAACCCACGGCTGGCCGGCGCGCACGCCCTGGTGGACGCGGGGGCGGTCACCCTCGGCGGCGAGGTGTCGACGGTGCTCAGCGGCGACCAGACCTATCGCGTGCGCGCGGCCGGCGACGTCCTGAGCTGCACCTGCCCGTGGTGGGCGAAATACCGGGGCGATCGAGGGCCGTGCAAACACGCTCTCGCCGTCCGCATGATCCGCGCCGCGGCCGCCGTCGAGGTGCCGGCATGAGCATCGAGTGGGCGGTGCTCGACGGGCACGTGCGCAGCGGCGAGTACGCCGAGGTGGCTGGTCTGTTCGTCGCGGCCACCGAGGCGGAACGGCTGTCCTTCGGCAACGAGCTGGAGAAACGGATCAAAGCCCTCCCGGCCGAGGCCTGGTGGCAGGCCAAGGCGCACCCGGCCGTCGGCTACGCGGTCGCGGCCATCGGCTGCATGCCGTCCGCCAGCCGCGCGGCCGCGCTGCTCGGTCGCCGCAACATGCGCGACCGGTGGGCGGCGGTGCCGGAGGAGCAGATCCTGCTCCTCGCCCGCGCCCGCTCCCTGTCCTGGCTCGGTGACCTCGGCCTTCGGCTGGCCGACAACCTCACCGTCCGCAATGTCATGGCGACGGAATGGCGGTTCTGCGACACCCTGCTCCGTGCCGGCGGTGTCACCCCGCCGGTCACCGACGGCGTGGCGCTCAGCTGGCTCGCCGCCCTGCACACGCCGGACCGCCACGACGGCCGGTGGGTTCCGCTCGCCGACCGCCTTCGCAACGACCCGTATCTCGACCTGCTGCTTCCCGCCGTCTTCGCGTGCGACGGGAGCGGCGCCCTCATGGGTCTCCGGGAGTACGACGAGTCGGCCCGCCGGTGGGCCGATGTCCCGGCGTTTCCCGGGGCCGTCGTGTCACTGATCGCCGAGGGCCGGCTGGACCGCGCCACCTACGTCGACGCCACGGTGGACCGGCTCGTCCGCGGCGACCGGCCCGCCTGGCTCCGCCCGTTCGCCCTGCTGCACGAGCAGCTCGCTCCCACGGCCGACGAGATCGCCGCGCACACCGCGGACTACGTCAGCCTGCTGCCCGACGCTCACTCGCCGGTGGCCGCGATCGCCCAGCGTGCGCTGAGCACCCTCGACGCGGCCGGCCGCCTCGACATCGACACCCTGCTCGCGGTCAGCCCGCCGGTCCTGCTCCGCAAGGAGAAGACCCTGGTCAAGGCACAGCTCAAAATCCTGGAGGCGGTCGCCCGGCGGGAACCGGACCGGATCGGCGACATTCTCGAGACGGTCGCCGCCGCCTTCGACCACCCGTCGCTCGACCTGCAGGAGCGCGCGCTGACCCTGATCGCCCGGCATTCGACGCGGATCGACCCCGCGGTGGCCGCCCGGCTGGCGGACGCGGCCGCGGGCCTCGGCGGTGACCTGCCCGCCCGCGCGGCGGAGTTGTTCGGCCGGTCGGCGGTCGCCGCGACCGGGTTCGCGCAACCGCCACCGTTGGCGCCGGCGGGGCTGCCGTCGCTGCCGCTGCCCTTGCCGCCGGCCGAGATGCCCGCGCCTATCGCCACGCCCGCCGAACTGGCGGAGGACATCGTCGTCCTGCGCCAGGACCAGAACGGCGTCCAATGGGAGCGCGTCCTTGCCGGCCTTGTCAGCCTGCACCGTTCCGGTGCTGATCTCGCAACCGTCCTCGGGCCGATCATGGCGCCGCGATCCTGGGCCGTCGAGGAGCATCTCTCGCGAACCGACGATCCCTGGGCCGTCTTCGTCGGCCTGACGCTGCCCGCGCTGGTCGGCGCCGCCCTGCCGGACCTCCTCTGGCAGCGCGCCGTCACCGCCGTCCAGGAATCCCAGTGGATCAGCCCTCGGACGCGCCCCACCGCACCCGAAAGGTCATCGCTCAACCTCCTGACTTTGCGGCTGGCCGAGGCAACCGTCCAAATCGGCAGCGCCCCGATGCCCGAGCTGGTCGCCACCCCGACTCACGTCAACGGCAGCCTCGACGCCGCGGTGCTGCTGCAGCGCCTGCGGCGAGCCGAGGCCGAGGGGTGGGAGCCTTGGCCGATCGACTTCCAGCAGGCATTGCTGCGCCTGCCGCGGGAGACGCCCTCGGACGCCGTCACGCGCGGCGCCGAGGCGCTGACCTCGCCGAGCGGCCGGCAGTTCGCCGAGTGGCTGCGCGCCGGCGGCATGCCCGACCCGGTGAGCACGCGCGTGGAGCAGCGCGAGCGGACACATCAGGTGGCCGGTTGGGAGGGCTGGCGGTTCGGGCTCAAGCGTCGCGTGCTGGTCGATCTGGAACCGGCCCGCTTCGATGGCGACCTGGCGATCGAACTTCCGCTGGTCACCCTCGGCCACCCCGCATGGCCAACGCTTCCCACTTTCCCCGTTGAGCCCGCTGACGTTCTGGCCATGGCGTTGCCGCACCACCGTGAGGCGGTGGCCGCGTGGGGCTTGACCCGGGTCGCCGAAATGGCCGATCTGGAAGACCCGGGCGCGGGTGGCTGCTCCCTGCTGCCGTTGCTCGCGGACATCGCCGGCCCGTTCGGCCCGGCGATGTCGCTGGCCATGGCGTACGGCTTGGCGGCGGGCTCCGCCAGCGACCGCGTCGCGGCCGTGGACGCCTTCCTAACGCTGGCGGCCACCGACACGCACGCCGCGGCAGTGGCCGGCCTCTCGCCGGGCCCGGCGACCGCGACCGCCGGCACGGGGGCACCCGACGGCGCCGGCGCGCGAGTTCCGTTCGGTACCTTGGTCGGGGCCGATCTGGCCGACCTGTGCGCCGGCGGCACCATCAAGCTGACCCGGGCCGTGAGTTCTCTGACGGACGCCAACGCGGCCGGCGCCTCCGCAACCGTGTGGGCGGTGGCGGCCGCCGCGCTCCCCGCGCTGTTCGAGCCGTCCCCCCGCGGTCTCCCCGACCTGCTCGAGCTCACCACCCGGGCCGCCGTGGCCTGCGGCGCGCCAGGCAGCGACGCGGCAAAGGTGTTGCTGGGCCCGCTCGGCGAGGTCGCCGTCCGTCCGGGAAGCAGCCGGCTGGTCACGGAGGCGAGGCGTTTGAGGACGGTCCTCGAGGCATAGCGAGCGCGGGCCCTGCAGCTGGCGGGCGCCACGGAGGCACCGTCCGCCAGCTGCAGGTCATCGGGTCATCACCGGATCACCACAGCTTGAGCTGGTTCGGACTGTCGGCCCACCGGGTCAGCGGTGCGGGCATGGTGCCCGCCCCCGTACGGCGGACGACGACCAGGCCCGTGCCGACATGCGCTCGGCGACGGCGGCCGGCGATCGCGCGCTGTCCGAGCGGGTCAGCGTCGAGTACACCACCTCGCTGGCGGAACGGGCCGTCCCGGAATGGCGGGCGACCCTGGACGCCCTGCAGGAACTTCCGGAGACCGGCGCCGAGGTGCCGATCGGGTATGGCGGCGGCATCTCGATGGGCACCGCCATCGGCATTCCGCTGACCGCGGTCGAGCCCCGGATCACGGCCGCCGTCTTCGGTGGTGGCTTCTTCGTGTACGACGCGTTGCTCGCGGCCGCCCGTCTGATCACCGTCCCGGTCCAGTTCCTGCTGCCATGGGATGACGAGTACGTGGACCGGCAGTCCTCGCCGGCGTTGTTCGACGCGTTCGGCTCGGCGGAGAAGACGTTGCACGCCAACCCGGGCGACCACCGCCGCATCCGCTGGGTCGGGGTCGACGACGGCTTCCTGCCCCGGCATCTCACCGGCTTGCGTATGGCGTAGCGCGCGGGGCCGCGGCTTCGGCCGGCAGCCCCTACGCTGATCGGTCATGGCGTCTTTCCTGCGCAACGTTTCGTTCGACTGCGCCGACCCGTACGCGTTGGCGCAGTTCTGGAGCGAGGTCGTCGGTCACCCGGTGCACCCGGAATCCGCACCGGGTGACGACGAGGTCATCATCGAGCCGCCGGACGGGCCGCGCCTGTACTTCCAGGCCGTCCCGGAACGCAAGACCGTGAAGAACCGTGTCCATGTCTGCCTGCAGCCGGACGATCGGAACCGCGACGCGGAGGTCGATCGCCTGCTGAAACTGGGGGCGCGGATCGCGGGCGACCACCGCACCCCGGACGGCGCCGGCTGGGTGGTGCTGCTGGACCCGGCCGGAAACGAGTTCTGCATGACCCGCTCGGCCGCCGAGCGCTGACCCGGCACATGTTGCACGAGTCGGTGTTCCGTAGCGACGAGCTGGCGCCCGCGGACCGGTTCGACGCCTGGCGTCAACGGATGAACAGCACGCACGCGCCGATGCGGCTGGAAAGCGAACACGCCGCGGACTTTCACGCCCACCAGCGGCTGATCGGCCTGGGCGCGGTGTCGATGTGGCCGGCCCGCTTCGAGCAGCTGGTCTTCCTGCGGACGCCGGGGCTGATCCGGCAGTCCGACCCGGAGGTCTACCACCTTTCGCTGCTGCGTCACGGCGGCGCCCGGGTGTCCTGGGGCACCGAGGGAAACGCGTATCAGGCGGGCGACTTCCACCTCAACGACTCGTCCCGCCCGTACGAGATATGGACCCGGCACGGCTCGATCTCGTCGGTGGGGGTGGAGATCCCCAAGGCCCTGCTGCCGTTGCCGCGGCGCACCGTCGATCGGGCCGTCGGGCGGCACCTGTCCGACCGGGACGGCCCGGGGGTGCTGTTGTCGCAGTTCCTGATCCGGCTCGCCGGTGACACCAGCCCCTACCGCCCGTCCGACGGCCCGCGCCTGGGCGCGGTGCTGGTCGACCTGGTCGCGGCGATGCTGGCACACGCCGTCGACGCGGTGGACGCGCAGCTACCGGAGACCCGGACACGCGTGCTCACGCTGCAGATCAAAGACTTCATCCGGGGGAACCTGCACGATCCGGAGCTGTCGCCGTCCGGGATCGCCGCCCGGCACCACATCTCGCGCGGCTATCTGCATCGCCTGTTCCGCGGCGAGGGCGAGACGGTGGCCGGCTTCATCCGCCGGGAGCGGCTCGAAGGCACGCACCGGGATCTCGCCGACCCGGCCTACGCGGGTATGCCGATCCACGTGGTGGCCGCCCGCTGGGGGTTCCCGCACGCGGCCGAGTTCACGCGGGCGTTCCGGTCCGCGTATGGCATGCCACCCTCGGAGCACCGCCGGGCCGCGGCGCACCGGTAACGCGTGACGCACCCCGGCCCTTTCTCCCCCGGGCCGGGGTGCGCGCCCCCATTCAGGCGTTCGCGGTCACGGAATCCAGTTGGCCGGAGCCGCGACCGAGGTGTTCGGCAGCCAGTTGTCCGGCGCGCTCGGCAGCCAGTTGTCGGGCGCGCTCGGCAGCCAGTTGTCGGGCGCGCTGGGGAGCCAGTTGGCCGGTGCCGCGACGGGCGTGGTGGGCATCCAGTTGGCCGGTGTCGCGGCCGAGGCCGGGACGGCGAACGCGGCCACCGCCGCCGCGCCGGCCGCGGCCCCGATGATCAGTGCACGGATCTTCATCATTCCTCCAAGGGCAGACAAAGTGCGGTCCATCGCCCCCCGTTTACCGGGCGAAGAACCACCTACCAAGCTGCCCGAGCGAGGCCGCCATGTCCTTAGCGGACAGTGCCCACCCGTGTTGGTGCCGAGTGCACCCGTTAACGGCTCCCGACGCTCAACGGGCGGCGGCCGCCACCACCCGGCGCACCTCGGCCGGGTCGGTCGCCTCGCGGCCTTCGGAGACGAGCGGGGCCCGCAGATGAATCTCGGCCGCGCCCGTCGCGGCCAGCACCTGCTGGACGTTGTGCGAGCGGATGCCACCGGCCGCGATCACCCGGAGCCGGCCGGCCGCGCGGTCCCGGAGCGCCGCGATGCGGGCGGCGCCGGCCAATGCCGAAGGGGCCGCGCCCGAGGTGAGCACCGCGTCGGCGCCGAGGTCGATGACCTGGTCGAGGGCGGTGAGCTGGTCGCCGACCTCGTCGAACGCCTTGTGCACGGTCACCGGCAGGGGCCCGGCCGCCTCGACGAGCCCCTTCAGAAGCGGAAGGTCGAGGTCACCGTCGGCGGTCAGGGCGCCGACCACGACCCCCACGGCCAGGCCGTGCGGGTTGGGCAAGGCCCGGATGGCCGCGATGTCGGCGAGCATGACCTGTTCCTCGACCTCGCTCACCCGAAAGTCGCCGCCGCGCGGGCGCACCATCACGCGCAGTGCCGCGCGGCTAAGCGTCCGCAGCGCGACCGCGACGGTACCCAGACTGGGCGTGGTGCCGCCCTGACCCAGGTCGGCACACAGCTCCAATCGATCCGCCCCGGCCCCCTCGGCTGCCAGCGCCGTGGGCACGTCGCTGACGCATATCTCCACGGTGGTCACTGAACGGCACCCGCCTGCACCGCCGCGGCGCTCGACTCCGGGCGCAGCGGGAAGTGGCAGGCCACCTGGTGCCGGTCACCCGCCAGCGGCGGCTCGGTCTCGCAGCGGGAGGTGGCCAACGGGCAGCGGGTGCGGAACCGGCAACCGGTCGGCGGGTTCAGCGCGCTGGGCAGCTCGCCCTCGATGGCGATCCGCTCGCGGGACACCTCGTTGATGGACGGGACCGCGTCGATCAGAGCCTGCGTGTACGGATGCCGCGCCGCCCGCACCACCTCACGGGCCGGGCCGACCTCGACGAGCTTGCCGAGATACATGACGCCGATCCGGTCGGCCATGTAGTCGACGACGGACAGGTCGTGGCTGATGAACACGTACGCCAGGCCGAGTTCCTGCTGCAGGTCCCGCATCAGGTTGAGGACCTGGGCCTGGATCGACACGTCCAGGGCGCTCACCGGTTCGTCGCCGACGATCAGCCGCGGCTGCAGGGCCAGCGAGCGGGCCAGTCCGATGCGCTGCAACTGGCCGCCGGAGAACTCGTGCGGGTACCGCTCCAGCACCCGCCGGGACAGGCCGACCTGGTCGAGGAGGGTGTTGATGCGGGCACGGCGGGCGGCGCCGTCGCCGGCCTTCTGGATTTCCAGGGGCTCGGCGAGGATGGAGTCGACGCGCATCCGCGGGTTCATCGCGGCGTAGCTGTCCTGGAACATCAGCTGCACCTCGCGGTGCATCCGGCGGCGTTCCCGGCCGGACAGGGCGCCGATGTCGGTGCCGTCCAGCACGATCTGGCCGTCGCTCGGGCGTTCCAGGCCGACGGCGAGACGGCCCAATGTGGACTTCCCGCAGCCCGATTCGCCGACGAGCCCGAACGTCTCCCCGGCCGCCACCTCGAACGAGACGTCGGCGACGGCGCTGACCTGCCCGGCGTCCCGGCGCAGGCCACGGCCGTGCGACGCGTAGTTCTTCACCAGGTTCCGGACGGACAAGACGGGCGAACCGGCGACCCGTGCAGCATCCACAACAGGAGCGGAGCTCACGCGTACAGGGGAAGGAATTTGATCGGTCGGGGACACCGGGTGCAGGCACGCGAACTGGTGGGCGTCGCCGGTCAACGGGATGTCGGTGACCCGGCACTCGTCGGTGACGTGCCGGCAGCGCTCGGCGAAACGGCAGCCGGTCAACGGGCGCGACAGGTCCGGCGGCAGGCCCGGGATGCTGTAGAGGCGTTCCCCGTCGGCCGCCTCGGGCAACGCCTCCAGCAGGGCCTCGGTGTAGCGGTGCCGGGGCGTGCGGAACAACGCGGCGGTGGCGCTGGTCTCCACCACGCGCCCGGCGTACATGACGGCGACCCGGTCCGCGCGGCCCGCGATGACGCCGAGGTCGTGGGTGACCAGGATGACCGCCATCGAGAACTCTTCGCGCAGATCGTCGATGAGCTCGAGGATCTGGCGTTGCGTGGTGACGTCCAGCGCGGTGGTCGGCTCGTCGGCGATGAGCAGTTTCGGGGAGCAGACCAGGGCCATCGCGATAGCGACCCGCTGGCGCATGCCGCCGGACAGCTCGTGCGGATAGTTGTCGACGATTTTGTCGGGGCGGGGCATGCCCACCCGGCGCAGGATCTCGACGGCCCGCGTGCGCGCCTCGGCCTTGCCCACCTTTTCGTGCACCCGCAACGGTTCGGCCACCTGCACGCCGATGCGCATCGTCGGGTTGAGCGAGGTGAGCGGGTCCTGGAAGACCATTCCCATCCGTACGCCGCGGGTCCGGCGCACCTCATCGGCGGGCAGCGAGCGCAGATCGCGGCCCTCGAACACGATCTCGCCGCCGGAGACCTGCCCGCCCGGTGGCAGCAGGCCCATGATGGACAGTGCCGTCATCGTCTTGCCACTGCCCGACTCGCCCACGATGCCGAGGGTCTCGCCGGGCATCACCCGCAGGCTGACGCCGTCCAGCGCGTGGACGGTGCCGCGGCGCTGAGCGATGTCCGTGTCGAGATCCCGTAGCTCCAGCAAGGGTTCCATGTCGAATCTCCTAACGGCGGCGGAGGCGGACTTCGAAGGCGTCCCGCAGGCCGTCGCCGATGAAGTTGAAGGCGAGCACGATGAGGATGATGGCGATGCCGGGCGGGTACAGCAGCCACCAGTAACCGCTGTAGGTGGCTTCGAGGCCGTCCGAGAGCATCCCGCCCCAGTTCGCCGCGGGCGGCGGCACGCCGAGGCCGAGGAACGACAGATACGCGACGTAGAGGATCGCGTCGGCGACCTGGAAGGTGGCGTTGACGATGACCGTACCGATCGCGTTGGGCACGATGTGCCGGCGCACCGCCCGGCCGCCGGTGCCGCCCATCGCCCGCATCGCCTGCACGTATTCGCGGGAGCGCAGGGTCAGCGCCTCACCGCGCACCAGCCGGGCCGGGCCGAGCCACGCGAACGCGCCGATGATGATGATCAGCATCGACACGCTCGGCGTCACGATCGCGGCGAGCAGCATGAACAGGAACAGCGCCGGGATCGACATCATGGCGTCGACCACCCGCATCATCGCGGAGTCCACCCAGCCGCCGGCGAACCCGGCGATGGCACCCCAGATCGTGCCCACGGCGGTGGCGAGGATGCCGGCCGCGAGCCCGACGATGATGGACGTCTGGCCGCCGAGCATGAGCCGCCCGAGCTGGTCGTAGCCGACGCCGTCGGTGCCGAGCGGATGTCCCGCGCCGGGCGCCAGATGCACCTTCGTGAGGTCGGTGTGCACCTGGTCGGTGTGGTAGAAGAGCGGGCCCAGGAAGCACAGGCCGGCGAGCAGGACGAAGATGCCGACGCCGACGAGGGCCAGCCGGTTCTCCGCGAAGACGCCGAGGCCCTGACGCCACAAGGAGCGGACGGGGTCTTTTTCTTGAGAGGAAACCGTCATGAGGCACTCCCGCGGAGTCGGACCCGGGGGTCGGCGGCGGCGTAGAGCAGGTCGGCGATGAGCGAGCCGACGACCGTCGCGATCGAGATGATGAGGGTGACCCCGAGCAGGACCGGGTAGTCGCGCTTGAGCGCGGCCTGCCAGAACAGCTGTCCCATGCCGGGGAAGTTGAACAGCGACTCGACCACCAGCGCGCCGCTGAACAGGGCGGGCAGGTACATGCCGAGCAGGCCGATGATCGGGAACAGCCCGTTGCGCAGGGTGTGCACCAGCACCACCCGCCATTCCGGGAGACCCTTGCTGCGGGCGGTTCGTACGTAGTTCTCGTTGAGGTTGTCGACCATCGACGAGCGTACGTAACGGGAGTAGACCGCGACGGTGACGATGGCCAGCGTGACCGTGGGCAGCACCAGGCCGGCCGGGTCGGCGAGCACCTCGGCCACGGTGAAGCCCTGCGGCGCTTCCGGCGGCAGGATCGGCCACACCTGCGAGAACAGGATGATCATCAGGAGGCCCATGAAGAAGATGGGCGTGGCGTACGCGAGCAACGACAGCGAGGTGATGGTGTAGTCGGCCCAGCGGTTACGGCGTACGGCCTGGATGACGCCGAGCGGGATCGCCACGACAATGGCCAGCAATGTGGACAGTAGGGAAAGGACGATCGTCTTGGGCAGGCGCTGGGTGATCGCCTCGATGACCGACTGGTTCAGCTGGTACGAGTAGCCGAGGTCACCGTGCAGCAGCCGCTGCAGAAACATCAGGTACTGCTGGATCCACGGCTTGTCGTAGCCCATGTCGTGGTTGAACTGCGCGAGCTGCGCCAGCGTCGCGTCCTTGCCCAGCGTGGCCCGCGCCGCACCTCCGGGTAACAGGTGCAGGATGAGGAAGGCGATCACCGTGACGAGGATGACGACGATGAGGGCCTGACCCACGCGCGTGATGAGGTAGCGGACCACCGGGGTCCTTCCTGTGTAGGAGGCCCGGCGGCGCGGTCTGGGCGCGCCGCCGGGCCGGTCTCGTTACTTACTTCCAGGACCAGTCTTGGAAGTACATGAAGTTCATCGGGTCCTGCGGGTCCACGCCCTGCAGGCCCGAGCGGTACGCCGAGTTCTGGTAGACCGGGTTCGGCATCCACAGCACCGGCAGGTCCTTGGCGAGGAAGTCGTTGTATGCCGTCAGGGCCGTGCTGCCGTCGCTGTCGCTCGCGAACTGCGTGGCGTCGATGAGCTGGTCCGCCTGCGGGTTGCTGTAGCTGCCCAGGTTGACCGGGGCGCCGGTGGCGAACAGCCGCTCACCGCTGGCGAACGCCGGGTAGTACCAGCTGCCCTGCGAGCCGAAGAACGACATGTCCCACGAGCAGCTCGACTCGGTCGGCTTGCAGGCCGGGGTGACGGCCACCGAGTCGGGCACCTCCTTGATGTTCAGCGTGATGCCGAGCTTGGCCATCTGGGACTTGATCTCGGCGAACATCTTGGTGGTGGCGGCGAACCCGGTCTGGCTGGTCACCGTGAACGTCAGCGGCTGGCCGGCGGTGATGCCCGGGCCGCACTGGGCCGGCGTCTGGCAGGTGGTCTGCCCGTCCGGCGTCACCTTCCACCCGTGGCTCTCCAGCAGCTGCTGTGCGGCGGCCGGGTCGAACTTGTAGGCGCAGCCGGTAGCGTCGGTGGTGCCCGGCTTCTCCGGGACCGGGCCACAGGTGGGCGCGGCCGTGTCGTTCCAGATCGCCTTGCTGATCGTCGGCTGGTCGACCAGCTCCTGCATCGCCTGGCGCAGGTAGAGCTGCTTGAACAGCGGCCCGGTCTTCGGGTTGTTGAAGTTCAGCTGCAGGTACGTGATGGACCACCCGTACCAGGGCGACACCGTGTAGCCCTTGGACTGCAGGTAGCTCTTCTGCGAGGTGTCCGCGGCGGGGATGTAACCGTAGTCGATCTGACCGGCCCGCAGCACGTTGAACTCGGCGTCGTCACCGGTGAACGGGCGCAGCACGATGGTGTTCAGCTTCGCCTTGTCGGCACCCGTGTACGTCTCCTGCTTGGCCAGCGTGACCTCGCCGTTCGGCACGTACTTCGCGAGCTTGAACGGCCCGCTGTTCACCTTCCACAATGGGTTGGAGTCGTACGTCTTCGGGTCCTTGGCCGCCGCGGTGAGGGTGGCGAAGACCTTCTTGGCGCCGGCCGGAGTGGCCGCCTCGTTGTCCTTGTCCCAGGCCGCCTGCGGCACCGGCGTGATGCGGTTGAGCTGGTTGTCGACGAACCAGGCGGTGTTGTACGCCTTCGTGGTGGTCATCGAGAACGTCTTGTCGTCGGTGACGGTGAACTTGGCGATGTTGTCCGGGAAGCCGCCCTCCCGGTAGGACGCCCACTTGTCCTTGTTCGCGGTGACCAGATTCCACCAGAACTGGATGTCCTTGGTGGTCAAGGGCGTGCCGTCGGACCACTTGTTGTCCTTGAGCGTGATGGCCAGCGTCTTGCCGCCGTCGGTGACCACCGGCGCCTCGGCCAGCGATCGCCGCGGGTCGATGTTGTACTTCTCGGTGCCGTCCAGCTTGTACGAGTAGAGGGACGGATAGAGCGCCTGCGTGAAGATCGCGTTCTCGCCCTGGGTGAAGCCGGGCGCCGAGATCGGCAGGATCCAGTTGGGGGTCCGGAGCGCGACGGTCGCGGTGTCCTTGCTGGTCCCCTCGCCGTCCTTCGAGGAGGCCCCGCCACCCGAGCAGGCCGCGAGGCTCGCTCCGAGGGTGATCGCGCCGATTAACGCCACCGCCGGGCGCAGCTGGCGCCCGGTAAGTCTGCTTCTCATGATCTCTGCTCCTTGACGTCCGACGCGGGAGAACTTAATCGTGCAAAAATTTCACGTCAATGAAAAATAGGTACTTAGTTCGGTTACTTTTGCCGTGGTACGGTCGAAGTCATCGAATCTTCGGCCGAAGGGCTCCACAGCGGAGCCCTGCCGTGGCGCTACGACAGACTGAGGCGACCGCCGGAGCACCGGCCCGAACAAGGAGAGGCTCGTGCCCCAGTCGATTCCCGCCACGCTGCGTGACCAGACCCTCAGTCTGCTGGCCAGCGGCGCGGTCACCTCCCGCAGCGACCTGGTCGACGCGCTGCGCGTGGCACCGTCCACAGTGAGCGCCGTCGTGCGCCGGCTGATCGAGGAGGGGGTCCTGGAGGAGGAGGGTGTCGGCCGGTCCACCGGCGGACGCCGCCCGCGCATCCTGCGGCTGCGCGAGACCGAGGGGGTCCTGGCGGTCGCCGAGCTCGGCGGCAAGCACGCCCGGGTCGGGCTCTGCGGGGCCGGCGGCGCGCTGCGCGGCACCGAGGAGGTCCCGATCGACATCGCGGCCGGCCCGGAGAAGGTGTTCGGCGTGGTCACCGAGACGTTCGCGCGGATCCAGGGGTCGGTCGCGCCGGGTCAGACCCTGCGCGGGGTCGGCGTGGCGCTGCCCGGTCCGGTGGAGTTCCCCGGCGGGCGCATCGTCGGCCCGGCCCGCATGCCCGGGTGGAGCGGCATCGATCCCGGGCGCTTCCTCTCCGGTGCGTTCGGCGGCGGCGCCGGGATGCCGGTCATCGTCGACAACGACGCCAAGGCCGCGGCGATCGGCGAGCACGTCGTCCGCGACCAGCAGCCCGGCGACATGATCTACATCAAGGCCGGTACGGGTATCGGCGCGTGCCTGGTCAGCGGCGGCCAGATCTTCCGCGGCGGCCGCGGACTCAGTGGCGACGTCACGCACGTGCGGGTCGCCGACAGCGGCGAACGGCAGTGCTCCTGCGGCAGCCGGGGTTGCCTGGAGACGGTCGCCAGCGGCGCCGCCCTGGCCCGTCAGCTCGGTTCACCGGACATGAACATGCGCGACATCATGGTGGCGGTCGGCGACGGCGATCCCACCGTGGTCACCATGGTGCGTCAGGCCGGCCGGCTGTTAGGGGTGGCCCTCACCGGCCTCGTCAACTTCCTCAACCCCAGCGCCGTCGTCATCGGCGGCGCACTGTCCAGTTTGGACGTCTACGTCGCGGCGACCAGGGGCATGCTCTACGAGGGCTGCCTGCCGTCGATGACCCAGTCGTTAACCATCGAGGCCAGTGTGGCCGGCCCCGATGCGGCCCTGATCGGCCTCGGGCACCTGCTGCGCTCGAGCGTCTCCTGAGTCACCGTCAAGGAGCAAGAAAAACGTGACCCGCCCCCTGCGCGTCGCCATCGGCGGCATCCACATCGAATCGAGCACCTTCTCCCCCCACCTGAGCAGCGCCGACGATTTCGAGGTCACTCGCGGCGCGGCACTGCTCGCACGCTACGACTGGCTGCGGGCACCGTGGGCGGCCGACGTCGAGTGGGTGCCGCTGGTGCACGCCCGCGCGCTGCCGGGCGGCCAGGTGGAACCGTCGGCGTACGAGGCCTGGGAAAGCGAGATCGTCGAGAAGTTGCGCGCGGCCGGCCCGCTGGACGGCATGCTGCTGGACTTCCACGGCGCGATGAGCGTGGTCGGGCGCGACGACGCGGAGGGTGACCTGGTCACCGCGATCCGTTCGGCGATCGGGCCCCAGGCGTTCATCTCCGCCGCGATGGACCTGCACGGCAACGTCTCGCGGGTGCTGTTCGACGCCTGTGACCTGCTCACCTGCTACCGCACCGCGCCGCACGTCGACGTCTGGGAGACCCGGGAGCGGGCCGCGTCCAATTTGGTGGGTGCGCTGAGGCGAGGCGAGCGCCCGCACAAGGCGCTGGTGCACGTGCCGATCCTGCTGCCCGGCGAGCAGACCAGCACGCGCGAGGAACCGGCCCGCGGCCTGTACGCGCGTATCCCGGACATCGAGGCGCGCGACGGCATCATCGACGCGGCAGTCTGGATCGGGTTCGCGTGGGCCGACCAGGCCCGTTGCCGCGGCGCCGTGGTCGTCACCGGCCACTCCCCCGACGCCGTCGCCGGCGCCGCCCGCGAGCTGGGTTCGCAGTTCTGGGCCGCCCGTCACGAGTTCGCGTTCGTCGCACCCACCGGCACCATGGACGAATGCCTCGACGTCGCGGTGACCGACGGAGCGCGGCGGCCGTTTTTCATCAGCGACTCCGGCGACAACCCGGGCGCGGGCGGGGCGGATGACGTCACCTACGCGCTGTCCCGGATGCTGGCGCGCCCGATCGGCCGCGCGGTGTTCGCGTCGCTGGTCGACCCGCAGGCGGTCGGTGAAGTGGCCGGCCTTGCGATCGGCTCGCCGGTGCGGGTCACGGCCGGTGGGCGGATCGACGGCCGCGACCCGGGACCGGTCCTGCTCGACGGCGTCCTGGAGGCGGTTGCCGACGACCCGGACGGCGGCCGGTGCGTGAGCGTACGCGTCGGCGATCTGAGCGTCTTCCTCACGTCGCGGCGCATGCAGTACCGGCTGCTCGCCTCGTACAAGCGGCTCGGTGTTGATTTGTCTGATGTGGACATCGTGACCGTGAAAATCGGCTACCTGGAACCCGAGCTGTTCGAGGCGGCCGGCGACTGGATGCTCGCGCTCACGCCGGGCGGCGTCGACCAGCACCTGGCGCGGTTGCCGTACCGGAAGGTCGTGCGGCCGGTCTTCCCGCTCGACCGCTCGTTCGCCGCGGACCTCACCGTGGTGACCGCGTGACCGTTCTCGCCGTCGACGTCGGCGGCACCACCATCAAGGGTGCCGTGGCCGACCCGGACGGCCGCATCCTGCACACGCTGACCGCGCCGACGCGCGCCGACGACGACCCGGTCAAGGCGGTCCGCTCACTCTGCGTGCAGCTTCGCGACGACGCCGTACGCCTCGGCGCCGTCCCGGTGGCGATCGGCGTCGTCACGCCGGGGCTCGTCGACGACGAATCGGGCGTGGTGCGGTACGCGGCCAACCTGCGTTTCCGCGACGTGCCGTTACGGGCGCTGATCGGTGCCGACCTCGAGCTGCCGGTGGCGGTCGGGCACGACGCGCGCGCGGCGGGCGTGGCGGAGGCGGTGGCCCGCGGGCTCGACGACTTCCTGTTGCTGCCGCTGGGCACCGGGATCGCCGCCGCGATCGTGGTGCGCGGGGTGCCGCTGGCCGGCGCCACCTTCGCGGCCGGCGAGGTCGGCCACATGCCGGTCTATCCCGGCGGCGAGGCGTGCAGTTGCGGCCAGCAAGGTTGCCTCGAGGTGTACGCCTCGGCGGGCGGCCTGGCCCGGCGGTATGCCCGGCTCAGCGGCTCGTCCGGTGTGGACAGCCAGGCGATCGCCGCCCTGGTCGGCACCGACCCGGTGGCCCGTTCGGTCTGGGACGATGCGACGCGGGCGCTGGGCACCGCACTGGCCAGCCTGACGCTGACGCTCGACCCGGCGCGGATCGTGCTCGGTGGGGGGCTCGCCGATGCGGGCGACCTGTTCTTCACGCCGGTGCGCGACGCGCTGCGGGCGGCGCTCGCCTGGCGTTCGCCACCGCCGGTGATCCGGTCGGTTTTCGGTGCCCGGGCGGCGCTGGTGGGCGCGGCGGTGATGGCCCGGCGCGAGGCGGGTCTGCCGGTACCCGACGGGTGGGGCGCTCCCGCCGCCTGAACACGGCCGTCGCGAAATTCGGTGGCGCGGCGCCGCCGCGCATAGTTACGGTGCGTCCGGCCGAGTCGCCTACGTCAAGGACGCACCGTTGTACACCCTGTGAGACCTCCTTCGCGCTGATTGACGCGCGTCGCGCCATGTGCGCCGCGCCATCTCCTGCTGCGGTTTTCTCACTGGGATCGGTGTACAACCATGCTCAAAACCTGGGCAGTCGTGCCCACCCGCCTGCCACTCGTCCGACGTCGCTGCCACGCGTGCGGCGCCGATCTTTTCCGGGCGAGCGGCAAGTTCCGGGTCAACGCCAACCACAAACTCCTCGACGCCTGGCTCCTCGCCCTCTGCACCGGCTGCGGCGCCACGGTGAAGCTCACGCTCTTTGAGCGAACGAACGTTCGCTTTATTCCACCCACCCTGCTGGACCGGCTGCATGCGAACGACGCCGCCTTGATCTTCGAGCTCCTCCAAGATTCACAAATCCAGCATAAAAACCACATCGCCCTCGACTGGGCCGACGCCTGGCGCCTGGACACCGGCGGATCGGATCACCTCAATCGCGAGGTGATCGATATTTCGGTCCACTTCGCGGCACGCATCCCGGTCCGGCCGGTACGACTGATAGCCGACGGCTGCGATCTGTCCCGCGGCGAGGTCGAGCGGCTGATCACCGAGGGCAAACTCGTCTCCGCGATCCGGCTGACCGGCAAGGTCTCGGGAGACTTCACGTTCACGCTCAAACGCCCGGTTCCATAATGGTCCGATGACCGACTCGAAACGTCCGACCCGAGGTCAGCGCGCCGGCGGGATCGCCTTCGCGGCGGCCGTGGGAGCGCTGGCCGGTGTCGCCATCGCCGGTCGCCGGGGCGCACGCGCCGCGGCGACCGGCGGGCTGGCCGGGGCCGCCGCGCTCGCCGCGACCGAGGCGGTGGCGCGGGCCCGGCAGCGTCCCGGGGAGATCCCGGCGTGGTGGTCGCGGGTCGTGATGAGCGGCGCGCTCGCGGCGCCGGCCGGCTGGCTCGGCGCCCGGCTCACCAGGTCCGGCCCGGTCCGGGTCGGCCTGGTCGCCGGTTCGGTGGCCGGCGGGCTCGGGCTGCGCCCGCAAAAGGTGGCGCTGGGCCCGGTGGCCGGCGCCGCCGTGGGCGCGGCCTGGCGGCTGGCGGCCGGTCGCGACGCCCCGCCGGCGTTGGTGGCGGCGAGCGCGGTGGTCGGCTTCCGGGCGCTGTCCGCGGTGCTGTTCCGCGATCCGCAGGTGAGCCTGCTGGCCGAGCGGGTGCCGGCCGAGGACCTGCCGTTCGTCGTCCCGCTGGAGTCGCGCGCCGGCTACGTCGGCACCGGCTACGTGAAAGAGCTGGCCGAGGTGCTCGGCGGCAGGTACGAGGCGGACGCCGCGGACGTCGGGATCGTGGCCTCGCTGGACGACCTGGCGGGCCCGGAGTTCGACCCGGCGGGCGTCGAGCCGCTGGTGCGGGAGTTCTACGAGCACACCACCCGGTTCCGGCTCGACATCGTGCCCGAGTGGCGGCTCTGGGTACGCCCGGGTTATCTGCTTTACCGCACGCTCGTGGCGCGGCGGCTGGGCCAGGCCAACGTGCCGATGAACCAGCGCGAGACGCTGCGCGGCGTGCGCAGCCGCATCGACACCATCACCCCGGACGGCAGCGACCTGATCGGGGTGCGCGGCTGGATCCGCTCGTTCGCGGACACCGACGAGCCGATCTACGTGGGCATCTACACGACATACCGGCATGACGGCCGCGGCTATGTGAGCGTCGGGTTTCCGGTGCCGCAGGCCAGCTTCACCGCCACGCTGCTGCCGATGCCCCGGCCCGGCGGCGGGCTCGTGCTCACCAGCCGCAGCGGGCTCACGCACCCGGGCCACTACCTCAGTTTCATCGACCCGGAGACCCGCGAGCTGACCACGCTGGCCGTGCACGGCTTCGCCGAGAAGCTGGACGTCTTCACCGAGGACGGCTCACTGCGGGCGTCGCACGCCTTTTCGTTGTACGGTTTTCCGTTCCTGGTGCTGCACTACACGATCCACCGCAAGGAGGGCGAGACGAGCAGGTCCTAAGCCGAGCCAGTGGCCGTCGGCGGTCAGCGATCTGATCGCGGGCCGACCGTCCGCCCGGCCGACCGTCCGACCGTCCGCCAGGCCGACCGTCCGCCAGCCCGCCGCCACCCCACTCGCATATCCGACATTTCCTGAGATTTATCGGATCGGCCGGGCTTCTGGTCGGCTGGGCTCGGCGCGTGGCTGCGCGGCGCTTCCATTCCGTGGGACGGGCGACCGCCTGCTGAGACCCGCGTCCGCATCATGGACCTACCGTCCGCATCATGGACCCACGTCCGCGATGCGTAACTGTTCAGCTGGTTCCGTCGGCCGGGGAGTCCCCGTGCGAGGCGACGCCGCCAGGCCCGGGCAGGTCCCAGCTCCCCACAATGGGCGCCCCACCCGGGTGTGGCCAGTAGCGACGCCGGGGAGGCCGTGGCTCCCCACACCGCGGCCACCCCCACCCACGTGTGGGGAATCGCGACGCCGGGGAGGCCGTGGCTCCCCACACCGCGGCCACCCTCACCCACGTGTGGGGAATCGCGACGGCGAGGAGGCTGCGGTTCCCCACACCGCGGCGACCCACAGCAGGTGTGCGGACCTGTCACGGCCGGAACGTCCCAGCTCCCCACAGCGGCGGCCCTCACAGGTCCGCCACGGAAGGCCACCGCATCGGACGGTGAGCGGCGCGAGAACCAGCTGAACAGTTCCGCGATGTGAGACCAGCGTCCATTGTAGAGAGTATTTTTGTTACTTAATGAGGCTTTCGTCCGGCAGATTTCTCCGGCCGAATGTGAACCTTGGAGAGTTATGGCTCGTATGTGGGCGCAACTATCCAAGGTTCACAAAAACCCATGATGTGGCCGCGGTGTTCCGCATAGCGGGACGGACGACCTCATGGCGCGTCAGATGCGCTCGCGAGCAGCCGGAGCACCTCGCCGGCGCCGTCTTCCGCCCGGATCCGCTGCGCGAGGTCGGTGGCGTGCGCGCGGTAAGCCGGTCGGTCGAGGCACGACCGCAGCGCGTCGGTCAGGGTGTCGGCGGTCAGCTCGTGCATCGGCAGCGGGGCCGGCGCGACACCGAGGGCATGCAGCCGCGCCGCCCAGAAAGGCTGATCGACGAGGACCGGCACCGGCACGGCCGGCACGCCCGCCCGTAGGCCGGCTGCGGCGGTGCCGGCTCCGGCGTGGTGGACCACAGCGGCCATTCGCGGGAACAGCCACTCGTGCGGCACGTCGCCGACGAGGAGGGTGTCGTCCCCGGCGGCGCCCAGTTCGGCCCAGCCGGACTGGACGACGGCGCGCACGCCGGCCCGCTTGACTGCGACCGCGACGGCCGCTTGGAGGCGCTCGTGCTCCGAGGTCATGCTGCCGAAGCCGATGAAAACGGGAGGCGGCCCGGCCGACAGGAAATCGGTGAGCAGAGCCGGGGGTTGCCAATCCGGGGCGGGGGCGGGCCACCAGTATCCGGTCACCTGCACGTTCGCGGGCCAGTCGGCGGGCCGGGGCACCACGGACGGGCTGAAGCCGTGGCAGATCGGCCAGTCGTCGACCGGACCGGCCGCGGTGCGGGCGTCTCGCTGACGGCCCCCGAGGTCGTCCCGCTGACGCCCCTCGGGGAGATCGAAGTGGGCGCGCAGCCGCCGGGACACGTCCGCGTAGAGCGAGCCGGACCGGGCCAGCACCTCCCGTCCGGCGGCCAGGTTGTCGTCGCCCGTGCCGGGCCACCCGGGCGGCGGGAACTCACGGGTGGGGACGCCGGGCGCAAGATACACGCCCATGCTCGGGATGCCGAAGCCCTCGGCGACGAGCCGGCTCAGCGGCGCCGGGCCGAACGCGGTGAGCAGCATGTCGGTGCCGGCGGCGGTGGCGGCCACGACGCCGTCGCCCAGCTCGTCGAGGTACGCGGCGAAGACCGCGTGCGCGGCCTCCGGTGAGGGGGCGGCGGTGCGGGCGCGGACCAGTTCGACCGGGTCGCCGGGAAGGGTCCGGTGTTCGAGGCCGCTGTCGCGTACGAGGCCGGCGAAGCGCTCGTGCGCCGCGATGGCGACGTGATGCCCGGCCTGTCGCAGCCGCTGCCCCAGGCCGGTGAACGGGGCGACGTCACCCCGTGAGCCCGCGGTCACGATCAGGATCCGCATCTCTCGTCCTCCACGAAATCTGGCGTACGGCGTTGACCAGCGCGACGCCGGCCGGCAGCGCGACGCCGGTGACCAGGACGCCGAGCAGGCTGGCCAGCACCGCGTCGAGCTCGTTCAGGCCGGTGAACCGGTACGTGATCTGCCGGATCGCGCCCACGTCGGACAACCACATCGTGAGCAGCGCGGCGACCGGGGTGGCCAGAACCAGCAGAATCCACCCGCTGCCGCGCCGGCGGGTCACCGCCACGACCAGCCCGGCGGCCAGCATCGCGAGGGCGGCAAGATGCATCACGTACGAGGATGGCACCTGGTAGTTGCAGCAGACACCGTACTCCGAGACCGGGTTCCACAGGCTTTCCCGGCCGCGCGCGATGGCCGGGGACGTGAGCGGCAGGTGCACGGCCGCGGCGACGGCGACCGCGGCCGCGACGGTGAGCGGTGCCAGCCGGGAGGCCCGGGACGTGGCGCCGGGAAGGAACAATGCCAGCACGGCGAGCACGGCCAGGGGAAGTCCCATGTAGAGCCGCAACGTGGGCCACGACGTGAAGCGCAGGGCGATCGCGACGGCCAGCAGGACGAGCGACACGGTCGCCACGGTGCGTGCGAGGCGGCTCCGCCCGGCCGCGGCGGCCACGGCGGTGAGCAACCAGCCGGCGTACGGGAAGGCGTACGCGGTCGTCTGTCCGTTGATCTCGAAGACCGCGAGGTAGTAGACGGACAGGCCGGCGAGCGCGGCGAGCGAGAAGACGGCGACGACCGGAAGCGCGTCGGGCACACCGCCGAGCCCGGCCGTGCGAAGGCGCTCGCGGAACCCGCCGAGAACGAGGTCGGCGGCGTCGGCGAAGGTCGGACGCCGGTCGCCGGACAACTCGCGGTACATGTCGACGAGTTCCCGGCCGCGCTCGCGGCGGTAGCGCCTCGGATAGGCGAACAGCAGCCGGTAATACGGGTCGCTCATGCCCGTGCCGCCCGCAGCCGCAGGGTGGCCGCCTCGACGTGGCGCCGCAGTCGTTCGGTCTCGGCGCGCAGTGCGGCCTCGCCGTCGGCGGTGAGCCGGTAGTAGCGGCGCAGCCGGCCGCTCACCACCTCCTCCCGGTCGCGCGCGACGAGCCCCTCCTCGACGAGCCGGTCGAGCGAGCCGTAGAGCGTGCCCGGCCGCAGCGCGACAGCGCCGTCGGACAGCCGATCCACCTCGGTGATCAGCCCGTAGCCGTGGCGGGGTGAGTCGGCGAGCGCGGTCAAGATCAGAAACGTCGGTTCCCGCATGCGAGCGAATATATCGGGTACGAAGATATTCAGGTGACCAGGGGTCGGAGGGAGGCCCACAGCAGGGCGGCCGCGTACGACCGGTACGGCGTCCAGGCCGTCCCGCGCCGGCGGGTCTCCTCGATGCCCGGCATGGCGTCGAGCTGCCAGGCCTTCTCGATGGCCCGGCGGATGCCGATGTCGCCGGCGGGCAGGATGTCGGCGCGCTTGAGCTGGTGGATGAGGAACATCTGGGCGGACCACAGGCCCACGCCGCGCACCGCGGTCAGATCGGCGAGAGCGGTGGCATCGTCGACGTCGTCCATGTGCTCGAGGTCGATGACGCCGTCGTCCTGGCGCCGGGCGAGGTCATGGAGGTAGGCGGCCTTCGCGTAGGAGAGGCCGAGGGCGCGCAGGTCGTCGTCGCTGCGGGCGAGCAGGCTCTTCGGGGTGACGGTGCCGCCCACCGCGGCGGTGAGGCGGCCGAAGATGGTCAGCGCGCCGGCGAGCGAGATCTGCTGGGCGACGATGTGCAGGGCCATGGCCTCGAAGTTGCTCGACGACGGCAGGGCACGCTCCGACCAGCCGAACGGGTCAGGCCGGCCCACGCGCTCGATGAGCCGGCCGAGGACCGGGTCGGCGGCGAGGCGACGATAGGGACTCACGGTAACGGACGCTGCACGATGCGCTTCCTTCACGCAACGTGGGAAGCGTCACCACCGGCGTACGGGATCGCAAGGAATTGGGTTTGTGGTTCATTCACGGCGGATTCCGCGGTCCGTAGCTTCGAGATCACGGAGCAAGTCTCGAAGGAGCAATTCATGAGCACCGTCTTAATCACGGGAGCCGCCAGCGGTTTCGGGCGTCGCACCGCGGCGACCCTGCGGACGGCCGGGCACACGGTGGTGGGTTCGATGCGTGATGTCGCCGGGCGAAACGCCACGGCGGCCGCCGACCTCACCGCGGCCGGTGTGCACGTCGTCGAAATCGACGTCACCGATGATGCGAGCGTGGACCGCGGTGTCCAGCAGGCGATCGACGCCACCGGGGCCATCGATGTCGTCATCAACAACGCCGGTCAGGGCTCGCTCGGGCTGCAGGAGGGATTCACCGCCGAGCAATGGCGGAACGTGTTCGACATCAACGTGATCGGCGTGCAGCGCGTCAACCGTGCGGTCCTGCCGCACATGAAGGCGCGGCGGCACGGGCTGCTGATTCAGATCTCGAGCCTGAGCGCGCGCCTCGCGATTCCGTTCCAGGGCCCGTACAGCCCCTCGAAGTCGGCGGTAGAAACGCTCGCCGAGGTTTATCGGGCCGAGCTTTCCCCGTTCGGCATTGATTCGGTGATCGTCGAGCCGAACGCGATGCCGACCGAATTCCTCGGCCGGCTGCTGACCCCGGGCGATGCCGGCCGGCTGGACGACTACGGCGACCTGGCGAAGGTGCCGGACGGATTCCTGGCGGGATTCGAGGCCACCTTCGCCGCCAACCCGGCGCAGCAGCCGCAGCTGGTGGCCGACGCCATCGCCGAGCTCATCGCGACGCCCGTGGGGGAACGCCCGTTCCGCACGATCGTGGACCGGCTCGGGCTCGGCGATCAGATCGCGCCCTACAACGACCACCTGGAATCGGTGACACACCAGGTTTTCGCGTCGTTCCAGATCGAGCACCTGCTCAGGGTCGCCGGCTGAGCGTCCGGTACTGACTCGGGGACATTCCGCTGGCCCGGGTGAAGGTATGGCTGAACGAGCTCTCCGAGGCGTAGCCCAGCTCGGCGGCCAAGGCCACGATCGGGGTTCCGGTCTCGCGCAGGGCGACCCGGGCCAGCTGAATGCGCCAGCGATAGAGGTAAGTGAGCGGCGGTTCCCCGGAAACGACGCGGAACCGCCGCGCGAACGTGCTGCGCGACATCGACACCGCCTCGGCCAGATCGGTCAGGCGCCACGGATCGGCCGGCCGCGTATGAATCAGGGCGAGCGCCGGCCGCAACTCGTTGTCGGCCAGCAGCCGCAGGCCCGATTCCGGGACTCGGCGGGCGTCGGCGTTCATCGCCACCCGCAGCACCTCGGTCAGGATGAGCCGCGCGTACGTCCGAGTCGCGAACGCGGATCCCGGCCGCTGCCGGTCGAGTTCGCGCAGGGCGCCGTCGAGCAGGAATCGCAGGGTGGTCGCGGCCGGGCTGCCGCCGCGGATGAGGGTGAGCGCGGGGATCGCGGTCAGGACCGGCTTCTCGCAGCTGCCGCCGATCCGGATGGCAACGTCGTCGCGAGCGGCGGCGCTGCCGTTGGACACGGCCATGTCCCCTTCCTCGAGGCGCAGCGGTTGCTGGCCGTCGAGGACAAGCCGGCGGGTGCCGCGCACGGCGGTGTGCAGCCGCAGACGCGGTGCGGCGGTGACGGGCGCGGCGGTGACGCGTACCGGGATGACGGCCAGCGCGCCGGAGAGCAGATCGGCGTTCATCCGGACAGCGTTCGCGATTCTCGACGCGACGGCCAACCGCCGTTAGTTACTTACTTTCCTGGGGCGTACGTTCGCGGACGTACGCCCATCGCCGCGCCTGAGCGGACGCTCCCGGCCCCCACCGCCGGGACAGTGGTCCGCATGGAACCCATCGTCACCAGGGGACTCACCAAGCGGTACGGCGAGCTGGCCGCCGTCGCCGACCTCGATCTGAACGTGCGGGCCGGGGAGGTGTACGGCTTCCTCGGCCCGAACGGCGCCGGCAAGACGACCACGCTGCGGATGCTGCTCGGTCTGATCCGCCCGACCGCCGGTGAGATCCGGCTCTACGGCCGCCCGCCGGGCGAGCTGCGCGACGTCGGGGCGCTGATCGAGGGTCCGGCGTTCTATCCCTACCTGTCCGGGCGGGACAACCTGCGCGTGATGGCCCGGCACGCCCGCGTCTCGGACCGGCGGGTCGACGTCGTGCTGGACATGGTCGACCTGACCGGGCGAAGCCACGACCGCTACGCGAACTACTCGCTCGGCATGAAGCAGCGCCTCGGCGTGGCTGCCGCGCTGCTCAAGGACCCGCGGCTGCTGATCCTGGACGAGCCGACCAACGGGCTGGACCCCGCGGGCATGGCCGACATGCGAGCGATGGTGCGGCAGCTCGGGGCGGACGGGCGTACGGTGCTGATCTCGAGTCATCTCCTCGGCGAGGTCGAGCAGATCTGCGACCGGGTCGGTGTCCTGGCGCACGGCTGTCTGGTCAGCGAGGGCACGGTGTCCGACCTGCGCGGCACCGCCGACCTGCGGGTGGTGGCAACACCTTTGGACAAGGCCGCCGCGTACGCCCGTGATCTGCTCGGCGCCGACGCGGTGAGCCTCGCCGACGGGGGTTTGCGGCTGACCGTGGCGCCGGAACGCGCCGCCGAGATCAACGCGTCGCTGGTCTCGGCCGGGCTACGGGTCAGCGAGGTCCGGATGGTCGAGCGCGATCTGGAGCAGGCGTTCTTCGAGCTGACCGGGGGTGAGAGCCGTGTGGGGTGACTTCTCCGCGGAGATGATCAAGCTGCTGAAGCGGCCCGCGAACTGGCTGCTGCTGGCGGTCGCGCTGCTGCTGGCGCTCCTGTTCACGTACGTGATCCCGTACGCGGGTTACAAGGGCGGCACCGGCGGCCCGACGGCCGGCCGCGGCCTGGCGGATGTGCTCCCGGCGAACCTGGTCGGCAACTCGATCGGCGGCCTGCCGGTGTTCCTCGGCGCGATCATGGTGATCCTGGGGGTGCTGTCGGTCGGCGGCGAGTACGGCTGGAACACCTGGAAGACCGTGCTGGCCCAGCGCCCGTCCCGGCTCAGCGTCTACGCCGGCAAGATCGCCGTGCTGATGGTCGCGGCGCTGACCGTGGTGCTCGCGATGTTCGTGACCGGTCTCGCCGCCAGTCTGGTCATCGCCTCGGTCGAGAACCAGTCGCTGGCGCTGCCCAGTGCCAAGGACCTGGTGGTCGGCGTCGGTGCCGGGTGGCTGCTGGCCGGCATGTGGACCTCGTTCGGTGTGCTGCTGGCCGTGCTGCTGCGCGGCGTGGCACTCGCGCTTGGGCTGGGGCTGGTCTGGTTGCTGGCCGTGCAGAATTTGCTGGCTCTGCTGGCCGCGCCGCTGCTCGACTGGATCGCTCAGGCGCAGAAGGGGTTGCCGGGTCCGAACGCGGGTTCGCTCGCCGCCGCGCTCGGCAGCGGCTCCGACACCCCCGGCGTGGACGCACTGGTCGGTGGTGGTCAGGCCGCGATCGTCCTGACCGCGTACCTGCTGGGATTTTTGATCGTTGGTGCGGTGGAACTGCGCCGCCGTGACATCCTCTGAGGCTGTGGACGTGTGGTGGGTACGCCGGTGGGTGGGCGATGGTCTGCTCGCCGGGGTGCTGCTGGTCTTCGGCCTGGTCGCGACCCGGTTCGCGGCCGCAAACCAGCCCGGGACGCTGCCGCTGGACGGGATGGCGTACGCGCTGATCGCGGTCGCGTCGGCGGTTCTGGCGCTGCGGCGGCGCTGGCCGGTCCCGGTGCTGGCGATCGTCACCACCGCGGTCACCGTTTACCTCATTCGCGGGTACGCCTATGGGCCCGTTCTGATCGTTTTCCTGATCGCGGTCTACACCGTCTCGGCGCGGCTGCCCCTGCGCCCGGCCGCGTCGCTGGCGGGGGCGGTCCTGATCGTGCTGACCTCGCACGTCTTCATCCCGCACGTCGGCAACCCTGGTCTGGCCGGTCTCGTACCAGCGACCGCGTTCGTGGTCGTTCCGTTCGCGCTGGGCGTCACCGTACGGTTGAGCCGGGAAGCGACCGCCCACGCCCGGGCCGACACCGCCCGGCGCATCGCCGACGACGAGCGGTTGCGCATCGCCCAGGAGGTGCACGACGTCGTGGGACACGGGCTCGCCGCCATCAACATGCAGGCCGAGATCGCGCTGCATCTGTTGCAGCGCAAGCCGGAGCAGGCCGAGGCCGCGCTGGCCGCGATCAGTAAGACCAGCAAGGAGGGTCTGGACGAGCTCCGAGCGACGCTTTCGGCCGTACGCCACGGCGATGAGCGGGCGCCGGCCCCTGGTCTGGCCCAGCTGCCCGCGTTGCGCGACCGGCTCGCCGATGCGGGGTTGCCGGTGACGGTGACGGTTTCGGGTGCGCCCTCGGGTGGCGATCTGCCCGCGGCGGTCGACCTGGCGGGCTATCGGATCGTGCAGGAGGCCTTGACCAACGTCCTGCGGCACGCCCAGGCAACCCATGCTTTTGTACGCGTCGAGCACCGTCCCGGCGAGGTGGAGGTGGAGGTGGTCGACACCGGCCGGGGTGGTCCTCCGTCCCCGGGCGGGACCGGGATCGCGGGCATGCGCGAGCGGGCGACCGCGTTGGGCGGCGCCTTCTCGGCGGGGCCGCAGCCCGGGGGTGGCTTCCGCGTGCACGCGGTCCTGCCGGTGCCCTCATGACCGGCACCCGCACCGCCGCGGCGGTGCCCTCGTGATCGGCGTGCTGGTTGCCGACGATCAGGATTTGGTCCGCATCGGACTGCGGGCGCTGATCGAGGCCGAGGAGGACATGCGCATCGTGGGCGAGGCCGCCGACGGCTTGGCCGCGGTCGACCTGGCCCGCGCGCACCATCCCGACATCGTCCTCATGGACGTCCGCATGCCCGGCATCGACGGCATCGAGGCCACCCGCCGCCTGGCCGCCGACCCCGCCATGGCCGCCACCCGGGTCATCGTGCTCACCACCTTCGAACTGGACGAGTACGTTTTCGACGCGCTGCGCCACGGCGCGAGCGGCTTCCTCACCAAGGACACCAAGCCCGCCGAACTGCTGCGCGCGATCCGCCTGGTGGCCGACGGCGAGGCGCTGCTGTCCCCCTCGGTGACCCGGCGCGTGGTGCGCGAGTTCGCGTCCCGCCCGGCGCGCGCCCGCAACCCGCACCCCCAGCTGGACGCCTTGACCGAGCGGGAGAAGCAGATCGTCGCGCTGGTCGGCGAGGGCCTCAGCAACGACGAGATCGCCGCACGGCTGGTGGTCAGCCCGGCGACCGCGCGCACCCACGTGAGCCGCGCGATGGTCAAGCTGGGCGCCCGCGACCGGGCCCAGCTGGTCGTCTTCGCCTACCAGTCCGGCCTGGTCGAACCGTAAACGGCTGTCGGCCTGGACCCTTGCAGATCACGCAAGATATCATGCGGAGTGTGCATGATAGGTCTCAGCTTCTCCCGCTGTTGCGCACTCCCCTCCTGGGCGAGCTGCTTGCGTGGCTATTTCTGCACCCCGAGGAAAGCTATTCAGTCGCGGAGCTGACTCACCAGCTCAACGCCTCTCAATCATCGGTAAGCCGCGAAGCTGACCGATTGGTCGAGGCAGGCCTTGTCACCGCAGCGACACGAGGACGGATGCGGCTACTAAGAGCCGATCTGACCAGCGCACTCGCTCGCCCTCTCACGGAGCTCCTCACGTTGACCTACGGCCCGGCCGCGGTGCTGGCTGATCTGCTCCCGACCATGGACGGGGTGGATGAGGCTTACATCTATGGTTCGTGGGCGGCACGTCATGCGGGCGAGGCCGGCCCGCCGCCGCGCGACGTAGATGTTCTGGTGGTGGGCGACGCGGACGACGACGACCTGGCCGATGCGGCGTTGGCCGCTGAGCAGCGACTGGGCCGAGAGGTCAACATCCACCGGGTGTCCGCATCGGCTTGGCGGTCGCCCGGTGGAGATCCGTTTCTCACATCGGTGCGATCCCGCCCGTTGTACACGATCGTCAGATCTGGAGACCGTTCATGAGGTGGCAGCAAGGTCGTGAAGCCCTGGACGGCATGCTCGCGCGCGGCGAGCTGGAACGGGTGCCCGCCAGCCGCGACCATGCCGACCTGCTACTGTCGCAGGCGCGTCAGCATCTCGCGTCGGCGGCCGCCATCGCGCAGTCCGACCCGGCTGGCGGATACCAGCTGCTTTATGACGCCGCACGTAAGGCTCTTGCCGCCGTGCTCGAGAACCAGGGTGTTCGGGCGACGAGCCGAGGCGGTCACATCGCGGTCCGCGAGGCCGTGTCCGCTCAGCTCGATCCGCCGCTCGGTGGAGTGTTGCGTCCGTTCGACCGCCTCCGGCGACGCCGCAACCAGGTCGAGTACCCGTCCTCGAGCGCACCGGTCGTCGCTGCGGACGAGGTTGCCCGCGATGTGCCGAAGGTCGAAGAGATCATCGACGTGGCGGCCCGAGTCTTGGATCAGATGAGTCCGCTGTAGACACCGGCCGAGAGGGTGACAATGCCACCGGCAAGGTCGTGATGATGCCCTAGGCTGTCTCGAACCGTCGCGCGTTGGGGGGATCAACAGCCTTGGATCGTACGGGGACGAACCTTCCCGCCGTCGGCGAGTACAACCAGGCCGTGGTGCTCGACGCCATCCGCCGCCGCCCGCACGGCATCACCCGGTCCGAGCTCGCCGGCCTGACCGCGCTGAGCAACATGACCGTCGCGAACGTCTGCCGGCGCCTGCTCGACGCGGGTCTGGTCGACGAGGACGGCCGGCGCGTGAGCGGCCCGGGCAAGCCCGCCGCGGTGGTCAAGCTGAACCCGGGCGGCGGCTTCGCGATCGGCGTGCACATCGATCCGGCCGCGGTCACGTACGTGCTGGTCGACCTGTCCGGCAAGGTGCGCGGCCACTCGCGTACGGGCACGCCCGCCGCCGGTGTCCCGAGCGCCATCATCGCCGAGATGGCCGCCGCGATCGAGGCGCTCGTCGCCGGGACGGCGGTGGACCGGTCGCGGGTGCTGGGCATCGGCATCGCCTCTCCCGGCCCGGTCGACACCGGCGACGGCATCGTGCTGAACCCGCCGATGATGCCGAACTGGCAGCACGTGCCGCTGCGGCGGGCGCTGGCCGAGGCGACCGGCCTGCCGGTGCTGCTGGAGAAGGACACCACAGCCGCGGTGGTGGCGGAATTGTGGTTCGGGAGCAGCCGCGACTTCGCGTTCATGTACTACGGCACCGGCCTGGGCACCGGCCTGTCGGTGTCCGGCGAGGTGGTCCGCGGGGTCACCTCCAATGCCGGCGACGCCGGCCACATCACCGTCGATCCCACGGGTGCCCCATGCCCGTGCGGACGTCGCGGCTGCGTCGGCCACATCACGGTTCCCCGTACGCTGGTGGAGCGCGCGACGGCCGCCGGCATCCTCGACGGCGTGGGCAGTCTCGACGACACGGCCACCGTCGACGACGCGTTCACCCGGCTGGCGACCTTGGCCGCGGCCGGCGATCCGGCAGCCACCGCGATCGTGGAAGACGCCGCGAGGGCCCTGGCCCGGTCGATCGTCGTGATCGTCAACCTGCTGGACATCGACACGGTCATCTTCGGCGGCCCGTACTGGGCGCCCATCGCCGCGACCATCATGGCGGTCCTGCCCCAGGCCGTCCGCGACGATCCCGCGCTGATCCCGCCGCATCCGGTCCGGTTCGCCGAGTCGGCCGTCCCGGTCGACGTCGCCGCGGTCGGCGCCGCCACCCTGGTGCTGGACAACTCCTTCTCGCCGAAGCCGTCCGCATTGCTGCTAGCCGCCGACTGAGTGTTACGCGGGTGTTGCCAGCAATTTGAAAATATGATCTTCTAATTCCCGTCACGGCGCCGGAAACCCTCTATCCAGGAGTCTGCGCCGACCGGCTGGCACCGTTGCCGGTCGTCTCGGGAAGGACCACATGAGCACTCCATCCTCGCGTCTGCGCCTCGTCGGCGCCGCGCTCACCGTTGCCGCCAGCGTCGCCGCCCTCACCGCGTGCTCCTCCTCGGACGACTCGTCGTCGAGCGCGGCGCCCGCCTCGTCCTGCGCTCCCGCGTCCGGACCGGTGACCCTCCAGTACTGGAACACCGTCCCGGGCATGGACCAGGTCGTCGCCCTGTGGAACCAGAAGAACCCGACCATCAAGGTCGAGATCAAGAACGTCTCGAACGACCAGTACGGACAGATCGGCAACGCGCTCAAGGCCGGCACCGCGCCGGAGCTGGCCCAGGTCGGCTACGACGAGCTGGCCAACCTGCGGCTGCAGGACGCGTTCGTGGACGCCTCCGGGTGCGCCGACGCCAAGGCGGCCAAGGACAAGTTCGTGCCGTGGACGTGGTCGCAGGCCAGCTTCGGCGACACCGGCGTCTTCGCGATGCCGCAGGACACCGGCCCGATGGCGTTGTTCGTGCGCACCGACATCTTCGCCAAGTACCACATCGCGATCCCGAAGACCTGGGACGAGTACGCGGCAGCGGCCCAGAAACTGCACGCCGCGGACCCGAAACTGAGCATCACGTTCTTCGACCCGAACAACGCGGAGTGGTTCAACGGGTTGCTCTGGCAGAACAGCGCACACATGTACGCCTACTCCGGCGACAAGTGGCAGGTGACCGTCGACTCCACGGCGAGCCGGCAGGTGGCCGACTACTGGCAGAAACTGATCGCCGCGAAGGAGGTGCGCACCGACCTCGCGAACACCAGTCCACCGATGTACGCCGCGTACGAGAAGGATCAGGTCGCGACGTACGTGGGCGCCGCCTGGGCGTACGGGATGTTCCGCGACAACCTGCCGAAGCAGGCGGGCAAGTGGTCCATCGTGCCGATGCCGACGTGGGGCACGAACCCGGCGTCCGGTGACTGGGGCGGCTCGACCGTCGCGTTCATGAAAGGCAACAAGCACCTGTACGAGTCGGTGAAGTTCAACGTCTGGCTGAACTCCGACCCGGAGGCGCTCGCGCTGGAGAACAAGCTGGGCGGCCTCTACCCGGCGTCGCTGGCCGGGCTGCAGCTGCCCGCGCTGTCGCAGGGTGTGCCGTACTACAACAACGAGAAGGTCTTCGACGTCTTCGCCGACTCGTCGAAGAACATCGACACCAGCTTCGCCTGGGGACCGACCCAGAAGACCGTGAACCTGGCGCTGCAGGACGCGATGGCGAAGGCGGCCGCCGGCAGCGGCACCCTCGGCGACGCGCTCAAGACCGCCCAGGACGCCGCGCTTTCGTCCATGAAGGACCAGGCGATTCCGGCCGCGGCGGGCTGATGACCGACGAAAAATCCGGGCGCCGTCGCCGCTTGCGTGGCGGCGGCCCCCGGGCCGGCACCATCGCCGCCTTCCTGACCCCGTTCTACCTGCCGTTCCTGCTGTTCTACCTGGTTCCGGTCGGGTACGCGCTGTGGCAGAGCTTCCGGGTGGTACGGCGCACCGGTGGGCAGTTCGGCCACGCGTACACCACCTTCGGCGGCTTCGACCAGTACCTGCAGGTGTTCCGCAACGCCGAGTTCGGCGGCAGTCTGGGGCGGATCGCGCTGTTCGGCATCGTGCAGGTCCCGGTCATGCTGTTCGTCGCGCTGATCATGGCGCTGCTGCTGGACACGCCCCTGTTGCGCGCCAAGGGTTTCTTCCGCATCGCGGCCTTCATGCCGTACGCGGTTCCCGGGGTGATCGCCGCGATCATGTGGTCGTTCCTGTACTCGCCGCAGCTCAGCCCGGTCGTCGACCTGCTCAACGGGATCGGCGTGTCGCCGGACTTCCTCGGCCCGGGCACCGTGCTGTGGTCGGCCGCGAACATCTCCACCTGGTGCTGGACCGGCTACAACATGCTGATCATGTTCTCCGCGCTGCAGTCGATCCCGCCGGAGCTGTACGAGGCCGCGAAGATCGACGGCGCGAGCAACTGGGCGATCGCTTGGCGCATCAAGGTGCCGATCATCGCTCCCTCGATCATCCTGACCACGGTGTTCTCGATCATCGGAACGCTGCAGCTCTACTCCGAGCCCGCCGTGCTCCGGCAGATCTCCTCGAACATCTCCAGCACCTACACCCCCAACATGCTCGCGTACGCCGTGGCGAGTGGAAACAACTACCAGCAGGCGGCGGCCATCTCCGTCACGATCGCCGTGATCACGTTCGTGCTGAGCTTCGGCTTCCTGAAACTGACCGCGAAGAGGGCGGGATTGTGAGCCAGCCGAAACGGGCCCGGGAAAGCCGGATCAGCCGCACCGCCGCGATGTCGTTGATGGTGCTGCTGGCGATCTATTTCCTGTTGCCCGTCTACTTCCTGATCGTGGCGTCCACCAAGCCGCAGGCCGATCTGGTGTCCACCTTCGGCCTGTGGTTCTCCCATTTCGACATCGTGCACAACCTCAAAACCCTTTTCACCGTACGCGACGGAGTGTTCGGTCGCTGGGCGGTGAACAGCGTCGTCTACGCCGTGCTGGGCGCCGCCGTCGGCACGCTGATCTCGGCGCTGTGCGGCTACGCCCTGGCGAAGTTCCGGTTCCGGGGCCGCAACTTCCTGTTCTCGGTGATCCTCGGCGGTGTCCTGGTGCCGAGCACCGCGCTGGCCCTGCCGCTGTTCCTGCTGTTCTCGGCGGCCGGCCTGGTCGACACGTACTGGGCGGTGTTCCTGCCCAGCATCGTCAGCCCGTTCGGCGTCTACCTGGCCCGGATCTTCGCGAGCGCGGCCGTGCCGGACGAGCTCATCGAGTCGGCCCGGCTGGACGGCGCCGGCGAGTTCCGCACCTTCTTCTCGGTGTCATTCAAGCTGATGACCCCGTCGCTGGTGACGATCTTCCTGTTCCAGTTCGTCGGCATCTGGAACAACTTCTTCCTGCCACTGGTGATGCTGCAGCAGGAGAAGCTCTTCCCGATCACGCTCGGCCTCTACGAGTGGAACGGCCAGTCCAGCCGCGTGTCGCTGCTGCAGGGCTCGGTCATCACCGGCTCGCTGGTCTCGATCGTCCCGCTGATCATCCTGTTCCTGTTGCTGCAGCGGTTCTGGCGCACCGGCCTCGCAGCCGGTTCCCTGAAATAAACGCCGCACCTCCGCACCTCGCACAGAAGGCTCCGCCATGCCCAAACCTGCCGTTTTCGTGCCGCACTTCCACTGGGACCGCGAGTGGTACGAGCCCTTCCAGGTGTTCCGGCATCGGCTGGTCACCGCGATGGACACCGTGCTGGCGACGCTCGAGGAGAACCCGGACTTCCGGTTCACTGTGGATGGACAGATGGCCGCGATCGAGGACTATCTGCGGATCCGGCCGTCGCACCGGGACCGCGTCGCGGCGCTGGTCGCGCAGGGGCGCCTCGCGATCGGGCCGTGGCTGATCCTGCTCGACGAGTTCCTCTGCTCCGGCGAGACCATCGTGCGCAACCTTCAGATGGGCTGGCGGGCCGCGGCTTCGCTGGGCGGGGCGATGCCGATCGGGTACCTGCCCGACATGTTCGGCCACGTCGCGCAGATGCCGCAGATCCTGGCCCGGGCCGGTTTCGAGCACGCGGCACTGTGGCGGGGCGTACCAGGATCGGTGACCGGGCACGCCTTCCAGTGGCGCGCGCCGGACGGCTCGCGGGTGCGCACCGAGTTCCTCTTCGACGGCTACGACAACGGGCTCGACGTGTTGCTGGTGCCCGCTCAGATCGGTCGTGCGCTGGGCGAGTACGCGGAGATGACAGCGGCCCGGTGGGGCGACGACCCGCTGCTGGCGATGGCCGGCACCGACCACAACGCGCCCGACCCGCGGCTCGCGGCCTGGTTACGCGACGTACCCGGGGTCACCATCGCGACGCTCGGCGAATACCTGCGCGAGCACGCCGGCGACCCGGTCGAGTCGGTTGTCTCCGGCGAGCTGCGCAGCCACGTACGGGGAAACATCCTGCCCGGGGTTTTGTCGGCGCGGCTGGCGTTGAAGCAGGGCATGGCGGTGGCGGAACGGACGATCGACCACGCCGAGCGGTTCCACGCGCTGTGGTCGTCGCGGGACGAGTCCGCCTTCCTCGACCTCGCCTGGCACAAGATAATCGAGTCCACCGCGCACGACTCGGTGGTCGGCTCCGGCACCGACGAGACCTCTGACCAGGTGGCGGCGCGGCTGGCCGAGGCGACGCAGGCGGCCCGGGCGGTGCGCGACGCGGCGCTGGCCGAGGCGGCCGCCCGGGTGCCCGCCGACGCGTACCTGGTGGCCAATCCCCTGCCCGTCGCGCGCACCGCACTGGTCGAAGTGGACGTCGCGCTCGGCCGGGGCGACCTGGTCGCGGTCGCGGCGGACGGCTCGGTGCAGCCGGTGCAGCCGACCGCGCGCGCGGCGACCGTGCTGAGCGACGAGCGGATGGACGCCGCCCAGCTCGAACGGGTGCTGCGCCGCATCCACCGCCGCGAGTTGTTCGGCCGGCTGATCGACCGGTACGAGCTGACCCCCGGCTCGCTGGTCTTCCACGTCGCCGAGGTGCCCGCGACCGCGGAGTTCGACGTGCTGATCCTGCGCCGGGAGGTGGCCCGCGCGGCCGCCGCCCACCCCGGCGAGTGGTCGGTGCGCACGCTGGCCGAGCCGCGCGCGACGGTGCTGGCCCCGGTTCGCGTGCCGGCGTCGGGCTTGGCGGCCGTGCGAATCGAACCGGCCCATCGGGCACCCGCGCTGTCCGGCGACCCGGCCGTCGCGTCCGACCGCCGCCTGTCGAACGGCCTGGTCGAGGTGGCGGTGCTGGACGACGGCACGCTGGACGTGACCGGCGCGGACGGCACGGTGCTGCGCGGCGTCGGCCGCCTGGTCGACGGCGGCGATCGCGGCGACAGCTACAACTACGGCCCGCCCGCCTCGGACGAGCTCGTCTCGAAGCCGGTGGACGTCGCGGTCGAGCTGCTCGAAGACGGGCCGCTGCGGGCCCGGATCCGGGTCACCCGGGTCTTCGCGTGGCCGGCCGGGTTGTCCGACGACCCGGACCGGCGCTCCGATCGCACCGTGCCGACGCCGGTGGAGACCGTCGTCGAGCTGCACGCCGGCGAACCGTTCGTCCGTCTCGGGACGTCCTTCCTCAACCGGTCCGCCGACCACCGGCTGCGCCTGCACGTCCCGTTGCCGTCGCCGGTCACCACCTCCGCGTCGGCCGGCCAGTTCGCGGTCACGTCGCGCGGTCTCACCGCCGAGGGCGGCTGGGGCGAATATCCGATCCCGACCTTCCCGGCCGAGTCGTTCGTGTCGGCCGGCGCCGCGACCGTGCTGCTCGACCACACCTGTGAATACGAAATCGTCGAGGACGGGACGGAACTCGCCGTCACCCTGCTGCGCGCGGTCGGCGCGATCAGCGTCAACATCCACCCCTACCGGGATGAGCCGGCGGCGACCCAGATTCCCGCGCCCGGAGCACAGGATTTAGGCGTACGCGTCGAGCACCGCTTCGCGGTCGTTGCGGGCGCGACCGGGTGGCGGGGTGCCCACGCGGTGGCGCTGGCCGAGGAGTTCCGCAACGACGCGCGGGCCGTCCGGGGCACCGCACCGGCGGGCGAGCCGCTGCCCGCCGACCGCGTGGGCCTGCGGCTCGAGACCGTCCTCGGCGCCGACGTTCTTGTTTCGGCCGTGCGCCGGGTCGGCGACGACGGTACCGAGGTGCGGCTGACCGCGATGAGCGATGCGCCCACCACCGCCCGGCTGACCGGCGCTTTCACCGACGCGACCACGGTCGATCTGCTCGGCCGGCCGCTGGAGTCGGCACCGGCCGCGGGCACGCTCGACCTGCGGCTCGACCCGTGGGAGATCCGCACCGTCGTCCTCCGATAGTTTCCCCAAACGCGCACGGCTCCGGCCGCCCGCTGGGACAATGCGGTCATGACCCAGCCGACCGCCACTGTCCGGCCGGTGGTGCTCGTGGTCGACGACGACGCCGACGTCCGCGACACCACCGCCCACCTGCTCACCGCCCGCGGCATGCAGGCCCGGACGGCCGCCGACACCGCGTCCGCGCTCGACGTGCTGGAGGAGTGCGCCGGGCAGGTCGGGGTGGTCGTCGCCGATCTGTCCATGCCCGGCGAGGCGCCCGGCGCGCTGACCCGGGCGGTCGCGGCGGCCGATCCGCACGTGCGGATCGTGTACGCCACCGGTATCCCGCGGCACGTCGCGGTGTCCACCGGGCTGGTCCGGCCGGACGCCCCCTACCTGGAGAAGCCGGTCGACCCGGACACTCTCGCCGGTCTGGTGCGCAGCCTCACCACGCGGCGGGCCGGCTCCACGCACTGAGCGGCGTCACTCGTTCGGTGACATACACCGGCTTCCCGAGTAACTAATCTGCACTTTGCCGTCGCGGACGGAACGAGGTGCGGCGTGTACGTGTCCGGCTCGGTCGAGTTCCTTTCCATGATCGTGGGTTCCGCGCGCGACGCGATCGTCGCGGAGACCATGGACGGCACGGTGGCGGTGTGGAACCAGGCCGCCGAGGAGTTGTACGGCTATCCGGCCGCCGAGATGGTCGGCGAACGGGCCGAGCGGCTCTACCCGCCCGGCGAGGCGGCGACCCGCCGGCTCGGCGATTTCGTCGGCGACCGGATCCGGCGTGACGGAACGCCGATCCGGGTGCACCTGCGCGCCGCCCCGATCACCGACGCCTCGGGCGCGACGGTCGGCGTCGCCACCACGTCCTGGGCGACCGACACCAAGGCCGGCCACGAGCTGCGGACGCCGTTGAACGCCATCATCGGATTCACCGGGATCCTGCTGATGCGCCTGCCCGGCCCGCTGAACGACGAGCAGGAGCATCAGCTTCGCCTGGTCCAGGCCAGCGCCGAGCAGCTCCTGTCGAAGATCAACCAAGGTGGGTGGCGGTGACCGGCTGGACGGATCTGTGGTGGCAGCTGACGGCGCTGGCCAACGCGGTGATTCTGGCCGCCTATCTGGCCATCTCGTTCGCCATCGGCCGCGGGCTGTGGCGGGGCCGGCAGTGGCGCAACAACCCGCTCGGGCTGGCGACCGCGTCCATCTTCTTCAGCTGCGCGGTGCATCACGGGTCGCACGTGGTGCATCTGATGATGCCGTATCTCGGCTCGGACATGCATGCCGGGCTGGCGATGCGGATGGCGTTCGGGATGGACTTCCAGGCCGCCGGATGGGACACCGTGACCGCCGTGCTGGCGGTCTGGTACTGGACGTTGCGCGGCCGGTTCCCGGCGCTGGTGCGCGGTGCGGCGCTGTTCGAGGACCTGAAGCTGCGGCAGGCGGCGGAGGCGACGCTGCGGGCCAGCGAGGAACGCTTCCGCGAGATCGTGGAGACCACCAGCGAAGGCGTCGTGGTGCTGGACGGCGACGGCCGGATCGGATACACGAACGACCGGTTCGCCGCGATGGTGGGGCGGCCGCCGGCGGATCTGCCGGGCACACCGGTGCTGGAGCTCGTCACCGCGACCGACCGAGCCGTGGCGACGCAGGCGTTCGGCGCGGGCCGCGACACTCATGTCGAGGTCGGACTGAACGCCGAAGGCGGCCGGGTGGTGTTCGCGCGGATCGCGCTGACGACCCGGGCCGGCGAGGACGGCGAACCGGTCGGGGTGCTGGCGATGGTCGCCGACGTGACCGAGCAGAAAAGTATCGAGGCGCAGCTTCATCAGGCGCAGAAGCTGGAGGCGGTGGGCCAGCTCGCCGGCGGGCTGGCGCACGACTTCAACAACCTGCTGACCGTCATCGACGGGTACGCCGCGCTGCTGATCGCCGAGGCCGACGAGGCCACCTCCGGCGACCTCGTGATGATCCGGGACGCGGCGTCGCGGGCGAGCGCGCTGACCCGCCAGCTCCTGATGTTCTCCCGGGCGCAGACGACCCGGCCGCAGGTCATCGACGTCACCGGTCTCGTCGGCAGCGTGCAGGTCCTGCTGCGCCGGCTCATCCGCGAGGACGTCGACCTGGTGGTCACCGCGGCCGGCACGCCGGCCCCGGCGCGGGTGGATCCCGGCCAGCTCGAACAGGTGCTGGTGAACCTGGCCATCAACGCCCGGGACGCGATGCCGGGCGGCGGCACCCTCACCATCGACACCGACCGGGTGGTCCTCGAGGGCGGCCGGGCCGACGAGCTGACCGTCGAACCCGGCGACTACGTGCTGCTCACCGTCTCCGACACGGGCTGCGGCATGACGGCCGAGGTGGCGGCCCGGGTGTTCGAGCCGTTCTTCACCACCAAGGGCCAGGGCGAGGGCACCGGCCTGGGTTTGTCTACTGTGTACGGCATCGTGACCCGGGCCGGCGGCCGGATCCGGCTGGATTCGCGGCCGGGCGAGGGCACCACGTTCGAGGTCTACCTGCCGTCGACGACGGCGCCCGCGGACGCGGTCGGCGCGGCCGTCGAACGGCAGTCGCTGGCCGGCGGCACCGGAACGATTCTGCTGGTCGAGGACGATGCCGCCGTCCGGCAGCTCACCGAACGGATCCTGACCACCGCGGGCTACCGGGTCCTGGTGGCGGTCGACGGCGAGCAGGGCCTGGCGGTGGCGCGCGCCCACGCCGACATCGACCTGCTGGTCACCGACGTGATCATGCCGGGCTTGAACGGGCAGCAGCTGGCCGACCGGCTCACCGCGCTGCGCCCGGGCCTGCCGGTGATCTTCACGTCGGCGTACACCCGGGGCGTCCTCGACTCCACCGGGGACGAACGGACGGTGGCGTTCCTCGACAAGCCGTTCACCGCGGCGGCGCTCACCGAGAAGGTGCGGCTGGTGCTGGACAACCGGATCGACGTCGCGGCGTCGCAGGCATGACCCGGGTGCTCTACATCGAGGACAACCCGATCAACACGATGCTCGTGGAACGGATCCTGCGAGCACGTCCGGGTGTCACGTTCGGGTCGGCCCCGGACGGGCGTACCGGATTGGATCGGGCCGACGTGATGCGGCCGGATCTGGTGCTGCTCGACCTGGAGCTGCCGGACATCGGTGGCGAACAGGTGCTGGCCGAGCTGCGCGCCCGCGACATCCCGGTGGTGGTGGTCAGCGGCGACGTGGATCCCGCCGTGCACCGCCGCGTGCTGGCCGGCGGCGCCACCTTCATCCTGACCAAGCCGTACGAGATCACGGATCTGCTGCGCGTCGTCGACGGGGTCTCAGGCTAGCTCGGCGCCCGCGTGCAGCACGGCCACGCACACGTCGTCGTCCGGGGCGACCCCGTCGAGCATGTCCCGGACGATGTTGTCGGCCAGGAACTGCGCGGCCGGCCGGTCCTTCTCGAGCCGGCCGAGAACCTGGGCCGCGACCGCACGCAGGCGCCGCCCGTGCCGCGCGGCCGGGTCGTTGTGCCGGTCGGTCAGCCCGTCGGTGTAGGCGCAGAACGCGGATCCGGCGGCAAGGGTGAGGCCCAGTTGCGGGAACGCCGCCTCCGCCAGCACCCCCAGGGCGGGGCCGGCTTTGGTCAACGACACGGCCGACGGGTGCCCCTCGATGTCCCGGGAGACGACGACCGGCGCCGGGTGGCCGCCGTTGGCGACGAGCAGCCGGCCGGTCGCGGGCTCGAAGAGGGCGACGACCGCCGTCACAAACGTGTCGTCCGCGCGGGTGTCGATGAGGAACCGGTTGAGCCGGGCCAGCACCGTGGCCGGATCGGGGTCGTCGTGCGCGTAGGCGTGCAGAACCGCCAGCGCGTGGCCCATGACGGCGACCGGATGCCGATCGTGGCCGGCGACCTTGCCGACCGACAGCAACAGCCGTCCCCCGTCGACCTCCTGCGCGTCGTACCAGGCGGTGCCGATGTGCAGCCGTTCCGGAACGGGCAGGTAGACGGTCGCCAGGCCCAGGCCGGCGATGGCGGGCAGGGCGGGCGGCAGCACGTCGCGGTGGACGGCGTCGATCGCGCGGCGGGCGGCGTTCCAGTCGGCCTGCACCCGCAAGGCAGTCCGCAGGTCCTCACGGATCCGGGTGACGTCCTGGGCGGCGCCCCACAGCCGGGTCGCGCTCGCTTGGCGGCACGAGACGATCAGCTCCTGGACCGTGCCGCCGGTGCCCGCGACGCGCACCTCGGCGGTCCACGAGGTGCGCCCGGCCATGGCCGCGATCCGGGCGACATCCTCCGGGTGCACACGGCGCATCAGCTCGTACGAGGTCAGCGTCGTCGACGGCAGCCCGAGAACGTCGCGCAGCGCGCCCGACACGACGACCGTTCTGGTGTCGAGATCGAGTTCCCAGGTGCCGGACCGGGTGAGCCGCTGGGTTTCGGCGAGCTGATCGTCGGCGCGCAGCGAGATCCGTCCGGGGCGCAGCAGCGAGTCGATGGTCGCCAGAACCGTGGCGGGTTGCGCCGGTTTGAAGATGACCGAGTGGACGTCGCAGGCGTGGGCCAGCGGCCGGATCTCGTCCGGCCCGTAGTGGGCGGTGCTGAAGACGATGGGGATGTGCCGGGTCTCGGGTTCGCCGCGCAGCGCGTGCGCGAGCTCGAAGCCGCCCAGCCCGGGCATCATCACATCGGTGATCACGACGTCCGGGGGGCGGCGCGCGGCCAGCACCAGGGCGCTGTCCCCGTCGAAGGCCTGTTCGACCTGGTGCCCACGGTGGTTCAGCAGGGTGCGCATGAACTCCCGGCTGGGGGCGTCGTCATCGACAACAAGCACGGTCGCCACGGAATGGACGTTAGGGGTGCTCGTGGGTCCTCGCTCGCACAGTGTGTGCGAGGGTCTTCAGCCCTTGAGAAAACCGTCGAGGACGGCGAACGTCGCTTCCGGGGCGTCGCGCATGGGCACGTGGCCGGCGCCCGGGATCACCTCGAAGCGGGCGCCGGGCAGAGCCGCGGCGTAGCGGCGGCCGAAGTCGACGTTGATCGCCGGGTCGTTCTCGCCCCACACGAGCAACGTGGGCGTCGTCAGCGGCTGGAGGCGGTCCAGCAAGGTGGGGTCGTCGTACACGCCGCCGGTGTAGGCCTGCAGGGCGGTCAGGCTTGCCGGCGGCAGGGTGGCGGGCGTGGCGATGTGGTGGCCCGGGATCCGCGGGCCCAGCGAGTCGATGAGCACCAGCCGGCCGACGCGGTGGCTCTGGTCGGCCGCGGCCATCTCGGCGGCCACCCAGCCGCCGAACGAGACGCCGGCCACCGTGACCCCCGTCAGGCCCTGCGATTCGAGCAGGTCGAGGTAGGTGGCGGCCAGGCCCGCCACGCCGCCCGGCTGGCCGGGCAGCGGGGTGCCGGCCCAGCCGGGGTGGATGGGCGCGAGCACCCGATGGTCCGCGCCGAAATGGGTCAGCAGCAGGCTCACCGTGTCGGGGCCGCCGGAGCCGTGCAGCAGAAGCACGGGGTCACCACTGCCGGCTTGCCGGACGGTCAGATCGGTGCCGGAACCGGTTCGCAGCACGCTGGCGTCCGCGTAGTCGTTCATGTGGTGTGTCCCCCTTTTTCCGTGATACACCCCAGACGGGCCGGCGGCGGCGCGCTTCACCTCCGGTGCGGTGGTGCTGGTCACTGGGGAGCAAATCTAGCCCGGCGCCCCGTGCGGCTACGCGCCCTCCTCGCCCAGGATCGAGCCGATGCGCTGGACCGCGGCCGGGCGCCGGGTGCGCATCGTGCCGACCACGACGAGGCCGAACATCACCCAGGTCAGAGCCAGGTACGGGGTCATGTTCAGCGGATAGACCGGCACCGGATAGACCGATCCGTACAGCGCCGCCGCGAAGATGAGAATCCCCACCGCCGGAATGCCCAGGTGCAGAAGCGGGCGGTAGCGCGGATGCGTCCGCCGGAAGAAGACCGCGCCGCCGACACACAGTCCGATGTAGACGATGATGATGGCGAGCGTACCGAGCGTGGCGAAGAAGTAATACACCGTGGTCGGCGCCGCACCGAGGGCGCCGGGACCGACGCCGAACCCGACCGCCGCCGCGAGCACGGTCGCCAGCACGGCCGAGGTCACCGTGGCGTTCACCGGCGTCTTGAACCGGGCGTGCACCACCCCCAGCCGGCGTGGCAACGATCCTTCCCGGCCCATGGCGTACAGGGTGCGGGTGGCCGCTGTCACACAGCCGACGCAGACGATGAACGCCGACAGCAGCGCCCCGACCTCGACCAGCGTGCCGAAGGCACCGCCCAGGTAGGTGTCCGCGATCGTCCGCAGCGCGAAGTGGTCGGCGCCGAAGGCGCTCCCGGCCCGGACGCCGAAACCGATGGTGAGGCTGTAGGTGGTCCAGAGGTAGAAGACGATCGCGAACCCGACGGACACGATCACCGCCACCGGGATCGACCGGCGCGGCCGCGATGTCTCCTCGCCGAAGTCGGCCGCCGTCTCGAAGCCGATGTACGACGTGACGCCGAGGATGATCCCGTAGAAGACGCCGTTGAATCCGCCCTTCTGGGTGTGGCTGAACGTGAACGGCGCCAGGGTGTTCCCGTGGGCGCCGCCCTTGGCCGTCACCACCACGTTCACGACCAGGATCACGAGCACCGTGGCGAGCCCGACGGCCAGTTGCAGGCGCGTGGTGATCCGGACGTGCGCGACCGACAGCAGGACCAGCACCACCATGCCCGCCGCGAACAGCGGGAACCACCAGTGAATCGCCAGATGCAGCAGGTCGCAGAGCAGGTAGGAGACCGCGGCCATCGTCATCGGCACGAAACAGAGCACCGCGAACCCGTACGTCCAGCCCGCGACGAAGCCCGCCGGCCTGCCGAGGGTCCGGCTCGCGTACGTGTAGGCGTATCCGGCCGAGGCCATCCGCCGCGCGAACCCGGCGACCACGAACGCGAGCGCCAGGCAGGCGATGCCGCCGATGAGGAACGCCAGCGGTGTCGAACCACCGGCCACCGCCGCCACCCCGGGCACGTTGAGCAGCATCGCCATGCCCGGCGCGAGCACGGTGACCGAGACGGCGACGGCATCCACCGTGGAAAGCACGCCCCGGGCCAGTTGTCTGTCTAAGGGAGGCACTCCACCATGACGTGACGCAGACCGCAAGGTTCACCCGTGCGTTGTGGATCACGTCGCTGAATTCCGGGACGGTGTCGGCGTTTCCCAGGTGCTCCCGACCTGACCTGGCGGCCGTTCCATGTTCAGAAGACCCCACCTCGTAGACGCGGTGACGTTGGTGGTCCTAGCCGCCGCGACCGCTTTCGCGGTGACGTGTGTCGTCTGCGAGGGCCCCCTCGTCGTATCCAGCCTGCTCGTCGGCATGGCGGCGATCGTGGGCACGGTCACCGCGACGATCGCCCGCGACGCGATCCGCTCCGAACGCGCACGCGGCCGTCTGGCCGACGAGCAGGCCGCGCTGCGGCACATCGCCACCTTGGTGGGGTCTTCCGCCGCCCCGGCCGACGTCTGCGCGTCGGTCGCCGAGGCGATCGCGCGGCTCTTCGGTGCCGACGCGACCTTCGTGGCCCGCCTCGATCATCCGGACGACATCGGCCAGGGCGATCCGAGCCTGACCATCGTCGGTTCCTACGGCCTCGCCGCGACGACGGCACCGGCGGGCACGCGGCCCGCGCTGCTGCGGAGCCGGTTGGTGCACACCGCGCTGCAGACGCGCCGGCCGGCCCGCGTGGACACCGGCCGCGACCAGACCGGACCGCCGGCCGCGATCGCCGCCCGGCTCGGCCTGCGGTGCGCGATCGCCGTGCCCATCGTGGTGGGCTCGCGTCTCTGGGGCGTCACGATCGTCGGATCCGCGGGTGACATCGAGGCGGGCGCCGAGCGCAGCATCGCCGACTTCGTCGAGCTCAGCGCCCTGGCCATCGCGAACTCCGAGGCCGACACCGCGGTCACCCGGCTGGTCGAGGTCCAGGCGTCGCTGCGCCGCATCGCCCTGCTCATCGCCGAGGGCGAGCCACCGGAAGTGGTGTTCGCCACGGTCACCCGCGAGGTGCTGCGCCACGTCGGCGAGGACGGCGACACGGCTCGGCTGATGCGCTTCGAGCTCGACGGCACGTTCACGTTGCTGGCGCACGCCGGACCCGATCGGCCGCCCGGCATGGCCGAGCTGCCGGAGATCCTGCCGATCGACGGCGTTCTGGAGACCGTACGCCGGACCGGGCGGCCCAGCCGCGTCGGCGACTATCGCACGCTCGCGGGCGGCGAACCGCTGGTGCGTCAGGGGGTGCTGGCGGCGGCCGGCGTGCCGGTGCACGTCAACGGGCGGCTCTGGGGACTGACCGTGATCGCGGCCCGACGGCCCTGGCTGGCCCCCGATCTGGAAGCCCGGATGACCAAGTTCACCGACCTGGTCGCCACCGCCGTCGCGGACGCCCAGAGCCGCGCCGAACTGATCAGCTCCCGCGCCCGGATCGTCGCGGCCGCCGACGAGACCCGCCGGCGCATCGAACGCGACCTGCACGACGGCGTCCAGCAGAGCCTGACCGCCCTGGCCCTGCGGCTGCGTGCGGCGGCGATGGACGCGGCCGTGCGGGGCGAGACGCACGACGACGCATCCGCCGGTGCCGCCGATCTCATGACGATCATCGAGCACCTGCGGGAGCTGTCCCGCGGCATCCACCCGGTCACGTTGTCCGTCTCCGGCCTGCCCACCGCCCTGCGCGCCCTGGCCCGCCGAGCACCGGTGCCGATGACCGTCGACGTCCGTTTCGACGAACGGCTGCCCATATCGCTCGAGGCCGGCGCCTACTACGTGGTCTCGGAGATGCTCACGAACGCGGCGAAGTACGCCCACGCCTCGGCCATCGAGGTGATGGCCGAGACGAAGGACGACATGCTGACCCTGCGCGTGCACGACGACGGCGTCGGCGGCGCGGACCCGGGCGGCGGGACCGGGCTGCGGGGCCTGCGGGACCGGATCGAGGCGCTGGGCGGGTCCTTCGATCTGCGCAGCCCGCCGGGCGGGGGCACGACGCTCACCTGCCGGGTCCCGGCCGGCGTTCTCAGCCCTGGAGCTCGCGGATGACCCGCTTCTCGTGCACCGCCAGCTCGTCGTCGATGTGTGCGGCCTCGGCCTCGGTCAACGTGACGGCGGCCGCCTGGGCGGGACGGCGCTCGAGCATCTCGGCGCGAAGCGCGGCGGGCGGGTGCGAGGCGTACAGGGAAACCTCGGTGTGGCGGCTGAGCCGGCGCAGCAGCGGGACCTTCGGAGCGAGGTTGCTGCGCGCGACGCGGGCGGCGTCATGCCAGGCCGACATGCCGTGGCCGGCGCGGGCTTCGCGGCGCACGACGGTGTCGATCGAGTCGGTCATCACGATCTGATCGGTCAGGGTGATCGCCGCGGCGGTGCCACCCGCCCGGGCGGCCATCTCGTCGGCCAGGTATTCGGCGCGTTGCGAGTCGCGCTGGCTGATCCACACGAGCAGCACCTGCAGCGTCCGGGCGATGCCCGCGACGACCCGGCCGAGCGCCCGCGTGATGATCGAGGAGACGTACTCCAGCAGCCCGCGCCCGCCGATCCCGTCGAGGGCGAACAGCGCCGCGACCCGGCTCAGCGTCGTCTCGGCGACCTGCGTGAGCAGGCCCCGGCGGACGTCACCGTTGACGAAGTGACCCAGCTCGTGGCCCAGCAGCGCCACCCGCTCCTGCGGTTCCAGCGTCGCCCACAGCGGCAGGCCGACGCAGAGCACCCGGGTGCGGCGCAGACCCACCGTGGTGGTGTACGCGTTCAGCTCGCAGCCGAGCAGCAGCACCTGCGGCATCGGCGCACCGACCGCGGCGGCGACCCGCTCGACCAGCCCGACGAGGTGCGGCGCCTTGTCCAGGTCCACGAGACGGCCCTGTTCGGGCAGTTTGGACAGCCGGCCCAGGCGCGGGCGCAGCATGAAGGCCATGCCCAGCAGCGCGGCGCCGAGAATCGTGCCCAGGCTGATGAAATCGAAGAAGAACAACCACAGCCCGAGTATGCCGATGCCCAGCACCACGGCGAGAAGCACGACCGACGCGGCCAGCGTGGTCAAGCGGGCCGCCGTCATCCGCCGCGGGGACAGCGGACCGTCGGCGAGAGCGGTGAACTGCGCCTCGGTCAGGCGGCTCGCCACCCGGTACAGCCGGCGGTCGAGAAAGCGCCAGCCGAGCACGACCGGCACCGCCTGATCGATGTTCCAGTCGCAGGACGGGCACCACGGCTTCTTGAGCCCGGTGGTCACCGTCGGCTGGGCACACCGGGGGCACGCCACGGCGGGCACAGTGGAGGGAGCAGTCACGGTCGTGGATCATGCCGGGTCGGAAGTCCCTTCGCCACCCCGTACGGCTCCGGCCGCCACGGCGATCGAAAGACGTTAATATCCTTCGATGGGGCGTACCTCGATCAGGTCTTTCATCGTCGTGGCCGGCGTGCTGGCGCTGGCCCTCGTGGCACCGCAACCGGCCTCGGCGCACGGCCGGCTGGTCAGTTCGATCCCGGCGGAGGGCGCGCGGCTGGACTCTCCGACCGCGACGGTGACCCTCGCGTTCACCGAGAAACCAGCGTCGTCCGCGTTCTTCGCGGTCATCGCCCCCAGCGGCGTCCGCGTCGATCAGCCGTGGTCGCACGCGACGCCTTTCCGCCTGGACAAGCCGGTCACCGAGTATCAGCTCGAGAACGGGCAGTGGCAGCCGCGCGAGTTCCACGCCGGGTTCCCCGCCCGCATCCCGGTGACCCATTGGCCCGAGCGCGGGGCGTACGTCGTGCGCTATCAGACGGTGGCGTCGGACGGCGACACCGTGCAGGGCGAAATCCGGTTCACGTACGCCGGTGCGACCACCCCGGCACCGCCCGGCTGGCGGCCGCCTGCGAACGGCCCGAGCGTGGTGCCGGCGGCGGCCGCGGCGACGCCCAGCGAGGAGAACGGCCGGGGTCCGTGGCCGTGGCTCGTACCGGTTCTGCTCGTGGTCGCGGTCGCCGGAGCCGTGGCCCTGGTCCGCACCGAGCGGTCCAAGCACTGATCCCACCAGCGGAAACGCTTGCGTCCCACGGACCCACCGGTGTTACGTTCCTACGAATGAGCGTGCACATGTCTGTCAATGACGACCTGACGCGGATCGTCGACGAGATCGTCGCGCCGGAAGCGGCCGAGATCGACCGTTCCGGATCGTTTCCGCACAAGGCGGTCGACGCGCTGGCGGACGCCGGGCTGCTCGCCGTCACCGTGCCGGCCGAGTTCGGTGGCGGCGGGAGCCTGCGCGACGCCGCCCGCGTGGTGCGGACCCTGTCCGGCGCGTGCGGGTCCACCGCGATGGTCGTGATGATGCACTACAGCGCCGTGGCCGCGCTGGCCGCCGCGGGCCGCGAGGCGGAGTTGCGCGAGATCGCGGACGGGCGGCACCTGAGCACGCTGGCGTTCTCCGAACCCGGTTCGCGCAGCCATTTCTGGGCGCCGATGAGCTCGGCCGCCGCGGACGGCGACGCGGTGCTGCTGAACGCGCGCAAGAGCTGGGTCACCTCGGCCGCCGCGGCGGACAGCTTCGTGTGGTCGAGCCGGCCGATGTCCGGCGACGGGCCGATGTCGCTGTGGTTCGTGCGAGCGGACACGCCCGGGCTGTCGGCGGCCGGCGGCTTCGACGGTCTGGGGCTGCGCGGCAACGGCTCGGTCCCGATGTCGGCGGTCGAGGTGCGGGTGCCGCCGGGGTCGCTGCTCGGCTCCGACGGCGGCGGCCTGGACCTGGCGCTGGCCTCGGTGCTGCCGGTTTTCCTGCTGCTCAACGCCTCGGCCAGCGTCGGGCTGATGGAGGCGGTCACCGCCGAGACGGTGGCGCACCTCGGCCGCACCCGGCTCGAGCATCTCGGCCGGTCGCTCGCCGCCGCGCCGGAACCCCGCGCCGCGGTGGCCCGGATGCGGATCGACACCGACCGCACCGCAGCACTGGTCGACGCGGCGCTCACCGCGATGGAGGAGGGCCGGCCCGAGGCGCAGCTGCTGGTGCTGGAGGTGAAGGCCGCAGCCGACGAGGGCGCGGCGGCCACCGCGGACCTCGCGATGCTCACCTGCGGCGGGGCCGCGTTCCGCAAGGAACTGGGCATCGAGCGCCGGTTCCGCGACTCGCGCGCGGCCCGGGTGATGGCTCCGACCACCGCGGCGCTGCACGACTTCGTCGGGCGGGCGCTGTGCGGTCTGCCGCTGCTGGACGGGCCGGACGCGTGAGCCTGCTGCTGGGCGCGGTCGCCTACGACCCCAAGGTGGTCACCATCTGGACCGGTTTCCGGACGTGGTTCCGCGACCGCGGGGTGGACTTCGACTACGTGCTCTACTCGCAGTACGAACGTCAGGTCGAGGCGTTGCTGGACGGCTCGATCGACCTGGCGTGGAACTCGCCGCTCGCGTGGATCCGGGCGCGGCGGCTGGCCCGGCACCGCGGCGCCGAGGTGCGCGCGGTCGCCATGCGCGACACCGACCGCGACCTGGCCTCGGTCATCGTGGTGCGGGCCGATTCGGACCTGCACACCCTCGACGATCTGCGGGGCCGCACGGTGGCCACCGGCGCGATCGACTCGCCGCAGGCCACCCTGCTCCCCCTCGCGGTGCTGGCCGACGCCGGGGTGCAGGCCCGGATCCGGCGCCACGACATCGGGGTCGGCCTGCACGGCGACCACATCGGCGGGGAACGCGAGGCGGCCCGGGCGCTGCGGACCGGGGGCGCCGACGCGGCCTGCCTGATCGACGCGAACCTGCTGCAGTTCGCCCGCGAGGGGGTACTGCCGTCCGGATCGGTCCGGGTGCTCGGCCAGACCACGCCGTACGACCATTGCAACCTGACCGCCGGCCCGGGCGTGGACGCGGAGGCGTTCGTCGACATGTTGCTGGGCATGGAGTACGGCGACGACCAGCTTCGCCCGCTGCTCGATCTCGAGGGCCTGAAGCAGTGGCTCCCCGGGCGTACGGAGGGGTATGCGGCGCTGGACGCGGCGGTGACCGCGACCGGCTTCTACCGACAGGACGGTGGAATCGGTGCCACCGGTTATCGACCTTGAGGGGCTGGGCCTCGACGGCGGCGCCCACCTGCTGATCGACCACGCCCTGGCAGCGCTGCGGCCGGGCGAGAGCCTGCGGGTCCGCGGTCATCACCCGGCGCTGGCGGTGCAACTGGCCGCGTGGTGCCGGTCCGAGGGCCACCTGTACCTGCCGGAGATGACCGTGGTGAAGGGATCCGCGGACGCGGAACGCTGGGCGCACGCGGAACGCGCCGGACAGGCCGCCGCCACCGTGGCGGAACGCGCGAAACCGGAGTGGGGGCTGGCCGCCCGGGGCGCGCTGGTCGAGCCGGGCGGGCCGCCGCTCGACGTGGACTGGGCCGAACGCGACCATGTGTGGGCGGACATCGCGCCGCAGCTCTACGCGCAGGCCAACGCGAACCAGTGGAATCCGGCGACCGCTGTCGACTGGGCCGGCCCGCACACCGTGCCGGACGACATCGAGGACGCGGTCGTCCAGATCATGACGTACCTGGTGGAGAACGAGCAGGCCGCGCTGATGATCCCGGCCCGGCTGCTGGCCCGGCTGCACCCGCACTACCGCGAGGTGATGCAGCTGCTCGCCGCCCAGGCCGCGGACGAGGCCCGGCACCTGGAGATCTTCACGCGGCGGGCCTTGCTGTATCGCGACGTGCTGGGCGTCTCCGGCGCCGGCGGGCGGTCGTCGCTGCAGAGCCTGCTCGACGAGCCGGACTACACGCTCGCCTCGTTCCTGTTGTCGGTGCTCGGCGAGGGCAGCTTCCTGGACCTGCTGCGGTTCGTGCAGCGGCACGCCCCGGACCGCGCCACCGCCGACGTCACCATGCTGGCCGGGCGCGACGAGGCCCGGCACGTCGCGTTCGGGGTCGCGCACACCGCGCACGTGGTCCGCACCGATCCGGCGTACCTGGCGCGGCTGCGCGGTGCCGTGGAACGCCGGCATTCGGTGCTGGTGGACACCGCCGGGCTCAACAAGGAGGTGTTCGACTCGCTGGTGGTGCTCGCCGCCGGGTCCTGGACACCGGACGCGATCGGGCACGGCTGGCGGCAGGTTCAGCGCCTGCAGCACACCATGGACGAGGGCCGGCAGCGGCGGTTGGAGTTCATCGGCTTCCCGGCCGACGAGGCGGCCGAGATCTCCGCGCTGCACACCCGCAACTTCATGTGACCGCCGGCCGCACGGCGTCACTCGCAGAAGACCTTCACCTTGCTCGCGGCGTCGTCGACGTCGACGGTGAGTTCGTCGAGCTGCTCGATGAGCTCCTCGATGTCCTGCGGCTTGAGCTGGGTCAGGTCGATCGGCACCCCGGACTTGTCCAGCTGCGCGTTGAGCTTGGTGAGCGCCTGCGGCGGGACCAGGCTGGTGAGCCGGACCCCGGCGCGCAGCAACTGCAGCGGCACCCGGATGTTGATCCGCCCCGACTCCTCGCCACCGGAGTTGTCCTCGACGAGCACCCGCAGATATTTCGGGCGTGGCTTCGCCTGGCCCGCGACCCCGGGCGGCGCGGCGGGCTGCTCGCGTCCGAGAGCGTCGATCAACTGCTCGGCCTCGTCCGCGGTGATCTTGCCGTTGGCCAGCATCTGCAGGATCTGGCGCCGGTCCTCGTTCATGTCCGTTCCTCCCCGTTGACTTATCTGACGCTTACCAGGACGGCCATCTCGCCGTCCTCGATCTCGAACCGGGCGCCCGGGAGCGCCGAGAACAATCGCCCGGCCGTCCATAGAGCCCCCGTCGCACTGATCCGGTGGATGCGGCACGCGACCAGCCCACCCACCAGGGCGAGCACCAGCAGCGGGGACAACAGCAGCAGCACCGGGAGAACCGGCACACACCACCGGCGCCAGGGACCGCCGAGCCGGCGGTGCCGAACCGTCACCAGCTGCGGCATCATCGCGACCGGCCCAGCTCGGCCAGCGCCTCCTGGACGCTGATCTCGCCGCGCTGCAGCCGGGAGACCACATCGGCCCCGCTCGGCGCCGGGTCGGTGTCGACGAAGTCGAGGCGCTCGGCGATCCGGTTCAGCCGCGACTTGATCGTCGGATAGCTCACCCCGAAGATCCGCTCCATCTCCTTGATCGACCCGTGCGACCGCACGAACGCGGCCACGAACACCTGGTCGTCGCCGCTGAGCTGAGCCAGCTGCGGCGGCTCGAACTGGCCCTCGACCGCGACGCCGTTGCCGGTCAGCCGGACCCGCTCGACCACGAACGACTGCCCGCGCGTCAGATCCGTCAGCTCCTGCCAGTCCATCCCCGCTCCCCCAGTTCCTCACGTCCTTCATTTCTACCTTGATTTTCTTAATCTCTCAAGCGAGAAACCTTAACTTCTTCAAGAATCAGTGCGGCTGGTGATGTCCGGGGCGGTCGGACAGGCGATGCTCGGCCGCGTACAACGCCTCGGCGACCAACCGGCGCACGTGGTCGTCGGCCAGCGAATAGAGCGCTCGCCGGCCGTCGCGGCGCATCGTCACCAGGCCGGCGAGGCGCAGCTTCGCCAGATGCTGGGACACCGCGGGACGGGCCGCCCCGACCGCCTCGGTCAGCGTCGACACGTCGCGCTCGCCGCGCCGCAGCTCCGCCGCCAAGCGCAGCCGGGTGACGTCGCCGAGCAGCGACAGCATGACGGCGGCTGCCTCGGCCACGCCGTTACCCACCGGCCGTTGCTGCACGTCACTGGCATCTGCAATGTTGTCGCGTGCGTACATGAGCACATATTATGGCGGCACACTCCGAGAAACCAGGGCAGGGACCGACGATGGCCGAGCACGAGCACGCGGGGCCGCACGAGCACAGCCACAGTCACAGCCACGGCCGCTGGCACCGGCTCAAGCACCTCGTCACGCCGCACTCGCACGACAGCGCGGACAAGGTCGACCCCGAGCTCGAGTCGTCCCGCGCGGGCTTACGGGCGCTGTGGGTCTCGCTGGCCGTGCTCGGCGCGACCGCGGCGGCCCAGGCGCTGATCGTGCTCCTCTCCGGCTCGGTCGCCCTGCTCGGCGACACGCTGCACAACGTCGCCGACGCGCTCACCGCGGTTCCGCTCGGCATCGCCTTCCTGCTCGGCCGGCGCGCCGCGACCCGCGCGTACACCTATGGTTTCGGCCGCGCCGAGGACCTCGCCGGGGTGTTCATCGTACTGGTCATCGCCGGTTCCTCGATCGCCGCCGCCTGGCTGGCGATCGACCGGCTGATCGATCCGCGGGAGATGACGCACCTGCCGTGGGTGTTCGTCGCGGGCCTGGCCGGCTTCGCCGGCAACGAGATCGTCGCCCGCTACCGCATCGCGGTCGGCCGCCGGATCGGCTCGGCCGCCCTGGTCGCCGACGGACTGCACGCCCGCACCGACGGCTTCACCTCGCTCGCCGTCGTGCTCGCCGCGGCCGGCACCTGGCTGGGATGGACGTGGGCCGACCCGGTCGTCGGCCTGGCCATCACGGTCGCCATCGCGTTCGTGCTGAAGGACGCCGCCCGCGAGGTCTACCGGCGGCTGATGGACCGGGTCGACCCCCAGCTCGTCGACCGGGCCGAGGCCACGCTGCGCGCGATCCCGGGCGTGCGCGACGTGTCCGGGCTGCGGCTGCGCTGGATCGGGCACCGCATGCACGCGGAGGCCGCCGTGGTCGTCGACGCGCGGCTGAGCCTGGTCGCCGCGCACGAGATCGCCGCGGACGCCGAGCATCAGCTCACCCACCGGGTGCCACGGCTGACCGGCGCCACCGTCCACGTCGACCCGGACAGCCACCCGGGCGACGACCACCACACCGACCTGTCCCACGAGCGTCGCGAGCGGGTCAGTGCCGCAGCGAGCGCAGCCGTATCCGGGTGATGGCCCGGCCGGTGATCTCGGTGACCTCGGCGGTGTGGCCGTCGATCTCGACGACCTCGCCGGGGACGGTCGGGATGTGGCCGAGCCGGGAGAGCACAAGCCCGGCCACGGTGGTGTAGTCGCCGTCCGCGAGCACCTCCAGGTCGACCCCGATGTCCGGCAGGTCGTGCACCGGGAACGTGCCGGGCAGCAGCATCGCGCCGTCGTCCTCGTGGATCACCGACTGGACGTCGCGGTCGGTCTCGTCGTAGATCTCGCCGACGACCTCCTCGACCAGATCCTCCATGGTGACGATGCCGTCGATCGCGCCGCGTTCGTCGACCACCAGGGCCAGTTGCTGGTGGCGGCCGCGCATCTGCCGCATGGCGTCGGACACCTTCAGGCTCTCCGGCAGGAACGTCGCCTCGTACATGTGGTCGCTGACCGGCCCGTCGGCGTCGAACAGGGCGCGCAGGTGCACCACGCCGAGCACGTCGTCGAGGCCGAGCGGGCCGGTGACCGGTGCCCGGGAGTGGCCGCCCTCGACCAGCCGGGTGAGCGCCTTCGGGGCCGGCAGGTCGGCGGCCACGCTCAGCACGTCCCGGCGCGGCACCAGGATCTCGCGCAGCACCCGGTCGGCGATCTCGAACGCGCCGCTGATGATGGTCCGTTGCTGCGGCGTGAACTCCTGCTGCTGGGTGACCAGATCACGAATCTCCTCGGTGGAGACCTCCTCGCGGGTGGCGTTCGGGTCCGCCCCGGTCAGGCGTACGACCAGGTCGGTGGCCTTGCCGAGCAGCCAGACCACCGGCCGGGTCAGCGACGCCAGCAGGTCCAGCGGCCGGGCCACGAACATCGCCCAGCCCTCGGCCCGCTGCAGCGCTATGCGTTTCGGCGCAAGCTCGCCGACCACCAGCGTGAAGAACGTCAGCACGATGGTGACCAGCACGATCGCCACCGCGTCGGCGGCGCCGCCCAGGAAGCCGAGCGGCCCGACCAGGGGCTTGGCGAGCGACACGGCGGCCGCCGCCGAGGCGAGGAAACCGGCCAGCGTGATGCCGATCTGAATGGTGGCCAGGAACCGGTTCGGGTCGCGCGCCAGTTTCGCCAGGGTGCGGCCGGTACGGGAGCCGCGTTCGAGGCGCTGCAACTGGCTGTCACGCAGCGTGATCAGGGCCATCTCGCTGCCGGCGAAGGCGGCGTTCATGAGGACCAGGACAACGACGAGCACGATCTGCCATCCGTACGCCCCCACGACCCACCACCTCCGCTTCCGTCCGACGAAAGGACGTTACCGCCGCGTGTACGACTCGGCACGAACCGTTACAACATCGCGCGCAGATCGTCGGCGAGGTCCGCGGCCCGGCGATCGACCAGCCGCACCCGTGGCCGCGTGGCCGGCCGCCGCACCCACGAGTGCCGGTACTGCTGGAGAATCGCGGCGTCCCGGAACCGCCGGTGCGACTCGTCGACGAGGTCCTCGGGGGCGGCCCGCGCCGGCAGGTTCCGCTCGTCCAGGGTCACCAGGGCGTGCACGGCGAACAGGTTGGCGAAGGCGTCGGCGAGCACGGCCGAGGTGGCGTGCCCGACCACGATCGGCGCCCGGTCCAACTGCTGGGCCTGCACCAGCATGGCCAGGTCGGTGGCCAGGAATTCGGGCAGGCAGTTCCCACGCGCCCGGCTCTGGCCGTGGCCGGGCAGATCGACGGCGAGCAGGGTGCAGTACGGGGCCAGCGCGTCGCCGAGCGGCCACCACATGCTCCGGTCGTGCAGGAGCCCGTGCAACAGGAGCACCGGGCGTCCCGTGGTGCCCCAGCGGTCGTAGGTCAGGTGATACGGGGTCGCGCCCCAGGTGCGCGACGAGCGCAGTCGTTCAGGGGGATTTCCGGCAAGCGTCATCGAGGGGTCCTGACGTGTGGGCGGCGCAGCCGCGAAGAAAGGGACGCACCGGCAACAGCAGCGGCGCGTGAAAGGGCGAAGCGTTGGGGTCAGGCGAGCCCGGGCGGGGCGCGGCCCGCGACCGCCGCCGCCCACAGCAGCCGGCGCGGGCGACGCGTGCGCTGCGAGGCGCGGATCCGGCGGCCGGACGAAGCCTCGCCGGCCGGGCACAGCCAGCCCAGCAGCACCAGGACGGTGCTGGAGAATCGCAGCCACATCAACGAGCTGCCGACGCTGAACAGGATGTGCATCAGGGCGCCGAGCAGCAGCAGGGCGGGCGGCGTGGGCCGCTGCCCGAGGGCCGAGTGCTCGACCGCGTCGGCGGCGAAGAAGACCAGCGTGGACAACCCGACCGAGCCGACCACCCCGCTCGCGGCCCATTCGTAGCGCCGCGACGGCGTACGGCGGACGGCGGCCAGGGCCACGGCGAGAACGCAGACCGCCGCCAGCACGCGGATCGCGGTGGTGGCCCGTTCCGGGGCCCCGGGGTTGCTGTGCGCGGAGAGCCAGAAGGTCACGGCGTGCGCGAGCAGCCAGCCCAGCGCGCCCACGCCGACGGCCGGCCCGGCGCCGGACATCGGCGTCGTGCCTCCCGCGCGCAGGTCGCTGACCAGCCTTATCGCCGCCTTCGCCGAGGGTCGCTTCCGGGCAGGATACCTGACTCACGCGACCCTTCCCGAACACGGAAAGTAGCTGAGCGGGTTTCGCCTTTGACATGACATCGGCGACTGGGAGGGCCCCGACCACGGCTGGCACGGTCGTACCAAGCAAGGGGGTGTGAGGATGACCGTTCGAGTGGTTCCGATCCAGCCGGCCGACGTGCCCCGGGTCGCCGCGTTCCTGCACGCGAACCTGAACTCCCGGCTGCCGGCCGAGGTGTGGGCCCGGTCGATGACGCCGCCGTGGACCGTGGCGGCGCCGAATCACGGGTTCATGCTCGTCGACCGGACCCGGGTCGTCGGCGCCTATCTGGCCTTCTACGCGGAGCGGGACATCGACGGGAGCCGGGAGTCGTTCTGCAACCTGGGCGGCTGGTGTGTGCTGCCGGAGTACCGCTTCCACGGCGTACGGCTGCTGAAAGCTCTTCTGGCGCAGGACGGTTACCATTTCACCGACCTGTCGCCGAGCGGGTCGGTGGTGCCGATCAACGCGCGCCTGGGCTTCGAGTTCCTCGACACCGACCTGGTCGTGGTGCCGAACCTGCCGTGGCCCGGCCGCGGCCGGGTGAGCTCCGATCCGGACGTCATCGAGCGCACCCTGACCGGCGCCGACCTGCGGCGCTATCACGACCATCGGGACGCGGCGGCGGCCCGGCACGTGGTCCTCGACGACGGCCGCGAATGGTGTTACGTCGTCTTCCGGCGGGACCGGCCGAGGAACCTGCCGTTGTTCGCGTCCATTGTGTACGCGAGCCACCCGGCGGTGTTCCGGCGGATGTTCCGGCCGTTCGCGCGGCACCTGTTGCTGCGGCACGGATTGCCGGCCACCTTGGTCGAGCCGCGGATCGCCGGGTACCGGCCGCGCCCGTCGGTGGGTCTCGGCTCACCGCGCCGCAAGATGCTGCGCAGCCCCGCGCTGCGACCGGACCAGATCGACTACCTCTACAGCGAACTCGTCTGCGTGCCGTTCTGACTCGGAAGGAACCGCCTTCGTGCTGACGCAACTGCATCATCTGATCGAGCAGGCCGCCCGCACCTGGCCGGACCGGCCGGCCCTGACCGACCGGACGTCGACCGTCACGTACGCCGAGCTGCGGCGGAAGGTGGCCGAGGTGGCTTCGGCGCTGCACCACCTCGGGGTGGCACCGGGCGACCGCGTCGCGGTCTATCTGGACAAGCGGATCGAGACGGTCACCGCGATGTTCGGCGCGTCGGCGGCCGGCGCGGTCTTCGTGCCGATCAACCCGCTGCTGCGGCCCGAGCAGGTGGCCCATCTGCTCGACGACTGCACGGTGACGGTGCTGGTCACCTCCGCGGATCGGCTGCGCCTGCTGCGTGACGAGCTCGAGGGCTGCAAGTCGGTGGAGCATGTGCTGCTGGTGGGCGCGACGCCGGCGGAGTCCGTCGCGTACCGGGACGGCATCGACGACGACATCGCGGCCATCTTCTACACCTCGGGCAGCACCGGCCGGCCGAAGGGCGTCACGCTGACGCATCGCAATCTGCTGGCCGGCGCGGCAAGCGTGAACGCCTATCTGGGCAACACCGAACGCGACGTCATCGCGGCCGTGCTGCCGCTCAGCTTCGACGCCGGGTTCAGCCAGCTGACGACGGGGTTCGCGGCGGGCGCCCACGTGGTTCTGGTCAACTATGTCGGCCCGGCCGACGTCATCCGCGCCTGCGTACGGCACGGCGTCACCGCGCTCACCTGCGTTCCACCACTGTGGATCCAGTTGGCCGAGCAGGAGTGGCCGGATGCCGTGCGCCTGCGCTATTTCGCCAACACGGGCGGCCGTCTGCCACGCACCACATTGGACCGGCTGCGGCACATTTTCCCGGAGGCGTTGCCCTACCTCATGTACGGGCTCACCGAGGCTTTCCGCTCGACCTACCTCCATCCGTCCGAGGTGGACCGCCGCCCGGATTCCATCGGCAAGGCCATCCCCAACGCCGAGATCCTGGTGGTACGCCCGGACGGGTCACCCTGCGACCCTGGGGAGCCGGGCGAGCTGGTGCACCGCGGCGCCCTCGTCGCGAGCGGCTACTGGAACGATCCGGACCGCACCGCCGAACGCTTCCGGCCCGCGCCCGGCCGGCCGGCCGAGCTGGTCGCCCCCGAGCTCGCCGTGTGGTCCGGCGACCTAGCCGTGCGCGATGACGAAGGCTTCCTGTACTTCGTCGGCCGCACCGACGACATGATCAAAACGTCGGGCTACCGGGTGAGCCCGACCGAGGTGGAGGAGGTGGCGCACGGCACCGGGCTGGTCCGCGACGCGGTCGCTCTCGGCGTCGACGACGAGCGGCTCGGCCAGCACATCGTGCTCGTCGTCAGCCCGCCGGCCGGTCAGGCTCTCGACCGCGCCGGCCTGCTCGACGGCATGCGGCGGCGGCTGCCGCGATACATGGTTCCGCAGCGGGTCGTCGTGCGCGACGAGCTGCCGCGCTCGCCGAACGGCAAGTTCGACCGGGCCGCGCTGCGCGGTGAGGTGGCGTGATGCGGATCGGTGGCATCCCGGTGGACCGGCTCGCCGAACGCGTCGGGAGCACCCCCTTCTTCGCCTACGACCGGGCTCTGGTCACCGCCCGCGTGGCCGCGCTGCGCGCGGTTCTCCCGCCGGACCTGCGGCTCGGCTACGCCGTCAAGGCGAACCCGATGCCGGCGCTGGTCCAGCATCTCAGTGGCCTGGTCGACGCGTTCGACGTCGCGTCCGCCGGCGAGATGCGGACCGCCCTGGACACGACGATCCCGGCCGAGCACATCAGCTTCGCCGGTCCGGGCAAGACGGACGCCGAGTTGTCGCAGGCGGTGGCGGCCGGCGTGCTCGTGGAGGTCGAGAGCGAGAACGAGGCGAGGCGCATCGTCGCGACCGGCGAGCGGCTCGGGATAACGCCCCGCATCGCCGTACGGGTAAATCCGGATTTTTCGGTTAAAGGGTCGGGCATGCGCATGGGTGGCGGCCCGCAGCAGTTCGGGGTCGACGCCGAACGCGTTCCGGCTCTGTTCAAAGAATTGTCTGATGTGGACATTCTGGGTCTGCACATATTCGCCGGCTCCCAATGCTTGCGCGCCGACGTCCTGTGCGAGGCGCAACGCCAAACCGCCGACCTCGCCGTACGCCTCGCCGAGTCGGCCCCCGTCCCGATCCGCTACCTGAACCTCGGCGGCGGCTTCGGCATCCCGTACTCCGACCGCGACGAGCCGCTCGACCCGCGCCCGATCGGGGCCAACCTCGCCGACGTGCTCGCCCGCACGATCCGCCCGAACCTGCCGTCCGCCACCGTCCACATCGAACTCGGCAGGTATCTGGTCGGCGAGAGCGGCTTCTACGTCACCCGGGTGGTCGACCGCAAGGAGTCGCGCGGCAAGGTCTTCCTCGTCGTGGACGGCGGCATGCACCACCAGCTGGCCGCGTCCGGCAATCTCGGCCAGGTGATCCGGCGCAACTACCCGCTGGCCGTCGGCACTCCCGGCGGCCCGGTGGAGCGGGTCACCGTGGTCGGCTCGCTGTGCACGCCGCTCGACCTGCTCGGCGACGACGTGCTGCTGCCGCGCGCCGACGTGGGCGACCTCATCGTCGTCTACCAGGCCGGCGCGTACGGGCTGACCGCCAGCCCGACCAACTTCCTGAGCCATCCCGCACCCGTCGAAACATTGATCTGAGAGGGGACAATCATGGACGCCGGACAAGTGAAAGCGGTCGTCGTCGGCACACTAGGCATCGAGGACCGGGCCGCGTCGATCGACGCGTCGACACCGTTGCTGGGCGGCATGCCGGAGATGGATTCGCTCGCCGCCGTCGAGCTGGTGGCGGCGCTGGAGGCCCAGTTCGGCATCCGCATCGAGGACGAGGACGTGAACGCCGAAGCCTTCGAGACGCTGGGCAGCCTGACCGCGCTGGTGGCCGGCAAGGCATCGACGAGCTGACGGGAACTTTGCGGATCCGGGCGGCGACTATGAGTGTGTGCGTATCAAACTCCGTCTGGTCATGCTCGCCGCCGCGGCCGGGGGCGTCGCCGCCGCCACCCTCGCCACGCCCGCCTGGGCCCACGTGGAGGTGGCGGCCGACAAGCCACAGGCCGGCGCCCGGGACGTGACGTTGACGTTCACCGGCGAGGCCGAGTCGGACAGCGGCGGCATCGCCTCCGAACGCGTGGTGCTTCCGGCCGGCATGACCCCGTCCGACGTACGCCTGAAGAAGGCCCCCAAGGGCTGGAAGCTGACCCCCGGCAGCGACGGGTTCACGGTGGCCGGGCCCGCCCTCAAGATCGGCGAGGACGCGGTGTGGGCGGTCACCGTGGCGCAGCTGCCGACGAACAGCACGACCTTGTCGTTCAAGACCCTGGAGACATACAGCGACGGGCAGATCTCCCGGTGGATCGAGATCCCCCAGGACGGGCAGCCCGAGCCGGACAACCCCGCGCCGACGCTGAAGGTGAAGGCGGCCGCCGCTCCTGCCACCAGCTCGCCGGCGCCCTCCCCGGCCGTCTCGTCCGCTCCGCCCACCGCCGCCTCCTCCGCTCCGGCCGCGGCTCAGGACTTGGCCGACGACTCGTCCGGTTCCGGCGGCACCGGCCTGTGGGTCACGGTCGGGATCGTCGCCGCGATCGCGGTGGCCGCCGTGGCACTGCTGATGGTTCGGCAACGCCGCGGGCGGCCTTGATCGGCCCGCCGCCGCCTGGCCAGGCGCGACAACGCGCCTGCATCCGGCCGTCTTCCCTGCGTGTGACGCTGCTGACGTCACCTTATGGCCATCTTCCGTTCACCTAACCGGGGCCGCCCGGGTGGCACCGTTAACTGATGGCAGTCGTCATCCGCTCTCGCGGCCTCGTGGTCGAGGCTCGAGAGCTGGCCCGCACCTTGCTGACCGACCTCCCGGAGCGGTGGCGGCACAGCGCCGGCGTGGCCCGCCGGGCCGAGCAGGTGTCCGGCACGCTGCCCGACGCCGCCGACCGCAAGATCCTGGTGGCGGCCGCGTGGCTGCACGACATCGGTTACGCGGCGCGGCTGCACATCACCGGCTTCCACCCGTTGGACGGCGGCCTGTATCTGCTGGGCGTCGAGTGGCCGCACCGGGTGGCGTCGCTGGTCGCCCATCACTCCGAGGCGTTCTGCGTCGCCGAGGTCCGCGGCCTGGCCGACCGCCTGAGCCAGTTCCCCGCCGAGAACAGCCCGGTGACCGACGCCCTGACCTACGCCGACCAGACGATCGGCCCGAACGGCCGCGAGATGCACTTCGACGAGCGCGTGCAGGACATGCTGCGCCGCCACGGCCCGGCGTCCCCGAACGCCCTGGCCCACCCGCGCCGGGCCCGACGCCTGCGCGCGGCCGTGGCCCGCGTGGAGCTCCGCCTCGCCGAGCCGCTCCCGTCACTCGCGCAGCAGGCCCCCGCGTTCCGCCTGAGCGGCCCCCTCCCCGCCTGAGCGGCCCACTTCCCAGCATCTGCCAAACCTCGCCAACCCCGGGCTGACATCGACACCCGTAATTGCCAGAGTGGTGGGTGCACCCGAGGAGGCCGGCATGCCACTACGACGCGCCATCGCAGCGCTGTCCGGGTCTGCCCTGGTATTGGCGCTGATACCCGGAACCGCCGTCGCGGCCCGCCCACTGCCGTACGAGGACTCCCGCCAACCGGTCGAGCGCCGCGTCGCCGACCTGCTCAGCCGGATGACGCTCGCCGAGAAGATCGGCCAGATGACCCAGGCCGAGCGCGGAGCCGTCACCGGCGACCCGTCACTGATCGCGCAGTGGCGGCTCGGCTCGGTGCTCTCCGGCGGCGGCTCGTTCCCGACGCCCAACACGCCCGCCGCCTGGGTCGCCATGGTGAACCAGTTCCAGTCGCAGGCGCTGAGCACCCGGCTGCACATCCCGCTGATCTACGGCATCGACGCGGTCCACGGCCACGGCACGGTCTACGGCGCCACGGTCTTCCCGCACAACGTCGGGATGGGCGCCACGCGCGACCCCGGCCTGGTGGAACGCGCGTACGGGATAACCGGTGACGAACTGCGCGCGACCGGCATTCCCTGGGATTTCGCCCCATGTATCTGTGTGGCCCGCGACGAGCGCTGGGGACGCACGTACGAAAGCTTTAGTGAGGATCCGGCGCTGGTGATCCGGATGGAGCCGGCCATCGACGGCCTGCACAGCAAGGGCGTGCTGGCCACCGCGAAGCACTACGCGGGCGACGGCGACACCGAGTACGGCTCGTCCAGCAGCGGCGACTTCACGATCGACCAAGGTGTGACGGTCACCAACCGGCGCGACTTCGCCCGCATCGACCTGTCCCCGTACGTGACGGCGGTGCGCGACCACCACGTCGGCAGCGTCATGCCGTCGTTCTCCAGCGTCGACTGGACCGAGGACGGCGCCGGCAACCCGATCAAGATGCACGCCAACCGCGAGCTGATCACCGACGAGCTCAAGCACAGAATGGGCTTCGATGGCTTCGTGATCACCGACTGGGAGGGCGTCCACCAGATCCCGGACCCGGGCGCGCCCGCCGAGACCGGCCTGACCGGCTACAAGGTCCGGGTCGCGGTCAACGCCGGCAGCGACATGTTCATGGAACCCAACTCCGCGCTCCCGTTCGAGCAGCTGCTGACCGCCGAGGTCACCGCCGGACGCGTCGGCATGTCGCGCATCGACGACGCGGTGCGGCGCATTCTGCGCACAAAGTTCCGGCTGGGACTTTTCGAGCACCCGTACGCCTCGACGACCGGCCTCGACCGCGTCGGCAGCACGGCGCACCGGGCCGTGGCACGTCAAGCCGTCGCCGAGTCGCAGGTCCTGCTGAAGAATCAGGGCAGCGTGCTGCCACTGCGCCGCGACGCCAAGGTCTACGTGGCCGGTCGCAACGCGGACAACATCGGCAACCAGGCCGGCGGCTGGACGTTGCAGTGGCAGGGCGTCAGCGGCGCGGACGTCATCCCCGGCACGTCCATCCTCGACGGCATCCGGCAGACCGCGCCACGGGTGACCTACAGCGCCGACGCCTCGGCCCCCACCACCGGCTCCGACGTGGGCATCGTGGTGGTCGGCGAAACCCCGTACGCGGAAGGCTTCGGTGACGTCGGCGCCTCCTCATGGCCCTACGGCACGCCCGAGCAGCTCGAACCGAAGTCGCTGTCGCTGCAGCCCGGCGACCGCGCGGTGATCGACAAGGTGTGCGCGGCGATCGCCAAGTGCGTCGTGCTGATCGTCTCCGGCCGCCCGCAGATCATCACCGACCAGCTCGGCGAGATCGACTCCTTGGTCGCGTCGTGGCTGCCCGGCAGCGAGGGCGGCGGCGTCGCGGACGTCCTCTTCGGCGCCCGCCCGTTCACCGGCCGCCTGCCGATGAGCTGGCCGCGCACCGAGGCCCAGGTGCCGATCAACGTCGGCGACAAGATCTATCAACCCCTCTTCCCGTACGGCTGGGGCCTGCGCACCGACCCCGGACGGAACCGCCTCGCGGCCGCCGGGTCCGCGACGACCGACGCCCGGCTGTCCGTGCTGCGCGACGCGGCTCAGGCGCACGTCGTTGCCGGTCGCGCCGCCAGCGGCTGGCAGGCCAAGCTCGCCGACGCCGACCATGCCCAGGCCACCGGCGACGACCGGCGCGCGGCCGCCCTGCTCACCGAGGTGATCCGGAGCTAGAGCGCGAAGACGTGCAGCATCTCCTCCTTGGCCTCGCCGCCCGGCTTGCCCCGGTCGGAGACCACCACGACCCGCTCCGGGCCGAGCCAGCAGACCCCTTCCGCCGTACGGTATAAAAGCTCCCCGCCGCGCCCCCGAGGGAAGAGATACGTGTCGCCCGGCCCGGCCGCCTGCCAAGTGTCGGTAGCGAATGCGCCCACCCACATCGCGGACGATTCCTGCGAAACGAGGGCGATCCTGGTGCCGGCCGTCGAGACCGCGCTGTAGTCGGCGAGGCGCACGGGCAATTCCGCGGTGGCCACGTGTTTCCAATTTTGGCGCCCGCGGCGGAACACCAGAAGGCCGCCCGACTCGTGCAGCCCGAGAAGGTAAACGCCGTCGTTCCGGCGTACGATCTCGAGGCCTTCCATGCCTTTGTTGGCGTGCGTCAGCGGATATTCCAGCCAGCCCGCGGACACGAATTGCAACGCCTCGTCGTATTCCTCGACCCGAGCCTGGAGCCCGTTGTCGCGTTTCTCCGCCTCGATCAGCAGGAAAAGATGCCCGGTGATCGGGTCGCGGGCGATGTCCTCGTATCCGGACGCCCGCCCCGGCTCGGTCGGCACCAGCGTGTTCGCGGCCGGCCGGTCAAGGTCCGTGTCGATCACCGCGACCGCCCGCAGATTGTCGAAGATGACCCGGTAACGGCCGTCGGCCGCCACGACGCCGCTGGCCTCCAGCCGATGTGGCGTGCCGGCCGGGAGCAGGCTGTGGATCCGTGCCTCGCGGATCAGCCGGAGCGTCCTCACGCGGGTAACGATTCCGGTGTGGCGGGGAAGGTCGCGCCGCTCGCGCCCGCCCGGAACGTGCGCCGGAGCGTCGCCAGCTGTTGCCGGGCACGGTCGTATCGCATCCGGGTGAAGTGGTAGACGCCGAGCGCGAATTCGTTGGCGTGGCGCAGTTCCTGCTGCTCGTGGCCGGCGCGGTAGACCTCGTCGTTGGTGAACTGCCGCCCGGTGAACGGCTTCGAATTCGGGAAGTCCGCCTCGAAATATGCCGAGGGGATGACCCGCTGCCACAGGCCGTCCATGCGCTTCGTCATCGCGTCCGGGTTGACGTCGGTGTCCAGAAGGAACTCGATGTGGTCCAGGTAGTATTGCGCGAATTCGTGATTGGCCAGCAGTTTCGTCACCAGCGGGATGCGGGAGCGTCCCTTGCCCCCGTGATAGGGACCGGTGCTGGCCGGCCAGTCCAGCAGATCCGTGTATTGCCATCGCGCACCGAAGTAGTCGATGCCGAGGATGTTGTCGTAGTCCCACGGGATGAACGTGAAGTACGGACGGTCCTTGTCGCGCGAGTTGTACAGGTAATAGTTGGCCGGCGTCGCGAAATACGTGTCCCAGCTTCCGAGCAGCACGTTGAGGCCGGCCCAGCGCAGGAACGGGCGTACGTTGAAAATGTCCTCGACCGCGCCCTGCTCCGCCCGCGTTATCGTCCGGACGAATCGGGCCAGGTCGTCGTATCCGTTGAGTTTCGGATCGTCCTCGTTGGTCTTGAGCGCATAGGTCAGGTCCGGGTCGTCGTGGCGGGTGAAATATTGCCGCCCGCTGTCGTCGCCGTCCGCGCCGACCCGGTGTTCCAGCGTCGCGCAGCCCAGGTCGCCGCAATAGCCTTTGTACAGGTTGCCGCGATTCTTCGCCCCGAACCGCTGCCGCAGGAAGCTGCGGTCCACCTGCTCGATCAGCGAGTAAAGCCCCTGGTAGTTCCCGTTGATGGCGAGCCGGGCGTAGGTGTGCCGGGGCGCCGGAACGCCGGCCCGCCGAAACAGCTCCCAGGCCAGGGCTTCGCGCATCTGCGAGGGGTCGTTGTACATGGATTTGAGGTTCAACCGGCTCATCCCGACGAGCCGGTCGTCCCCCGGTTCGACGTTCACCTTCCACGACCGCTTCGGCGCGAACTTGGTCTTGTTACCACTGTTCACCAGCGAGAAGCCCGCCGTCGTGAACAGCACCCCGGCATCGTCGGGCGGCGGCACGACCCGGGTGTCACCGGCGTCGGCCCGCCAGATGCTGACGCGCGCGTCACCGGTGGCGAGCACGGGTTCGTCCGGCCGCATCTCGTTGGCCGGCCAGTCCGTGATCGAGACCTGATACATCGACCAGTCAAACAATTCCTGCAACCCGATCGCCGTACGCCGGTACGTGTCGACGAGCCGCCCCTGGGCCGTGGGGGCGCCGTGCTCGTCGGTCAGGCGCAGCAGGTCCCCGTCGCTGCTGTTGCCGTCGACGCCGCGTATCGCATGGAAGAGCGCCACGAACTCGGCTTTGGTCCGCAGCGTCGCATCCCCGAGCCCGGCGGGTTGGTTGACTTTGGCCGCCAGCTCCCGCGCCGCCCCGGCCGGCACATCAGCGACCACAATCGCCCGATCGTCAAACAGATCCCGAAACTGCTTCTCGCCGATACCGGCATCCATGGCCGCCTCCCCGGTCCGTTCCTCCCCTCATCAGGCCCCCACCGACCCTCGAGCGGAAGTGAAGAGTCGGGTTACCGTCCACCCCGTCGGAGTGACGCCCGCACCCGCGTCAGACCTACGTCCTCTGACCAGCCCGCATCGGCACCGGTCACGCGGTCCAGAAGATCGTGCACTGCCCGTTGCGGGCAGCCGTGCCAAAGAACTCGACCAATCCCGGATAGAACCGCCCGAGCTCGTCGAGATGACTGTCCAGAGCGTCCTCGTCGTACGGTCGCGGCCGCTGCTCTTTCGCAGCCAGGAAGTACCGGTGGCGCGCAAGCTTCTCAAAGGGAACGTTCCGCAGGGCAGCAGCCGCCTCGCCCACCTGAGCCACAGTGAGCGACCGCGACTGCTCAAGGGCACCCCAGCGTGCGACGTCATCGGGATACGGCACCCCGGAGGTGATCGGATTGACCGCGAAATGCTCGGCCTCCATGAGAACCGCTAACCCCGCATAAGTCCCCTCCAGATCAAGCCGGTCCGCAGCGTCGACTCCCTCCACAATGCGGGCATAGGCCTCCCCCGGCACACCACGAACCTCCTCAAGCAGCTCAGGACTCACCCGAGCAAACGCACCCTCGACACTCATCCGCTTCGCCCCACCGTCGACACCGCCGACCAACCGGCCGCTGGCGGCAGGCTATCTCAGCGCACCGCCACCGTCCGCTCACTCCCCGCCCCCGCCCCCGCCAGCCCACGGCCCACGGCCCACGTCACCGCCAGCCCCGCGGGCCACGTCGTGATCGGCGACCCCGCTAGCTTCCTTGTTTCGGGGGATCGAGCCACAGAGAACTGTCGGGGACCAACTTTTCCAGCTCCTCCCATAAGGCGTCGGGAATCGGCACGCCTGCGAGTTCGAGCGTCTGAGCGACACGCTCCGGTGACGACACACCGATCACGGTCGAGTCGATGAAGGGGGCTCGCAGCGAGAATTGCAGGGCGGCTGCGGCCAGCGGCACGTCGGCGCGGGTGGCGGCCGCGCGCATCGCAGCCGCGGCGGTCGCGATGGCGTCGTCGCGCTGACCGTAGGCGTACTGGGTCTGGGTCTCCGGGCCCTTCGCCAGCATTCCGCCACCGTAAGGGGCCGCGTTCAGCACGCCGATGCCCCGCTCGTGCGCCGTGCGGAACAGCGACTCGGCGGATCTGTCGAGCAGCGTGTACCGGTTGTGGGTGAGCACCACCTCGAAGACCCCGGTGTCGAGGTACTGCCGCATCAGGTCGACCGGGCCGCCGGCCACGCCGAGATGCGAGACGAGTCCCTCGCGTTTGAGGTCGGCGAGCGTGTCGACCGGGCCGCCCGGGGCCGTGCCTTCGTCGAAGCTGATGCGTTCCGGGTCGTGCAAGTGGAGCAGGTCGATGTGGTCGAGGCCGAGTCGTTCCATGCTCTCCTCGAGCGACTGCCGCACCCGCTTGCCGGAGAAGTCGCCGGTGTACGGATCCGGGTCGACCTTGGTGGCCAAGATCGTGCCGGCGGGAAGCCCACCCAGCCCCGGCTCGTTTGAGCGCCGCCGGCGTAGCGCCTCGCCGATTCGTTTCTCGGCCGAGCCGTCGTTGCCGTAGCCGTTGGACGTGTCGATGAGGTTGATCGCGCCGTGGCTGTCGAGCACGGCGTTGACGGTGTCGACCGCCTGCTGCTCGGTCACCTCGTAGCCGTACAACCGCGGCATGCTGGCCAGCGGACTCGTGCCGATGCATAACGCGGTCACCTGGAGCCCGGTGCTGCCTAACCGTCGAGTGGTCATAACGCCACCTTTTCCGGCGCGCGGGCGGCAAAGGCCTTGCGGGCGTCGTGGTAGGCGTCGACGATCCGGGCCAGGACCGCGTCGGTCTCGGCGTCGCCGCGGGTCGACTCGGGGTGGGCGTCGCGCCAGGCGATCATGCGGGTCGCCGCCCGGTGGAAGGTCAGGCGTGGCGCGTAACCGGGCACGAAGGTGCGGATCTTGGTGGTGTCGAAGACGGCGCTGTGCCCGATGTCGCCGAGCATTTCGCCGGACCAGAACCAGTCGGGTGCCACCAGCGGGTACATCTCGGAGGCGACGTGCACCAGCCGCGGCGTCACCCCCAGCGCGTCGGCGATGATCGTGTAGATCTGGTCCCACGTGTAGACCTCGGGGCCGGTGATGTTGAACGTCTCGCCGATCGCGCGGGGGTTGCCCAGCAGCCCGACCAGGCCCTGGGCGAAGTCTTCGGCGTGCGTAAGCGTCCACAGTGAGGTGCCGTCGCCGTGCACCGGAATCTCCTCGCCGCGCGCGATCCGGTCGACCACGGACCAGCCCCCGGGCAGCGGCGGATTGGCGTCGTCGTACGTGTGTGACGGCCGCACGATCGTCAGCGGGAAGCCCTCGTGGACGTGCGCGTCAAGCAGTGTCTGTTCGGCTCGCCACTTCGCCGTGGCGTACGGGAGATGGGGGTTGGGCGCGGTCGGCGTCGATTCGGAGATCGGCACCTGGCGGACCGGCTTCGCGTAGATCGACCCGGAGCTGATGTGGATGTACTGCCTCGTGCGCGGCCCGAAGAACGCGACCATGCGGCGGGCGTCGTCGGTGTCGTAGGACAGGAAGTTGACGACGGCGTCGAAGGTGCGGTCGCCGAGCGCGGCGGAGAGCTGAGCGTCGTCGACGACATCGGCTCGGACGGATTCCGCGCCCTCCGGCAGCAGCCGCTCCTGAGTGTTGCGGCCGCGGTTGAGGACGGTCACCCGCATGCCGGCCTCGGCGGACAGGTGTGCGCACGAGGCGCTGATGGTTCCGGAGCCGCCGAGATAGAGCACGCGAAGTTTCGCGGCATCGTGGTGGAGCATCGTGTGTCCCCTCAGTTCTTTCCCGCGTACCAGTCCTCGAAGCCGTTCTCGGTGAGACTGATGAGAACGTCCTCGGGGCGGATGCCCAGCGGTGCGAGCCGATCCACGACAGCCTGGAAGAACGCCTTCTTGATCGCCACCGGGTACATGTGAACCGCGGTCACCCGTACCACGAGGAGGCTTCGCCGGTCGACGCCGTTGTAGCCGGGGTCGAATTTGAGCTCACCGGCGTCGTGCGGTGTGAAGATCTGAAACCGGTCGTCGGCCGGGATGCCGAGGGCGTCGATCTGTGCCTCGTGGATCGCGTTCCCGATGTCCTCGTGGGACTTGTCGTAGACCTCGCGCGTGAGGTCGACCTGGATGAGGGGCACGGTGGTTCCTTTCACTTGATCGAGCCGGCCGCGAGGCCACGTTCGAACAGACGCTGCAGGCTGAGGTAGGCGACGATCTCGGGGATGGCGGTGATGACCGCCGAGGCGAGGATCTTCGTCTGGTCGTTGCTGAACTCGCCGACGAAGAACTGCGGGACGAGCGTGATGGTCTGCAGCTGTGGCGACTGCAGGAAGACCAGGGGCATCAGATAGTCGTTCCAGGCCGCGACGAGGGTGAAGATGACGACCGCGGCGGCGATCGGCCGGGTCAGCGGGATCACCAGGTAGCGGAAGCCGCGCCACGAGTTCGCGCCGTCCACGCGCGCGGCCTCGAACAACTCGTTCGGCAGACCGTTGATGAAGTTGCGGGTGAGCAGCACGGCGAACGGCACCTGCAGCGCGGCCAGCGGCAGGATCACCGCCCAGTACGTGTCGTACAGGCCGAGCTTGAAGTCGGTGACGAACAGCGGCGCCAGCAGCACCACCTCGGGCAGGGTCAGGCAGGCGAGCAGCAGCCAGAAATACACCTCGCGGGCGCGGATGTGCAGCTTGGCGAAACCGAACGCGGCCATCATGGTCACCACGTAGACGAGAGCGATGACCGCGACCGAGATGATGATGCTGTTGAGGAAGAACCGGCCGAACCCCGGCACCCGGAGCACGGCGCTGAAGTTCTTCGCGCCCTCGCCGGCGAACGCGCCCTTGACCATGACGATCAGGGGGAAGAGGTACGGCAGGATCAGGATCGTCGCGACGACCTGCAGCACGACCCGGCCGATGCGGGTACGGACCTCGAACATCAGTCGCCTGCCCCTCGCTCGCGCCCGGCGAACTGCAGGACGAGTGCCATGATCAGCGCCACCACCAGCAGGATGATCGACAGAGCCGCGCCGTACCCGACGTGGCTCAGCGGGATCGTCTGGCGGTAGATGTAGGTGCCGAGGAACTCGGTCGCGTAGTTCGGGCCCCCGATCGTCACCAGGTACGGCACGTCGAACGTCTTCAGAGCGCCGATCGCGCCGAGGATCGCCAGCGCGACCGTGGTGCCGCGCATCTCCGGCCAGATGATGCTGATCAGCGTCCGCAGGTTGCCGGCGCCGTCCATCCGGGCGGCCTCGAGGATCGACGGGTCGATCTGCGTCATGGCCGCGTAGTAGAGGACGAACGTGAGGCCGGTCCACTCCCAGATCGTGATGAACATGATCACCGGGAGCGCGGTGCTCGTCTGACCGATCCACGGCTGCGCCAGCGATCCGAGACCCACGTGGTCGAGCACCCAGTTGAGCTCGCCGTCGGGGGCGAACATGTGCCGGAAGACCGGCGCCATGATCGCCGGGGCCAGCACGACCGGGACGAACACGATCACCTTGTAGATCGCGGCGAGCCGCACCTTGGCGTGCAGCAGGACCGCGAAGACCAGCCCCAGCACGGTCTGGATCACGAAGGTGACCACGAAGAAGACCACCGTGTGCCGGACCGCGGCCCAGAACACCGGGTCGTGCACGATCCGGGTGTAGTTCTGGAGGCCGAGGTGCCCGGGGTCGGGGCTGACGCCGTCCCAGTCCAGCGTGGAGATGTAACCGGTGTAGCCGATCCCGTAATAGATCAGTCCGACGCTGAGCACCAGCGCGGGAAGGATCCAGGGCAGGCCGGGCGGCCGCCTCGGGCCGCGGCGGCCGGGACGCCGGCCGCCGCCGCTCGGATCGGCGGACCGTTCGTCACCGACCCGATTGCCGGTCAGTGTCGAGGTCCCGGTCATTTGAAGGTCACTCCCGCGGCTTCGGCGGCCTTCTGCAACGTGTCGGCGGCCTGCTGCGCTGTGGCCTTTCCGGTCGCCACCGAGGTCGCGGCGGCCAGGATGGCGTTCTGCACGTCCGCGCTCAGCAGCGCCTCACGTGGCTCGGTGATGGTGCTGGCCTTCTCGATCAGGTCTTGCACCGGCGCCTTCTGCGACGCCGGATCGACGAGCTGGATCGTGTCGAAGTCCGGCTCGACGCCCTTGAGCGAAGGCAGGTCGTTCAGTTGGTCGGCGATCGCCTGCTGTCCTTCTTTCGCGGTGGTCAGCCACTTCACGAACGTCTCGGCGGCCGCCTTCTGCTTGGACTTCGTCGAGATGGCCAGGCCGAAGTCGGCGTCGCCGTACATGCCGCTGGTGCTGCCGGCGCCCGCCACGTCGGGGAAGGCGATCGGGAGGATGGGGAACGGTTTGGCCCCGCTGACCCCTGCTGCCGAGAGCGCCGCGGTCATGGCCTTGGTCGTCGCGTACTGCGTATACCAAGTGCCCATCATGACCATGCCGTACTTGCCGGTCAGGAAGTCGTTGTTGGCGTCCGGGTACTGCTGGTACCCGATCGCGCCCTCCTGCATGATGCCGCTGTCGAAGAGGTCCTTCCAGATCGTCAGCGTCTTGACGATCGCCGGCTCGTTCCACTTCGCGTCGCCGGTCGACACCTTGGTCCACAGGCCGGGCTGGACCGAGTTCGCGATCGACTGGAGGGTGTCCTGGTCGAAGCCCTCCTGGGCGGCGCCCTGCACGAAGCAACCGACCTTGTTCGCCTTGAGCGTCTGGCAGACGTTCTTCCACTCCGCGAGCGTGGTGGGGGGCTTCAGGTTGTACTTCTTGAAGATGTCGCCGTTGATCCACAGCATTCCGGCGTAGACCGAGCCGACCGGCATCGCGGTGAGCTTGTTGTCGGCGGTCAGACCGCTGACCCCGATCGGGGCGATCGCCGACTTCCAGTCGGCGCCGAGCGCGTCCTGGGCGAGTTTCGTCTGGTCCTCGGCGAACGACTTGAACTGTGCGACGTAGGCGCCGGGCTGCATGTCGAAGACGTCCGGGCCCTTGCCCGACAGCAGCGCCGGACGCAGCGCCGCCACCCAGTCGGAGATGTTGACCAGCTTGTAGTTGACCTTGATGTTCGGATACTGCTTGTTGAAGGCGGAAATGTAGGTCTCGGCGGTCGCGGTGTCGGTCGGCGTCCAGCCCCACCAGTTGATGGTGCCGGAGGTCGCGCTGCCGGCGGCGGCCGTGTCGCTGCTCGAACCGCCGCATGCGGCCAGGGACGAGACGGCGAGAACGGCGGCGGCAAGAACGGACAACGGCCGGAGACGAGACTGTGAGATCGGCAAAAGGCGCATGGAACCCTCTCCACTCTTCATGGAGCTGACGAAAGATTTCGGGCCCTGAGGGGCGTGCGGAGGCCAACCCGCGTGGTCGCGTGCAAGCGCACGAGATCGCTGGTCGGGTCGTCGTTGTGTCGCTGCGGAACGAAGCTGGATCAGCCTTCTTGGCGATGTGCGACGAGACTAGGCCGTGCGAAACTTGCGCGTCAAGGTTTCTTTATTTCCCGGAAATTTTCGTACGGGCCGAGCGTCCGCGCTTAGCCTCGGCCGACGGCGGGAACACGAAGTCGGCCTGCCTGGTGCTGTTGCGCACGACCAGCGTCGTGTCGATGTCGATACGGCTGAACGCCAGGTCCGGCTCGTCGGCGAGGCGCAGCACCAGGTGCACGGCCTGCTCGGCCATCGCGACCAGCGGGACGTGGACGGTGGTCAGCGGCGGCACCGCCCACTGCGCGATCGACAGGTCGTCATACCCGACGACCGAAAGATCCGCGGGGATCGCCAGCCCGAGCGAGCGGGCCGCCTCGTAGACGCCCAGCGCGTACAGGTCGGAGGAAGCGAAAATGGCGGTGGGCCGCTCCGGCAGGGAGAGCAACGCGAGGCCCTCGGCCAGGCCGTCGGCGTGGTGGAACTCGCCGGACCGGACGAGCTCCGGGGCGACCGGGAGGCCGGACGCGTCCAGCGCGGCGCGGTAGCCGGACAGGCGCGCCGTCGAGGCCATCATGTCGCCGGGGCCGGTGATGATCCCGATGCGCCGGTGGCCCAGGTCGATCAGGTGACGGGTGGCCAGGTAGCCGCCGTTCCAGTCGGCCGAGCCGACGGACGGCACATCCGGTGCCGGCGCGCCCGCGGGGTCGATCGCGACGAGCGGGATGTCGCGCGACAGCAGCCGCTGCTTGACCTCGGCGGGCAGCACGCAGGCGACCAGGACGACCCCGACCGGCTGCCGGCGCAGCACGTCCTCGACCCACTCCTCGTAGGGCGTCTGGTCGGGAGTGGTGCCGGTGAGCACCATGCCGATCCGCCGCTGCCGCGCGGCCTGCTCGATGCTGGCCAGGACCTCGCCGGCGAACGGACTGTCGATTTCGTAGCAGACGACCTCGAGCAGTGGCGCGACCTGGCGTTTCGGCGGCCGCTGCGACTGCCGGTGATCCTGCAGCAGCGCCTCGATGCGCGCGCGTGTCTCGCTGGACACGCCGGCCCGTCCGTTCAGCACCTTCGAGACCGTCGAGATCGACACGTCCGCCAGGGACGCGACCTCCTGCAGGGTCGCGCGGGAACGGGTGCCTTCCGATGAGGGCTCGCTGGCCATGGCATCAGCCTATCTGTGAGTGGATGTCCGGCCGGTGCGGCGGTGCCGCGGCCTTGACCGGGCGGTTCCGGCGCACCTATGCTGCGCTTCCGAACGACACTTTCGCAATTTTCTGCGAAAACTTTCCAAGAGAGTGATCGTCACCACGGAGGCAATTCATGACTGACCCGTACGCCCACCGGCGCGGCCAGGTCACGGTCACCGTCCTCGGCCCCGACGGCGATCCGGTCGCCGGCCGGGTCGTGACCGTTGCCCAGAAACGGCACGCGTTCGCGTTCGGCAACATCGGCTTCGACTTCGTCCGGCCCGTCGGGGGCGCGGATCCGTCGGAGGCCGCCGAGGTCGAGGGCTTCGGCGGATCGTCCGGGATCGGGCTCGACGAGCTCGGTGAGCTGTGGCTCGGCCTGTTCAACACGGCGACGCTGCCGTTCTACTGGGGGCGCTACGAGCCGCGTCGTGGTGCGCCCGACGTCAAGCGGCTGACGGCGACGGCCCGCTGGTTCGCCGAGCGCGGGGTCACCGTGAAGGGCCACCCATTGGTCTGGCACACGGTGCAACCTTCGTGGCTGCTGGGCCTCGACGTCGACGAAGTGGAGACGCTGCTGCGCCGACGGATCCGCGATCTGGTCTCCGGGTTCGCGGGTCTGATCGACACGTGGGACGCGATCAACGAGGCCGTCATCATGCCGGTCTTCGAGAACGGGGAGAACGCGATCACCCCGTTGGCGCGGGCGCGCGGCCGGATCGCGATGGTGCGGCTCGCGTTCGAGGAGGCGCGTGCCGCGAACCCGTCGGCCACCCTGGTGCTCAACGACTTCGACCTCACCTCGGCGTACGAATGCCTGATCGAGGGGGTGCTCGAGGCCGGCGTCCAGATCGACGCGATCGGCCTGCAGACGCACATGCACCAGGGATATCGCGGCGAGGAGTACATGCGGAAGATGCTCGATCGGTTCGCTCGGTACGGGCTGCCGCTGCACCTGACCGAAAGCACGATCGTCTCCGGCCATCTGATGCCGCCCGAGATCCGCGACCTGAACGACTACCAGATTCCGTCGTGGCCGACCACGGAGGAAGGCGAGGCTCGGCAGGCGGACGAGATCGTGCGGCACTACCGGTCGCTGGTCGAGCATCCGGCGGTCCAGTCGATCAACTACTGGGGCATCACGGATGACGGCGCCTGGCTGGGCGCGCCGGTCGGGCTGATCAGGTCGGACGGTACGAAGAAGCCGTCGTACGACAGGCTGGCCGAGCTGATCAAGGGAGAGTGGTGGGTTCCGCCCACCGAGATGCGTACGGACGAGAACGGAAAGATGGTGGTGCATGGCTTCTACGGCGACTACACGGTCGAGGACGAGCCCTTCGCGGTGCGCCCGGGTGAGACGGAAGCGTCGGTGCGGCTGCGAGATCGATAGACACCCGCCTCGGACGTCACGTGGCGCGATAGTTTGTACTACGTACTTAATTGTGTGTAGGGTCGATGCTCGTGGAGAGATCGGACGTCGACGCCCGGCTGATCGACGCGCTCGCGCAGACTGCGTTCAGCGTCATGGCGGTGTTGAATCGGGTCGGCGCTGAGAATGACCTGTCGCTGACGCAGCTGCGGGTCATGGGCATCCTGCGGGACCGGCGGCTGCGGATGACCGCCCTCGCGGACTACCTCGGCCTGGAGAAGTCGACCATGACGGGGCTGGTCGATCGGGCCGAGAAACGCGGGCTGCTGGGCCGGGCGCCGAGCGAGACGGACGGCCGTGCGGTGGACGTGTTCCTCACGCCTGCGGGTGAGGAGCTTGTCGGGCCGGTCTACCGGCGTGTCGTCGAGCTGCTGGCGCCCATGGTCGAGACGCTGCGACCGGCCGAGCGCCGCCAGCTCCAGGCGCATTTGGAAACCATGCTGGGCCCGCCGCTGCCGTAGCGTTCTTCCAGGAGGCCGGCGGCGGGGCTCACGGCACGAACACGATGCGGTCCGCTGTGCCGGCCGTCGCGGGCCAGGCCTCCGCCACCTGCGCCAGCGGCACGGCTCGGGCGCGCACGTCGAACGCCCCCTCGGCGACCGCCGCGGCCATCTTCGGCAGCTCCTTGAGGAAATCGCGGCCGGGGACCGAGCCGATGCCGCTGCCGACGATCTGGAAGCGGGCCGAGCGCAGCGCCGCCGACGGGACCGCGGCCGTGGGGCCCGCGACCGAGCCGATCTGGATCCAGGTCAACTGCTTGCCCCGGTCGGCGCGGGCGGTCAGCACGTCGGTCATCGCGCGGGCGGCCGGCTCGCCCCAGACGTAGTCGAGCACCACGTCCACGTCGGCCGCCTTCGCCAGTTCGTCGAACGTGCACGTGCTGTCCGCGGCCAACCGGGCCAAACGCGCGCTGTCACGGCCGGCCGCGATCACCTGGCCGGCGCCGAACCGCCGGGCGACCTGCACCGCCATCCGGCCGGCGTTGCCGGTCGCGCCCAGGATCAGCACCCGCTGCCGGCGGGCGAAGTCGATGCGCCGGCGCAGCGCCATCCACGACGACATCACCGGGTTCATCGCGGCCGCCACCTGCACCGGGTCGATCCCGGCGGGCAGCACCACGCTGCGGTCCGCCTCGATCACGGTGCGCTCGGCCATCGCGCCGAGGGTGGTGTCGTCGAGGACGGTGTAGCGGATCCGGCCCTTCGGGTCGCGGACCACGGCGTCGATGCCGGGCACCAGGGGTAACTCGTCGGTGCTGGTGTAGTGCGACCCGTCCGCCTGCGACCGGACGCGCGGGTGCAGCGCGGTGGCCAGGACGTCCACGACCATCTCGTCCCGGCCGCGGGCGACGGGCTCCGGATGCTCCTGGTAGCGGGGCGGGGTGTCGAACGAGGTGACGACGGCGGCGTACATGCAAGCCTCCCGAAGCGAAATAGGTTGGTACTACGAACCACTTCAGAATGGTTCGTAGTACCAACTATGTCAAGCCCCCAGCCAACGTCCTTGATGTACCGCTTCCTGCCAGGGGCGACGTTGCCGCCAGCCGTGCCGTTCCAGGTCGGGCCGCGACTCGAGGTGCGTGACCGGACCGAGGCAGAGCCAGGCCACCGGCCGCACGTGCGAGGGGATACCGAGCAGCTCCCGCACGAACGGCTCGCGGTAGAACGACACCCATCCGACACCGAGTTGCTCGGCGGTCGCGGCCAGCCACAGGTTCTGGATCGCGAGGCACACCGAATAGAGACCGGCGTCGGCGATCGCGTGCCGCCCCAGCACCGCCGGACTCCCCCGGTCCGGGTCATAGGTCACCACAACCGACAAGCTGGATTCCCGTACGCCATCGATTTTTATCCGGCTGAACCGCTCAGCGTCCGGCCCCTCGAGAGTGGCGGCGAAGACGTCTCGCTCGCCGCGTACATGCTGGTAGAACGTATCGCGCACACCGTCGTCCTCGATCAGGATGAAGTCCCACGGCTGGGACAGTCCGACGCTGGGCGCGGCGTGGGCGGCGGCCAGCACCCGCTCCAGGACGTCGGCCGCAATGGGCGCGCCGGTGAATTGGCCGCGCACGTCCCGGCGGCGATGGATCACGTCGTACAGCTGGTTGATCATGGGCAGGCTCCCGCTGCGCTCGCGCCCCTCCGGAAAGGGGCGACCAGACGCGAGGCCGGTCTTCGGACTCCCGGATCGTTGCCCGACCGTCCGCCTTCCCAGCCTTACGGCCAGTGGCGTGCCTGGACGGCGGCTCCCCGGTCACCGCGGCGGGCCCGTGCCGGATTCACACCGGCTTCCCGATTCTCCCCGCCATCGGCGGGGCACCTCGCTGACAGTTCGTGCCGCCGACAGCGTACCGCCTCACCTTTCCAGCGCGATTCCCCGCGTCAGCAGGACGCTGGTCTGATGCGCCGCCACCAGCGCGTGGCGAGGAGCAGCTCGCGCCCGGCCGCGGCGTCCGGCCCGTCGCCGACGCACTGCTGCCAGTCGACGATGCCCGCCGTACCCTCCATGTCGGTGGACAGATAAATCTTCACCGCGGGAACTTAGCAGCTACAACGGTCCCCCAACAGAGACGCACTCCAATAGGTTCAGGCTTGCCGCGGTTAGTCAATGGCTTCGTGAATCGGAACACGAGTCGCTATACCGGCCTCGAACGCGCATTAGTCTGGCGGCCGGAATTCGGGCGAGGAATTGCCGGGGCCCCGATCAGAAGAGGGCCTGACGGATCCGGTCCGCGATCCAGGCACGCCCCCGAACCCCATCCTCCAGCACCCCGGCAAAGGAGACAAAGGCATGAATCTGCCCGTCGAACCGGCGCAGCTCGACCGGCACTCCGGCATCACCGAGCCTTCCCGCGTACGCCTCGGCCTCGTCCCGCACCGGGTCGAGCTCGGCGGTGAGAATCGTCGCCGGCGGCAGTCCCGACAGATCGGCCGCGCGCGCCGGCGAGAGGCGCGGGTCCCGTACGTCCGCGGTGCCGGCGTAGTCGCGGACGATGTGCGCGATGTCCTCGGTGGAATGGAAATACCCGCTCTCGCCGAACGCGCGGTAGCTTTCCGTGGCGCCCACCCCGGCAAGGTCGAGCACCGGGTAGATCAGGACCTGGTGCACGATGCCCGTGCCCCGTAGCGACTGGCACGCCGCCGCCAGCAAGTTCGCGCCGCTGCTCTCGCCGCAGACCGCTACCCGCGCCGGATCCACCGCCAAGCCGGCCCCGTCCTGCAGCAGCCGCCGGAGCACGCCCACGCAGTCGTCGAGCCCGGCCGGAAAAGGATGCTCGGGCGCCAGCCGGAAATCGATCGCGACAACCACCGCACCGGAGCGGGCGGCCAGGTCACGTGCCATTCGGTCGTGTGTGTCGAGATTGCCGATCGACCAGCCGCCGCCGTGCGCGAACGCCACCACCGGCAGACCCGGCGAAACGCTCGGCCGGTAAACGCGAACCGGCACCGTATCGACCAGCACGTCGTCGACCGCGGCGAGTTCGGTCACGTCACCGGTCAAGCTCACCGCACGCGTCGCCGCTTGACGACGCGCCTCGATCGGCGTGCTGGCCAACGGTGGCGCGCCGGCGAGCATCGTCAACAGTTCGGCCGCTTGCGAATTCAGCATCAGAAACCTTTCCCGTCATCCGTCGCCACTTGCGACGAGTCGCAGCTAAAGACGATCGGGGCGGGTCGCGGTTCAACGTCTCGGAAAGGGGACCTTCGTTCTATGCCGGCCGAGCTGAGCAATGACTTCGCGCGTTTCGACCTGGACCCGCACGCCGTACGGGAATGGGAGGACGGTGCCCGGATGAGCGACGATTCCGGGGCGTACGAGTGCTGGTATTTCGACGCGCACCTGGCCGACGGTGCGAAGGTCGTGGTGGTGTTCATGGCACTGGCGCCGCAACTGTGGGTCAATCTGGAACTCGCCGACGGGACGCGTTCCGGTACGGCGGTCACCTTTCCGGCGGCGGCGTGGTCGGCGGCGCGCGGGCGTACGGACGTACGGCTGGGTCCTCATCGTTTTGCCGGCAAAGACCTGCGGGAGTATCGGATCCAGGCGACCGCCGGGCGGGTGAGCGTTGATTTCACGCTGACCGCGAACGTGCCCGCGTGGCGTCCGGAAACCGGGCACGTGCTCTTCGGCGAGAAACGTGACCTCGAGTTCAATTGGCTGGCCGCGGTGCCGCGCGGAACGGTGCGCGGGCACTACGTCATCGACGGCGCACGGCACGAGACCACCGGCACCGGCTATCACGACCATCATTGGGGCAACGTCAGCCTGAAAAGGGTCGTCAACGACTGGTATCGCGCCCGGGGACAGGCCGGGCCGTACGCGGTCGTCGCCTCGGTCATCACCAGCACCGAAAAGCATGGCCGCACCGAGCTTCCGCTTCTCATGCTGGCGTTCCAGGGGCGGATCATCGGCGGCGGCACGGCGAAGATGACCTTCGAGCGCCGCTATGTGTTCACCGACTCGAAGACCGGCAAGCCGGTGGCCAACATCCTCCGATACACCTTTGTAGACGGAGAAACCCGTTATGTCGTGATGTTCGAACGAGAGCGCGACCTGACCCGCACCTGGCTGGCCAAGGAGCTGCCCTGGCCGAGACGCGCCGCGTCCCGCCTGACCGGCTTCGACGGCGCCTACCTCCGCTTCGCCGGCGTCCTGACGGTCGAGCACTACGAGTCCGGCCGCCTGATCGACAAGTACACCGGCGACGCGGGATGGGATCTGACGTATCTCGGCCACGCTCCGCAGGGCTTCTGACAGGAACGGTGCTGATCCGCGGCCGGTCACTGACGGTGATCCCGGACGCAGCCATGAATCGCGGGCACTCCCCCGCGTACTAGCTGTCATGAAATATCGCTTGCTCGGGCGCACCGGTGTCTGGGTCTCGGAGCTGTCCCTCGGAACCATGACCTTCGGCGGGCGGGGACACCCCGTCTACGGGGCGATGGGCGCGCTCGGCCCCGACGAGGCGGACCGGTTTGTCGGGGCCGCGCTCGACGCCGGTGTCAACCTTATCGACACGGCCGACGCGTACGCGAACGGCGAGAGCGAGGAACTGCTCGGCCGGGTGATCCGGCAGCGCCGCGCGGACGTCCTGATCGCCAGCAAGGTGATCGCGCCGCTCGGGCCCGGAGTCAACGACCACGGACTGACCCGGCTGCACATCATGCGCGCACTCGAGGAAAGCCTGCGCCGGCTGCGCACCGACTACCTCGACGTGTACTACGTCCACAACTGGGACCCGCTGACGCCGCTGGAGGAAACCCTGGGCGTCCTGGACGACGTCGTACGCCAGGGCAAGGTCCGCTACCTCGGCGCCGCCAACCTCGCCGCCTGGCAGATCAGCAAGGGGCTGGGCCTGTCGGCGCTGCACGACCGGGCCAGGTTCGTGGTCGGCCAGACGGCCTATTCGCTGGTCACCCGCGACGCCGAGCACGAGCTCATCCCGATGGGCGTGGACGCCGGCCTCGGGCTGACCGTCACCAAACCGCTCGCCGACGGCCTGCTCACCGGCAAGTTCAGCAACGGCCCGGTGCCCGACTCCCGCCGCGGCCGGATCGGCTCGACACTCCAGCTCCGCGTCGACGAGCAGAAGGCCGTCCGGGTGGTCGACGTGCTGCGGACCGTCGCCGAGCGGCACGCCACCACCTCGGCCCGGGTCGCGATCGCCTGGCTGCTCGCCCAGCCCGCCGTCACCAGCGTCACCCTCGGCGCCCGCACCCCGGATCAGCTCACCGAGAACCTCACCGCCGGCCAGCTCACCCTCACCGCCCAGGACCTGGCCGAACTGGACGAGGCCAGCCGGCCCGCACCGCCGTACACCAGCTACATGCAGTCGAATTTCGCCCCGATCCGGACGCCGGCCGCCCATCAGCTCGACTCGTGACATGAGCCGCTCAGCGCAGTAGTCCTTCGATCAGGTCGGCGCCGCGCGGGGCGCCGCCGCTCCGGGCGAACCCGGCGGCGACCCGGCGCGCGCCCTCGGTCATCGCCATCGTCCGCCGGACCTTCTCCCGGAGCCGGTGCGGGGTGAGATCGCCGGGCCGCAGCCGGGTGCCGCAGCCCGCCACCTCGACGCGCCGGGCCACCTCGAACTGGTCGCGGCCCTGCGGCGCCACGCACACCGGGACGCCGCGCAGGAGAGCCTTCTGGGTGGTGCCCATGCCGCCGTGGGTGATGGCGCACGCCGCGCGGTCCAGCACCATGCCGTGCGGCGCGAACTCGAGGACGGTGGCGTTCGCCGGCACGGTGATTCCGGCGGGCACACCGCCCGGAAACGTGGCCACGACGTGGACCGGCTCGCCTGCCAGCGCGGTGAGTGCGGCGAGCGCCACGTCGGTGTCGCCCTGGAACTCCGAGGACGTCGACACCAGCACGATCGGCCGGTCGACGGCGGCCAGCCAGCCGGGCACCCGCTCGGGCGCCGGGTCGAACGACAGCGGGCCGATGAGCTGGATCGAGTCGTCCCAGTCCGGATGCGCGTACTCGAACGGTTCGGCGGTGGTGACGAGCTTCAGCGGTGGCCGCAGCACGTAGTCGTCGGCCGAGCTCAGCGGCGGTACGCCGACCCGCGCGCGCACCCGGTTCAGCGGAGTGAGCATCGCGTCGTTGAAGACCCGGCTCAGCTTCGGCCGCATCCGCGCGTCCCGGATCCGGCCCAGCAGTCCCGGCAACGGTTTGAGTCCCGGCCCGTACGGCGGTGCCGCCGTCGACCGCAGGTACGGCAGATAGGCCCAGAACGACAGCCACGGCAACCCACTGGCCTCCGCCGCCGCCGCCGCGCCCCAGCAGTTCGCGTCGATGATGAGCACGTCCGCGGCGACCTCGTCGATCGCCGTGCGCAGATCGTCCACCTCGATCTCGGCCCGCCGCCCGAAGGTGGCGAACGCCCGCCGCAGAGCGTCTTCGGGCCCGGTCGCGTCGGCGTCGTCCAACGGCATCGCCTCGATGCGCGGATCGACAGCCTCGACCGCAAACCCCCATTCCCGGCCCAGCCGTACGCCCGTGCGAAGCGTCCGCAGCGCGATCCGGTGCCCGCGCTCGCGCAGTTCGGTCAGTAGCACGCTGGTGGGAAACAGGTGACCCATAGCGGGGGTCTGGTATGCCAGCACCGTTGCCATGCTCAGTCCTTCGTGACCCGGATGATCGTCCGCCCGGTGATGCGGGGGTGACGCGCGAAACCGGCGTCGGCCTCGGCGAGCGGGAGCACGCGGCCGACGAGAGGCCGCAGCCGCCCGGTGCGCATGCGCTCGGCCAGGTCGGCGAGGCGGGCCCGGTCGGGCTCGACGACGAAGAAGATGGCCCGCCCGTCGCGGGGCTGGACCGCCGGCGGCCCGGCGACGGTGACGACCGTGCCGCCCGGGCGGACCAGTTCGGTCGATTTCGCCAGGATGTCGCCGCCGATGACGTCGAGGACCAGGTCGACCTCGCCGATGCCGTCCAGGTCGTCGGCGGCCAGATCCACGAAGGCGTGCACGCCGAGGCCGCGGGCGGTGTCCCGGTCGGCGGCCCGGCCGGTGCCGATCACGTACGCCCCGGCCTGGCGCGCGAGCTGCACGGCGATCGAGCCGACCCCGCCGGCGGCGCCGTGGATCAGCACGCTCTGCCCGGCCGTGAGCCGGCCGTGTTCGAAAAGGCCCTGCCACGCGGTCAGCCCGGAGACGGGCAGGGCCGCGGCGAACGTGTGGCCGACGTCGGCGGGCAGCGGTGCGAGGTTGCGGGCCTCGACCGCCGTGTATTCGGCCAGCGACCCGTCCCGGGTCCAGTCGGTCAGTCCGAACACGCGCTGGCCGACAGTGAGTCCGGTGGTTCCGTAGCCGAGCTCGATGACGACACCGGACAACTCGTGACCGGGAATGCTGGGGGTGCGGTCGCGGCCGGCGCGGTCGGTCCAGGTGGTGGACCACTCGAGCTCACCGCGGGTGAACCCGGCGGCGTGGACCTGCACGATGACGTCGTTCAGATCGGCGCGGGGGTGCGGCATCTCGGTGCGGGTGAGTCCGACGATTCCGGCGTCCCGGTCGCGCACGGTGATGGCATGCAAGGGTGGTTCCTTCCCGGCCGGCGGGTCAGCCGGCGGTCGGTGCGGGCGCCCCGACGCGCAGGGCGGTGCGCCGCCGGGCGTGCATGCGGGCGGCGTGAGTCGCGGCGGTCACCGCCAGCACGACGACGAACGCGATGTACACGTAGCCGGTGGTCGCCAGTCCCCAGGACGGCGCGACCACGCCGGCGCCGAGCGCGGGCAGGCTCATCGCCGCGTAGCTGATCACGTACGCCGCGGAGAACACCTCCGAGCGCGACTTCGCCGTGGTGGCCGCGCTGATGCTGCGCAGCGTCCCGTTGAACGTCAGGCCCACGGCCACTCCGGAGACCACCGTTCCGGCGATGAAGACGGCCGGGGAGGCGTACAGGAGGGAAAGGGCCAAGCCGATCGCACCCAGGGTGAGCAGACTCGCGCCCAGCAGGATCGCGATCCGCGGCGCGTGCCGGATCGCCCAGAGACCGCCCGCGCTGTTCGCGATGAACAGCAGCGCGATGGTGAGCCCGCCCGCGGCGCCGAACCGCACGTGCAGGACGTTGCCCACCAGCGACGGGGTGAGGGCGAGGAACAGCCCGGCGACCGACCAGCCCGCGACGATGGCCGGGATCGAGGCGACGAACTCCGAGCGGGTCTCGCGCGGGATCCGGATCTTGGGCCGCACCGAGGCCAGGCCGCCGGCCCGCCGCGCGCTGGTCTCCGGGATGGTCAGGACCAGGGCCGCGAGGACCACGAACGCCGCGGTCAGAACGGGGAAGACGTACGCGTCGGGATGGCTGGTCACCTGCACGATGAGCCCGACCACGCCGGCGCCGAGCGCCAGGCCGAAGCTGGTGGCGACGGCGGTCATGGCCGGGCCCAGATGCGGTCGTTCCCGCGGGGCGAACTCGACCAGGCCGGCCGCGAGCGCACCGGTCGCCATCCCGGTGGCGATGCCCTGCACCACCCGCGCGATCAGCAGCGACGTCACGCCGCCGGCGGTCCAGAAGATCGTGGTGCTGCCCGCCGCCACCAGCAGCGAGACGATCAGCAGCGGGCGCCGGCCCAGGTGGTCGCTCAACGAGCCGACGGTCAGCAGGGCGCCGAGCAGGCCGGCGACGTAGACCGCGAAGATCACCGTCAACATCGTGACCGAGAAGCCCCAGCGTTGCAGATACAGCGGGTAGATCGGCGACGGTGCGCTGGCGGCCGCCATCATCAGCACGTTGGCGACCACGAGCAGAGCGAAGGAGGAGCCTCGGCCCAACCGGCGGCGGGTCGGCGGCGTCTCCATGGTGATCTGTGACATGACCTCTGCGTCTTCCGGGATCGGGGCGATGGTTCCATGCTGGCGATCGGGAGGCCTCCGCGACCGCCTTGGTCCGGCCACGAACTCCTCGGATCCGGACTACGGTGTGCTACCAATGGGCTGTGGCTCAGAGTTCCGGTAAGGGGCAGGAGGAAACCCGCGTCGCGATCCTGGTGTACGACGGCGTCACGCTGCTGGACGTCGCCGGGCCCGCCGAGGTCTTCCAGGAGGCGAACCGGTTCGGCGCCCACTACAAGATCGTGCTGGTGTCGCCGACCGGTGGCGACGTCGTGTCGAACCTCGGCGTCAAGATCGCCGTCGACGGCTCGGTCACGGACACGCCGCCGGCCGACACGTTCCTGGTGGCCGGCTCGGACCTCTTCCCGCGCAACCCGGTCCCGTGGGATCTGGCGGACGCCACCCGGGTGCCGGTCGCGGCCGCCCGGCGGGTCGCGTCGATCTGCACGGGGGCCTTCGTGCTCGGCGCCGCCGGACTGCTCGACGGCAAGCGCGCGACGACCCACTGGAAGGTCACCCACGTGCTGGCGGCCCGGTGCCCGACGGTTCAGGTCGACAAGGACGCGATCTACGTGAAGGACGGCAGCACGTACACCTCGGCCGGGGTCACCGCCGGCATCGACCTGGCGCTGGCGCTGGTCGAGGAGGACCTGGGTGCCGACGTGGCCCGCGACGTGGCCCGGCACCTGGTCGTGTACATGCAGCGTGCGGGTGGTCAGTCCCAGTTCTCGGCGCCGCTGCAGGGCCCGCCGCCCCGCTCGCCGGCGTTGCGGACGATCACCGACCTGGTGACCGCGAACCCCGGCGGCAACTACTCGCTCGGCGAGCTGGCGAAGCACCTGAACGTCAGCACCCGGCACCTCACCCGGATCTTCCATGACGAGCTGTCCACCGCACCCGCCCGGTATGTGGAGAGCATCCGGTTCGAGATGGCTCGCGCGCTGCTCGACCAGGGCCACACCGCCACGCAGGCGGCGGTCCGGGCCGGATTCCCCAACTACGAGAGTATGCGGCGGGTGTTCGCGAAGAAGCTGTCGATGAGCCCGTCGGCCTACCAGCGCCGCTTCGGTACGACCCGCCGCGCCTAGCTATTCCGCGAAGTAACCCAGTTCACGAATGGTGAACTTGCTACCCGTGCGTGCGTTTGCCTGATACGGCACCAGTAGCGAACCCCCCGCGCGAATGGAAGTGCGAATCGTGGACAGCATGGCCCTTCGTTCCCTGCCCGGGGACGGTGACGGCGCCCCCGAATCCGCGGATCGGGAAATTCCGAACGGGGATCCGCGACTGGCCCACGGGGTGCTTTCCACGCTCGATGTCATCGCCGTCTCGGTGACCCTCATCGCACCCGGCATGACGATGCTGCTGAACCTTCCCGGGATCGCGGCGGTGGCCGGCGGTTCCACTCCGCTGGCCTTTCTCATCGGCGGTGCCGCCTGTCTGGCGCTCGCTTTCGTCGTCGTCGGATTCACCCGGCGCATGGCGACGGCCGGTTACGCCTATACCTACGTGAGCCGCACGCTGGGCAAGTCGGCGGGCTTCGTGGCGGGCTGGCTCTACGGATTCTGCATGCTCTGCGCGATACCGATGGCGATGGCGGCCGCGGCCTTCCTGCTCACCGATCTGCTGCATCTTTCGACGCATTGGTGGTTCCCGCTCTTCGTGGCCGGAATGGCGTTATTGGTGGCACTGTCGGTCGCCCGCATCCGGATAGCGACCCGCCTTCTGCTGGTCGTCGGGACCGCCGTCGTGATCATCATTCTCATCGTGAATATCGCGGTGACGGCAAAAGGCGGCGCACACGGGAACACGCTGCAGCCGTTCACGTTCGCGCACACCAACCGCGGCGGGTTCTCCGGCGTCTTCTACGGGATCATCCTGGCCGTCTCGTCGTTCCTCGGATTCGAGACCGCCGCCGATTTCGGCGAGGAGACGTCGATGCCGCGCCGCTCGGTCCCCACCGCGGTGATCGTGTCCGTGCTGTTCGCGATCGTCCTGTACCTGTGGACCGCGTACACGCTCACGATCGGCTTCGGGGTGTCGGCGGGCACCGTCTTCGGCGCCGACCCGTTCGCGTTGAAGACGATCGCGGACGAATATCTGGGCCACGGCTTCGGCACGCTCGTCGAGGTCGGCGGCGTGCTGTCGGCGTTCTTCCTCTGCGTGGGATGCATGACCGCGGGCACCCGGACGCTGCACGCCATGAGCCGCGAGGGGGCGCTGCCCGCCTGGCTGGGGCGGATCAACTCGCGGTCCAGGACGCCGGCCAACGCGTCGGTGTCGCTGGCCGCGGTGGCCACCGTTCTCGCCGCCGCCGTCGGGTTCGGCCTCGGGTCGGACAACCTCGGCGGGCAGCCCACCACCGTCTACTACTTCTTCGCGACGCTCGGCACGCTCTGCATCGTGATGGTCTTCATCGGCCTCTGCGTGGGCAGCGTGATCTTCTTCCGCCGGACCCGCCCGCGCTACAACCTGTTCCTGCACGCGGTCATCCCGGTGATCGGTGTCGCCATCTTCTGTGCCGCCCTCTACGGATCGGTCTATCCGTCGCCGGTCTATCCGATCAACCTGACGCCCTACCTCGCGCACATCTGGCTGATGATCGGCATCATCGTGGTGGCCGTGCTGCGGAACCGGCGGCCCGGCACGGTGCGGCGGATCGGGTCCATCGTCGGCGAGGAAGGCCCCGATCTGCCGCGTGAGCGGGTGCCGTGGTGGCTGACCCGCTGATCAGGGCTTCTTACCGACGGCTCCGATGATCGCGACGTCCTTGCGGTCCGGCAGCGGCCCGTCGGTGTCGGGCCGCCACTCGGTCACCGGCACCAGGCCCGGTTCCTCCAGCTCGAGCCCGTCGAACACCGCACCGAACTCGTCCGAGCCGCGCAGCCACGCATCCGAGCGCCCGGCCGCGCGTAGCTCCTCGTGGGCCTTACGGTACTCCGGCGGCGAGAACTCCAGCGTGCCGTGGGTCGCCGAAAGATAGCTCCCGGACGGCATCGCGTCGAGCAGCTCACGGACGAGTGGCCGGGCGGCACCCGTACCGGGAATGAAATGCAGGACGGCCACCAGCAGCACGGCGATCGGCCGGCCGAAATCGAGCGTCTCGGCCGCCTCCCGCAGAATGTCGCCGGGGTTACGGAGATCGGCTTCTAAATAGGCCGTACGCCCTTGCGGCGTGCTGTCGAGCAACGCCCGCGCGTGCGTCATCACCAGCGGGTCGTTGTCGACATACACCACCCGGGACTCGGGCGCGACGCGTTGCGCCACCTCGTGCGTGTTGTCGGCGGTGGGTAAGCCGGTGCCGATGTCGAGGAACTGCCGGATCCCCCGCTCGGCGGCCAGGAACCGCACGGTGCGCTGCAGGAACGCGCGGTTGGCGCGGACCCCGATGCGGACGCCGGGAAAGCGCCGCGCGAACTCGTCGCCCGATTCGCGGTCGGCGGCGAAGTTGTCCTTGCCGCCCAGCCAGTAGTTGTACCGCCGGGCCGGATGCGGCACCGACGTGTCGATCCCCCGCTTCGCATCATCCATATCGGACACGCTACCGCTTTCGGAGATGGTTTTCTAAATATCGATGTAATGAACACCACCCCCTAATAGGCGAATATGTCAATGGCTGCGGTATGGATGAGATCAATATTTCAAGATCTTGACCACGGTGTGTCGGCGCGAGTTCTCTGACCGTGCCCCCGTTTATCCCTCGTACCATTTTGGAGATGCCGCATGGGTGGTTTCACCGTGCACAGGCGCGTCGCCATCGGTGCCATAGCCGGAGCCGCGGCCCTCGTGGTCACGGCAGCGGCAGCACCGGCGTCGGCCGCGCCGACCCCCTCGCCCGGCCGGCACGCGATCGCGAACAGCGCGCCGAAGTGGTTGTCCCAGGCCAAAAGCCTCGGAGCCACGCCGAGCAACGACCGCATCACGTTCGGGTTACTTCTGAACATGCGCAACAGTGACGACGCCGTCGCCACGCTACAGCGAGTCTCCGATCCGGACAGCCGCGACTACGGTAAGTGGTTGTCCGACGGCGAGTTCCGCAGCCGGTTCGGCCCCAAGGCGTCCGACGTCGCCGAGGTCCAGAACTGGCTCAAGGCCAACGGGTTCCGGGTCGAGAAGACCCTACCCAGCGGCATGTACGTCGAGGCGAGCGGCACGACCGCACAAATCGACAAGGTCTTCGGCACCACCGTCAACGAATACTCCTACCAGAGCAAGACGGTGCACGCGAACGCCGGCGCGCTGTCCTTCCCGGGCGGCACCACCGACTCGGTCGTCGCTTCGGTCGCCGGTGTGCTCGGCATCGACCAGGGCGCCCAGTTGCACCGCCCGGCCGACGTGGAACCGGGTCCCGCGACCGGGTTCCGGCCGGGTCAGCCGTGTTCTGCCTACTTCGGCCAGAACGCGGCGAAGGACCAACCCGCTTTCCAGGGCAAGACCCAGTCGTACGACGTGTGCGGTTACGGGCCGCAGCAACTCCAGACGGCGTACGGGGAAAGCTCTTTGCTCCGTAGTGGGGTGGACGGCCGGGGCGTGACGGTGGCCATCACCGACGCCTACGCCTCGCCGACCATGGCCGCGGACGCGCAGCAGTACAACCGGGTGCACCACCAGCCGGCCTTCCGCCCGGGTCAGTACCGCGAGGTCAAGCCCGCCGCGAACGGCTACGACCAGCTCGACCAGTGCGACCCGCAGGGCTGGTACGGCGAGGAGAGCCTGGACGTCGAGGCCGTGCACGCGATGGCGCCGGGGGCGAACATCGTCTACGTCGGCGCGACCGACTGCAACGCGGGCCTGGACACCGCCTGGGCCGAGACCATCGACTACCACCGCGCCGATGTCGTGTCGAACTCGTGGGGCAACGACAACGACGACATCAACGTGATCGGCGCGGACACCGTCAAGTTCTACAGCCAGTTCTCGCTGGAGGCGGCGCTGACCGGCATCACCGTCAACTTCTCCAGCGGCGACGCCGGGGACCAGACGGCCGGCGGCACCGACCTGGCGGGCAAGACGGTGGACTTCCCGGCCGACCTGCCGTACGTGACCGGCGTGGGCGGCACCAGCATCGGCATCGGCAAGAACGGCGAGCGCCAGTTCGAGTACGGCTGGCAGGGCGCCTACTCCGCGCTGGACGGCAAGGGCGGCTGGGCCGACCCGGTCTACGCCTCCGGCGGTGGCGGCGGCACCAGCTTCATCTTCCCGCAGCCCTTCTACCAGAAGGGCAAGGTCGCGGCCGCGGACTCGAAGTACTTCGGCGGCCAGGCCATGCGCACGGTCCCGGACATCGCGATGGTCGGCGACCCGAACACCGGCTTCCAGGTCGGGCAGACCCAGGTCTTCCCCGAGGGCACGCACTGGGACCAGTACCGGATCGGCGGCACCAGCCTGTCCTCGCCGTTGCTGGCCGGCGTCATCGCCGTCGCGTCCCAGAACGCGCACCACAAGCTGGGCTTCGTGAACCCGTTCTACTACAAGTTGCTGTCGTCGTCCGCGCTGGACGACATCAAGGCGCCGGCCAAGCCGGTGACGCAGGTGCGCACCGACTTCATCAACACGTTCGACGCGAGCGGTGGGCTGCAGTTCCGGCTGGAGACCATCGACACGCAGGCCTCGACGATCCACTCCCGTAAGGGGTACGACACCGAGACCGGCACCGGTACGCCGAACGGCGCGCCGTTCTTCAAGGCACTGAAGCACTGATCGCCGCGGCGCCGGCCGGCTGCCTGCCGGCCGGCGCCGCTCTGCCGGCGGATGGTCTCCCTTCGGCGCGAGCCGCCATCGCGGTAGCTTCCGCACCCCTCGCGCCCCAGCGCGACCGGCATGTCGAGCACCACGATGAACGACGCCAGGGAACTCAGGCCGAGCACGCATCGCTGTGCGGGCGTCGCGTTCACCGGTTCGCCAGTTCCAGGCGTACGGGCAAGGTCTTTGCCGGCGCCAAAGCGGCCGCGACGATGCCGGCCAGCGCAACCGCCGCGGCGACGATCTCGGCCGCGTGCTCACGACTCTGCGCCGCAATCACATGGCACCTTCCACAGCACCGCCCAGCCGGGCCCGCGCATTTTCGCCGTTGGTAGGTCACGCGGTCGGCGCAGTTGGTGGGTCACGCGGTCGGGACAGTTGCTGGGGACGTCGTGCGCTGCCGCCTGCCTCGCCCGCATATCCGATATTTCCGAGGAAAGTGTGATCGGCCGGGCCAGTGGTTCAGCGGGTGGCGGGTGGCGGGTGGCGGGTGGCGGGTGGCGGGTGGCGCTTCCATTATGTGGGACGCGCGGCCAGGTGCTGAGACTGGTGACCGCTTGCTGGACTCCGCGTCCGCAGTATGGGATCCGCATCCATTGTGGAGCACAATTTTGTCGGATAATGCCGTATTAGTCCAGCGAGTTTTCCAGGCCGGATGTGAACCTTGGAGAGTTATGGCTCGTATGTGGGCGCAACTCTCCAAGGTTCACAAAAATCCACGATGTGGCCGTGTCATCCACATAATGGGACGACCGGCCGTGTGCAGGTCGGGGCGTGTGCAGGTCGAGCCGTTGGCAGGTCGGCCCGCGAGTAGGCCCGCTGCGGCCGACCCTCGCCGGCGTTTCGTCTCTGGCTGGACCGCGGGGAGGGCGAAACATTTCACGATCGGGCGGGTTTGCGGGCCCGCCCGTAGACGATGTTCGTCTGCACCTGACGGACCCCCGCCTCGCGCAGCGCCGCCACGTTGGCATCCCTGACCCGGGCTTCCGCCGCCGGGCCGAGTTGCTCGACCGTCGCGCGGTAGCCCATCCCGCGCACGATGGTCCACCAGTCCTCGGGGTCGGGCAGCGGATGCGTGCCCGGCTCGGCCTCGACCACCGGGGCGGTCGCGCCGCCGTCGCGGTAGAGCCGGGCGAGGGCGTCGGCGGTCGTGACGCGGGTCCACGGGTGGAAGCCCTTCACCAGGTCCGGGCGTTCGGCGCCGACCGTGGTCCAGAAGTCGGTGGTGGCCGGTTCGAGCCAGCCCGGTCCCCAGACCGTGAGGGCGAGCACGCCGCCGGGCCGGAGCAGGCGCCAGAGCTCGGCCACCGCGGCGGCCATGTCCGGCACGAAGAAGACCCCGAAGACGCAGACCACGGCGTCGAACGACTCGGCGGGCAGGCCGGTGCGCTCGATGTCGCCCAACCGGAACTCCGCGTTGGTCAGGCCCTGCGCCCGCGCCTTGGCCCGGGCCAGCTCGAGCGGCGGCTCGGCCAGGTCGAAGCCCAGTACCTGGCCGGTGGCGCCGACCTCCTGAGCGGCGGGCAACGCCGAGGCGCCGGTGCCGCAGCAGCCGTCGAAGACGTGGTCGCCCTGGTGCAGGCCGAGCCGGGCGACGGTCTCCCGGCCGAACCTGTCCCAGAACGACAACGCCGGATCGTCGAAGTGGTCCGCGGTGGCCGCGAACGTCGACGTCGACATCGATTTGATACCCGAATTGTTGTCCGTGAAATTCATTTCGCTCACCCACCAATATCAAATGCAAAATGGCAAGCGAAATGCTACGGCGATTTACGTGAGTGAGCTATTCGAATTGTTGAGGTGAGCTATTCCGCCGGCTCTTCCTCGCTGACCGGGGACGAGGTGAGCAGCTCCACCTCCCAGTGCTCGACCAGGCCCTCGCCCTCCTCCTCGGCCTCCAGATAGCTGCGCACCCGTACGCCCAGGCCCAGTTGATTAGCGGCCCGCAGGTGTTCGGTCACCTCGTCGATGCTGGTCAGGTAGTGCGTGGCGATGAGATCGGTCGGCAGGGTGGTCTCGTCAAGATCGGTCACCAGCACAGCGTAGGAGGCGACGTGGACCCGAGCCAGAGCACGGCCGAGTGGTTCCGGTCGCCGCCGGCCGTTCGCACCGGCGTACCGGGAAATCTGGAAAGGTGTGTCGGATCCGGGGCGGGACGTTCGTAGCAGAGGTGACGGGCCGCTCACGAGGAGCGCCCGCGACCGCAGGGAGATGATCCGCGATGCAGTACCTGATTTCCGTGATCAACGAGTCGTCCGACCTCGCGACCGAGGACGAGCAGGCCGCGATCGACGTGTTCAACGAACGGGTCATCGCCGAGGGCAACTGGGTCTTCGCCGGCGGGCTCGCGGGGCCCGGCTCGGCCACCGTCGTCGACAACCGGGGTGCGAATGCCCTGGTCACCGACGGGCCGTTCGTGGAGACGAAGGAATATATCGTCGGCTTCTGGGTCTTCGAGGCCCCCGACCTGGACGCCGCCCTCAAGCTCGCCGCCGACGGGTCGAAGGCGTGCAACCGCAAGGTCGAGGTGCGTCCGTTCCTGTGATCGACGTCCGGACCGCGATCACCCAGGCGCATCAGGGCGAGTGGGCCCGGGTGGTCGCGAGCTTGACCAGGCGTTTCGGTGACCTCGACATCGCCGAGGAGGCGGCCGCCGAGGCGTTCGCGACCGCCGTCGAGCGCTGGCCCGCCGACGGCGTCCCGCCGAACCCGGGCGCCTGGCTGACCACCACGGCGAACCGCAAGGCCATCGACCGGATCCGGCGCGAGAGCAAGCGCGACGACAAGCAGAAGGAGGCGCGGATGTGGCTGGACGACGATCCGCCGCCGTCTCCCGGCGTCATCGACGACGAGCGGCTCCGGCTGATCTTCACCTGCTGTCACCCCGCGCTGGCGATGGAGTCCCGGGTCGCGCTCACTCTCCGTATGCTCGGCGGTCTGACCGTGCCCGAGATCGCCCGCGCCTTCCTGGTGCAGGAGGCCGCGATGGGCCAGCGGATCACCCGCGCCAAATCCAAGATCAAGGCGGCTCGCATCCCCTATCGGGTGCCGTCGGCCGAGGATCTCCCGGTACGCCTCGACGGCGTCCTCGCCGTGCTCTTCCTCGTGTTCAACGAGGGCTACCTGGCGACCGGCCCGGACACCCAGCCGGTACGCGTCGACCTGACCACCGAAGCGATCCGGCTGACCCGGCTGATCCGGACGCTGATGCCGCGCGACGGTGAGGTGGCCGGGCTGCTGGCGCTGATGCTGCTCATCGAGGCCCGCCGCACCGCCCGGATGTCGGCGACCGGCGAACTGGTCACCCTCGACGAGCAGGACCGCGGCTCCTGGGACGCGGCGCTGATCACCGAGGGTCACCGGCTGGTGCGTGAGCGCCTGGCGTCCGGCGTGCCCCCGGGCCGCTATCAGATCCTCGCCGCGATCAACGCCGTGCACACCTCGGCCCCCGACGCCCGGGACACCGACTGGTCGCAGGTGGTCGCGCTTTACGACCAGCTCGTACGCCTCGACGCCTCGCCGATCGTCGCGCTGAACCGGGCCGTCGCGGTCGCCGAGCTGGACGGCCCGGCGGTGGCGCTGGCGGCGGTGGACCGGCTCGAGGACCGGTTGGGTGTCTATCGCGAATACCACGCGACGCGGGCCGACCTGCTGCGCCGGCTGGGCCGCAGCTCGTTGTCGCGCGCGGCCTACGACCACGCCATCGAGCTCCCGGGCAACGCCGCCCAGACCGCCTACCTGGTACGCCGCCGCGATCAGCTCGGATAGGTCAGGATCTCGATCAGCGCGGTGGTCGCGGGCGGGTCCGGCGGCTCACCGTAGGTGGCGGCGTAGATCTGGCGGGCGTTGCCGTCCAGCCGGGTGGCGTGCACGCCGGGCTCCCGGTGCGCCCGCAAGGCCAGCCCGTTGACGATGGCGACACCCATCCCGGCGGCCACCAGCGACTGGGTGATGACGGTGTCGTCGCAGGAGTACGCGATGCCGGGCGCGAACCCGGCCTGCGCGCAGGCGGCGATCGTGGCGGCCCGGCAGCGTTCGCAGCCGCCCACCCAGGCCGAGTCGCGGTGGTCCTCGAGACGCTGATCGGGACGGTCGCTGATCAGGTAGAGTCGGCCGCCCGTTGCGCCAGCAGCTCGCCCTCGGGGGTGAGCCGGATGCCGCGGCCCACCCGCTGGACGAGCCTGGCTCCGGTGGCCGCCTCCAGCCGCCCGAGATGGTGACTGACCGACGGCTGGGAGTAGCGCAGTTCCCTCGCGGCCTCGGTCACCGAGCCGTGGCGGGCGACCGCCTCCAGCACCTTGAGCTGCGTCAGGTTCAGCATGGATCAAGTTTATCTATGAGATGTGGGCGGATTTGGCATTGGACGTCATCACTTGGGGCTGCGAGCATCGAGGCCATGTCACTCGTTCGCGTACAGAACTTCTCCATCTCGCTCGACGGCTTCGGCACCGGCGAAGGGCAGAGCCGCGATCTGCATTTCGGTCACGCCGGCGACCGGTTGCATGAATGGATGTTCGCCACCCGGTATTGGGATTCCGGCGGCAGCGGCGGCATCGACGACTCGTTCGCGCGGCAATTCGAGTCCGGGATCGGCGCCGAGATCATGGGGGCCGGGAAATTCGGTCACCCGGGATGGCACGAGGACCCGGATTGGAAAGGCGCGTGGGGTCCTAATCCGCCGTTCCACACGCCGGTTTTTGTGCTCACCCACCACCCGCGGCCGTCGATCGAGATGGACGGCGGGACGACGTTCCACTTCCTCGACGCGCCGCCGGCCGAGGCGCTGAAGACGGTCCTGGGGGTGGTCGGCGACCGGGACATCCGGCTCGGCGGCGGCCCTACCGTGATCCGGGAGTTCCTGGCGGCCGGACTCGTCGACCATCTGCATGTCGTGGTGGTCCCGATCGTGCTGGGCCGGGGCGTACGGCTGTGGGAGGGGTTGGAAGGTGTCGAGAAGGACTACCGGGTCGAGGCGACCTCCTCGCCCAGCGGGGTCACCCACCTGACGTTCACCCGGTGACCCGCGAAGATCGGTAAACGCCGTCCCGTCCACGATCCGGCTCGTACGGTGAGGTGGTGACCGGTTTCCTGGGCGATCTGAGCGTCCGGATCAAGATCCTTGCCGCGATCGGTGTCGCCGCTGTCGTGGCGCTCGTCGTCGGCCTGGTTACCCTCTTCGCGCTGAACAAGGCCGCCAACTCCGCGCAGTCGATCTACAACAACAACGTCGTCAACGTGGCCCAGGTCGGGCAGATTCGCGCGGCCGTCACGCAGGCCCGGCTCGATCTGGCCACGGCGGCGATCGCTCCCGACGAGGCGACCAGCGACAAATACAACAAGGCGTACGCGGCCGATCTGCAAGCCGTCAACGAGGCCATCGCCAGCTATCGCGATGGCACGTACGCCGGCGACCCGGCGGTGCTGACCGCGCTGGACAAGGACTGGCAGGCCTACGAGCAGGTCGTCCAGGAGCGCCAAGCCGCCTCGGCCACCGCCAACGACTACACCGGCTGGACCAGGATCAACGAGTCGGAGATCGCCCCGGTCACCGCCAGACTCACCGACGAGATCGAGGCACTGAGTGCGGCCGAGTCGGCGGACGCCGCCCGCAACGCCACCGCGGCCAAGGCGAGTTCCTCGTCGTCGCGGATGCTGTCGGTCGCGCTGCTCAGCGTCGGCTTGGTGCTGGCCCTCGTCCTGGGCACGGTGGTGGCCACCGCGATCGTGCGGTCACTCACCCGGGTGAAGGCGGTGTGCGACGCGCTCGCCGACGGTGACCTCACCCGGACCAGCGGTCTCGCGTCCCGGGATGAACCGGGTCGGATGGGTCAAGCGCTCGACGCCGCCGTGACCCGGCTGCGGCAGACGGTCGCCACCATCCACGACTCCGCCTCCTCGCTGGCGGGCGCCACCGAGGAGATGACCGGCGTTTCCGCCCAGATGGCCACGTCCGCCGATCAGGCCACGGCCCAGGCGCAGAGTGTGTCGGCCGCCGCGGACCAGATTTCCGGCAGCGTCGGCACCGTCTCGGCCGGCAGCGAGCAGATGGGCGCCTCGATCCGGGAGATCTCGCAGAACGCCACCGAGGCCGCGCAGGTGGCCGGCGAGGCGGTACAGCTGGCGTCCAGCACCTCGCAGACCATGGGCAAGCTGGGCGAGTCGTCGGCGGAAATCGGCAACGTCATCAAGGTGATCACCGCGATCGCGGAGCAGACGAACCTGCTGGCGCTCAACGCCACCATCGAAGCGGCCCGCGCCGGCGAACTCGGCAAAGGCTTCGCGGTGGTGGCCTCCGAGGTGAAAGACCTGGCGCAGGAGACGGCCCGCGCCACCGAGGACATCTCGCGCCGAGTGGAGACCATCCAGTCGGACACCACCGGGGCGATCACCGCGATCGAGGAGATCTCGCGGGTCATCGCGCGGATCAGCGACTTCCAGACCACGATCGCGTCCGCCGTGGAAGAACAGACCGCCACCACCGCCGAGATGAATCGCAGCGTCGCGGAAGCAGCCGGAGGCACGTCCAGCATCGCGCAGACCATCACCACGGTCGCCGACGCCGCCCGGGTCACCAGCGACGGTGCCATCCGGTCCGAGCAGGTCACCGGCAAACTGGCCAGACTGTCCACCGAGCTCAGCGGCCTGGTGACGACGTTCCGTTACTGAGACCTGCCTCTTCCCCAGGCGGACACGTCCAGCGCCGGGTAGCGCAGCGCCACGCCCGCGAGCGTCCGCCGACATGACAGACCGCATCAACGTTGACGACGTCTTGATTCGCGCCGGCAACGTTGATGCCGTCAAGTCATGACGTCAGACGCAGTGTGACCAATCGCTGACCCAGGACGTGCTCTCGTACGAGCCGCCCCACTTCACACACGCACCGGCAGCCGACAACCGGACCGGGCCGGCGTACCACTCGAACAACCCCGGATTGCTCGCCGACGAGCCACCCTGGACGGACAGCGTCGCGTTCAGGCCCACCGGTCCGTTGCCGTTGTGGGCCATCGTCACCACGCAGTTAGCCCCGCCGTTGTAGAGCAGGTACACGGTCGCCGAACCCAGGTCGCGCGAGTCGATGACGGTGTATCCCGAGCCACAAACGGCGGCCGCGGTGTACGGGTTGGCGGTCGACGAGCCGGACCCGCAGTGCCCGTAGTCGCTGGTCCACGTGGCCGACCCGTTCGAGCCGCCCCACTTCACGCACGAGTTCGGCGCCAGCTCGTAGACCGGCCCCGCGTAGTAGGTGAACGATCCCGGGTTGCTCGCCGCCTGCCCGCCCTGCACCGCCAGCGTCGCGTTGCCGGCGACCTTGCCCGCCACGTCGGTGTAGAGCGTCACCACGCAATTGTCACCGGTCGCGTTGCTGTAGAGCAGGTAGACCGTCGCCCCGGGCAGCGCGTGGTGGTCGACGACCTGGTATCCGGCCCCGCACGCCGCGCCCGCCGAGTACGGGTTCGACCCGGTCGGCGCCGGCGATCCGTCGCCGCTGCCGCAGTGTCCGTAGTCGCTGGTCCACGTACTGGTCTTGTACGTGCCGCCCCACTTCACACACGCGTTCGGGGCGTACGCCGTGACCGGCCCCGCATACCAGTCGTAGTTGCCGGGGTCGGCGACCTGGCTGGACCCTTGCACCTGGAGTGTGGCGTTCATGGCGACCGCCCCGCCGTCCGCGTCGGCGAGCGTCACCACGCAGTTCTTTCCGGAGTCGTCGTCATACAGCAGGAAGACGGTCGCCGCGCCCAAGTCGTGCGAGTCCACCACGCCGTATCCGCTGCCGCAGATCGAGGCCGCCGAGTACGGGCTGCCGGATCCCTCCGGCGGAGCGGACCCGCCGCTGCCCGAGGCACCCACGATGCCGGTGATGTAGTAGTTCGCCGCGGCGACCCACGACCCGGTCGACGCCGATGCGGCCGGGATGGTGACCTTCACGACCGACGAGGTGACGGCGAAGTGGGCCATCGTGCCGCTCTGCCCGCCCCAGTCGCCGTTGGCGGTGACCACCGAGCCGTCCGCGTTGACCGCGGTGACGATCGCGACGTGGTCCGCGTAGCCACCCGGACTCGACGAGTAGACCACGGCGTCGCCGGGCTGGGCGGTGCTGTGGAAGGTGCCATGCGATTGCCCGTACGTGTAAAAGCTCTGCGCCGCCGCGGTAAGGCCGGACACGTTGAGGCCGGAGTTGCGCCAGACCCATTTCGCGAAGTCCGCGCACCAGTATTCGGGGCCACCGGAGTAGCCACCCGCGCAGCTGTGCTCGAACTGCGAGCCGCCGAGCGAGTTGGCGGTCGGGTTCTGGGCGCACGTACCGGCGGTCTTGGTGAAGTTGGCCGCCGCGAGCGTGGCCGCGCCCGCGGTGGAGGCCGAGGCCGGGGACGCGCCGACGACCAGGGTGGCCCAGGTCGCCACGATCAGCGCCAGGGTCGTGAGCAGGATGCGTTTCATGGGCACACCCTGCGGGGCCGGAGGCGTACGGGGAAAGGTCGATCAATCAATTCCGGACAATGTCAAAAATCAGGCCCCGCCGGCGAACCGGCGGGGCCTGAGTCTCACTTGCCTACTTGGTGACCGTGAACGGCAGGTCGACCCGGGTGGCCGACTCCGCACCGGTCAGGGTGACGCCGGTGGCACCCGGCACGGCCGCTCCCGGCACGCTCACCGTGGCGTCGGTGATGACGCCGTCGGCGTTGGCGTGCAGTGCCGTGACCGACAGGCCGGACCCGAAGGTGCCGCTGACGGCCTCGTTCGGGGCGAAGCCCGAGCCGTCGACGGTGATCGCGGTGCCGCGCGGCCCCGCGGTGACCGTCAGCCTGGCCTGCGGGTGGTAGGCCGGACGCTGCGGCTGCCCGGTCACCTGCACGTTGGCGTCGGTCGCGGACTGCTTGGCCGCCTTGGCCACCGTCACCTTGAACGTGACAGCGTTGCTGGACAGCGTGTCCCACGTCGTGACGTGCACCGTGTAGGTGCCCGGCTCGGCGTAGGTGTGCGTTCCGCCGATCGTCCCGGAACCGTCCACAGTGGCGTCCGACGGAACCATACCGTCGCCCCACTGGACCCGAGCGTGGTATCCGGTGGAGTCGGTGACGCCGCCGGTCACCGAGCCGAGCTGAGCGGTCAGCGCGACTCCGGCCGTGCCGGTCTGGTCTGCCGGGGCGGCCGTCGACAGCGAAGGGTGCGGAGTGCCGTCGTCGGCGATGGCGAACACGTGGATCCGGCCCGCCGTACCGGGGTCGCCGGTCTGCTTGGGCAGGGTCACCGAGACCGCGGTCTTACCGGCCGGGATCTGGTACGGCGTGGTGGCGAACAGGAACGGAACGGCAGCGTCCTTGTCCGTGCCGTGCAGCCGGTACGCCGACTTGGCCACCACGATGTTGCCGAACGACGGGGTGCCGCCGGCGTTGCCGCCCAGCGTCCAGTCGCTGTACTGGATCGGCGTGGTGGCGGTGCTGCCGTCACTGAACGTCACCGTGGCGGTGGTGTTCTGGTTGCCCTCGGTTCCGGTGCCGATGAACGAGATGTTCCTGGCGTCGGCGGGCAGGTGGAGCCCGATCGTGCTGCCGTTCCCGGTGACGTTGTCCGGCTGGTTGGCCGGCACCTCGGGCAACGTGAACGACAGAGGAGTTCCGGGCACCGCGGTCCGCTTGCCCTGGGTCACCCCGGCAGCCGCGAGGGCCTGCCGCGAGTATTCCCAGCCCTGCGTGTCGCAGTTCGCCCCGGGCACACCGTCGTCGCCGATGCAGACGCTGTCGAACGCGGCGGCCAGCCCGTCGGCCGAGGTGTACGCCACGTCGACGTCGACCGTCGCCGAGTCCTGGCTGGTCCCGTCGGTCACCGTCACCGAGGCCTGGTAGTGACCGGGCTTGGCGTAGGTGTGCGAACCGCTCACGCCGTACACCGCACGCGACGACAGGGCGACCGTACCGGCGGTGGCCGGCGTGCCATCGCCCCAGTCGACGGTGGCCTGGTAGCCGGTCGCGGTTCCGCCGGTCACGGTGGCCAGCGGCACCGACAGCGCCACCCCCGACCGGGCCGGCACGGCGGTCGCCGCGGTCACCGCGACGTCGCCGCCGCCGAGTTGGACGTCGCCGCCGGAGAGCAGCTCGATCTCGGCCAGGTTGGCCTGAGCGGCACCGGTGGTCTTGGTGACGACCAGACGGAACTGGTTGAAGCGGCCGGGACAATCAATCTGGAACGGCCGGGTCTGGTTCCGCGAGGCGAACACCTCACCCTTGCGGGTGTCCACAGTGGTCCACGTCTTGCCGTCGCGGGAGCCCTGCAGCTTCCAGTCGGCCGGATCGCCCGGGTTGGCGCCCGACGTCAGCGTGTAGAAGGTCGGGCCCTGCTTGCTGCCCCGGTAGGTCCAGTTCACCTGCGGGGTGCCCGAGGTGAACGTCATCTGCGTCGCGGACGAGTCGTCGAACAGCTTCGACGCGTCCTGACCGCCGGTCGTGGTGGCGGTGCCAAGGCCGGGGCCGGTGGTGTCCTGCAACGGCTGTGGTACGGCGTTGCCCTTGGTCAGCGACTCCGGCGTGTCGTTCTTGCCGGTGCCCCACGACGACGGCTTCGCCCCCATCTGGAACTCGATGGTGCCGCCGTGCGCGAACACCGACGAGTCGACCGAGACGCTGCTCTGCTTGTGCCCGTTCACCTTGACGCTCTGCACGTACACGTTCTTGGTGTTGTTGCCGGGCGCCTTGACGACGATGTCGCCGGCCTTGCGGTGCACGGTCATCTGGGTGAACTGCGGCGACCCGATGACCCAGTTGGGCGAGCCGTTCTGCAGCGGGTACAGGCCGAGCGAGCTGAGGATGTACCACGACGACATCTCGCCGTTGTCCTCGTCGCCCAGGTAGCCCTGACCGATCTCGCTGCCCACGTACAGCCGCTGCATGATCTCCCGTACGATCGCCTGCGTCTTGGACGGCGCCCCGGCGTAGTCGTACATGTACGGGATGTGGTGTGACGGCTGGTTGCTCATGCCGAGCTGGCCCAGCCGGACCGCGCGTGCCTCGAGCATCTCGTGGATGGTGGTGCCGTAGCCGCCGGGGCGGTCGGCCTTCTCCGGGGTGGCGAAGAACTCGTCGAGCTTCTGCTCCAGCGCCTTCTTGCCGCCGTAGAGGTTGGCGAGGCCGTTGCCGTCCTGCTGGGCGGTGAAGGCGTAGTTCCAGCCGTCGGTCTCGGTGTAGACGCCACCCCAGTCCAGCGGGTTGCCGGCCTGGAAGTTACCGGCGGCGTCGCGGCCCTCGAAGAACTTCGTCTTGGTGTCGAACAGGTTGACGTAGTTGCGGGCGCGCTGCAGGAAGTACTGCGACTGCTCCTTGAGCTCGTCGCGCCGCGACTTCGGCGTGGCCGGGTCCTTGGCCAGGGCCGCGCCCATGTTGCCGATGCCGTAGTCGTTGATGAAGCCCTCCAGCGCCCACGACACCGACTCGCCGGTCGAGGTCGGGGTGTAGCCGAGGAACAACGACGTCTGGATGCCCTTGCGGCCGACCTCGCTGCGTCCCGAGGACACCGTCGCGTCCTTCACCGCCGCGTCGTACGCCGCGAGCGGATCGGGCAGTTTCACACCGTTGAGGTACGCCTCGGCCAGCGCCACGTCCGCACTGGTGCCGGTCATCAGGTCGGCGTATCCGGGCGACGACCAGCGGGCGATCCAGCCACCGTCCCGGTACTGCTGGACGAACCCGTCCGCGATCTTGGCCGCGATGTCCGGGTAGAGCAGCGAGTACGCCGGCCACACCGTACGGTAGGTGTCCCAGAATCCGTTGTTGACGTAGATCTGGCCGTCCACGAGCTTGGCACCGGTCGTGGTCGGGGTCGACGAGCCGGTCGGCGCCGACACCGGGCTCGCGTACTGCCAGTGCGGCTTCGACGCGGTGCCGGTGTTCTCCGACTGCGAGTTGGGGTAGAGGTTGAGCCGGTACAGGTTGGAGTAGAGGGTGACCAGCTGGGTCTCGCTGGCGCCCGTCACCTCGACCCGGCCCAGGCGGTCCTTCCACGCCGCGGTCGCGGACGCGTGGATCTGGTCGAACGAATGCCCGGTGACCTCGAAGTCGAGGTTCCGCTTGGCCTGCTCGACCGAGATGAACGAGGTCGCGAAGCGCAGCGTCACCGACGGCCTGGCCGACGTGTCGAAGGTGGCCGACGCGGCCGCGGTTGCGGTCGGTGCGCGGTCGAACGCGCCGGAGAAGAACATCCGGGTACGCCCGGCCGACAAGCCGCTGCCGTTGTCGACGAAACCGGTGACGGTGCCGTCGGCGGCGATCGTGAACGTGCCGTTCTGCAGGACCAGGCTGCCGGTGGTCTGCCCGCTCGCGAAGCCGAACTGCATGATGCCGCCGTGGTCGGTCGGCGACATCTGCGCTGTCATGCCGTTCTGCAGCTTGACGCTGTAGAAGTCGGGCCGGGCGACCTCGTCGTCGTGGCTGAAGGCGAGTGCCCGGCTGCTCGGCTGCCCGGTCAGGTTGCCACCCGCCGGCACCGGCATGATCGACATCTGGTTGCGGTCGCCCATCCACGGGCTCGGCTCGTGCGAGATCGCGAGTCCCTGCAGCATCGGCAGGTTGGCGGCGTTGTTGGCCCGCTGGTACTCGTACTCCCACGAGTTCGACGTGGCGTTGGTGACCGGGGTGAGGAAGTTGAAGCCGTTCGGCACGGCCGAGATCGGCAGGTTGTTGCCGCGCGAGAAGCCGCCGGACGCGTTGGTGCCGCGCCGCGTGTCCACGTAGTTGGTGAGCGTGGACCCGTCGATCGAGGCCGCCGTGCCGGTGACCGTGACGTCGTCGAGCCAGCCCTGGAACTTCGTGTTCAGGGTGGCGCCCGGGTTGTCGTAGGCGAGCAGGATCCGGTCGATCGTCTTGCCGTTCGCGACCGTGCCGATGTCCGACTGCACCGCGTTCCACTCGTCGGCGACGAGCACCTTCGAGTCGCCCTGGCCGGCCGCGGTCAGCGCGTACCCGTGCTGGTCGATCGGCGACCGCTTGCTCAGGTAGCTGCCGTCGGTGAAGTGCAGGTCGACCGCCACGTAGGTGGACGGATACTGCAGGTCACCGTTGGTCAGCTCGGGGAACACCTTGTAGCTCAGCCGGGTCTTCGGCCCGACCGGGAGGCGCACGTCAAAAAGCTTATTGCTCCCGTACGCCCGTCCAGCGTTCTCGGCGCTGCCGGCGTACCGCAGCGACGCCGTTCCGGTGAACCCGGCGTCCGGCAGCATGTTCGAGCCCTCGGTGGGTCCGGACCCGACCACGGAGATCATCGGCGTGGACGGCGGCCGCACGTTCGAGCCGTCGCTGATGTCCCAGTCGGCGAGCTGGATGAGCGAGTCACCCGAGTTCGCGGTGACGTTCAGCCGGTAATAGCTGTACGCCGCGGTGTTGGTGAAGCTGTAGTTGTTGGTCGCGAACCGGCCGCCGAAGCTCTGACCCGTACGGCGGTCCAGGTCGGTCCACTGCGAACCGTCGTTGGACCCCTGGATCGTGAAGTCCTTCGGATCCCGGCCGGGTGCGTCGTTCGCCGAGGTCAGCGAGTACTTCACGACCTTCACCGGCGCGGCCAGCTGGTAGGTGACCCAGCCGGTCGTGCTGAACGTCAGCCACTTGGTCGACGAGTCGATGTCCTTGAGATTGACCGCGACCTCGTTCGGCGCGTTCTCGGCGCTGGCCGTCACCGCGCTGACCTGGTCGAGCACGCTGCCGGGCAGGCCAAGACGCGATCCGGTCAGGTTGCCCTGCACCGGGTTGCCCTTGGTGTCCACCTCGGCGGTGCTGGCCGCGGGCTGCGGGTCGGCGCTCTCGAACGAGGAGGTGAAGTCGCCGGGCGGGGCCGGGGAGGCGTTCGCCGTGGCGGGGGTGACGGCCAGTCCGGCGGACACGAGTAGCAATGCGCCGCCGACGGATAGCCACCGTCGAGGCAGGAGGGAGGCAGCGCGGGAGCCGCCATTCAACTTCATGCAGAACTCCAGGGGAAGCGGGCGCTCGGTCTGCGCCCGTATCTAAGATCGTCAGCTTCACCGCGACTGACAACGATGTCAAGAAAGGATCTGGAAATGAGCCGGAAACGGATCGCGAGTGTTCGTGTCATCGCAGGTGAGGTCCGCCCCGACCGGCTCAGCCACCCCGCCACCAGCTCCGGCGCGGCACCGACCGGTTCATCGTGGAACGTTCCGGACCCCCACACACCACCGCGTTTAAATACAATTTCGACATATTCATATGTCGAGGCGACTCTTTGCCGGTACGAGTCCGCGACCACCCACCGCGGCACGCTCCCGCCGAGCCGATCCAGGTGCCCGCCGCAGCATCGAAGCCACCCAGCACCACGGCGGCGAGCATCGCGGCAACCCACACGAGGGGCCGCCGGGCGGGCAGCTTGAAGCGCTGCCGCAGGCCCGAGAGGATCAGGTGGAGGCCGGGCCGGCGCCCGTCCTGGCCATCTCCAGCAGGGTGGTGAGGATCTCGGCGCCGCGGTGGTTCAGCGTTACGGCGACAGCAGTCGCTCAATCCCAGGCTCGGCCGATGCGGGCCAGCCGTTCGGCGTACTCGATCTGGTTCTGCCATTCGGGCGGCCAGGCGCTGAGGCCGAGAGACGCCCCCGCGAAGGCGCCCGCCAGGCACGCGATGGAGTCGGAGTCGCCCGAGGTGGCCGCGGCGCGGCCGACGACGGCGACCGGCTCGTCAGGCGAGATCAGGTAGCAGTAGAGCGCCGTGGCCAAGGCCTCCTCGGCGACCCACCCGGCGCCGGTCGCCCGGCACGGGTCACCCTCGTACCGGCCGGCCCCAAGCGCCTGGCCGACCCGGTCCAGGGCATCGGCGCACTCGTCCCAGCCGTGCGCGATGAAGGTCTCCGGTCTGGAGTAACCGGGCTGCCGCCATAGTTCGCCGAGCCACTCGCCGCGGTAGTTGGTGCGCTGTTCGGCGCAGCGCTCACGCAGGGCCGCCAGAATGTCGGCCGGCGCCACCCCGCTACTAAGGAAGAAGACGGCGTACGCGGTGAGCTCGCTCGCCGCCAGCGCGGTGGGATGTCCGTGGGTCATCGCGGCCTGTAGCTGCGCGACTGCGGCCCGCTGGTCGTCGCTCAATCCCGGCATCAGGCCCACCGGAGTGACCCGCATGTTCGCCCCGCAACCCTTGGATCGAGCCTGAGTGGCCTCCAGCCACGGCAGCCCATCAGCCAGGCCGACACAAGCATGCAGACAGGTCATCCCGGGTGAGCGAGTGTTGTCCGGGCTCTTGAGCCACGCGACGAACCCGCGGCGCAACACCGGCTCGAGGCCTTGCGGGGTGAACGTGCGTGCCGCGAGCAGCGCCTCACCAACCGCCAGCGCCATCTGGGTGTCATCGGTGACCCGGGCCGGATCCCCGGTCAGCTCTCGCGGGCCCTGCACACCGTAGGTGGCAACGATCGAGCCGTAGTCCTGAAACTCGGTCGGCCTGCCCAACGAATCCCCGTACGCCAATCCGAACAACGATCCCGACGCGACACGCATCCCCACACTCTAGAAACCCGTCGATCCCGCAGCACCGGCCTCGGCCACCGTCTGAGCGATCGGAACCGTCGGCCTATCCCCCGGACCGATGCCCGCCTGCTCGATGATCGGCCGGGCGGGATCATGCGAGGTTCGGCGAAGCTTCACCGTGGAAGGCCGAGCGGGTGCTGGGCCATGTGTCAGAGGGCCCTGCCGACGTTCGCTTTCAAGTCCCCAGCATGGGCGGCCATGTCCTCGTTCCGTTCCGCCGGCACGCTCACTTTTCCTGACGGCGAGTCGACACCGGTCGACCAGCCGAGCCACGAACTGTGGGCCTGGCTCAGCCCGATCTTCATGGACGAGGATCTGACCGCGCTGGTCACCGTCACGGCCGGTACGCCGGAGGCGGACGTCCTGGAGCTCCAATATCATGCGCTCGCCCGGAGATACTGTGCGGCGTGGACGATGCGACAGAAAAGGGCTGGGAGTTGAAGCAAGGCGACCGGCTGATCGGGACTTTGATTTTCGAGGGTCAAGACATGTTCTGGTCTGACTGCCGGTTTCAGCCGGGGCCGGGATGGGCGGGAGTTCGGCCGCTGTTCGACCGAGTAGGGGATGCCTGGCGGAATCACGACACCGATGCGGCGATCGCAGCCGATGAGGCGATCTGTGCGGCGGGCCTGGTTTTGCAGCCGAGTGACGGGAGCGCTGCGCTCACCGATTTCCTTTTGCGGATTGACGGTGACAAGGCGCGATTCCGCTGGTGAGCGCTTTACGATGCGTCCCGGGCTGATCAGCGAGGTGCGGCTGGACAGGCTTCGGCACGTCCGCCCGGCAGCAGGCTTGGGCTGGGTGGTCACCGAGGCCACCGAGGCCGTCAGCCTGTTGGACCACGATCTACAACTGGTGCGACGAGTTTCGCTACCATTCGCGGTGCCACGCCTTGACGTCAGTGCGACAAGCCAGTTCATCGCGATCGCCGACAGTCACGAACTCGTCGTTCTCGACAGCGCCGGAGACATCCGCTGGCGACGTCCTCGGAGTCATCTCCGGGCAGGGACGGCCGACACCGAGACCTCGTTTCACATCGATGCCGACGGCATCCTTTGGATCCGCATGGCCACCACCCGGGAACTGCTGGCTCTTGACGCTGGAACCGGGATAGAGATAGATCGCGCGACACTGGTCGGTCCGGATGCCGCCTGGTTCGTGCACCGGCCTACCGACGCCTCCACCGGTCTGGGGCTCCTTCACCCGGACCCCTCGCCCAGCGCCCTGATCAGTCTGGACAACAGCCGCATAGTGTTGCGTCCGCTGCGCGGGTTTGATCTCGCCGACTTCAGCCCGGCAGGATCGCGCTACCTCACGATGAGTATCGACGGCTTCCTTTCGGTAAGAGAACTCGCTACCGAGACCGTGTTGGTGGAGCGACACCTCGACGACCTACCTGGCTTGCCATACCGGATTCGTTACGCCGACTGGTATTTCGAATATCCGGCGCTGTTCCTGACCGACGAGATCATCTTGGTGAAGATCAGCTCGCGAGACTACTCGGAGGACGACAGTCACCTTCTGCTCTCAGCACGGAGTCTTCGCTACCGCTCACAGATCGATTACCCGACCCCGCGATGGCCCGGCTCGATCGTCAGCGCGGAAAGATCCGGCCGCTGGCTCACTCACTATCACGAGGAAAGCACGCTACGGCTCTGGCAGATCGCCGACACCTCGCCGCCACCCGCGGGCCCGCAGGCAAGACCAACGCCGCTCGACGATGAACCCACCCCGGGCCAGCTCACGCTCTTCTGAGCGGCTCGGCCGAGTCTCGATCTCCCACCTGCCCAGAGCTCACGATGTGGGACTCGGGTCCATTCTGCGGGACGGGCGGCCACATCGTGGCCGCCGAGTCCGCGATGTGAGATCGAAGTCCATTGTAGAGTCCGCTTCGTCTCCTCTCGCGGCCTTTGTTTCCCCGCTTTCCGCGACGTTTCGTAGACCTTGGAGATTTAGGGCTCGCATGTGGGCGCAAGTCTCCAAGATCTGCAGAAAACCCACTATGCGGTCGGAATGCCCACATAGTGGGACCACTGCGCCCGTTCGCGGCCCAGGTTCCAGCCGCGCCAGCCGTCCTCCTGGCGAGGTCTGGTCCCGCGGCCAGGAGAAGGCACGCTGCAACCGGCGCGACGAGCCATGAGCCCGCACGACAACAAGCGGCACCCCATGCTGCGCGCCGGCAGCACCTAAACAACCCGCTGGCACACCTGGCGCTCCCGGCCGAGTCGGCTCCACCTGGCGTTGCCGGGACGGCGGCCGCGGTCCCGGGGTGGTCGTGATCAATTCGCCTGCGTCGTGCGGCGCATCCTGGAGACCATGGGTCAGCCAGAGTGGCTGGCGGGGCACCGGGAGGGCAACGGTATGAGCAGCGAACTCTTCGATGACGCGTCCGAGCCGGTCCGGGGTGAACGGCGCTGGCCGATGGTGGCCGCGGTGGCCGCGGCGATCGTGCTCGCCCTGCTACGCCCCGCGGAGATACGGATCGCCCCGCCCTGGGTCCTGCCCGTGATCGAGTTCTTACTGCTGATCGCGTTGATAATCAAGGATCCGGGACGGATCGACCGTCAATCGACCCTGTTGCGGGGGCTGTCCATCGGCGTCGTGGGCGTGTTGGTGCTCGACGCCCTGTCGGCGACCATCAAGCTCGTTCTGATCCTCATTCACGGTGGTGCGCTGACCAATTCGGCCGGCGAGCTCCTGCGGGCCGGCGGCATCGTCTGGCTGTCCAATGTGATCGCCTTTACCCTGCTGTACTGGGTGTTCGACGCGGGTGGGCCGGCCGCCCGCGCACACGGCATGCCCCGCAATCTCGACCTGGCCTTCCCGCAGCAGCTCAATCCGGAAATCGCCGCGTCCGGCTGGCGCCCGAGATTCATCGACTACCAATATCTGGGGCTGACGTCGTCCACGGCGTTCAGCCCGACCGACGTGCTCCCGCTGGCGCCCTGGGCCAAGACCGCCATGGGAATGCAGGCGCTGATCTCCCTGGCCGTGCTGGGTCTCGTCGTGGCCCGCGCGGTCAACGTGTTCACCTGACCAGGGACGGGTGCTCCGGCCACTGGACCCAGTCGACCCACATGCCGCCGAACTGCAGGGACGGCGCGTTGCGGTTCGAGGCAGCGGGCACGGCGAGCTCGGGTTGCGACACCACGTCCAGGGTCGCGCGCTGATCGGTGGTCAGGACCAGGTCCACCGCCTCGAGGTTGGCCTCCAGCTGCTGCACGGTGCGGGCGCCGACCAACGTCGCGGTCACCCCGGGACGATCGCGGACCCACGCTGTCGCGACCGCCGCCGGGCTCGCCTTGGCCTCGGCCGCGACGTCGTTCACCGCGTCGATGATCGGGTAGTAGCGGTCCGCGGGCTGGCCCAGCATGCCGCCGCGGCTGCCCTCCGCCGGCAACGGCTGCGACCGCGAATACTTGCCGGACAGGAAGCCGTTCTTCAACACACCCCAAGGCACCACACCGATCCCGTACGCCCGTGCAGCAGGGAAAACCTCCGCCTCGGCCGTGCGCTCCGCCAGCGAATACTCCGTCTGTAAGGCGACCATCGGGGTCCACCCTTTGGTCTGGGCCAGCAGGCTCGCCTCGGCGATCTTCCAGCCCGGCAGGTTCGACATGCCCACGTACCTGATCTTCCCGGCGGTGACCAGGTCGTCGAGCGTGCGCAGGGTTTCGGCCATCGGGATGACCGGCTGGTAGTCGTCCCGCCAATATGGATCGAAGTTGTTCAGCAAATACAGGTCGACGTAGTCGGTGCCGAGCCGGCGCAACGAGTCCTCGAGCTGGCGGATGATGCCCTTGCGTCCGGCGCCGCCGCCGTTCGGGTCGCCCGGGTGCAGGTTGGCCCAGAACTTCGTGCTCAGCACCAGCCGGTCCCGCAGCTCGGGGCGCGCGGCCAGGTAGTCCCCCACGATCGTCTCCGCGTGACCGCGCGTGTAGACGTTCGCGGTGTCGACGAAGTTGCCGCCGTGGTCGAGGTACGCGGCGAGGATGTCCGCCGACACTTCCGGCGACGCCCCCCAGCCCCACTCCTCGCCGAAGGTCATCGTCCCCAGGGCCATCGGGCTGACCCGGAGTCCGGAATGCCCGAGCGACACATACGAATTGATAGGCACGTCGCCAATTCTCACGCGCCCGCTCATAGGTCCGTAGAACGATGCGATCAGCCGCGTACACAATTCGCTCAAAGCCCGCGTGCCATACTCGGTTCGTGGACCCCCTGTCCGAGCTCAGGGATTTGATCAGCAGGCTGGACCGTACGCCTCGCCGCGGGTCCTGGCTTCCCGGAATGCGGGTGCTCGCCGCCACCGATCCCACCGCCCCGCGCCCGTCCGTGACTCAGCCGACCTTCGCGCTGGTCGCCGGCGGGGAAAAACGCACGGTGCTCGCCGGCCACGAATTCACCTACGGCGCGGGGCAATATCTGGTGACCACGCTCGATTTACCGGTGACCGCGCACATCACCCGCGCCGACCCGTTCTCGGCGTTCGGCCTGGCGCTGCGGCCCGAACTGATCATCCAGTTGCTGGTCGACTCCCCCAAGGCGGACAGCCCGGGTCCGGGCATCGGTACCGCCGACGCCGGCGACCGCTTACTGGAAGCGGTGGTCCGCCTGCTGCGCCTGGTCGAGCATCCGCACGATTTCGCGGTGCTGGCGCGCGACGCGGAGAAGGAGATTCACTGGCGGCTGCTGACCGGGCCGCTGGCCGGGCTGGTCCGGCAGGTCGGCTACGCGGACAGCCACGTCGCGCTGGCCGGCCGGGCCGCGCGCTGGATCACCGACCGGTTCGATCAGCACATCAGGATGGCGGAGCTGGCCGCGCACATGGGGGTCAGCACCGCGACCCTCAACCGCCATTTCCGGGCGGCCACCGCGATGAGCCCGCTGCAATATCAGAAACATGTCCGCCTGCAACGGGCCCGCATCCGGCTGGCGGCCACCCCCGACGACGTCGCCGCGGCCGGCTTCGCCGTCGGGTACGACAGTCCGTCCCAGTTCAGCCGGGAGTACCGGCGCATGTTCGGGTCGCCGCCCGGCGAGGACGCGCGGCGGCTGTCCGTCGCGGCCGACGCCGGCGATCTTTGATCGGAGCGGGCCTCACAAGGGACGGCTCAGCTCGCCGCCGCGAGGGCGGTGCGCACCTGGGCCGCGAAGCCGGCCACCGTGAAACCGGACGCGGGGCTGTCGATCAGGACGATGTCGGAGACCGCACTGGTCAGCCGCAACGGCAGGATCGCCTGATACTCGGACGAGTGGTACCAGGTGTCGGCGGCGGTCCGGTCCGGGAACTCCATCAGGATGGCCGTACCCGGCCAGGCGCCCTCGATCACCTCGACGTCGCCCATGGCCAGCCATTTCCCGCCGTACGGCCGCGCGGTGTCCTCGACCTGCTCGAGGTAGTCCAAGCCCTTGTCGTTCGGGACGCCACCGGGGATACGAAGGTGGGTGATCACATAGGTGGTCATGTGTCGCGCTCCCTGCCGGTTTAGATTACTTCCACAATCTAAAACGTGACCGTTCGCTGGCGCCAGCAATGTGGTGCGCGTCTCGGGCTGTTTGCTCACGCGGACAACGAGGACTTCACCCGCTGGGCGGTGGCGTCGGCGAGCACCTCGGGCAGACCCGCGGCGACACCGTCGAGGGCTACCCGGGCGACCCCGGCCGGGTCGACCTTCTGATCGTCGGGGATGAAGCCGGCGAGGTCGGTGAACATCCATCCCATGATCAGCGAGGTGACGGCGACACCGTGCGGGGCGAGTTCCTCACGCAAGGCGTCGGTGGCCGCCCAGCTCGCCGCCTTGGCCGCGTTGTGCGCGCCGAGCGCCCCCGCGTGATACCAGGCGAGCACGGAGAGCGCGTTGAGAATCGCCCCGCCCCCGTTGGCCTCGATCACCGGCGCGAAGGCCCGGATCACCGTCAGCGGGGCGAAGTAGTTGACCTCCATCTCGCGGCGGACATCGTCCATCGAGGCGGTGAGGACGGAGGCCGGGTGCAGGGCGCCGGCGTTGTTGACCAGCAAGGTGACGTCGCCGGCGGCCTTGGCGGCCCGTTCGACGGCGTCCGGGTCGGTGATGTCGATCTCAATCGGGACGGCGCCGGGTAAGTCCAGCGTCCGCGGGTTACGTACTCCGGCGTAGACCTTCGCGCCGTGTTCGAGCAGCTGAGTGGCGAAGTGGCGGCCGAGGCCGCGGTTCGCGCCGGTGACCAGAGCAACGGAGTTCGAGATGTCCATGTCGATAGATTACGAAGATCATGTAATCGGGTCAACGCGATAGATGACACACACCATCTACACTTGCGTTCATGGGACGGGTGTCGCAGGCGCAGGCTCGGGAAAACCGCAGACAAATCGTGGAGACGGCCGCACGGCTGTTCCGCGAGCGCGGCGTCCCCGCGGTCAGCGTCGCCGACGTGATGGCCGAGGTGGGACTGACGCACGGCGGGTTCTACAAGCACTTCGCTTCCAAGGACGCGTTGGTCACCGAGGCGATCGGACAGGCGTACAAGGAACAAATCGCCCACGTCGAAAGCTTTGGCCGCACCGGGGACCCGGCGGCCCTGCAGGCGGTGCTCGACGACTACCTGTCCATCAGCCACCGCGACGATCCCGGCACCGGGTGCCCGTCCACGGGGTTCGGCGCGGACGTGGCACGCACCCCGGACGACGCGACGGCCCGCGAGGCGTACGCGCAAGGGGTGGAAAGGTATGCCGGCCGGCTCGGGCCCGACGGCCTCGCGTCGCTGAGCACGATGGTCGGCGCCATGGTCCTGTCCCGCGCGACCGCGGGCACGGAACTCTCCGTGCGCATTCTGGCCGAAGCCAAGGCCGCGGTGTCTGGCCGTACTCTGCCGGCGGTCGGCGCTAAATAGTTATCGCGGTGCGCGACCCGCGGACTCGATCACCGCGCGCCCGGCATTGACGAGCGAACGGGCGACGACCTTGGGGTCGCCGAGATGTCCGTTCACCATGGCGCCGTCGCGCAGCATCACCAGTTGTTCGGCGACGCCGGAGACGTCGCTCACACCCATCTCACCGAGAAGGTCCTCGATCACGCCGCGGAACCACGACCGGTGCGTGGCCACGACCTCGCGGACCGGATGGTCGGCGTCGGCGTACTCGACGGCGGCGTTGATGAAGGGGCACCCGCGGAATCCGGGGGTGCAGCTTTCGACGCCGATCGATTCGGCGATCAACCGGAACGTCTCGGCGGGGTCGCCCGGGGTGGCCCGCCGGGCCGTCTCGACGGCGTTGCGCTCCCACTGGGAGCGGCGTTCGAGATAGGCCACGACCAGGTCATCCTTGCCCGGGAAATGCCGGTAGAAGGTCACCTTGGTGATGCCCACCTTGGCGATGATCTTGTCGGCACTGACGGCCCGGATGCCCTGCGCGTAGAACAGCACCGCGGCGGCCTGGATGATGATTTCCCGCATCGACGGCTTCGTCGGCCCCCGCCCGGGCTCCGGCGCCGGCGACCCGGCCGCTGATGCCGGCTCGACGCGCTGTGTCATGCATTCCACCTTCCCATGGCCGCCTTGTCGTCGCCCACACGCCTTGCTACCGTCCAGCCGGTAGAGTTACTAGTTCGTCTACCTGCATGGACTTTAGCAACGGATACATGTGCGCCGCTATTTCCTGACGCCGGTATCGAACACTGACAACCCGGCCAGCTTCAGGGGCACAGCATGCCGACGAATAAAACACCTCTCCGCGGCAGGACCCAGTTTTTGGAATTGATCGGGCGACGCCTGATCGAGGCGAATACCGGACAGGGAAGCTTTCTGATCCTCGAGGGTCGTCCGGGCCTGGGTAAGACAGCGCTGCTGCGGGCGGCCGCGGAGAACGCCGGGCGGATGGGCATCCGGGTCGGCCGGGGGTCGGTGACGGCCAGCGACCAGGTGGTGCCGATGGGACCATTCGTCTCGGCCCTCTTCGACGGTCACGACCCGATGGCCGATCCGGGCAAACGTGGCCGGCTGCACTATTCGCTGGAGCAGAGACACCGCTTGCTGGACGAGCTCGAGGCGTTGCTGGAACAGGCGGCCTTGCGTTCGCCGATCCTGTTATGCCTCGACGACATGCAGTGGGCGGATGCCGGATCGCTGGTCGCTCTGCAAACGCTGCCCTCCCGTCTGGCGAACGTCCCGATCGTCTGGCTGGCGGCGTTCCGGGCCGGTCAGATTCCGCCCGGACCGCGAGCGACCCTCGAAGCCCTGCGAGGGTGGGGCGCCGATTCCCTGCTCCTGACGCCGCTCGAGGCGCAGGCCACCGAAGAGATCGTCACGGATGTCGTCCGGGCCCGGCCCGACCAGGCCCTGCTCGGTCTCGCGCAACGGGCGCACGGCAGTCCTTTCCTGCTGATGGAAATGCTCCGTGGGCTCGAGGAGGAACGGCTGCTCCAGGTCGAATCCGGCCGGGCGTCGCTGATCGAGGCCAGGCTGCCCCGGCGGGTTCGCGACAGCATGCGCGACCGGCTCTCCCGCATGTCGGAGATGGCCGGCCGCCTGGCCAGCATCGCGGCGGTGCTGGGCCGGACCTTCTCCTTCGAACAGCTCGCGGCAATCCTCGACGTGTCCCCGGTGACGTTGCTCGCTCCGGTCGACGAGCTGCTCCGCGCTGAGCTGTTCTTCGAGGTCGACGGCGCGCTGGGCTTCCGGCACGACCTGCTGCGCGAGGCGGTGCAGGCGACGCTGCCGGCATCCGCGCATCGCGCCCTGCAACGGCAAGCGGTCAACGCGCTCATCGCGACCGGGGTTCCTCCGGTGGAGGTCGCGTCGGCCCTCGCGGCCAGCGCGGTGGAGGGCGACATCGCCGCCGCGCGCACCTTGCAGGCCGCCGCCACCGCACTGTCCAGCTCGGACCCGAGCACCGCCGCCGACCTCTGCTACCGGGCACTCGAGCTCGCACCCGACGATGACGCGCTGCGCGGGGCACTGGCCACTCAGACGGTTCTCCTGCTGCACGCCGCCGGGCGGGTGCGCGAGGGAAAGGACTTCGCCGACCGGATGCTGCGGCAGTTCCTGCCGGACGACCAAGAGGCAGAGGTACGCCTGACGCTGGCCGGAATGATCGCGCTGGCACCGGATGTCCGGGCTGCCGCCGGTCGCCGGGCCCTCGAGCTGCCGTCGTTGCCGCCCGCCCTGCGTGCCCGCCACCTCGCGGTTCTCACGCACAACCTGCTGGTGGCCGGTGAACCGGCGCAGTCCGAAGCGCTTCTGCCGAGTGCCCGCGAGATGGTGGCGACGAGCGCGGACCCGACGGCCGCGTTCGCTCTGGAACTGGCCGAAGGCGGGCTCGCCTACGCCCGCGGCGACTTCGGACGCGCACTCGAACTGGTCAGCAGCGCGGGCCGCAAAGGAGGTTCCACGGCCGACCCGGCGCGGGCCTTGCTGGCCCGGGAATGGCTCAGCGAGCAACTGGCGCTGCTCGGCCGGTACGGCGAGTCGATGCAGATCACCGTCGAGTGCCTGAAGGCCGCCCAACAGGGCCGGCAGGGCTTCGGCGTGCGGCTCTGGGAGGCGTGGTACGGCCGGCAGCTGTTCCAGGTCGGGCGCCTCGCCGACGCTTCCGCCTTCCTGGAGGCGTCGGTCGAGAAACTGGAAGGGCCGGACGTGGTGGGCGTGTTCGAAGCCGCCGCGATCGTCGCGCTCGGCCGGGTCGCGATCCACACCGGCGACGCTCTCCAGCTCAAGCGATGCACCACGATCATGCGGGAGGTCGGCAGCACGAACGCGCTCTCGGTACGCCGCCACGCGGTGTGGTTGCTGGCTCACCAGGCGTCGGCCGTCGGTGATCTGACGGAGTTGCGCCGGCACCTGCGCCTCCTCGGGGACCGGGAACGACTCAGCCTTCTGCCGCACTTCCCCCAGGACGTGACCGATCCGGTGCACCTGGTCCGGATGGCCGTGGCGATCGGGGACGCCGACCTGGCCGAGGCGATGGTGGAGCTGGCCGCCGACCGGTTGCGCCGTAACCCCGACGTGCTTCTGCTGAAGGGCATCGCCGCACACGCCCGCGGGATCGCCGCCGGATCACTCGACGACCTGCTCGAGGCGGCACGCTGGTTCGAGCAGGGTCCGCGACCGCTCGCCACCGCGTCCGCGCTCGAGGACGCCGGCGTCGCGGCGAACGCGCACGGCCGCCAGGACGAAGCCGTCGCCATGCTCGGGGACGCCCTCGAGACCTACACCCGCGCGGGGGCGGCCTGGGACGCGGGCCGGGTGCGGGGACGGCTGCGCCAGCTGGGCGTGCGACGCCGTCTTTCCACAGTGGTGCGTCCGCAGCAGGGCTGGGCCGCCCTGACCCAGTCCGAGCTCGACGTCGTGCGCCTCGTGGCCCAGGGCATGACCAACCGCATGGTGGCCGAGAAGCTCTTCCTGTCGGCGCACACGGTGAGCACCCACCTTCGCCACGCCTTCACCAAGCTCGAGATCAGGTCGCGGATCGAGCTGACCGACTTCGTCGCCCGGCACGAGCAGAATGCCTCACCCGCGCTGAGTTAACGCTTCACGTGACCATGCGATGTGGCCGGCCGTAAAGGCTGCGATTGTTTGTTTCAGACAACGCAGCAAGGAGCGGTCATGAAGGCAGCGCACTCGAATCGGGCCGACACCATCGTCCTGGTGCACGGATTGTGGGTCACCTCGCGGAGCTGGGAATACTGGATCGAGCAATATCGCAAGGTTGGATACAACGTTGTCGCACCGGCGTACCCCGGTCTGGACATCGCGATCGACGATTTGCGGCAGGATCCGACGCCTATCGCGGACCTCACCATCGAGGGCGTCGCGGCGCACTACGAGAAAATCGTGCGTGCGATGGCGAACCCGCCGATTCTGATGGGTCATTCGTTCGGCGGCACGATCGTGCAGATTTTGCTCGACCGGGGGCTGGGAGCGGCCGGCGTGGTGATCGACTCGGTGCCGGTCAAGGGCATCCGCACGGTGCCGCTGACCCAGGCCAAGGCGGCTTTTCCGGTGCTCGGGCACATCTCGAACCGGCACAAGGCGGTGCCACTGACGCTGGACCAGTTCCACTACGCCATCAGTAACACCGGCACGATGGAAGAAACCCTGGCGGCCTACGAGCGGTATTACATTCCGGCGCCCGGGCGAATCGTCTGGGACGGTGTGCTCGCGAACTTCACCTCGCACCCGGCCACCGAAGTGGACTTCGCCAAAGCGGACCGGGCGCCGTTGTTGTTCGTCTCCGGCGGCGCCGACCATCTGATGCCGCCGTCGGTCAATCGTTCGAACTACCGGCACTACGCCGGCCACTCCGGCCCGATCGTCGCGTACGCGGAATTCCCGGGACGTTCGCATTTCACCATCGGCGAGCCGGGCTGGCAGGACGTTGCCGACTATGCGCTGAGCTGGGCCGAGAACCCGCGGCCGATCGACGAAAAAATTTCTTCGGACGGCACCTCCCGCATTCACAAGAACGGAGAGACACGGATGGCATACATCAAGGTCGGCGAGGAGAACTCCACCGACGTCGAGCTCTACTACGAGGACCACGGAACCGGCCGGCCGGTGGTACTCCTGCACGGGTTCCCGCTCAGTGGACGCTCGTGGGAGAAGCAGGAAGCCGCGCTGCTCGACGCCGGCTACCGGGTGATCACCTACGACCGGCGGGGCTTCGGGCGCTCCAGCAAGACGGGCGGCGGCTACGACTACGACACCTTCGCCGCGGACCTCAACACCGTCCTGGAAACCCTGCGGCTCGACGACGTCACGCTCGTGGGCTTCTCGATGGGCACCGGTGAGGTCGTCCGCTACCTCAACGCCTACGGCTCGACCCGGGTGCGCCGCGCGGCCCTGCTCGGACCGCTCGGACCGTTCCTGCGCAAGACCGAGGACAACCCCGCCGGTGTCCCGCAGGAGTTCTTCGAGGGCATCAAGTCCGCCATCCGGGCGGACCGCCCGGCGGCGATCAAGTCGTTCCTCGACAACTTCTTCAACATGGATGTGCTCGGCGGCACCCTGGTGAGCGACTCCGCCTGGCAGGACGCCTTCAAGGTCGCGCTGGACGTCTCGCCCATCGCCGCGGTGCGGTCCGTCGACGCGTGGCTGGAGGACTTCCGCGCCGACATCGCCTCGATCGACGTCCCGGTCCTGGTCGTCCAGGGCGACGCGGACCGGATCCTGCCGCCGCCGGTCACCGGCGACCGGCTCCCGGCACTGCTGCGCGACGTGAAGCACGTCTCGATCGCGGGCGGCCCGCACGCGATCGGCTGGACCCACGCCGAGCAGGTCAACCAGGAACTCCTCAACTTCCTCGGCTGAAAGCCACGCGACAACGCCATGAACGAACCACCAGAAAGGAAAAGCATGTTCTCTCTCTCGAAGAAGGCTCGCCGACTGGCCATGGGAGCGGCCGGGGTCGCTGTGCTGGCCGGCGTCGCGGGCTTCGCCGGCCCGGCCATCGCCGGAACCAACTCGGCGCCGAAGCCGACCGTCGTGCTCGTGCACGGAGCATGGGCCGACGGATCCAGCTGGGACCAGGTGACGGCGAAGCTGCAGCACGACGGCTACAACGTGGTCGTGCCGCCGAATCTGCTCACCGGCGTCAAGACGGACGCCGCGGATCTCCGCTCCTACCTGAACACCATCAGCGGGCCGGTCGTCCTGGTCGGACACTCCTACGCCGGCATGGTCATCACGACCGCCGCGCTGGGCGACAAGCAGGTCAAGGCGCTGGTGTACGTCGACGCGTACATCCCGGCGAAGGGCGACTCCGTGCTGTCGCTGACCGGGGCGAAGCCGGGCTCGGTCTTCGCGGCCCCGCCGGCCACCCTGTTCAACCAGGTCCCGATCCCCGGCAACACCAAGGAGGCCAACCTGTACGTGAAGCCGTCGGTCTTCGGCAAGGCGTTCGCCGGTACGTCGCTTCCCGCCAAGGAGGTGGCGGTGGTCGCCGCCCGGCAGCGTCCGCTCGCGTCGGGCGCCCTGGAGGAGAAGTCCGGCACCCCGGCCTGGAGCACCATTCCGTCGTGGTCGGTGATCGGCAAGCAGGACGCCGTCATTCCGCCCGCCGAGCAGGTCGTCATGTCGAAGAGGGCCAAGGCGCACACCCTCGAGATCAACGCTCCGCACCTGTCGATGGTCACCGCGCCGGGCGCGGTCAGCGGGCAGATCGAGAGCGCGGCCAAGGCCACGGACTGACGCACGGAAACCGGCCGTGGCATCGTGCCCCGCGATGCCACGGCCGCCGTCGGGTCTGGCACGGCGCGACCGATTCACGTGACGTCTGCCATAGCCATTCATGTTTTGACACACCGACAAGAAAGACAATTGAGTGCCCATGACAACGACGAATCCTGGCTCGAAGACCCGGGAGATGGCCGCCGTCCACACCGCTTTCCTGCGTGAGTTCTTCGCGATGCCCGAGCTCGTGCGAGCCGTCCCGGACGGCGACCAGCAGCGTGCGGTCATCGTCGCCGATCACATCGCGCTGTTCATCGCGGGACTGCACGGGCACCACGAAGGCGAGGATGTGGAGATCTGGCCGAGGTTGCTGGAGCGCTGCGCCGAAGAGATCCGGCCCCTCGTGCACGGAATGGAACGACACCATGCGCTTATCGCGGCCGGCATCGATGCCCTGTCCGGCGCGGCCGCGCGCTGGCGGAGCGACGCGGGCGCCGAGCATCGTGCGGTGATGGAGAGCAGCCTCGACGACCTTCTGCCGATTCTTCGTCAGCATCTCACCGACGAGATCGACTACGTACTCCCCCTTATCGAGAAATACATCAGTGATGACGAATGGGCAGCGCTCGGTGCGCACAGTCGCGGCACCATGCCAGCGGAAGCTTTGCCGCTGATCTTCGGGATCGTGATGTACGAGGCGGAACCGCACGTCATCGATGAAATGCTGGCCGAGTTGCCCGAGGAGGCTCGCGCAGCGCTCGCCGGGTCCGCACCCCGTGCCTACGCCGAATACGCCGAAAGGCTCTATGGCACGTCCAGCCCGGCGCGCTGGTCGACGTCGTCCAGCGCCGGCTGAACCGGCGCTCGGCGTCCGTCTCACCCGCGCCGCGGTAACGCTTCACGTGACCGTGCGATGTCGCCGGCCGGGAACGCTGCGATCGTTGTTTCCGGCACCGCCGCAAGGGCGGTCATTCTCCGCAACTTCCTCGGCTGAGCAGCCACGGGATACGCAAGGAACGCACCACAAGAAGGGAAAGTCATGTTGTCTCTCTCGAAGAGCGCTCGCCGACTGGTCATGGGAGCGGCCGGCGTCGCTGTGCTCGCCGGCATCGCGGGGTGCGGCGGGCACGCTGCCACCGCAAGCACGCCGCAGCACTCCGCGACGCCGGCGGCGCAGCAGAGCGCGACGCCGAAGCCGACCGTCGTGCTCGTGCACGGAGCATGGGCCGACGGCTCCAGCTGGGACCAGGTGACGGCCAAGCTGCAGCAGGACGGCTACAACGTGGTCGTGCCGCCGGATCTGCTCACGGGCGTGAGCAGGGACGCCGCCGATCTCCGCTCCTACCTGAACACCATCACCGGACCGATCGTCCTGGTCGGACACTCCTACGCCGGCATGGTCACCACCAACGCGGCCCTGGGCGACAAGCAGGTCAAGGCCCTCGTCTACGTCGACGCCTACATCCCCGACAAGGGCGACTCCGTGCTGTCGCTTACCGGGGCGAAGCCGGGCTCGGCCTTCGCCGCCAACCCCGCGACGCTGTTCAACCAGGTGCCGATCCCCGGCAACGCCAAAGAAGCCAACCTCTACGTCAAGCCGTCCGTTTTCGGCAAGGCGTTCGTCGGCAACGCCATCCCGGCCGACCAGGTCGCCGTGGCCGCCGCCCGCCAGCGTCCCCTCGCCTCCGGCGCACTGCAGGAGAAGTCCGGCGCCCCGGCCTGGACCGCCATTCCCTCGTGGTCGGTGATCGGCAAGCAGGACGCCATCATCCCGCCGGCCGAGCAGGTCGCCATGTCAACCAGGGCCAAGGCGCACACCCTCGAGATCGACGCCCCGCACCTGTCCATGGTCACCGCACCCGACGCGGTCACCGGTCAGATCGAGAACGCGGCCAAGGCCGCCAACTGACCCCGAGCCCGCCGTGGCATCGCGGTGAGCGATGCCACGGCCGGTTTTCGTCAGGCGGGGTTGGCCGGCTTCGACGGGGTGTAGAGCCAGGTGGTGAACAAGGCGCTGAGGTCCTTGCCGGAGATCCGCTCGGCGAGGGCGGTGAACTCCTCGGTGCTTCCGTTGCCGTTGCGCTGGGACTGAGCCCACGTGCGCAGGATGCTGAAGAACTTTTTGTCGCCGACGTTCAGCCGCAGGGCCTGCAGCGTCATGGCGCCGCGGTTGTAGACGGCGCTGATGAACAGGTTCGGCGCTCCCGGGTCGGCGACCTTCGCCTTCCACAGCGACGCGGTGGCCGGGGTCGCGTACAGACGGTCGAAGTTCTGCTGCACGGTGCCCAGGCCCTCATGCTCGCTCCACAGCCACTCGGCGTAGGTCGCGAAGCCCTCGTTCAGCCAGATGTCGCGCCAATTCTGTACCGCGACGCTGTCCCCGTACCACTGGTGGGTCAGCTCGTGCACCACAACGCTGTCGCCGTCCTCCTGGTTGGCGAAGTCCTGCGGCGTGTAGATCGGGCGGCTCTGGTTCTCCAGCGCGTAATCCCACTCGCCGTCGGCGTCCACGATGCCGCCGGACGCGCGGAACGGGTACGGACCGAAGTACCCGGACAGGAAACGCAGCATCTCGGGCTCACGGGCGAAAGACTTGGCCACCCGGGCGTACGTCTCCGGGGGCAACGCGGGGTCGATCGCGTCCACGAACCGGATCCCATTTTTCTCGTACGACTTGACGTCGAACTTCCCGATCGCGGCCATGGCCAGGTACGTGGCCATCGGCTCACGCTGCTCCCACCGCCACGTCGTCCAGCCCTTGCTGGTCCGGCGGCCGTCCGGGACGCCGTTGGAGATCGCCTGCAGGTCCTTCGGGACGGTCAGCGCGATCGAGAACGAGGCCTTGTCGCTCGGGTGGTCGTTGGACGGGTACCACGCCTGCGCGACGTCCGGCTCGCCCAGGATGATGACGCCGTCGTCGGTGGTGAACGCGCCGCCGTCGCCGAGGTACGGGTCGTGGATGACCTTGGGTACGCCGTCGTAGACGATCCTGGTGTCGAAGGTGTGGCCCTTGCTGAGCGACGCGCGCGGCGTCACGGTCAGCTCGGTGCCGGCGCGCGACCACTTCGCCGATCGGCCGTCCACGGTGATCGATCGGATCGTGAGGCCGTCGAGGTCGAGGTTGAACGCTGATAATCGCTGCGTCGCGGTCGCCCGGATCGTCACCGCACCGGCCAGCACGTCGGTGGCCGGCGCGTATTTGAGCGCCAGGTCGTAGTGCTTGACGTCGTAGCCGCCGTTGCCGTCCAGCGGGTAGTAGGGGTCGCCCGCGCCGGTCGCTCCCGGCGTCCCCGGTGGGGACCAGGCGTTGGCGGGCGTACCCGCGAGCACGACGGACGTCGAGGCGACGAGGGCGAGGGCAAGAGCCAGCTTCCGTACCATGCGGAACAACTTATCGGTCGCCACCGATCGGTGCATCGCCGAACGGGGGCCGTCGGCCTGGCCGTCCGGTCGACCCGGACTATCCTTCCCCAGGTGGGATTCACCAGGGCTGAGCTGGCCACCTACCGCGGTCGCACGCTGCCCGACCTGATCGGCGACGATGTCCGGTTGCTGTTCGTCGGCATCAATCCCGGCCTGCTGACGGTGGCCATGCAGAGTCATTTCGGGCGGCGCGGCAACCGGTTCTATCCGGCGTTGTACCGCGCCGGGATCATCGACCACGTGATCGACGCGTCGAATGGGTTCGACCCGGCCGACGTGGCCCAGCTCAAGGCCCGCGGCGTCGGCATCACGAGCCTGGTCGCGGGCGCGACGGCGCGGGCCGACGAGTTGACCACCGCCGAGCTGCGTGAGGGGGCGATCGCGCTCCGGGAGCGGGTCGAGCGGGTGCGGCCGCGGGTCGTCGCGATGCTGGGCATCACGGCCTATCGCACGGCGTTCGAGAAGCGCGCGGCGGTCGTCGGTGAGCAGCCGGAGAGCCTGTCCGGCGCACGCCTCTGGGTGGTGCCGAACCCGAGTGGGCTCAATGCTCACGAAACGGTGGATTCGCTCGCGACGGCGTATGCCGAGGCTGCCCGGGCCGCCGGAATCGCGCTGTACGAGGTGTGACCGTCGTCATGTGCGGGGAACTTAGGCGCCTCGTGAACGTGAAATATTACATCGGCCGGAGTTCCGGACACTTTCCTCGGCCGAGCCGTGTGCGCCCCCGCGGCACATGGCGGTTTGCCCGGCCGTCCAACCCCCTGTGACGGCCGGGCAAGCCCGTCAACCGATGCCGACGGCGAAGATGTGCAGAGTCGGCGTTCCTTTGTGGATCGGTGCCACGCCGGCTGCGGGGAGGCGTACGGACGCAACTGTCTTGCCCGCGGTGAGCGGGACCGAGACGCCGAAGGCCCCGCACGGCTGGTCGAAACGCTCGTTGCCGCCGCGGTTCTGGTAGGAGCTGGTGACCACGGTGTTGTCCGAGGCGGTGACGAACCAGTCGGGTGAGGTGATCGTGTACGCCTGGGTCGTGCCGTCGGCGTAGGTGATCGTGCCGCCGGCCGTGATCGGGCCGTAGTCCGAGGAGACGAGGAAGGCCAGCTTGCTGCCGGAGCCGTGCATCGTGATGGTCTGGCCGGTGGCGATGGCGTTGTCGGCGCGGCCCGTTCCCGCGGTGGCCGGCCAGGTCACGGCGACACCGGCCGCGGTCACCGCCTTCCCGGGGGTCACGCCGCCGGCCGCGAGCGCCTGGGCCGAGAAGCTGGCGATGCCGCCGTCGAAGTCGCCGGCGTCGGTGTTGGTGTCGTCGGTGACGGCCACGTTGTTGAAGACCGCCGACAGGGAGTTCCCGGAGCTTTTGGCCGGGAGGACGGCCTTGGCGCCGGGCGGCCGTTGTCCGGCGGAGGCCGCGCTGGACGGTGGGTGGCCGGGGCTTCCGCTGGGATGGGCCGACGCCGGGGAGGTCACGCGGGGAGTGAGCGTCGCCGTGGCGGACCCGGGCGGAGCCGGACTGGACGCGAGACCCGGCGCGAAGCCACTCAGCGGCGCGACCTGCAGGCCCGGCGCGGTCCGCACACTCGAGCCGTGCGGCGCCCGGAACCACAGCACGCCGGAAACCGCCGCCGCGACAACAATCGCCACCGCAACGATCACGAGAGGGCGGCGTCGACTCCGGTTCGGGGACAACATCGGCGGCTGCGGGCTCGGCTGCGGGTCCGGCCGCAGGACCCCGTCGGCGGCCTCCCGCAGCAGCTTCTCCGCCAAGTCGCCGTCGGCCCGCTCCGCCGGATCCTTGCGCAGCAACGCCTCCAGCGCGGGCCGCAACGCCCCGGCGTTCTTCGGCACCGGCGCCGGATCGATCATCAACGACGCGAGCGTGGCCATCGGCGAGGATTTCACATACGGCGGCCGGCCCTCGACGGCCGCGAACAACGTCGCCCCCAGCGACCACAGATCCGACCCGGGCCGGGCCGGCTGGTCCAAGGCCAATTCCGGAGCCAGGTACGAGGGTGACCCGATGACCACGCCGGTGCTGGTCATCCCGGAGTCACCCGCCACGGCGGCCAGGCCGAAGTCGGTCAGCACCACCCGGCCGTCCTCGGCGAGCAGCACATTGGCCGGTTTGACGTCGCGGTGCAGGATGCCGGCGTCGTGCGCGGACCGGAGCGCGGCCAGCACCTCGAGGCCGATGCGTGCGGCCCGGCGCGGTTCCACCGGCCCGTCGTCGGTGACCGCGTCGAGCAACGACCGGGAGCGGACCAGCTCCATCACGATCCACGGCGCGCCGCCCTGCTCGACCACGTCGAAGATGCGCACCACGTTGCGATGGCTCACCTTGGCGATGGCGCGGGCCTCGCGGATCGCCCGCCGGCGCAGGTCGCCGAGCTCGGTGGTGGACAGCCCGTTCGGGGCGATCTCCTTGATCGCGACGGCACGGCCGAGGAGCTCGTCGTGCGCCTCCCAGACACGGCCCATCGCACCCTTGCCGAGCTGGCCCACGAAACGGTAACGCCCAGCCAGCGGTCGGTCGGAGAGCGGTTGATCGGACACCACGGAACCGTACCGGCGGCGCTTCGAAATTCCTGTGATCGGGCCTACACCGTGGCGGGCGCTCAGTCCTTGTCGTCGCCGCCGGTAAGGGAGGCTCGTCGTAATGCTTGGACCGCGTGGTGTGAGCGGGATTTGACCGTCCCCAGCGGAATGCCGTGCAGCGCGGCGACCTGGCGCTGCGATCGGCCGTGCACGTACAGGTCCGCCAGAATGGCCCGCTCGGCGGCGGTGAGCCGTTTCACCGCCTCACGGATGGTCTGGACGGTCAGCGCGGTCTCCATCGTCTCGTCCCGACCGGCCAGGCCGATGACGTCGTCCAGCGAGACTTCCCGGGGGCGGGTCCGGCGGCGGCGATACGCGTCGACGGCGGCGTGCCGGGCCACGGTGAACAGCCATCGCCGCGCCCCGGAATCGTCGGCCGGAATCGAGTCGATGGCACGCCAGGCCCGCAGCATCGTCTCCTGAAGAATGTCCTCGGCCTCACTGCGGTCGCCCGCGGTGAGGCCGAGCAGGAAATGGTGCACGGGCCGGGCGTACAAGGCGTATATCGCGGCCATGTGCCGATTTTGTTCATCTCCCACGGCAACTGAACGTCTGCCCCTGACTATTAGTTCATCAAGTCAGCCAGGAGTGACGACTGCCATGCCCGCTCGGCTTGGTGCGCGTTCGCAGCGGCGGGCCGCCGCGTTGAGTGCCGGTGGCGGGCCCGTTCGCTCGGGTCCCTTTCGGCAGTAGCACCTTCGGGCATTGCCACCTACGCAGGTCGGACATTTCCGGCGAGGCGCGGATCGCGTGGGCGTGCGCGGTCGCGGAAACGTAAACTGCCGCTTCCACTATCTGGGAGAGCCGTCCGCTGTGCGGGACCGGTGCCCACATGCTGAATCCGTGTCCACAGAGCGGGATTTCCGTCTACTTTCGACGGAGTTTCGCCCAACATTGCGGCTTTTACTCCCGCGTCTTTCCCGGGAAAATGTAGACCTTGGAGAGTTATGGCGCGAATATGGGCGTAAGTCTCCATGATCTCCGACAATCCCGGGATACGGCGGTGATGTCCATATAGTGGGACCCGGCGCGGACCGGGTGTCTCGGCCGGCACACCACCGGCGAAGAGCGGGCCGAACTCGGCCGGCTTGACGTAGACGTCGACGTCCATGACCTCGCCCGCCGCGTCGCGGATCGAGACCGCGCTGATGGACTTCTTGGGGTCGAGGGCGGATCCGGCTGCGCCGCGGTGAGCCGGCTACGGCCGGTTCGGCGCCCAGGTGCCGTTCGCTTCGATGGCGATGTCTTCCAGCTGCAGCTCCTTGCCGGAGGCGCTGAGAGCGACGATGCGCACCGGGTCGCCGGTGCCGCGTTCCACCAGCCGCAGGGGGCCGCCGTCGGGCTGCAGGTGCTTGTTGCCGAACTGCATCATCGCGAACAGCACGGGCAGCAGGTCACGGCCCTTGTCGGTGAGCACGTATTCGTAGCGGGTCCGCTGGCCGGGCTCCTGGTACGGCTGCCTGCTCAACAGGCCGAGCTCGGTGAGCTGCTTGAGCCGGGCCGAGACGATCGCGTCGGTGGTCTTGGTGCGCCGGACGAAGTCGTCGAACCGCGTGGTCCCGTACAACGCCTCGCGCAGGATGGTGACGGCCGAGCGGGTGCCGATGGCGTCCATCGTCATGGCCATCGAGCAATTTTCGAGGATCCAGGCGCTCCGGTCCGCAAGCACCCCTTCGAACGCGACTGCCATCACGACTCCTCACCGATGTTCTGGACGCCAAGTGTAGGAGCTGACTTTCGAATCGACAAGCCAGGCCCCGAAGGGCCTCCGACCTGGTACGACGTCGCCATGGTGCCCGCCCCGGCCACGGTCTAGTGTCACGATTTATGGATGGCGGTGCGTTGATCGGCCGCGAAGCGGAGCTCGCGGCGATGTACGCGGCCGTCGATGACATCGCGGCGCGCGGCGCGGTGCTGGTGGCCGTGGGCGAGCCGGGCATCGGCAAGTCGAGCCTGCTGCAAGCGGCCGGCACCCACGCCCGCGGCGGCGATTGCCTGGTGCTGGAGGCCACCGGCGTCGAGTCGGAGGTGGGCCTGCCGTTCGCCGGGCTGCACCAGCTGCTGCGGCCGGTCCTGCCCCAGCTGGACGCGATCCCGCCGGCGCAACAGCGGGCGCTACGGTGCGCGTTCGGCATCGAGGACGGTCCGGTCCGCTCGCTGTTTCTCACCGCGCTGGCGACGCTCAGCCTGATCAGCGAGGTCGCGGTCGCCCGGCCGGTGGTCATCGCGATCGACGACCTGCAGTGGCTGGACGAGCCGACCCACGAGGTGCTCGCGTTCCTCGCCCGGCGCATCGACAGCGACCCCATCGTGATCCTCGGCGCCTGCCGGACCGGATATCCCGGCTCGGTGCTCGGCGTACGGCTCGACGTAAACGGTCTCGACGAAGCCGACGCCCGCCGGTTGCTGCTGCGCCACGCCCGCGCCCTCAGCGTGGTGGACCAGGAGGCCGTGCTCACGCAGGCCGCCGGCAACCCGCTCGCCCTGGTCGAGCTCGCCGCCGCGGTGCCGAACGGGTCACCCACCGCCGATCCGGCGTTCATCCCGTTGAGCGCCCGGCTCGAGCGTGCCTTCGCCGCCCGGATCACCGAGTTGCCGCCCCGCACCCGCGACGCGACGCTCGTCGCGGCCGTCGACCCCGAGGGCGAGACGCCGGAGATCCTGGCCGCCACCGCCGTGCTCGCGGGCGAGCCGGTCACGCTCGACGCTCTCGAACCGGCGGCGGTCGCCGGCCTCATCGAGTTCGACCTGGTCCGGGTGCGCTTCCGGCACCCGCTGATCCGCTCCGCAATCGTGCAGTCCGAGACCGGCGGCCGGCACCGGGCGGCGCACGCGGCGCTGGCGGCGGTGCTCGAGAAGGATCCGTACCGGCGTACGTGGCATCGCGCCCAGTCCATCGTCGGCCCGGACGACGAGATCGCCGACGAGCTCGAGCTGAGCCATGTCGCGAGCATCCGGCGGGGTGCGGTCACCACGGCGATCGCGGCGCTGGAGCGTTCGGCGCAGCTGGCCGCCGACGGCGCGACCCGGGGACGACGGCTGCTGATGGCCGCCGAGCACGCCTTCGGGCTCGGCCGCGCCGACATCGTCGACCGCCTGATCACCGCCGCGTCGGTGACCCCGCTGTCGGACCTCGACCAGGCCCGGATGGAATGGCTTCGGGAGATCTTCAGCGACGGTGTGCCCGGCGACGACGAACGCATCCTCGAGCTGAGCCGCATCGCGCGCGAATCGGCCCGCGCCGGGGACACCGACCTCGCGCTGAACCTCCTGCTGGGCGCGGCCCTGCGGTGCTGGTGGGCCAACCCCGGTGCCGAGGCGCGGGCGCGCGTCGCGTCGGTCACGCTCGGCCTGCCGGACGTGCGGGACGACCCGCGCTACGTCGCCACGCTCGCGGTGGCCGAGCCGATCCGGCAGGCCCGGACCGTCCTGGACATCCTGTCGAAGGTCTCGGCGGAGACGGTGCCCAACGGGGACGCGCTGCGGCTGTTCGGTGCCGCGGCACACGCCGTGGGCGACCAGCCGCGCGCCCTCGAGTTCCTGGAGCGGTCCGAGAAACTGCTGCGCTACCGGGGCCGGCTGGCGCTCCTCTCGCAGGTTCTGGCCATGCAGGGGGTGGTGCGGCTCGACCTCGGCGACTGGACCGGCAGCGACTCGGCGACCGAGGAGGCCCGCCGGCTGGCCACCGACACCGGCCAGCCGATCTGGAGTATCGGGCCGCTCGTCAACGAGGCCCGGTCCGCGGCGCTGCGGGGCGACAGCGAACGCGCCCTGCGGCTGGCCGCGTTGTCTGAGCAGATGCCGGCGCTGCGCCCGTTGAACCTCTTCCTCGCCTGCGCGCAGCTGGCCCGTGGCTTCGCTTTCATCACCGCGGGCCGGCACGCGGAGGCGTTCGACGCGCTGCGACGCGTCTTCGATCCGGCCGATCCCTGCCATCACCCGCGGGAGCAGCTCTGCGGGGTCATGTTCGTCGCCGAGGCCGGCGCCTACGGCGATCGGCGCGCGGATGCCCGCCGCATCATCGCGCGCATGGAGGACCTGGCTCGCATCACTCCCGCGCCGTTGCTCGAGGTCCAGCTCCGGTACGCCCGTGCGGTGCTCGCCGACGACGACGAGGCGGAGGCGCTGTTCCGCGCGGGATTGGCGACCGACCTGAGCCGCTGGCCGTGGGTCAAGGCGCGCCTGCAATTCGCGTACGGGACCTGGCTCCGCCGTCATCGGCGGGTGACCGAGTCACGCGAGCCGTTGCGGCAGGCGCTGGATGTCTTCCGGCTGATCGGTGCACGGACCTGGGCCGAGAACGCGCAAACCGAGCTGCGCGCCGCGGGTGACCGCACCGCGACGTCCCCCTCGGTGTCCCCGGAACGCCTGACGCCACAGGAGCAGCAGATCGCCCGCATGGCCGCCGAGGGGATGTCGAACCGCGAGATCGGTCAGCAGCTGTTCCTGTCGCCGCGTACGGTCGGCTCGCACCTGTACCGGATTTTCCCCAAGCTCGACATCACCTCGCGCAACCAGCTCGCCGCGCGCCTTTCGTAAGGCCTACTCGGCGACGATCGCGATGTCGTCCAGGCGCAGGTCCGCATTGGACGTTCCGCGCGCGACGACCCGGACCGGATCCCCGGTGGCGCGCTCCACCAGCCGCACCGGTTCGTGGCCGTCCGGTTGCAGATGTTTGTCGCCCCACTGCTGCAAGGCGAACAGGGCGGGCAGCAGGTCCTTGCCCTTCTCGGTCAGCAGGTATTCGTCGCGGGTGCGCTGCCCCTCGTCGCGGTACGGGTGCTTGGTGAACAAGCCCAGCTCGGTCAGGTGCCGGAGCCGGGCGGCGACGTTGGGTGCGGCGCCGCGGGTGTACCGGACGAAGTCGTCGAAGCGGGTGGTCCCGAACAGCGCCTCGCGAAGTATCAGGAACGAGGACCGCAGGCCGATCGCGTCCAGCGACATCGCGATCGAGCAGGTCTCGACCGTCCAGGTGCCTCGATTCATACGACCGCCCGTTTCAACGCCTGAACCGCGTAGTGCGCCCGCGCCTTGACGGTCCCGACCGGGATGCCGTGGAAGGCGGCCGCCTGGCGCAGCGAGCACCCGTGCACGTACAGGTCCTCCATGGTGGATCGTTGTTCTTTGGTGAGACCGTCCAGTGCCTTGCGGACCACGAGCGCGGTCAAGACGGATTCCTCGGGCTCGTCGCCGGTCGCCCGGACCGGGACGTAGTCGAGGGGCACCTCCTGCGGCCAGCTCTGGCGTCGCCGGCAGGTGGCGGCGGCGCTCTGCCGCGCCGCCGCCAGAAGCCAGCGCCGCAGCTCCTGATGGTCGGCGGGCAGGAAGTCGAGGCGCCGCCACGCTCGCAGCATCGTCTCCTGCAGGAGGTCCTCGGCCTCGAACCGGTCGCCGTCGAACAGCGCGAGCAGGAAATGCAGCACCGGCTGGGCGTGCTCGTCGTGCAGCCGCGCCATGGTCAGACGTTGTGGTGCCTCGGCAACTCGCATGTCAGCTCCGGAATTCATCTGTAACACGACGCTAACCCCCTGACTGTTAGTCTATCAAGTCAGCTGGTCGTGACACGCGCCACGGCCGCTTTCCCGCATGGACCAGCCTCACCGGCGGGCGGTGCCCGGCGCTTGCGTCAGTCGACTGAATGGCGGTGTGACCTGCTCTTCGCCACCGACACGAAGCTGACCAGCAGGCCCGCCAGCGCGATGCCGGCGACCAGGTACACGCCCGGCCGGTACTGGGCGAAGTCGACGCCGGTGCCGGCGACCAGCGCGGTCACCACGGCCAGGGAGATCGCGGTGCCCACCTGGCTGCTGGACTGCACCATGCCGGATGCCAGGCCCTGCTCGTCGGGCCGCACGCCGTTGGTCGCCTGCGTGACGATCGCGGGGAAGCCGAAGGCCCAGCCGAAGCCGAACAGGATCATCGTGGGCAGCACCACCGGCGCGTAGTGCGGGTGGGTGCCGGCGGCGATGATGGTCCAGACGAGGCCCAGGCTCAGCGACAGCATCGAGGCCACGATCAGCGGCGCGGTGCCGAACCTGGTGATGAGCCGGCCGGTCACCGGGATGACCAGGACCTCGATCAGGCCCACCGGAAGCAGCGCCAGCGCGACCCGCAGCGGTCCCCAGTGCAGATCATTCTGCAGGTAGAGGGTCATGATGAACTGGAACGGAATCCACGACGCGAACAACGCGACGATGTTCAGGTTCGCCCGCACGAGCGCGCCGCTGCGCAGGATGCCCAGGCGGATGAGCGGACTCCGCACGCGGCTCTCGACGGCGACGAACGCGGCGAACAGGGCGGCGGACAAGACGTACAGGACGACGGTGAGCGGCGCCACCCAACCGCGGGCGGGTGCGGTCACCACGGCGTACACGATCAGCAATGTGCCGGCGACCAGCGTGACCGCGCCGCCCAGGTCGTAGCCGCCGCGCACCGACGGCCCGTCCTTGGCGATCAGCAGGTAGCCGATTACCAGCGCGGTCAGCGCGACCGGCACCGGGACGAGGAAGTTCCACCGCCAGCCCAGGCTGGTGAGCAGCCCACCCATGATCAGCCCGCCCGCGAAGCCGCCGGCCCCGAACAGGGTCAGGATCGCCAGCGCACGGTTGCGGTCCCGGCCTTCCTTGAACGTGGTCGTGGCGATAGACAGGGCGGTCGGCGCGGTGAACGCCGCCGCCACCCCCTTGATGAACCGGGTGGCGATCAGCAGGCCGCCGTCGCCGACGAGGCCACCGGCCAGCGAGGCGAGCATGAAGACGCTGAGCGCGATCAGGAAGATCTTCCGCCGCCCCAGCAGGTCCGCGGTGCGCCCGCCGAGCAGGAGAAAACCGCCGAAGCCGAGGACGTAGCCGTTGACGACCCACTGCAGGGACGTCGTGGACATGTGCAGATCGGTGCCGATGGACGGCAGGGCCACCCCGACCGCCGAGACGTCGAAGCCGTCCAGGAGCAGCGCGATGCTGAGCACGGCGACGACGCCCCAGAGCCGAGCGGGCCAACGGACGTTCGGCGCGGTGCTTGTCCTGGTCGCTGGGAGAGATTCGGTAATAGCCATATGGCCGAAGCTAAGAAGGCGGATATCGATTGCACAGGTTGCGGTGACGTTCGTTACGAGCCGGCGGCGCCGGGTCCAAAGTGCACCGGTCCGATACGGTAAGCGAGCCGAACACATCGAGAGGGTGAGTGATGCCGGAGGCTGGCCGGACCCCGCTGGAGGCGGCCGTCGTGCGCCTGTGGCGCCACGACAGCCCGGTCGGCGCGGGAGCCCTCGTCGGTCCGCGGCACGTGCTCACCGCCGCGCACGTGGTCGCCTCCGCCGTCGGCGCCGCCCCCTCCGGTGCGGCCCCGGACGACCTGGTCGAGGTCGACTTTCCGCTGCTCACGCCCGGTCACCGGCAGCGGGCCAGGGTGGTGGCGTGGCAGCCCTTGCGCGACGACCGCACCGGCGACGTGGCCGGGCTGGAACTGCTCGACGATCCGCCGCCGCGGGCGCGGCCGCTGGTCCTGGCCACCGGTCACGGCCCGGCGGGCAACCAGCTCCTCATGATCGGCTTTCCGCACCGGCTGGAGCTGGGCAGCTGGGTGTACGGCCGGCCGGGCGGCCCGGTCGCCACCGGCTGGGTCGAGATCCACAGCGAGCCGGGCCGGGAGTCGACGCTGGAACCGGGCTTCTCCGGCACACCGGTGTGGGATCCGGACGCCCACGCCGCGGTGGGCATGGTCGTGCAGCAGGTGACCGGCGCGCCGCCGAAGATGGGTTACATGCTGCCCGCCGACCGGCTGCTCGCCGGCTGGCCGGAACTGGCAGGCCTCATCGAGCGGACGCCGCCGTTCCGCGGCCTGCGACCGTTCACCGAGCAGGACAGCGCGCTGTTCTTCGGCCGGGAGGATCTCGTCGACCGGCTCGTACGGCACGCCACGGAGATGCCGGTGGTGTGCGTCATCGGTCCGTCCGGCGTCGGCAAGTCCTCGCTGCTGCTGGCCGGGGTGCTGCCTCGGCTGCGGGCGGCCGGCACGCTGGTCGCGGTGCTGCGGCCGTCCGACGCCGGCTCGCCGCTGGCCGCCCTGGCCCTGGCGATCGACCGGCTGCTCGCCCCGCGACGGGACCCGCTGGAGCGTGTCGACGCGGTGGCCGCGCTGACCGGCCGGTTCGTCCGCGGTGAGCTGCCCGACGTGGTGTCGGCCCTGACGACCGATCCGGACGGTACGGCACGGCGGCTGGTGATCGCGGTCGACCAGTTCGAGGAGCTCTTCGCGAGCCCGGCCGCCGACCGGGCGGCGCTCACCAGCGCGTTACGGGTCACGCTGCGTCCCGGCTCGCGCACCGGGCTGCTGCTCAACCTGCGCGACACGTTCCTCGGCGCGAGCCTGCGCACCCCGGAGGTCACCGAGTTGGCCGCCGCCTGGCTGGCGGTCACCGTCGGCGACATGAGTCTCGAGCAACTGCGCCGCGTCGTCACCGGGCCGCTGGCCGGCGCGGGCGTGGACTACGAACCGGGGCTGGTCGACCGGATCCTCGCCGACGTCCAAAGCTCGCCGGGTGCGTTGCCGCTGTTGCAGTTCGCCCTCACCGAACTGTGGGACCGGCACACCGGCGGCCTGCTCACCCATGCGGTGTACGACGACATGAAGGGCGTGCGGGGGGCGCTGGCCGGCTACGCCGAGAGCGTCTGGACCGGCCTGGAGCCCGGCGCCCGGGAAGCCGGCGAGCGACTGCTGGTGCAGCTCGTGCGGCCGCTGCCCGACGACCGGCTGATCGTGCGGCGCACCGCCCAGCGCGACGAGCTCGACGAAGCACAGTGGACGGTGGCGCAGCGGCTCGCCACCAGCCGCCTGCTGGTGCTGCGGGCGGCCGCGCCCGGGCCCGGTGTCGAGCTGGCCCACGAGTCGCTGCTGACCGGCTGGGAGCGGCTGGGCCGGCTGGCCGAGCAGCACCGCGAGTTCCGCATCTGGCAGGAGACGCTGCGCCAGCAGCGGGCCCGCTGGGTCGCCGAGCAGCACGCCGCACGCCGGTTGCTGTCCGGCGCCGACCTGCGCGACGCGAAACGCCGGGCGGACCGGCATCCCGCCGACCTCAGTGCCGCCGAGCACGCGTACGTCACGGCGAGTCTGCGACGGCGCCGCCGCCGGGCGCTCCTGGCCGGCGGCGTGGTGGTCGTTCTGGCGCTGTTCATCGGGCTGACGTATCGCGGCACCGGACAGCAGCGCTCGGAGCTGGCGGCGCGTGATCTGGCGACGGCCGCGAACCGCCTGAGCGGCCTCGACAGCTACGGCGCGGCGCAGCTCGCGATGCGTGCCGAGCGCACCGACGACGACGCGGACCTCGGCGTCGCCTGGCCCGGCGGGCTGGACGGGGTCGACCGGCTGGTACCCGACTACTCCTTCGTCGAGCGCGACACGTCGGCGCCGGTGCCGTCGGCCGGTCCGGCGGCGCCGCGCTGGGCGCCGCAAGTCACCACGACGCTGACCAGCCGGATCAGTGCCGACGGCAGCGCGATGGTCACCCTCGACCCGGCCCGCCACGTCGCCCTGTGGCATCTGTCCGGCGGCGTCGTCACCCGCGATCCGGCCCTGGACAAGCTGTTCGGCCCGACCGACTTCGTCCAGGACGCCACCATCAGCCGCGACGGCCGGTACGTCGGCTACACCGCCAAGCTCTTCGCCACCGTTCCGTCCGACCCGTTCGCGCCCGCCGGGCCGGACGGGCTCCCGCGGCCCGTCCCCCGGGCCCAGCCCACGTGCCCGGTACCCAGCATCACCTCGATCGTCGGCTGCCTGGTCGCGTACGACACCGTCGCCCATCGGGTGGTCTATCAACGAGCGTTCAGCCAGTTGGTGCTGCCGGTCACCGCGCTGAGCTTCGACCCGGGCGCCCGGACGATGGCGTACGTCGTCAGCAGCGGCACCGAGCTCTCCAGCCCGCACACCGTGGTCAACACGCTGCACAAGGTGGATCTGAGCACCCGCGCCGAAAGCCCGGCCCGCGTGCTGCCGTGGCACAGCTGGGTGCCCGCCCTGTGGCTCGGCCCCGGCGGCGGCCAGGCGCTTGTCACCGAGTTTCTGCCGCTGCACGAGCAGACCTCCTACGGCCGGATCGCGTTGTCGCGGATCGACTTGACAACAGCGATTCCCGTACGCCACGAGCTGCTCGACCAGACGTACAACCTAGACGTGAGCCTGGACTGGTCGACGGTGACCGCCCTGGTGCCCACCGGCGATCACGTGACGGCGGTGGTGCTGCGGTCCTGGTCCGGTGGCCCGATCACCCGGGTGAGCGACCTGACCGACGCGGAACAGGACGGGTCGCCGACGCTGAACGCGGACGGGTCGGCGCTGGTCATCGTCCCGTCACCGAAAGACTTCCTGCAGGCGTCCGCGAACGACGTGACCCAGCTGGCGGATCAACCCCGCCCGCCGTTGTCCGCGTGGACGCTGCCGAGCGGCGCGCGGCAGGCCACCGGTTCCGGTGGGTTCACCGACTTCTCGGTCGACACGGCCTGGCAGGCGTTGCTGCCGTTGAGCCGCGACCCGCTCGGCCCGGTCCTGGTACTGCACAACAGCACGGTCGGCGTGGCGTTCGGGCCGGCGTCGCTGCGCCGGCTCTCCGACGCCGCGAAGTCGAGCGGCTCCGGCTCGGTGTCCGCCGACCGGCTGTGCGCGCTGATGGCCGACCCCGCCAACGACCAGGCGGTACGGGACCTCGTACCGAAGGACGCCTACCAAGGAGCATTGTGCCCGAGCTGACACGCTTCGAACTTCGCGACGGCGAGTACGTCTTCGCCGAGTCCGAACCGGACGGACCCAGCATCTCGCCGGTGTCGCGGGCCGGCGATGTCCTGAAGTCGGCCACGGCGCCGTTCGGATCGGCCATGCGTCACGTCCGCGACGCCGCCGAGGAGGCGCTCGCCGCGCTGCGCGACATGGACACCCGCCCGGACACGGTGGAGCTGGAGTTCGGGGTGAAGCTGAACGCCGAGGCCGGTGCGGTCATTGCCCGCACCGGCGCTCAGGGTCACTTCAAGGTCAAGCTCGTCTGGAAGCGGGACGACTCGGAAGTCGAGATCGAGGTCGAGGAACCGTGACGGGTTCCTTGCCTACTTCGTGGCGTAGGCCCGCAGGATGCGGGCGGTGGTGCGGTTTCCGGCGGCGTCCGTGGCCGTCGCCCGCAACGACACGAAGCCCGGATGCGGCGGGTTCAGCACCGAGGTGACCCACTCGCCGTGCCGGGACACGACCGGCGTCCGGTGCCAGGTGGTGCCGTCGTCGAAGGAGACGTCGACGTCCACGTCGCGTAGCTTGGCCGCCTTGCCCTGGCTGGTCACCGGCAACGCGATCGCGGTCAGCCGGCCGGCCCGGGCGGTGTTGGTCAGGTCGAGCTCCGGGGCGAAGCCGACGGCGGTCAGCGGCACCGCGGTCTCGGCCACCGTGGTGTTCGAGGTGAACTCCCAGCTCTGGTCGATCCGCGTGGACAACCGGGAGGCCGGCTGGGTGCTGCTGTAGTCCACCCGCAGGCGCGCCTTGCCGGGGGCGACGTCGAACCCGACCAGCGACGAGTCCCGCTGGTCCACGACCTGGCCGTTGCGGGAGAGCGTCATGTGCTGGTTCGTCTCGGCGTTGCTGAAGCCGAGATGTCCGGCGGCGTCGCTGTAGTTGGTGAGGCGTACGAGAAGCTCGTCCTGTCGCCGGGCGATCGTCGGGAACTCCGGCAACCCGGGGGTCAGGGGGTAGGCGAACGCGGCGCCGTTCCAGCGCTCCACCCGATCGTGGTGCCGGGCCGCCGGTTCGTCCAACGTGGTCAGTGATTGGCCGGTCGCGTCGTACTCGGCGAACTCGGCGTTCCACAGGGTGTCGCCGGCGTAATACTCGGTGCGGACCGCCGGCAGGGTCGTCGATGGCAGGGCGGTGCCGTAGGCGTACGGGATCCGGGGTATGGCCGGGAAGTTGGAACGCTGGCCGCTGGCACCGGGGGTGTTCGCGGCATACTCGGTCCGCACGGCCGTCAGATCCCGCGCGCCGACGTGTTTGGTGTAGCCGGTCGCGAAGTGGCCGTTCTGGTACCAGCCGGCGGTGTAGGCCGCACTGTTGTCCGGCCGTGCGAACGAGGCGTTGAACTGCGCGGTCAGGTTCGCGACGCGGGTGCTGCCGAGGTCCGCGGTGAACAGCTGGCCCGGCCGGTCGCCCTGCAGCGTCGCGTCGATCTGGTGGTCGCCGGTCAGGAACGCCTGGGCGAACGCGGCCACCGGCTGCGCCGCACGATCGGGCACGGTGATGCCGGTCGGCCTGGCCTTGCGTCCGTCCATGTCCAGGTGCTTGGGGCCGGTCACGGTGGTCTCGGCGTTCACCATCAGCGTCGAGGTGCCGTCGGTCTCGAAGACGAGCGTGGCGGCGAAATACTTCCCGAACGGCACGCGCATCGTGGTGGCCGGCTCGTAGCTGACGAACTGCTGGCCGGTCGCCACGTTCTCGACGAAGGTGACGGCGGTTCCCGGCGAGCCGGGGGTGCGGTCGCGGGTGGTCAGGCTCAGGTCGGCGCTGGGCTGCTCGCGGAAGATGCTGACCGGCGTCTGCACGGCGCCGGCCGGTCCGGTGGCGACGATCCGGCCGCTGGACAGGCCGACCTCGGTGGCGTGCGCGGTCACCTCGACGGTGGCGGTCCCGTTGCCCGGCACGGTCACCGTGTCGGTGTTGAGCGCGAAGACCGACGCGGTGTCGACGGTCAGCTTCAGCGTGACCGGGTCCTTCGATACGTTGCGGTAGGTCAGCGTGCGGGTGACCCGGTCGTCGGCCGCCTGCGGATACTTGCGGAAGCCGAACCCGATCGTCGCGGGTGCCGCCGTGATGGGCTCGTCCAGTGCGCCGGGGATGGTGAGCTCCCCCGCCCCCTGCTCCTCGAGGGTGGCGCGGGCGTCCGGTCGTGCCGAGCCGATGAGCGCCCCCTTGCGCTGCTCGGACGTCCAATCCGGGTGCGCCTGCGTCATGATGGCCGCGGCCCCGGCCACGTGCGGCGTCGCCATCGACGTGCCGGAGAAGGTGACGTACGGGTCGCCGGTCGTGCCGTCGTCCAAGTAGGAGCTGCGTGCGGCGGTGATGTCGGTGCCCGGCGCGGTCATCTCCGGCTTCACGGCGTAGTCGCCCAGCCGCGGGCCCTTGCTGGAATAGTCGGCCGGCGCACCGTCCTTGTCGACGGCGCCGACCGTCAGCGCGGCGTCGGCCGAGCCCGGCGAGTTGACCGTCTGCGCGCCGTAGTCGTTGCCGGCCGCGACGACGAACAGCATGTCGTACTGGGCGCTGAGCTCGTTGACGGCCGCCTCGATCGGGTCGGTGCCGGGGGTGTCGGTGGAGCCGAAGCTCATGTTGACGACCTTCACGCCGGACTCGGCCGCCCAGCGCATGCCGTCCAGGATCGCCGATTCGGGGCAGCCGATCAGCGCGCAGACCTTGCCGTCGAGCAGGTGCGCGCCGGGTGCGACGCCGCGGTAGCGTCCGCCCGACGCGGCGCCGGTGCCGGCGATGGTCGAGGCGACGTGGGTGCCGTGCCCGGCCACGTCACGCGCGTCCTCGTAGTCGGCGACGAAGTTCTTTCGTGCCACCACCTTGCCGGCCAGGTCCGGGTGGGTGTCGTCGACGCCGCTGTCGAGGACCGCGACGGTGATGCCGGTGCCGTCCAGGCCGCGTGCCCAGGCCTCGGGAGCGCCGGTGCGCGGAACGCTGACGTCCAAGGTGGGGGTTCGCATCGCGTCCAGCCACAACTTGCCCTGCTTGAGGGACGTCTTGAGAGAGGGCCACCGGGCGGCCAGGTCGCGTACCGGGATCTTGGTGGCGAAGCCGTCGATCGCGCTGAGCGTGCGGGTGGCGCTGAGGCCGGCCACCACGTTGGCGTCGGCCATCACCAGGGGCAGGTCGGCGCGCTTCTCGACGTCGTCGTCCAGCAATGTGGACACGTCGAAGAGCCGCTGGTCGAGCCGGTCGGCGCGCAGCAGGGGGGCGGCGTCGCTGGGCACGACGTAGCGGTGCTTGCCGTCGCGGAACTGGAAGAACTGGATGCCCTTGCGGGGCTGGACGAGCGTGCGGTCGCCGTCGACGGTGATCCGGTCCCCGGTGATGAGGGTGAGGGACTGGACGTCGGCCGGGGTGGCGGTGGCGGGCGCTGCGAATGCCGCACCACCGGCCGGGATGCCCAGTACGCCGCCGGCGGCGACGAGGAGGGCGAGCGCGAGGGCGGCGCTGGAGCGATGCCGCATGGAGTCTCCATTTCGACGGGGGACAAAGACGGAGAACAATATGCAGCGACAGTGCCATAACATGATCGACTTCGATAGACCGGATCGATGAACGTCACCAATGTCACGGGGGGCTTGACGGTGCTCTGCGTGCGCTCGGGCCGGCAACGGTGACTCGAGCACTGCCGGCTGTCACACGGCGAAGCCCCGCGCGAGCATGCGCGCGGGGCTTGGAGAGGGGTCGCGCCCGCTGGTCAGGAGGTCAGGTACGACTTGATGCGGTCGGCGGCCCGCTCGGCGTCGTCGGCCATGCCGTACAGGACGCCGGAGCCGCGGTGGGTCAGCCACGGGAAGCCGACCACGTGCAGGCCGGGCGCCTCCAGCGCGCCACCCTCGTGCTTCGGGACACCGGTCGGTTCGAGCATGTCGTCGGGCAGCCACGAGGTGTCCGGCAGCATTCCGGTGCACCACAGCACCGTGGAGATGCCCTCGGCCGCCGCGTCGAGCGTGGCCGGAGCGTTCGGAACGGTGTCGAGGGACTGTTCGGCCGCGTCGGTGTCGGCGGGGGGAAACTCGCCGGGCTGGCTCTCGATGTACTTGTCGATCTGAGCGCGGATGCGAGCCGCGACGGTGTCCGCGAACTCGATGTTGCCCGCGAGGTCGTCGGCGAACGTGAACCGTCCGCCGTCGGCACCGGTGAGCCGGCCGAGCAGGATCACGCCGTCGCGGGCCAGCTGCTGCAGTGCCACGGTGTGCCCGCCGTTCACGCCGCTGACCATGGTCTGCGGAGCGTTGCGCATCATCGGGGGCGTCTGCTCGGTCGGCTGGTTCAGGTTGCCGGTGACGGTCAGCCACTGGAAGATGTCCCGGCCACGGTAGCGGCGAGGCACCCGCCCGACCATGCTCGTGGAGAGGTAGACCTTCCGGCCCGCACGGCGCAACTCCTCGGCAAGCTGGGTGCCGGACTGGCCGCCGCCCACGACGAGCACCGCGCCGGCCGGCAGCTGTTCCGGACGGCGGTAGTCGACGGCGTGCAGCGCGGTCACACCGACGGGCAGCTCGGCCACGTCCGGGATGTGCGGACGCCGCAGCCCACCGCTGGCAATCACGACCGCCCGAGCGTGCCAGTCACCCTCCGTGGTGCTCAGCACGTAGCCGTCGTCCTGACGGCGCAGCTTGCCGACCTCCACGCCGGTGCGTACCGGAGCGCTGATCGACTTCGCGTACGAGTCGAACAGGTCGGCGGTGGCGTCGCGCGGGAGGAAGGCGTCCTGGTCGAATCCCCCGAGATCCAGGCCGGGAAGCCGGACCGACCAGGTCGGGGTGACCAGGGTGAAGCTGTCCCACCGCTGGGTGCGCCAGCTGGAGCCGACCACGTCACGCTCCAGCACGACATGGTCGATGCCCAGCGCCGACAGATGCCGGCTGGTCGCCAGGCCCGCGGGCCCGGCACCGACAACAATGGCGTCCGTACGGCGGTCGGTGCGCTGATCTTGAGCAGATGTCACTGGATGTTCCCTTCGTGGCACCGGGCCGCGTGGATGAAACGGTCCGCCACGTCTACGTCTCCTCGAACCACCGGCCGGCGATCCGAGAACCCCGAAGGGTTCAACCGCTAGAGGCGTAACCCCAGGGTGAACAATCTGTACGTGTCCGGAACCACACTCGGAGCGTCGGTCTGAGGGCGGGCGGCCAGGTCAGGGGTGGCTAAGGTCTTCGCCGTCTCGGGCGAGCGAGTGTAGGGGACGCAAAAGGCCTGCCGAGCAGCTCTCGAGTCTTTGCCCATTTTCGGCGCATTTATCCGAAATTTAGGCCTCTGGTATAGACGCGTGGGATCCAGGACACACGACGGTCTACGGCATGGCCCGGTGACGACCGGGGCGCGCAGCCCGGCGGTCGGGCCCCGCGCCGAACTGGCGCAAGGTGAGGCCGACGGCGACCGCCAGCATGGCCGTCGCCGTCAGCCAGACGATCGGCGCGCCCGTGACCGGCATGTGCGTGACGGGTGCGAGCACGGTCAACGTCACCTTCATCGTGCGTAGCGTGCCGTCGGGTGCCGCACCCTGCGCGACCAACGAGTGGCGGGCACCGGAGAACGAGAGCGGCAGCGTGACCTCTTTTGCGAACCTACCTTGGTCGCTGGTGGTCGCGCGGCCCAGCGGGATCGGCGTCGAATAGGCGGTAAGCGTGACCGTCGAATAGCGGGCGTAACCCGAGCCGAGCACCACGAAACTCCCGCCGGGCTGGATGACCGGAAGGTCACCGTGGTCGGTGGTCAAGCTCAGCGCGGTGCCCGGGACCAGCGGCGGCGAGGTCGGAGCCACAGCGATCACCGAGTTGCTCGGCGCGCTGGGCCGGGAGTCACCGGTCAGGGCGCGGGCGATGACCGTGTACGTGTACCGGACGCCGGCCACCGCGCCGATCACGCACGTGGTCCGGGATGTGGCGCAGGTGGCCGGCCCGGGCGAAGCCACCACGAGGTAACCGGTCACCGCGCGGTCGTCCGAGGCAGCCCAGGTCACGGTGACCGACGAGATTCCAGCGGCGGCAACGGGTGCGGCTGGAGCGGCCGGCAGGACGGGCGCCGGCGACGGGGACGCGGCCGCGGTCAGGGACGGCACCACGGTGGTCGACGACGAGGCGGGGGGCCAGGACGGCGCAGCCGGGGTAAGCGACGGCACCACAGTGGACGACGAGACGGAAGGCGACGGTGCCGCTGCGGTGGGCGACGGAACCACGGTGGGCGATGACGAAGGCGACTCAATCGGCGACGGCGTCACGCTTGGCGCTGAGGAGGGTGACGGCGACGGCTGGGGCACGCCAACGGGCGTGACATCGTCACTGATGGCGGACTCGAGTGAATCGCCGACCCGGTTGGTGGCGTGCGCGGTAAACCGGTACGTCGTCCCGTTTGTCAGTCCGGTCACCGCGCACGGCGACGACGCGCAGATGCCAGTGCGGCCATCAGGGGAGGACATCACCGTGTACGCCGTGACGGGCGCACCGCCGTTCGAAGCCGGCGCGGCGAAAGCAACGTCAGCGGCGCCGTCCCGGGCCGTCACCGCAACGATCGTCGGCGCTCCTGGAACGGTCGCCGGGACGACCGGCGCCGTGGCGGCAGACGGCGGCGAATCCCCGGCAGCGTTCGTGGCGAACACGGCAAACGTGTACTCGGTACCGTTCGCCAAACCGGTCACCACGCACGGCGACGACGCACACGTCCCGATCCGACCGCCCGAATCGGCTACCGCGGTATAGCCGGTGATTGGAGCTCCCCCGGTCGAGGCCGGCGCCAGAAACGACACCTCAGCACGCGCATTCCCGGCCGCCGCCGAACCAATCGTGGGTGCCCCCGGAACGGTCATCGGAGTGACCGGCCCCGTAGCCGCCGACGGCGCCGAATCCCCGACAGCGTTCGTGGCGAAGACGGCAAACGTGTACTCAGTACCGTTAGCCAGACCCGTCACCACACACGGGGACGACGCACACGTCCCGGTCCGGCCACCCGGATCCGCCACCGCGGTATAACCGACAATGGCTGATCCCCCGGTCGACACCGGCGCCACGAAAGACACCTGGGCGCGCGCATTCCCCGCCGTCGCAGCCCCAATCACCGGCGCCCCCGGGACGGTCGCCGGAATGACCGGCGCCGTGGCAGCCGACGGCAGCGAATCCCCAACAGCATTGGAGGCGAACACCGTGAACGTGTACTCCGTACCGTTCGCCAAACCGGTCACCACACACGGCGACGACACACACGTGCCCGTGCGACCGCCCGGATCCGCGACCGCGGTATAGCCGGTAAGTGAGGATCCTCCGGTCGACACCGGCGCCACGAAAGAAACCTCAGCGCGCGCATTCCCGGCCGCCGCCGAACCAATCGTCGGTGCCGCCGGAACAGTCACCGGAACGATCTGCGCCGTGGCGGCCGACGGCGGCGAATCGCCAACAGCATTTGAGGCGAACACCGTGAACGTGTACCCGGTACCGTTCGACAGACCCGTCACCACACACGGCGACGACACGCACGTCCCGGTCCGACCGCCCGGGTCCGCGACCGCCGTATAGCCGGTAAGTGAAGATCCCCCAGTCGACACCGGCGCCACGAAAGACACCTCAGCACGCGCATCCCCCGGCGTCGCCACCCCGATCACCGGCGCCCCGGGCACCGCGGCGGGGGTCGCCGAAGCAGACATACCGGAGGCCAGCGAGTCGCCGACGCGATTCGTGGCGTACACAGTGAAGGTGTAGTTCGTGCCGTTGGTCAGACCGGTCACCGTGCAGGGCGACGCAGCGCACGAACCGATTCGGTTGCCGGGCGATGCCACCGCGGTGTAGCCCGTAATGGGCGCGCCGCCGTCGTCGAGCGGGGGAACAAACGCGACCACGACCTGCCGATCACCGCGGGTCACGGCGCCGATGAGCGGAGCGTCGGGAACGGTCGCCGGGGTCACGGCGGGCGAGGTGAAAGCTGACAGCGGGGAGTCACCGGCGCCCGTGGTGGCGTAAACGGCGAACGTGTAGGCGGTGCCGTTCGTCAACCCGGTCACTGTGCACGGCGACGCCGTACACGTGCCGGTGCGGCCGCCGGGCGACGCCACCGCCGTGTACCCGGTGATGGTCAAACCGCCGCTGTCCGCGGGCGCGGTGAACGAAACGTCGGCGCGCCCGTCAGACGCGACCGCCGTGCCGATCGCCGGCGCACCGGGCACGACCGCGGGCGTGACCGACGCGGACGCGGACGACGGCGGGGAGGTCCCGGCCGAGTTGGTGGCCGTCACCGAGAACGTGTACGTCGTGCCGTTCGTCAGCCCGGTCACCGTGCAGGGCGACGCAGCACACGAACCGGTATGCCCGCCGGGCGAGGACTCCACCGTGTAGGCCGTGATCGATGCACCACCGTCCGACGGCGGGGCGCCGAACGCCACCGAAACCTGGCGATCACCTCGGGTCACCGCACCGATGACCGGAGCGTCCGGGGCCCGCGCCGGCGTCACGGGCGGCGATGACGCCGCCGATGGCAGCGAGTCGCCGACACCATTGGTGGCGTACACGGTGAAGGTGTACGCAACCCCGTTGGTCAAGCCCGTCACCGCGCACGGCGACACCACGCACGTGCCGCTGCGCCCGCCCGGGTCCGCGACCGCGGTGTACCCGGTGATCGGCGAGCCCCCGACGTTCGCGGGCGCGACGAATGAGACGTCGGCCCGCGCATCACCGCCCGTGACGGCACTGATAGTCGGGGCGCCGGGCACCGCCGCGGGCGTCACGGAGGCGGACGCGACCGAGAGTGACGAATCGCCGACCCTGTTCGTGGCGTACACCCGGAAGGTGTAACCCGTGCCGTTGGTCAGCCCGGCCACCAGGCAGGGCGACGAGGAACAGGTCCCGGTACGCCCGTCCGGCGCAGACACCGCGGTATAGCCCGTGATCGACGCGCCACCGTCGTCGGCCGGAGCGGTGAACGCGACCCGAACCTCGGCACCGCCGCGTGCCGGCGTGCCGATCACCGGAGCGTCCGGGACGGTGGCTGGAGTCACGGTGGGTGACGCCGCGGATTCCCCGGACGAGCCGACCGCATTCGTCGCGCGCACCGTGAACGTGTATCCGGTGCCGTTGGCCAGCCCGGTCACCGTGCACGGCGACGACGGGCATTGCGCGGTGAGCCCACCCGGAGCGGCCGTCACCGTATAGCCGCTGACGATCAGCCCGCCGTTGTCCGCGGGCGCGGCAAACGAAACGTCCGCCCGTCCGTTCCCAGCGCTGGCCGAGACACCGGTCGGCACCCCGGGCGCCGCAGCCGGCACCACCGTTGCGGACGCGGCCGACACCGGCGAGTCACCGACCCTGTTGGTCGCCCACACGGTAAACGTGTAGCCGACACCGTTGGTCAGCCCAGTCACCAGACAAGGCGAAGACCAGCAATGCGCCGTACGGCCGTCCGGATTAGACAGTGCCGTGAAACCGGTAACCACCGCCCCACCATCGTCGGCCGGCCCGGTGAACGCCACCGAGACTTCCTGGTCGCCGCGAGTAACCGCGCCGATCGTCGGGGCATCCGGTGTGGTGGCCGGGGTTTCCGCCGACGACCACGACGACGGCAGCGAATCACCGACACCGTTCGTGGCGTACACGTGAAAGGTGTAAGGGGTTCCGTTGCTCAGCCCGGTCACCGTGCACGGCGACGACGCGCACGTGCCCCGAAAATTGCCCGGCGACGAGACGGCCGTGTAGCCGGTGATCGGCGACCCGCCCGGGCTGGCCGACGGGGTGAAGGCCACGACGGCCCGCGCATTCCCGGCGGTGACCGCGCCGATGACCGGCGCGTCGGGCACCGCGGCCGGCGTAATCGAGCTGGACATTGCCGACGGTGCGGACGTGCCGGCCAAGTTGCTGGCGGTGACGGTGAACGTGTAACCGGTACCGTTGGTCAACCCGGTGACAGTGCATGGCGACGAAACACAAGTAGCCGTACGCCCGCCCGGCGAAGCGGTTGCGGTATAGCCGGTGATGGCCGCGCCGCCGTCATCGGCCGGGGCGGTGAAGTCGACCTGCGCCTGCGTGTCGCCACGCCACGGGGTGCCGATCACCGGCGGGTCCGGGATCGTCGCGGGGGTCACCGTCGCCGACGACGCCGACTCACCCGAGTCGCCCTTGCGGTTGGTGGCATGGACGGTGAACGTGTAACCGGTTCCGTTGGTCAACCCGGTGATCGTGCACGGCGACGAAACACAGGTTCCCGTACGCCCGCCCGGCGAAGCGGTCACGGTATAGCCGCTGATGGCCGCGCCCCCGTCGTCGGCGGGCGCGGTGAAGGCCACGTCGACTCTCGCATTGCGCTCGGTCACCGCCCCGATGGTGGGTGCGTCCGGCGACACGGCGGGTGTCGCCACCCAAGACGGGCTCGACTCGGCCGAGCTGCCGTTGCCGTTGGTGGCGTGCACGGTGAACGTGTACGCGGTGCCATTAGCCAGCCCGCCCACCACGCAAGGTGACGACGCACAGGTGGCGGTGTGTCCTTCCGGGTCCGAGGTCACGGTGAATCCGGTAACCGCCGCCCCACCGTCGCCGGCCGCGGTGAACGCCACCGACACCTGCCGATCGCCTTCGGTGACGGTGTCGACGGCCGGCGTGCCCGGCGTGGTCGAGGGCGTCACCGGGGACGAGGCGACCGACTCACCGGAGGTGCCGCCGCTTCCGGTCGCGTGCACGGTGAAGGTGTACGCCGTGCCGTTGGTCAGGCCGGTGATGGTGCAGGGGGACGCCGTACAGGAACCGGTTTTGCTGTCGGGTGTTGACGTCGCGGTGAATCCGGTGATGGTTCCGCCGCCCGTCACGGCGTGCGGGGTGAAGGCGATCGTCGCGGACGCGTTCCCGGCGGTCACCCCGGTGATCACCGGCGGATTGGGCGACCCGATCGGGGTGACCGCCGCGCTCGCCGCCGATTCGGCCGAGTTGCCCGCGCTGTTGGTGGCGTGCACGGTGAAGGTGTGCGCGATGCCGTTGGCCAAGCCGGTGACGATGCAAGGCGATGAAGAACAGGTTCCCGTACGCCCGTCCGGCGTCGACGTCGCGGTAAAGCCGGTGATGGTCGCGCCGCCGTCGTCGGCCGGAGCGGTGAAGGTGACCGTCGCCTGGGCGTCGCCCGCGGTCGCCGACACAGCGGTTGGCGAATCGGGTGCGGTGGCCGGTGTCACGGTGTGGGAGGCTGCCGATTCGGGTGAGTCGCCGGCGGCGTTGCTCGCGTGGACGGTGAAGGTGTAGGCGGTTCCGTTGGTCAGCCCAGTCACCGTGCAGGGCGAGCTGGTACAGGTGCCGGTCACGTTGCCGGGTGTCGAGGTCGCGGTGTAGCCGGTGATTGCGGTGCCGCCGTTGGAGGGAGGCGCGGTGAAGGCCACCGTCGCCGACCGGTTCCCGCGGGTCGCGGTGCCGATGGCCGGGGCGTCCGGGGTGACATCCGGTGTGACCGCCGGGGAGGCGGACGACTCCGTCGAGCTGCCCGCGCTGTTGGTGGCGTGGACCGTGAACGTGTAGGCGGTCCCGTTCGTCAAACCGGTTACCGTGCAGGGCGATGACGTACAGGTGCCGGTCTTGTTGTCCGGTGTGGACGTCGCGGTGTAGCCGGTGATGGTCGCGCCGTTGTTCGCCGGCGCGCCGAAACTGACCGTCGCCGCGGTGTCGCCAGCGGTCGCCGACACCGCGGTCGGTGCATCGGGGGCGTCGGCGGGCGTCACGGCGTTGGACGCGGCGGATTCGGCCGAGTTGCCGGCGGTGTTGGACGCGTGGACAGTGAAGGTGTAACTGGTTCCGTTGGTGAGACCGGTGACCGTGCACGGTGAGCTCGCACAGGTGCCGGTCACGTTGCCAGGCGTCGACGTAGCGGTATAGCCGGTGATTGCCGTACCGCCGTTGGAGGCCGGCGCGGTGAACGCCACCGTCGCCGAGCGGTCGCCACGGACCGCGGTGCCGATGGTGGGAGCGTTGTGCCGCACGTCCGGGGTCACCGGCGGGCTTGCGGACGACTCGCTGGAATCACCCGCGATGTTCGTGGCGTGCACGGTGAACGTGTAGGCGGTGCCGTTGGTCAGACCAGTCACCGTGCAGGGCGACGCGGTGCAGACGCCGGTTCTGCCGTCCGGGGTCGAGGTGGCCGTGTAGCCGGTGATGGTGGCGCCGTTGTTGGGTGGTGCGGTGAAGGTGACCGTCGCTTGGGCGTTGCCGGCGGTCGCCGACACCGCGGTCGGCGGGCCCGGTGCGGCAGCGGGTGTCACCGCGTTGGACGCGGTGGATTCCGTCGAATCGCCGTCGGCGTTGGTCGCGTGGACGGTGAACGTGTAGGCGGTTCCGTTGGTTAGCCCAGTCACCGTGCAGGGGGAGCTCAGGCAGGTGCCGGTCATGTTGCCGGGTGTCGAGGTCGCGGTGTAGCCGGTGATTGCGGTGCCGCCGTTGGAAGCGGGCGCGGTGAACGACACCGTCGCCGACTGGTTCCCTCTGATCGCGACACCGATGGCGGGCGCGTTCGGCACCACATCCGGGGTCACCGCCGCCGACGCCGACGACTCGGCCGAGTTGCCCGCGCTGTTCGTGGCGTGGACGGTGAAGGTGTAGGAGGTGCCGTTGGTCAGCCCAGTGATGGTGCAGGGGGACGCCGTACAGGAGCCGGTTTCATTGTCCGGTGTGGACGTTACGGTGTAGCCGGTGATGGTCGCGCCGCCGTTGGTCGCCGGGGCGGTGAAGCTGACGGTCGCCTGGGCGTTGCCCGCGGCTGCCGACACCGCCGTCGGTGCGCCGGGTGCCGCGGCCGGTGTGACGGTGTTGGAGGCGGCGGATTCCGCTGAGTCACCGGCGGCGTTCGTGGCGTGCACGGTGAAGGTGTAGGCGGTTCCGTTGGTCAGACCAGTCACCGTGCAAGGCGAGCTCGCGCAGGTGCCGGTCGCGTTGCCGGGCGTCGAGGTTGCGGTGTAGCCGGTGATCGCGGTGCCGCCGTTGGAGGCCGGAGCCGTGAACGACACCGTTGCCGACTGGTTCGCGCCGATCGCCGTGCCAATGGTGGCAGCGTTCGGCCGGACATCCGGAGTGACCGCCGTGGTCGCCGCCGACTCGGCCGAACTCCCGGCGCTGTTGGTGGCGTGCACGGTAAACGTATAGACGACGCCATTGGTCAGGCCAGTGACCGTGCAAGGCGAGCTCGTGCACGTGCCGGTCACGTTGCCGGGCGTCGAGGTTGCGGTGTAGCCGGTGATGGCCGCGCCACCGTTGTTCGCCGGCGCCGCGAAGGTGATCGCAGCTTGGGCGTCGCCCGCGGTCGCCGACAGGCCGGTCGGTGGTCCGGGCGCCGCGGCCGGTGTCACCGCGTTCGAGACGGCGGACTCGGCCGAGTCACCGGCGGCGTTGGACGCGTGCACGGTGAACGTGTAGCTCGTCCCGTTCGTCAGACCGGTCACCGCACACGGCGAGGAGCTGCACGTTCCCGTGGCCCCGCCTGGCGAAGCGGTCGCGGTATACCCGGTGATGGCCGTGCCGCCGTTGGAGGCCGGCGCGGTGAAGGACACGGTCGCCGACTGGTTCGCCCGGACGGCGAGGCCGACGGTGGGGGCGTTCGGTCGGACGTCCGGGGTGACCGCCGTGGTCGCCGCCGACTCGGCCGAGTTGCCCGCGCCGTTGGTGGCGTGCACGGTGAAGGTGTAGGCGGTTCCGTTGGTCAGACCAGTCACCGTGCAGGGCGAGCTCGCGCAGGTGCCGGTCACGTTGCCGGGCGTCGACGTCGCGGTGTAGCCGGTGATCGCGGTGCCGCCGTTGGCGGCGGGAGCGGTGAAGGCAACAGTGGCCGACCGATCGCCGGCGGCCGCGACACCGATGGTGGGAGCGTTTTGACGCACATCCGGGGTGACCGACGCGGATGCCGACGACTCGGCCGAACTTCCGGCGCTGTTGGTGGCATGGACGGTGAACGTGTAAGCGACGCCGTTGGTCAGGCCAGTCACCGTGCACGGCGAGCTTACGCAAGTCCCCGTCACGCTGCCGAGCGTCGAGGTCGCGGTATAGCCCGTGATGGTCGCGCCACCGTTGGAGGCTGGCGCAGTGAAGGAAACCGTTGCCTGAGCGTTGCCCCCGCTGGCCGACACCGCGGTGGGCACGCCGGGAGCCGCGGCCGGGGTCACCGCGTTCGAGGCTGCGGACTCCGCCGACACACCGGCGGCGTTGGTCGCATGGACGGTGAAGGTGTAGCTCGTTCCGTTCGTCAAACCGGTCACCGTGCACGGCGACGAGGCGCACGTCCCCGTTGCCCCGCCCGGCGAGGCGGTCGCGGTATAGCCGGTGATCGCGGTGCCGCCGTTCGAAAGGGGCGCGGTGAACGAGATGGTGGCCGATTGATTACCGCCGGTCGCGACACTGATCGTGGGCGCGTTTTGCTGGACGTCCGGGGTCACCGATGAGCTCGCCGACGACTCGGCCGAATTTCCCGCACTGTTCGTGGCGTGCACGGTGAACGTGTAGGCGATGCCATTCGTCAGGCCGGTTACCGTGCACGGCGACGACGTACAGGTCCCGGTCTTGTTGCCCGGCGTCGACGTGGCCGTGTATCCGGTGATGGTCGCGCCGTTGTTCGGCGGCGCGGTGAAACTCACCGCCGCCTGGGCGTTGCCCGCCCCGGCCGACACCGCGGTCGGCGCGCCGGGGGCCGCGGCCGGGGTCACCGCGTTCGAGGCCGCGGACTCCGCCGACGCACCAGCGGCATTGGTCGCGTGCACCGTAAACGTGTAGCTCGTACCGTTGGTCAGACCAGTCACCGTGCACGGCGAGCTCGCACACGTCCCGGTAGCCCCGCCTGGCAAAGCGGTCGCGGTATACCCGGTAATCGCCGTACCACCATTGGAAGCGGGCGCGGTGAACGACACCGTCGCCGACTGGTTCCCGCCGACCGCGACGCCGACGGTGGGAGCGTTCTGCAGGACGTCCGGGGTGACCGACGCGGACGCCGAGGACTCGGCCGAACTGCCCACGCTGTTGGTGGCATGGACCGTGAAGGTATAGGCGACACCGTTGGTCAGCCCGGTCACGGTGCACGGCGAACCGGTGCACGTGCCGGTCACGCCGCCGGGCGAGGCCGTCGCGGTATACCCGGTGACCGCCGCACCACCATGGGAAACGGGTGCGATGAAGGACACCGTCGCCTGCGCATTACCCGCGGAGGCCGACACCACGGTCGGCGCACCCGGAGCGGAAGCCGGCGTCACCGCGTTGGAGGCCGCGGACTCCGCCGACACACCGGCCGCATTGGTCGCATGGACGGTGAAGGTGTAGGCGGTTCCGTTGGTTAGCCCAGTCACCGTGCACGGCGAGGAGACGCACGTCCCGGTTGCCCCGCCCGGCAAAGCCGTCGCGGTATACCCGGTGACCGCCGTACCACCATTGGAAGCGGGCGCCGTGAACGACACCGTCGCCGACTGATTCCCTCTGATCGCGACACCGATGGCGGGCGCGTTCGGCACGACGTCCGGGGTCACCGCCGCCGACGCCGCCGACTCGGCCGAACTGCCCGCGACGTTCGTCGCATGGACGGTAAACGTGTAAGAGACACCGTTGGTCAAGCCGGTGACCGTGCACGGCGACCCGGTGCACGTGCCGGTCCCACCGCCCGGCGAGGCGGTCGCGGTATACCCGGTGACCGCCGCACCACCGTTCGAAGCGGGCGCGGTGAACGACACCGCCGCCTGGGCGTTACCGGCAGCCGCCGACACCGCGGTCGGCGCGCCGGGAGCCGTTGCCGGCGTCACCGCACCGGATGCGCTCGACTCCGCGGAATCGCCGACCGCGTTGGTCGCGTGCACGGTGAATGTATAGCCGGTCCCGTTGGTCAACCCGGTCACCGTGCAGGGCGACGACGCGCACGTGCCGGTGCGCCCGCCCGGAGTAGCGGTCGCCGTGTAGCCGGTGATCGCCGTACCGCCGGTGGAAGCAGGAGCGGTGAAGCTCACCGCCGCTTGCGTGTTTCCGGCGACCGCCGACACGGCCGTCGGCGGCCCGGGGACGGCAACCGGTGTCACGGCCGCCGAGGCCGCCGACTCCGCCGAGCTGCCCGCCGCGTTGGTCGCGTGCACGCTAAACGTGTACGAGACACCGTTGGTCAGACCGGTCACCGTGCACGGCGACGAAGCACACGTCCCGGTCGCCCCACCCGGCGACGCGGTAGCGGTATACCCGGTAATCGCCGCACCGCCGTTCGAAACGGGTGCGGTAAAGCTGACTGCCACTTGAGCGTTGCCCGCAACAGCCGAAACCCCCGTCGGCTGCCCAGGCGCGACAGGCTGAATCACCGCGGCCGAGGCCGCCGACTCCGCCGAGCTGCCCGCCGCGTTGGTCGCGTGCACGGTAAACGTGTACGAGACACCGTTGGTCAGACCGGTCACCGTGCACGGCGACGAAGCGCACGTCCCGGTCGCCCCACCCGGCGAGGCGGTCGCGGTATACCCGGTAATAGCAGTGCCACCGTTCGAAGCGGGCGCGGTAAAGCTGACCACCGCCTGGGCATTGCCCGCAACAGCCGAAACCGACGTCGGCACCCCCGGCGCCGTGACCGCCGTCACCGAGCTGGACGCCGTGGACTCGCTCGAGTTGCCGACGGCATTGGTCGCGTGCACGGTAAACGCATAAGAAACACCGTTGGTCAGACCAGTCACCGTGCACGGCGACGAAGCACACGTCCCGGTCGCCCCACCCGGCGACGCGGTCGCGGTATACCCGGTAATAGCAGTGCCACCGTTCGAAGCGGGCGCCGTAAAGCTGACCACCGCCTGGGCATTGCCCGCAACAGCCGAAACCGCGGTCGGCACCCCCGGTACGGCCACCGGCGTCACCCCGCTGGATGCGGCGGACTCCGCCGAGTTCCCCGCCGCGTTGGTCGCGTGCACGCTAAACGTGTACGAGACACCGTTGGTCAGACCAGTCACCGTGCACGGCGACGAAGCACACGTCCCGGTCGCCCCACCCGGCGAAGCAGTCGCGGTATACCCAGTGATCGCCGCACCGCCGTTGGAAGCCGGCGCCGTAAAGCTGACCGCCGCCTGCGTATTTCCCGCGGTCGCCGACACCGCCGTCGGCGCCCCGGGAAGTCCAAACGGCGTCACGGCATTCGACCCGCTGGATTCCGCCGAGTCGCCCGCCGCGTTGGTCGCGTGGATGGTGAACGTATAAGAAACACCATTGGTCAGACCAGTCACCGTGCACGGCGACGAACTGCACGTCCCCGTACGCCCGCCCGGCGAAGCAGTCGCGGTATACCCGGTGATCGCCGAACCACCGGTGCTGGCCGGCGCGTTAAACGCCACCGTCGCCGACTGGTCCCCCGCGGTGGCCGTACCGACCGTGGGCGTGCCGGGCACCCCGAAGAAGGTCAGCGAGACCGAGCCGTTGTTGGCACCGGCGGCGCCGCCGACGACCCCGCCGTTGGCCTGCGTCCCCACCGACGTCGTCGTCATGTATTGGGGTGAGGTCCAGGACCCGCCGCCACCGCCACCGCTGGTCAGCACTCCGACGACGACCAGCCCCCCGCCACCACCACCGCCGTAGCCACCGCCGCCACCACCGGCCTTCCACGTGCTGAGGGCGACGCTGGCGCCGGCACCCCCGGCCGCGATGCTGTCCGTGGCCGCGTCGGCCGTGCCCGGATAGCTGCCGCCGTTGAGAGGCAGCACCGAGCCTCCCCCGGCCCCGCCGGCGCCCGCGGCTCCCGGGGATCCACCCAACGGCCCGCCGCCGACCGTATCGGCGTCGCCGCCCTTGCCGGTGTTGCCGGCATTGGCCGCGTCGGTCCCGGCCCCACCACCGCCCCCGGCGATGACGAGCTTCGACAGCACGCCGGGCCCGACGGCGATGATGCCGGAACCGTCGCCGCCCTGCGCCGTGACGCTCGCGCTGTAGCCGCCGCCCGTCCAGACCGAGAGCGACGACGTTCCGGCCGGCCACGTAATGGTTCCCTGGATCAGCTTTCCCCTGCCGCCGGCCAGCGCGGCGGGCACCGCCGAGTTGGCCGCCCCGCCCGCACCGGCCACCGAGACCACGGCCCGGGTCGCACCGACGGGGATTCCGAGCTTGACGTTGCCGACGGCCGAGCAGGTGACCAGATCGCCGAGCACCGGCGTGGTCCCGGTGGTGCACGGTGACGCGGCGGCGACCGGCGCCGGCACCACGCACAGCCAGCCGGCGGCGAGCAACAAGCCGAGCAGGGCCGACCGCCACCGGAAACGCCGGTGCCGCCGACCGCTCGCCTGTCGATGCCGACCGGGCATGTCCCCTGATCTCCGCGCGTGAAGCTCATTTGTCCCGACTTGCGCAGTTTATGAGGAAAACTCGCAACCATGCCCGAGGATTGGCATGTCAAGCGGTCCGAGGCGCCGAGTGGATCACCGAGGCGGGGTGCGCCGTAGATCTAAATTGTTTGCATGGTCTTCGATTTCACGGTGGTGCTGCGCGGCTACGAGCGGACCCAGGTCGACAAGGTCCTCAACCCCGCGCTCGAGGCGCTGGACTCCACCGATGCCTGGCGGCGGGCGGCGGCGCGGGACTCTCTGCGGGACAGCGCGTTCGACACTGTTCTGCGCGGCTACGACCGCGCCCAGGTCGACGCCGCGATCGATGCACTGCGGCAGGCGCTCGACAGCCCGGTGCCGGGCGACGATTTCCGCTCGACGCTGGGGTCGGTGCTGCGCATATTGCAACCCACCGACCAGCTCATCATCGACGAGGTCCGGCGGCTGCGCGAACTGGCCGACCGGCACCACCTCTGAGGGACAGGTCAGCGCGGGAGATCGTCTCGTACGCCTTCGCCCAACAGGTGCGCGCACTGCTGGACAGCGCCCGCTGAGCCGCACGTCCGAGCGGGTCTCTATGGTTGTCGCCATGAACCCTGATCCCCTCGAATCCGAGTCAGGTTTCGCCGGGCTGGGTCTACGGGCGGAACTCCTCAAGGCCCTGAGCACGCTCGGTTACGAAGAGCCCACGCCGATCCAGCAGGAGGCGATTCCCCCGCTGGTGGCCGGCCACGACCTGGTGGGCCAGGCGGCGACCGGCACCGGCAAGACGGCCGCGTTCGCGCTGCCCGTGCTGCAGGGTCTGACGCCCGGTGGCCGCGACTCGGGCCCGGCGGCGCTCGTCCTGGTGCCGACCCGCGAGCTGGCCGAGCAGGTGTCGCAGGCGGTCCACCGGTACGGCCGTGACCTGGGCGTCCGCGTGCTGCCGGTGTATGGCGGGCAGCCCATCGGGCGGCAGTTGCAGGCGCTGGCGCGCGGCGTGGACGTCGTCGTCGGCACCCCGGGCCGGGTGCTCGATCACATCGAGCGGGCCACGCTGCGGCTCGGTGACGTGCGCACGGTCGTGCTCGACGAGGCCGACGAGATGCTCGACATGGGGTTCGCCGAGGACATCGAGGCGATCCTGGCGGAGACTCCCGACGAGCGCCAGACCGTTCTCTTCTCCGCGACGATGCCGCCGCGGATCGACAGCATCGCGCGGCGCCACCTGCGTAATCCCGTACGGATCACGATGGGTCGCAAGCCCGTCGCCCCGGGTGACATTCCGCTGGTGCGGCAAAGCGCGTACATGGTGGCCCGGGCGCACCGGCCCGCCGCTCTCGGCCGGATCCTGGACGTGGAGGCGCCGACCGCGGCGATCGTCTTCTGCCGCACCCGGGAAGAGGTCGACCAGGTCACCGAGACGCTCAACGGCCGCGGCTATCGTGCCGAGGCGTTGCACGGCGGCATGAGCCAGGACCAGCGCGACCGGGTCATGGGCCGGCTGCGCAACGGCAGCACCGAACTGCTGGTGGCGACCGACGTGGCGGCCCGCGGCCTCGACGTCGAGCAGCTCACCCACGTCATCAACTTCAACGTGCCGGCGGCGCCCGAGGCGTACGTGCACCGCATCGGCCGGGTCGGCCGGGCCGGGCGCGAGGGTTCCGCGATCACCCTCGCCGAGCCGCGTGAGCAGCGCATGCTCAAGGCGATCGAGCGGCTCACCGGCCAGCGCATCACCCTGGAGAAGCTGCCGACGGTCACCGACCTGCGGGCCCGGCGGCTGGAGCTGACCCGTACGGCGTTGCAGGCAAGCTTGGAAACCGACGACCTGGAACGCTTCCGGGTCGTCCTGGATTCGCTCACCGACGAGTTCGACGTCGAGAACGTCGCGCTCGCCGCCATCAAACTGCTGCACGAGGCGGCCGGCGGCGACATCGAGGAGGAAGAGATCCCCTCGCCGACGGCCCCGCGCCGCGAGCGCGAGACCAGGCCACCGCGCGGCGGTGGGCAGCGGGACCGCCCGGACGACGGCGTCACCCGGTTGTTCTTCGGCATCGGCCGGCGAGCCGGGCTGCGCCCGCAGGACCTCGTCGGCGCGATCGCCGGCGAGTCCGGGCTCAGCGCCCGCGAGATCGGCGCGATCCAGATCACCGACCGTTTCTCGCTGGTCGAGGTCCCCGAGCCGGCCGCCGACATGGTCATCGCGGCCATGCAACGCAGCACGATCCGGGGCCGGCGACCGACCGTGCGGCGGGAGCGTTTCGTGCGCTGAAGCAAGAATCCACGACGATCGAGCATTCTGAATCCGATGTGTCCGGTGAATTCTTGGGCCCGTGGTCGCAACACCTGTGAAACCGGCGATCGGCATCGAGGTCGCCAAGCCCACCGTCGGCAGCTACATCAAGGATTATTGGGGCCGGGTCCGCGGCGGTGACCTGGGCACACTACCGGCGGTGCTCGGCCTGATCGTGCTGAGCCTGATCTTCGGCATCGCCCGCGACACCTTCTTCAGCTCGCTGAACTTCGCGAACCTGTTCAACCAGAGCGCGCAGGTCGTGTTCATCGCGATGGGCCTGGTGTTCGTCCTGCTGCTGGGCGAGATCGACCTGTCCGCCGGGTACGCCTCCGGGGTCTGCGGCGCCGTGATGGCGATCCTGCTGACCCACCACGGCTGGCCCTGGTACGGGGCGATCGCCGCCGCGCTGCTGTCCGGTCTGGTGATCGGCGTGCTCCTCGGCGTGCTGGTCGCGAAGGTCGGCATCCCGTCGTTCGTGGTGACGCTGGCCGCGTTCCTGGGCTTCCAGGGCCTGCTGCTCGTGCTGCTCGGCGGCGGCACCAACATCACCATCACGAACACGTTCGTGGTCAAGCTCAACAACGGCAACGTGCCGGTGCTGTGGAGCTGGATCCTGGCGATCGTGGCCGTCGCCGCCTACGCGCTGTCGCAGCTCAACAAGGTGCGGACCCGGACGAGGCGCGGGCTGCTCGCCGATCCGATGGGGATCGTGGCCGCCCGGATCATCGCGCTGGCCGTGGTGATCCTGCTGGCGACGTACTTCCTGACCCGGCAGCGGGCGGTCAACCCGGCGATCACCTCGGTCAAGGGCGTCCCGATCGTGGTACCGATTCTCGCGGCGTTCCTGGTGATCTGGACGTTCGTGCTCGGCCGGACGAGTTACGGCCGGCACGTCTACGCGGTGGGCGGCAACTCCGAGGCGGCCCGCCGCGCCGGCATCCCGGTGGACCGGATCCGGATCTCGGTGTTCGTCATCGGCTCGTTCATGGCCTCGATCGGCGGCATTCTCGCGGTCAGCCGGGCCAACTCGGTCGACCCGGCCACCGGCGGCAGCAACATCCTGCTGTACTCGGTCGGCGCCGCGGTCATCGGCGGCACCAGCCTGTTCGGCGGCCGCGGCAAGGCGATCCACGCGATCATCGGCGGCGCGGTCATCGCGGTCATCGACAACGGCATGGGCTTGCTGGGCCTGAGCTCCGGCACGAAGTACCTCTTCACCGGCCTGATCCTGCTGATCGCCGCCAGCGTCGACGCCCTTGCCCGGCGCCGGGCGGGAGCGGCGCCCCGGCCGTGAGGACCGGGGCGCCGCTTACTTAAGGGTTGACGACGACCGGCTTACTTACGGTTGACGACGACCGCGAAGCTGGTGTGCGTCACGTTGCCCGCGGCGTCACGTGCGGTGACCGTCACCGTCGAGCGCCCGACCGGGAACGTCGACCCGGGCGCCTTCGAGTAATGCACGGCCACGGCGCCGTCCCGGTCGTCCGTCGCCTCGGCCACAAACGAAACCCGGGCTCCCGTACGCGATGACGCCGTCACCACGCGTGTGGAAGGCACATAGATCTTGGGCGCCAGGGTGTCGCTGAGATCGACGCCCGCGACCCCGTCCAGGTCCTCACGGTGAGCGAGCACCTGGAAGCCGTTGTCGGTGAGCTTCATGTCGTAGATCTCGCCGCGCGGCGTCCCGCTGCTCATGTGGTTGTGCATGACCATGTGCAGGTTGCCGGCGAAGTCCGTGAACACCGAGCCGTGCCCCTTGTCCGCGAAGATCAGCGGCGGAAGCTGCTCCCACGGCCCGTTGATGTTGCCGGTCCGCGAGATCGCCTGCGTCTCGATGTAGGTGTCGTCACGGTAGGTGGTCCACAGCGAGACCAGGCTTCCGTTCGGCGTGTTGTAGAGCTCGGGACCGTCCGTGACATAGCCGGAGAGCTGCTTCGCCGACAGTTGCTTGTCGTCGGTGACAGAGGTGTACTTCCCGCCGTACAGCGGATCCTGATACCAGGGCGCGTCCGAGGCCTTCCACATGAAGATCGGCTGCCCGGCCGCCTTGGAGAGGTCGCCGGTGAGCGGGAGCGCGTCCATCGTGCCGTCGAGCTTCTGCAGCCACTCGTTGGCGAACACCAGGTACGGCTTGCCGGTCGGGTCCACGTACAGCGTCCCGTCCAGCGTGTCGAAGGTCGGGTCGGTGACCGGAGCCTTGACGTTCATGTCGGTGAACGGCCCCACCGGGGTGTCGGCCACCGCCAGGATGGAGGAGCGCTTGTAGGTGGGCACCCAGCGCGTCGAGTCCGGCCCGCTGACGCTCTCGGCCGTGGTCGCCTTCTGGTTGTCCAGCGTGGTGAACAGGTAATACTTGCCCTGGTAAAGGTGCACCTCGGGCGCCCACGGCGAGTCGTAGGCGTTCCACACGTCCGCACTCGTCGGCACCGTGTAGATCAGCTTCGGCACCGACCAATGCACAAGATCCTTGCTTTGGTACGCCATGACGCCCTTGGCCGCGTTGCCGCTGGTGCCCGAGTTGTTCGCCGTGTAGAGGAAGTACGTCCCGCTGGTCGCGTCGGGCAGGATGTACGGGTCGTGCAGCGGCATCTGCGGCATGGTCAGCGGGAAGCTGGTCGCCAGGTCCGCGGTGCCGGTGGGCGCGGGCTTCGGGTCGGCCGGCTTCGCACCCGGGTGCTCGACGTCGACCACGAAGGACTCCGACGAGCGGTTGCCGGCGGCGTCCTTGGCAGTCACGCGCACGGTCGTCTTCCCGAGCTTGAACTCCGAGTCCGGACGGACCGCGTAGGTCACCGGTACCCAGCCGTCGCGGTCGTCACGGGCGTACGCAAGGAAGTGGACCTTGGCCTTTTTGTCCTTTGTCGTCACCACGCGCGTTGACGGTACGTAGATGTCCGGCGCCTTCGTGTCACGCAGCGTCATGCCGGCGATGCCGTCGAGGTCGGCGCGGTGCCGGTCGAGGGTGAAGCCGTTCGCGGTGAGGCCGGCGTCGTAGATCTCGAGGTGCCCGGCCCCGGTGCCGGACAGGCCGTTGCGGGCCAGCAGTTCCCGCTTGCCGCCGAACGTCGTGAACGACATCGCGCTACCGCGGTCACCGGTCAGCAGGGCCTGCTCCTGCTCCCACGGGCCGTTGATGTTGCCGGTCCGGGAGACGGCCTGCATCTCGACGTACTGGCCCTGCTTCTGGGTGGTCCAGAGCATGACGAGGCCGCCGCCGGGCAGGGTGGTGATCTCCGGGTCGGAGACCTTGAACGGCGAGAGCTGGTCGGTGTTGGCCGCGTTGTACGTGGGATCGGCGCTGGCGAAGTTCCGGTCCTGGTAGAACGCCGCGTCCGAGCCCTTGAACAGGAAGGTCTGGGTGGCGGCGGGCCCGGTCAGATCGCCGGTGAGCCGGACGGCTTCCACGGTGCTGTCGATCTTCTGGATCCAGTCGTGCGCGTCGACCAGGTACGGGGTGCCGTCCGGGTCGACGTACAGCGTGCCGTCCTTGGTCATCAGCGACAGGTCGGTCGGCGGCTTCGCCGGGTTGACGTCGGTGAACGGACCCTTCGGCGAATCGGCCACCGCCAGCACCGTGGCCTCGGGGCTGGTGTCCAGGTAGCGGTTGCCCGAGCTGTCCCAGCCGGAGCCGGTCTTGCCGTGCTCGAGGATGTCCGTGCTGTTGTGCAGGGTGGTGAGCAGGTAGTACTTGCCGTGATACGCGGTGACCTCGGGCGCGGTGGCCGCCTCGTTCGCGTTCCAGGCCCCCTTCGGCACCGAGTAGACGTGGGCCGGCCCGGACCACTTCCGGAGGTCCTTGCTGGTGTAGACCACGATGCCGGTGTCGGAGGTGCTCTGCGCGTAGAGGTAGTAGGTCTTCGAGGCCTGGTCGGCGAGGACGTAGCCGCCACGGCCGTCGATGGACGACAGATTCGCCGACGCCGGGTCGCCGAGATGTCCGTCCGCGACGTCGCCATCGGCGATGGGCTGAGGTGTCGCGGTGCCCGCCGCGGCGATGTGCCGGGGTGTCGCGGTCTCCGCGTTCGCGGCGATCGGCAGGCCCGTCACCGAGACCACCGTCGCTAGTGCGACGCCCAGGACGGCGACTTTACCCCGCCGCCCCGACCACCGGTCGGTCGATCGTTCTCTTGTCACGAACTCACTCCAATGTGCATTCGGACGTCGCCGGCCGGCGCTGCGCCGACCAAATGGCAACGTTGCCATTTCAAGCTAGGCGCGTCTCGATCTTGCTGTCAATGCGCGTGCGGCGTCCTGTTTGCCCCGACTGGCAGTCAGCTCCGACGTGGTTGTTCCTGCGCGAGATCGGGGCGGATCCGGGTGCCGCGCGGGTCCAGGAGCGGTCGCACAACTCCGACTCACCGTTACGGACTGTGCTCCGGCATGTGCCCCCTCGGGCGATCCACACACGAGATCGGCCGCCGAGTTGACCAGCGAGCCGCGTGCTCGCAACGGCTGCACGCCTGGTCACCGCAGCGGCCGCGCACCCCGTCACCGCGGCGGCCGCCGCCTCGTCACCACGGCAGCCGCCGCCTCGCCACCGCAGCGGCCGCCGCCCCGTCACCACAGCGGCCGCCGCCCCATCACCACAGCGGCCGTCGCCCCATCACCACAGCGGCCGTCGCCCCATCACCACAGCGGCCGTCGCCCCATCACCACGGCGGCCGTCGCCTCGTCACCACGGCAGCCGCCGCGTCGTCACCGCAGCGGTCGCCGCCTCGCCACCACGACAACCCACGCCTGGGAACAGAGCGGCCCACGATTCGTCGCCGCAATGGCCCCAACCCGGTCACCATGGTGCCCATGCCTCGTCTCCGCGGTGGCCAGACATCTCGCCTCCACGGTCGCCCCATGCCTCGTCACCGATCCCACTATGTGGCGATCCCGGCCACATCCTGGACTTTCCCGCGACCTTGGAGACCTACGCCCACATACGAGCCATAACTCTCCAAGGTCTACAAAACATCGGAGAAAGCTAGCGAACAAAAGCCGCGAGATGGGACGAATATATACTCCATAGTGGACTCAGATCCCAGATCGCGGACCCGGTGACCACCATGCGGTCGTCAGTCCCGCACAGCGGACGCAGGTCCCACATCGTGGGCCGCACAGGGCGCCCGGCGCTGGTTGACCATGCCGGGTTGCCGGCCGCCGAGCAGCAACACGCGTCCCTTGCCACCGCGCCGCACTTCCGGCCATCGCGCCGCTCCCCCTGGGCCGCCGCTCTCCCGGCACCGCGCCAGTCTCCCGGCCACCCGCGCCGCATTTCCGGCCACACCGCTCTCGCTGCACCACGCCGCTCTCCCGGCACCGCGCCGCTCTCCCGGCCACCCGCGCCGCGCTTCCGGCCACCGCGCCGCTCTCTCGGCCACCGTGGCGAACCCGCTCGCCGAGCCGTCGTTAGCCCGGCAAGAGGAGCGGCCGCGCGTGGCCGTCAGCGGCCGAGTCTTGCTGCGGCGTGCGGCGCGCTGGGGCGGACCGGCCGGGCAATACGCTTGGGGCCATGTCGGACAGCACTGTGAACAGCCGGCGTGCGGGTGCCCGACCGTCCCTGCTCGAGGTGGCCCAGCTCGCCGGGGTCTCCCCCCAGACTGCCTCCCGGGTCGCCAAGGCTTCGGCCCGGGTCCGTCCGACGACACGCGACCGGGTACTCGCCGCCATGACCGAGCTCGGTTACTCCCCGAATCTGGCGGCTCGCGCGCTGCGTGTGGGAAGCTACGGCGCGATCGGCGTGATCGCGCACCAGCTCCACCGCACCGGAGAGTCACTCACCGTGCAGGCGATCGTCGAGGCCGCCCGCCGCGAGGACTACACGGTCAGCCTGGTGGGGATCGACGCGCCGACCCCGTCCGAAGTGAATACGGCGGTGCTGCGGCTGGCCCACCAGTCTATCGACGGGCTGGTGATCATCCGGGCCGAGGACGACACCCCGGCCACCCTGACCGTGCCGCCCGGGCTGCCGGTGGCGGTCTCCGACTCACACCTGGTGGGCCACCATCCCGCCGTCGGCACCGACCACCGGCGGGGATCGCTGCTCGCGGTGAACCACCTCCTGGAGCTGGGGCACCACACCGTGCACCACGTCGCCGGGCCCGAGCATTCCGGCTCGGCCGCCGAACGCACCGAGGCGTGGCGCGACGCCCTTCGCACTGCCGGACGGCCGATACCCGCGCCGGTGGTCGGTGACTGGTCGTCCGCGTCGGGTTACCGGGCCGGGGTCGAGTTCGCCGCCGACCCGGAGGTCACCGCGATCTTCGCGGCGAACGACGAGATGGCCGTCGGAGTGATGAGCGCCCTCGCCGATGCGGGCGTTGCGGTACCCGGCCGGGTGAGCGTGGCCGGCTTCGACGACATCCCCCTCGCGGCCTACGTGCGGCCTGCCCTGACGACCGTCCACCAGGACTTCGACGAGATCGGCCGCACTCTGGTCGACCTGCTGATGCGCCAGATCCGCGACGGTGCACCCCTGACCGACGAGCACCACCTGGTGCCGGCCCGGCTGGTCGAGCGCGCAAGCACCGCGCCACCGGCCCGACGTGGCGCCCGCACCCCCAAATAAGCACCCGAACACCGCGCCGCCCGCCGCACGCAGTCCCCACACCCGGTCCGCACGCAGTCCCCACACCCGGCCGAGCAGCGAGCACCGCGCCACCGGCCCCACGCGGCGCCCGCACCCCAAATGAGCACCCGAACACCGCGCCGCCGGCCCCACCCAGTCCCCACACCCGGCCGAGCACGCGACGCCACGCCGCCCGCCCCACCCAGTCCCCGCACCCGGCCGAGCACCATGCCGCACGCCGCACGCCGCACGCACTGCCCGCACCCGGCTGAGCACCCGAACGCCACGCCGCCCGCCGGCGCAGCGACCGCACTCGGCTGAACGCGCAAACACCGCGCCACCTGCCGCACACAGTGCCCACACCTAGCTGAGCACGCGAACGCCGAGCCGCCCGTCCCACGACGCGCCCGCGCCCGCACCCGCAAATGAGCACCCGAGCACCACGCCGCCGGCCCACGCGGCGCTCGCACCCGGCTGAGCACGCGAACGCCGCGGTGCCCGCCGCCCGCGGTGCCCGCCGCCCGCGGTGCCCGCCGCCCGCGGTGCCCGCCGCCCGCGGTGCCCGCCGCCCGCGGTGCCCGCCGCCCGCGCCCCGCGCTTGAACGCGCGCGCGGCGCGCGGCTAATTAGTTTCGATAATTCAACGTAGACGAATGTCGAAATGGTTCAGATCAAAGGAACCTCAACGGAACCTCAAAGCGCGCACGGAATGTAGCGGACCGATACATCGCAGGCCGCGAAATTACGCAAGATCTTTATGGCTAAGCATCGACGACAGCACTCTGCGTGACGCTTTTCGCCCTTCGTGGATCACCGCGTACTCTTTTCGCCATGCGCATCCAGTGGCAGGTCGTCGACTATTCCTTACAGAACCGAGCAGTGCCGCGTGACCTGCACACCAGTCGCATTGGGACGGTCGAGCCCGACGATATCTCGACACATTTGAAAACTGCCGCCGTGCCGCCCGACAAGCGTAATCCGGCCGTTCTCCGCTTATGGCGTCGCCGTCGAGAGCGCCACCAAGTCTCTTCCCGCGTACGCCCGTACGACCGAGGTGTGACCGCATGAACCCGAACGGTGATCCGCAGTCTTCGCGTGGCCGCGCCAGCGTGCCCGGGGTCGGTGGCTCCGGCCCGGACTCCGGGCAGCCTTCACGACACTCCGGATCCGCGCGCCCCACGCCCGACGCGAACGGCAGCCCCAGCGGCCGCGCGTCGACCGGCGGCGCGCCGGTGGGCCGCGCGTCGGGCTCGGCTTCGCCCGGCGGTGCCTCCGGCTCGGCTTCCCCCGGCCGTGTCTCCGGCTCGGCATCCTCTGGCCGCGCCTCCGGGTCAGCTTCCCCTGGTCGCGCCTCGGGATCGACCTCCCCCGCCGGCGGCTCCGGTTCGGCCTCCCCCGGGCGAACCGCAGGATCGGCCGCACCCGGGCGGGCCGCAGGATCGGCCACACCGGGGCGGGCCGCAGGATCGGCCACACCCGGGCGAGCCGCAGGATCGGCTTCACCCGGCCGCGCCTCCGTCGGCGGCCCCTCTGCGGGCAGCGCCGCGGCAGGCAGCGCGTCCGTCGGCGGCGCCTCGGTAGGCAGCGCCTCAGTAGGCAGCGCATCCGTCGGCAGCGCATCCGTCGGCAGCGCATCCGTCGGCAGCGCCTCAGTAGGCGGCGCCCGCCACGGCCGCGCCGCCGCTCGCGCCACCGTCCCGCCCGGCGGCGGCACACCCGGCAACGGCACACCCCCCACCGGCGGTCGCGGAGGCCGCAAAGACAAGTCGAAGGCCGCGAAACGCCGCCGCCGCATCAACATCCTGACCGCCGCGTCGGCGATCCTGGTCATCATGGTCGGCGCCGGCGTGGTCGGCGGCACCTACTTCTTCGACGACGTCGCGCTGCCGCCGCCGGTCAGCGAGGACCAGGCCAACGTCATCCTCGACGCGCAGGGCAACACGCTGGCCAAAATAGGCGACCAGAACCGCACCGTCGTGCCCGAGCCGAAGATAAACAAGGTGGTCGAGCACGCGGTCGCCGCGGCCGAGGACAAGAACTTCTACACGCACGGCGGCCTCGACTTCAAGGGCATCGCCCGCGCCGCGTGGAACGACGTCACCGGCGGCGAGACGCAGGGTGCGTCGACGATCACCCAGCAGTACGCGCGGCACGTGGCCGACCTCAAGGCCATCAGCATCAACCGTAAGCTGCGCGAGGCGGTGGTTGCCCAGAAGCTGGAGTCCAAGTACACCAAGGACCAGATCATGGGCCTGTACCTGAACTACATCGACCTCGGCGAGGGCCGGTACGGCATCGAGGCGGCGGCCGAGGGCTACTTCGGCAAGTCGGTGCTGACCCCGGCCGGCCAGCCCAACGCGATCACCCCGTACGAGGCGGCGGTTCTCGCTTCGATCATCAAACAGCCATACCCCACCAGCTCGTACGGCGGTTACGACCCGAACTACAACAAGAGCGGCGCGCAGGACCGCTGGCAGTACACGCTGCAGAACATGCTGGAGATGGGGTGGATCACGCAGGCCCAGTACGACCAGCGGAAGTACCCCACCGACATCAAGAAGCCGAGCTCCGGCAAGGCCGACACGTCGCTGAACAAGCCGGTCGACATCATCATCCGGCATGTCCGGGCCGAGCTCAGCACGATGGGCATCAGCCAGGAGCAGTTCGACAAGGGTGGCCTGACCATCACCACGACGATCAACCCGAAGGTGCAGAAGGCCGCCGAGGAAGCGGGATCGCGGCTGAGCAAGACGTCCCCTTTGCACGGTCGGCCGTCGTCATACCAATCCACCGTCATCGGTATCGACCCGAGTAACGGCGAGGTGCTCGGCTATTACGGCGGTGACGATCCGAACGGCACGGATTACGGCGGTTATCTGTCCGGCGACGGATCGAAGATCATCGGTGGTGTGTCACCGGGTTCGACATTCAAGATCTACACCTTGTCGGCGGCCCTGAAGAACGACATCTCCTTCGACACCCGGTGGGACGGCACACAGCCGAAAACCAACGGCACCCCGATCAGCAACGCGGGCCAGGACCCGGGCATCACCTGTCTCGGCCATGGTGGGATCAAGGACTGCACACTCGAGCAGGCGACGATCAAGTCGTACAACTTCGCCTTCTACGACATCGCGCGGGCCATCGGCCGGCAGAAGGTCATCCAGGCGGCCGAGCAGGCCGGCGTCACGCACATGTACACCGACGCCGGGAAGCTGGTCGACCTGAGCAAGACCAACCAGAGCACGTGGCTGTCGTCGGGCTACTTCGACAACGAGGTCGCCTTCGGCCAGTACCGTCTCGTTCCGCTCGAGCACGCCGAGGGTGTCGCCACGGTCGTGGACGACGGCGTGCACCATGCGGCCCACTTCATCAAGACGGTGAAGGAGGTCGACGCCGACACGGGCAAGACCCAGGTGGTTGGCCAGCAGAAGGAGGCCGGTAACCGGGTCTTCGACGCCGACCAGATGTCCAACCTCGAGGGCGTGATGAAGGAGATCGTCGACGCCGACCACCGCGACCTGGCCGACGACCGGGTGGGAATCGCCAAGAGCGGCACGTGGGAGTACAAGGAGGGCAGCGGTGACTGCTGGTTCGTCGGCGGCATCCCGCAACTCGCGGCCACGGTCTGGGTCGGCGCGGCCCACAACAAGATCGAGCTGAAGGAGAAGAACGGCAAGGACAACATGTTCGGCGCCGACGAACCGGCGGAGATCTGGAAGAAGTTCCTGGACACCGCCTCGAAGGCGATGGGCTGGTCCAACGAGTCCTTCCCCAAGCGGGTGGAGACCGGTGACCCGGACAGCCAGTTCCAGAACGGCCAGAAGCCCCCGCCCCCGCCCGTCCAGCAGCCGCAGCAGCCGCAACAGCAGTGCGTGCTTGGCTTCGTCGGCGACTGCCCCGGCAACAACGGAGGCGGAAACAACGGAGGCGGTAACAACGGCGGCGGCGGCAACAATGGCGGTGGCGGCAACAACGGAGGCGGCGGCAATAACGGCGGTGGCGGGAACAACGGCGGCGGGAACAACGGCGGCCCGATCCCCGGTGGGAACGACCTGCCGGGCAACGGGCCGGTAACCAACGGGCTCCAACCAACGGGATAAGGACCTGCAAGATCCGGAAACCGGGTTGAGGCGTACGGCAATGATCTGATCCCCTACATCGATGGATGGTTTACGGGGACTCGTCGCGAAAGTATTGCCTCCACCCGGTCTGCCCCGGACGTTGGCCGCCCAGTCGGCGGTCTACGGCCTGGGCAACGGGACCTATGTGGCCGGTAGCGTGGTGTTCTTCAGCCTGTACACGGGGCTGTCGCCGACCGCGATCGGGATCGGCTTCTCGTTCGCCGGGCTCCTGTCGCTGGTCGGATCGCTGCCGTTCGGCCACCTCGCCGACCGGATCGGCGGCCGGCACACCTGGGCGCTGGGATCGCTGCTGGCCGCGGCCGCCTTCGTGACATACCCGCTGGTGCACACGTTCTGGGCGTTCCTCGTGACACTCGGCGTGGTGACCGTCGGCGAGACCCTGGCGAACGCCGGCCGCAACGTTTACACGGCCGCGGCGGTGCCCCCGGAGATCCGGGTGCGGACCATGGCGTTCGTACGGGCGTACCTCAATGTGGGTTTCACCGCGGGCGCCGGACTGGCCGCCGGCGCGCTGGCCATCGGCACCCGGTGGGCTCTGGTTGGTCTGGTGCTGGTCGCGGCCGCCGGCATGACGGTCAACACGCTGGTCGTGATGCGGATGCCGCAGGCGCTCGTGGACCGGGCTCCGGGACGGCGACCCAGTCCGTGGGGCGTGCTGCGCGACCATCCGTACACGGCGTGGGCCGCCGTCATCGGGATGCTCTGGCTCAATCAGAACGTCCTCAACGAATTGATTCCCCTGTGGGCGGTCACCCGCACCGACGCGCCCCGGCCGGTGCTCGGCGGCCTGATCGCGCTCAACACGGTGATGGCCGTGCTGCTGCAGGTACGGGCAACCCGCGGCGCCGACAGCCTGCCCGGATCGGTGCGGCTGACCCGCTGGGCGGCGCTGGCCACGGCGATCGCGTGCCCGGTGATCGCGGTGACCGGGCGTACGCACGGCTGGGTGACCGTGGCCGTGCTGGCCGCCGCGGTGATGCTGACGACCGCGACCGAGCTGTGGATGTCGGCGGCGCAATGGTTCTTCGCGACCGAGGTGCCGCCGGCCGCGCAGCGCGGCGCGTACCAAGGTGCGACCAAGTCGGTCGGCGGCCTGTTTACCATGGTCGGACCGGCCGCGATGACCTATCTGGCGATCACCACGGGTGGCTGGGGCTGGTGGGTCGTTGGTGCGTTCTTCGGCGTGTGCGCGGTCGTGATCGGGCCGATCGTGGCGTGGATCGAGCGGACACCCCGCAACGGCGACCTCGTGGCCGCTACGGCCTGATGCTTTGCGCGTGGTGGAAGAAGTCGTCCGGGTCGTAGCGCCGCTTGATCCCCCGCAGCCTCGGATAGTTGGTGCCGTAGTAGGCGCTGGGCCAGTCCGCGAGCTCGGTGTCGGCGTAGTTCTGGTACACCTCACCGGTCAGGTGCGGGCCCAGCGCCCCGGCGAGGTCGTCGGCCCAGGCCACGTTGGCGGCGGTGTCCGCGTCGTCCTGCCACAACGAAACCACCGACACGTAATGCAGCGCCGATCGGTGGACGAACGCGGTGGCGTCGGCCGGCACACGCGCGATGGCGCCGCCCGCGAGCAGGTCAAGGCGGATCATCGAGTATCCCGAGCGGCGCCGCGCGAAGTGCTCGAGCATCGTGCCGAACGCATCGTCGTCAAACCCTCGGTCATGGAAATAGCCGCCGCGCCACCGCGACTGAAGACCGTAGGGAATCTCCTCGCCGAGCGCCCGCATCAGCTCGAGATACGACAGTTCGCCGAACGTATCGGCCGACGGCTTGCCGAACGAGCGGACCGGCGCGAGGGCGGCCGCGGCCTCGGCGGGCGGACCGACGTACAGCCCGTACAGGGTGATCGCCGCGTCACCGTCGGGATACGGGTCGGTGCCGAGCAGCAGGCACAGCGCCAGCCGGTCGTCGTCGCGGTCCGCGTACAGGTCGCGGTACATCCGGAACACGTCCTCCGCCTGCGCGACCGGCCAGCTGATGAACCCGCCCACCACGGTCTTCGGCACCTGGTCGAGCCGGTATCGCAGCCGGGTCACCACCCCGAAACCCGCGCCACCGGCCCCGCGTAGCGCCCACAAGAGATCCGGGTGTTCGTCCTCGGTCACCCGCAGCACCCGGCCGCCGGCGTCGACCATCTCCGCCTCGACGATGTGGTCACAGCCCAGCCCGAAACGCCGGCTCAGCAGCCCGTATCCCCCGCCCAGGCTGTACCCGGCGTTACTGACGGTCGGGCACTCACCACCCGGCACCGCCCAACCGGACGGCACCCCGTCAAAACCATCGACCGAGATTTCCCCGTACGTGATTTCGTCGATGTCCCGCCAGCCGGCGCCGGGGCCAACCGTGACCTCGGCGGCGTCCCGGTCGAGGGCGATGCCGCGCAGGCCGCCGACGTCGATGACCAGTCCACGCTCGACCAGCGACAAACCGCTCGCGTGGTGGCCGCCGCCGCGCACGGCCACCGGCAGCCCGGCGTCGCGGGCGAAGCGCACCGCGGTCACCACGTCCCGAGTGTCGGCGCATCGGCACAGCACCGCGGGCCGGGTGCGGATCCGGGTATTGAACAGGACGCGGGCGGCTTCATAGCCCGGGTCGTACTCGGACCGGATGTCGCCGCGGAAGTCCTGGCGAAGAGCCGTGAGATCGGGCCGCACGGATTCGCATTCTCCGCCGTTATGTGAAGAGGTCAAGCAGAAGTGCCCGACCGGGCCGCCCGATCTCGACGCCAAGCCCTACAGTGTGCGGACCCATCGAAAGAGGAGAGTGCCGTGGCCGAGACACCACCGGTGAACCGAGCTGCCTCGGACACCGAGCCGGCGCCCCAGCTGCTGGTCATGCCGCCGACCCCGGCGATCCCGTCCATGGTCTGGCCCGGGCGTGCCGGCGAGCCGGCGTGGGCGATTCCGGTGCAGATCGCGCCGGGCACGCAGGGTTACGCGGTGTTCCTGCCGATGGTTCCGGTGCCGCAGCAAGCCCCGGCGGCGACCACCCCAAAGCCCGCAGAGGCCACCTCAAAACCGACGGAGGACGCCACCTCAAAGCCGGCGGAGGGCGCCACCTCAAAGCCGGCGGAGGCTGGCGACGCAAAGCCGGCCAAGCCCGTCGCCACAACGCCCGCGAACCCGGTCGCCACAACGCCCGCGAACCCCGTCGCCGCAAGGCCCGCGGACGCCAGCGGGGACGGAGCGACAACCGTCCCGGCCCAGGCGAACGGCGGCGCGGCGACATTCCCCGTCCCGGCTCCGACGAACGGCGGCGCGACTGCCGTTCCGGCCGCCGGCGCGCGACCCCCGAGGCCGTGGGAGGACCGCGGCGCCGCCGCCATCCACATACCGCCTCCGGTAACCATCGGTATCGCCGGCCCATATCGCCCGGCCCCGACGCCGTGGCAGACCTGGCGGGACAAGCACTGGCGCGGCCCGTCGGCCGCCAAGGGCCGTGCCGTCCCGGCCGCCGTGCTGACCGGAGCGCTTGGCCTTGCCATCTTCGTGCCGCTGACCCGCTCCGGCATCGGCTGGTTCCTCGGCTGGCTCGTCCTGGTCGCGGGCATCGTCGCGGCCGTCCGGCGCACCGCCGTCCTGGAACGATCCGAGCGCTGGACCCGAATCGGCTTCGCCGCCGCGGCGCTCGCGCTCCTTGCCATCCCGGCCTTCCGTAACGCCTGGTGGCTGGTCACGTTCAGCGTGCTCGGCGCGCTCGGCTGTTCGGCGCTGGCCGTCGTGGGCGGCCGGGGCATCCGGTCCATCCTGTTCAGCGCGGTGGCCGTCCCGTACGCGGCGGTCCGCGGCCTGCCGTGGGTGCGCAACCACCTGCACGCCACGCACAACCCGGGAATCGCCCGCCGGGTCGGCTTCTCGATCGGCCTCACCCTGTTGGTGCTGCTCATCTTCGGCGGGCTGCTGTCGTCGGCCGACGTCGCGTTCTCGACGCTGCTCGGCCGGGCGGTGCCCGACCTCGACGGCGGGTCGGTGTTCAGCTGGATCTTCCTGGCGGTGATGGGCGCGTTGATCGCGGTGGCCGGCACCTACACGCTGTCGGCCCCGCCCACGACCTCCAGCCTGGACACCGACGGCCGGCGCCGGTTCGGCCTGGTCGAGTGGGCACCGGCCACCTCCGCGCTGATGCTGCTCTTCGTCGGCTTCGTGGTGGTGCAGTTCGCGGTGTTGTTCGGTGGGCGCCGGCACGTGCTGACCACCTCCGGCCTCAGCTACGCGCAGTACGCCCGCAGCGGCTTCTGGCAACTGGTCGCCGTCACGCTGCTGACCGTCGCCGTGCTCGGCGCGGTGGCTCGCTGGGCCCGTCGCGACCGCCCGATCGAACGGCTCCTGCTCCGGATCCTGCTCGGCCTGCTCTGCGGGCTCAGCGTCGTCATCGTGGCGTCCGCGTTGTCCCGCATGTGGACCTACCAGAAGGTCTACAGCTTCACCGGGGAGCGCATCTTCGTGATGTCGTTCGAGCTGCTCCTGGGCGTCGTCTTCGTGATGATCGCGGCGGCCGGTGTGCGCTGGCGGGGACGGTGGATCCCGCGGGCCACCGTCGGGCTCACCGTGCTGATGCTGCTCGGCCTCGCGGTCCTGGACCCGGAGAACTACGCGGCCGACCGCAACATCGTCCGCTACGAACAGGCCGGCAAGATCGACGCCTGGTATCTGCGGGCCCTGTCCGCCGACGCGACTCCCGCTCTGACTCGTTTGCCCGATCCCGTACGCCGGTGCACCCTGAGCTGGATCGCCGACGACCTGGCGAAGCCCGACCCGTGGTACGCCTGGAACCTGGGCCGCTCGCAGGCCCGCAAGGCGCTCGCCGACCTGGGCCCGAACGCGGTCGGCAACCACGCGGACTGCCGCGCCGCCGACCAGTTCGACCTGCCCAAGACCCGCCGCTGAGCAGCCCGCTCAGCCGGTCGGTGGCACGCGCTGCACGGCCGTGAACGCGACGCTCAGCAGCCCGGCCCGGGTCTGGACGTGATAGCGGGTGCGTCCGCGTTTGACCACGGTGCCGGACAGGTCGGCGTAGCGGCCGGTGCCGGTCAGCCGGACCCGCTCGCCGATCTGCAGCGGGATCGGCGCGGGCCCCGGCGCGGTCCGGCCGGCCCGGATGCGGGCCAGCTCGGCCTCGTAACGCGGGTCCATCGGCGCCGGAAGCCCCTGATGTGACCAGGTGTAGATCGCGGACGTGTTGAACCCGGAATAGCAGTCGCGGCACGACTTGACCCGGATCGGCCGGCGATGCGCTGTGGTGCGGTGACCGGCCGGGCACACCCCGGCCCACGGTCCCTCGACGCTGGGCGCGTCCGGCGGCATGCATCGCTCGCCCGAGGCGCCGATCCGGCGTGCGGTCGCCCGCCAGGCACGGTCATGTCCGTGGCGCGGGCCGACCAGGGCGTGTGCGATCTCGTGCAGCACCGTCTCGGTGACCTGCTCAACCTCGTACAGGGAAATCAGTGGGCCGGAGAGACCGATCTCCTTGCGGTCGAAGCGGCACACCCCGGCGCGGGTCTTGGCGTTGTCGAAGACCAGGCGCCAGCCGGTCAGCCGGTGACGCGCCATCAGGTCGGAAGCGAGCCGTCTCGCCTTGGTCAGTTCCAACCCCGCCGCTCCCCGTCGACTCGCACGATGCCAGACGATGGTGCCACGCGGGCCGCGAGACCGATGGCCCGGACGCGCGACTTGGATCTAGCTCACCCCGGCGCGAACAAAGCGCGCACGACGCGAGCAGAATGCGGCTTTTCTCCGAATTGGGCACCGCGAGACGCCAGCCCCGATCAACAAACCCGAGCGCCACCGGTCAGAACCAGGCGGAACCCCTTGCCCGCTCGCCCCCAAATCGCCGCACCGACCAGGGAGACTCCCGGGCCTGAAAGCGCACGTCGAGGGGCACTCTGGCGAGGTCGGCTTCATCATGCAGAGAGCTGAGCCACCATGTCCAACCATTACAGCGCGGCCAATCTCCGGTTCCCCGGCGACGACGCACGTCTGGACTTCACCGACCTGTACGCCTTCACCTCGCCCGACGATCACGGCAAGACCGTCCTGATCATCGACCTCAACCCGTACACGACCGGGATGAGCGCGATGCCCCCGTTCCTGATGAAATCGGAGTTCCATCCCGACGGCATCTACCGGATCAACATCGACACCGACGGTGACTCGCGGGCCGACGCCGCGTTCACGTTCATCTTCTCCGAGTTCAAGGACGGCAGGCAGACCGGCACCGCGTACTTCGCCACCGGCAGCCAGGCCCGCGAGCCCGACGCCGTCGGCCAGGTGCTGATCAGCGGCGTGCCGGTCGGCTTTGACGCCGGCGCGGAGCCGGTCGAGGCCGGCCCGATCCGGCTGTTCATCGGGGTGCGCAGCGACCCGTTCTTCGCCGACGCGGACGGCTCCTTCCACGGCTTCCGGTGGACCGGCCAGGACGCGTTCGCCGACCGGAACATCCTGTCCATCGCGCTGGAGGTCCCGAACGAGATGCTCAGCGTCCACTCGGCGATCGGGCTGTGGGCCACCGTCGGCGTGCGGCGCGACGGCGAGATCATCCAGGTGGATCGCGGCGGGCACCCGACGATCAACCCGTTCATCAACCCGAACAACGTCAAGAACGAGTACAACCTGCGGCAGCCGTCCGACGACCTGGCGAACTACCTGGAGTTGTGGTCCAAGCTGCTGGAGAGCAACGGCTACTCGCCGGCCGAGGCGCAGAAGGCGGCCCTGATCGTGCTGCCCGACATCCTGCGGTACGACCGTTCGCAGCCGGCCGGCTACCCGAACGGCCGCGCGCTGACCGACGACGTGTTCAGCGCCCGTTTCGCCTGGCTGACCAACGGCAAGGTCGGGCCCGACGGGCTGCAGCCGCACGACGACATGCTGAAGGAGTTCCCCTACCTCGGCCCGCCGAACCGCTACCCGGGGGCGTGACGCTCCGAGGCCGCGTGCCGGCCACGTCGTGGACGATCGTGATGACCTGCGGGGTCTTGTCGATCAACCTCCTCAACGATCACCAACGGGTGCTGTCCGTGATCATGATGTGGTTCACCGCCGCGGTGTGGGTGTTCCTGACCGTCGTGCTGGCGCCACCGCTGGCGGTTCACTACGGCCGGTTGTGGCGCGAGGCGGCGCCACCGGCGGTGCTGACGATCGTGGCCGCGACCGCCGCGCTCGGCACGCGGCTTGCCCTCGGCGGCCAGCGAACCGTGGCGGCCGCGCTGCTGGTCCTGACGGCGGTCGGGTGGGCGGCCCTGTCCGGGCCGGTACTGCGCCGGTGGGCGACCCCGACGGTGGGAATCTCGTTCCTGGTCAGTGTTTCGGCGGATTCCGTGGCGTTGCTGAGCGGCACGCTCGCCGTCCCCTTCGGAGCGCGGTGGCTGTGCGTCGCCGCGTTCCTTCTGGTGTTGCTCGGGCTGTGCCTCTACACGTTCGCGGCCGCCCGGTTCGACCCGCGGCAGCTGCTCACCGGGCGGGGTGACCACTGGATCCTCGGCGGGGCGCTGGCCATCTCGGCCCTGTCCGCGGCCAGCGCCACCCGGGCGGCGGCCACGCTCGGCGTGTTCCCGCAGCACCACCACGCGCTGACGGTCGGCACCCTGGTGTTGTGGTGCGTGGCCATGGCCTGGCTGCCGGTCCTGATCGTGGTCGAGATCCTGCGGCCACGGCCGAATCTCGACCTCCGCCGGTGGGCCACCGCCTTCCCGATCGGCATGTACGCGGCGTGCAGCTTCACCGTCGGCGCGGTCGCGGGCATCGGCGGGATCGTCGAGTTCGCCCGCGTGTGGACCTGGGTGGCATTCGCCTTCACGCTGGTGCTGCTCGTCGGCTTGGCCCAACGCATCGGAAGCTCACGGCCGGGTACTACTCTCTCCGCTCCCGAGCAGCCGGCGCCCTTGCAGCACCAACAGAAGGGCGAATGACGGCACCACCAGCACCACCGCCGTGATGGCGATCGCAATGGTCGCCACGAGCGTCCCGTGCGGCGCACCCGCGTCGTTCAGCGTGAGCGTGGTGCCGGGCAGCAGCACCGGATACTGGGCGACACCCCAGCCCCAGACCACCGCCGCGACCCCGAGGGCGGCGACCACCGGAACGCCCCGGAGCCGGTCCGCCGCCAGCATCACGAAGACCGCCAGCCCGCAGACGCCGGCGAGAACGACCAACGGCAGCGCGCGTCCGGTGAGACGGTCGTACATGGCCGGGTTCGCGTCGCGCAGCACGAGCAGGGTCGCCAGCGACAGCACCCCGGCCACGATCGCGGCGATCTGCGCCCGGACGGTGAAGTACCGCTGCATCTTCCAGTCGCCGCGCACGGCCGCTTCCCGGGTCAGATAGACGGCCGCCAGGTATCCGCACGCCGCGACGAACAGGAACCCGGAAAGCAGCGCGGTCGGGCTCGTCCACGCGGACAGGCTGGCCCGATCCGGGTCGGCGGGCACGGCACCGGTCGCGATCGCGCCGATGACGGTGCCCATGAAGAACGGGGTCACCAGCGAGGAGACGGCGAACGTCGCGCCCGCCGCCCGCCGCAGCGAGAGGCCGCCCAGCTCCTTGCGGAACGCGAACCCGGCGCCGCGCAACACGATCCCGGCCACCGCCAGCCACAGCGGCAGCGCACAGGTGACCATCACGGCGGAGAAGGCATGCGGGAACGCGGTCCAGAAGATCACCAGGTCGAAGACGAGCCAGACGTGGTTGGCCTCCCACACCGGGGTGATCGATTCGTCGATCAGCGTGCGCGGGTCCGCGCCGCGCGCCGTGGTGCCGGCCATCAGGTCCCACAGCCCGCCGCCGAAGTCCGCGCCGCCGAACAGCGCGTACAGGGTGACCGAGGCGAGCAGGATCCCGCCTACCGCGTCGCCGGCCATCTCAGTCGCCCTTTCCCGGCCGCCGGCGCCGGGCCAGCGTCCGCACGATCCCGAGGGTTGCGGCGCCGAGCACCGCGTTCACCGCGAGCATCGAGCCCAGGCCCCCGGCGGCGGGTTCCGGCGCGACGCGCGGCGGCTGGTATGAGTCTGGTTCGCCGTCGGGCGGCCCGTAGGGAACCGGCTCGCCCTCGCCACGGCCCCACCGCCGGGCCAGCCCGCGCAAGATGCCGATCGTGGCGACGGCCAGTACGGCGTACAGGATCAGCATCAGGGAAAGGCTGGTGACGACGCCGCCGTTGGTGGTGGCCGCCTCCGCGGTGGTCTGCATCCGGTAGACCACCCACGGCTGCCGGCCGACCTCGGTGACGACCCAGCCGCTCTCCATCGCGAGGACCGCCGCGACCCCGCTGACCGCCCCGGCCCACCAGAACACGCGCTGCGGCGGCAGCCGGCGTCGCCGCCAGTACTCGACGGCCGCCCATAAGCCGAGCAGCAACAGCAACGAGCCGAGCCCGACCATGACGTCGAAGGACAGATGAATCAGCGACACCACCGGCGGTCGTTCCGCGGGCGGCACGCTCTCCCAGCCGATCACCCGGGTGCCCGGCGCGAAACCCACGAGCAACGAGTCCAGGTACGGGATTTTGACGCCGCCGTACACGTGCCCGTTGACGTACACCCCGCCGAGCCACTCCGGAACCTGGCGGGCGGTCTGCGGCACGTACTCCATCGCGGCGAACTTCACCGGCTGGTCCTTGGCGATCGCGCGCGCGGCGGTGTCGCCCACGAAGATCTGGAACGGGGCCAGGATGGCGGCCGGCACGAACCCGAGCGCGAACCCGGCGTAGTGATACCGGTCGCGGCGGCCGCGCAGAATGCCCGCCGCGTACACGCCCGCGACGATGAACCCGCTGACCATGTACGCGGCCAGGATCATGTGCGGCATCTCGTAGATCGCCGCGTGGTTGAAGAACACCCGCCACGGACGGATGGAGGTGATCTCGCCGTTGACGCGGGTGAAACCGCCCGGCTGGTTCATCCACGAGTTGACCGCGATGACCGACATCGCCCCGAAGACGCCGCTCAGCGCGATCGGCACCCCGGACCACCAGTGCGCCCAGCCCGGCAGCCGCCGCCAGCCCCACAGATAGATCCCGGCGAAGATGGCCTCGAGGAAGAAGAACAGACCCTCGACCCCGAACGGGAACCCGAGCACTGCGCCGTAGTCGCGCATGAGGCCCGGCCACAAAAGGCCCATCTCGAACGAAAGCACCGTGCCGGTTACCGCGCCGACGGCCACGAGCACGCCCATGACCTGCGACCAGCGCCGCGCCAGCAGCATGGCGGTCTCGTCCTTGCGCCGCAGCCCGACGAACTCGGCCAGCAGCACGAACGACGGCAGCGCGATGCCGAGGCAGGCCAGGATGATGTGGTACCCCAGCGTGGTCGCCATCTGCGCCCGCGCCGGAATCACCTCGCCGGCCTGCAGAAGTAATCCGCCATCGGCCATCGGGTCTGCTCGCTCCTCCCCTGTCGCGCGCCAGATCCGCAGCTCAGAAGTCCCCGGCGGGGCATCGGGTAAACGCGGCGCGCGGCACCGGTGGTGTGACGGTCGTCCAAGACCCACAGGGCGTTGCGGTGGCCGCGCCAGGCACGGCCTGGACCTCGGCGCCCGCACCCCGGAGGAAACCGCACTGTCGATAGCGGCGGAAATCGTCGCGGACCGGTACGGAGCGAGCGGCGCCGTCCTGACCAGCGCGTCCAGCCCCATCCATCGCCGGGACGCTCCTAAGTAGCCGATCATCCGACGTGAAGTCACCGGTTCGGCCCACTGCGTGGTGACATCGATCACGGTTGGGTACCTTGCGGACGGGTCCTGGACTGGGCTCGGCCGCCATCCTGGTCTCGACCGGTCCGTGGAGCCCGTTATGACCTATCAGTCACCATCCGGATATCCCGGGCCGCGCTCCGTCCAGCCGTACGACACCGGCCGGCATCCGTACGGTCTGCCCGCGCCACCGGAGCCGACGCCGCCCCCGCCGCCGCCGGACGAGAAGCGGCGATGGCCGTGGATCGCCGGCGGCGTCGTCGTGGTGGCGGTTCTCGGCGTGGGCCTGTTCACCCTCGTGCGCGGCGGATCGGACGCGGATCCGGACGCCGCCGGTACGACCGCCGGCGCCGCGCAGATGGGCCAGCCCGCCACCGACGGCGGGTTCCAGTTCGTGGTCAGCGGCATGAAGTGCGGCGCCAAGTCGGTGGGCGGCGACCTGCTCGGGCGGCAGGCGCAGGGCCAGTACTGCATCCTCGACCTCTCGATCAAGAACGTCGGCGGTGCCGCGCGGAAACTCGACACCATGCCGCAGAAGGCGTCCGACGCGACCGGCGCCGACTACACGGCGGACGCGGTGGCCGGCACCTACGCCAACACCGACCAGCCGAAGTTCCTGGACGACATCGTCCCCGGCGACACGGTGACCGGCGAGCTGGTGTTCGACGTCCCGCCGGCCAGCAAACTGACGTCGGTCGAGCTGCACGAGTCGATGACCAGTCCGGGCGTACGGGTGCCGCTGAAGTAACGACGGCACCCGGCCCGTCCGCTCAGGCGGCTTCGCGGTGGGCGATCACCGCGGTGGGCGCGTCCGGCGTCGTCGGGGCGGTCATGCCCTTACGCACCGCGTCCAGCAGCGCCATGCCCTGGGCGGAGAGCGAGGCGACCACGCTGTTGAGGCCCTCGGCGCCGTCCAGCACGGTGAGGTTGGCGCCCTGCAGACCCTGCGCGGCGGCCCGCAGCAGCTCCGGCAGCTGCTGGATGACGAGCTGATCCAGGGCTATGCGGTCCTGGGCGGCGGCGGCCTCGGCGGACAACTTGGTGGCGTCGGCCTGCGCCCGGGCCAGCGTGGTGATCCGTTCCGCCTCGGCCTGGGCCGGCTTGACGACCTCGGCGACCAGCTCGGCCTGGCGCAGCTCGGCGTTCTTCTGGGCGACCAGCGAACGCTCGACGAGAACACTCTGCTGCGCCTGGGCTGCGGCGAGCGGGCCGGCCTGCGCGGCGGTCTGCTGGGCGTGATCGATCTCGGCCTGGTACTTGGCCTGGGCGATGGCGGTCTCCCGGGCGTACTCGGCCTGGTATCGCATGCTTTCCTGCTGGGCCATCGAGCTGGCCTGGTCGGCGGCCGCCTGGGCCACCTTGGCCTCCTGGTTGACCCGGGCCTGGTGCGGTGCGGCGAGCGCCTTGATGTAGCCGACGCCCTTGTCGTCGATGCGGCTGATCTGCAGCGAGTCGACGTCCAGGCCGATCCGGGCCATCTCGATCTTGCTGGCGTCCACGATCGCGTCGGCCAGCGTCTGCTGCTCCCGGATAATCGCCTCGACGGTCATGCTGCCGATGATGCTGCGCAGGTGGCCGCTGAAGATCCGGCCGACCAGAATCGGCATCTGCGACTGGTCGCCCTGGAACCGGCGGGCCGCGGCGGCGATCGACTCGTGGTCGTCGCCGACCTTGAACGCGATGACGGCCTGCACCCGGACCGTCAGGCCCTGTTTCGTATAACAGTCCTCCTCGACCTCGGCCTCCTGCATCGCCAAGGTCAGCCGGGTCGCCTTGGAGAAGATCGGGGCCACGAACGCACCGTGCCCGGTGACAATCTTGAACGGGAGCGCGTCCGCGCCTCGCTGCTTACGTCCACTGATCAGAAGTGCCTCGTTGGGTGCGGGTACGCGGTAACCGAACACTGTGGTGGCCTTTCTCAGCCGATGGTGGAGTCGTGGGGCATCGGCGCCCAGGGTTCGACATCGACCTGGCGTGCTCCGCGATAGTGGATGACGAGGACGTGCGCGCCGGCCGCGATCGGCTCGTCGGCGTAGGCCAGATAGTGATGGCGAACACCCTGGGCCACGACCCGGACCTCACCGGCCCGGTCACCACCCCGGATCGCCGTGATCACCACGCCGACCTTGCCGACCAGTGCCTGACCGCGCACCGCTGCTCCTCATGCATAGCCCGCCACCGCGCGCCAACGCGCGGTGCGGCTCGTGCAGTTCAGATTGTGCACCCGTTCCGCCACCGGCGCTGCCCGTAAATCTGGTGGCCGCGATGCGATAGGTTCCCCCGTCGTGGACGAATCGATGCCGGCCCCCGCGTTCCCGATCCCCGACTCACCCGCGCCGGAGCCGGAGCCGACGCCCGCGCCCGCCCGCCGGCGCGGCCCCGGCTGGCTGGTAACCGCGAGCCTCACCGTGGTGGCGCTGCTGGCCGGGGCGGGCGCGGCGTTCGCCGGGCTGTTGCTCACCGGTTGGCGGCACCAGCCCGTGCAGCACTACTCCGTCTACGTCTACTTCAAGAAAGACGTCACCGACGCGCAGCGCGAGGCCGTCCACGCGGTGCTCACGGCGATCCCCGGCAACCGCGGCGTGCGGCTGGAGACGAGCCAGCAGGCGTACGAGAAATTCAAGGAGACCTTTAAGGACCAGCCGGAGCTGCTCGACAGGGTGACCCCCAGCGCGTTGCCGCAGTCCTACCAGCTCGAGACGGTGTCCCGGGACGACTTCGACTGCGGGCTGGTCCGGCCGCTGCGCACCATGCCCGGCATGGACCAGTACACGGTGATCCTGACCCCCCGCGCCGGCCGCCCAGGCGCCAAGATCGCCTGCTGAGCGCCCGAGCTCAGAAGCCGGTCTCAGTTAGCGGCGAACATGAATGTAACCAGCGCCTGGTTACATTTCCCACCGCGTGGTTACAGCGCTAGTTACATTTGCTCGGGATGACGGCCGTTCGGCTGTCAAGCCGCCGGTCGACCGCGCCGGAAACAAGAGCGGCACCGCCTTTCTGGGCAGCGGACTAGTTGCCGAACGGCTTTACAGCGATGAATGAGGCGAGTTCCCGGGCGTCCCGGTGTTGGTCGTACTCGCGCAACAGCGAGATATAGCGACCTTTGTCGAGATTCACCAGCTCGATCGCGACATCTGCCTGAACGGCCTGCTCAAGGTCGTAAACAGCAGCCTTGGTAATCGTCTCCCCAAGAGCAGCGCGAATTCGCGGTGTCAATGAGTCCGACTCTTCGCCGGCAATCGGCGTCTCGCCGTACCCTGGCGACAGCGACATCAGGCCTGTGGGTGGCGCTCGGCCAGGAGCCGGTCAACTTCCGGCGACCTTACATAACCTGCCGGGACGCTGCGTCGCTCAAGCCGAGCCGACGCGGCCGCTGACCGCACAGCGAATCGCTTGACGGCGTCGCGAGACACCGCGCGGCGCTTAGCATCGGCTGGACCTTCCACCGCTGGTGATCCACTACCCGCGCAAATGGCCAGGTCACAACTGCGGAATATGGCCTCGTGAGGGGTTCTCGGGTTTGCTGATCATCGACTGCGTCTTGCAAGCAGGAGTGGGGCACCCTCATCCCAGGTCCTCGAGATCTCCGGCGGAGGCGTCGTCTCGGACTCGGCCAATGCGTGGTCACGTGAGAGGATCGTGGCAGCTCAGGACGCAAAGGGAGAGCCCTGGATACCGATGTCGCGTCAACGATCCTGAGAGGTCGGCTCCATGACCGGCTTCAGGCACGATTGACCGGTAAGACACTGTGCATCACTTTCGTCACGCTCGGCAAGCCGACCAAGTGGACCGCCATGCGCAGCCGCCGATCATGGAGAGCAGCTTCGACCGGTCACGGCCTTGGGGGCGGCCGCCTACGGGCACGGCGGGAGTTCGGTCATTTCGGAGGCGATGACAGTCGGTGCACCTGACCGGCTCGACCGGTATGTTGGTGGCGCAGGGACTCATCCGAGGCACTACGGAGGGAGGCATGATGAGTGCTCAGGCTGTCGGCGCGCAGATGCCGACCCACGTGACACTGGACGACCTGGCCAGCATGGCTGTCGCTGACGAGAACCACCGATATGAACTGAGTTCCGAGGGAGTGCTGTCGGTCATGCCGCCCGCGGATCCTGAGCATGCGCTGCTCGTGTCACGGATTTTCGCCTGGTTCCTGATGAACGGCTACGACCCCGACGAGGTCGTCACGGACTGCGGTATTGACGTTGGTGGCGGACGAGTTCCCGACCTCACCGTGTGGGCGAAGGGCTTGCCGCCGCAGCGGGCGCGGTCGAGTTACGCCGGCACGGCGGGGCTGCTGCTTGCCGTCGAGGTGGTGTCAAGCGGTTCCGAAGTTGTTGACCGGATCATCAAGAAAACTGAGTATGCAAAGGCCGGGATTCCGCGTTACTGGGTCGTCGAACGCGATGGCACGGCCGCTGTGTACCGGCACACTTTGAACAAGGCGGCGAACGAGTACGACCTGGACCCCAGTGGGCCTCGGCCGCTCGCCTGGCTGCTGTCCTCGGCCCCTGATGTGTCGTAGTCGCCGCTGATGATCCTGCCGGTCGCCCCCGAGCTGTGCCAGTCGGCGGCTTGCCCACATCTCGCCTCCTGACAGTCCGACTACCTGGGCAACCACGCCAGAATCCACGGCGGCACCGCCTCGAAGAGCGATGCCGCCGCGCACTCCGTTTCTGGCTGTCAGGCGTGGATCTCGGCGGCCAGCTGCTCGGCCAGCTCCGGTGTCGCCGCCACCACCCCCGACCAGCGCCGGCTCAGGTCCGGGTCGATCTCGACGGCGCGGCCGAACGCGTCCACCACCGCGCCGCCGGCCGCCGGGACCAGCACCAGCGCCGCGGCCAGGTCCATGATGCGATGCGTGTCCGAGCCCGCGTCGGCGAACGCGTCAGTCGAGCCCTGGGCCACCAGCGCCGCCTCCAGGCAGCTGGACGACAGGATGCGGACGCGGTCGGCGCGGCGGCTCACCCGCAACCACGTTGCCTCGTTGCGCGCGTGCGGGCGCAGCAGGCTGACCGCGGCGCCGTCCAGCGCACGGCGCCCGCTCGTGCGGTAGCGCGTCGGGGCGCCGGCCTTCGCGTGCCAGCTCTGGCCGGTGTCGAGCCACGTGGTGATGGACTCGATGGCCTTGCCGTCGACCGCGACCGCCCCGGCGAAGGCGGCGAACGGCACGCCCGCGACCGCGTTGGCGGTGCCGTCGACCGGGTCGACCACCAGAGTGACCGTGGAGCCGTTGTCGATGACGCCGATCTCCTCGCTCAGCAGGTTGACCTTGTGGGCGTTCACGGCCTCCGCCACCGCGGTGTCCACCAGGATGTCCAGCCGCGTGGTGAGGGTGCCGTCGGCGCCCATCTGCACCTTCTCCTCCAGCTCCGCGCGCGGGTACCGCTTGCGCGCGTCGTTGAAGGCGGCGAACGCGGCCCGGGTGACGGCGGCCAGCGCGGGGTGGGTCCCGTCCGGGATCTCGGGCACCGGTGTCACCGCACGCCTCCCATCGACAGCACCGACCGCACGACTGGCCACGGGTGCCGCGGCTCGACCAGCACGAGGTCGGCGCGCAGCCCCTCGGCCAGGCGGCCGCGGTCGGACAGCCCGGCGACCTCGGCCGGGCCGGAGGTCACCAGGGCGACGGCGGCCGGCAGGTCCACCACGCCCTGCTCGGCGAGCATCAGGGCGGCCGCGAGCAGTCCGGACGGCAGGTAGTCCGAGGCCAGCCCGGTGACCAGGCCACGACGGACCGCCTCACCGGCCGAGACGTTGCCGTTGTGCGAGTTGCCGCGCAGCACGTTCGGCGCGCCCATCACGACCGGCAGCCCGTGGTCGCGGGCCGCCTGCGCGGCGTCGAGCGTGGTCGGGAACTCGGCGACCGCGCCGCCGCGCTCGACCAGTTCGTCGATCTCGGTGGCCGAGACCGGGTCGTGCCCGAGCAGGCGGATGCGGGCTGAGCGGGTGCCGAGCCAGGCCAGCGACTCGGCGCGCACGTCCAGCCGGGAGTCCCGGTCGGCGACGTATTTGTCGGTGTACTCCTGGGCCTCGCCGTCGGTCATCCCCTGACGGCCCTTGACCCAGCGCTCGTAGTACGCGCGATTGGCGTACTGGCCCTGCCCGGGGGTGTGGTCCTCGTGCGAGACCAGGGCGCCGTCGGGCACCAGATCGAGCCGGTCCTTGAGCGCCGCGAGCCCCTCGGGGCTGCGCACGTCCAGCCGGTACAGGATGCGGTGCTCGACGAGCGCGCCCGGGTACGTGTCGATCGTCGCGCACATCGCCTCGGCGCCCGACACGGTACGGGTGAGCGAGCGGCGCGGGTTCTCGGTGAAGCTCACGCCGTGGTACGCGGTGGTCACGCCGGCCGCCCGCAGCTTTCCCTCGAAGGACAGCATCGCGAACTCGGTGGGCAGCTCGGCGCCGGGGCGGGGCAGCCGCTCGTTCTCCAGCCCGTCGCTGTGCGTGTCGACGAGGCCGGGCAGGGCAAGCAAACCCTGACCGTCCACATCGTACGCGGTACCGGGCGTGTGCCGTTCGACGGCGGCGATCCGGCCGTCGCGGACCACGATCCGCGCGTCGTCGAGCACCTGATCCGGGAGCACGGCACGCACGTTGGCGAGCACGTAGTCCAGCGGCGGCGCGGCCAGGGTCCAGGTTTCGGTCGTCATGCTCATGCCACACCTGCCAGTACGTCGTCCGGGGTGCCGGAGCGTTCGGCGAGTCCGCCGGACATCAGCACCACCCGGGAGGCGAGACGCCGCATCGCGTCCATGTCGTGGAACACCGCGAGCACGGCGACGCCCTGCGCGGTCAGGGATCCGATGAGGTCCAGCGCGGCTTCCCGGTTGGCCGGGTCCAGCGCCGAGACCGGCTCGTCGAGCAGCAGCAGCCGCGGCGGGCGGACGGTGCCGGCCGCGAGGTTGACCCGCTGCCGTTCACCGCCGGACAGGACGCCGCAGTCGACGTCCCACAGCGTCTCGTCGAGGTTCAGCCGGCGCAGCGCGGTCGCGGCCGCCTCGCGGGCCTCCGGCCGGTCGAGCCCGCGGCGGCGCGCGGCCGCGGCGACGACCTCGAGCGGTCCGGTTCGCGGCGGAGCGGACAGGAACTGCGACACGTAGCCGATCTCGCGGCCGCGCAGCCGGGCCATCGCCCGGTCCGGCAGCCCGGTCAGTTCCACCTCGCCGGCGGCCGTGTGCAGCCACACCTGACCGGAGTCGGGCAGGTAGGTGCGGTAGACGCAGCGCAGCAGCGACGACTTCCCGGCGCCGCTGGGCCCGGCCAGCGCGACGTGCTCGCCGGCGCTGACCTCGAGGTCGACACCGTGCAGGGAGGAGACGGTGCGGCCGTCGATGGTGTGCAGGACAAAGGATTTACGCAGTTCGCGCACGGACAACACGGATGCCATGGCGGCTCACCTCCGGGCGGCGGCGACCAGCCGCTGGGTGTAGGGGTGGTGGGGGTCGTGGAAGAGCTGGTCGGTCAGGCCGTGCTCGACGACCCGGCCGAGCTGCATCACCACGGTGCGGTCGGTGAGCGCCTCGATGACCGCGAAGTCGTGGCTGACCACGACGGCGGCGACGTCCCGCTCGGCGAGCAGCCCGCGGAGCAGGTCGAGCACGCCGGCCGCGACCGAGGCGTCCAGGCCGGTGGTCGGCTCGTCCAGCAGCAGCACCGGCGGATCGGTGGCCAGCGCCTTGGCAATCTGCACGCGCTGGCGCATGCCGCCGGAGAAGGTGCGCACCGGGTCGTCCATCCGCGATAGCGGGACCTCGACGCGTTCGAGCAGTTCCGCGGCCCGCCGCCGGATCGCGTGGAAGCCGCGCCAGCCGGCCGCGGTGAGCTGCTCGGCGATGTTGCCGCCGGCGGTGACGCCCAGGTTCAGTCCCTCGGCCGGGTCCTGGTGCACCACGGCCATCCCGTCGATGCGCAGCTTGCGGCGTGCCATGTCGGGCAGTCGCAGCACATCGGTGCGGCCGTCGTCGACGCCGGCCAGGTACACCTGTCCCGCGGTGGCCGGCTGATCGCCGATCACACAGCTCAGCACCGTCGACTTCCCGGATCCGGACTCGCCGATCAGGCCGAGGGCTTCGCCGGGCGCCACGTCGAACGAGACGTCCCAGGCCGCGACGACCGCACGGGTGGCCGGGCTGATCGCGGTGCCGTACTCGGGTCCGGTGCCGGCGACCGCGTCCGCCCCGCCCGCGCCGTGCACCTTCCCGATCCCGGTCACCCGCAGCGCCCACTCCGGCCCGCCGGTCACTCGCGCCGGCGGAACCCACGGCTGCACGTCGGCGCCTTGCGCCATCCGCGCCGCCGGATCGGGCAACAGATCCAGCGGTGCATGGTCGCGGTGATTGCTCAGGTCCGCGTCCTTTTCCCGTACGCGTGTGCACCATTCCGTGTCACTGCAGACGTACCCGCCGTCGGTGCCGGCGTCGACCAGGAACACGTCGTCGCTGCCGCACAACTGGCAGCGCGCACCCGGGGCGTGCTCGACTTCGAACGGCACGTCGTCGAACGCGAGCGGCGCCACGTCGGTGTGCGGCGGGATCGCGTAGATCTTCTTCTCCCGCCCGGCCCCGAACAGGTTCAGATGCTCGGCCTGGTGCAGCCGCGGCACATCCCACCGGGGGATCGGGCTGGGGGCCATCACGTACCGGCCGTTGACCAGCAGCGGGTACCCGCCACTCTTGGTGATCAGCCCGTTGCGGACGAGATCCTCGTACAGGCTGACCCAGATCTTGGCGTAGTCGGCCTCGGCGTGCATGCGGGCGGCCTCGGCCACCGACTTCTCGACGCCACGCAGCGGCTCCGGCACCGGCACCTGGAACACCAGGATGTGCTGCTTGCTGAGCACCTCCTCGGGAACCCGGTGCCGGGTCTGGATGACGGTGGCCTCGCGCGAGTCCGCGGTCGGCTCGGCCCCGGTGCTGAACGCGATCATGCGGCGCAGGTTCGTGGCGTTCACGCCGGCGTCGTCGCCCTGGTCGATCACCTTGATCGTGTCGGTGGGCCCGATCACCCCGAGGGTGACCTGCAGGCCGCCGGAGCCCCAGCCGCGGGCGACCGGCATCTCGCGCGATCCGAACGGCACCTGGTATCCGGGCACGCAGACCGCGGTCAGGATGGCCCGCCGGATCTCTCGTTTGGCGCCCTCGTCGAGCAGGCTGGTGTCCTGTTCGAGTTCGGCGACGAGATCCATCGTCGAGGTCGGCATCAGAACTCCTTCGCGAACTGATCGGCGAGTCGCACCGCCGGGACCGCGCTGGTCTCGGCGACCACCCGCATGGCCTGCTTGCGCTCGACGATCGACCGGAACGTCACGTAATGGGGCAGCTTGAGGTGCTCGAGGAAGCCGGCCGAGTCGAGCCCGTCCACGGTCAGCAGCAGGAGCTGCTCCAGCGGGCCGCTGCGGCCGAACCGCCGGTTCGCGATGTCCATGCTGGCCATCGCGATCGCCTTGCGCTCGTTGTGGCCGAAGCACAGCCCGTACCCGACGTCGAGCTTGGTCCGGTCCTCGTCGGGACCGTCGAGGTTCTCGATCGCCTCGGCCTCGGTGACCCGGAACTCGCCGACGTCGACCGGGTTGCCGGTGTGCGGGTGCCGCACCCGCAGCGGCAGGCGGCCGTGCCGGATCTCGCCCATCGTCACCTCGTGGACGTGGCCGTCCGGCCCGAGGATCGAGCGGTACCACATCGCGACCAGGCCGCCGGTCTCGGCGCGCGCCATCGAGGACAGCACCGCGGAACGCGCGGCCGGCGGCCTCGGCGGCTTGCGGGTGATGTCGACCGGTTCCGGGTCGTCGCGACGCCGCTGGTCGGTGACGAGGTCCAGCTTGCGGAGCAGGTCGAGGAACCGGCCGGGGCGGCGCTGTCCTTCGGTGCGCTCCCGCACGTCGCGGGGCTCGCGCGGCTGCGGCTCCGGCCGGTCCGCGGGCTGCTCCAGCAGGCGGCCGGTGTAGTCGGTGGTGCGGCCCAGCAGCTGGGGTCCCTCCGGCGCGCGGTAGGCGGGCACGATCCGGCGCAGCACGATCATCTCGTCCGGGTCGGTCGGTTCGCTGACCGCCAGCCGGGGCAGCGTGGTCCGGTGTGCCCGCACCAGGTGCGACGCCTCCAGCGGGTCACCTTCGGCCTGCCGCAGCGCCGCCGCGGCGGTGGGCTCGTGGTAGATGCCGCCCTCGCCCATCACCCGGTCGACCGCGAGGCGGAACCGCGCGGTGATCTGGCCGGTCGGCGCCCACGGCGCGTCGGCCTGGTCCCGGGCCCGCCGGACCAGGTCCTCCGCGGCGAGAATGGCCTCCAGCCCGCCGCGTGCTCCCGAGTACCCCATCAGACATCCTCCTTGTCGATCGTGGTGCTGCGCGGAATGCCGGCCATCCGCCCGTCCGGGGTGACCAGCAGCAGGTCGAGGCCGGCCCGGCCGGACACGATGCCATCGAGCCCGGCCAGCCGGGCGATCCCGGACACGCCCGGGCCGGACAGCGTCCAGCCGGTGCCCTCCAGTTCCGGCACCGAGAGGCTCACCAGCGCGCTCTCCTCCGGCGCGAACGCGCTGCCCCGGGCCATCGCGCGCAGTTCGCCGGGGGTCACCGTGCGAGTGGCGGCGACGAGCCGGGCCTGCCCGAGCGGTGCCGCAGGCGCGGAGGTGGCGGTGCCGACGATCTCGGCCCAGCCCTCGTCGTCGTCCAGCACGGTGATCGGTGTGCCCAGATCGGCCAGCGACAGCATGGGCAGCAGCGCCGCCGGCGTCAGGTCCAGCCGTTCCTTCGGCAGCGCGACCACCGTTCCCGGCCGGGCCAGCGCGTCGAGCACCGCCCGGAACACCTGCCAGGACTCGTCGGGGCGCAGCGTGCTCGCCGCGATCCGGTCCAGCAACACTTCGGTCATGTCAGCTCCTCGAACTCGACGATCGTGGGGGCCAGCTCCGCCCATTCCGCGGCGTCGCGCTCGGCGCGGCGGCGCGCGACCTCGCGGCACAGCTGCTCGACCCGCGCCGACCGCGGTCGCGCCCCCTGGACCTCGGCGTCCAGCACCGCGGCGGCCAGCGTGGCGGCCCGGTCGTCGCCCATCCGGATCGACCAGCCGCGGTGCCCGGCCAGCTCCACCTCGGCCCGGCAGGCGAGCACGTCGCCGAGCAGGAACCGTTCCGCGAGCACCGGCTCACGAACCTGCGCGGCGATCACGCCCACCTCGGGCCCGGACAGCACCCGCAGCGGGACGCCGTCGGTGAGGCACTCGTCGGCCAGTGCCACGAGCTCCTCGGTCTCCGCCTCCGCCAGCAGCCCACACCGCTGCTCGCGGGTCATCACTTCAGTCAAGGCCCCTCCCCTACCTGTTCGCGGCCGTGCGGCATCGCCGCCGGTCGCGTAGCGACCGGCGTCACACCGTCACGGGAGCTCTTACTGGTCGGTCATCTCGACGACCATGCGGACCGCGTCCGCCCTGGTCCAGCCGTTGTTGCACATCAGAGCCCGCCCGCTGTCGGCGTCCCGGCTGAGGCTCTCGATCAGGTAGACCATGGTGCTGGCCTCGATGCGCAGCTCCCGCGTCACCACCGGGGGTGGCACGTCGAGGCTCACCCGGCACCACGCGCGTACCGGCAGCACCTTCCCCATCTGGCGCAGCACGAGGTCGATCGAGTCGACCGCGTGCAACGCCAGATCGAGATCGGCCACCACGTCGACCGGGACCCATTCCTCGTTGAACCCGGCCAGCAGTTCGTTGATGTAGAACTCCCGGACCACCCGGTGCACCGGATCGCCCGGCCGGCGTTCCAGCCGTTCGGCGATCGGCGCCGGCATCGCCACCCGATCCGCCGCCCGCACCACCGACCGGGGCGTCGCCCCGGCGGCGGCCACGGTCGCGTGCCAGGACGGCAGACGGCTGCGCGAGATCACGTAGTCGATGCGGGAGTTGACGAACGTCCCGGCGCCCTGGACCCGGCGGACCAGCAGCCGATGTTCCAGCTCCTGCAGCGCCGCCCGGGCCGAGGCGCGGCCGACTCCGAACCGGTGGGCCAGCTCGGGTTCGCTGGCGACCTTGGTGCCCGGTGCGGAATCGGCCAGTTCCGCCGCCAGCGTCTCGGCGATCTCCAGATACCTGGTCATGCACGCTACGGTGCTCGCCAAGACTTGTACGAACAACGCACGGATACGAACTTCCCAGATTTCTTAGGTGAACAACAGAGGCAGTTGTTCCCCCCGGCAGAATGACGTTTTCGCTGGCAAATAAATTGTTCGAAATATCGGTGGTCCCGCGGCAATCACCTTTTACGAATCGGATCGCCATGCCTGCCGCAGAAGGGGCTCGAAATACGCCAGGTCGTGCGTCGGCGCGCCCGGCACCTTGGCCGCGTCGTCCCAGCGGCGCAGCATGGCGGCCTCCCGCGCCCACGGATGCGCCTCGAACTCGGCGACCTCGTCCGTGGTCATCGGGCCGCCCTGCTTCTCCAGCGACCGCACCGAGGCGGGGCTGAGCCCGTCGAAGTAGGCGGGGTCGACCACCACCAGGTAGCGCTTGGCCGGCACGTGCCGGCCGACCAGGAACGCGGCCCGCTCGCCGAGGTGTTCCGCGCAGAACGCCGCGCCGGCCACCTCGTGCGGCTGACCACGATAATGCCTGGCCACGGCCCCGAGGCGGCCGATGTCGTGCAACAGCGCGGCCAGGACGACCTCGGTGTCGGCACGGTACGCCAAGGCGTGCTCGGCCGCCTGCAGGGCGTGCTCGAGCTGGTTGATCGCCTCGCTGCCGTATCGGCCTTCGGCCTCCCGCAGCGTGTCGAGGGTGTCCTCGACGGTGAAGGTTGTCGTCATTGCGAACTCCTTAGTCATCGAACGACGCGAGTCATCGAACGACTCGGCGTATCCCCAGTGCCAGCAACTCCACGACCATTACCGTCCCGAACGTCAGCACCACGATGGCCCCGATGACGTCGTATTCCAGGACGCGGGACGCTTCGAGAAGCTGGAACCCGATGCCGCCGGCACCGACGATGCCCAGCAGCGTGGACGAGCGAAAGTTCTCGTCGAACTGGTAGAAGGTGTGCGAGACCACCGCCGGCGCGGCCTGCGGGAGGGTCGCCGTGACGAACACCTGGAACCGCCCGGCCCCGGTTGCCCGCAGGGCCTGTTCGACGTCGCGGTCGACCTCCTCGAGCGAGTCGGCGACGAGCTTTCCCATGAACCCGATCGTGGAGAGGCCCAGGGCGAGAGCCCCGGCCACCGGGCCGAGACCGGTGATCACCACGAAGACGATCCCCAGAACCAGCTCCGGGATCCCGCGGATACACACGATCAGCACTCGGAAGTACCGGGCGGCACGCGGCGCCACGTTGCGCGCGGCCAGCGCCCCGAGGGGCAGCGCCAGCACGATGCCGATCAGCATCGAGGCGAGCGCGATCTTGATGGTGTCCCACAGCGCGGAGAACAGGCCGGGGACGAACGACGGCGGCCAGGACTGCGGAAGGATGCGGCCGAGGGCGGTGAGGGCACCGGCGACCTGGCCGGGCGAGATATGAGCGCCCCAGACCGACGCCACCACGATCGCCACGGTGAGCAGAACGTAGAAGGCCTTCCGGATTCGGGCGAAGGTCCATTGCGGGCTGATCTGGCCCGATGTCCGGGCCAGCGGTGCGGTGGTCTTCGGGTGCAGCATCGCCCGCCGGATCGCCCCCGACATCAGCTCGACGATGATGCACAGGACGAGCACGATCAGCGCCAGCGCGATGCCGGTCGGATAGTCCAGCGTCTGCAGCGAGTTCGAGATCTCGAACCCGAGCCCGCCGACGCCGACGAAACCGAGCAGCACCGACGTACGCAGGTTGATGTCCACCCGGTGCAACGCGGTCGCCACGAAGGCCGGCATCACCTGGGGCAGCACCCCGGTGATCAGTTCCTGGAAGCGACCGGCGCCGCCCGCGCGCACCGCCGAGCGTGGCCCCTCGTCGATCTTCTCGATGGCGTCGGCGTACAGCTTGCCGACCATGCCCACCGAGTGCAGACCCATGGCGAGGATGCCGGCCAGCGCCCCGAAGCCGAAGACGCCGAAGAACAGGGCGGCCAGCACGACGTCCGGGATCGCGCGGGCCACCGCGATGACGGCCCGCGCGACGTAGCGCACGATCGGGTGCGGCGTGGTGTTGGCCGCTGCCAGCACCGCGAGCACGACACTGATCACGACGGCCATCGCGGTGCCGCAGATGACGATGGCCATCGTCTCGCCGGTGAGCCGCAGTACCTCGCTCACCGGCGGGAAGGTCAGCGGGAACGCCCGGCCGGCGAAATCGACGGCGTTGTGCGCGCTGTCGACCAGGGTGGCGACGTTGATCTGCAGATCGTCGAACGCCCATACCGTCAGGCCGAGAAACGCCAGCAGCACCAGAGCGGCGACCACCGAGCGGATCCTGGGACGGTGCAGTGTCGCCAGCCGGGGCCCCGGACGCGTGAGCGTCGTCATCCGCTCGCCGCCAGGGCGCCGCGCCCGTAGATCTCGGTGGCCGCCCGGTGGTGGTCCACGTTGCCGGCCTTCTCGTCCAGCACGACGTTGCCGGAGCGCAGCCCGACGATCCGGTCGGCCCAGGACAGCGCCAGTTCCACCTGGTGCAGGCTGCACAGCACGGTCAGGTGCTGTTCGCCGGCGATGTCGCGGATCAGGCGCATCACTTGCCCGGACGACTCCGGGTCGAGGGACGCGACCGGCTCGTCGGCCAGCAGGATCTCCGGCCGCTGCATCAGTGCCCGCGCGACCGCGACCCGCTGCTGCTCGCCGCCGGAGAGCGTGTCGGCCCGCTGGAAGGCCTTCTTGGCGAGGCCGACCCGCTCCAGGTGGCCGAGTGCTTCCAGGCGCACCTTCTTCGGATAGGTCATCAGGCCGAGCCGGGGGCCGCGCAGCCGGCCCAGCTCGCCGGTGCAGACGTTCTCCAGCACCGACAGGCTGCCGACGAGATGGAACTGCTGGAAGACGAAGCCGATCCGGCGGCGCAGCTGCCGCAGCCGGGTGCCGCGCGCCCGGTTCAGGTCCGTGTCCAGCGTGACCACGTTGCCGGCGTTCGCCTTGTGCAGTCCGTCCACGTGCCGCAGCAGCGTCGACTTGCCCGAACCGGACAAACCGAGCAGCACCACGGTCTCGCCGGGGTCGACGTTGAACGAGACGTCGTCGAGGGCGACCGTGTCACCGAAATGCTTGGTGACCTTCTCGAACCGGATGGCGGTCATGGCGTCGTGCACGCCTTCGCCTTGGTGATGTTGCAGACGTCGCGCACCGGCTGGTAGAACGCGTCGTTCACCGCGGTGTAACCCCAGTCGCCAGAGTCGTCGATCGCCTTGCACCCGGCACCGGTGCACAGGTTGTTGGCCTTGAGGTAGTCGACGTTGGCATGCTCCTGGAACGCCGTCGTGATCTTCTGCTTCAGGTCCGGCGAGAGGCTGTCGAGGATCGCCATCGGGGAACCGGGAATGGTGGTCGACTTCCACACGACCTTCAGGTCGCCCGGCTTGATCAGGTGGCGCTGCGGCAGCAGGGTGTCGACCATCGAGTCGTAGGCGAAACCGGCCTGGCACTGCTTACCCTTGGCGACGGCGATCCCGGACGAGTCGTGCCCGCCCGCGAACACGATCTTGATGTCCTTCTGCGTGTTCACCCCGGCCTGGGTCAGCCCCGCGGTCGGATACAGGTAACCCGACGTCGAGTCCGGGTCGACCATGCACACGGTATGGCCCTTGAACTGCGCCAGGTCCGTGATGGTCGAGTTCTTCGGGACGATGCCGTACGACTGGTAGCCCGGCTTGTCGCCCTTGTTCAGGATCGAGGACGCGACCGGGCTCACCTGGACGCCGGTGTTCTTGGCGATCACGTAGGACAGTGGCCCGTATCCGCCGATGTCGACCTTGCCGACGCGCTGCGCCTCGATGAGCGCGGCGTAGTCGGTGACCGGCGTGAACTTGACCTGCTTGCCGGTGTCACGCTCGAGCACCTTGATCAGCGGCCCGTAGTCGGTCTCGGCAGTGGTCGCGTTCTCACTCGGGACAACCGCGAAAGTCAGGACGGCGGGGTCACTTCCGCCGCCGCTGCCACCACTGCCGGCGGCGCTCGCGCTGGTTTTAGCCGCGCTCTGCCCACATGCGGCCAGCAACACCATCACTGCTCCGGCGAGCGCGACCGCACCTCCCCACCGCTTGCTCATATGTCCTCCAAGACGTTTGAATTCGGGGAAAGACTCAAACGCTGGTTCACCCATACCGCGACGCCCGGGTTACACGCGGCGAAACGCACACCGTTATCTCGCGGCAAACGACCGGACAACTTGACGATCGATCAAAAGACCTGGTCGATGATTCGTCGCGGCAATGTGACTCACGCGACCCGGGACATTTCACAAAGAAATGTTTCTCGAAGATAAGCGGTGGCGCGAAAGGCGCGCTATGGCCGTGCGGCCCGCGGCGGCCGCGGCGGCAGCGGCGGAGCCGGGGGCGGTGGTGGTGCGGTTGGGGGCGGGGCCTTGGCGTACGGGATGAATTTCGCTCGCAGTGAACGCCGGAAGACGGTGGCGGGCGGCTTGGTTGAGGGGCGCGTAACCAACTTCTCGGAGGTGCTCACGTGAGCAGCAAAAAACTCCCCGTGTTGTTCCTCGATGACGTCGTGCTGCTCCCGGGCATGGTCGTCCCGGTCGAGATGGACGAAGCGGCCCTGGCCGCCGTGGACGCGGCCCGCACCTCCGCCGGCTCCGAGCTGTTGATCGCTCCGCGGCTGGAGAACCGGTACGCGTCGTACGGCGTGGTGGCGAAGGTCGAACGGGTCGGCAAGGTCCGTGGTGGCTCGCCGGCCGCGGTGTTCCGGACCGGGGTGCGCGCCCGCATCGGCATCGGCGTGACCGGGCCCGGCGCGGCACTGTGGGTCGAGGCCGACGAGGTCGAGGCCGCGACGCCCGGACCGGATGCCGGCGAGCTCGCCGCGGAATACAAGCAGCTGGTGGTCACGGTGCTGCAGCGTCGTGAGGCGTGGCAGGTCATCGACTCGGTCAGCGCCATCGACGACCCCGGCGACCTGGCCGACACCGCCGGCTGGGCGCCCTACCTGTCCGGTGAGCGCAAGCTGGAGCTGCTGGAGACTCCCGACGTGGAGGCCCGGCTGCGGCTGCTGATCGAGTGGACCCGCGATTTCCTGGCCGAGTCCGAGGTCAGCGACAAGATCGAGACGGACGTCCGCGAGTCGGTCGAGAAGCGCAACCGCGAATACCTGCTGCGCGAGCAGCTCAAGGCCATCCGCAAGGAGCTCGGCGAGGGCGAGGCGGACGGCAACGACGACTACCGCGCCCGGGTCGAGGCGGCTGCACTGCCGGACGACGTGCGCGAGGCGGTGCTGCGCGAGGTCGGCAAGCTGGAGCGGGCCGGCGACCAGAACCCCGAGGCGGGCTGGATCCGCACGTGGCTCGACACGGTCCTGGACCTGCCCTGGAACGTGCGCACGTCGGACAACGTGGACCTGTCGGCGGCGCGCGCGGTGCTCGACGCCGATCACCACGGGCTGGACGAGGTCAAGGAGCGCATCGTCGAATACCTCGGCGTTCGCGCCCGCCGCGAGTCGCGTGGCCTGTCGGTCGTCGGCGGCCGCGGGTCCGGTGCGGTGATCCTGCTGGCCGGTCCGCCCGGAGTCGGTAAGACGTCGCTGGGTGAGTCGGTCGCGCGGACGCTGGGCCGCAAGTTCGTGCGGGTCGCCCTGGGTGGCGTGCGCGACGAGGCGGAGATCCGCGGCCACCGCCGGACGTACGTCGGGGCTCTGCCCGGACGCATCGTGCGGGCGATCCGCGAGTCCGGCTCGATGAACCCGGTCGTGCTGCTCGACGAGGTCGACAAGGTCGGCAGCGACTACCGTGGCGACCCGGCGGCGGCGCTGCTGGAGGTGCTCGACCCGGCGCAGAACCACACGTTCCGCGACCACTACCTGGATCTCGACCTGGACCTGTCCGACGTGCTGTTCATCGCGACGGCGAACGTGCTGGACACGATCCCGCAGGCGCTGTTCGACCGGATGGAGCTCATCTCGATCGACGGCTACACCGAGAGTGACAAGGTCGCCATCGCCCGTGACTTCCTCGTGCCCCGGCAACTCGAGCGGGCCGCGCTGTCGGCCGGCGAGGTGACGGTCACCGAGGACGCGCTGCGCGAGATCGCGGCGAATTACACCCGAGAGGCCGGCGTACGTTCGTTCGAACGGCTCCTCGCCAAGGCGTTCCGCAAGGTCGCCCTGCGGGAGCTGCCAGTCACCGTCGACGCCGCCTCGCTGAAGGACTTGATCGGGAAGCCGAGGTTCATGCCGGAGTCGTCCGAGCGGACCGCCGTCCCGGGCGTGGCCACCGGCCTGGCCGTCACCGGAATGGGTGGCGACGTGCTCTACATCGAGGCGTCGCTGCTGCCCGGTGACAAGGGCGGCCTGTCGGTCACCGGCCAGCTCGGCGACGTGATGAAGGAGTCGGCGCAGATCGCGCTGTCCTACGTGCGGGCGCACGCGGACGAGCTCGGCATCTCGCCGGAGCAGCTCGACCACCCGATCCACCTGCACGTGCCCGCGGGCGCGGTGCCGAAGGACGGGCCGTCGGCGGGCGTCACGATGACGACCGCGCTGGTCTCGCTGCTGCTCGGCCGTAACGTCCGGGCCGAGGTCGGGATGACCGGCGAGGTCTCGCTGACCGGCCGGGCGCTGCCGATCGGCGGGCTCAAGCAGAAGCTGCTCGCCGCCCAGCGGTCCGGGCTCACCGAGGTGTACGTGCCGAAGCGCAACGAGCCCGACCTGGACGAGGTGCCCGCCGATGTGCTGGCGGCGCTGACCGTGCACGTGGTGTCCGACGTGCGGGAGATCCTCAGCACGGCGCTGGAGCCGGTGTCCGCCGGACTGGTCGCGGCGGCCTGAGGCGCGGGCCCCGGCGGTTGCGAAAACTGTTCGCAACCGCCGGGGCGCCCCACTCTGGTACCGGCCGCTCCGGTTACCGTTGACCACTATGACGACCTACTCCGGCCCGGCGCGTCTGACGCTCTCCGACGGCACACGCGTATCCGGCATGGCCTCACTCAGCACCAACCAGCGCGGCGGCATCGACGGATGGGGCGGTACGTTCCGCCCGGACCAGATCAGCGCGGACCTCAAGAACGCGACCGACGGCTTGTCGCTGGAGCTGCCGTACGACCAGATCGGCGCGGTCGAGGTCACCGGCGTGCGGAAGCTGCTGGCGACACAGATCCTGATGCAGCTCGCCGGGAGCGGACCGGCACCGTTCTGACCGTCATGCGCGGCGGAATCGTCGGCGAATCCCGGTCCGTATACGCCCCGATTGCCGGGTGCTCGACAAGCTGTTCCAGTCGCCGAAGCCGTTGCTGGAGAAGAAGTATCACGTGGTGTCGGTGGACGTCGGACAGTTCGACAACAACATCGACTTCGCGTCCGACTTCGTGGATCTGTCGGCCAGCGGGATTCCGGCGCTTGTGGTGCTTACCGGGGACGGCGATATCCGGGTGGCGACCGATGATGGGTCGTTCTCGCACGCGCGTGACATGGACAACGCCGAGGTTAACGCCTTCCTGAGCAAGTGGGCGGGTTGAGGCGCTCGCGGGTCGGGGCGGTCGCTGTCGTCGTGGGTCTCGTCGTTGCCGGATGTGCCCGGCCGACCGCTGGGCCGGCATTCGACGGTGGCGTCACGGTTGCGGCCCGGGTGGACGGTGATCTGCTGCGCGTTGCGTTTACGCCGCGGGCGGCCGGGTTTCATCTGTACAGCGTGGACCTGCCGGTGGGTGGTGTGGACGGTCTCGGGGTCGCTACCGCGGTTTCTGTTCGAGGTGGATTGCGGGCGGCCGGTAAGCCTCGCGCTGATCAGCCGGTCAAAGAGCTGAGCATCGAGAAGCTTGGCGTGCGGCTGCCGGTCTATCCGGACGGGGCGGTTACGGTGACGCTTCCGGTCACCCGGGTGGGTGATGGCCGCGAGGAAGCGGTTGTCACGTATGCCGCCTGCAGTGTGACCGTGTGCCTGCCGCCGGTGCGGGAACGGGTTGTCCCCGTGGTGGCGTGAGGTCGCTTTAGAAGCGTCCGCCGCCGCCACGGCGGCCGCCGCCGGTGCGGCGGCCCCGGGAAGCGCTGCCGCCGAATCCGCCTCCACCCCAATTCGCTCCCCCGCCGCCGGAGCGGGTGCCGCCGGCGAGGATGCCGCCCAGCACCGCGCCGGCGAAGGAGCCCGCGTCGAAGCCGCCGCCACCGCCGCCTCCCCGGGGCCCGCCCCAGCTCTGCACGTCGGTGCGGGCTGCCCGGCCGGCGCTTTCGGCGAGCCGTTGCGCCTGCTGGGCCTCGGTCAGCGCGGTGCCCGGGTCGGACGCCGCCATGCTCTCGGCCAAGGCGAGATGCCGCTGGGACTCGGAGAGCGACGCCCGCGCACCCGCGTCGACCACGCCCCGTCGCGTGGTGATGAAGTCGTTGGCCGCGGCGACCTCGGCGCGGGCCAGCGGCAACGCCTGCGCCAGCAGACCCCGCGCCCGGGCGTCGCGCTCGGCCGCGTCGCGTGCCTCGGCCAGCGCCGCATCCAGTGCCGCATCGGCAGCCTGCAGCCGGGCGACCGCCGAGACCGGATCCGGCTTTGCGGTCGCCAGCCCGGCCCGCACCTCGGCCAGCGCCTGTTCACCCCCGGCCACCGCGCCAGCCACCCCGGCCACCGCGCCGTCAACCCCGCCGCCACCGGCCATCGCGGCGCGCCCGGCGGCGATCTCCGCCGTCACCTCGGCGATGAGCGCGTCGGCGGCGATCCGCGCGGCCGGCAGGTCGGCGGCTGCCCGATCGACCGCCGCGATCAGCTGATCGGCCTGATCCACGGCTTGCTCGGCAGCCCGGACGGCGAGCGCCGCCTCGGCCCGATCACCACCCGGAACACCGGCGCCCGCGCTCTCCGGCGGCTGGCTCCCGTCCGCCGGCTTTGTCGGCTCGTCAAGCGCGGCGTGGGCCTGCCCGAGTGCCGACGCGGCGAACGCCAGCCGCTCGCGGGCCTGGTCGACGTTTGTCGCGATGGCGGTGACCGAGCTGCCCGCGTACCGGGAAAGGAGGTCTTGAACTGTCTGGGCGGCGGCGGGGAGCCTGGCCTCGATCGCTGCGCGGCGCCGGTCGACCTCGGAGGCCACCTCGGCGGCGCGACCCTCGAGATCGCGGAGCCGGTCGAAGGCCTCGGACTCCGCGTCCAGCCGGGCGTCGGCGGTCTGACAGCGCTCGATGATCTGCGTCAGCGTGCCGCGGCGGGTGGCCTCGTCGGGGGCCGGCACCTCGTCGAGCGTCATGCGGAGCCGGAACGCCTCCGCGACGTCCTGACGTGACGCGGCGAGCGCCGCGCGGAACGGCTCGGTCGCGGCCTCGCCGTACTGGGCGGTGGCCAGTTCCAGCTCGCGTTCGCTCGCCCGCAGGTCGTCGTCCAGCTCGATGAGCAGAGCGTTGGCCTGGTCGGTCAGCTCCGGCAGACTCGGCCCGACCGGTTGCGCGGCCGGCCGGCTTCCGCCCGCGGCACCCCGCCGGCGGCGCCGCACGAAGACCCACCCCAGCGCCACGACGATGACCGCCACGATGATCAGGATCACCCAGGTCAGGCCGCTGCTCCCGGCGCCGGCCGCCTTGGCGTAACCCTGAGCCGCGCCGATCACCGCGCCGGACCAGTCGCCCTTCGCGAGGGCCGGCTCGATGTCGTTCGCGGCGACGTCGGCCAGCTCCTTGTCGCTGAATCGGGCGTCGTCGGGGAACGAGTAGGCGTAGGCACGGTCCCCGGTCGCGACGGCCAGCAGGGCGTCGCGGTCACCGAGGTCGCTGAGCCGTGCCGTCTCGTCGGTCCACTCCTGCGCGGGCATGCCGTCGAACGAGTCGACCAGCACCACGAACAGCTGAATGCCGGTGTCCTGCTGCAGCTGGCCGAGCGCGTCGTCGACCGCGGCCCGGTCATCCAGCACACCGGCCGGGTCGGTCACCTGGGTGGCGAGGCGCTCGGGCGCCTGAGCCCAGGCCACCCCGGGCAGCAGCAGGGCCGCGGCCAGCACGAGCAGCGCGGCGAGGCTTCGGCGGGCAATCAGTGTCACGTGCTCAACCTAGACGAGCGCCCACGCCCGAGCCCGCCGACCAGCCCAACCCGAGGCGGTGCCCCTGAACTTCCCATCTCCGGCATTCCCGGCGGCCGTCGACGGCGTCTCGGCACCGCCGACGACACGCTCCCATTATTTGTCGCTGTTCAGCTGGTTCCGTCGGCCGGGAGTCCCCCGTGCGGGGCGACGCCGCCCGGCCCGGGCAGGTCCCAGCTCCCCACAGTGGCCGCCCCCACCAGGTGTGGGCACCCGCGACGCCCGGAAGGCCCTGGCTCCCCACACCGCGACCGCCCCACCCGGGTGTGGGCACCCGCGACGCCCGGAAGGCCCTGGCTCCCCACACCGCGACCCGCCCCACCCGGGTGTGGGCACCCGCGACGCCCGGAAGGCCCTGGCTCCCCACACCGCGACCCGCCCCACCCGGGTGTGGGCACCCGCGACGCCCGGAAGGCCGTGGCTCCCCACACCGCGACCCGCCCCCACCAGGTGTGGGCAGCCGCCACGGCCGGAACGTCCCAGCTCCCCACAGCGACGGCCCACGCAGCTCCGCCACGCAAGGCCAACTCATCGCACGGTGAGCGGCGCGCGAAAACGGCCGAACAGTTCCAGTATTTGGGACGACAATCCGCTCATCGGGATCGCGGTCCACATCGTGGACGAAGGGCCCATCATGCGACACGATCATCCATTGTAGAGACAGTTTCGTGCGACAATGCCCTTTATGTCCCCGGGTTTGCCGTCCCGGAATGCGAACCTTGGAGAGTTGTGGTTCGTATGTGGGCGCAACTCTCCAAGGTCTCGAAATCGGGCCGCGGGCGGGCGTCACAGAAGCGTCCGAACGGGGAAAAACCACCGTCCTTTTCGGACTATCGTCGCTGAGCCGGTCGTTGGCGTCCACGGTCCGCCGATCCCGAATCGGCTGGCCCACCGGAGCACACAGCCACGGAGACCGACAGCGCCTCTGGGCTGTCGAATAGTCACGGCAACCAGTGACATCTCGCGCCGGAGGCACGCGGGCACATGATCGACCGCGGCCATTCCATCCAGCATCGCCCGCCGGCACGCGGTCTGTATGGCCCGCGCACCGCACGGGAAGATGTGGCCGAAGGCCCCCGACCAGGACGAACGGTCGGGGGCCTTCGGGGGTGGGGCGGGTCAGTCGGTGTCGGTGGACGGGATGTACGCGCCCGGCACCTGCGCCGGCGCGACGATCTTGCTTTCGCCGGGGTAGGGCTTCGTCCAGTCGTGGGACTGGTACCAGGTGAAGTGGTTCATCTGGGCCGGGTTCGCGAAGTCGGGCTTGGCGTCCGGCCCGGTCAGCCGCTGCTGTGACTTCCAGGTCTCCCACGTTGCCGCGACCTGCTTCTCGGCCGCGGGGATGGTCGCCGACGGTGCCGCGGCGGCCGCCGGGTCCTGCGCGGCCGGGACGTCCGCGCCGCAGGACGGCAGGGCGGTCAGCCCCAGCGTCAGCGACGTCCGGTTGGGCAGGGCGGTGAACGGCGTGAAGTCCGGCTTCTGGGTGAAGGCCGTCGTCATCGGCGTCGCCGCGCTGTCCTTCTGGTTCATCGGGTGGACCCCGAGGATCTGCTCGATGGTCCGGATCATCGTGATCTGCGAGTAGTAGTGACTGTCGACCTTGCCGTGCTGGGCGTACGGGCTGATGATCTGGATCGGCGCCCGGTGGCCGTCGACGTGGTCGAGCCCGGCCTGGGAGTCGTCCTCGACCACGAAGATCGCGGAGTCCTTCCAGTACTTGCTGTGCGAGATCTCGTCGACCATCTTGCCGACGGCGAGGTCGTTGTCGGCGACCTGGGCGGCCGAGTTCGGCGGGCCGCCGGTGTGGTCGCTGGACAGCCAGAACATGTTGAGGTTCGCCGGGCCGTTCGCCTCGAAGTCACGCTTCCAGATCTCGTACCGGTAGACGTCCGGGACGCTGGTGTCGAACTTCGGGAAGGCGGGGTTGGACACCGAGTTCAGCGACGGGATCGGCGAGGACGACGCCAGGGCGTAGGCGCTGTCCGCACCGGTCGCGGCCATGTTCTTGCTGTCGCAGTACAGGTTCTGCCAGGTCGAGCCGGCCGGCTTGGTGAGGAACTGGTGGAACTCGCCGAAGTCGCGCACGGTCTGCCCGGCCGCCTGCGCACCGGTCCAGATGAAACCGGTCTGCTGGTGGCCGAGCGAGTCGTCCTCGGTGTCGTAGCTGCGCAGATACTCGCCGGCCGACGACTCGGTGTATTCCGGGTTGTCCGCCTGCATCAGCCAGTTATGCCCCTCGGCCGAGTTCGTGCCGATGTCGTACGTGTTGTCGTACAGCCCGAACTGCGCAGCGAGAGCGTGGTTGTTCGGGGTCACGTTCGCGCCGAACTCGGCCAGCGACGCGTCGCCGTTGCCCTCGGGGATGTCGCCGAACATCTGGTCGTACGTCCGGTTCTCCTTGACCAGCAGGAACACGTGCTTGATGGTCGACGGGTCACCGATCTTCGCGGGCACCGGCACCGGCTTCGCCTTGCTCGCGCCCTTGGCCAGCTTGACCGACCCCGACGTCCAGCCGTTCTGCGCGAACACCTTGTCCGTGTACGACTTGATGTCCTTGTCGCTGGGCAGCCGGAACTTCTGCACGCTGCCGGTGGTGTCGTGGGTGCCGTGCCCGGCCGCCGTGGTGGGCCGGCGGGCGTCGATACCCCGGGTGTTGGAGACTAGCACGTCCTTGCCGACCGTGGTGATCTCGGCCGGGAAGTAGTCGGTCGGGAGCAGGCCGACGTAGCTGACCGGCTCCATCGCCTTCGTGTACTTGTAGACGGCGACCGCGTTGGCCCGGCCCAGCGTGACGAGTAAGTGGCCGTCGCCGGTGAGCGTCACCGCGTCCGGCTCGTAGCCGACCGACGCCTCCGGCCACGGCTGGGTCGCGATGGTCTGGACGACCTTGCCCTTCTTCGTGTCGATCACGGACACGTCGTTGCTGGCCGTGTCGGTGACGAACAGGGCGCCCTTCGAGGCGTACAGGGCCGTGGGGTGAAGTCCGACCTTGATCGTCTGTACGGCGTTCGCCGGGTGCTTGAGGTCGAGCACGCTGACGGTACCGGTCGTGGTGGCGGCCGTGACCGGGTTCGCCGGCACCTGCGTACCGTAGGAGTTGATCGTGGTCTCGCCCGGCAGTGCCGTGCGGCCACCCTCGTTGCTCACGTACAGCTTGTTGCCGGTCGCGACCATGTCACGCGGTGCGATGCCGACCGGCCAGCTCTGCGTGATCGTGCCGGTCGCGGCGTCGATGGCCACGACCCGGTTCTGGCCGTTGACCGCCGAGTACACGGTGCTGCCGTCGGCCGAGAACACCGCCTCGCCGACCAGCGCCCGCCGCTTCTGGGCGTCCGCCGCGATCGGGACGGACACCGGGTTCGTCACGCTGCCGTCCGCGTTGACGGTGAGCTTGGTGTACCCGTCGGCCTGGCCGAGCCAGAGCTGCGTGCCGTCCGGCGAGTACGTCGGACCTTCCTGGCCCACCGTGTTGCCGGCCAGCCGCGGCACCGAGCTGGCGTTGCTGCCGACGATCTGCTGCACCGTCCAGCTCTTCAGGTCCACGATGGCCAGTGAGCCGGTGCCGTCGGTGATCGAGGCGGCCAGGTGGGTGCCGTCCGGGCTGACCGTGGACGACATGATCTTGCCGTTGTTGATGACGAGGCGATCGCCGATCGGGTCGATGTACTGATCGGCGGAGACCACCTTGCCCTTCTTGGTGTCCTCGCCGACCTTGTCCTTGCCGAACTGCGTGGTTGCGGCATACGAGACGCCGGCGCTGGCCGCCACGACCACGACGGTGGTGCCCGCGGTGATCGCCAGTGCCCGGCGGCCCTTGGGGATCTGCCGCCTTCGGCGGGTGACTTGCATGGACTATCCCTTCGTCAGCAGCTCGACGTTGCCGTCGAACTGCCATAGCGGATTCGGCGCGTCGCCCACGGGGGTGCGCACCAGGAAGTAGCCGTTCACTTCCTTCGGCCCGTCGCCGTCGGCCATGTAGCGGCCGTCCGGCGTCAGGTCGAGCTGGTAGATGGCCTGCCCGGGCGCCTGGACACCGGGCAGATGCCAGGTGACGACGCAGCGCCAGTCGTTGCCGGCGCCGACGGGGTCGAGCTTGCCGCCGCCCTTGTTGCAGTCCGTGGTCGTCTGTAGTTGCGCCTCGGTGACCGCGGGCCGGTTGAGCTCGTCGGTCTGCAGGCGGTAGAGATGCGCGAACGCGGTGGACACCGACCGTTGCACCTTCGCCTGGTCGATCCCGGAGCTGTTGCCGCCTAGAGACACCGCGAACAGGCCGATCGTGACCACGAGCAGCGCCGCGAGCGGGAGCACTCCCGCCGTCAACGCCCGGCGTCCCGAACCGTCGTAGGCCACGTTGGTGAAGTCACGGCGTACGAAAAGGAAGTAGGCCAGCGCGGTGGCGAGCACCGCCCACACCAGACTGACCCCGACGGCGGTCAGGAGCGGGCCCTTTTGCGCCGGATTCGCGAACAGCCCGTTCCACGAAATGAACGCGTAGCCGGGCAGGGCGAGGCGTACGGGAACCGGCACTGGAAGCATTTGGACCAGCTGCAACGCGAGCGCGACCAGTGCCGGCAGCAACAGCCCGATCGGCGACCGGCCCAGCGTCACCGACCCGAGCAGACCGATCGCGGCGAGGGCCAGCGTCGGCGCGAGGGCACAAAGCCAAGCAAGCAGCATCCGTACGGCGGTGTCCCCCGACGACAGCAGATGACCGTCGAGCCCGATCAGTGGCTGGTTACCGACCGCGATGAGCCCGCCGACCGCGCTCGACACCGCCAGCCCGGCCACCAGCAGCACGATCACCGACAGGCTGGCCAGTGCCTTCGCCGCGAAGATCCGGCGGGGCGAGCGGACCGCGACCAGCAGATGCCGCCAGGTGCCCAGCCGGTCCTCGGCGGCGAACACGTCACCGGCCACCACCGAGGTCAGCAGCGGCAGCGCCCAACTGCCCGCGAAGCCCAGCACCACCAGCGATCCGGCCCATCCGGACGCGTGCATCCAGCGGCCGAACAGCGTGTCGACCGGCAGCGTCCCTTGCTGACTCACCGCGGCCACGAACACCGCCGGGGCGATCCAGCAGGCCAGCACGATCAGCCGGATCCGCCACTGGGAGACCAGTTTCACCAGCTCGAAGCGGTAGCCACGAGGAACCGAGACGGGTCGTACGGCGGCGGTCATGAGTGGTCCTCCGTCAGGGTGAGAAAGGCCGCCTCGAGCGGGGACACGACCGGTGCCAGCTCACGCACCGCGATGCCGCCGCGCACCAGCCGCACCACCAATTCGTCCAAGGCCGGGATTCGCGTACGGATGACGAGCTCGCTCCCGTCGGCCACGGTGATTCCGGTCGTCTCCGCCGCGAGCCGGCGCGCGCCGTCCGGGTCGGAGGTGACCAGCCGGTAGTCGAGCTCCGGGTTCTCGGCGGCCAGCTTGCTCAGCGGGCCGGAGAAGGCCACCCGCCCGGTCGCCAGAATGGTGACCTCGGAGCACAGCGCCTCGACGTCGTCCATGCGGTGGCTGGAGAGCACGACGGCGACACCGTCCGCCGCGAGTCCTTTGAGGACGCGGTGGACGTGCCGCTTGCCGGACGGGTCGAGCCCGTTGGACGGTTCGTCGAGCACGAGCAGCCGCGGCCGGATCATCAGGGCGGCGGCGAGACCGAGGCGCTGGCGCATGCCGAGCGAGAACCCGTGCACCCGGTCGTCGGCGACGTCGGTGAGCCCGACCTCGCCCAGCACCTCGTCGATCTGCGCGGTGCGGTTGTCGCGCCCGCGGAGATCGGCCAGCGCGGCGAGATTCTGCCGGGCCGTGAGCGAGGGGTAGAGCCCCGGACCGTCCACGAACCCGGCGACACCGTCCGGCGCGTCGAGGGCCCGTCCGATCGGCCGGCCGAGGATCTCCAGGCGGCCGCCGTCCGCGACCGCGAGACCCAGCAGAAGACCGAGCAGCGTCGTCTTACCGGCGCCGTTCGGGCCGACCAGGCCGTGGATCCGCCCCTCCGCGACGTCCAGATCGACGCCGTCGAGAGCGACGATGTCGCCGAAGGATTTCGTGATCTCGCGTGCCCGGATCGCGGGACGTGCGCCCATGTCTATTGCTCCTACAATCGGTAGGTTTATAGATCTACATGGGTGCGTCGGACCGGGGACTGAACGCTTGCCTAACGAGAGACGACGGACTTCTTCAATCGTCAATACTTGATGGATGTCGAAACAGGAGCGGTCGCACGGTGCACGAAGGCCGGCGGCAAGTTCCGCCACACGACACGGCTCGTGCCCGTGGTGCCGAACCGCTGCGCGAGCTCGCCGGCGAACCGGCGTCCGGGCGGCGTCCAGGCCGCATGGGCGTACGCGAAGGTCGTGAAAACCCCGGCGGGCGCGAGAACCGCCGTCATGGCGTCCAGGATCCGCCGCCGGACCGGCTCGGCCATGACCGTCCACGGCAGACCCGACACGATCGCGTCAACCGGGCCGGACACCAGGCTCGCCAGGTCGGTGGCGTCGCCGTGCACGATCTCGACACCCGCTCCCCGGTAGCGGCGGCCGAGGCGGTCCGCGAGATGACCGTTGACCTCGATCGCGACGACCCGGGTCCCGGGCGTCACCCGGCGCAGGATCGCGTCGGTGACCACGCCGGTCCCCGGGCCCAGCTCGACGACCGTGCGGGCGTGTTCGAGGCCGATGCCGTCGGTCATCCGGTGCGCCAGGGCGGGCGAGCTGGCGGCGACCGCCCCGGTGAGCAGCGGGTGTCGCAGAAATTCGGTGAGGATGGACATGGCGGGGACGCTATGAACGGTGATCATCGCAGGGCGTCCTGCTCGCGGGCCGTCGTCGTCATCCCACAGGAGGACCCATTCCGCCGTACGGAATGACGACCGCCCCAACCGCAATCGGTACCGTGAGCCCGTGTTCCGGGATTCGCTGCTCGCCGTGGCCCTGGTGGCGCCCGCGCTGGTGGACCCGCCGGGCGGCTGGCTCGCGCCCATCATCCTGGCCGCCTTGGTCGTGCCGCTGATCGGGCGCCGTCGCCGGCCGGCGGCGATGACCGCGATCGTGCTGGCCGCCGCCTGGGCCGGGCTGCTCACCCGCTGCTGGACGGGCCACCTCCCGCTCGCTCATCTGTCGTTGCTGGTCATGCTCTACACGCTGATCGCGCAGGGCCGGCGCCGGGCGGCCCTGGTCGCCGGCCCGGTCACGGCCGCGTTCTTCGTCGTCTGGTCGCTCGCCGTGCGCTCCGGTGCGGACGCCGGGTGGAGCGCGCTCTGCTACGTCCTGGGGATCGCCACGGCCTGGCTGCTCGCCGAGTATGTGCGGGCCAAGCGCGCCTACCTCGGCTCGATCAAGCGGAGGGCAGAGCTGGCCGATTCGGAGCGCCGGGCGCTGTCGCGGGCCGCGGCCGCCGAGGAACGGTCGCGGATCGCCCGGGAGCTGCACGACGTGCTCGCCCACAGCGTGAGCGTGATGGTGGTCAACGCGGAAGGGGCCCAGCTGGCCCGGCACACCGACCCGGCCGCGGTGGACCGGACGCTCGCGCTGGTGGCGGCGACGGGGCGGGAGGCGCTGACCGAGCTGCGGCGCTTGCTGACGGTGCTGGACGCGGACGGGCCGATCGGTGCGCCGCAGCCGACCCTCGCCGATCTGCACCGGCTGACGACCGGCGTCGACGGCGCCGAGCTGCACGTCTCGGGTGACGGTGACGGGGTGCCGCCCGGCGCCGCGGTGCAGGTTTACCGGATCGTTCAGGAGGCGCTGACCAACGTCGTCAAACACGCCGGGGTGGGCGCGGGCGCGCAGGTCAGCGTCGACCTCGGGGTGCCCGGGCCGGACCGCAAGATCCGGATCGAGGTGACCAACGACGGCACCCGGTCGTCACCGGCTCTGCCCTCGTCCGGTCGGGGCCTCGCGGGGATGCGGGAACGCGTGGCGATGTTCGGCGGCGATCTCGACGCGGCCCCGCGGCCGGAAGGCGGCTACCGGATCGTCGCCACGCTTCCCCTCGATGCCCCCGTCACAGTAATTCCACAGGCGGACGCGGGCAGCATGGGCGGATGTTCGACCGGCCACCGTCGCGCGTCCTGCTCTGCGACGACCAGGAGATGATGCGGGTCGGGTTGCGCATGGTGGTGGACAGCCAGCCCGACCTGACCGTGATCGGCGAGGCGGCCGACGGCATCCAGGCCGTCGCCGCCGCCATCGAGCTGCGCCCCGACGTGATCCTGCTGGACGTACGCATGCCCGCCATGGACGGCGTGACCGCGGCAACCCGGATCCGCGCCGCCCTGCCCACCACCCGCATCCTGATGATCACCACCTTCGACCTCGACGAGTACGCCTTCGCAGCGCTGCGCGCGGGCGCCGACGGCTTCCTGGTGAAGGACGCCCCCGCCGCCGAGATGCTGGTCGCGATCCGGGGCGTCCTGCGCGGCGACCCGATGATCGCGCCGTCGGTCACCAGGCGGCTGCTGGACCGGTACGTCACCGCCGGCCCTTCCCCGCTGCCCGACCCGCGAGTGCAGCGGCTCACCGACCGCGAACGCGAGGTGCTCGGCCTGGTCGCCCGCGGACTGAGCAACGCCGAGATCGCCGGCCACCTGCACCTGGGCGAGACCACGGTGAAGACCCATGTCAGCCGCATCCTCGCCAAGCTCCAAGTGCGCGACCGCATCGGTGCGGTCGTGATGGCGTACGAGAGCGGTCTGAGCCGCCCCGGCGCCTGAACCCGGCCGCTTGATCCTCGCGCCGCCGCCCGGCGTCAGCCGTCCCGAGCTGGCCGGCCCGGTCCGCAGGGCCGCGGCATCCTGGGCCCGGTGCTCGCCGGGTTCATCGTGCCGGCAGAACAACAGTCACGCTCAGCCCTCCCTCCGGCCGGGCCACCGCCACGGCTTGGCCGCCGTGCGCTGTGGCGATCGACTTCACGATGGCCAGGCCGAGCCCGAACCCGCCGTCGCCGGTGCGGTCCCGCAAACGCCGGAACGGCTCGAACAGCTTGTCGACGCTCGCCGGGGCCAGCAACGGACCGGTGTTGTCGACGGTCAGCACCGACCGGAGGCCGTCGGTGCCGGTGCGGACCCAGACCGTGCCGTCCGGGACGTTGTAGCGCATCGCGTTGTCGACGAGATTGGCGGCGAGGCGTTCAAGCAGGATGGGATCTCCGCGGGCAGGCGCGGGAGCCAGCGACGTCTGCAACTCGGCCGCGCCCGCCGCCGGTGCGGTGGCGTCGATCGCGTCCTCGGTGACGGTGGCCAGGTCGACCGTCTCGCGGTCGAGCTGCCCGCGATCGGTGCGGGCGAGGGTGAGCAGCGCGTCGATCAGGGCCTGCGCGTGCCCGACCGCGGTCCGCACGTCGCCACCCATGTCGACCAGCTCCTGCCGCGTCGGCTCGGGCTTGGCGAGCACCACGTCGACGGCGGTGCGCATGACCGCGAGCGGAGTCCGCAGCTCGTGGCCGGCGTTGGCGATGAACCGGCGCTGATCCTCGAACGCCGCCTGCAACCGGTCCAGCATGTCGTCGAAGGTGTCGGCCAGTTCGCGCAGCTCGTCCCGAGGACCGGTCAACCCGACCCGAGCCCCGAGTCGCTCCTCGGACGCGTTACGAGCGGCCTCGGTTATTCGATGCACCGGGCGCAACACCCGGCCGGCCACGATCCACCCGGCCACGGTGGCCAGCAAAGTGACCGCCGCGAGGGTGCCGACCGAGTAACGCAGCAACTGGTCGAGGGTCGCCTGTCGCTGGCTGGTCGCTCCCTCCTTGACACCCTCCTGATAGGCGGCCTTGCATTTGTAGAGCAGGGCCGGGTCGGCGTACGGGTTGCTGGTGGCTTGCGCGCAATCCGCGGCGAAGTCCGGCGGGATGGACTGCTTCACGTTGGTGTCGCCACCCGCGTTGCCGTCGGGCAGGTTCCCCGCGAGCAGGCCGTAGGTGATCGCCACGAGGATCACCCCACAGGCGGTGAACAGCCCGCTGTAAAGCAAGGTCAAACGCATGCGGACGGTCAACCGCCAGGGCACTCTCATAACCGGTAGCCCCGTCCGACGACCGTTTCGATCAACGGCGGCGGGCCTAGCTTGCGCCGCAACCGGGTCAAGGTCACCGACACCACGTTGCTGAACGGATCGGTGTTCACGTCCCAGACGTGCTCCAGCAGATCCTCGGCGCTGACCACTCCCCCGTCGGCAGCGGCCAGCAGCTCCAGCACCCCGAACTCCTTGCGCGTCAACGAGAGCGCCCGGCCCGCCCGGCTTGCCCGGTGCCGCGCACGGTCCACCGTCAGGTCACCGCGGCGGACCAGGGGCGGTGCCGACGGCGAACGGCGGGAAAGAGCACGCAGCCGGGCGACCAGCTCGGGAAAGGCGAACGGCTTACCGAGATAGTCGTCCGCGCCGAGCTCGAGCCCGTCCACCCGATCGTCGATCGACGTGGCCGCGGTCAGCAGCAGGATCCGCGCGCCCGTGCCGGCCAGCGACCGGCACACCTGATCACCATGCACCACCGGCAAATCACGATCCAGGACGATGACGTCATACGCCGTGTGGGCCGCGAACGTGAGCGCGGCAGCACCATCGTGGACGACGTCGACCGCCATCCCCGCGTCACGCAGGCCCTCGCCGATTCGGGTGGCCAGCGTGACGTGATCCTCGACCACCAGCACGCGCATGCCGACATTCTGCAACGCCGGACATGACAACGGCCTAACAAGGTTTGTCATGCTGCTGTTAGCCCCGGGCCGCTAAACCTGTCTGCATTCCACGACCCGGAAGGTGTGTGATGAGACGCCTCCTGCTGGCCGTCACGGCCACCCTCGGACTGATCGCGTTCAGCGCGTGCACCGACGAACCATCCACGTCCACGGTGCCGAGGCTGTCCGCGACGAGCACCGCGAGCACCGGCACCACCGGCGACACCGGCAATCCCAACGCCGTCGGCGGCGACGCCAGCGCCGCCCGCCGGACGAAACTGCACGCCGCCGCGGACTGCGTCCGCCAGCACGGCGCACCGAACTATCAGGATCCGCTCCTGACCTCGGACGGCTATGTATACACCGACGACGTCGCCCTGCGCAGCCTCGACGGTCCGCAGCTCGACGCGATCGAGACCGCCTGCCAGGACCTCATCCGGGCGGCCTCGTTCTCGATGCGTGATCAGGGACCGGCACCGCCGAAACTGATCCAGGCCGGCGTGCGGTCCGCGCAATGCCTGCGCGAGAACGGCCTGCCCAATTTCAAGGACCCGACCGCCGACCGGCCGTTCTCCCCCGGCAAGGGCTTCGGCCTGGATCCCGAGGCCATCCCGGCCGGCGGGAAACAGAACCCGACAGTGATGCGGGCCCTGCAAGCCTGCCGCAAGATCCTCGACGAGGAGGCGGCGTTGTCGAGCTTGGGGAGTCTCGGCCATGCGTAGGCGTGCGATCCTGGGCGGGACCGCCGTCGCGGTCACCGCGAGCGCCGGGGCCGGCTGGTGGCTGCACGACACGCCCGCCACCCCCACCGACACCGGGGTGCCGACCGGCAGCGCAACAGTGCAACGCACCGACCTGTCGACCACCACGACGGTTCCCGGCACCCTGGGCTACGTCGGGGCGTACACGGTGAATTGGCAAGGACCGCCGGGCGGCACGGTGACCTGGCTGCCCCGGCCGGGCCGGGTGATCTCGCGCGGCCAGACGGTGTTCACCGTGGACAACCGGCCGGTCCGGCTGCTCTACGGCGACCGTCCCGCCTGGCGATCGCTGGAGCTCGGGGTCACCGCCGGGCCGGATGTGCGGGCCCTGGAACAGAATCTCGTCGTGCTCGGTCACGCCACGACGAGCACCATGACCGTCGACGGCCGATTTACCGGAGCGACAGCGGCGGCCGTTCGCCGCTGGCAGCGGGCGACCCACCAGAGCGTCACCGGCCGCGTGCCACTGGGCGATGTCACGTTCCAGGCCGGCCGGCTGCGCGTCACGACGCTGGGAGCGACGGCGGGCGGCCGGGTCGGCGGCGGCCCGGTCGTCTCCGGGACGTCGCCGACGGTGGCGGTCACCCTGGCCGTGCCGGTGACCGAGACCCACGCGGTGCGCCTGCACGACGCCGTCACCGTCACCCTGCCGGGCGGCGACAAGGTCCCGGGCCGGGTGACCGAGCTGTCGACGGTGGCGACCGCGCCCAGCGAACGCGACCTCGGCCGCGGCAGCGAGCTCCCGTCGGTCGCGGCGATCGTCACGTTGCAGCGCCAGGTCGCCGGGGCGGCACTCGACCAGGCTCCGGTCGAGGTCGACGTCGTCACCGAGTCCGCGAAGGGGGTGCTCGCCGTGCCGATCACCGCGTTGGTCGCGCTCGCCGAAGGCGGGTACGCCGTGTATCTGCTCGACGGCGGCGCACGCCGGCTCACCGGCGTCACGCCGGGCCTGTTCTCCCAGACCCTCGTGCAGGTCGCGGGTGCCGGGCTGCACGAGGGATCCACGGTGGAGGTGCCCGCGTCATGACCGCCGCCGCACTCGAACTTTCCGCCGTCCGCAAGGTGTACGAGCATCCGACCACGGTGGTGGCGCTGGACGACATCAACCTCGTCGTCCGCGTCGGCGAGGCGGTGGCGATCACCGGGGCGTCCGGTGCCGGCAAGTCGACGCTGCTGAGCATCCTCGGCACCCTGGAACAACCCACCAGCGGCAGCGTCCGGATCGCCGGCATCGACACCTCGGCGCTGCCCGACACGAAACTGTCCGCCGTCCGGGCCGGCAGCCTCGGCTTCGTGTTTCAGCAGTTCTTCCTCCTCGAGCACCTCACCGTGCTCGACAACGTGGCCACCGGCCTGCTCTATCGCGGTCTGCCGGCCAGGGTCCGCCGGGAACGCGCGGCCAAGGCGCTGTTCGACGTGGGCCTGGCGGGACGGATCGGGCATCGGGCCGGCCAGCTCTCCGGCGGCGAGCGGCAGCGCGTCGCGATCGCCCGCGCCGTCGTCGGCCGGCCGGCGGTGCTGCTGGCCGACGAGCCCACCGGCAGCCTCGACTCGGCCACCGGGGCGGAGATCACCGAGCTGCTGTACGCGCAGGCGAACGAACACACCACCGTCGTCGTGATCACACACAACACGGCCGTGGCGGCCACGATGAACCGAGAGGTGCGGCTGCATGACGGCCGGATCGTGAGCGACACCGCCGCCAGCGGCGCCAGCGGCAGCGAGACCGGCAGCGGCCAGCGCGTGACCGGCACCGGCCGCGGCTCGGCGGCTCTCGGCGAGGAGACGCGATGACCTCGCGGCTGCGTCTGCCCGACGCCATCGTTCTCGCCCTCGCCGGCCTGCGCGCCCGCCGCCTGCGCACAGCGCTGTCCGCTCTCGGCATCGCCGTCGCCGTCGCGGCCGTGGTCTCGGTGCTCGGCATCGCCCAATCCGCCAAGGCCGATCTGATCACCCAGCTCGGCGAAGACGGCAACCTGCTCACCGTCGCCTCGGCGCAATCCGTCAACGGACGCCAGGTGCCGCTGCCGGTCACCGCCCAACCGATGATCGAGCGCATCCCGCCGGTTCGGAGCGTCACGGCGGTCGGCACGATCGAGAACATTCCGGTGCGCCGCAGCGCCGCCATCCCGGCGGTGCAGACCGGTGGCATGAACGTGCTGGCGGCTCAGCCGTCGCTCCCGGAAACGGTCTCGGCGCACGTCCTGCAGGGCCACTATCTGGACGCGACCGCCGACCATTACCCGGTGACCGTCCTCGGGTACGAGGCCGCCAAAATCCTCGGCGTCGGCTCGCTGGACGCCTCCACCCAGGTCCTGATCGGCGATCACTACTTCACCGTCGTCGGCGTGCTCGCGCCCGTGGCGATCGCACCGGAGGTCGACGTCGCCGCGCTGATCAGCTTTCCGCAGGCCACGCAGTGGTTCGGGCGCGGCAACGAGCCGAGCCGCATCTACTTGCGCGCGGACCCCGACCAGGTCGCCGCGGTAGCGTCCGTCCTCACCGCCACCACCGTCCCCGACGGCCAGGACGACGTCCAGGTTCGCCGGCCGTCCGACCTGCTCGTGGCCCGGATCGCGGCCAAGAGCGCGTTCGTCGGACTGTTCCTCGGGCTCGGCGGCATCGCCCTGCTCATCGCCGGCGTCGGCATCGCCAACATCATGGTGATCTCCGTCTTGGAACGCCGCGGCGAGATCGGTCTGCGCCGCGCCCTGGGCGCCCGCCGCCGGCACGTCGCCGCTCAATTCCTGCTCGAGTCGACGCTGATGGCCGCGGCGGGCGGGGTCCTGGGCATCGGACTGGGGATCGCCGCCACCGCGGTCGCCGCGCGCCTTGGCGGTAACCCCGTCGCCATCCCACCGCAAGGTCTCGCCGCCGGAATCGGGGCGGCCTTGGTGATCGGTGCCCTGGCGGGCGTCTACCCGGCCGCACGCGCGGCTCGCTTGTCACCGGTGGAAGCGCTGCGCGCGCTATGACCACCGCCGCACCCCCCGGGGCGGTGCTGATCGTGGCCTCGGGCACCTTGTTCGGGACGCGGTCCTTGCTCACGGCCGCGGCCGGCGGCTACGAAATTCCGGAACGGGGCACGCGGTAGCCGGCGCCGCGGACGGTCTCGATCGTGTCGCGGCCGATCTTCTTGCGGAGGTAGCCGATGTAGACCTCGACGATGTTCGGGTCGCCGTCGAAGTGGGCGTCCCACACGTTCTCGATGATCGCGGTCTTCGTCACGGCCTCGCCGCGGTGCCGCAGCAGGAACTCGAGCAGGGCGAACTCACGGGGCGTGACCGCGATCGGGGCACCGGCGAGGCGTACGCGGCGCTCGGCCGGGTCGAGACTGAGGTCACCGACGGTGAGCACGGCCGGGCGTTCCGGAGCGCCTCGCCGGATCAGCGCGCGCAGGTGAGCGACCAGCACCACGAACGAGAACGGCTTGACCAGGTAGTCGTCGGCGCCCAGGTCGAGCGCGTCGGCCTCGTCGTACTCGCCGTCCTTGGCGGTGAGCATCAGCACCGGCGTCCACACTCCGCGTGATCGCAACCGCCGGCACACTTCGTAACCACTCAGGAGCGGCAACATGATATCGAGAACGATGACGTCGTACGCTCCGTGCGGCGTCTCGGTCGCGGCCCAGAGCCCGTCGACGCCGTCGTGCATGAGGTCGACGGTGAAACCCTCCCGGGCCAGCCCGTCACGGATCGTCTCCGCCAGGCTCACCTCGTCCTCCACCACCAGCACCCGCATGACTTCAGACTTCCCCCGTACGCCTGAGAAACCCCTGAACATCACATTCGGTGCTCATTGAGCGTGCCAGGGTTAACGTGGCCGCCATGCGAACACTGATAGTGAGGCTACGACGACGGCTGGGCGTGCGGATGCGATCCGCGCTCGCCGCCGGAGTTGTCGTCGCCGTCGCCTCGCTGCTCGCCGGCGGTGTGCTCCTGCTCACCGCGCGCTGGGTTCTGGTCAACAATGTGAACGCCGCCGCGACCGTCCGCGCCGACCAGGTGTCCGCCGCACTCGCTGCGGGTGACCAGTCGGCGCTGCAGACCGCCCTGCGTGCTCCCGACCGCACGGTCACGCAGGTCCTCGACCCCGCCGGCCGGGTGATCGGCGCCTCCGCGGCGGTTGCCGGCGAAGCGCCGGTGTCGGCCCTGCGCCCCCGGCCGGGCCAGCGCCTGCGGGCGACCGAGCATCTGCCGGGCGTGGACCCACCGTTCCGGATCATCGCGGTCGGCGTCGCCACCCCGTCCGGCACCCGGACCGCGCTGATCGCCGAGTCGATGGACTCGGTCGACGACGCCACCGACGCGATCATCGCGGCGGTGCTGGCCGGGCTGCCCGTACTCGCCGTCGTGGTCGGCGTCGCGACCTTCCTGTTCGTCGGCCGCACCCTGCGCCCGGTCGAGGCGATGAGCCGGCAGGCCGCGACGATCACCGCGCGGAGCCTGCACACCCGGCTGCCGGTGCCGTTCGCCGACGACGAGATCGCGGCACTGGCCACCACCATGAACACCATGCTGGACCGGATCGAGGCAGCCTCGGCCGCGCAGCGCCGGTTCGTCGCCGACGCCAGCCACGAGCTGCGCAGCCCCCTCGCGACCATCCACGCGAACGCCGACCTGCTGGTCGCCGCCGATCTGCCGGAGGCGGAGGCAGGCCCGGCCGGGCGCATCCACACGGAGAGCCGTCGCATGGCCAAGCTCGTCGACGACCTGCTCCTGCTGGCCCGCGTCGACGACCAGGCGCTGCGCATCCGGCACGAGGACGTCGACCTGGACGACCTGGTCTACGCCCAGCGGGATCGGGTCACGCTGGAGCAGCCGCAGTTGCTGGTGGAGGGCCGCGTCGAGCCGGTCCGGGTCACCGGGGACCCCGATCAGCTGCACCGGGTGCTGCGCAACCTCGTCGACAACGCCGTACGCCACGCGCGCAAGACGGTCACGATCAGCGTGACCACCGGAGACGGCGGCGGCGAGATCGTCATCGGCAACGACGGTCCGCCGATCCCGGCCGCGGACCGCGAACGGATCTTCGACCGGTTCGTCCGGCTCGACGACAGCCGCTCCCGCACGGGCGGCGGCGCCGGCCTGGGACTGGCGATCGCCCGCGACATCGTCACCGCGCACGGCGGCACCCTCACCGTCGACGACCTGGCCGACGGCGCGGCGATGCGGATCCGAATCCCCGCCAAGCGCTGACCGCGCACAAACGGCATGCGCGATCCGGAGGCAGCCGCATGGGCCCGCGGCGCCACGATCTTCGGCCAGGTCACGTCGCGGAGTCGCGCCCGCCGCTCCCGCTCCCCGCGCTGACGTTCCGAACTTACGACCGTCGCGTCTCAAGCTTGCAAAGATTTGTTTCGATATTGCGTTGATGTGTCGCAGCGATTACGGTCCCCCTTAGTTCCTCGCTCATCCCCATCGATGGCCGCTCCCCCTGAAAGCGAGCCCCCATGTCCAAAAGAAGGCTCGGCGCCGCCTTTGCCGGTGCCGCGCTGATCGCGTCCGCGATCACCGTGCTCTCTCCGTCCGTCGCAAACGCAGCCGCAGCCACCGGCGGCGTCGGCGCCACCCTGCCCTACACCGAGGTCCAGGCCGAGAACGCGAGCACCAACGGCACGGTGATCGGCCCGACCGCCGCCTACAACCAGTTAGCCGCCGAGGCTTCGTACCGTAAGGCCGTCACGCTCTCCGGCAGCGGAAAGTACGTCGAGTTCACGACCCCGGTCGCGACCAACTCGATCGTCTTCCGGTACAGCATTCCGGACAGTGGCGGCGGCTCGGTCTACACGGCGCCGCTGTCGCTCTACGTGAACGGCACGCGATCCACCGACTTCACTCTGACCAACGCGTACAGCTGGTATTACGGCGGATACCCGTTCACCAACTCGCCGGGCAGCAACCCGCACCACTTCTACGACGAGACCCAGCGGCTGTTCGGCAGCACGTACCCGGCGGGCACGAAGTTCCGGCTGCAGGTCGACGCGAGCATCCCGGTGACCGTCGACTTCGCCGACTTCGAGAACGTCGCGGCCCCGTTGTCGCAGCCCAGCGGCTCGGTGTCGATCACCAGCAAGGGCGCCGACCCGACCGGCGCGCAGGATTCGACCTCGGCGATGAACCAGGCGATCGCGTCGGCCGGCTCCGGCGGCACGGTGTGGATCCCGCCGGGCACGTTCAAGATCCTCGGGCACATCGCGGTCGACAACATCACCATCAAGGGCGCGGGCATGTGGTATTCGCGTACCCAGGGTGACCGCATCGGCTTCTACGGCAACTACGCTCCGACGCCGTCGACGAACGTGCATCTGTCGGACTTCGCGATCTTCGGGAACGTGCAGGAGCGTAACGACGGCGACCAGGTCAACGGCATCGGCGGCGCGCTGACGAACTCCACGGTGGACCGGGTGTGGATCGAGCACACCAAGGTCGGCGCCTGGATGGACGGGCCGTTCACCGGCCTGACGTTCAACCAGATGCGGCTGCGGAACTTCACCGCCGACGGCGTCAACTTCCACAACGGCGTGACCAACTCGAAGGTCACCAACAGCGACATCCGCAACGCCGGGGACGACGCGCTGGCGATGTGGGCCGAGCAGAACGCGGACGCGAACAACTCGTTCGACCACAACACGGTGCAGTACCCGATCCTGGCGAACGGCATCGCGATCTACGGCGGTCACGACAACTTCGTCACGGACAACCGGGTGATCGACTCCGGCCTCACCCAGGGTGGCGGCATCCACGTGGCGCAGCGTTTCGCGTCCACGGCTCTCGGGCGCACCGACGTGCTGCGCAACACGATCATCCGGTCCGGCGCCCTCGACCCCAACTGGCAGTTCGGCGTCGGCGCGCTCTGGTTCGACGCCCGCGACGGCGCGATGACCGGACTGACCAATGTGGACGACATCCTCATCCAGCAGAGCCCGTACGAGGCCATCCAGTTCGTCTCCGGTTCGCAGATCTCGAACGTGAAGATCAACAACGCGACGATCCAGAACACCGGCACGTACGTCGTACAGCAGCAAGTGGGTGGTTCGGCGACCATCACGAACAGCACCGCGACCGGCACCCAGGGGCCCGCGCCGCTCTACAACTGCGGGGTCGGCTTCACGCTCACCGACGGTGGCGGCAACTCCGGCATCTTCGGGTCGTCCGCGTGCACCATGCCGAACCCGACGTTCCCGCCGTACCTGCCGGACAACGGCTCGGCGATCTCGATCAGCCCGACCGCGCTCGGCTTCGGCACGGTCGCGACCGGTTCGACGAGCGCGGCACAGACCGTCACGGTGACCAACTCGGGCTCGGCGGCCGCGCCCGTCTCCGGGGTCAGCGTCTCCGGCGATTTCAGCCAGACGAACACCTGCGGATCGTCGCTGGCGGCCGGCGCGTCCTGCACGGTGAGCGTCCGGTTCGCACCGTCCGCGACCGGCTCGCGCACCGGGAACCTGACGGTCACGGCGGCCGGCATCACCAACACGATTCCGTTGTCCGGCACCGGTGTCGCTCCGGGACCGCGGCTGACGGCCGATCCGTCATCGCTCACCTTCCCGGCCACCCTCGTCGGTAACGCCTCGGCGTCGCAGACGGTCACGGTCACCAACGAGGGAACCGCGACGGCGACGATCTCCGGCGTCACCGCCGCCGGCGACTTCGGCCAGACGAGCAACTGCGGATCCCTCGCGGTGGGTGCCTCCTGCACGGTCACCGTCACGTTCCGTCCAACGGCTTCCGGTACGCGTACGGGAAGTCTGTCGGTGTCGGGGTTGACCGTCGCCTTGACCGGCAGCGGGATCGGCTCGACCACCAACGTCGCGGCCGGCCGCCCCGCCACCGCGTCCAGCCAGGTCAACGGCACCCAGGCCGCGTCCACGGTCACCGACGGAGACGCGAACACGTACTGGGAGAGCGCCAACAACGCCTTCCCGCAATGGGTTCAGGCTGACCTGGGAACGCCGTACGCGATCGGGAAGCTGACCTTGAAGCTCCCGCCGGCGACGGCGTGGGCCACCCGGACGCAGACGTTGTCCGTGCAGACCAGCACGGACGGCACCTCGTTCGGCACGGCGGTGAGCAGCGCGACCTACACCTTCAACCCCGCCTCCGCGAACACGGTCAGCATCACCGTGCCGGGCACCAGCGCCCGCTACGTCCGCGTCAACATCACCGCGAACTCCGGCTGGCCGGCCGGTCAGATCAGCGAGCTGGAGGTCTACCCGGGCAGCGGCGGCGGCACCGGAAGCCTGTCGGCCTCGCCGTCCGCCCTCACCTTCGGTAGCCAGGCACTGAACACCACCAGCGCCGGGCAGACCGTCACCATCACCAACGGTGGCACCGCGGCGGTCACCGGCGTGGGTGCCTCGACCACCGGCGACTTCGCGCAGACCAGTAACTGCGGGTCGTCGCTCGCGGCCGGCGCCACCTGCACGGTCACGGTGACGTTCCGGCCCACCGCGGCCGGCACGCGCACCGGCACGCTGACCGTCACGCCCGGTGTGTCGGTCGCCCTCACCGGCACCGGAGCCGGCCAGACCAGCAGCAACCTGGCGGCCGGGAAACCGACCGCCGAGTCCGGCCACAACGACGTGTACCCGTCGTCCAACCTGACCGACAGCGACCAGAACACGTACTGGGAAAGCCCGAACAACGCCTTCCCGCAGTGGGCGCAGGTGGATCTCGGTGCGGCGGTCTCGGCGAGCCGGGTGGTGCTGCAGCTGCCGGCGACGTGGGGCGCGCGCAACGAGACGCTGTCCGTGCAGGGCAGCACGAACGGTTCCAGCTGGACCACGGTGAAGGACTCCGCCTCGTACGCCTTCACCCCGTCCGCCGGTAACACGGTGACCATCACGTTCCCGGCGACAACCCAGCGCTACATCCGCGTCAACGTCACCGCCAACACCGGGTGGCCGGCCGCGCAGCTCTCCAGCCTGCAGGTCTGGAACAGCTGACCGCCGCAAGGGGGATTCCGGCCCACCAGCCGGAATCCCTCCCCGGTCTTATTCGGTGTCGCCGGACACATCGGACCGGTACGAAGACCACGTGCCCCTTTTCGTCCTCTTCGCCGCCGTCCTCCTGCTCGGCATCGCGGATTCGATGGTCAACTCGTACATCGTCCTGTTCGGCGCCGACGTCGCCCGGTTGTCGCCGCTGCAGATCGGCGTGTGGTCCTCGGTGTACGCCCTCGCCGGTATCATTATCGGCTGGTGGCTGGGCCGGCTGTTCGACCGGCGGCCGACCCGCGCGTACGCGATTGTCGTGACCCTGCTGGGCTCGGCGGGCTACCTGCTGCTGGCCCGGGTCACGAGCTTCCCGGTGCTGCTCCTGATGGCGGGCACCGTGCTCGGGGCGATGGGCGCGGCCTTCCCGCAGTATTTCTCGCTGGCCCGTGCCGTGCTGGGTGAGGGCACCGCCGGGCAGCGTTCCGCTCCGGTTTTGCGCGCGGCCTGGTCGCTGGCGTGGGCGGTCGGGCCGTTGCTGGGCGCGCTCGTGCTGTCCCGCGGCGGGTACTCCGGTCTGTTCGCGACGGCCGCCGTGGTGTTTCTCGTGGCCGCGCTGAGCGTGTTCGTCGTGCCGCGGCCGGGGTCCGTCGCCGTGCCGGCGGGTGAGTCGCCGGGCGGCGCCCCGGTGCTGCTCATCGTCGGTGTCACCCTGTTCTTCACGGCGTTGTGCGCGGGTGGCCTGGCGGTGCCGTTGTTCGTCACCCGGGTCCTGCACCAGCCACCCGCGGCGGTCGGCGTGCTCTTCAGCGTGTGCGCCGCGGTCGAGGTGGTGGCGACGCTCGGGCTGGCCGCGGTCCCGACCCGGATCAGTCAGCGGGCCCTGATCCTCGGCGGCTTCGGCTCGTTCGTCGCGTATTACGCCCTGACGGTGGTGTCGTCGAACATGATGATGCTGGTGGTCGCCCAGGTTTTCCGTGCCGTCGGGATCGCGGTCGTGGCCGGTGCCGGCATCCGCTACTTCCAGGACCTGCTCGCCCCGGCGACCGGCCGCGCCACCACGCTGTTCGCCAACGCCTGCACGGCCGGCCTGCTGGTCTCCGGCATCCTGTCCGGCGCCGCGATCGAGCACTATGGCTACCGCACGACGCTGTTGCTCTGCGCGGTGGTGGCCGGGCTGGGCGGGGTGGCTTTCACGGCCGGGAGCGGGCGGCGAGCTCTGGTGCCCGCCCGGTGACGCCGCCGATCACCGAGGCGGCGCTCTTGTCAGCACATATCCGATATTTCGGTCATTGGTGGCGTTGAAAGGTACGCGCGGGGCGTAGGCGCGTTGCCCAGGACGCGGGCGGGGGCGCGGGGCGCGGGGCGCGGGGCGCGGGGCGCGGGGCGCGGGGCGCGGGGCGCGGGGCGCGGGGCGCGGGGCGCGCCCATTATGTGGGACTGGCGGCCACCAGCTGAGACCAGCGGCCACGTCCTGGACTCGGCGTCCGCGATGTGGGACTCCCGTCCATCATGGACGATGCTTCTGGCTTGAAATACGCCTTTTGCCCGGCGGGTTTTTCATGGCGGATGTGGACCTTGGAGAGTTATGGCTCATATGTGGGCGCAACTCTCCAAGGTTCACAAAAATCCACGATGTGGCCGCGGAATCCACATAGTGGGACCGCCCGACCCGCGAACAGACCGGCGACTGGCGAACAGGCCGCTGCCGACCCGCGAACAGACCGCCGGCGGCCGTGAGCAGATCGCAACCGACCCGCGAACAGGCCGCTGCCAGCCCACGAACAGACCGCCGGCCACCGCGACGACTATCCCGGCCACCTAAAGGGTGACAAAAACCCTATGGGGAGCCGTTACCACGGTGTGGGCTGCGTTCCCCGAGCGTATGCCCACCTCGACCACCAACCCGACATGCTCAGCGAGTAGCGACCCAGCCACACCGACACTCCGGCGCCCGAAGGAAATCCATCTAGGACGCCTCGGCGTACGCCGGCGATGAAGCTTCCTCCTCCTCGACGTGCTGGTGATGCCGAGGCACCAGAAAGGCCGCCACCGCCGCTCCCGCCGTTGCGATGCCGAGCGCCGTGAAGCCGTACGTGTAACCCTCCTCCGTAGGCAGGCCGCTAACCATGGTGTGCCCGCTGACGATGCTCGCCATCACCGCGGCGCCGATCGCCCCGCCAATGCTGCGGATGTTCGTGTTCATCCCGTTCGCCACCCCGGTCTGGTGCGGCGGCACCGCCGAAACGATCACATTGGACATGGTGGCGAAGGCCGCCCCGAACCGCACCCCGAGCACAGCCATCGCGAGCAGGATCTCCCACTCGCGGTCGTGCGCCGCGACGAGGATCACGAACGACACCAGCGCGATGATCGTGGCGCCGGCCAGGATCCACTTGGCGCCGAGCCGGTGCACGAGGCGGGGCGTGGACACCCCGGACAGGAACATGGTCACGCTCATCGGCAGCATCAGCAGGCCGGCCTTGGTGATGCTCGCCCCGAACCCGTAGCCGGCCGCCGACGGGGTCTGCAGAAACGCCGGCAGGAAGCCGATCAGGCCGTACATGGACGCCCCGAACAGCATCGACACCAGGTTGGTCGTCCACACCCCGGGCAGGCGCATCATGCGCATGTCGATGAGCGGGTTCGCCACCTTCGCCTCGACCACGATCCAGACGATCAGAAGAACAAGGGCGGCAAAGAGCATTCCCAGTACGCGTGTGGAGGTCCACCCCCACGTGGACGCCTCGCTCAGCGGCACGAGCAGCAGGACCAGCCACGCCCCGAGCAGCACCGAGGCGAGCCAGCTGAACTGACCCGCGCTGCGCGTCGGCGACGGCGGGATCACGAAATACGCCGTGACGGCCGCGATGATCACCAGGATCATGGGCATCCAGAACAGCGCCCGGTAGTTCACGGCGTCGACGACCGGACCGGCCAGCACCGCGCCGAGACCGAGGCCGACCGCCAGCAGCGAGGCGAGGACGCCGACCACGCCGGCGACCCGGTCGCGGGGCATCTCGTCACGGACGATGCCGAAGGCCAGCGGGAAGATGCCGCCGCCGAACCCCTGGATGACCCGGCCCACGAGCATCACGCCGATGTTGGGGGCGACCGCCGACACCGCCAGTCCGACGGCCAGCACGATCAACGAGACGAACAGGACCTTGTCCTTGCCGATCCGGTCACCGAGCCGGCCCAGGATGGGCGTGACGATCGAGGCGGACAGCAGGTACGCGGTGATGATCCAGGTGACCGTGCTCTGCGAGGTGTGCAGTTCGCGCTGGATCTCCGGCAGCACCGGCGAGACGAGCGACTGGATGATCGAGAACGAGAAGGCGCTGAGGATCAGCACCGGAAATATCAGGCGCGCGGCCCTACCGCTTCCCGACATGGATGCCCCGACTCGGAAGATGTGTTTCCAAAGACATGATGCGAGACTATCCATTAGAAGCCTCTCTAGCCAATAGTGAGACTTCACCTGTGAGGTAAGGTACAAACCTTGTGACCAGCAGTTATCACTCCCCACGGCGCGCCGACGCGGCGCGGGCCACCCGCGCTGCGATCTTGGCCAGCGCCCGCGCGATGTTCCTGGAGCGCGGCTACGCCGACGTCCCGGTGAGTGACATCGCCAAGGGCGCCCGCGTCGCCATCCAGACGGTGTATGTCAGCGTCGGCAGCAAGGCCGCGATCCTGGCGGCGCTGCTGCAGCCGGCCATCGGCAGCCCGATCCTCGACGAGACCCTCACCGCCGTCGCCGCCACGAACGATCCCGGCGAGGTCATCGACCGCACCGCGGACGGCACCCGCCGGGCCAACGAGCTGCACTGGGACATGCTGTACGGGCTGTTCCGCCACGCGCCCGCCGAACCCGCGGCCCGGCAGGTCCACCACGACGCGGTAACCGCCTACCTGGCCGCGCTGCGAACCGTCGTCGACCGCCTGACCGACCTGACCGCCCTCGCCCCCGGCCTGACCCCGGAGCGCGCGCTGGACCTGCTGTGGTTCCACCTCGGCCAGTCGGCCTGGTTCACCCTGGTCGGCGACCGCGGCTGGAGCTTCGACGAGGCGCAACCGTGGCTGGCCGGCGCGGCCCGCCACGCCCTGCTGGACCCGGCGCCGATTCAGCGGGTCCGCCGTCGCGACGGCGGTTCGCCGCGCACCGGCTGATACCCCGCGAACGCCGACTCGAGCACCCCGTCGCCGTTCGTCACGGGCGGCAGCGCCCGTTGCACCCCGGGCAGCCGGTCGGCCGGCAGATCGGCCTCGACGCTGACGCTTCCGTCGTGCACCGACTGCCCGTGAATCACCGCGCCGTGCCGGGCGAGCATCCCCAGGACGCTTCCCAGACTCGTCGCCGGCGCGTCGATCCGCGCCCGGGACATCGGCTCGCACACGCGGGTGCCGGCCTGCCGCAACGCCCGCATCAGCACCAGCGGCGTCAGCTTGCGGAAGTCGGCGGCGGTCGCGAGGGGCCCGCGCCGCGACGGCGGCCCGTCCGCGATGCTGTAGTTGCTGCTGATCATGGTGACCAGGCAGTCGTTCACCTGCCAGCCGTACAGCCCCTCGCCGAGCGCGGCCCGCACGTACTCCTGCATCGCCGCCGCGAACTCGTCCACGTTGCGGTAGACGTACAGCGGCACCGACTGGTAATCGACGTCGAGACGGAACGCGAAACCCGAGGCCGGTTCGACGCGCAGACCGATCGCGGCGTGGAACGGGTTGGTCGGGCTGTTCAGGATCTCCTCCGCCGCACCGACGCCGACCGGCCGCTCGATGTAGAGCGGGCTGGTCTCGCGGAACGTCACCGCGATGCCGTAGTCGGCGGCGAGCGTCGCCTGGATGACCTCCTTCTGGACCTCCCCGTAGAGCGACACGGACAGCTCACCGGACGGTTCGGAGCGGATGTTGATGAGTGGGTCCTGCTCGACGAGCTGCGCCAGCGCGGCCCGCAGCGCGACGTGCTGGTCGTGCCGGTCGGGAGTGATGCGGGCTTCGAGCGTCGGCGGCGCGAAGTGGTGCGGTGCCGCGTCTTGCGCCGAGGAGCCGATCGCCTCGCCGACCCGGACGTGCGCGAGTCCGGACAGCTTGCCGATGTCCCCCGCTCGAACGGTGCTCCGGCGCACCCACGCGCCGCGCTCGAAGACGCTGATCCCGGTGACCTTGTCGGCGTCGTCGCGCACCCGATCGCGTACCTGCAAAGCGCCCGAGAACATCCGTACGTAAGCAATCTTTTCGCCGGCGGCACCTCGCTCGATCTTGAAGATGCGGCCGGCACCCGGCCCGTGATCGTCCGGTTCGGCCACCGGCAGCAGGCTGACCAGCCCGTCCATCAACTCGGCGGTGCCCACGCCGGTCATCGCCGAGCCGGCATAGACGGGGCACACGAGCGACTTCGCCGTCTGCTCGGCCAGCGCCGCCCACAGCCGGTCCGGGGTCACCCGTGCGGAGTCGGCCACGTACGCCGCGAAGAGCGCCTCGTCATCGTCGGCGAGCGCGTCGATCAGCCCGTCCGGCGCGGCCTTGGCGACGGCAGCCGCGCGCGTCCCGGCGGCGCTTGCTTCAGTCAACGGCACCGCCCGTACGCCTAAACGCCGTTGAATTTCGCGCAGCACCGCCGCCACGTCGGCACCACCGCGGTCGATCTTGTTGATGAACATCACCGTCGGCACGCGCAGCCGCCGCAGCGCCCGCATGAGCACCCGGGTCTGCGGCTGCACGCCTTCCACCGCGGAGACCACCAGCACCGCGCCGTCGAGCACGCCGAGCACCCGGTCCACCTCCGCGATGAAGTCGGGGTGCCCGGGCGTGTCGATGATGTTGACCGACACGTCGCCGATGACCAGCGAGGCGACCGCCGAGCGGATGGTGATGCCGCGCCGGCGTTCCAGATCGAGCGAATCGGTCAGCGTCGTCCCGTCGTCGACGCGCCCGATCGCGCCGATGGCGCCCGCCTCGTACAGCAGGCGTTCGGTCAGTGTCGTCTTACCGGCGTCGACGTGCGCCAGAATGCCGAGATTGAGTGTGCGCGACAACAGCCACATCCTTCGAACCAAGGGACAGGTTTTCGAGAGACATGACGGCTGGACGCATGCGGACTCCTCGGGTTCGGCAGCAGTTCCGGTCAGCTAAGCACGCGGCCCGGCGGCGGGCGACCGATTTCCGAACCGCATGACCCAGTCTCGGCGGCCTAGGTATACCTAGACCCGTCCACGACCCGCCTAAACCCTTCTGACCAGCGAATATAGGTAATCGCTGCCGATGTGACAGCTCCCTCGCCGACCGAAGATTGACTCATCGAACGGAACGCGAAACGGAAAGCAGGGAGACAGGCCATGTCGATGTACCCGGACCTCATGCTCGCCATCGCCTACGACCGCCACCGCGAGATGATCGCCGACGGTCAGCGGGAGCGGCTGCTCGCCAGCGCCCGGCGAGCCCGCAAAGCCCGTCGGGTTCGCGGGCAGCCCACCGGTACCCTGGCGGCGTGCGAACCCTCCGCGGTGGTGCCAGCCCGATGATGATCGGGCGAGACAGCGAGCTGCGCCGATTGGCGCGGCTCGCTTCGGCACGTGAGCCGGCGGTCGCGATCATCGCGGGCGAGCCCGGGATCGGGAAGACCAGGCTGGTGCACGAGCTGCTGCGGGCCGTCCCGGCGGGCACGGTGGTGCTGGTCGGCCAGGCCGAGCCGGGTTCGCTGTCCCGCCCGTACGAGGTGCTGCTGGACGCGATCGACGGCCGCCCCGGGGTCGACGAGGAGCAGCTGGCGGCGCTCGCGGACGCGCGGCGCAGCCCGGTCGAGCGGCTGCACACCGGGCTCACCCTGCTGGCCGACCTGATCGGCGACTCCCCCGCGGTCATCGTCTTCGAGGATCTCCATTGGGCCGACTCGGAGAGCGCGGCGCTGTTCGAGCGGATCGCCGACCAGAGCGGGCCGCGGCTGCTCATCGGCACGTACCGGCCGGACGAGGTGACGCTGCGCCAGCCGGTGGCCGGCCTGCTGGCCCGGATGGAGCGCCGGCACGCCGTCACCCATGTCCACCTTGATCGCCTGACCCCGGCGCAGACCGCGGCGTTGCTCGCGGCGGCCACCGGCGCCCCGGCTCCGCTGCGCGCCGCAACCGCTCTGCACCAGCGCACCGGCGGCAACCCGTTCTTCCTGGAGGAGCTGCTCCGCGCGCTGCCCGGCCACGACCTGGAGGCGCTGGTCGACCAGCCGCTGCCGTGGAGCCTCGCGGACGTGTTGCGCCGCCAGGTCGACGACCTCGACCCGGTCAGCCACCGCATTCTCGAGGCCGCCACGGTGCTCGGCCACCGCATCCCGTTCGACCTGCTCGCCGACGTCACCGACGCCCGCGAGGAGGAGCTCATCGCGGTGCTGCGCGACCTGGTCACCCGGGGTGTGCTGGTCGAGTCCGGCGAGGACGAGTTCGCGTTCCGGCACGCGCTGGTCCGCGAGGCGATCGCCGGTCAGATGCTGGGCCGCCAGCGCCGCCGGCTGCACGAGGCGGCACTGGAGGTGCTGCTGCGCGCCGGCGCCTCCGACCCGGCCATGGTGGCGCACCACGCACGCGGCGCCGGCCGGTACGACGACATGATCGCCGCGGCGCGCAGCGGCACCGCGCTCTACCTCTCCATCGGCTCGCCGTACCAGGCGTTGCAGCTGGCCGAGATGGGCCTCGACGAGATGCCCGACGACCCCGGCCTGCTGGGCGCCGCGGCCCGGGCGGCGTGGCTGGTCGGCCTGCTGGACGACGCGCTGCGCTACGGCCGCCGGTGGCGCGACCTCGCCGGCAGCGCGACCGACCGGGCCGAGGCGCTGTACCTGCTGGTCCGCATCGCGTGGGAGTCCCGGCTCACCGACGAGATGCGCGAGCTGACGCACCACATCGAGACCCTGATCGCGGAGCTGCCGCCGGGTGCCGCCCAGGCGCGGGCGATGACCGCGATCGCGCAGTCCACCTCGCTGCGCGACGAGTTCGATGCGGCGCTGCTCTGGTCCGATCGCGCGATCGCGCTGGCGGACGAGTTCGATCTGCCGGTCGTCCGGCTCGCCGCGCTGCTGGAAAAGGGCTTGGTGCTGCTGGAACGGCCGCAGACCGTCGCCGAGGGCCGGGACATCCTGTCCGCGCTCATCGACGACGCCGAGAAGGCGGGCGAGTGGGTGCTGGCCGCTCGCGCATTGCAGAACCTGGTGCAGGGCGAGCCGCCCGCCTCGCCGATCGAGCACGCCGAGATCCTGGAACGGATGCGGATCGACGCCGAGCGCGCCGGTTTCGAGTCGCTCGCGGCGGCCAGCTATTTCCAGGGCCGGGCCCGGCTGGCGATGCGGGCCGGCGACCTGCGGGCCGCGATCGGGGCGCTGGAGGCGGGCCGCGAGCAGGACATCAGCTACCGGCGACCGGGCCGCTGGGCCGACTATCACGGGGTCTTCTTAGCGGGCCTCTACCTGGAGGCCGGCGAGCTGGACCGGGTCGAGGAGCTCATCGGCGACCTGGCGGCACTGCCCGACAACCCGCCGACCACGATCCCCGGCCTCGCGTTCCACCTCGCCTGCCGCCGCGGCGACCTGCCCCGCGCCGAGTCGACCCTGGACGAGCTCATCGCGGCCCTGGACGAGCAGACCTGGCGCGCGGGCGAACAGGCGCACGACCTGATCTCCGCCGCGCTGGAGGTCGGCCTGCCGATGCCGCGGCTCGACCAGATGGCCGTCGCGCTGCTCGACGCCGACGTCTGGGACGCCTTCCGCACCCTCGTCGACGCCCAGCTGGCGGAGGCGCGCGGCCGGCACGCCGAGGCCCTGGCCGGCTATCTGTCCATCATCGAGGCACACGTTCTCAACCCCCCAACCCGGGGCACCGTACGCGTCGGCGCCGCCCGCTGCCTGCTCGCCGCGGATCGCCGCGCGGAAGCCACCGTGCACGTCGAGGCGGCCGCGTCCCTGCTGGCCGAGTGGGAGGGCTGGCGGGTGGCCCAGCTGGCCCAGGTCCGCGCCCGATTAGGGATGGCCCCACTCGACGCGCCGGACGCGGTCACCGGCCCGGCCGCGCTGACGCCGCGCGAGCGCGAGGTGGCGTTGCTGATCAGCGACGGGCTGACCAACACCGAGCTGGCCCGGCGCCTTTACATCTCCCCGAAGACCGCCGCCGTGCACGTCTCGAACATCCTGCGCAAGTTGGGCGTCTCGTCGAGGACCGAGGTCGGCGACCTACTAGGTTCATAGCCGTGGTCTCGGAAACCGACGGTCGATCCATGCGGGAGCGGATGCTCGCGGGCGACCTCTACATCGCGGACGATCCGGAGCTCGCCGCGCAGAGCCTGCGGGCGATGGACCTGACGGACGCGTTCAACGCCACGTCGGCCCGCGACCCGGAGCAGCGCCGCCGGCTGCTGACCGAGTTGCTCGGCGAGGTGGGCGAGGGCGTGGAGATCCGGCCGCCGCTGCGGGTCGACTACGGCAGTCACATCCGGATCGGTGCGGGGACGTTCGCCAATTTCGGGCTGATCGCGCTGGATGTCGCGCCGATCTCGATCGGCGCCGACGTGCAGATCGGCACGAACGTCCAGTTGCTGACGCCGACCCACCCGATCGATCCGGGGCTGCGGCGCGCCAAGTGGGAGGCGGCCGAGCCGATCGTCATCGGCGACAACGTGTGGCTGGGCAGCGGCGCGATCGTGCTGCCGGGGGTGACGATCGGGGAGAACACCGTGGTGGGCGCGGGGGCGGTGGTCACCCGTGATCTGCCGGCGAACGTGGTCGCGGTGGGCAACCCGGCCCGGGTGGTGCGGAGCATCGACTGACGCCGGAGCGTCAGGTCCGGGTGTCGGACCGCAGGGCCGTGATGCGTTCGATGGCGGTGCGGACCAGGGCCGGGTCCTGCGGCTTGGTGTCGAGGGCACGGTGAATGGTCAGCCCCTCGATGAGCGCGTCGAGCATCTGCGCGGTGACCGGGTCGAAATGGCGTTCGAGCGCGGCGCGGCTGCGGGTCATCCACGCGTTGGTGATCACCCGGTACGCCGGCTCGCGCGAGGCCAGCGTGTACAGCTCGTGGGTGAGCACCAGGTCGCGCTGGCTGCCGAACACGTCGCGGGTGATGAGGTCGGCGACCGCCCGGCGGGCCGAGTCGACGTCCGTCGCGGCGGTCATGCGCTGCTCGAACTGGTCGCTGACGCCGCGCGCGAACCGGGTGAACGCCTCGACCAGCAGCTCGTCCATGCCGGCGAAGTGGTAGGTCATCGAGCCCAGCGGCACGCCCGCGGCGGCGGCGACCCGGCGGTGTGAGGCGCCGGCGACCCCGGACTCGGCGATCACGTCCAGGCAGGCGTCGATGATCCGGTCGCGGCGGCCGGGATCGTTGCGCCGGGTGCGGGCCGGTGCTGTGGAATACGGCACAACTTCCTCCATGCGTACGATCGTACACTCCCTATGTGTACGATCGTACGCATGAGCCAGCAGACCCTCGACCTCCGGCGCGCGCGTGTCGCGGTGGCGGCGCTGTTCTTCACGAATGGCGCGCTGTTCGCGAACCTGATCCCGCGCTACCCGCAGATCAAGGCCGGCCTGGGGCTCAGCAACGCCGCGTACGGGCTGTCGATCGCCGCGTTCCCGACCGGCGCGATCGTCGCCGGGATGGCGGCCGGCATCCTGGTCCGGCGGTTCGGGTCCGCGAAGGTGGCCGTCGCCGGCACCCTGCTGACCGCCGCCGGGGTCCTCGCGGCCGGCCTCGCCCCGGCGGTGGCCGTGTTCGCCGCGGCACTGTTCCTGGCGGGCTCGATGGACGCGATCACCGACGTGGCGCAGAACGCGCACGGCCTGCGGGTCCAGCGACACTACGGGCGCTCGATCATCAACTCGTTCCACGCGATCTGGTCGGTCGGCGCGGTCACCGGCGGCGCGATGGCCGCCGCCGCGATCGCGCTCGACCTGCCGCTCGGGGTGCACCTGAGCATCTCCGGCGTGCTGTTCGGGGTCGTCGCGCTGGTGGCCCTGCGCTTCTGCCTGCCCGGCCCCGAAACGCCCGGCACCGAAACGGCGCCGCTCCAAACCCGCGCCGACACCGCCCGCACCGCGCTGCTCGGCCCCCGGATCTGGCTGATGGTCGGCGCTCTGGTGCTCATCGCCATCGGCGGCACCCTCGTCGAGGACGCCGGCAACTCGTGGGCCGCCGTCTACCTCTCCGGCTCGCTGCACACCGCCGCCGCGACCGCCGCCTGGGGTTACATCACGCTGGTCGGCGCCCAGTTCATCGGCCGCCTGATCGGCGACCGGCTCGTCGACCGGTTCGGCCAGCGCCTGGTCGCCCGCACCGGCGGTCTCATCGTGGCCGCGGGCATGGGCCTGGCCTTGGCCGTACCGACCGTCCCCGGCACGATCCTCGGCTTCGCCGCCGCCGGCTTCGGTGTCGCCACCCTCGTGCCCGCCGCCATGCACGAGGCCGACGAACTGCCCGGCCTGCGGCCCGGCACCGGCCTGACCGTCGTCTCCTGGCTGATGCGCCTGGGGTTCCTGCTGTCCCCGCCGGTGGTCGGCGCGGTCGCCGACGCCACCAGCCTGCGCGCCGGCCTGCTCGTCGTCCCGGCCGCCGGTCTGCTGGTCATCGTCCTGGCCGGCGTCCTGCAGCCGCGCCGCCGGCTGCCGGTCAGCTCCGCAGCCGAGCGTTCAGCCGCGCTGCCTGTCGGGTGAGGTGATCACGTTCCGGCACATTCGGCGCTGACCGCGCCGCCTCCGCGTAGAGCCGCGCCGCACTGAGCAGGTCACCGTCGCGCTCATGCAGATACGCGGCAGCGGCGGCGTAGCGCGGCAGCGACGAATCGATCCCGGCGAGGGCCGTCAGCCCGGCCCGCGCACCGTCGGCCTCCCCCACGGCGACGGCCCGGTTGAGCCGGGCCACCGGGTTGCCGGTGAGCCGCAGCAGCTCGTCGTACCACTCGACGATCTGCACCCAGTCGGTCTCCTCGGCCGTCTGCGCGTCGGCGTGCAGCGCCGCGATGGCCGCCTGGCACTGGAACTCCCCGAGCCGATCGCGGGCCAGCGCCGTCTGGAGCACGTCCACGCCCTCGGCGATCATGCGGGTGTCCCACATTCCGCGGTCCTGCTCGGCGAGCGGCACGAGGCTGCCGTCGGCGCGGGTCCGGGCTGGGCGCCGCGCGTGGTGCAGCAGCATGAGCGCGAGCAGGCCGGCCACCTCCTCGAGGTCGGCCAGGGCGGCGAGCTGGCGGGTCAGCCGGATCGCCTCGGCGGCGAGGTCGACGTCGCCCGAGTAGCCCTCGTTGAAGACCAGGTAGAGCACCCGCAGCACGGTGCCGAGGTCGCCGGGCTGGTGGAACCGGACGCCCGCGACGGTCCGCTTGGCCCGGCTGATCCGCTGGGCCATGGTCGCCTCGGGCACCAGGTACGCCTGCGCGATCTGCCGCGTGGTCAGCCCGCCGACCGCGCGCAGCGTCAGCGCCACGGCCGACGCCGGGGTGAGCGACGGGTGCGCGCACAGGAAGTACAGCCGCAGCGTGTCGTCCACCGCGCCGACCGGTCCGGGCGTGGGCTCGCCGTCGAGGCGTTCCTCGCGTCGCCGCCGGGAGGTGTCGGCGCGGGCGGCGTCCACGTACTTGCGCCAGGACACGGTGAGCAGCCAGCCCTTGGCGTCCCGGGGCGGATCGTCCGGCCACACGCGTACGGCCTCGACCAGGGCGTCCTGCACGGCGTCCTCGGCCGCCGCGAAGTCAGCTCCGCGACGGACGAGGACACCGATCACCGCGGGTACGAGGTCCCGCAGCTGCGACTCGTTCACTCGGTGGCCGTGGCCGACCCGCCGAGGAACGGCCGGACCTCGAGCCACTCGAAGATCGGCTTCCCGCCCGGACCCGGCGCCGCCGACAGCTCCCCCGCCAGCTCGACCGCGCGGTCCCACGACTCGACGTCGATCACGTACCAGCCGGCGATCAGGTCCTTGGTCTCGGCGAACGGCCCGTCGGTCACCGGCGGCCGGCCCTCCCCGTCGTAGCGCACGAACGCGCCCCCGGGAGCCAGCGCCTGGGCGTCGGCGAACTCGCCCGCCTTCTCCAGGCGGGCACCGAAGTCGTGCATGAACTGCATGTGCGCGTCGACCTCCGCCGGCGTCCACTGATCCATCGGCGGGATCTCCACGGCTGGGGCGTGGCCACCACGGTAGTGCTTGAGAAGCAGGTACTTGGCCATCACGTTCTCCTTAGGCGTACGGGCTGATTGTTGCCTTGTCGCTCCTGGGACGGAACCGCGAGCGGATTCTCGACATCGCGCGGTCAGCCAAGTTCCTCGGACAGCGCCACGATGATCCCCTCGGGTCCGCGCACGTAGCAGAGGCGGTAGATGTCGGCATATTGCACGACCTCTCCGATGAGCTCCACGCCGCGGGACCGCAGACCGGCGACCATGGCGTCGATGTCATCGACGACGAACATGACCGAACGCAGGCCCAGCGTGTTGCCGAGCGCGTTCTTCGGCTCGGGGCTGATCACCGCCGGGTGGTGAAACTTCGTCAGCTCCAGCCGGCCCTGGCCGTCCGCGGTGCGCATCATCGCGATGTCGACGCGGATGCCCTCGAGCCCGTTGATCCGGTCCGCCCACGGTCCCTCGATCGGCGTCTGGCCCTCCAGCTCCATACCGAGGTCGGCAAAGAACGCGATGGCGGCGGCAAGGTCGTCGACGACGACGCTCACATGGTGCATCTGCCGAATCGTCACGCTGGTCTCCTCTTGGTCGCGCGGCCGGTCGTGGCCACAGGTGTACCAAGGACGGAGCCGCCGCCGCATTCTCGACACCCCGCGCCGGAATCAGCAGTGATCGCCTCGCCAGGCCTCGGTGCCTTCCCGGACGGCGACCACCGCGATGAACAGCGCCGCCACCGGATCGGCCCAGGTCCAGCCGAAGAGGCTGTTCAGGGCCAAACCGACGAGCAGGACCCCGGAGAGATACGTGCAGAGCAGTGTCTGATGCGAGTCCGCGACCGCGGTGCGGGAGCCGAGTTCGCGGCCGGCCCGGCGCTGCGCGTGGGACAACGCGGGCATGACGGCCAGCGACACCGCGGCCAGCACGAGTCCGACGCTCGAATGCCCGGCGCCCGCGCCGCCCAGCAGACTGCGCAGCGACTCCACGGTGACATAGGCGGCGAGCGCGTAGAACGAGATCGCGATGATGCGCAACGCGATCTTCTCGCGTGCCTCCGGGTCGCGGCCGGCGAACTGCCACGCGACGGCCGCGGCCGACGAGACCTCGATGACCGAGTCGAGGCCGAACCCGATCAGGGCGGTGGAGTTCGCGGCGGCGCCGGCGCTGATCGCCACGATCGCCTCGATCACGTTGTACCCGATGGTCGCGGCGACCAGCAGCCGGATCCGGCGGGCCAGCACGGTGCGGCGCGCCGGGTCGGGCCCGGCCGCCGCGATGGGCAGGCTCATCAGCAGCAGTCCTTGTCCACGGCGTGCGGGCAGGCGGCCGGATCCACCGCGAGGACGAGGCCGAGCAGGTTGTCCAGGGCGCGCCGGATGCCGGGATCGGCCAGCTCGTAGCGGGTGCGCCGGCCTTGCGGGACGGCCACGACCAGGCCGCAGCCACGCAGGCAGGCGAGGTGGTTGGACAAGTTCTGCCGGGTGGCCCCGAGCAGGTCGGCGAGCTCGGCCGGGTAGCCGGGGGCGTCACGCAGCGCGAGCAGCAGCCGAACCCGGGTCGGGTCGGACAGGGCGTGGCCGAAGCGGGTGAGGACCTGACCGTGTGTTGCCGTCTCCATGTCCCGGACAGTACAGCAACCGCTGTATTCAGCGGAAGCTGTATCGCAGGGACGTCCGCCACGGGTGATGGCGTACGTCGAATTCGGGCCTAACGTGCCGTCGCAGTGAACCGTGGAAGGAGTGGTTGACGATGGCTCAGGACCAGGCCCAGGGAGATTTGCGGGTCCTCGAACGCTGGTTCGAAGCGGATGTCATGAAGCCGATGGCCGACTTCCAGAATCCGTCCCAGGAATGGCGGCGGCTGTTCTCCGAAGTGCTGGGAACATTCCTGCTGGTATTGGTCGCGGCCGGCGGCGGCATGATGGGTCAGGCCTTTCCCGGCACGATCAGCCGTACGGCGGCGGTGATCGCCCCCGGCATGATGGTGCTCGCGATGATTCTTTTCATGGGCAAGGTCTCCGGCGCCCATCTCAATCCCGCGGTCACTCTCGCGTTCGCATTACGCGGCGACTTCCCGTGGGTCCGCGTGCTCGGCTACATCGTGGCCCAGCTCGGCGGCGCGGCACTGGCGGCCTGGTTCCTGCAGGCGGTGGTCGGTGTCTCCGCCACGTTCGGAAGCAACTACCCCGCCGCCGGCTACTCGTCGTTCGACGCATTTCTGATGGAACTGGTCCTCACGTTCGGTCTGGTGAGTGTCATTCTCGGGACCGCGTCGGGTGCCCAGAATGTCGGCGTCGCCGCCGCGCTGGGCGTGGGTGCCTACATCGCGCTGGCGGGTCTGTGGGCCAGCCCGATCTCCGGCGCTTCGATGAACCCCGGACGCACCTTCGGTCCCGACCTGATCGGGGCGAATTTCGAAAACTACTGGGTATACGTCGTCGGACCGCTGACCGGCGCGGTGATCGCGGTGGGCGTCGCTTTCGTATTGCGCGGTTATGGTGGTGGGCGATCCGGCTCCCGAGGCGCACAGGGCGATCTGAGCACCCAGTACCTGCGCCCCGATCAGCGATGAGACGCAGCGTCACCCGAGGAAAGGGGCCGGCATGACCGACATTCCCGCTCGCCTGTCCATCGTCACGCTGGGCACGCGCGACATGGGCGTTCTCCGCTCGTTCTACCGCGGGCTGGGCTGGCCGGAGATAGCCATCGGTGACGACACGTGGACCGGGTTCCACGTCGGCGGCGTACTCCTGGCGCTTTTTCCGATGTTCGACCTGACCGCCGAGGCCGCGCCCGGCAGCACCCACCCGACCGGCTGGGCCGGCGTCACCCTGGCCTGCGCGGTCGACACCCGCGACGAGGTCGATGCCGTCTTCGCGGCGGCCGTTCGCGCGGGTGGGACCCCCGTCGCCGAGGCCACCGACCGGCCGTGGGGCGGGCGTTCCGCGTTCATCGCCGACCCGGAGGGCAACCGCTGGGAGATCACCTGGGGACCCGAGGCGACCTTCGACGAACGCGGCGCACTGCTCACCTGGGGGTGATCACGCCTCGGTGGCCCTGCGGCGCAGCTCCGCCGGGATCAGCTCGATCAGCTGGTCCGGACGCAGCGGCAGATCGAGCAGACTGAGCTTGACCCGGCTCCGGCTCGCATATTCACGCGCCGACAACCGCACCACCTGACCACCCTCCGGACGCACCGTCACCGTCAGCCGATCGCCGCGCCCGGCCCCGCCACCCTGCGTGCCGTCGACATCCACGGCGACCGGCGCGCTGTCCGGCGCCACGGTGAGCGCGACCTTGTCCTCCGCGCCCAGCACGATCGGCCGGCTGACCCCGGAGATCGGCGCGACCGGCGTGACGACGACCGCCCCGGACGACGGCGACAGCACCGGTCCACCCGCCGCGTAGTTGTAGGCGGTGGAGCCGGTCGGCGTCGCCACCACCACGGCGTCGGCCCGGTAGTAGCCGTAGTCCACGTCGTTCACGGTCAGATCCACGGAGACGGCACCGGCACGGCCCACCCGGCTCAGGACCACGTCGTTGAACCCGAACCGGGCCTCCAGCGCCACCCCGTCGACCTCGAGGCACGCGTGTTGCTCGATGGTGAAGTCGCCCGCGGCCAGCCGCGCCAGCGCCGCCGGCAGCCCGGCCGGCGTCACCTCGACGAGGAACCCGAGGTTGCCGTGGTTGATGCCGAGCACCGGGACCGGCCGCTCGATCATCAGGCGCATCGCCCCGAGCATCGTGCCGTCACCGCCCAGCGCGATGACGCCGTCGACCTCCCGCACAAAGGCCGCCTCGGACACGATGCCGACCTCGGCCGGCACCCGGTCACGGTCACCCGGCCGGGCCAGCACCCGGATCGGCCGCCCCCGCGCGGACGCGACGATCGTGTCCACCGACTGCTCGACCGACTTCGTCGGATGAAGCACCAGACCCACGGCGCTCACCCGCAGCTCAGAGGTCACGATCTCACCTTATCGCAGGTCAACAGCCATCCGCGGGGCCCACCAAGCATCGACCACGGTGACTAGCCTGCAAGCATGGAATGCTTCGTCTGCTTGGCCATCTCACTGCGCGCGCAGCTTCAGCCCGCCCACAATGGATAGCGTCCCCACTTCGGAAAGGCGGCGGTTCCGATGCTCGTTCGCAACGGCGAGATCAGCCTGAACGTGCGCGACGACGGCGCGGGCACACCCGTCGTCCTGCTGCATGGCTGGCCCGACACCGGCGACCTCTGGGCACACCAGATCCACACCCTCGGCACCGCCGGCTACCGCACGATCGCCCCCGACCTGCGCGGCTTCGGCGATTCCAGCAAACCCACCGACCTTCCCCCGTACGCCTTGACGGAACACGTCCGTGACGTGGTCGCGATCCTCGACGCGCTCGACATCCCAGCGGCGCACGTGGTCGGGCACGACTGGGGCGCCGCGATCGCCTGGCGCGTCGCCGCTTTCGCCCCCGACCGCGTGTCGTCGCTGACCGCGCTGTCCACCGGCCATCCGGCGTCGTTCGCCACCGCGGGCACCCGCCAGCGCGAACTGTCGTGGTACATGCTGCTTTTCCAGTTCACCGGCGTCGCCGAGGAATGGCTGTCGGCAGACGACTTCCACAATCTCCGGACCTTGATGGCGCACCCCCGAGCCGACGAGGTCGTCCGCCGGCTCAGCGTCCCGGGCGCGCTCACCGCGAGCCTCGCCATCTACCGCGCCAACCTGCCACCCGAGTCGCTGATCGCCCCCCGGCGGCAACTCCCCCCGATTACCGCACCGGCGATGGGCGTCTGGAGCAGCCGCGACGGCGCGTTGACCGAGAAAAACATGACCGGCTCAGCCGCGTACGTGAAGGGTCCCTGGAGGTACGAGCGAATCGAAGACGCGGGCCACTGGATCCCCTTGGACGCACCAGCCAAACTAGACGCGCTACTGCTCGACTTCTTGGCAACAGCCGCCAAGTGAGTGACCGCGCCCGCCCGTCAGAGTTCTCGTGACTCACGAGGCGCGGCGAAGCGTGCGCCCCCGCTCCCGGGCCGGAACCGCACGCATCGCACCCATCGAGCGAACCGCAAACCGCGAACGCGCGAACCGCGAACCCCAAACCGCGAGCGCGCGAACCGCGAACGCGAACCCCAAACCGCGAACGCGCGAACCGCGAACGCGCGAACCGCGAACGCGCAAACCGCGAACCGCGAGCGCGCGAACCGCGAACGCGCGAACCGCGAACGCGCGAACCGCGAACGCGCGAACGCGCGAACCGCGAACGCGCGAACCGCGAACGCGCGAACCGCGAACGCGCGAACCGCGAACGCGCGAACCGCGAACGCGCGAACCGCGAACGCGCGAACCGCGCCGTGGCAGGGCGGCGCCATGCGCCGCCGCCCGCCTGCCGCCCACACGCCGCGCATATCCGACATTTCCGGTGACCGCCGGCACCTGGCAGCGCCGGGGTCGACGGGAAGAACGACAGCCGCGTCACCGCCGAACCAGCTAGACAGCTGAGCGGCTGGGCGCCGACGAGTGATGCGCAGGGTCACCGCGCGCTGCACCACCGAACGGCATGGCGCTTCCATTCCGTGGGACGGGCGACCGCATGCTGAGACCAGCGACCACGTTCTGGACCCTCGTCCACAATGCGAGATTTTCGTCCATTGTGGACAAACTTTTTGCCCATCGATGCGGCTTTCGTCCGGCAGGTTTTCCGGGCTGAATGTGAACCTTGGAGAGTTATGGCTCGTATGTGGGCGCAACTCTCCAAGGTTCGCAAAAAGTCCACGATGTGGCCGCGATATCCACACAGCGGGAACGCCCGCCCCTGCGCGCACATCGTCGGCTGGTGGAGACCGATACACATCACGAGCCAATGGCAGCTAGCGGACGATTGTTCTCGATCCGGCTCGCCGGCGACCAGGACGTCGAGCCGTACACGCATCACGAGCCGATGGCAGCTAAGGGCGGTTGCTCACGATCCGGCTCGCCGGCGACCAGGACGTCGAGCCGTACACGCATCACGAGCCGATGGCAGCTAAGGGCGGTTGCTCACGATCCGGCTCGCCGGCGACCAGGACGTCGAGCCGCAGACGCATCACGAGCCGACGGCCGCAGCTACGCCCAATTTGGACTTCCGGGTTCGGGTGCGCCGGTGTTCAGGCGCACCACCTCTAAGCCATCCTAGGATGTTTCTGGTTGTTCACGATGCGGGCCGCTGGCTACCAAGCGTACACGGAACTCTCAGGTTGCCGGTCGAGGTGCTTCGCTCGGTGACGCAGCCACCCCCGTCCCGCCCCGGACCAGGTCGGTGCGTGACGCGATGCCCAGCTTCGCGAAGACCTTGCGCAGGTGATACTCGACGGTCCGAGGGCTGATGAACAGCACCGACGCGATCTCCCGGTTTTGCATGCCCTGCGAAACCAGCGTCGCGATCTGAAGTTCCTGCGGCGTCAGCCGATCCATCGCGGCGGGATCGCGCGGCGTGAGACGCTCGCCGGTGGCGCGCAGTTCGACAGCGGCTCGTTCGGCGAGCGGCCCGGCCCCCACCCCGCTGAACGTCTCGTACGCCGCACGAAGATGTGGCCGGGCCTCCTGACGTCGTCGCCGGCGCCGCAGCCATTCGCCATACAACAGCTGGGTGCGCGCACGCTGCACCGGGAACAGCGCGCCACCCAGGGCGAGCGCGTCGGCAAACGCCTCGTCCGGCGGTCGTCGTTCGAGGAGAGCCTCGCAGCGGGCCAACAGCGCACGGCGGGCGTCGGTCGGTGCGGCCGAAACCCATCGGGTCAGCGCGGTCAACCGGCGCATGGCAAAGTCGCCCCGCTCCGCCCGCAGCAGCGTCTCGATGGCGTCGGGCATGGCGGCGAACCCGATGACCGGGTTGAACTCGGGATCATCGATGTCGGTCACGACCAGCATCCGTTCCGCCGCCTCCGCGACCCGCCCCGCACCGCCGTCCGCGTGGCCGAGCGCCATCCGGGCACCGGCCGCGTGATAGGTCGAGCCGCTACGTTGCGCCAGCGCCAGCGCCTCTTCCCCCTGCCGGTACGCCTCGTCGACCCGCCCCCGCACGGCCGCCACCGTAGCCATGTGGACGAGGTGCGTCGCCCGTCCTTGTCCCAGCTCGGTGGCCAGGCGCTCACCTTCCGACGCCGTGGCGTACGCCAGGTCATAATCACCGACGCCGATCAGTTCCGCCGACTGCTGGGCGAGCGCGAGCGGAAGCAACCCGACCAGACCGCGCCGCCGGGCCAGATCAACACCCAGGTTCGCGTACGCCACCCCGCAGCCCATGCTGTCACTCAGCGACGCCGCCCGCGCCGCCCAGATCAGCGCCCGTGGATCGTCGACGTGACCGGCGTGTGCGAGGGCGTCGGCGAGCAGCCGATAGGCCGGCTGATAGTCACCGGCCAGCAGTTTCGCGTGTCCCTGCACCAGCCGGGCGATCAGCAGGTCCCGGGATGTCGCGGTGGCTACAGCACCGGCGCGCTCGCCGATCTCGCCGAGGCGGGACGCATCGCCGAGGGAGAACGCGGGGCCCGCGGCCTCGATCAGAGTCTCGAGGATTCGCGGCGGGTCGGCCGTGGCGCGCGCCGCTTCCAGGAGCCGATCGCAGGCGTCGCGCAGGTGGCCGTTACGCGCGGCGATGACTCCGGACAGCCGGAGCAGCCGCGCGTACAACTCGCCCTCGGCGTGCGGCAGCGCTCGATCGACGGCGGCTTGTGCCTTGTCCGGTTCGCCGGCGGCCCAGGCCGCCTCGGCCGCCCCGGCCAGGCGGCGGGTTCGCTCGGGCCCGGCGGCGCTCAGTTCGGCGGCCCGCAGCAGTGCGGCCGCGGCCGACGCGTGCGCGGCGCGCCGGGTGGACCGGTGCGCCGACTCGTCCAGCTCAGCGGCGATGGCCTCGTCCGGGTCGATGGCGGCCATCGCCTGCTGCCAGACGCGACGATCCGCGTCGTCGCCGATCAGCGCTTCGGCCAGGGCGGTGTGCGCCGCGCGGCGCTCGGTCAGCGTCGCTCCGTCGTAGACGGTGGCACGAACCAGCGGGTGGCGGAACGTGAGCCGCCCGCCGTCGGTGCGAATCAGCGCGGCGGTCTCGGCCGCGTCCAGCGCATCCGGCGGCAGCCCGAGCCGGGCCGCCGCGCGCAGCACCACCGCGGTGTCGCCCGTGTTGTCCGCGGCGGCCAGCAGGACGGCGGTGCGCGCGGCGTGGCTCAGCCGCCGGATCGGTTGCCGGAACAGTCGCCCGAGCAGCGGGGTCAGCGGGATGCGGTCGGGCAGCGCATCGCGGCCGTGGAGTTGACCGGCGGACAGGCTGCGGGGCAGTTCGAGCAGGGCCAGCGGGTTGCCGTCGGCCTCGGCCAGTAGCCGGCGGCGGACGCTCGGAGCGAGCCCGGTCGCGGAACGTGCGAGCAGATCTTCCGCCGCGCTTTCGGTGAGGCCGCCGATCGGTACGTCCGGGATGCCTAGATGGTCGAAGCCGTCGCGGACCGCGAACAGCATCGCGATCGGCTCGGCGTCGAGTCGGCGCGCGACGAACAGCAACGCGTCCGCCGACGGGCGATCCAGCCATTGCACGTCGTCGACCAGGACGAGCAGCGGAGCGACGGCCGCGAGGAGCCCCAGTAACTGAACCGAGATGCGGAACCGATCGATCTCGCCCGCCGGCGGCAGGCCCAGCACGGTGCCGAGCGCGTCGGTCTGGGCGACCGGGAGATCGTGCAGCACGCCGGTGATCGGCAGGACCAGCTCATGCAGACCCGCGAAGGCCAGGTCGGACTCCCGCTCGATCCCGACCACGCGGAGCACCCGCGCCGGCCCGGCCCGCGTGGCCGCGTAGTCGAGCAGCACCGTCTTGCCGATTCCGGCCGGGCCGCGCAGCACCACCGCACCGCCCTGACCGGCGCCGGCCCGCGTCAGCAACCGGTCGATGACGCCGACTTCCTCGTCGCGCCCGACCAGGGGCGGGATCTGCGCTGCGGTCACATGTTCGGAGGCTACCCCGGACTGGTGATGTCACGGATGCCGCGACGCGGGTGGCGCACCAGGATTGTCGACGAACAGGTCCTTAACTGGACCAAACCTGGCAAGGAGCATGAAATGGCACAGCAGACGTGGCTGATCACCGGTGTGGGTGGCGGTTTTGGCCGGCACCTGACCGAGCAGCTTCTCGACCGCGGGGACCGGGTCGCCGGCACCGTCCGTGACCTCGACCGGATGACTGCCCTGAAGGCGAAGTACGGCGACCGGCTGTGGCTGGCCCACCTGGACGTGACCGACTTCGCGGAGATCAAGCAGGTGGTCAACCGAGCGTTCGCCGCGTTCGGCCGAATCGACGTCGTGGTCAACAACGCCGGCTACGGCCTGTTCGGCGCCGCCGAGGAATTCACCGACGAGGAGGTTCATCACGAGCTCGACACGAACCTGGTCGGCCCGATCGAGGTGACCCGCGCGGCACTGCCGTTCCTGCGCACCCAGGGTGCTGGCCGGATCATCCAGATGTCCACGTACGGCGGCCAGGCCACCAACCCCGGTGCCACGATCTACCACGCGAGCGAGTGGGGCATTGAGGGGTTCATGGAGTCGCTGGCCAGGGAGGTCGAGGTGTTCGGCATCGGCGTCACCATCGTCGAGCCCGGCGGCGCCCGCACCGAGTTCCGCTACGGCAGCTCACGGCTGGCGACCCCGCTGAGCGCGTACGACAACACCCCGGGCGCCATGACCCGCATGATCAAGAACCTCCCCCCGGCCGCCGGCGACCCGGCCAAGATGGCCGAAGCCATCATCGCCAGCGTCGACAGCTCCCCGGCACCGCGGCGTCTGGTGCTCGGCAGCGACGGCTACAAGTACATCCACGACGCACTGCTCGAGCGCCTCGCCGAGGTGGAGGCCCAGGAGACGAGCGCCGCGACCACCGACGCTCCGCTGCCGGAGCAGGCGACACGGTGACCGACCTGTCCGGCAAGGTCGCCCTGATCACCGGCGCGGGGCATGGCATCGGACGGGCCATCGCGCTGCGATACGCGTCCCTGGGCGCCGACATTGTGATCAACTACGCCCACGACGCGACGGAGGCCGAGACCGCTCGCGCAGCCGTCGAGGCGTACGGCGTAAGGGCTGTCACCGTGCGGGCCGATGTCTCGGTCCCGGACGACGTCACCCGCCTGTTCCGGACCACAGTGGACTCTTTCGGCAACCTCGACCTGGTGATCCTCAACGCCGGCCTCGAACACCCCGGGCTGCCGGTGGCCGACTTCACCGAAGAAGAGTTCGACCGGTTATTCGCCGTCAACACCAAGGGTGCGTACCTGACCATGCAGGCCGCCGCCCGGCACGTCGCCGACCAGGGCCGGATCATCTATGTCAGCTCCAGCACCACCGTGTACCCGATGGCCGGCTATGGCATCCACGGCGGGAGCAAGGTGGCACCGGAATACCTTGTGCAGGTGGCGGCTCGCGAACTAGGACCCCGGGGCATCACCGTCAATGGGATCCGGGCGACCGCCACCGCCGGCGCCGGACTGCACACCGACGTGAAATCCGATTCGCCGATCCGTGAGTTCGTCAAGGACTTCAACCCGATGTCTCGCATGGGCACCCTCGACGACGTCGCCAACGTCGCCGAGTTCTTCGCGGGGCCGCTGTCCTCCTACGTCAGTGGCCAGCTCCTGCTCGTCAGCGGTGGCGCCACCGCCTGACCGGCCGGCAGCGCCGAGGTCACGCCGAGGGGAGCGTGACCTCGGTGCCTTCGCTGCCGTGGCCTTCTCACGCTTGCCGATCCCGTACGTCTCCGCGCTCATGCTCCACCGGCGGCTCTTGGCCGTGCCTGCGGACCTCGATCGGCGACACGCCGTAGCGGTTACGGAAAGCGCGGCTGAAGTGGGCAGGGCTGACGAAACACCATCGCGTCGCCACCTCCCCCACCGGGTCGGCGCCAAACAACAGGTCGTCATAGCTGCGGGTGAGCCGCCGGTTCCGTACGTAGCCGGCCGGCGTCACGCCCAGCCCGTCAAACGCCGCATACAGAGTGCGGACCGAGATGCCGTGAGCGGCCGCGACGGTGGCCACGCTCAATTTCGCGTCCCCCAGGTTCGCGTCTATATACGCCAGAATTTGTTCTCTCAACCGCAGTGCCGGGCTGAGTTCCGCGTGATCGAGTGGCTTCAGCATCTCGGCGACGAGCCGCGCCGCCGCCTCGCGTGCGGTGCCCGTCATCGAGGGCAACTGGTCATCCAGAAGCGTCAGCAACCGGACGAGCGACCGGCTCGGTGCATGTTGCCCCGACACGGTCCGCAGGGACGACTGCCGGTAACGGGGCAAAACAGTGGCCGCCAGCGAACGCGGCACGATCAAGGTAGTTTTCACGAGCGGCTCGAGAATCTCGTAGCGGCCCGTGGTTGCGCCGTCCCAGATCAGCGCATCGCCCGGTCCGAGCAACACGCGCTCCCCGTCAAGCTCAGCCGCGAGTTTCCCGGTCCGGACGAAGTGCAGGCCGACCACGTCATGAGAATTGGCGGCCACATGACGCCAGGTGCGGCGACCGCGATGCGGCAACACCGAGGTGCGAAACAGCGACATCGCACCCAACTTGTTCTCGTGCACGTCGGCCGCGATGTCCTGATCCAGACCCGGTGCCGTTTCGATCGCGAACGCGAGGTACGTGGCTGACATGATCTCGAACCACGCGCCGAATCGCTCACGCGGCGGAATCTGGCTGACGCTCCATTTCCAATCGGCTTCCACGCTTACGAGGATATGTCCATTCGACCTCGTCGCCAAGGCCGAAAACATCTGCAATCCGCACTTTCGCGATGTCTCCGTCCAAGGCCCGCCTGGTCGAACTGGTGATTTCGTCGAGGAACACCTCGGAACGGCCCTCGCGCAGTGCCCGCAATACACTGCTCACCATGTGCTTGGTGGTTGACTTGGGAGCTTTGACAATCGCTGCGGACGTTGTGTCGATCCAGAAGGAATGAACGCCGAGAACGGCAGTTCCCTGCTCTTCCAGTGCCACCCGCAGAGCATTCGTCAATGACCATTCGGCAGCTTTCGCTGCCGAGTACCCGGCCATCTCCGGAACGGCCGCCCACGATGTGACCGACAAGATGTTGACGACGGCGCCGCCGTGGTTCCGGGCCAAGACCGGAGCGAACGCCTGGCACATCTGCCATGTCCCGAACAGATCCACCTCCATCTGCGCGCGAGCGTCGTCGATGGATCCGTCCAGGACGTCGAGCAGGGAACCGCCACCCGCGACGTTGACGAGGAGATTCGCGTCCTGCGCGGTCTCGGCCGCAGCGGCAACGGTGGCCGGATCGGTGACGTCGAGTTGCACCGGCGTCAGACGTGCATCAGAGATCTCCTCAGGTCGCCGTGCGGCCGCGTAGACCTTTCTGGCGCCGGCTGCGATAAGCCCATTCGTGAACTCGCGACCAATATCACTGTTGGCGCCCGTTACCAGGGCAACAGATCCGTCAATGAGCATCGTCGTGCCCTTCCATCAAAGGTTGTCCGGCCCCGATCTTAAAACGCAATTCCACGCGACGCTTGACTCGCTCTGCTAATCCATTGCCACTTTGCACGCGGTTCGAGAATCGTTCGTATCCGCGCACAGACCGACGGCCCAACGGCAGCAGTCCAACCAGCCGCGACCAGCCATGACGCACACGGATAGCGGATTTCGCCGCACACTGAGGCACCGGCTGACCAGGTAGGGCCGGGCAAGTCACACGTGGACATATTCTGCACGGCTGCAGCGTTTCTTGCCCAATCTCAGTCGCATCGACCATGCCTATGCGAGACGAGATAGCGTAGTGACTGTCCTTTTCCCGAGATCCTGATGTCAGAATGGCAATCCAAAGATTGCCGGCCCGGAGGCCTTGAACCGATGGAAACCGAGGATCGCCTGACGGCCGAGGAGCAAGGCTTCTTCGAGGTTCTGGTGCAGCGGGCCGCCGTGGCTCAGCGGAAGGTCGACTACGATCTCATTCAGGAGACCAGGACGACGCTGAGCGAGTACACGACGATGCGCTGCCTCGCTGACGCTCCCGATGGCACCATGCGGATGGGCGATCTCGCCGCCGCGACCGGCGTGTCGCCGACCCGGATCAGCCGGATCGTCGAGAAGCTCGCGCACGACGACCTAGTCGTCCGGGAGAAGCCCGCGGGTGACCGGCGGCGATGGAACGTTTCGCTGTCCGACCGGGGACGGGCAGGCTTGAGCCGCGGTGATCACTGCTATGCCGCGAGCGTACGGCGCAATTTTCTCGGTTATCTGACTCCGCAGCAGCTCCGGGCGCTGGTGTCGTTGCTGGAACGGCTTCCCGCCCCTCGGCAGTCGGACTCAGCAGACCGCAAGGATTTCCCTGTCCAGGGTGGCGACGAGTCGGCATGGTAGGAAATGCAGAAGCTGATCCTTGCGCATTTCTTACCTTTCGCCAGAGCTTGGGGAATCCTTCGTCACAGCGATGAAGATCGGGCCAGCTGATACGTCTCCAGACCATGAATTCAAATAATCCCTCCTACGATTTTATCGTGGTCGGCGGTGGCTCCGCGGGTTCCGTTCTCGCGGCACGCCTTTCCGAAAACGAGAACGTCAACGTGTTGCTGCTTGAGGCGGGACAGCGGATTCTGCCGGCCGCGGTGCACGTACCCGCAGAATGGCCGACGCTCGCCGGCAGCACGGCTGACTGGGCGGACGTGAGCACCGTTCAGGAGACAACCGGCGTTACCGAGCCGATGCCGCACGGGCGGGGTCTGGGTGGGTCCAGCGCGATCAATGCGATGGTCTTCACTCGGGGACACGTCAGCGGATACGACGCCTGGGGGATCCCTGGCTGGACCTACGCCGACCTGTTGCCGTATTTCCGACGTAGCGAACGGACCGTAGGCCGGGATCCGCGTAACCGTGGAATCGACGGCCCGCTGAACGTCGCTCCAGCCCAGCGGCCACTTCCTATCGCGGTGGACGCCTTGGCGGCTGCGCTCGAAGCCGGGCAACCGTTCGCCGACGACCCGTCAGGCGGTCTTCAGGAAGGCATCGGTTGGCCCGATTTGACGATCTGGCAAGGGCGCCGCCAGACCGTGGCGGATGCCTACCTCATGCCGCTGCCCGGCAGGCCGAACCTCACCGTGTTCACCGACGCCGTCGTGCACGGCGTGACCCTCCACAACGGGCGGTGTACCGGTGTTGTCGTCGTCCACGACGGCCAGCGTAAAGAGATCGCGGCCACCACCGAGGTCATCCTCGCTGCCGGTACGATCGGGTCACCTCATCTGCTTCAACTGTCCGGTATAGGCCCCGAGGACCAACTCAAGCGCGCCGGGATTCGAGTACAGGTCGACTCGCCCGGGGTGGGGCGGAATTTGCAGGACCACCCCCTCACCGGCATCGTCTATCAGGCCAGTACTCACGTCGCGGCCGGGGACGGCAACTTCGCCGAGGTCGTTGGTCTCCTGCGCAGCCCGGCGGCGACCCGGCCGGATCTGCAGATCATGTTCACCAACGTCCCATTGCGGCGCATCGGTCTTCCCGGACCCATGCCGGGAGACGGCTACACGTGGAACGTCTCGCTGATGGCACCCTACAGCCGCGGCACCGTGCGGGCGGTCTCCGCCGATCCCGCCGTTCGCCCGCTCATTGACCCGCGTTACAACACCGACAGCCGTGACGTGACGGCACTGGTCGCTGGTCTCGAGATCGCTCGCAGCATCGGCGAATCTGCTGTCCTCGACCGGTGGCGGGCAGAAGAGGTTCTTCCCGGCCCGGGTGGCGATCTGACCGCTACGGCGTTGGACAACATCAGCAGCTATCACCATTACGTCGGGACCTGCAGTATCGGTGACGTGGTCGACGGCGAACTGCGCGTCAACGGCGTGGAAGCGTTGCGCGTGGTCGACGCCTCGGTCATGCCTTTGATCCCGACGGGCAACACGAACGCCCCGGTCGTGGCCATCGCGGAGCGGGCTGCCGACCTGATCGCACGGGGCGCGATGTAAGGACGGATCCTCATCCGGATCGCCGTCCCGCACCGCCGACGGCGATCCCTGGGACTGTCCTAAGGTGATGTCATCCGGCCGTCTGGAGCAGCTTCGCCATGTCCGCGTTCGGCAGCAGATACTCGATTACCATCCCGTCCGAGTGCCGGGCGATGATGTTGCGGCCCGAAGGCACGTCCGTGGGACCTCTGAGGATTTCAGCTCCGCCGTCGGTCAGCGTCTGCAGCGTTTCGGAGAGTTCATCCACGACACAAAGTGCTTGGATGACCCAAGCCGGCCCCGTTCCAGCAGGAATCTGCACGAGAAGAAAGTCCTGCGCGATTCCTATCTGCCACTCCCGATACGGAAACCGAATACCCGTGGTGTCCGTCAGATCTTCGAATAGCGGAAGCGAGTCATCCAGACTGTCGACGACTATACGCACAAGCGTTCGCAATATCTGCATGCTCTCAAGACGGCCACCCGAGCACAGAATTCAGGTTTGCAGAATCACACTATTCCGAACTAACTGCGGGGAAGCAATTTTGCCAGGTATTCGGTGAGCGTCTGCTCGTCCGCCGGGGTCGTCCTGGCACCGATGTATCCGTCCGGCCGCACGATGATGAGCGCGTCGTCCGCGACGTCATAGGTTTGGCGAGTTTCCGGCGTGGGGTCGGTAGCCGCCTTCACATACAACGGGTGGCGTGCCGCTATCCGCTCGGCGATCTTGCCGCTGATCGGCCCGGTGGCCAGCGCGGTGAGGTGGGGACCTCGGAAGACATCAAAGAGCCGTGCGCCACTCGTCAAAAGGCCATCCGGCGCACGATCGCCACCACCGTTCCCACTGAGGGAACTCTCCCGGTAGTTGACGCTGAGCTGAAGGAGGTCCGCCGTCTGACCTGTCGTCGGCAGAATGTTGGTGTAGCCGGGGCGGTTGAGTGCGGTGGTGAGCCCGACGACGTTGGCACCGACCGGCAACCGCTCCTCCTCGTAGGTGTCCAGGAGTGTTTCCGGAGCTCCGGCCAAGACGTGCGCCAATTTCCAGGCCAGGTTGTAGCTGTCTTGCATGCCCGTGTTCATGCCCTGTCCCCCGGCCGGCGGGTGCACGTGTGCGGCGTCGCCGGCGATGAACACGCGGCCCGCTCGGTACCGATCGGCGATACGGACGTTATGCCGCCAGATGGATGACCAGATGATCTCGCGAACCCGGATGTCCGTACGGCCGCTCATGCCGTCGATGATTTCCTGCATAGCCGGAAGCGTGAGCTCCTCAACGAGGGGCGGATGCGCGATCTGCAGCTGAAAGGCGTCGACCCCGGGCAAGGGGCACAGAGCGAGCAGGTTGTGGTCCGCTTGCGGCCACTGATGCCAGAAGTCCCGGTCGAGCCCCTCGAGCCGAAGATCGGCCACCAGGTGCCGGCTGTCCGCCTCCGACTCACCGAAGAAGTTGATCCCACTCTGCTTTCGCACCGGACTATGGGCACCGTCGCAGCCGACCAAATAGGACACGAGAACGGTTTCGGTTCGGCCGGATCGGTCCAGCACCGCGGAGACGCCTTGATCGTCCTGGGTGAAAGAGACGAGCCGCGTACCCCTCTCCACGTTCACACCGAGCTGGGCGAGCCGATCCCGCAGGATCGCCTCCGTCCGGTACTGCGGGATGATCATCGTGCGGGTGTACGGGGTAGCGGCGTCCGGCTCCCGGCCGAAATCACTCAGCTCGTGCGTGACCGGCGCCGCGCCCTCCACGTACTTGCGCAGCAATATCCGGAAACGACCACCGGCAACGATCTGGCCGGCCACCCCAAGATCATCCAGTACCTCGATGCTGCGCGGCTGCAACCCCTTCCCCCGGGAGCCCGCCAGCGGTTGCACGGCCGCGTCGATCACTCGAACGGACACCCCGCGCCGGGCCAGATCGCAGGCAAGGACAAGTCCGGCCGGCCCGGCGCCGACCACGAGAACGCTCGCTTCACTCATATCCGGAGCGTGGCACGCCCTTCACAGGCCACCAATGCTTTCTCGGTCCGGCCGCCGCGCGATAGGCATCACCGCAGGTCGACGACGGCCTAAGGAGAACGGACCACGGTCCACGCATCCTGGTTCTGGAAGGGCTACTCATCGCCTCCGTCGCGACCGATCGGCCTGGACGGCCGACCGTTTGCCGCGGCCTGGGCGACCTCCTGGATCAACGGTGAGGTGGCATCCGTTCGCCACGCCACGAGGACCTGGTTCGGGCGCACCCCGTTGATCTTCACCATTGCCAGCTCCTCGCGGGAATAGCTCTGGGCGGCCTGTTGGGGAAGCACCACGATCCCATGGCCCGCCGCCACATGTTCGAGCTTCTCCTCGATGTTCTCGGCGATGGCGGGCGCTTCCCGTCGCTTCCCGGGCAGGCTGAGCCACTCCGGCATGATCTTGGGCACTTGCAACAGGACCTCATCGGCCAGGTCGGCGATGCCCACCGACTCCATTCTCGCCGCTCGATGGCCGGTCGGAAGTGCTACGAACCACGGCTCGGTGTACAGCGGCCGGCCGCTCAGCCCATCCTGGTCGAACGGCGTACGGACAAACGCCAGGTCGGCCCGGCCACTGTGCAGAACCTCGGTCTGGTCGGAAATCGTCGTCCGGATGAAGTCCACCGCGAGCCGGGGGTGACGAGCGGCGAGCGCACGAGTAAACGGTGTCGGCGAAATCCCGCACATGAACGCGATCCGGATCCGCTCGATCCCCTCGGCGGCGTCCCGAAGGGAGCGCATCAGCGAGGCGGCGGCGCCGACGATCGCGGGCGCCTCCGCTGCCACGCGACGGCCTGCCTCGGTCATCCGGACGGATCCACCGTCGCGATCCAGCAGCTTCACACCGACGTCCTCCTCGAGCAGGCGGATCTGCCGTGACAACACCGGCTGGGTGATGTGCAACGAGGCAGCGGCCCGCCCGAAATGAGGTTCGTCCCCCAACGCGAGGAAATACCGAATCCGGCGGAGGTTCAGGTCCTTCATACCCCGATTGTCCGCACGCGCAGTGATCTGCCCAGTCCACGAGACCAGCGCCACCGGCGCCGACTCCCCGCTGCGCACATAGGATTGCACTGCCAGCGCGCGGAGCGTCCACGGCGGGAGATGCCATGCGGGGAGAATTCCACGACGAGCTGACCAGGGCCGTCAGCTCGCTCGTGACCATGGCCAGGGCCACCAGGGAGGCGATGCGCCAGGCCAGCACCGCCCTGCTCACCGCCGATCACACGCTGGCCCAGGGTGTGATCGTGCGCGGCGCCGAGGTCGACGTGCTCTACCGCGTCGTCGAGGACCGCGTCTACGACCTGGTCGCCAGCCGGCACCCCGACGCCGGTGACGTGCGGATGATCATGACGGCGATACGGGTGGCCGCCGACCTGGAGCGGATGACCAACCTGGCCACGCACGTCGCCGAGGCGGCGCTGCGCCGGCACCCGCTGCCGGCCGTGGTGCCGGAGCTGGCCGGCCTGTTCCGCGCGATGAGCGGCGTGGCCGACGAGCTCGCCGAAAAGATCGTGTCGGTGCTGGCCGGGCAGGACGCGACGCTGGCCGGTGAGCTCGACGGCGACGACGACGCCATGGACGATCTCCATCGCCGGCTGTTCGCCGTCATGCTCAGCCCGGACTGGCCGCTGGGCGTCGAGGCGGCCATCGACGGCGCCCTGCTCGGCCGCTACTACGAGCGGTACGCCGACCACGCTGTCAACGTCGGCCGCCACGTCGTGTTCCTGGTCACCGGCAAGACCGACTAAGCGCGTAGTCCGAAGTCCTGTTCGTAACTCACTCGGCCGAGGGGACATATCAGCGCGAAGACCGTGTCAGGGTGGCGATCGAGCGCAGCCCCTGGACGGCGGCCCGCGGGTGTGGGGAGTCCGGACAGCGGGGGCGCCGCAAGTCCCCACACCTCGGGAGCGAGCTGCGGGTGTGCGGAGTCCGGACGGCGGGGGCGTCGCAAGTCCCCACACCCTTGGGAGCGGGCTAAGGGTGTGGCGAGTCCGGACAGCAGGGGCGTCACAAGTCCCCACACCTCGGGCGCGGGCTAAGAGTGTGGCGAGTCCAGACAGCAGGGGCGTCGCAAGTCCCCACACCCTCGGGAGCGGGCGGGGCTAACGGTGTGGGGCATGCGGCGACGGTTACGGGCAAGACCTCCGATCAGGCGCTTAGAACTCGTCGTCAAAGCTGACCGTTCCGGTCACGCCGACCTGGTACGCGGAGACGCGGCGCTCGAAGAAGTTGGACAGCTCCTGCACGTCCTGCAATTCCATGAAGGCGAACGGATTCTTCGAGCCGTACATCGGCGCGATGCCCAGCACCGCGAGCCGCCGGTCGGCGACGTGCTGGAGGTATTCACGCATGTCGGCCGGCGACATTCCGGAGACGCCCTGTTCGAGCAGATCCGCGGCGAACTGGACCTCGCATTCGACGGCCTCGGCCAGCATGTCGCGCACCTGCTGCTCCATTCCGGCGTCAAACAGATCGGGTTCCTCGGCCCGGACCGTTTCGACCACGTCGAAGGCGAACGCCATGTGCATCGACTCGTCCCGGAACACCCAGTTGGTGCCCGACGCCAGCCCGTGCAGCAGGCCCCGGGAACGCAGGAAGTACACGTACGCGAAGGCACCGTAGAAGAACAGCCCCTCGATGCACGCGGCGAAACAGATCAGGTTGAGCAGGAAGGCGCGCCGGTCGTCGCGGGTGGCCAGCGAACGCAGCTCGAAGATGGAGTCGATCCACCGGAAACAGAACTCGGCCTTGCGGGCGATCGACGGAATGTTCTCCACCGCCGCGAACGCCTCGAACCGCTCCTTCTCATCCGGCACGTACGTGTCGAGCAGGTTCAGATAGAACTGGACGTGCACGGCCTCCTCGAACAGCTGCCGGGACAGATAGAGCCGTCCCTCCGGCGAGTTCACGTGCTGATAGAGGTTGAGCACCAGATTGTTCGCGACGATCGTGTCCCCGGTCGCGAAGAACGCCACCAGCCGCGACACGAGGTGCCGCTCGGCGGGCGAGAGCTTCGCCAGGTCGGCGAGGTCGGCATGCAGGTCGACCTCCTCGACGGTCCAGGTGTTCTTGATGGCGTCCTTGAACCGGTCGAAGAAATGCGGATACCGCATCGGCCGCAGGGTCAGGTCCATGCCGGGGTCGAGCAGGCGGGATTCGGTGGTCACTGGCAGGCCTCGCACGATTCCGGGTTTTCCAGGGAGCAGGCCAGCGCCTCGGCGTCCGGGACAACGACCGGCGTCACCGCGACGGTCGCCTGCTGAATGCGTGTCGCGGGCCGCGACCGCAGGTAATACGTCGTCTTCAAGCCGGCTTTCCACGCGTAGAGGTACATCGAGGAGAGCTTGCCGATGGTCGGCGCGCTCATGAACAGGTTCAGCGACTGCGACTGGTCGATGAACGGCGATCTGGCGGCGGCCAGGTCGATCAGCGCACGCTGCGGGAGTTCCCACGCGGTGCGGAACAATTCCCGGACGTCCGCGGGCAGTTCGACGATGCCCCGCACGGAACCCTCCGCCCGCTTGATCTGCTCACGAATCGACGAGGTCCACAGCCCGCGCGCCTTCAATTCGCGTACCAGATAGGTGTTGATCTGCAGGAATTCGCCGGACATCGTCTCGCGCTTGAACAGGTTGGACACCTGCGGCTCGATGCACTCGTAACAACCGGCGATCGACGCGATGGTCGCGGTCGGGGCGATGGCCACCAGCAGCGAGTTCCGCAGCCCGTACGCGGCGATCCGCTCCCGCACGCTCGTCCACCGGCCGGGCTGCGAAACCGGCGCACCCCACAGGTCCGGGTGCAGCTCACCCTGGGCGGCACGGGTTTGCGCGTACGCCGGATGCGGGCCGAATTGTTCGGCCAGTTCCACCGACGTTTCCAGCGCGGTCAGGAAAATCTCCTCCTGTACGCGTGTGGACAGCTCCCGGGCCTGGTCCGAGTCGAACGGCAGGCGCAGCGTGAAGAACGCGTCCTGCAATCCCATCAGCCCGAGTCCGACCGGCCGCCACCGCGGGTTGGACGCCTCGGCCTGCCGCGACGGATAGAAATTGATGTCGATCACCCGGTCGAGAAAGACGACCGCGGTGCGCACGGTCGCCCGCAGCCTCGCCCAGTCCACGCCTTCGGCCGAAACGTGCGCACCCAGGTTGATCGACCCGAGATTGCACACCGCGGTCTCCGCATCGGAGTTGACCTCGAGGATCTCGGTGCACAGATTCGACAGGTGAATCGTGTTGCCGGGCGCCGCGGTCTGATTCGACAACGCGTTCGAGCGGTCCTTGAACGTCATCCACCCGTTGCCCGTCTGAGCCAGGGTGCGCATCATCCGCCCGTACAGGTCCCGGGCCTGGACGGTTTTGACGGCCTTTTTCTCCGCCGCCCGGTACGCCTCGTCGAACTCTGCGCCGTACAGATCCGGCAACTCCGGCGCGTCCGTCGGGTCGATCAGCGACCATTCGCCGTCGGCCTCGACCCGGCGCATGAACTCGTCCGGGATCCAGTTGGCCAGGTTCAGATTGTGCGTGCGGCGCGAGTCCTCCCCGGTGTTGTCGCGGAGTTCGAGGAATTCCTCGATGTCCGGGTGCCACGGTTCGAGATAGACCGCCGCCGCACCTTTGCGCCGGCCGCCCTGATTGACCGCCGCGACTCCGGCGTCGAGCGTCTTGAGAAACGGCACGATCCCGTTCGACGTGCCGTTGGTGCCCCGGATCAGCGCACCCCGCCCCCGGATCCGCGACCACGAGATGCCGATGCCGCCGGAGAACTTCGACAACTTGGCGACCTGGTGGTACCGCTCGTAAATCGAGTCCAGCTCGTCGCGCGGCGAGTCGACCAGGAAACACGACGACATCTGCGTGTGCCGGGTCCCCGAGTTGAACAGCGTCGGCGAACTGGGCAGATAGGCCAGCGACGACATCAGCCGGTAGAAACCGATCGCCTCGCCCGGCGTCCGCGACAATCCGCACGCCACCCGCAGCAGCCAATACTGCGGCGTCTCCACCACGAGCCGCGTCTGCGGATGGCGCAGCAGATAACGGTCGGCGACCGTACGCAATCCGAAGTATTCGAACCGCAGATCGCCGTCCACATCGATCGCGTCGTCCAGTTCGCGCGCGTTACCCGCCACGAAAGCGGCGGTCTCGTCGCCGATCAGCCCCTGCTGGTGGGCGTAGCGGAACGACTGGCTGAAACTCGCCACCGATTGCCGGCGAACTTCCTTTTCCACGTACGCCGCGAGAAGGCGTGCCGCGAGCCGGGAGTACTGCGGCTCCTCACCGATCAGCTCGGCCGCCGTCTGGATCGACAGTTTGTCGAGCTCGGCCGTGGTAGCGCCGTCGTAAAGCCCGCTGATCGTCCGGGTCGCCACCCGCAGCGGATCGACCTCGTCCAGATCGGCGACCCACCGCTCGACCGCCTTGACGATCTTGCCGACGTCGACCGTCTCCAGGTCGCCGTCGCGCTTACGGACCTGCATGTGTCCCCTCCTCACGCCAGAACCCATGGGTCGTCGGGCGCGCAGGGGGACGCCACCGAGCTTTGTCGCCGGCTCGGCATCATGGCGTCGGCCGTCCCGCGCGGCCTCCGACCGCCGCACACCGGTGGCGTGCGGCGCGCTGGCAGGTCTTCGGACTCGCGGGCGTCGTACTCGTTTCCTACCGGCCGTCGCTTCCCAGGTTTCCCCAGTGCTTCGTTGACGGCTTTCGTTCCCACTCACCGCTGCGGGGCAGTCCCGGACTCACACCGGGTTCCCTGTTGCCTCGAACGTCCACGAAGGACGCCCGAACCAGCTGCGGACAACACCATATATGGGTGCGGGCGCGAAAGGGAAACACCAGATGCTGTGCCTGGCGTGTCGCGTGCGTCACGCGGGCGGAGCGACGCCGGAGTGCACCGGCGCCGCTCGTCCGCGCTCAGGCGCCGACCAGCGCGGCCTTCGTCGAGGGTGCCAGCAGCCGCTCGGCCATCGGGGCGAAGACCAGCCCGATGGTCGCCCACAGGATCAGCTGCGCGCCGATCGAGTACAGGCGGAAGTTGTACAGCAGGTCGGCCGGGAAGCCCGGGAACGCGATGTTTCCGCTCGCGTCGGTGAGCGGACCCGGCGTCTCGGTGGCCTGGTGCAGTGCCTTGTTCGCGGCCAGCTCCCCGAACGAGGGCAGGACCAGCATCACGATCGCGGTGGCCGCGAGGAACACCCCGCCCGCGATGAGCGTGGCGTTCCCCGTGCCGAACCGCGGCCGCAGCCGCTTGCCCAGCCACACCGCCAGGACCAGGAACAGCAGCGACGCGGCCACCATCAGCAGGTAGAAGCTGCTGCGCTGGGAGATCGTGTCGCCGTTACCGACGGCCGGCGGGTTGGCCGGGTACTTGACGAACGGCACCAGATACATGCCGACGAACCCGCCGCCGGCCACCAGCAGCGCCAGGGTGCGCGGCCGGACCCGCCCGGCACGGCCGAGATAGAGCGCGTACGCGACCGCGAACAGCGCACCCATCGCCGCGCCGAAGAAGATCAGCGCGACGCCGATGCCGAAGTTGCCCTGCACGGCCCGGCTGAAGACCTCCGCGCCCTCGTGATGGTCCATCGGCGCCCCGGCCGCCTGGTCCAGGGCGTGCTGGGCGGCGTCGCGGCCGGCCTCGTAGTCGATGGCCTTCTGAATCTGCGGCTCCGCGAAGATCCGTGCGAACACGAACGCGAGCAGCCCGCCGATGGCGCCGGCCAGGATGCCGCGCCAAATGATCCGCTTTTCCATTGTTCAGCTTCCTACCTGGTCAGTGGCAGGGGAAGCCGAGGAAATGGCGGCCATCGTGGACGAACTCGTGGATGTGCGTGTCGCTGCCGAAGACCGACACGGCACCCTGGTCGATCCCGATGAAGTAGTACGCCAGCACGGCGAGCACCGCGGTGCCGAGCAGCCAGAACACGGCTTTGGAACCGGGGATGACCAGCGGCGTGGCGGCGGTGGTGGGGGTATGCGGCATAGAGCTCATGAAGAGCCTCCTTGGGGATCGTGCGTCCCTCGTACGGATGGGGCATGGCGACGGGTGAGGGTCTGACTTGCCGGCGGCTGCCGGACTCACAGTGGCGCGACCGCGCTGGATCCTCCCCAGCTTCCTCACAGGTCCCACCGAGGAGGCTATGGTTCCGGCCCCCGCCCGTCAATGTGCACCGAGCGTGACGACGCTCGGCAGACACGCCTCCGCACCGGCGTGTCGGGTTGCATTTGCGGGCGTACTGGTCACTTCGGGGCCGCAGTTGCATGATGTCCTCATGAGTGCTGACCGCACGCTGGACTGGGCGGCGTTGACCGCCGAGCAGCGCGCCCGGTGGACGACGGTCCTGGACCACCTGATCGGCGCTCTGCCCGCGCACGGTTGCCGGATCCTGATCGACGGCGCCGACGGCGCGGCCGATCTGCTCGGCGACGGCCTGAGGACGGGGCTGGAGCGGCAGGGACGCTCGACGACCCGGACGCCGGACGGGCTCGTCGTGGACGAGCCCGTCGAGAGCGCCTGGCGGATGCGGGTGTGGGTCCGCGGCGACGAGCCGGGCACCAGTGCCGACGAGCCCGACGTGGTCGTCGACCTGGTCGATCCGCACTGGCCGGTGCTGCGGCACGCGGATCCCGGCCTGATCGCGGCCGATCTCTGGCATCGGGCCGAGTCCCGGGCGTTCTTCGCCGCGCGGGCCACCACCTGGGACAGCAAGTTCGGCGCGGATCTGCCCGCGTACGCCGCGGCCGTCGTCGAGGCGAGCATCGCCGTGGGCGGGGTCGCGGTCGACGTCGGCTGCGGCACCGGCCGGGCGCTGCCGGCCCTGCGCGACGCCGTCGGACCCGGCGGAACGGTCATCGGGGTCGACCACACGCCGCAGATGCTCGCCGCCGCCGGCGACCACGCCCGGGCCGGCGACGCCGTGCTTCTGCTGGCGGACGCCGGCAACCTGCCGCTGGCCGGCCGCAGTGTCGACGCGGTGTTCGCGGCCGGCCTGATCAACCATCTGCCCGACCCGGACGCCGGCCTGGCCGAACTGGCCCGCGTCACGCGCCGCGGCGGCCGGCTCGTGCTGTTCCACCCGTCCGGCCGGGCCGCCCTCGCCGCCCGGCACGGCCGCGCGCTGCGCCCGGACGAGCCGCTGGCCGAGCACGTGCTGCGCGCCTCCACCGCGCGCACCGGCTGGCAGCTCACCACGTATCAGGACCCGCCGCATCGGTTCCTGGCCGTCGCCGTACGCCGATAACCCGATTGCACCCTCGGCCGGGACGGCCGTGCACCCGTCGGGACGCACGCTTCTCCGGGTGATGAAGCGACTCTGGGTTTCCCTCGTGGTGCTGCTCGCCGCCACCCTGACGGGCTCCGGTACGCCGGCGCAGGCCGCGATCCCGAGCGCCGCGCAGACGTGGTCGGACCTGATGCGCCGCAGCCTCACCGCGACCCCGGGCCCCGCGCGACTGCGCATAAGCCTCGCCGCTCAGCAGAACGGGTGCGCGAGCGGGGCCACCGAGGTCACCTCGGCCCGAGCCGCGATCGCCACCGCTCAGGCCGGGCTCACCGCGGCCGCCGCCGCCGACACCGCCGCCCGGACCCGATACCTGGCCGCGACCCAGGCCGTGGCCGGCGCCAGGAAGACCATGCTCCGGGTCCAACGGCAACGTCCGTATCGCAGCGCCCGGGTCGCCCACGCGAAGAGCGCTGTCGCCATCGTCACGAAGACGATGATCACGCGCCGGGCGCAGTCGGGGAAGGCGACGGCGGCACTCACCGCGGCGCGCACCGGGCTGAGCATCGCTACCACGCGGCTGGCCGGCGCGACCTCCCGATGGAAGACCACGTGTGCGGCCGTCAAGGTGACGCAGCAGAAGCTGACCGGCACCGCGCCCACCGCCGAGCTCACCGCTCGGGCCGCCGCGATCAGCCGCGACGTCGTCACCCAGGTCCGCGCCACGTTCACCACCGCGGACGCGACCACCGTCTACGGCATCACCGTGCACCGCAGCGTCGCGTTCGCCTTCCAGCGGATGATCGACGACGCGAAGGCGGACGGGATCGTGCTGTCCGGCGGCGGATTCCGGACCAGGCAGCGCCAGATCGAACTACGGAAGATCAACGGATGCCCGGACATCTCGACGGCGCCGGCCTCGTCGTGCCGGGTCCCGACCGCGATCCCGGGCCGGTCGCTGCACGAGATCGGATTGGCCGTCGACATCACCTCCGGCGGCAAGACGCTCACCGCGAAAAGCGCCGGGTTCGCCTGGTTGAAGGCGCACGCCGACGAATACGGGTTCGCGAACCTGCCGTCCGAGCCATGGCACTGGTCGATCACCGGATCATAAGGAAGCCACATACTGATGAGAATGTATGCATAAGTGACCAACATGATAATCGGTTCCAATAGCTTGTGACCTCGGCACGACACCCTCTAACTTTTCCCGAGATGGAATTCATTTTCAGAATTCCCTACGGAAGGTGAGACGGTGTTGACCCGGTTGAGCACGAGCTTGTTCGGCGTCGGCGCGCTGTCCCTGGTGATGGCCATGTCGGCGTGTGGTTCGTCGTCCTCGGCCAGCCCCGGGCCGAGTGCCGCAAGCACGGCGAGCACGACCTTGTCGGTGGTGGCGTCGACGAACGTCTACGGCGACATCGTGAAGCAGATCGCCGGCGACAAGGTGAAGATCACCTCGATCATCAGCGACCCGGACGCGGACCCGCACTCGTACGAGGCCAACAGCCGCACCCAGCTGGAGCTGTCCAAGGCCGACGTGGTGATCGAGAACGGCGGCGGCTACGACGACTTCGTCGACACCATGCTCAAGGCCGCCAAGAACACCAACGCGACGGTGTTCAACGTCGTCGACATCTCCGGCAAGAAGGCACCGGCCGGCGGTGATCTCAACGAGCACGTCTGGTACGACTTCCCCACCGTCGAGAAGTTCGTGGACCAGCTCACCAGCACGCTCGCGGCCAAGGACCCGGCCGACGCGTCGACGTTCAACGCCGGCGCCGCGGCCTTCAACCAGAAGCTGACGCAGATGCAGGGCACCGAGGCGTCGATCAAGGCCGCGCACGCGGGTGCCGGCGCCGCCATCACCGAGCCGGTGCCGCTGTACATGCTGGAGGCGTCCGGGCTGGTCAACAAGACCCCGCCCGCGTTCAGCGAGGCGATCGAGGAGGGCACCGACGTGTCCGCGAGCACGCTCGCCGACACTCTGGCGCTGTTCTCGCAGAAGAAGGTCGCCCTGCTGGCCTACAACGAGCAGACCTCCGGCCCGGAGACCGAGAAGGTGCTCACCGCCGCCAAGTCCGCCGGCATCCCGGTGGTCCCGGTCACCGAGACCCTGCCCACCGGCAAGGACTACGTGTCCTGGATGACCGGCAACCTGTCCGCGATCCAAACGGCGCTGGGATAACGACCATGTCCGCACCGGTGCTGGAAATTCACGACGGCTCGCTGAGCTTCGGCGCGCGCACCCTCTGGTCCGATCTGGATCTGACCGTCCAGCCGGGCGAGTTCCTGGCGGTGCTCGGCGCGAACGGATCCGGCAAGACCAGTCTGCTCCGCGTCATCCTGGGCCAGCAGCGCCTCGGCAGCGGCACCGTGAAGATCGCGGGTCATCCGGCCCGCCGGGGCAGCCGCGACGTCGGCTACGTCCCGCAGCAGCGGCGCATCGACGCTCTCACCCCGTTGCGGGCCCGCGACCTGGTGGGGCAGGGGCTCGACGGGCACCGCTGGGGCATCGGCCGGCCCAGCGGCGCCCGTCGCCGCCGCATCGAATCGCTGCTCGACCAGGTCGGCGCGAGTGACTACGCGAACCGCCCGGTCGGCCTGCTCTCCGGCGGCGAGCAGCAACGCGTCCGGATCGCGCAGGCCCTGATCGGCGACCCGCGGCTGTTGCTGTGCGACGAGCCGTTGCTCTCCCTCGACCCGCACAGCCAGAGCACCACCACGGCGCTCGTCGATCAGCGCCGGCGGACCGCGGACACCGCCGTCGTCTTCGTCACCCACGAGATCAACCCCGTGCTCCCGTACGTGGACCGGGTCCTGTACCTCGCCGGCGGCACCTTCCGGGTGGGCTCGGTCGACGAGGTCCTCAACTCCGCGACGCTGAGCGCCTTGTACCAGACGCCCGTCGAGGTGATCCGCTCCGGCGGCCGGATCCTGGTGGCCGGCCTCCCGGAGACCATCGGCCAGCCGGGTCACGAACCCCATCACGTGCTGGGGGCGTCATGAGCGTCTGGCATCAGATCTTCAACTTCGCCGACTACGGTCAACTGCTTTCCCTCGTACGCAACTCGATCATCGCCGGCCTGATTCTTGGTATTGTCGGTGGTCTCATCAGCACCTTCGTGATGATGCGCGACCTGCCGTTCGCGGTGCACGGGATCAGCGAGCTGTCCTTCGCCGGGGCGTCCGGCGCGTTGCTGCTCGGCGTCAACGTCGTGGTGGGTTCGCTGACCGGGTCGATCCTCGCCGCCCTCACCATCGGGGCGCTGGGCAGCCGCGCCCGCGACCGCAACTCCATCATCGGCGTGCTGATGCCCTTCGGACTCGGGCTGGGCGTGCTGTTCCTGTCCCTCTACAAGGGACGCGCGGCGAACAAGTTCGGCTTGCTGACCGGGCAGATCGTCGCGGTCGACACCCCGCAGCTCGCGTGGCTGCTCGGCACCTCCGCGCTCGTGCTGCTCGGCCTGTTACTGGTCTGGCGTCCGCTGACCTTCGCGAGCACCGACGCCGAGCTGGCCGCCGCCCGAGGCGTACCGGTCAAGGCTCTTTCCACGATTTTCATGCTTCTGCTCGGCCTGTCGGTGGCCATGTCCGTACAGATCGTCGGCGCCCTGCTGGTGCTCAGCATCATCTGCACACCGGCGGCCGCGGCCATGCGCGTCACGGCGTCGCCCCATGTGGTCACGCTGCTGAGCGTGCTGTTCGGCGTCGTCTCGGTGGTCGGCGGCATCCTGCTCTCGCTGGGCAGCAACATCCCGATCAGCCCGTACGTCACGACGATCTCCTTCGCGATCTACCTGGTGTGCCGGGCGCTCGGCAACCGGCGCGCCCGGCCGGTCAGCCATGCCGTCGCTCCCGCGGTCGCGCCCACGCGATCCACCGTCACCGGGTGACCGAGTACGCCGCCACCACCTCGGTGAGAGTGCTCGCCGACGCGGCCCGCAGGGCGGCGGCACCTTCACCTTCACGCGGCTCGCCTTCTCCGACGGCAACGGGCAAGTCTCCCCCGGCATCAGCGGCAAGGTGTCCTGGACCTGCAAGAACTGACCGTCGGTTAGCCGACAGATCCCGCCTGAATATCGCGGCCCTCTCCCCGTCTGGTGGCGTGAAAGATCCGGACAGAGGAGACGAACGTGTTCACAGTGAACGGTGTGGCCGGCGAGGTCGGTTTCCAGATCGTGAAGGAGTTGCTGATCCGCGGCGTCAGCTCCGATGACATCCTGGCCATCTCGCACGATGTGCCGCCGCTGGGCGGGAGCATCGACGACGTCAAGGAGCTCGGCGTCCAGGTGCGCGAGGCCGACCTCACCAAGCCGGACGGGCTGAACGACGTGTTCGCCGGCACCACCCAGCTCATGCTCCTGCCGTACATCGGCCTGGAGAACTTCGAACCCAACACCGACGAGAATCTCCAGCGCAACCGCAACGCCCTCAACGCCGCCAAGGCCGCCGGCGCCACCTGGGTCGGATACATCAGCGGCCTCGGCGCCCAGGACACCAACGCGGACATCTTCGCCGCGCACAAGGTGACCGAGAACCTGATCAAGAGCATGTTCCCGGACTCGTTCACGTTCCTGCGTGCCGGGCTTCAGGCCGAACGGTACCTGACCACGGTTTTCCAGGGCGGCCTCGACAGCAACCAGGTCTTCGGTCTCGCCCGCGACGGCCAGGTCTCCGCCATCGCCCGCGCCGACCTGGCCAGCGCCGCCGGCCAGATCCTGGTCACCCACCCGCACGCGGGCGCCTCCTTCGAGCTGGCCGGCGAGACGCCCTTCACCGAGGCCGACTTCGCCAAGTTCGCGACCGACCAGCTCGGCCAGCCGGTCGAATTCGTCGAAGTGTCCGAGGCCGACTACCGCGCCTTGATCAGCATCGAGACCGACGACGTCGAGGCCGGCCTGGCGCTGGAGCTGGCCTGCCGCGACGGGCGTCTCAAGTCGGACAGCAAGGACCTGCGCACCCTGCTCGGCCGGACCCCGGTCACCGTGCCCGAGGTGCTGCAGGCCTTCGTCGACCAGAGCCAGAACCAATGACCACCGACCAGCTGGCTCGCACGCCCACCAAGCACTTCGGCCGCGACCTCGGCCTGGGCGTGCTGGTCCAGGCCATCGCGTTCGGGCTGGCGTTCGGCATCGTCGCCCTCACGTCCCTCGGCGACGACGACATCGTCGGCTCGGTGTTCTTCCTGCTGTTCATCCCGGCGCTGGACGTGCTGGCCCTCATCGTCGAGGTGATCCTGGTGGTCATCCCGGCCACCCGGGCGCGCCTCTCCGGTCCGGGGCTGCTGCTGGGCTGGCTGATCGGCCTGATCCTGCAGGTCGCCGCGATCGTGGTGCCCATCATTGTTATCAACACCTAGCCGCAGCGTGCCCGAAGGTGTGCGCGCACACCTTCGGGCCGGTCGCTCAGGACGAGGTCAGCAGGGTGGAGCCGTGGAAATCGGACGGTTCGGTGCGGGAGTCGAGAACCTGGCCGGCCGGGCTGACCACGGACAACGTGTGGGTGTTGCCGGTGGGGACGCGTACCAGGAGATTGTTGCCGGGCATGGGATAGATCGCCGCCTGACGCGGATTCTTCGGGGTGACCGACGCCGGGAGGCTGATGGTGCGGCCGGTCCGCGTGTCGACCACCCGGAAGCCGGTGCGCACGGCGCCCGGATCGCTGTTGAGCATGCCGACGATCACGCGGCCGCCGTCATCGGAGACGCCCTGGACGCTGAACCCGCCGGTCGGCGTCTCGTCGGCGTGGGTGACGCGGTGGACCACGGTGCCGTCCGGGCGGGCCACCACGATCTTGCCGGACTCGGCGTAGGCGACATACGTCCCGGCCGGCGACCAGGCAACATAGTCGTTCACGTTCCCCAGCGGGGTGCCGGCGAGGTCGCCACCGCGCAGGTCGAGAACCTCGCGTGGCTTGCCGTACCCCTGCCGGACCAGCAGCCTTTGCGAGCCGGGCATCCAGACCGGGCTGTTCCCGCCGGTGCAGACGACGCCGTGCAGCACCGTCTTCTTGCCGGCGCCGTTCGGGCTCGCCACGACCAGGTCACCGGTCGCGAGGCCGTCGCCGATCACGTAGGCGATCCGGGAATGGTCCGGCGAGATCGTCAGCCCGCACGACTCGGTCCGGGGCTGGAACAGCGGGGCGCCGGTCGAGCCGTCCAGTCGCTGCAACTCGCCGGTGGTGTCCAGGTAGAACAGCCGCTGCGGCACGACGGCGTGGGCCGGTTGTGCCGGCTTGGACGGCGGCTTCGATGTCGGCTTGGACGTCGGCTTGGACGTCGGCGTCGACGGCGCGGGCGACACGCTGACCGCCGGAGCCACATCCTTGCGCGGTGAGGTGGGCAGGCCACCCCAGGCGACACCCGAGGCCACCGCCACCGCGGCGATCGCGGCCACCGACGACAGCACCACGCGCCGGCGCACGGTCACCCGCCGCGACGAGGTCAGAACACGGTCACGCAGGTCCACGAGAGTTACCTCCTCGGCCATTCCGGCCATCTGGTCGTGCAGCGCTACCCGCGCCGGCGTACGGGACGGATCTGTGGGGTTGGTCACGACAGGGCTTCCTTCCGGCCGTCGACGTCGGCGAGTTCGGGAGCGATGGTCCGCAGCCGGGCCAGCGCCTTGGCGGTCTGGCTCTTCACCGTGCCGATGCTGACGCCCAGCATGTCGGCGACCTCGCGTTCGGTGCAGTCCTCGAAGAACCGCAGCACCAGCACCGCCCGCTGACGGGCCGTCAACCGGGCCAGCGCCTCCCGCAGCGCCAGCCGCAGGCTCACCTCGCCGGCGTGGTCCTCGCGGCCGGGCCGGTCCGGCATGCGTTCGGGCAGCACCTCGGCCACCCGGCGGCGCCGCCACCAGGACACCTGGAGGTGATACATGGTGCGGCGCGCGTACGCCTCGGCGTTGCCGCTGTGCGCCAGCCGCTTCCAGGACTGATGCGTACGGGTCAGCGCCGACTGCACCAGGTCCTCGGCCAGCTGTTGGTCACCGGTCAAGAGATAGGCCGAACGCAACAACGCGTGCGTCCGGGCACGTACAAAAGTATCGAACTCGTCCTCGGCGGTATCCACCCGTAGGTTCCCCGTTCCGTCGTGGCGAAATCGGCCGCGAAGCGCCGGACCCGCCACGCCGAGCGTGTCAGGGGCCATTGATGCTCCTCAAGAGATGTGTCGCTCGCCTATGTCGACACCCAAGACGCTCACCCGGCCGCCAATGGTTGTCGTCGATGCGCAGGGCTGGCACGAACCCGGGAGACGGGGCCGCGCGTTGTGTTCTTGAGGCCCATCTCTGCGAAGGAGCAACCATGCACTCTCTCGTCCTTCCGCTCGTCGCCGCCGTCGGCCTGGGAGTCGCTCCGGCTCCCGCCACGGCCGACTCGTTCCGGCTGGTCGCCGGCGGTGTCGTCGGACACGGGACCTACCAGCGGAACCCGATCCGCATCGCCGGCACCCTGACCGGGAAGGGGCCGTCTCGCTGTGCCGCGATCCAGGTCGCCCGCAGCGGCCCGGCGGACGGCATCGAATGGCACACGTTCGGCCGGCACTGCGGCCGGGGCCGGACCAGGTTCCGGGTCGAGGCGTCCTACCTGTTCCGTGGCGTCTATCCGCCGGTGCGGCTCTGCGCCGGCCGCACCATCCACCAGGCCGAACGCGGCCGCTCATGTGACCGGTACCAGCCGCCGGTGGATCGATCTGAATAATCGGCCCGGACAGACGTTTGTCCGCCGGACAAACCGTTCTTCAGAAGGGCCTTGTACGTTGAAACGAGTACTCGACCTGTTCCGGGTCGACAATCGCGTCGCCATCGTGACGGCGGCCGGCCGCGGTATCGGTGCCGCGTCGGCCGTCGCGCTGGCCGAGGCGGGCGCGGACGTCGTGATCGCCGCCCGCAGCGGCGACCAGCTCGAGGCGGTGGCCGACCAGATCAAGGCGGCCGGGCGCCGCGCCCGTGTCGTCGCGGCGGACCTCGACGACGAAGCGACGATGCGATCGCTGGTCACCGCGGCCGTCGAGAGCTTCGGCCGCCTCGACATCGTGGTCAACAACCTGGGCGGCACGGCACCGGCCGCGATCCTGGACACCACGGTGGACTTCCTGAACCAGGCCTTCCACTTCAATGTGGGCACCACGCACGCTCTGGTCACCGAGGCCGCGCCGGTCATGGCGCAGACCGGCGGCGGCGCGGTGGTGAACGTCGGCGCCGTCTTAGGCCGGGTCGCCGGCCGCGGCTACCTGGCGTACGGCACGGCGAAGGCGGCATTGCTGCACTACACCCGGCTCGCCGCGGAGGACCTTTCGCCCGGCATCCGGGTGAACGCGGTCTCCCCCGGCCCGACCGCCACGTCCGCCTTGGAGGGATTCCTCGCCAACGAGCAGGCGCGGCAGGCCATGGAGGGGGCGATTCCGCTGCGCATGGTCGGCTCGGCGGACCACATCGCCGCCGCCGTCCTCTATCTGGCGTCGCCGGCGTCCGGCTTCCTCACCGGCAAGGTGATCGAGGCGGACGGCGGCCTGCAGCGGGCGGCCCTGGACATGCCGTTCCCCGACCTCGCGATCGAGGCGTCCCCCCAGCCCTGACGCGACCGGCCTCACCGCCGCGGTGGTGAGGCCGGCGCCCCGGCCGCGCCGCGCCGGCGCTGATAATGGCGAGCGGCCTTGCTGCGACTGCCGCAGCCGTCCATCGAACACCAGCGCCGGGTGCCGTTGCGCGAGGTGTCGTAGAAATAGAGATTGCAGGCGGGATGGGCACAGCGCCGAATGCGATCAGCCGACCCGCTGAGCAATTCGAGATAGTCCTTGACCGCCCGCCACGCCGGCACCCAATCAGATTCAACGTCATAATCTTCCCGTACGCCGTGCGGGCCGATCGCGAACCGCACCACGCCGTACGACAGCACCCGGTTGACCCCGTCCTCGGCGGCCGGCCCCGGTTCTTCCAAGATCCGGCGTAGCGCGCCACGAGCCTGCCGCAGCGGCCCCTCGACGGCGCCCGCGTCCCCGGCGAAGTGGTGCTCCGCAAGCCAAGCCGGCAACTCGCCAGGACTGTCGAACAGGTCGACGATCTCGCTCCGGTCGAGCCACTGCGTGTTCACCAGGTCCAGGGCGAGTGGCTCGCCGACCAGCGGTCGCTGCACCATCCCGCGATCTTACCACCAAAGCCCTCTTGACAGGTGAGATATTCTAACCCCCAAAGGCTTCGAGAACGGTGAGAGGGTGCACGATGCCGCATCGCTACCTGCAAGAGCTCACCACCCAGTCCGTCGCCGCCGCGCAGCAGCGCTATGGCAGCCGCACCGCCATGGCACGCGTGACCGCCGGCTGGCACACCGACGCCCTGCTCGACGACGACGCGGCCGCCTTCATCACCGAGCGCGACGGCTTCTACCTGGCCACCGTCGGCGAGACCGGCTGGCCGTACGTGCAATATCGCGGCGGCCCACCGGGTTTCCTGCACGTGCTCGACCCCGACGACGCCAACCACAGCGTGCTGGCCTGGGCGGATGTCCGGGGCAACCGCCAGTACCTGTCGGTCGGCAACCTCACCGCCGCACCCCGGGTGTCGCTGTTCCTCATGGACTACGCCCACCGGGCCCGCCTGAAAATCATCGGCACGGCAACGACTTTCGACGTACGCGACGGCATCCCCGACCACCTCGGCAAGAGGTTAGCCGCGAACCTGGCCGACGGCATCGTGGAGCGGCTCGTCACCGTCACCGTCCAGGGCCACGACTGGAACTGTTCGCAGCACATCACCCCGCGCTACACCGAGGCCGAACTGGCCGGCGCCTTGGCACCGGTCCGCGCGGAACTCACCCGCCTGCGCGCCGAGAACGCGGCTTTGCGCGAGCAACTCGCGCTGCGAGCCGGAGTCTGAGCGGCCGGCGTGTCCACTCCGGACGCCCGCAACGGGCGGCCGGGTCAGGTGATGCCGAGCAGGCGGTGGATGGCCACGGCGGACAGCTTGGTCTTGGACAGGAAGCCGGCGACCGGGGCCTCGGCGATCAGATCCGCGTAGTCGGCCTCGGCGTACGAGGAGATCATGATGAGCCGGCCCGCGTGGCCGCTGGCCGCCAGCACCCGGGCCACGTCGAAGCCGGATTCCGCGCCCAGGCGGATGTCGACCAGCACGATGTCCGGGCGGAGCGCGCCCACGCGCTGGACCGCCGCGGCGCCGCTGTCGGCGACCCCGGCCACGATCACGCCCCCGCGTTCCAGCGAGGCCCGGGCGACATCGAGAAAGTTCTCGTCGTCGTCGACGATCACACACCTCAACTGCACTCAGCCATCCTTCCACCGACGGGACGTCCGCGGCTCGCTCACATGGACATTATTGACCCGGTTTGGTGCTGGCCGTGGTGATCGGAAGCTCCGCGGTCAGTCTCGTCCCGCCGCCGTCCGGGCTGTTGACCCGCAGCCGCCCGCCGAGCGCCTCGACACGGTCCTTGAGACCGACCAGGCCGGTGCCGCCGCCCACCACCGCGCCGCCGGTGCCGTCGTCGGTCACCGTGACGCGTAGCAGGTCGCCCACCACCTCGGCATGGATGCTCACCGCCGACGCGCGGGCGTGCTTGGCCGCGTTGGTCAGCGCCTCGGCCACGATGTAATACACGCTGACCTCGACGGGCTCGGGCAGGCGCTGATCGGCGAGCAGGTCCAGGCGTACCGGAATCGTGGAGCGCCGGGCCAGCGCGTGCAGCGCGGGCCGCAACCCGCCGGTCGCCAGGACGGCCGGGTGGATGCCCCGGGCGATCTCGTGCACCTCTTCCAATGCGTCGTTGGCGCTGGCCACCGCCTTGACGAGCTGGGCGCGCAACTCCTCCAGCCCGGGCGGGACTGCCGCCTGCGCCTCGCGTAGCCACAGCGCCAGCGACACCAGCCGCTGTTGGGCGCCGTCGTGCAGGTCGCGCTCGATGCGCTGACGTGCCTGGTCGGCGGCGGCGACGATGCGCGCGCGGGAGGCGGCCACCTCGGCCCGTGCCTCGGCGTTCGCGATCGCGGTCGCCACCAGTTCGGCGAAGGCGGACAGCCGGGTCTCGCTGTCCGGCGGCGGCGATTCGTCGCCTATGGACCCCGCGAGCAGGACGCCCCACAACCGGCTCTCGGCACTGATCGGCACGCCCACCGCGGCCTGCCAGCCCCACTCGTCGATGGCGATCTGGCCGATCGGTCCGGTGGCCTCGGCGCGGTAGATGCGGGCGGCGCGCTGCGTGTTGAAGACGAGAGTGGTCACGTTCGTCCCGCCGAGGGGCAGGCGGGTGCCCAGCGGTGTCGGGGGAACGCCCTCCCGGGCGGTCCACATGCCGACGATCTCCATCATCTCGGACTCGTCGTAGCGGATCAGGGTGGCGAAGTCGACGCCGAGCAGTTGCCCGGCCTCGGCGGCCACCGTCGCGAACACCGCGTCCGGCGGCTCGGCCCGGGCGACCAGAGTGGCCACCCGTCGCAGTGCCGCCTGCTCGTCGGCGATGCGCCGGTACCCCGCGTAGAGCTGGGCGTTGTCCAGCGAGACTGCGAGTTGCCCGGCGATGAGCCCGACCGCCTCCAGCCGCCCGGTCGTGAAAGCCCCTCGGATGAGTCGATTTTCCAGCAGGAGCACCGCGCGCAGCGCACCGCGGCCGAGGACCGGTACGGCCAGCAGCGAGCAGCAGGCGAGGCCGTCGAAGTACGGGTCGCGGGCGAACCGGTCGTCGGTGGTGGCGTCGCTGACGGCCAGCGGTTCCTGGGTGCGGTGCAGGTAGCGCAGGACCGACATCGGCGCCGCCGGACCGCCGGGCAGCAGCCAGTCCTCGCGGGCCTCGTCCCACAGCACGAGATCCACGCCGGTGGCGCCGGTCATCGCGCTCAGCACCTCCGCGACCCGGGCGTGCAGGTGTTCGACGCTCGTCTCCGAGCTCAGGGCCCGCGACGCGGACAGGATGCCGAGCAGGTCGGTGGCGCCGGCCGTGACCGTGGCACGGCGCGGGTGGTCGTCGGCCTGGCCGTCCTCGGGCGACGGGTTGAGGCCCGGGTAGGCCCATTCCATCTGCTCGGCCTTGGCCGGGGCGCCCCAGGCCAGGTATTGCTCGCGGGCCTGGGCGAGGAGCTCGTAGCCGGTGTGTTCGAGGCCGTGCGCCAGGTAGAAGTGGCCGGCGCGTTCCGCGATCAGGGCCCGGTGCCACGGGCGCTGCCGCTTCTCGACCTCGCGCCGGGCGGAGTCGTACGCGAAGGCCGCGGCGCGGAAGTCGCCCATGGCCCACGCCTGCTCGGCCTCCACGAGCCGCAGCAGGTGCAGGAAGTTGTCCGGTGCGTCGGCGGCGCGGGCGCCCAGCCACCGCAGTACATCGTCCAGTTCGGTCAGCAGGGCGGCACGCTCGTCGCCGTGCGCGGACCGGGCCTGCCCGGCGAGGCCGAGCCCGTACAGCGGGTGGGCCAGGGCGCTCACCGTGAACCCGGTGATGACGGGCAGGAGGCGTACGGCTGCCGCCCCTTGCCGTGCCAGCTCGGCCGGGTCTCCGAAGATCGCGGCGGCGATCGCCCGGCACAGGTGAACGTGGATCACCACCAGGGGGTTGCCCGCGTACCGATCGATCGGGATCGGCTCGGCGGCCGCGGCCGAGCCGGTACGGCGCAACACGTCGGCGAGCCAGTCGTAGCTCTCCAGCCACAGCGAGGTCTGCCCGCTGCCGGTCCGCCGTGCGAAAGCCTGCGCCGCGTTCACCTGGGCCATGCAGGCGTCCAGCACCGGCCCGCAGTCCAGCAGCCCCACCACCGTCTGGTGGTACGTGTAGCTCGCGTTTGACAGGTCGCCGCCCGCGGTCAGCCCCTCACGGGCGCGCAGGCTTTCCTGGATGCTGTTCTCCACCGGCTCGAACCAGGAGGTCAGGAACGACACGGCCAGGCGGGCGTGCGAGGTGTCCGGCTCGTAGGACCGGCTCTCGCCGAGCGCGAGGATCCGCCGTGCCGTCCGGTAGGCCGCGGTGTAGTCGCCGCTGCGGGTGATGGCGTGGAAGGCCGCGTTGGCCGCCGATCCGACCAGGGTGTGCCCCGGTCCGTGCTCGGTCCAGATGCGCAGCGCCTCCAGGCCCGCCCAGGAATACGTGACCTGGTCGCCGACGAAGTAGACCGGTGCCAGCATCGCGTTGAGCAGGCTGCCCGCGGTCAGCAGCGCCGGATCGGTGAGATCGGGGCGGGCCATGTCGCTGGCGAGATCGGTGTGGTCCAGCCAGTCGTAGAGCCGGGCGAACTGCCGGTCGATGGCCGCCGGCATGCGTTCGTCGTCGGGCACGTCGATGCCGCACTCGCGCAGCGACCTGATCACCAGCTCGATGGCCTCGGTGAAACGGTTCCGGTGCGTCAGCCCCTTCACCTGCAGCGCGGTCGCGGCCCGGCGGTCCAGCACGGTGGCGGCCAAGCCCTCGAGCGCCCGGTAGTCGTCGTCGGCCTCGTCGAGACGTCCCAGGCTGAACAGCGCGGCGTGATGCAGGGTGTGCAACTCGATGAGGGCGTCGGTGCCGGAGTCGTCGGCCAGCGTGAGCGCGGCCGACAGCAGCGCGTGCACCAGCGCGAACTCGCCGATCTGCGCCACCTCGTCGGCGGCGCGTCGCAGCAGAGCGGACACCGCGCGGCGTTCGCCGGGCTCGGTGACCGCGGCGGCCACCGGCAGGTATTGCTCCGCGGCGACGGCGAAGAGGGACGGCTCGGCCGCGAGCCGCCGCGCCATGGCCAGATGCAGCTCGGCGCGCCGGTCCGGGCCGAGCCCGTTCAGCACGTCCTCCCGGATCCGGTCGTGCCGGAACCGCACCGCGTCCTCGGCGCCGGCCTCGGTCGCCAGGATGCCGTCGCGCAGGGCCGGCTCCAGCAGGTCCGGCACCTCGCCCGGTGCGGCGATCGCGATCTCGAGCACGCTCAGCTTGGCGCGGCCGCCGAGGCAGGCCATCGCCTCCACGGCCCGGCGGGACCGCTCCGGCATGGCCGCGACCCGGGCCGCCGACAACCCGCCGGCCTCGGCCTGGGTCAGATGCGCGCGGACCGCCGCCGGGTCCCACCGCCAGCCGTCCGGCGCGGCGGTCAGCACGCCGTCGCGGCGCAGCGCGTTGAGCAGTTCCACGGTCTCGTACGGGTTGCCGTGGCAGTGTGGCTGCAGCACCTCACCCAGTTCGTCCGCGGCGGCGGGGGCGACGTGCAGCGTCTCGCTCAGCATGGCGACGAGGTCGGGCCCGGTGAGATTTTCCAGCGCCACGTGCGGCACCGCGGCCTCGCTCCAGCGCTCCAGCATGGCGGCCAGCGCGTGCGACGGGTCCACGTGGCCTTCCCGGTACGCGGCGACCAGCAGCAGACCCTCGGACCCCTCGTTGCTGAGCACCATGTCGACGAAACCCAGCGGGACGCCGCCGCCCCACTGCAGGTCGTCGATGAAGACCACGAGCGGGCGTCTCTTGGACGCCACCGCGCGCAGCGCCCCCGCGGCCACCATCTGCGCGCGCACCCCCGCGGTCAGCGGGTCACCCAGCTCACCCGGCCCGAGCAGCGTCGCGAACTCGGGCACCACCGTGGCGAGCAGGCCCGCGTTCGCGCCCAGCGCGCGCAGCATCCGGACCCGGATCGGGGCGACCTCGTCCTCGGGTTCGGCCAGCAGCAGCCGCCCGAACGAGGTGAAGGCCTGCTGGACCGCGTTGAACTCCTGATCCCGGCGGTACTCGTCGAACTTGCCGGCCACGAACCAGCCGCCGCTGGCGGTCACCACCGGCCGCAGCTCGTCGGTCAGCGCCGTCTTGCCCACCCCGGGCACGCCGCTGATCACCACTCCGGCGCATCGCCCGGCCAGCGCCTCCGCGAACGCCGCCTTGAGCACGGCCACCGGCTCGTCGCGGCCGACCAGCCGGGACGGTGGCAGCAGCCGGACCGGGAAGTCACGCTCGCCGACCCGGAACCGGCCGGGCTCGTCGCCCATCCGCGACAGGTCGTGCACCAGGCCGTCGGCCGACTGGTACCGGTTGTCCGGTTCCTTCTCCAGCAGATGCAAGATGATCTTCGAAAGCGGTTCCGGGAGGTCGGCGGGCGGGTCCGGCAGCCGGGCCAGGTGATCATGGATGAGACGCAGCGGATCGCCGGTGCCGAACGGGGGCTCGCCGGTCCCGAGTTCGTACAGGACCGCGCCCAGCGCGTACAGGTCGGCCCGCTGGTCGACGGCGCGGCCGGTCCGGCCGGTCTGCTCCGGCGCCAGGTACGCCAGCGTTCCCGGGATCTCGTTGTGGTGGGTGAACTCCGGGCGGATCTCGGCGATCGACGCGGCCAGGCCGAAGTCCACGAGAGTCGGCGTGCCGTCCGCGGCGACCACGATGTTGGCCGGGGTGAGGTCGCGGTGAATCACCTCGCGGCGGTGCACCTCGGCCATGGCGCGGGCCAGCGCCAGCGCGAACCCGGCCAGGTCGTGCGCGGGCAGCGGTTTCGGCAGATCCGCCAGGGTGCTCTCGCCGGCGTCGGCCAGCACGATCGTGCCGTCGTGCGACGACTCGTCGGCCAGCTGAGCGACACCCGTGACGCCGCGCATCCGCTCCAGGATCGCGGACTCGTGCCGCAGCCGGCGCCCGGCGTCCGGCCCGAGGGGTTCCTTCATGATCAGCGTGCGGCCGGCGCGCGACAGCCGGGTGACGCGTGTGCGGGCGCTTTCGTGCACGACCGCGAACCGAACGGGCGGATCCACGCCGTCCACCATCCCGCACCTCCACGCCTGACCGCAGACCGTACGCCCTGGTCCGCCCCCATCCTTACGCGTACGGACAGGCGAACGCGACTGTTGACCGTCCGGAGATCGGCACACAGCGCGAACGCCATCAGTACTGGACGTTACGTGAAGCAGCAGTTTACGTTTGACGCGACGTGTTCACAATCACAGAACGGGAGGCGCGTGATGGCCGGACGCGTGGCCGGAAAAGGCATCGTCATCACCGGCGCCGGGAGCGGCATGGGCCGGGCGATCGCGCTGGGCATGGCGGCCGAGGGCGCCGTCGTGGGCGTGCTGGACGTGGACGCGGTGGCCGCCCAGCGGGTCGCGAGGGAGATCGCCGGCATGTCCGCGCCGCCGGCCGTGGCCCTCGCGGCCGACGTGTCGCAGCGCAAAGAGGTCGCCGCCGCGCTGGACGCGTTCGTCGCCCAGGCCGGCCGGCTGGACGTGCACTTCAACAACGCCGGCTTCAACCGCCCGATGCACCTGCTCGACGTGACCGAGGAGAACTGGCACTCCATCATGGACGTGAACGCCCTCGGCGTGCTCATCGGCATCCAGGAGGCGGCCAAGCGCATGATCCCGAACGGGCGCGGGAAGATCATCAACACCTCGTCCATCGCCGGCCGGCAGGGATATGCCAGCTTCGCGCCGTACTGCGCGAGCAAGTTCGCCGTGAACGCCCTGACCCAGGCCGCCGCACGAGCCCTGGCCGAACACAACATCACGTGTACGGCGTTCGCGCCCGGCGTCGTCGACACTCCGCTGTGGACGCAGCTCGACGCCGACCTGATGGGCATCGGCGACTCGGCCCGGCCCGGCCAGGCGATGGCCGACTTCGCCGCGGGCATCCTGCGCGGGCGACCGGCCGAGCCCGGCGACCTCGTGGGCACGGCGCTGTTCCTGGCGTCGGCCGACTCCGACTACATCACCGGCCAGGTCATCATGGCCGACGGCGGGATGGTGCTCGTCTGACCTACGCCGCGAGGGCCCGGTCGTGCGCCTTGACCATCGTGTTCGCGCCGTTGCCGAAGACGTAGAGCGCCACGCCCATCAGCAGCGCGGTCCCGAGGCTCCACCACTCGCCGGACAGCCCGCGCACCACCCCGAACACGATCAGCGCCAGCAGTGTCGTCAGGCAGGCGAGGCGCACCCGCCGGCTGACCCGTCGTGCCGCCTCCAGCGCACCGCGCGCGACGGTGCCCTGATCGAGCGTCCGGCGAATCCGGCGCGTCGTCACGGTGAGAACGATCGCCGCCACCCCCAGCACCACTCCGCCGGCGGCGAGCGGCAAGCCGGCCGCCTCCCCGGCGACGAGCAGCGTGATGCCCCCGACGGTGAGCGGCGTGACCAGGATCAAGACGATGATCAGAGCCAGGAGCATGCGGGTGCCCGCGCGCTGCATCAGGGCCGGGTCCGGTACGCGTACGCGGTCGTCGCTCATGTCCTCTCCGGGGACGTCAGGAGGTACGGAGGTGCCAGTTCGTGGTGTTGTCGTCGCTGAGGCTGCCGTCCGCGATGATCCCGGTCGTCGAGCGCGGCCAGTAGCCCTGCGGGAAACCGTCGTTGTTGTTGACCCGTTGTAGCAGGTCCTTGTACTGGGAGGAAATCGCTGTCAGATAGGCGATCGAGGCGCCCACGACCGCGGTGATGATGCCCAGCGCCTTCAATGTCGACGCGGCCGCACCGGCTGCGGCGGGTGGTGCGCCGACGCCGGTGGAGGCGGCCGCTCCCCAGCCGGTCAGCTCGATGATGAACGGAACGATCGCCGCGAGGATGCCGAGCCAGAACGCGATGATCCCGCCGGCCACCTTGGTCAGCGCGTCGTCGAGATCGTCGGTGGCCGCCTTGATCGCGGCCAGGGCCTTGCTCTGATCCGGCAGCGTGCCGAGGTAGGCGGTCGCGGCCGGGCCCTGCCACCGCTCGTCGATCTCGGTCTGGCCGGTGGTGGCCTGCGACATGAGGTCGGTGGCGCGCTTGCCCACCTGCTCGGTCCACGAGGTGCCGTGATTCCACAAGGTCCACGGGACGCCGGGGCGGGTGAAGAACTTGCCGATCTCGGAGCAGAGCTTCTCGATCAGGTCGACCAGCCGGTTCAGCATGTCGGTCACGCCGTCCCAGAGCGGCCCGAGCCACCGGCCGACGCTGTTGCACGCGTCGATGATCTTGTTGGTGAGGTCGACGGCCTGCTGCAGCCCGTTCTCGACCCGGGCGAGGGTGTCGTTGAACTCGGCGTCCGACAGCGGCAATGCCACGCCCATGGCGACGATCTCCTGTCCGTCAGTAGATGCCGGTCATCCGGTGCACGGTGTTGATCTCGTCCTGCTCGTAGCCGTCGGCCGCCGCCCGCAACGCGCCGGCCAGCTCGTTGAAGTTCTCGGCGCCCTCGTTCAGCAGGCGATACAGCCTCATCTGCAGGAGCTGGTAGGTCTCCGTCAGGCCGAGCTGGTCGGCCAGGTAGGAAAAATGCAGCGCGCTCAGCTGCAGTTGCCCGGCGACACCCGCGGCGTCACGTAACTCCGCGGCGCCCGCGTCCCACGTCGAGGCGTCCTGGCGCAGCGCCCCGATCGCGGCCTTGACCTGCTGTTCGTTCGGCGGTGGCACGTCGGTTCACCTCTGCGGGTCGGTGGGCGGGGCGGCGAGGCCGAGGGTGGACAGCAGCGTGGCCGGGTCCGAGGTGAACCGCTCCAGCTCCGGGAAGGGCCACCGGCCGGTGATCGAGGAAGCCTCATCGGCAGCGGCGTAGCCGTCGCGGATCGCCGCCGTGATCGCCGCTCCGACGTCGCGCCCGGCACGCTCGCCGACCCGTAGCCCGGTCAGCTCACCACCGGTCAGCGTCGCCGTCACCTGGTCGTGGGCATCGCGTCCGGTGGTGATCGCGCGGCTTCGGGCGCTCGCCTCGCGGGCCAGGTCGTCGAGGCGGTCGGTGGCGTCCTGCAGCAGATACCAGAGGTCGCGGACCGTGCCGCCGTCGGCCGCGGTCGACGGCGGCGCCGAGAGCCTGGTGCCGGCGTCGGTGCCGACGGCCGCCGCCCACGTCTCCATCCGCCGGTTGCCCGCCTCCCGAAAGGCGAACAGCACGGCGTCAGCCAGCTCCTGGGCCGTCAGGTGCGCCCGCCACCCCGGCAGGACCTCGACCGTCTCGATACGCCCGGCGGCGGTCAGCACGACGCGTACCTGCTCCGAGGAGTCCCGCGCGGACGCCTCCGACGACGCCGCGGCGGCCGCCCGGAATTGGCCGTCCAGGATCGCCGCCTCGCGCCCCAGCTCCGCGAGCTCGGCGAGTAGGTCAGACAAGGGGGCCGCCACCATGGACTCCACTCCGTCGGCCAGCAAAGCACTCAGCGTAATCGATGCGTTCAACGCCGCGTAGCATGTACAGATGTACGCACGTTGCGAACAAGAGCAAGCGGCCGGTGTGGCGCCGCACCGCCGGTAGTCGAAATGCGCAGGGTGTCCCGGCTTGCCGGCGTCGTCACCGCCGGTGTGCTCGTGGCATCGTCGGGCTGCACGCAATCGCCCGCCCCTGTGCCGACGCCGTCTTTGTCGCCGTCGCCCGCAAAGCCGGCGCCGTCGCAGCAAACGCCGCCATCCGCGTCCACTATCTACCCCTTCGCGGCAATCCGCCCTTCGGCCTCCCAACCCGCCCAGGACGCCGCCCTGATCCGCTACTACCGCGCCTGGCAGAAGGCATTTGTCCGCAAGCAATGCGGTTCCGGCCAATACCAGGTCTACGCACCCGACGCCGACTACCCCTTCGTAGCCGAGGCGCAGGGCTACGGAATGGTGATCACCGCGTCGATGGCGAATCGGGAACCGAGCACGAAACCGGTATTCGACGGCCTCCTCACCTACGTTCTGGCCCACCCTTCGGATCGCCATCCCGATCTCATGGCGGCCGAGCAGGATCGCGCCTGCCACGACCGCGGCGGCGCGAGCTCGGCAACCGACGGCGACATGGACATCGCGTACGGGCTATTGCTCGCCGATGTCATGTGGGGAAGCGAGGGCCGCTACGACTATCGCGCGCTCGCGTCACGCCGCATCCACTCGATCAAGGCGAATACGGTGCATCCCGGCTCGAATCTCATGCTGCTCGGCGACTGGAGCGGCCCCGACGACCCGGCCCTTTATCGCACCTCGCGCACGTCGGACTGGATGCCGCAACACTTCACCGCCTTCGAAAAGGCGACAAAGGATCCGGACTGGTCCGCGATCCGGGCCTCGCATCGTCGCGCCGTCGCCCACATCCAGTCCCGATACAGCCCGGGAACGGGTCTGCTGCCGGACTTCGTGGAATCGAGAGGCGGCAATGTCGAACCCGTCCGGGGTGAGGTCCTGGAGACCCGGCACGACGGCGACTATCACTTCAATGCCTGCCGTACGCCGTGGCGCCTCGGCGTGGATGCCATCACGTCCGGCGACAAGTCGTCGACCGCGGCGGTACGAAAGATAAACGCATGGTTCCGTGAATCGACCGGCGACGATCCGAACCGAGTCGGCTCCGGTTACACGCTCGGCGGCGAACGCTACGACCCGGATCGCGACAACGCCTTCTGGGCGCCCCTGGCGGTGGCCGCGATGACCGACCGCACCGGCCAACGGTGGCTGGACGCGCTGTGGGCCAAGATGGCCGGCAGCACGATCGATCCGGCGAACTACTTCGGTTCCACGATCCAGCTCCAGGTGATGCTGGTGGTCACCGGTCACTGGACGGCGCCGTGACGGCCCGCCCGCGCCGCGGCCGAAATGTCTCCAGGTAGTCCAGCGCGCCGTTCAACGCGTCCCGCAGCGGCGCCTCGTCGCGGGCACCCTGCGCGAGCAGCATGCCACCCTGGTACGCCGCCATGAACACGTGCGCCAGCCGGTCCGGGTCGGCGTCGCGGCGCAGCACGCCGCTGTCCCGCATCGCCGTCAGACCGCGCCGGAACATCTCGCGCCACCGCTCGAAGCCCTCGGCGATGTCGTCGTGCAGTTCCAGATCGCTCTTCATCACCTCGGCCACCAGCGACCCGAACGCACAACCACCGGCCAGCACGTCGGCGCGATTCAGATATGACTCGGCCCAGGTGTGCAGCGCGGCGACGCGGTCCAGCTCGCCCAGCGGGGCTTCGCGGTGCAGCCCGGACAGCGCGTCGGCACGGTACGCGATGACCGCCCGGACCATGCTGCGCTTGTCCGGAAAATAGTGGCTGAGCTGGGAACCACTGACCCCGGCGGCCTTGCGGACGTCTTCGTTGCTGGTGTTCTGCACACCCTTCACGTAGATCAGCTCGGCCGCGGTGCGGACGATGTGCGCTCGGGTCGCCTCGCCCTTGGTCGTGAGCCGGCGCGCCGGCACGTCAGTCGTTGGCATGCATCGAAGCATAGCGCGACTGGGCCACGTGACCCAAGTAACTGGGCTTGTCAACCCATAAACTTCGACCTTTACTGGGCCCATGAGCCCAAATTCTCCAACAATTGCCACCCCTCCCCGTACGCCTGAACCAGCCGCCCGCAGCCGACGATGGCTGATCATGACGGTGCTCGGCGCCGTCTCGTTCATGGCCCAGCTCGACTTCTTCATCGTCAATGTGGCCCTGGACGGCATCGGGAAATCCTTCCCGGGCTCGACCGGATCGACGTTGTCGTGGGTCCTGAACGCCTACGCCGTCGTGTTCGCCGCGGTCCTGGTCGCGGCCGGCCGCTTCGCCGACCGTTACGGCCGCCGGACCGTCCTGCTCGTCGGCGTCGCCGTGTTCACCCTGGCGTCGGGGCTGGCCGCGGTGGCGCCCAGCCTCGGCTTCCTCATCCTGGCGCGAGCGATTCAGGCCATCGGCGCCGCGATGATCGTGCCGACCTCGCTGGGCCTGCTGTACCCGAGCTTCCCGAAGCACCAGCACACCCTGGTCGTCGGCCTGTGGGCCGGAGTGGCAGCGGTCGCCGCCGCCGCGGGCCCCCCGGTCGGCGGGCTGCTCGTCACCGTGGACTGGCGGTGGATCTTCCTGATCAACCTGCCGATCGGCGCGGCGACGATCATCGGCGGCCTGAAGTGGCTGCCGGAGCACCGCGAACCCCGCGGGAGCCGGCTGCCCGACATCCTCTCGGCCGTCAGCCTGCTCCTGGCCGTCGCGTTCCTGATCCTCGGAATCGTGCAGGGCCACGACTGGAGCTGGGGCAACTGGCGGACGATCGCGATCTTCGCGGTCGCGGCGGTGCTCGCCGCCGTGACCATCCGGCGAAGCTGGTCCGCGGCCGCGCCGATCATCGAGCGGGACCTGTTCCGCAACCGGCAGTTCACCGCCGCCACGATCACGTTGCTCGCCTACTTCACCGGGTTCTCGATCTTCCTGCTCGGCAGCGCCCTGTTCATGCAGAACGTCTGGCACTTCAGCGCACTCCAGACGGGGGCCGCTCTCACCCCGACACCGCTGGCCGGGATGGGCTTCGCGACCACGGCCGGCCCGATCCAGCGACGTTTCGGCCGCACGCTGCCCGCGGTGGCCGGGGCGCTGCTGATGGTCGCGGCCGCGGTCTACTGGCTGGTGGCCGTGGGCGACCACCCCGCGTACGCCACGACGATGCTGCCCGGCCTGATCCTGATGGGCATCTCCGGCGGTCTCTCGCAGGCGCCGATGTTCGCGGTGGCGGGCACGCTCAGCCCGCACCGCGCGGCCACCGGCAGCGCCGTGCTCAACATGAGCCGCCAGGTCGGCAGCGCCGTCGGCGTGGCGGTCCTGGTCGCCTTGACCGCGGCCGGCGCCGGCGTGCCCGGGTTCGCGCACGCCTGGTGGGTGATGGCCGGCACCGGCCTGTTCGCCGCCGCCACCCTCGTCACCCTCCGACGACCTTGATCACCGCGAATCAGCCGCCCGCGTACGCTTCGGTCACCCCGTACGCGGCCGGCTGATTCGCGTCAGCGCGCCATTCGCCGGGCCGGCACCAAAGGGGTAGCCCATCCGATGACCCGCCGGCCGATGCTCTCCGCCGTGAGGCCGATCCGGGCGCGAACATCGCCGACCTTCCCGTGCTCGAGGAACTCGGTGGGAACGCCCACCTCCCTCGTCGGCGTGTCGATGCCGGCCTCGCGGATCAGTTGCGCGATTCGCGATCCGACTCCGCCGCTCAAAATGCCGTCCTCGATCGTCACGATCAGCCCGGCCTGGCGCGCGAGTTCGACGATTTCCGGTGGCAACGGTTTGACCCAGCGCGGGTCGACGACCCGGACGGTGAATCCCGCCTCCACCACCGCGTGGGCGGCGGCTACCGCATCCACCGCCATCGCTCCCACCGAAATCACGAGCACATCGGCCGTACCGACGTCATCGGACTCGAACAACACATCGACCGCGCCGAATGACCGCGTCGCCGGCACCTCCGCGACGAGCGGCGTCTTCGGAAAGCGCACCACCGACGGCCCCGTTTCGATGGCGACCGCCTCGCGCAGCTCGGCCCGCAAGGTCAGCTCGTCTCGTGGCGCCGCCTGCGCGATCCCAGGCACCATGCCCAGCATCGCGTAGTCCCACACCCCGTTGTGCGTCGGCCCGTCGGAACCCGTGACCCCGGCCCGGTCCAGGACAATCGTGACCGGCAACCGATGCAGGGCCACGTCCATCAGCAATTGGTCGAACGCCCGGTTGAGGAACGTCGCGTAAATCGCGACGACGGGATGCATGCCACCCGATGCCAGCCCGGCGGCCGAGGTCATCGCGTGCTGTTCGGCGATGCCGACGTCGTAGAACCGGTCCGGGAAGCGCCGGGAAAACGGGCCCAGCCCGGTCGGTTCGCACATGGCCGCGGTGATCGCGACCAGGTCCGGCCGCGCCTCCCCGATGCTGATGATCTCGTCGGAGAACACCGAGGTCCACGTCCCGGCCGGCCGCGCCAGCAATTCGCCGGTGTCCGGCCGGAAGGGACCGGGCGAGTGCATTTGCTCGATGTCGTCGTTGACGGCGGGCGGGTAGCCGCGGCCTTTCTGCGTGACGACGTGCACGACGACCGGCTTCCCGAAGTTCTTGGCAAGGGTGAGGGCCCGCTCCACCGCCGCGAGATCGTGGCCGTCGATGGGCCCCACGTATTTCAGGCCCAGGTCCTCGAACATGCCTTGCGGAGCCAGCAGATCCTTCATACCCCGCTTGATCCCGTGGAGAGCGTCATAAACCGCGGACCCAATGTACGGCGTACGGCCGAGCAGTTCTTTGACACCGTCGAGCGCGCGTTCGTAGCTCGGCTGCAACCGCAGTCCCGCCAGATGGTCGGCCAGTCCGCCGATTGTCGGCGCGTAGGACCGGCCGTTGTCGTTCACAACGATCACCACAGGGCGATCGGCCGCGGCGATGTTGTTGAGCGCCTCCCACGACATCCCACCGGTGAGCGCCCCGTCCCCCACGACCGCCACCACCGGCCGCCGATCGCCGCGAATGTCCCTGGCCTTGGACAGACCGTCGGCGTACGAGAGGGCGGTGGAGGCGTGGGAATTCTCGATCCAGTCGTGCGGGCTCTCCGCGCGGCTCGGGTAACCCGAAAGGCCGTCCGTCTGACGCAGGCTGCCGAAATTGTCTCGCCGGCCGGTGAGAATTTTGTGCACGTAGGTTTGGTGGCCCGTGTCGAACAGGATCGGATCGGCCGGCGAGTCGAACACCGTATGTAGCGCAACGGTCAACTCGACCACGCCCAGATTGGGTCCGATGTGTCCCCCGGTCTGCGCCACCGTCCGCACCAGCAGGTCCCGAATTTCGGCGCACAATCGCACTCGCTCGTCCACACCCAGACGGCGCAGGTCGGCCGGGCCGTCGATGCCGGCTAGAAGACTCACTGGATCACCCTTTCAAGGCTTCGTCGATGAGTTCCCTCTGTTCCTGGGCATGCCGTTTACTCGAACCGGTCGCCGGCGCCGCCGACGCCGGACGGGACACGAGCCGAAGCGGCCGCGCACCGATCGAACCGAGCTCGCTCAGCAGGAACGTCCAAGCGCCCTGGTTCCTCGGTTCGTCCTGCACCCACACCGGCTCGGCGTTCGGATACGACTCGACGACGCGCGTCAATTCCGCGGCGGGCAGCGGGTAAAGCTGTTCGAGCCGCACCACGGCGACGCTCGGATCCGGCCGGCCGAGCAGCTCGTAGTAAAGCTTTCCGCTGACCAGCAGCACCCGGCGCACCGCGGATCTGTCGATCGCCCGCCGATCGTCGAGCACCGGCTCGAACGTGCCAGCGGTGAAGTCCGGCAGCGCGCTGGTCGCCCCGCGCGTGCGCAACATGGATTTCGGGGTGAACACGACGAGCGGCTTCCGCGGACGCGCGTAGGCCTGCCGGCGGAGTAGGTGAAAGTACGACGCGGGGGTCGACGGTTGCGCCACCGTCATGTTGTCCTCGGCGCACAGTTGCAGGAAGCGTTCGATACGGGCCGAGGAATGGTCGGGTCCGCTGCCCTCATATCCGTGGGGAAGCAGGAGGGTCAGTCCCGAGCGTTGTCCCCATTTCTGCTCGGCCGAGCTGATGAACTCGTCGATGACGATCTGGGCGCCGTTGGCGAAGTCACCGAATTGCGCCTCCCACAGCACGAGGGCGTCCGGTCGTTCCACCGAGTAGCCGTACTCGAAGCCCAGCACGGCGTACTCGCTGAGCAACGAGTCGTAGAGGGAGAACCGGCCTTGATTCTCCGCGATGTCGCTGAGCGGAAGCCATTCCTGCCCGCTGGCTCGGTCGTGCAGCACCGCGTGCCGCTGAGCGAACGTGCCGCGACGGCTGTCCTGACCGGTCAACCGGACGGGAACTCCTTCCACCAGCAGCGAACCGAACGCGAGAAGCTCGCCGAAGGCCCAGTCGACGTCGCCGGCGCGGCTCATCTCCACCCGCTTGCCGAGCAATTGCCGGACCCGTGGATGGACCGCGAATCCGGCGGCTGATCGCCGAAAGCGTCGCCCACCAGCGCGATCACATCCCCGCTCACCCCGGTTGTTTCGGGCTCCAGCACGGCTTCGGGTGCCGTCGCGGCTTCGGGTTCGCCGGCCCGCGCCTCGGCGAAGGCCCTCTCCAACCGGGTCTGAAATTCCTTGTTCGCCTGTTCGTATTCGTCCGCGGTGAGGTCGCCACGCCCGACCAGCGCCTCGGTATACAGGCTGCGGACACTGCGCTTCGCCTCGATCAGGCGGTACATCCGCGGCTGCGTCATCGACGGATCGTCCGCCTCGTTGTGGCCGCGCCGCCGATAGCAGATCAGGTCGATGACAACGTCGCGGTGGAATGTCTGCCGGTACGCGAAAGCGAGCTGAGCGGCCCGCACCACGGCCTCGGGATCGTCACCGTTGACCCGCAACACCGGCGCCTGGATCGTCTTGGCCACGTCGGTCGAATAGACCGAGCTCCGCGCCGCACCGGGCAGCGTCGTGAAACCCACCTGATTGTTGATATTGATGTGAATCGTTCCACCCGTGCGGTACCCGGGCAGCTGCGACATCTGCATGGTTTCCCCGACGACGCCCTGGCCGGCCATGGCCGCGTCACCGTGGATGACGATGGGCAACGTGCCGAACGCGCCGGCGGGCCCACGGTCCTGCCGGGCACGCACGATGCCCTGAAGGACGCCGTCCACCGCGTCGAGGTGGGACGGGTTCGCCGCGACGTAGACCGCAATCGTCTCGCCGCCGGTGCCGGTGAAGATGCCCTCGGTGCCGAGATGGTATTTCACGTCGCCGGAACCGCCGCCGACGTCGTCCGAGCCGGCCCCTTCGAATTCGCCGAAGATCTGACCGTAGGTCTTACCGGCGATGTTCGCGAGCACGTTGAGGCGTCCGCGATGCGCCATCGCGATGGCTACGCTTTCGAGCCCGCTCTCGGCCGCCCCGCGCAATATCGCGTCCAGTAACGGGATCGCCGACTCGCCGCCTTCGAGGCTGAACCGCGTCTGCCCGATGTATTTCGTCTGCAGGAAGGTTTCGAACGCCTCCGCCTCGGTGAGCCTGCCCAGGATCCGCATCTGTTCGTCGTGGGCCGGCTTGGCGTACGGCAGTTCGACCCTCTCCCGGATCCACCGTCGTTGCACCGGATCCTGGATGTGCATGTATTCGACAGCGGTGGTCCGGCAGTAGGCGTCCCGCAGCACGCCGAGAATGTCGCGCAGTTTCCGTGGCTGCTCGTCGCCGGTGACGAATCGCCGGTCGAGATCCCAGAGCGTGAGTCCGTGGCCGGCCAGGTCCAGGTCGGGATGGGACCGCTGGACGTATTCGAGCGGGTCGACGTCGGCCACGAGGTGCCCGCGCGCCCGGTAGGCATCGACGAGTTGCTGAACGCGCGCCGTTTTCTCGACCTCGTTCGCGTGGATGTCCGGCACCCATCGGATGACGACCAGGAACCGGGACCCGTCGGGTTTCGCGACGTCGACGGCGATGCCGAGGTTCACCTGGTCGGGCGTGACGGTGTACGGCTTTCCGTCCAGCTCGGCGTAGGAGACGTTCTGCCCCGGGAACTCCTTGAGCGCTCGCACGAGAGCCCACCCGATCAGCGGGGTGAAGCTCACCTTTCCACCACGAGTCCGGGCCAGGTGATTGTTGATGACGATCCGGTTGTCGATCATCAGCTTGGCCGGGATCGTGCGCACGCTCGTGGCCGTCGGCATGCTCAGGCTGGCGTTCATTTTCGTGACGAGCGACTTGGCCGTACCGCGGATCCTGGTTTCCGATCCGGTCCGATTCGTCGGCAAAGCCCGTCCCACTTCCGTTCCGTCGTGTGCGTGCAAGGCTCAGAGACCGTTGACGGCGGAGTCGACGATGCGGGCGAGACGGGCCGGATCGCTGCGCGTCTTCGCCAGCACGCTCAGCCCCACCACGGTCGCGAGCAGGGAACTGGCGGTCTCGCCGGCCGGGCGGTCCGAGCGGAACTCACCGCTGTCGCGGCCCCGCTCGATGGCGTCCCGGAAGGCGGTCTCGATGCCGTCGAAGACGTCACCCGCGGTCGCGGCCACGGATTCGTCCACCTGCCCCAGTTCCGCGATGGCGTTCACCAGGAAGCACCCGCGCTCGTGCGCGCCGGCCCCGGACAGACGCTCCACGGCGGCCCGCACCCTCGGTCGCATCGGGCCGTCACCCGCCAGGCCCTCGGCGAGCGAGTCGAGACGCTCGGTGGCGTACCGGCGAAGGGCCAGGCCGAACAGGTGGCGCTTGCTCTCGAACGAGCGGTACAGGCTGCCCTTGCCGATGCCGAGCTCATTGACCAGCTCGACCGGGGTGGTCCCGGAATAGCCCTGCCGCCAGAACAGGTCGACAGCCTTGTCCACGGCCTCGTCCGGCTCGAACTTCATGGGTCTGCCCATGCGCCGACAGTACTGTACCTCCGGGTCAACTACGCCCTCCGCGTGGGCTGTGTCACTCGGACCGCGCGACAATGGGCCCGTGATCGCCCATTCACCCCAAGGCCCGGTTGTGGTCCCCCCGGCCGTCATCGAGGTCGCCGCGGGCCGCCCGGCGCAGGCCGTGTGGCAGAACGAGTTGGGGGGCTTGACCTTCCAGATCGGCGCCGGGGCCGGCCGGCAGTTCGTCAAATGGACGCCGGACAGCAGCGGGATCGACCTGTCCGCAGAAGTGGCGCGCCTGCGCTGGGCGGGTGCTTTCCTCGTGGTGCCGCGCGTTCTCGACGAGGGCGCTGACGAAGCGGGGTCCTGGATCGTCACGGCCGGCCTGCCCGGGCGGTCGGCGGTGGACGACCACTGGAAGCGTGACCCCGAGACGGCGGTGCGCGCGATCGGCGCCGGGTTGCGGGCGATGCACGAGACCCTGCCGGTCGCCGGATGCCCGTACGACTGGGCGGCCGGGAGACGACGCGAAGCGGTGCGAGCGCGAGCCGCGGCCGGCCGGATCGATCCGCGGCGGTGGCCCGAAGACCTCCGGCACCTCGGCACCACCGAGCGGGCGCTCGGCATCCTGGCCGACATGCCGCCGGTCGACCGTCTCGTGGTCTGCCACGGCGATCCGTGCGCACCCAACACGCTGATCGGCGACGACGGCGTCTACACCGGGCACGTCGACCTCGGCCGCCTCGGCGTCGCCGACCGCTGGGCCGACCTCGCCGTCGCCACGTGGAGCACGCAGTGGAATTACGGTCCCGGCTGGGAAGAACCACTGCTCGAGGCCTACGGGGTCGACGCCGACCCGGAGCGGACGACCTACTACCGCCTGCTGTGGGAGCTGGCGGACTGAGACCGCTCTTGCGCCTCGTGGCGCCATTGTGCCGGCGTGATCCCGTACCGGCGTACGAAAGCTCGTTCGAAGGTTCTCAAGTGGGGAAATCCGACGCCTGCCGCGATCTGGGCGATGGCCCGCCTCGCGAAGCGCGCGTCGGAGAGCATGGCCCGCGCCGCGAGCAGACGCTGCTCCCGGATGTAGAAGCCCGGCGTGACGCCGGTCCGCGCGAACAACTCATGCGTACGCCGCACGGAGACGTGATGCCGGCGCGCCAGGGCGGAAACCGTCAGCTCGGGGTCCGCGAGCCGTTCCCGCACGTGATGCCGCATCGTCTCGAGCAGCACCGCGTCCGCGTTGTCGCCGCGAAGCATCGCGTCCGTCGAGCCGCGCAGAATCATCGCCAGCATGTCGATCCCGACGAGGCCGGCCGCATGACGTTGCGCCGCCGAAAGACCGTCCGCGACCCGAGTCAGTTGCTCGATGTACGCGGTGAAAAGCTCCATGGCGGCCGACGCCGCGGCCACGGTGCGGGCCAATGCCGCGGTTATCTCCGCCGACGGCAACCCCAACGCGGACCGGGGGAAGTGCAGAAGCAGGCTGTGCACCGTCGTTTCGACGTTCAGGTCCCAGGCACTGCGCGCCTCGTACAGCACACCGCTGCCCGGCCCGAGCGATGCCACCCGTCCGCCCTGGCGCACCGTCGCGGTCCCGGCCCGGTGCACGGAGAAGAACAGGAGGTCGTCTCGACGGGCGTGTGCCGCCATCCGCTCGGTGCGAAACGTGTGCAGCGGCGTACCGTGGGCCTCGGTCAGCGTCACCACTTCGCCGAGTTCGTGCGCCGCGAACATCCCCCGGAATTTGTCGCGCGGCGTAGCAACCACCGGCATGTAGGTCGCGGCGGCCACGCGCTCGAGATCCGCGGCCGACTGCAGCGTGTACGTCAACACCATCCGGGGCAGGCTACGTCGCCGGCCGCAGCCCCTTCAGTCCTCGTTCTGTGACGCCAGAAGCGCGCCACCCAGGACGGGCTCGACAAGAAGAACGCCGCCGCCCGGCAACCGGCCGTCACCGCATAATGCATTAATGACGGTGGTCACGTGGCCATCGCTACATCGTTGTTTCGGTTCCGGACTATCCGTGGCGAGCTATAACAGATTCGTTTGGCCCGCCCCGGGCATCCCGATCCGAAGGAACGAATCATGTCTGAGAAAACGACCGCGGCCGCGACCGGGGCGTCGGCGACCGAACACTTCCGGGCCACCGTTAATGGCGCCGCCGACGTTCCGCCGGAACGGGTCGACGCACTGGTGAACGACGTTTTGCAGAGCGTGCACGCGACGATCCGGGCGCACCGTGTCACCTATTCCGAATACGACGCTTTGAAGGCGTGGCTGATCCAGGTCGGCCGGGACGGCGAGTGGCCGCTGTTCCTCGACGTCTTCGTCGAGCACGTCGTCGAGGAGGTCGCCACCGCCGGCCGCGCCGGCAGCAAAGGGTCGATCGAGGGCCCGTTCTACGTGCCCGGCGCCCCGGAATTCGGTGCCGACGCCACGCTGCCGATGCGCGACGACGAGCAGGGCGTCCGGCTCACCCTGCACGGCCAGGTCCGCAGCGTCGACGGCACGCCGCTGCCCGGCGCCAAGGTGGACATCTGGCAGGACGACGCGGCCGGCTTCTATTCGCAGTTCGCGCAGAACATTCCGGAGTGGAACCTGCGCGGCGTCATCACCGCCGACGAGAACGGCCGTTTCCGGATCCGCACGATCCAGCCGACGCCCTACCAAATCCCGATCGACGGCGCGACCGGCGCCCTGATCCGCGCGGCTAACTGGCCGGCCTATCGCCCGGCGCATCTGCATCTCAAGGTTTCCGCGGCCGCGCATCAGCAGATCACCTCGCAGCTCTATTTCCCGGGTGACCCGCACAACGAGACCGACATCGCAGACGCCGTCAAGCCCGAACTCATTCTCCAGCCCACCCCGGCCGCCGACGGAATCGACGTCGAATACGACTTCATCCTCGATCCCGCCTAGCCGAATCAGGTGTGGAAGATCCAGCGCTGCCGCTCGTCCGCGACGGTGAAGCCGAGCCGGAGCATGTTGTGCAGTGACGTGTTGTGCTCGCCTTCCCCCTCGCCGATGGTTTCGGTGATCAGGTCCCCGACGCGGATCCCCGCGCCCGGTAGTAGCCGATCAGCTCGGACACCAGATCGCCGGTCACCAGCGCGTCCGACCCGAAGCCGATCGCCCTGTTCCAGAACTAGGTGGGCCGCCCGGTCATACAAAACACCACTCCCCCGGCGAGGCGGCCGACGCCGAGGCCCAGAGCGGACGCGGTCGCCGCCGGCACCCGGCAGCGAAGTCGAACAGCGCTTGCGCCTCAGCAACTTCAAATCCATAGCGTCCATCTTGCCGAAGCCCCCGGCAAACAAAGTTGCGTGCGGCGTCAAGCACTCGCGCCGTTCTCCTAAGCTTGCCTCGTGACTGAGGAGTCCGTGCTGATCGACCTGGACACACCACCCACCCGGACCCCCACCGTCGCGCCTCGCTGGCGCCGCCTGGCCGACGGGAAAATGTCTGTCCTCGCGGCGCTCGGCCTGATGATCGCGAGCGCTGGCATCGGCGCCGCGCTGACCGTCGCGTACCGCGCACATCACGTTCGCGTTGTGAGCATCTCCGCCGACGTTTCCCTCGACCCGACACCGCGCGTGACGGTCACCGATCGACAAGTCCGGCTCGACGGAAGCGTGACGATCACGAATGTCGGCACCTCTCCGATAAGCGTCGTCGGTCTTCACATGGAACCGGCGCTGGCGTCCCTGAACGGCACGGCCTCGAACGGCGCGATCTATCCCGGCGTGGCCTCCGTCATCAGCGCCACGGTGCGGATGACGTGCGGCACTTACTCGCCGCCCACGCTGAACACCAAAGCGTCGATGGTCGTAGCGGTATCGATGAACGGCGATTCTTCCGAGACCCGGGTCACCTTCGACTACGGAGAATGGGAAATGCGGATGTTATTGGCGTGCGCACACGGGTGAGAGGCGGACATCGTGGGGTAAACCTACTGGTCATGGCGAAGTATTCGGTCAATCCCGCGGCAGTACGGCGCGCCCGTGAACTCATTAAGGCCCGGCAGTACGTGCTCGACAGCGACTGGGGCACCGCCCAACCACGCGCCGACGCCGAGAACACTTTTCTGGAGCGACATACCTGGCAGGAGTACGCCGAATGGCATCTGGCCCGCACCGACGGCGCCGGTGACGAGACCAAGGCCCGCTACGCCTTCGTCTACGGCGACTTCCGCCGCATCCATCGCACCGGCCTGATCGCCTGTGTCTACCGAGCCGCGGAATGGCGGCACAAGGACGTCGAGCTGGCCGCGCATCACCTGTTGCAGGAACTCGACACGGCAGCGGGCATCACGCCGACCGCCTAGAGGTAGAGACCTTTCGCGTCAGAGGTCTCGGCGCCGGTCGACGTGCTGCCACGCCATCTGGTCGTGTTGGCTGTTGCCGCTCGTGTCATCTGGGCGGGTTGGCTCCGGCGCCGGCAGGCAAGGTCGTTTCGTAGCGCCGGTGGCCAGCATCGCAGCGCCGCCGGCCAGCATCGCAGCGCGGGGTGGGCATTGCTGCGTATCGCCGGGCGCGGGTCGCGTCGGTCGGCATTCACCGCCGCGCTGCAAGGCCATCATGTGGGATTCGTGTCCGTTGTGCGGGATTGGCGTCCACATGGTGGCGGCGGGTCCACATCGTGAGAGTCATATCCACAGTGGAGCGTCTTTTCTCCGCTTTTGTCCGCGCTTGGTTGGCTCCGTTCTTCGACTTTTCGTAGACCTTGGAGAGTTTGAGGCTCGCATGTGGGCGTAAGTCTCCAAGGTCTCGACCAAATCCAGGATGTGGTCGGGATCGTCCACATAGTGGAACTGTTCCGCTGGTTCTCGCGCCGCTCACCCTCCGATGCGGTGGCCTTCCGTGGCGGACCTGATGGCCGTCGCTGTGGGGAGCTGGGACGTTCCGGCCGTGACGGGTGCCCACACCTGCTGTGGGTCGCCGCGGTGTGGGGAGCCACAGTGTCTCCGCCGTCGCGACTCCCCGCACGTGGGTGAGGGGGGCCGCGGTGTGGGGAGCCACAGCCTCCCCGGCGTCGCTACTGCCCACACCCGGGTGGGGCGCCCATTGTGGGGAGCTGGGACCTGCCCGGACCTGGCGGCGCCGCCTCGCACGCGGAACTCCAGGCCGACGGAACCAGCTGAACAGTTACACATAGTGGGATGCGTGAGGGCGGGGCGCGCGCTGACCGGAGCCACGTGTGGCTCGTCCGGCATCTCGGCGGCGGATGTCGGTCGCGGGCTGCGAGTCGCAGAACGAGTTTGCCGCCTTGTGCGCTGGTGCTGGCAGACCAGTTCGCGCACTCTTGCCGGTTGCTCGACCCGTACGGCATCGGTGAGCTTCCCGACCGGCGCCTACCACACCGCCGAGCTGCCGTATCTTTCCGATGTGGACTTCGCGGGGGAGTCGTCCGCGGCGATGGTCGGCTGTTGGACCGCCTTCGCGCGGCACGGAAGCGCATGGACGCCCTTCGACATCCGATCCGGCAACGTCCAGCGATTCGCCAGCGAGCCGGGCGGCGCCACCGGCTTCGCCCGGGACCATCAGGTCGCGCTCTGGCGCGCTTGCGCGTCCCTCCTACGGTCGGCGTGACCTTCTGCCGATCGGATGCCGATGCCGTTCCTGCTGCTCGTTCTCCTCGCCCCGGCCGCACTGCTCGTCACGATCGCCCTCGCCCGGCGGGGTTACGCCGCCGGCCGGACCCGCCTGCGGCGCACCGCCGGCCGGGTCTGGCTGTGGAACGTCGCGGCCATCCTGGGGACGATCGCGATGTGCTGGTACGCCGTCGGATTGCTCGCCGTCGGCGCGGCAGTCGTGAGTGCGGAGGACGGCGGCACCGATTCGTCGCCGCTACGCCCTTGCCGTACGCCCGGAAAGGAGGAGCGGGCGCTGCACGTCGTCGACTACAGCGTCCGCCTGATCCCGCTGCGGTTCGTCTGCGTCACCAGGAACGCCCCGGACTACGCCGCCGAGTCCGTTCCGAATGTCAATCCGGCGGTGCTGGGCTTCACGGTGGCCGCCGTCGCCTGCGCGGGGACGGCTTTCGCCCGCCCGCGCACCGTTCACACTTTGGGGGTGCAGCAATGACGAGCGACGTCACGCCCGAAATAGTGCTGAGGCAACGCCGAACGGCGGCCCCCCTGAACCAGGTAGGCCGCCGTTCGCAGAGCGTGAATCAGAGCGGGCGAATGTTCTCCGCCTGCGGGCCCTTCTGGCCCTGGGTGACGTCGAACTCGACCTTCTGGTTCTCGTCGAGGCTGCGGAAGCCGCTCGTCGCGATCGCCGAGAAGTGGGCGAAGACGTCGGCGCCGCCGTCGTCCGGGGTGATGAAGCCGAAGCCCTTGTCAGCGTTGAACCACTTGACGGTGCCTGTAGTCATGTCTGCTCCTTCGCAGGATGTTCGAGACCGCACTGTGCGGACTCGCACGCCGCCGCGTTGATGACCCCCGCGTCAGAACCGACACGAAAACGAAAAACGCCCGACTAGGTTTTCGATAACCCATCAGGCGTCGAGAACGTCTTTGGAAATCAAAACTGCAACAGGACGAAGCCTAGCACAGGCTCGGCCGATCGTCCGCCCTTGGCCGACCGCGTCGCAAGTCGTCCCGCGTTCGGTGAGATACGGCTCGTGCCGGTCACCCTCCGCACTTGTCGCACAGTCTCGCTCCGCACCCGCACCCTCCACATGAAACCGAGCCGCCTTCACGTTACGTCGATGTCTACCGGCCGAGACTTCCGACGCCTTTCGCGATGACCAGCACCGAGATGACCAGCGCGGAGGTGGACTCGATGCCCATCATGATCTTGGCGCGGGTGGACAGCGGCATGGTGTCGGTGGGGCTGAAGGCCGACGAGTTGGTCACCGACATGTAGGCGTAGTCGACCAGGGTGGGGACCCAGCCGCTGACCTTGCTGGAGCCCTTGTTCACCTCGACGACGGTGTCGTGATCCTCGTCCTGCGGGAACCGGAAATCCGCCTTCGGGAGCTCCTCGCGGGCCAACCGGGTGCGCGCGACAGGTCCACCGCGGTCTAGTTCCCAGAAAGCCAGGGCGTAAACGATCACGTTGGTCAGCCAGACCTGCCCGGCGGCGAACAGCAGCGGCACGGCCTCGGAACTGCCGGTGCTGACCAGTTGCCGGAGCAACAACACCAGCGCGACCGTGTTGACGACCGCGATGAGGCAGACCAACCCCAGCGAGGTCAGCCTGATCCAGCGGTTGTCGCGTGTCATCCGGCGGGGATTGACGCAGACCAGGACCACGAGCAGCACGGTCTCCAGCGCCGGGATCACCAGCCGCGGTCCGAGGATCAGTTGCTCGGGCAGCAGCGCGTAGAGGGCGATCGCCGCGAGGGTGACCAGCGCGGACGGAAGCCGCGCCTCACCACGACGGCCCCGGGGTGTCGGTGCCACCGGGCCAGCATGCACCCGGCACCACGAGTGATCAACGCAGCCGGGGCCAACACGCCGTGGCCCACGTGCCGAATAACGCCGTCGGCTCGAATCGCGTTCTGGCCTGGCACTACGATCGCGATATGCAAAATACTTTCGAGCGCCGCAGCATGTGCTTCGTGGGTGTCGACGCCGCGGTTGCTCGGTGACCGGCGGCCCGCAGGCGACGTTCGTCGTCGAGTACCCGTGTGACCAGTTCTGCCACATCGAGGTCGAGCTGATCGGCGAGCCCGGCCACCTCACCCTGCAGCAGATGCGGGAGAAGGCCGACGAGCTCCACCGGCACGCCCACGAACCGGAGGCGACCGAGGCCCCCGCGCCCGTCGTGAGCCCGGAGGCGGCGCAGCGTCCGGCCGCAACAGTGTTCCGTTCCGCACCCGACCGCGGCGACGACCGCCGTCATGACGGGCGTTCGCGCCAGCGCCGGTAAGGCCGCTCCATCGGCACCGATGATTTTCCCGGACGCGACCGGTCATACCCGGTACCACGACGCTACGGAAGGACATCCGGTGACCGAGCTCAACGCGGACGACGCCCGGCGCGCCATCGTCGAACACACCAGACGTCTCGCCGAGTCGGCCGCCGCCGCCGGGCCCGACGCCACCGTGCCGACCACCCCGGAGTGGACCATCACGGACCTGGTCGGCCACGTGGGCATGACCCAGAACTGGGTCGCCGAGATCATCGAACGGCGCATCACCGACCCCACCAAACTTCCCACCCAGATGGCCGTACGCCCGGACGACCCTCGCGACTGGCCGGCGTGGCTGGCCGAGTCCGCGCAACGGGTCGCCGGCGCGTGCTCCGACGACGCGCTCGACGCGCCGGTGTTCAACCCGGCGACGGACGGGCGTACCGGGACCCGATTCTGGCTGTCCAGCTCCCTCAACGAGGCGGTCGTCCACGGCTTCGACGCGGCCAACACGGCACACCGACCGGCCGACATCGACGCCGGCGTCGCGGCCGCGCTCATCAGCAACCACCTGGCGCTGCTCACCTCCCCCACCTGGGAGTTGCAGCGCGCGGAGTCCGCTCACGCCATCCGCGGCACCGGGCAGACCCTGCAGTGGCTGGCCACCGACACCGCGGACGCGTGGCTCGTCGAGCAACGGCCGGACGGGGCGACGTGGCAGCCCGCCGCCCGGAAGGCCGACGTGACGGTGAGCGGCCCGGCCGGATCGCTGCTCCTGACCCTGACCCGCCGGGTCCCCCTCGCCGAAGCCCCCGGCATCACCGTCGACGGCGACACCGGCCTCGCCCGGCACTGGCTCGACAACACCGCCCACGTCAGCGGCTGACCCCTGGGCCGCGGACTCCCGCGCGTGGCGCGGATCTGACGGGTAGCGTGCACGACGGAGGACAACCGACGAAGGGCAGCGGATCATGAGCAGCGACCCGGAAGAAGCCAGCGACGCCCTGCTCGCCCGGATCGCGCCGGGCATGGCCGTGCTGGACGTCGAGGGTGAGCAGGCCGGCATCGTCGGCGGCGTCCAGTTCGCGGGCACCGAGGTCCTGCCGGAGGCTCCCCTCGGGATCGCCGAGGACCTGGTCGACACCGGCTATGTCCTCATCGACGGCGCCGGCCACCTGGCCAACGACGCCTATGCCGGCGGCGACCAGATCGACGACGTCTCCGACGTGGTCCGGCTGAACGTGCGGCGCCTGGACCTGGTCCGGGCCGAGTCCACGACGGCCTGACATTGTCGAACCGGACAGGGTGGACGGTTGTGGCAGCTCAGCCGAGCCCGGCCCGGTCCAGGATCATGACGAGCAGCTCGGCGAACTCCTTCGGGTGGGAGTAGAACGGCGCGTGGTTGCCCACCGCGCTGTAGACGGCGCCGGTGCGGGCCGCCATCGCTTCTTCGACGACCGCCACCGTCGACAGATCGTTGTCCGGGATGACGTACGCGCTGGGGATGGTCTTCCAGCCGGCCGCCGTCACGGTCTCGAAGTCGCCTCGGACGGTCTGCGGCACCAGCCGGTCGATCGCGGCGGCGGTCTCCGGGTTGCCGGGGTCGGCGTCGAAGAAGACCAGCGGCAGATTCAGGTCCGGGTTCGCCACCGGGCGTAGCCCCGCGAGGGATTCCGGTGCCGGGACGCCCATGATGCCGAACATCGACTCGCCGATGTCGGGAACGTAGGCCGCCACGTAGACGAGATAGACCACGTTGGCCGCGCCGGCGCTCGCCTGGGTGGCCGGGACGCCGCCGTACGAGTGCGAGACGACAACGACCGGTCCGTCGATGGCGTCGATCGCCTCGCGGACCACGCGCGCGTCGTCGAAGATGCCGGGCAGCGGCTCGGGCAGTGATTCGTCGGTGACCGCGCTGAGCAGGTCGACGGTCACTGTCGTCCACCCGAGGGCAGCGAGTTCTTTTTGCACCTTCTCGTACACCCAGCCGCCGTGATGGCCGCCGGGAACGAAGAGGAGGGTCGGGCGCGTCGCCATGATCAGACCTTTCCGAAATACGGTTTTCGTGACAATCGGACTCTGAGTCCGATTGGACGATACTGAGAACCTCACACGCGCGAAACGTGGCCTTCGTCTCGCCGTAGGATTGGCCGATGACCGCTCTCCACCGGCCGGCCGCCTCGGCGGAGCGCCGCGACAACATCGAGGCGGGGGTCATCGCCGCCACCGAGCGGTTGCTCCGGGGCGGCACGGGCTTCACCGAGCTCACCATGAAGCAGATCGCCGACGAGGCGGGTCTGGCCCGCTCGACCCTCTACCTCTACTTCCGGGAGAAGAGCGCGGTTCTGATCCGCATGGGTAACCGGCTGGGCATCGACGCGTACGAGATCGTCAACCGGTGGCATCCCGGCGACCCGAGCGGTTTCGACGGGCTCGCCGAGACGCTGTTCGAGGTGATCCGCTACTACCGCGAACGCGCGCACATCCTCGTCGCCATCCTCGAGGTCTCGGCATACGACCGCACCGTGCGCGAGCACTGGAACGCCGAGCTGGACAGGTTCCTCGACCTGTCGGAGCAGTGGCTGCGCGCCGAGCAGAAGGCCGGCCACGCCTCCCCCGACCTGGACACCCTGACCACCAGCAGGCTCCTCATCTACGGCTGCAACCAGACCATCGCCCTGCACGTCACCACCGGCGACAGCGCCGACGACCACAGGGTCGCCCGGGAGATCGCCGCCAACCAGTGGTTCGGCGGGCTGCGTCGGCCGACACCCGGCGACCTTGCCCAGGGCATGTCGCTGGCGTAGCTATCGGCGCCGGATGACGGTGGCCGCGATCACGACCGCGACCAGGGTGAGCGCGGCGGCCACCACCATGCCGGCGTCGTAGCCGGTGGTGATGGCAGCGGCGGTCTCCGGGTGGCGGTGACCGGCGGTGACGGAGGCGGCCACGCCGGCGAGGATCGCGAGGCCGACCGCGCCGCCGACCTGCTGCGCGGTGGTGATCAGCCCGGACGCGGCACCGGCCTGATGCGGCGCCAGTCCGGCGGTGGCGGCGGCGTAGGTCGGTGCGAACGTCATGCCGTAGCCGACTCCCATGATCAGCAGGCTGGGCAGCACCGATCGGACGTAACTTCCGTGCACCGGCAGGAAGCACAGCCACACCATGCCGAGGACGACCAGGCTCGGCCCCGCGATGAGGAAGGGGCGAGGGCCGAAACGGTGGATCAGCTCGCCCATCCGGGTCGAGATGCCGCCGAGGATGACCGGGAGGGGCGCGAACGCGAGGCCGGTCTGGATGGCGCTCCAGCCCTGAATGTCCTGCATCCACAGGGTGAGCACGAAGAACGCGCCGAGGTTGCCGCCGTACACACAGGCCATGATCAGGTTTGCGCCGGTGAGGTTGCGGAACCGGAACATCGTCAGGTCGATCAGGGGTTGCGCCACCCGCGATTCCCGGAGCACGAAGGCGCTCAGCGCGAGCACCGCGCCGGCGAGGGCACCGATGGTGGCGGCACTCCCCCAGCCCCGTTCCGGCGCCTCGCTGAACCCGAAGACCACGCCCATCAACCCGACCGTGACCAGGGCCGCCCCCGGGATGTCCAGCGAGCGCGACCGGTGCTGCGGCGCGTGGGCGGGCACCAGGCGCGTGACCAGGATGCTGATCACGACGCCGACGGGGACGTTGATGAGGAAGTTCCAGCGCCAGCCGGCGTACTGGGTCAGGACTCCGCCGAGCAGCAGGCCGACCGCGGCGCCGCCGGTGGCGATCAGCGACCAGTATCCGAGGGCCTTTCCCCGCTGCCGCGCTTCCGGGAAGGTGACGATGACGATCGACAGCGCGCTGGGCGCCATCAAGGCGGCGGACAACCCTTGCAGGCCGCGGAAGATGATCATTTCCGGCAGCGAGGTGCTGATCGCGATGAGCAACGAGAACACGGTGAACGCGATCATGCCGGTGACCAGCACGCGCCGGCGGCCGTAGAAGTCGCCGGCGCGCCCGCCCAGCAGCAGGCATCCCCCGAAGGCCAGCACGTAGGCGGTCACCACCCATTGGATCGAGCTGTCGGACGTCCGGAGGTAGGCCTTCATGACCGGAATGGCGACGTTGATGATGGCGATGTCGAGCACCACCATGAACTGCGCGATGCCCACGAGCGTGAAGATCAGCCAGGGCCGGTCCGGTGCGGACGTTCGGTTCACTGCGGGTGCGGACGCGGTCGTAGACATGAGGATTCCCCGATTTGTGGTTACGGCCGGCGACGGCCGGCGTGGTTGCCGTCAGGCGAGTCGTTCGACCAGGGCGCCGGCCTGGTCGTCGAGGGCGTCCGCCGCGGCCGGGTCATCGGCCAGCCGGGCGCGCCAGTGGGCGATGCGGTTGTCGAGGTAGTCACGACGGGCGAGCAGAGCCTGGATCTCCGTGTCCACCTGCTCGCGGTGCGTTTCGAGCAGGTGGATCTTGGTGGCGATCGTCTGCGGACCGTGGCCGCGTGCGGCGATCAGCGTGCGCATCGCGTCGATCGGCAGGCCGGCCGCCCGCAGGTGGGCCAGCGACTCGATGCGCTCGACCATGTCGGGCGGGTAGCGGCGATGACCACTGCTCTCGTCGCGCGGCACCGGATCGATCAGCGCGATCTCCTCGTAGTACCGCAGGTTGGTCACGCTGAGCCCGGTGAGCCGCGACACCTGCTGAATCGTCAGCGCCTCGGTCATGCCTTCGAGTCTGCGGAACCTCCAGCGCTGGAGGTCAAGCGAACCGGACGTCAGCTACCTCACTATTCCCCCATGATGAGCTCGTACGAATGGGCGCGGTCCTTCGGATCGGTGAGCACGGTGACGAGGATTATTTCGTCCGCCGCGAAGGTGTCCGCCAATTCGGTCAGATGCGCCCGGACCACCTCGGGCGGACCGGCGGCGATGGTGGGGCGCATCAGGTCAAGAAAGGCGCTTTCCTCGTCGGTGAATTGGTATTCGGCCGCGGCCGCGACATCCAAGAGGGCCTGTGGTTCCTGCCGGGTGCCGATCCGGCCCAGCAGGATCTCCGCGGGCCGCCCCAGCGCGTCAGCCGCTTCCTGCGTCTCGGCGCACAGCGTGGAGACGCCCAGCATCAGCTTCGGGGTCTCGCTCCATCGCGACGGGCGGAACTCGCGGCGATAGATCTCCACCGACTCCGCGGCGTTGTCCGGCCGTAGCTGATACGCGAACGCCATGGGCACGCCCAGCCGAGCGGCCAGCGCCGCGCCGGCCGGGCTGGACGCGAGCAGCCACGGTTCGGCCGGAACGGCCTGCTCGCCCACGCGCCGGAGGATCTCCGCCACGTTGCTCTGGTACTCCGCGTCGGAGGCCGGTTCCGCACCCCACCGCAATGCGCGCAGCAGCGCCGCATCATTCGAGCCGGGACCGCGGCCGATGCCGAGGTCGATCCGCCCGGGGAAGAACGCGCTCAACGCCTCGAACTGCTCGGCCACCGTCACGGCCGGCTGATTGACCGCCAGGACGCCCCCGGACCCGACCCGGATCGTCGAGGTTGCCGAAGCCGCCCCGGCGATCGCAACCGCCGGCGGAAAAGCGACCAGCGCGGGCGAGCCATGATGCTCGGCGTACCAGATTCGGCGGTACCCCAGCCTTTCCACGGTTCGCGCGACGTCGAGCAGCCCTTGGCCGTCCGGGAACGGATGAGCCGCATCGGCTACCAGCATTTCCAGTGCGGACAACGGAACATCGATCATACTCACGACTTTAGGCAGGCCCGAATATCAAAGTGCCGGCGTCGAATCGAATCGGGCAGGAGACGCCACCGGCCGGGCAGAAATTGTCCTTCCGGACGGGGTAACGTGGAACACACTCTGGACGGGTGTGGTCACGGCCACGCGCGACGGCATGAATAACCCCGCCACGTCAGCGTTCGGGGAGCGTGTCGAGTGACTATCTGACCAGTGCGGAAATGGATCAGCTGGCATGTGACTGTTTCATTCCGACCGTCGTCCATGCCGGGAACGGTTGCCGCGTTCGCTGCACCGAGCAGGTCCTCAGCGAGTCGGTCGGGCTGATGCGAGTGTCGACGCTGGGCGGCTCCTTCCGGGTCGTCCGCACCCAACGCCTCGCCGCGAAATCCACCGGCGACGAAATGCTGGGGATTTCGGTCGGCATATCCGGAAATTCCCGGGTACGCCAGGACGGCCAGTTCGCCGCGCTGAGCCTCGGCGACGCCGTGCTCTACCAGGCTCACAGTGTGTGGGAGCTGGCTACCGAAGGCGACAGCGAGACCCAGCTCATCAAATTCTCGCGCGACATACTGCCCCCGGGGCTACGCGAGATCGACGAGAGCATCCCGCGGCTGCGGGTTCATTCCGCGGCGACGAAACTTCTCGCCCACTATCTCGATCAACTCGACAGGTCCGCGGCCGACCTCACCGCCGTGCAGCGGGCCGACGCCGGCCAAGCGGCGATCGCCCTGCTGGTCATGGCATTGCGCAGCCCTGACGTCGCGGCACCCGACGGTGCGGATCCCGTGCTGCTCGACGTGGTGAAGGCGTACGTGCGGGCTCATCTCTGCGAACCGCTCGGCGCCGAGGAGCTGGCCCGGCGGCACCACATCTCGGTACGGCAGCTCTACCGCCTCTTCGAGCGCATCGACACTACCCCCGGGGTCTACGTCCGCACCCAGCGGCTGCTGGCGGCGCGCAACCTGCTGGTCGACACCAAGTACATCGGACTCTCGATCGGCCGGGTGGCGGCGATGGCCGGATTCGCCAACGTCCGGACCTTCAACCGCGCCTTCCACCAGGAGTTCGGCGCGACAGCGGGCGACTGGCGGCAGCAAGCGAACCGGACCCCGGCGCCCAGCCTGAGTCCGGCGTAGCGCCTCAGCGGCGCGCCAACCGCCGCTCGCCTCCCATGCCGGCCTGGTACGGCAGGTCGTAGTGCGCGAAGACCTCGGATTCGTCGCCGGCTCAAGCGTGGGCCGCGGCGGTGGCCGGGCCCCGCACCGTCCGCCGGGCCGTCTGCACCAGCGCCGCCGCGGTGAGCCCCGCCGCGATCACCGCCACGATGCCGAACGCCAGCGGCGAAGCCTCCGGCCAGACCCGGCCGGCCCGCGCCGAACCGAACGGCAGAATCGTGAACATCGACGCGGCCAGCCCACCCAGCACACCGGTCACCGTGATCAGCACACCTTCCAGCGCGACCATCCCGAGCACCTGGCCCCGGGTCGCGCCGGCCAGCCGCTGCTGAGCGAACTCACGGCGCCGATGGGCGGTGGCAGCGATCAACGTGTTCACGAGCATGATGGCCACGAAGACCGTGATCATGCCGACCACCACGTAGTTGAGCGTCTTGATGTCCTGGGCGTAGCCGGACGGGATCTGCCCCCGCGCCGCACGGTCCTCGATGCCCTGCATGTAGACCGTGCCGGTCGCGATGCCGGTGAAGATGAGCACCGGCATCACCGCCGACGCCAGCCGCGGCTCCCGCAACGCGAGTTCGCCGGGTGCGCCGAAGAGGCGTACGACGGGCAATAAAACGGCCGTGACCAGACGCAGCAGCTCGGGCGCCAGCAGAGCCAGGCCGATCGATGCCCAGATGCCGGCCTGACCGGCGGTCTGCATGGCGTCGATGCCCTTGCCGTCCATCAGCGTCGCGGTCAGCACGGCGCAGTTCGCACCGGTCAGCAGGAACAGCCCGGCGACGATGCGCCGACGCCACGGCCGCTGCCGCCGAGGACCATGAGCAGCCGTACGCCGGGACGTGGCGACACCCGCAACGAGCGAGCCGAGCACCGTGACCCCGAAGCCCACAGTCAACGCGATCGGACCGAATCTGGCATCCACAGTGGAGGCCACCTGACCCGTGTCCCGCAACAGATCCACGAGCACCCGCCCGAGCAGCCACCCGACCGGCACAGCCACCGCCGAGGCGACCAGCGCCACCACGACGGCCTCCCCCACGATCATGCGGCGCAGTTGCGGCCCGGTCGCACCGACCGAGCGCAGCAAGGCGATCTGTTGTTCGCGTTGCCGCACGGCGAGCGTCAGCGTGGACGTGACGGCGAACGCGACGATGATCAGGCACCAGCCGTCGCCGACACTTCCGGTGGTGGACAACGACTCGCCGCTGGTCTCGTCCACATCGGACGCTGTGTCGAGCAGCGACGCGAAGGCCATCAGCAGGGCCGCGCCCAGGAACGCGGACAGGAAGGTGGCGACGAACCCGCCCGGGCGGTGCCGCACGTTGCGCCACGCGACGGCGATCATGCCGCCACCCCCACGCGGTCGCCGAGGTGGGCCAGGCGCTCGGCCACGGCGTCGGCGGTGGGCGCCCGCAGCGACCCGGCCAGCCGGCCGTCGGCGAGGAAGAGCACGGCATCCGCGTACGCGGCGGCGACCGGGTCGTGCGTGACCATGACGACCGTACGCCCGTGCTCGTGCACCACCGACCGCAGCAACGTCAGCACCTGCCGGGCGCTCCGCAGGTCGAGCGCGCCGGTGGGCTCGTCCGCGAAGACGACCGCCGGCTCCGCGACCAGCGCGCGAGCCACGGCCACCCGCTGCCGCTGGCCACCGGACAGCCGCTCCGGCAATTCGTCCGTACGGTCGCCGAGCCCCAGCTGCCCGAGGACCATCCGAACGCGGCGGCGGTCGGCCCGGCGCCCGGCCAGGCGCAACGGAAGCACGACGTTCTGCGCGACGGTCAGCGACGGCAGCAGGTTGTAGTCCTGGAAGACGAAACCGACCCGGGTCCGCCGGAACTTCGTCATCGCGGTGTCCTTTGTGGCCGTCAGCTCGGCGCCGTCGATGAACACCCGGCCGCTGGTGGGCCGGTCGAGCCCGGCCGCGCACTGCAGCAGCGTGCTCTTGCCCGAGCCGGAGGGACCCATCACGGCGGTGAAGCTGCCGGCCGGGAACGCGGCGGTCACCCCGTCGAGGGCGGTGACGCCACCGTCGTACGTTCTGGAGAGGGACTCAAGCCTTACCACGTCAGTCATGAGTACACCGTACGAGCGCACTACCCCGGAAATCGGTAGTGCTAGCACCCCTGTGTGGGTAGTGCGCCGGGCTAAGGTGCACTAGTGCAGACCGTGTCCCGCCGGATCGCCGCCGAGCTTGCCGCCCGCATCGCCGCGGGCGAGCCGCCGCCGGGCGAACGCATCATGTCGACCCGCCAGATCATGGCCGAGTACGGCGTCGCGATGGCCACCGCGACCAAAGTGATCGCCCACCTGCGCGACGAGGGCCTGGTGCGCGCCCGGCCCGGGGTCGGCACGGTGGTCAGCGGCAACGCCCCGCCGCCGGGCACCAGCCCCGACCGCGATCTGGTCGTCCGCACCGCCATCACGATCGCCGACGCCGAGGGCCTGCAGGGGCTGTCCATGCGCCGCCTGGCCGGCGAGCTGAGCATGCCCACGATGTCGGTCTACCGCCACGTCCAGGACAAGGAGGAGCTGGTCCTGCTCATGATGGACAAGGTGATGGCGGCCAACCCTCCGCCGCCCCGGCTCGATCCGGCCCGCGACGGCTGGCGCGCCTGCCTGGAAGCCCTGGCCCGGCTGCAGTGGTCGATGTACCGCCGGCACACCTGGCTGGCCCAGGCCGTGTCCTTCACCCGCCCGCTGCTGGCCCCGCACGCGATGGCCCACACCGAGTGGGCGATGCGCGCCTTGGAAGGCCACGGTCTGGACCCGAGCACCCAGTTCCGGGCCGCGGTGACCATCGCCAACTACGTGCGCGGCACGGCCGTCAACCTGGAGGACGAGGCCCAGGCCGTCCAGGAGACCGGCCTGACCGATGAGCAATGGATGCAGGGCCAGGAGCAGCGTTTCACCGACGTCCTGGCCACCGGCAAGCTGCCGCTGATGGCCCGTTTCGTCGCCTCCGAGGATCCCGAGCTGACCCTCGACATGCTGCTGGAGTACGGGCTGCAGCGCCTCCTCGACGGCTTGGCGACGCAACTCGCGTAGTCAGTTCGGCCGGACGATCGGGAACAGGATGGTGTCCCGGATGCTCAGTCCGGTCAGGTTCATGACCAGGCGGTCGATGCCCATCCCCATGCCACCGGTGGGTGGCATGCCGTACTCCAGCGCGATGAGGAAGTCCTCGTCGACCTGCATCGCCTCGGGGTCGCCGGCGGCGGCCAGCAACGACTGGGCCACCAGTCGCTCCCGCTGGTCGATCGGGTCGATGAGCTCGGAGTACGCGGTGCCCTGTTCGGCGCCGAAGATGACCAGGTCCCACTTCTCGGCCAGGCGCGGGTCGACGCGGTGCTGCCGGGTCAGCGGGGCGTTGTCCTTCGGGAAGTCGGTGTAGAAGACCGGCGTCGTGGTCGTGCCCTCGCAGAGCTCACCGTAGATCTCCTCGAGCACGAAGCCCCACGACGCCTCCTCCGGCAGTTCCAGCCCGATCCGTCCAGCATGGACCATCAGAGTCCGGAAGGGGGTGTCCGCCGTGATCTCCTCGCCCAGCTTCTCGGAGACCGCCGCGCAGATCGTTTTGACCGGCCAGTCACCCGACAGGTCGTACTCGACGCCGTCGCGCCGCGCGATCGGCGAACCGTAGACCGCGACCGCCGCCTCCTGAACGATTTCCTGCGTGAGCACCCGCATCGTGTCGTAGTCGCCGTAGGTCTCGTAGACCTCCAGCGAGGTGAACTCGGGATTGTGCTTGAAGTCGGCGCCCTCGTTGCGGAACTGGCGGCCCACCTCGAACACCTTCTCCATGCCGCCCACCACCAGCCGTTTGAGGTGCAGCTCGGTCGCGATGCGCAAATACATGTCGAGGTCGTACGCGTTGATGTGGGTCTCGAACGGGCGCGCGTTGGCACCGCCGTGCACCTGTTGCAGGACCGGTGTCTCGACCTCGACGAAACCGCGCCGCCGCAACGAGTCGCGGACGCTGGCGACCACTGTGGAGCGTTTGTAGGCGATGTCCCGCGCGTCCGGTCGCACGATCAGGTCGACGTAGCGGTTCCGGATGCGCGACTCGGCGTCGGTGAGGCCACGATGCTTGTCCGGCAACGGGCGCAAGGACTTGCTGGTGATCCGCAGCTCGGTGGCGGCCACCGACAGCTCGCCACGGCGCGTGGTGACCACCTCGCCGGTGACGCCGACGTGGTCGCCGAGGTCGACGTCGTGGCGCCACAGGTCGTAGGTCTCCGGCGGCACACTGTCGCACGCCACCATGATCTGCAGGTCGCCGCTGCCGTCCCGGAGGGTGGCGAAACCGAGCTTGCCCATGTCGCGTTTGAGCAGCACGCGACCGGCCACCGAGACCTGCTTGCCGGTGCGGGTGTCGGGTGGCAGGTCGCCGGCCTCGGCACGCACCTCAGCGAGCGTGTGGGTGCGGCGATGACCGACCGGGTACGGGTCGATGCCGCGCTCTCGCATCCGGCGCACTTTGTCACGGCGTACGCGAACCTGCTCTGGCTGTTTCATCTTGGAAAGCGCGTCGGCGAGCGCGTCCGGTGGCGCCGGGATCAGCGCCCGGACCTTCGCGGCATAGTCCGCCCCGGCCCGGTCGAGATGGTCCCCGTCCGTTTCGGCACCCCGGCGGCGCAGCAGGCTCAGATGCGGAGCGGTCAGGAAGCCCTCGGCGTTCCCGGCGGCCGTGCCCACCCGCGGCAGGTCGGAGGTGTATTCGAAGCAGAGGAACCGCGGCTCCCAGTCCGGCAGATACTTGGCGTTCGAGCGGTAGAGCGATTCGAGCTGCCAGTTACGGCTGGCCAGCACCAGCGACTGCCGCCACAGCCGCGCGATCGGGCCGGCACCGATCTCCGCACCCCGTTCGAACGCCTCGCGGAACATCGCGAAGTTCAGCGAGACCCGCCCCGCGCCCAGCGTCGCCGACCGCTCGGCGAGCGCCGCGACCATCAGCTCGACGAGACCGTTGTCCGCGCTGGGATCGCGGCGCATGAGGTCGAGCGAAAGCCCGTTGCGGCCCCACGGCACGAAGCTGAGAAAGCCGCGCAGCCGCCCCTCGCCGTCGCGTGCCTGCACCATCACGCACTCGTCGTCCAGCGGATCGCCGAGCCGGCCGAGCGCCATCGAGAAGCCCCGCTCGTCACCGCCGTCGCCGCGCCACTGCGCAGCATCCGTGTTCATCGCCTCGAAGTCGGCCGGCGTCAGCGCGCCATGGCGGCAGACCACCGTCGTGTAGCCCCGCCGCTGCAGCCGCGCCACCGACTGGCGCACCGCTTTCAGACCGGGCTTGCTGAGCGAGAACGTCCCCAGATCGAGCACCGCCTCGTCACCGATCTCGTACGCGGTAAGACCAATTCCCGCGTACGCCTCGGCACCCTCCCGCCCGGCCCCCATGACCGCGAGCGACCAGCCGCCGGAGCGGGCAAGACGGCGCCACGCCTCGATCGCGGCCGGCCACCGGGCCGGATCGCCGAGCGGGTTGCCGCTGGCCAGCGAAACCGAGCCGACCACCCGGTAGGAGACCCCGGCGGTGGCGGTGGCCGGATCGCCGGTGTCCCAGACGACCGCCTTGTCGCGCCGGGTCGCGAAGTAGCCGAGCGAGTCGTGGTCCCCGAAGTCGCGCAGCAGCGTGCGCACCCGCGCCTCGTCGGCCGCGTTGAGCATGTGCGTGGTGCGCGGCGCCCGGAACAGCAGATGCGCCGAGGTCAGCACCACCGCGGCGCCGACCAGTCCGGTCACCACCCGCACCCACAACGGCGCGGTGATCACCGGGCCGTCGGAGACCCGCCCGAGGTCGCCGAGCATGGAGTCGAAGACGTGCAGCGCCGCCGCCGGCAGGCTGTCCGCCGTCCCGAACCGGCGGACCAGCACCGCGCCCACGCCCAGCACGGCCAGGCCACCGACGACGAAGCAGGCGACGGCCGCGGCGATGCTGCCGGCGACCTGACGCGACGAGAACTGGTCACGCACCCGGATCGCCACCACGATGACGCCGGCGATGAACACGAAGCCCACGGCCGTCGTGATCCGCGGGTCCGAGGCCAGCGCGACCAGGCGCCCGACCTCCGGGAGCACGAGCCACCAGATCAGCAGCAGCCACCAGGCCGCGCGCAGCCGCCGGCGCAGCGCCACCGCCATGGCGATCAGCAGCGCGGCATAGGTGAAGCCGGGCACGATCGGGATGGTGAGCGACGAGACGACATCGGACGACCGGATGAAGTAGCGGTGCCAGGGCGGGATCACGGTGACCAGGACGACCAGGGTCGCGAACGCGAACATGGCCAGCGCGAACCGGTCCGGCCAGCGGTCGTCGTACAGGCGGCCCGGCCGGGGTTTCTCGGGCGCCGCGGACTCGGGCGAGTGGGCCACGGACGCCTTCTGGGGCCGATCGGTCACCGTTGTCATGAGCGGCTCGCTCCTTCGAGGGTCGCGGCTTGAGGCTGGATCTCGCCGTGCCGGGCGAGGCTGAGGGCACCGGCGACCGCAATGATGAACCCTGCCGCGGCCACCGCCCCCCAGCCGGGTCGGGGCCGGTCCCCGAGCAGCAGCAGGCCGACCGCGGCCGGGACGACGGTCTCCAGCACGACCAGCGGTGCGGTCGCGAGGGTCACCGAGCCCCGCTGCATCGCGGTGGAGTAGGTCAGCAGGGCGACGGCGGCGCAGAGAACCAGGCCGTAGGTGGCCGGATCGGTGAGCACCCCGCCGACCGTCAGCGGCGACGGCAGCACCCGGGTGGCGACGGCGACCACGCCGTAGCCGAGCCCCGCCACGCCGCCCAGGGCGGCCGCACCGGTGGCGCCGCGGATCCGAGCCAGCGGGACGGCGGCGGCGGTCAGCAGGACCGCCGCCACCAGAACACCCCAACTGACCGATCTGGTCGTCTCGACCGTTTTGTCCTCGGCGGCCGACAGCGCCACCAGCACCAGTCCGACGATGACGACAGCAATGCCGATCTTGTCGGCCCGGCGCAGCGGCATCTTGAGCACGAGCGCGCCGAGCACCGCGGTGACCGCCAGGAAGCTCGCCACGATGGACTGCACGACGAACAGCGGCAGCGAGCGCAGCGCGGCGAGCGAGAGCAGGAACGCGAGGCCGTCGACGGCCAGACCCAGCAGGTAGAGCCAGGACCGCGAGAGCCGGACCATCAGACGCACGTCGAGGCCCTCGGCCGGGGCCGTCCGGCGGACGGCGAGCGCCTGCAGCACGGAGGCGACACCATAGCCCAGGGCCGACCCGAGCGCGCCGAGGAGCCCGAGGACCATGCGCACGACACTAGCTGCGCAAACAGCCAAGTCAACCGCGGCGCAGCCACGAGTCCGCGTCGGTGGCGGGCGGGATCCGGACGTCCCACACCGGCGTGCCGTCCGGCACCACGCCCCAGCGCACCGGCACCACCCGCAGCAGCCGGCCGGCCTCGGCCATCAGCAGCACCGCCAGCGGCAGTTCGACGAGCACCGCGCTCGCGACCGACCCGGCGAGGCCCGCGCGGTGGCTGGTCACCAGGTCCAGACCGGCGTCGCAGACCAGCAGCACGCCGGTGGCGAACCCGACCAGCACGCTCAGCAGGCGGCGGCGTAACCCGAGGACCAGCGTCGCCACGATCAGCACCATGAGCAGAACGTCGAAGCCCACCCAGGCGAGCTTCCAGTGGTGCACGGAGTAGTCGGACGGCAGCGTCACGGCCAGGTAGGCGATCCACGGGGCGAGAAAGACCGCGCTGACCACCAGCACCGCCAAATGCACCTGGCGCGGCCCGGCGAGGCGGCGCCGCGCCGGGGCGGCATGACCCGAGGCGGCGGCCAGCCGGCCGATCAGCACGCGGCGCTGGTCGTCCGACATCGCGGCGATGTCGTCATCGGTGAGCACCATTCGATCGTGCCACCGCCGCCGCGTGCATGGATCGGGGCCGCCGCGGGACCGTCCGACTGTGTGCCGCGTCTCCGGGCCGTCGAGACCAGTGATGACGACGGGGGCGACCGGCCGCCGTTCCCCTTGATGCTCTGACAATGTTCCGTACCAGGAAGTCAAAGGCAATCGGCGGCGCGGCCGCGACCCTGATCGCGGCGACCGCGGTCACCGTCGCCCTCCCGGGCTTGGCACAGGCACACGACGGCGGCCAGAAGCCCACCGTCGTTCTCGTCCACGGCGCGTTCGCCGACTCGAGCGGCTGGGATGCCGTCACGAAGAAGCTCCTCGACGACGGCTACCCGGTCGTCGCCGACCCGAACCCGCTCCGCGGCGTCGCCTCCGACGCCGCGGCGCTGCGCAGCCTGCTGACCACCATCAGCGGCCCCGTCGTCCTGGTCGGCCACTCGTACGGCGGCAGCGTCATCTCGGCCGCCGCGACCGGCGACACCAACGTCAAGGCGCTGGTGTACGTCGCCGCCTTCCTCCCGGAGACCGGGGAAAGCGCGTCCGGGCTGAGCGCGAAGTTCCCCGGCAGCACCCTCGGCGCCGCCCTCAAGCAGGTCCCGCAGCCCGGCGGCCGCACCGACCTCTACATCGACCCGACCCTGTTCCGGCAGCAGTTCGCCGCCGACGTCCCCGCCGGCCAGGCCCGCCTGTACTCCATCGACCAGCGCCCGATCGACGCGGCCGCCCTGGACGAGAAGTCGGCCGGACCGCAGGCGTGGCACACCATCAAGAGCTACGACCTCATCTCCGGAGCCGACAAGAACATTCCGCCGGCCGCCCAGGAATTCATGGCCAAGCGCGCCCACAGCGTCACCCAGGTCGTCAACGGCGCCTCGCACATGGTCTTCGTCTCGCACTCGGCCACCACCGCCGCGTTCATCGAACGCGCCGCGCGCGACACCGCGAAGTAGCCCCGAGCCGCGAGTGGCGGGTCCGCCATCCCGCCACTCGCTTTCTCGCCGACGCTTGCGCGTGCATCCGTCAGGACAGGGACCCGATCAGCAGACCGAGGCACATCTCGTCCGCGGTGCCGTCGCCCCACACCACGTAGCGCGGCGGGAGCTGACGAAGCTGCGGCAACAGCTTGCGCAAACCCGCGTCATGGGTGCAGGTGACCCGCAGGACGTCGTCGCGGGTGAGCCGCACCGGCGCCGGCAGCGGGCGGAGGGCCTGGTCGTCGAAGTTGTACTGCGGGATGTCGAGCAAGGTCCGCGCGCCGGCCGTTCCCGGGTTCAGCTCGATCTTGATGGAACGGCCGAGCAGGTGCATGTGGCCGGCCGCGGCGTACACGGTGGCCTCACCCGGCATCGGATAGTCGCAGTGCTGGACGTTCCCGGGGACCGGCCGGCCGCCGCTGCACTGCTGCGCGAGGCCGTCCGCCGTGCCGCCGACCTCCGCGCCGAAGCGCCGGCCGACGTCCTTGACCGCGGCGGCCCGATCACAGAGCGGGCCGCTCTCCTGGGCGGTGCAGGGCAGCTCGATCGGCGCCCCGAGCTGGAACGTCTCCAGCTTCTGCATGGCCGCGGACTGCCCGGCGAGGCGTAACCGGATGCTCGACTGGTCGGTCTGGCCCGACTTCCCGCCGGTCGCCAACAGGTTGTAGTGCACCTGCATGACCAACTGGCTGCCCGGCGGCATCTCGTATCCCAGATGCTCGCCGAGCAGCACCTCGTTCGCGCCGGGCGCCCAGTGGGCCACCCACGCGTCGCCGGTGACGCCGGAGTCGCCGAAGCACTGCCAGCCCTCGCCCGGAGTCTTCTGGTCGAGCGCCCGAGCCTCGCCGACCGCGTCGGGAGCGATCCGGAAGAAGATCGCGTGGTGCACGATATCCGCGTTCTGCGGCAGGAACTGGCTGCCGGTCAGGTAGGACGTGGTGGTGATGTGCGGATCCACCAGGAAACAGCGGTACTCGTCGGTGCCGCCGCCCGGCGCCACCGGCGTGTACGGCTGGGGCATCTTCAGCGTGGTGAAGCTTTCGCCGGCCCGCAGCGGCGCCGTGGTCAGCGGGCCTTGCTGGTGGCCGCTGTGGGCCGACGAGCTCGGGGGTGGCGCGGCCGCCGGTTCACCGGTGCCGCCGCACGCCGCCGCCACGGCTAAGACGGCCGCCACGGCCATGATCCGCTTGCCCATCCCGGCGCGTCCCACCCCGTGCCCCCTCACCGTCGGCCCGAGACGACGCTCACCGGCGTCGCTTCCCCGGATTCTTTCGGAGACCGGCCCCACGCGCATCCGGGTTCCTCCCTGGGTGCGTTCCCCGGTTACGCGTCACCAGGTCGCGAACACCCGGGCCTGCCCGCCCGACCCGTCCTGATAGGGAATCAACCCCACGGTCAGCGTCGCGCCGCGCCGCGGAACCCGGTCCAGGTTCGCGATGTTCTCCACCCCGTATCGGTCCGCGCCGGTCAGGATCAGATGCGTGTCAAAGGTTTCGGAGACACCCGGATCGATGCTGAGCGTGTCCACCCCGAGGCTGCGGATCCGCCGCTTGTCCAGCAGCCATTCACAGGCCGCCGCGCTGAAGCCCGGGAAGTGCAGCCCGCCGGCCGCGTCGCTTCCCCGGTACGCCCGTACGTCCCCCGACTTACGGGCCCAGCCGCTGAACATGACGACCGCCGCGTCGCGCGGGATCCGGTCGTATCGGCGCTCGTACGCGACCAGGTCGGCCACGCTCACCGTGGTGTCCGGTTCCCGGGCGGCCCGCGCACTGATGTCGACGATCACCAGCGGCGTGATGAGTTCGGCCAACGACAATTCCTCCGACGTACGCCCACCCGCCGTGAAGTGGGCCGGAGCATCGACGTGCGTGCCGAAGTGCTCGAGGATCCGCCACTCCTGCATGTAATATCCGTCCGCCTCGATGCTGGTGGCGGTGCGCCGCACGGGCTCCTCCCCCGGCTCGAACGCGGGAAAGGCCGTGGTCACCGGGTGGGTCAGGTCCTGTAACCCGCTCCGGCCGGCCGAGGCCATCGCCGGCGTGGGCGCGGCGAGCGCGACGGCCCCGGCCGACGCACCGAAGAGCAGAGAACGTCTGGTAACGGTGTGAGTACACATAGTCGTAAGTTAGTCGTCATCGCCGCCGCGCCGAACCCACCTCAGATCTTCGCGGCGAAAGCACGCAATTCCTCGTTGAAACGTGTGGCGTCCTCACGGAACGGTGTGTGGCCGACGCCCTCGTAATAGGAGGCGGTGGCGTTCGGGATCAGCGCCGCCAAATGTTCGCTCATGGCGGGCAGGATGACGCGGTCCAGCGTGCCGTGCACGATCAGCACCGGCAGGTCGAGGTCGGCATAGAGATCGTCGTGGTCGATCGTCCGGCTCAGCAGCGCCTCGCGCACGGCCGGCGGCACCACCGCGGTGTAGCCGAGGACGCGATAGAACTCGTCGGGCCCCGGCTCCCGCTCCCGGCACAGACGCACGAACGACTCGACCGCGCGCATGCTCTCGGCGACGTCGGTGGCGAGCAGTCCGGGCAGGCACCCGGCGAATTCCGGGCCGAGGAAACGCATCGCGGAGTCGCCCATTCGCGAGGTCGCGGCGACCAATACGACACCGCCCAGGGCACCCGCGCCGTACGACCGCAGATAGTCACCGATCACAATTCCGCCGTACGACCAGCCGCACAGGATCGGGCGTTCCAGGTCGAGCTCGGCGAGCACGGCGTTGACGTCGTCGGCCCACCGGTCGCTGTCGCCGTAACCGTCCGGCGGTCGCGCCGAGCGACCGTGTCCGCGCAGATCCAGCGTGACGAGCCGGAATCGGTCCGCCAGGTCGGATCGCAGTTGTGCGTCCCAAGCCATTCCACATTGCGAAAGCCCGTGCATGAACACCACGGCTTGCGCGCCGACCGGCCCGGCCTCTTCGACGTACAGTTCTGTTTCCCCGCCACCGGGGATGCGATGAGTAGTCATGAACGCACACGCTAGGAACGGGCGGTCCGGAGCACATCGGGATGATTGACGACTCCGAGGCGTACGGGAATCGGTAATTATATGGATCGTCCGGCGGCCCAGACGGCGATCTGGGCGCGCGACCGCATGTCGAGTTTGTCCATGATGTGCGCGATGTGGCTGGCGACCGTCTTCTCGCTGATCCCCAGCTCGGTGCCGATCCGGCGGTTGGTGAGGCCACGCGCCACGAGTGCGCACACCTGACGTTCCCGCGCGGACAACGGGTCGGAGTCGGGCGCCGGCACCGTGGCGAGCCCGGCGGCCTCGTCGGCCGGCAACGTCAGCCCCACGGCCCACGCACGTTCAAATTCCACCGGCGACAACCGCTTGCGTACGGCGTGCAGGTCGGCCACCAGCACCACCCGGTCGGCCGGAGCGAGCGGGACCCCGATGCGTTCCAGCAACGCCTGCGCGGCCGCGAACAAGGTGACGGCACGGTTGTCGGCACCCGCGTCCGCGGCGACCCCGGCGAGGCCCGCCAGACATTCGCCGATGCCTTGCCGGTTTCCGGTCTGCCGCTGCAGGGACAGGCTCTCCACGAACCGGCGACGGGCCCCGGCACCGTCATGCTGGATCCGGCTGACCTGACCGAGCTTGTGCAGCGCGGACGCGATCCCGGGGGTGCCGCGAAGCTCACGCCACAGCGCCAGGCTGCTTTCGTAGAGGCCGGCCGCGCGTACCGTGTCGCCGTCCAGCCGCGCCAGGTCGCCGAGCAGGTTGAGCGCCCCGGCGACGCGATCCTTGAGCCCGTGTTCGCGGTAGAGCGCCAGGCTCTCCCGCAACGTGCTCGCCGCGTGCGCGTAGTCGCCCTCGTGATAGGCGACCAGAGCGAGATCGCCGACCAGCGGAAGCCCGCCGACGGTGTCACCGGCCCGCCGGTAGGCGTCCAGGCTCTCGGCGAACAATCCGCTGGCCGCCGAGTAATCGCGCTGGTCGAAGGTGACGTGCCCGAGTACGTGCAGCGCCTCCGCCAGCGACCCCCGGTCGGTCCGGCGCCGCCCGAGAGCGACGGCTTCGTCGAGATGCGCCCGCGCGGCGTCGCTGTCGCCCTGCCGCCAGGCCAGCGTGCCGGCGCCCAGCAACGCCTGCGTACGCCCCCGGCCCGTGGCCTTGCTCAGCGTCAGCGCTTTGGCCAGCCACCCGCGCCCCTCGTCGACGAGACCGCGCTGGAACCAGAAGTACCAGAGCGCCGCCACGAGTTCGAGGCCGCGATCCGCGTCCGCCCGGGTCGCTCCGTCGCGCAACGTCCAGGCCAGCGCCGTCCGCAGGTTGTCCAGCTCGGCCTCCAGGGCGTCGCGCTGACGCTGCTGGTCCGGCCCGCGCAGCCCGGCCTCGGCCGCGACCGCCACCCGATGGAAGTAGACGGCGTGGTCCCGCCGGGCCGGCTGCTCCTCGCCGGCCGCGGCCAGGGCCTCGGCGGCGTACTCACGAATCGTCTCCAGCATGGTGAACCGCGGTTCGCCGGTATCGGCCGCGCGCCGCAGCAGGCTCTGGTCGAGCAACACGTGGGCAAGGTCGGCGGCCCCGGGTGCCAGCGCCTCCAGCGCCGGTAGCGAGCAACCGCCGGCGAACACGGCGAGCCGGCGCAACAGGGCCTGCTCGTCGGGGGTGAGCAGGTCGTAGCTCCAGGCGATGCTGACGCGCATGGTCCGCAGCCGCTCCGGGAGGTCGCGGGCACCGCCGGTCAGCATCGGCAGCCGGCGCGTCAGACGTGCCAGCAGGGCCGCCGGCCCGAGCATCGTGGTGCGGGCCGCCGCGAGTTCGATCGCCAGGGGCAGGCCGTCGAGCCGCCGGCAGATCTCCGCGACCCGGTCCAGGTCGTCGGCGCCGAAGACAAGGTCCGGACGTACCTCGTGGGATCGTTCGACGAAAAGTCGCACCGCGTCGTACTCGGCCAGGCGCTCGGCGGGATCCCCTGGTGCCGGCAGCGACAGCGGGGGCACGTCGATAACCCGCTCGCCGGAGATCCCCAGCCGGGACCGGCTGGTGGCGAGCACCGTCAGACCGGGGCAGGCCACCAGGAGCTCGGCCAGGAACGGCCCGCAGCCCAGCAGATGTTCCACGTTGTCCAGCAGCAGGAGCGTGCGGCGCGGGGACAGGAACTCCCGCAACGCCTCGTCGACCGTCTCGTCGGGCGCGCCGACGCCGAGCGCCCGCGCCACCGTGACCGCGACGAGCCGTACGTCGCCGATCGACGCGAGCGGGACGTAGCCGGCACCGTCGAAGCCCGTGTCGAGCTCCAGAGCCGCGTGGGCGGCCAGCCTCGTCTTGCCCACGCCGGACGGGCCGGTCAGCGTGAGCAGCCGCACCGACGGGCGCAGCACCAGCTCCCGGACGGCGGCGATCTCCCGGCGCCGGCCGATCATGGTGGACAAGCTCGCTGGCCGGCGTCCGATCCATGTCAATCCGGAAGGCTTCATCACCGACCCGACCTCTCACGGCCGCGACCCGCCGCGATTGTACGACCATTCGCGCGGCCGCCGCTTGATCCAGCAAGCCGAGCAACCCTCGGATATCATCGAGATCGGCTCATGGACGCGATTAGCACGCTCATCCGGATGGCGCGGCTGGACTGCGCCGTCGACCTGCGCTGCCTGGTCTCGGGCTCCTACGTCCTCGACAACCCGCCCGCGGCGCCCGGAAACGTGCCCTTCCACGTCCTCCTCGAGGGGCACTGCAAAGCGGAGATCGGCAACCGCACGGTGGATCTGCGCGCGGGCGACGTCCTCGTCCTGTCCCGCGGCCAGCGCCACGTCATGCGGGTCATCGCCGACACCCCCACCCTTTCCGCCGAGCGTCAGCAGGGCGACGCGATGGAGACCGTACGCGACGAGGGCACACCGACCGTCGATCTCTTCTGCGGGCATTACCTCTATCGGCCGGGCGCGGGCGAGATGCTTTTCGCCGGCCTGCCCGACGTCATGCACGCCTCCTTCGATCTCGTCACCGGCTCGCCCCTGCTGCTGCTCGGAGACCTCATCCGCCGGGAGGCGACCTTCGACGGTCCGGGTGCCGGGGCGATGCTGGCGTCGCTGTGCGAGGCGGTCCTCACGCTCGTGCTCCGCGGCGACGGCCGGCTCCACCCCGCCGCCACGATGCCCAGCGCGCCGTGGACCGCCGTCCCGGACGCGGGTCTGCGCGCGGTGGTCAACGCCGTGGTGAGCGAGCCGCAGCGGAACTGGACGATCGCCGAGCTGGCCCGCATCGCCGGTGTCTCCCGGGCCACCCTGACCCGGCACTTCTCCGCCACCACCGGGATGGGCGTCGCCGATTTCGTGACCCGCACCCGGATGACGATCGCGGCCGAGCTGCTGACCAGCACCACCGGCAGCATCGACGACATCGCGGCCGGCGTCGGGTACCGATCGGCGTCCGCGTTCGGCAAGGCGTTTCGCAGCGCCACCGGCAGCACACCGGCCCGGATGCGCCGCGATGCCACCGAACAGGTCCGCACGCGAGCGAACCAAACCTGAAGTACAAGGACACTTTCGGTACGCTTGTGCTATTTCCTGCCCCTATTCCGTGGGTCCACGCAGTATCGTTTTCGGCACGTGATTTGACCCACCGAAGTCCCGTGAATAGGTGCCGGAGACTTTCGTCTGGTCAGTGTGACTGACTTGAATTCGTGGTCCGAAGCCACGGCCCGCCTGAACCGAATCCTGTCCGGCGACATTGACGCCGAGCACATCCTCAGCCCCGGCGACAGCCGATTCCAGGAAGCAGCACGCGTGTGGAACGGCGCGGTCGATGCCGCACCGGCGATGATCGTTCGAAGCGGGTCGGCCATCGAGGTTCAGTACGCGGTGCGCGCCGCTCGCGAGGCCGGCGTGCCCCTCTCGGTCAAGGGCGGCGGGCACGACTGGGCCGGGCGATCCGCGGGCGTCCCGGGCGGCCTGGTCATCGACCTGGCCGGAATGCGGCAGGTCGACGTGCAACCGGCGACCCGCACCGCCACGGTCGGCGGCGGCGCCACCGCGGGCGACGTGATCGGCGCGGGCGCCCCGCACGGGTTGGTCACGGCCACCGGCACGTCGGCCACCGTCGGCATGGCCGGTTTCGCCATGGGCGGTGGCTACGGCCCGGGGGCGGCCAAATACGGGCTGGCCCTCGACAATGTGATCTCGGCGCAGGTCGTGCTGGCCGATGGCCGGCTCGTGACCGCCGACGCGACCACCGAGCCGGATCTGCTGTGGGCGATCAAGGGCGGCGGCGGGAACTTCGGGGTCGTCACGTCCCTGGAAATGCGGATGCACACGCTCGAGACCGCGCTGTCCGGATTCCTGATCTTCGGCCCGCACCAGGCCGCCCAGGTGTGGCACGGCATCGAGGACATCGTCGCCGACGCGCCGGAGGACCTGCTGGTCGACAGCGCCTTCATCACCTCGCCCGAGGGCGACCCGGCCATCCTGGTCTCGCCCACGTGGCTGGGCGAGCACGCGGCCGGCGAACCGTACCTGGACCGGCTCCGCAGCCTCGGCACGGTATTCGCCTCGCAGATCGGCCCGGTCCCGTGGTCCGCGATGATCGGCTTCGTCGACACCATCGCGCCGCCCGGCCGCCACTACCGGCTGCGCACCCGCACCGTCGCCGGGTTCTCCGACGACGTCGTGGCGACGCTGCTCGCGGCCGGCAATGGGCGGACCTCGCCGTTCTCGACGCTTCCGCTGCACTCCTTCCGCGGCGCGGCCGCGCGCGTGCCCGCGGACGCGACCGCCTTCGCGCTGCGCGTGCCGCATTACATGGTCGAGATCATCGGCTCGTGGGAGCCCGGCGATCCGCGCGCGGACGAACACCGCCGGTGGGTCGAGCACACCGCCGACGCGCTCGCCGAACACGCTCTGCCCGGCGGCTACGTCAACCTCCTCGGCCCCGACGAGACCGACCGGGCCGCGGACACCTTCGGCGCCAACACCGCCCGGCTGCTGGCCGCCAAGGCCACCTACGACCCGCAGAACATCTTCAACGCCGTGCCGCTTCCGCAACGTCCGAAAGGTGCCTCATGACCGACAACCAACCGGCGGGCCTGTTCGGCCATCCGTTCAGCAACACCCTGCGCGCCGCCGTCGGCGAATTCGTCGGGACGTTCATCCTGGTCCTCGCGATCACCGCGACCGCCGTCGCGGCCGCGCTGGCCAAGCCGGTGGCCGGGCCCGCCTACAGTTCCGCCGCGATCCCGATGGCGGGCGCTTTAGCGCTGGCCGCCGTGATCGCGGGATTCGGGCACGTCACCGGCGCACACGTGAACCCGGCGGTGACCATCGCCCTCGCCGTGCGCAACCGGTTCCCCTGGCGGGCCGTCCCGGCATACCTGATCGCCCAGTTCCTCGGCTCCATCGTGGCGGCCCTCATCGTCTGGATCATGTACGGCGATCGGGGACGCGACCGCGCACTGCTCGGCGCCCCCGTCCCGGCCGTGGGTGCACTGCGCACGCTCGGCATCGAGGCCGTGATGACCTTCATCCTGGTCTGCGTGGTCTATGCCGTGGCCACCGACCCGCGTGTCTCACGGGCATCCGCCGCCGTCTGCATAGGATTCGCTCTCGGCGTCTGCATCTACATCAGCGGGCCGGCGACCGGTGCCGGCGTGAACCCGGCACGGGCGTTGGGTCCGATGCTCGTCGCCGGCCAGTGGACGAGCTGGTGGGCGTACCTGGTGGGCCCGGTCGTCGGCGGTTTCGTCGCGGTTTGCCTGTACGACTTCGTCCTGCGCCCGACGCACCCGATCCTCGAGAGCCCCGCGCCGTCACCCGGCCTCGTCGTCGGCCGGTGACCGCAGGCTGACGACGGCGCGAGCCGTCGCGTCGATGGTGGGGTTCTCGGCCAGCAGGCTCGGCGTCAGGCCTGCCCGCCCGAACGCCTCTTTCAGGTCGATGACCAGTTCAATCATGGTGACCGAGTCGACGCCCAGATCGGTGAAGGTGACATCGGTCCGGACGTCGTCCGGCGATATCTCCAGCTCACGCGCGATGGCGTGGATCAGAACCCGCCGGATGTCGTCGATGTCCACACGATGACCGCTCACGCCCGGGTCAACGTCGGTCAGAAGCGAAAGTTCGCGGCGCCGGGCCTTCGCGTGGAGGGGTACGCGATGGGCCCGGCGCCGCTGAGGGGGCTCGGTCAGGACTTGAAGAGGTTTCCTAAAAGGCCACCACGCCCTCGTACGCGGCGTTCGCGGCACCCATCATGCCTTGGCGCCACCAATTTTGGATCAGCGCCTCGGACGGCTCGGCACCGGGCCGGTTGAACCCGTAGAACGGCCCGGACGCGATGTCGATATAGAACTGCGAACGGTTGGCCGGCATTGCTTCCCCTTTAGCAGCGTGTCAGGATCTGATTCCTGAAGCACAGCATCGCCGGGCGGGGTGCACGAAGACATTCTTTGCACGGCCTGGGGCATTTCCTGCCCGGCTCGGGATCAGTTCGGCACCACCCGCCGGGTGCGGTGCGCGAAGCCGGCACCCACCAGAGCGGCCCCCGCCACGGCGATTCCGGTGACGGCCAGAGCGTGCCCGGAGGTGACCGCCGACGCCGGGAAAGAGACGCGGCTGAGAAACAACGTGCCGGGCAGCGAGATACCCACCACCTGGCCGAGCTGAATAATCGTGATCAGGACGCCGCTCCCGTCCGCCGCGTCCGCGGTGTCGACGTGGCTCAGCCCCCGATTGAACAGCGGGCCGTACGTGCATCCGGAGGCCATGGCGAGCAGCACGAGCACGACCATCGTCGCCACCCCCACACCGTGACCGTCACGCAGCAGCAGCCCCGTGCCGGCGTCGGTGAGAGCGATGACCACCAGTCCCCACGTCGGTAGCAGCCGGTGCAGCCGGCGCGGCAGCCGATGCCAGGTGAGCGCCGCGACGCCGAATCCGATGGTGAACAGGGAGACCAGCCCACTGGTCAGCGCGCTGTAGCCCAGCGCGTCCTGCATGTGCAGAGCGAGGGCGAACGTCAAACCGGAGAATGACGCCCACTGCAGGAACAGCGCCGTCGAGGCGGGGACCAGCCCCGGGGACCGCAGCACCCGGAAGGAGATCAGCGGACTGCCGCCCTCCTTCGCGACCCGCCGTTCCACCTGCACGAAAAGGGCGAACGCCAGCACGCTGGCGAGCAGCGACGCCCAGGTCCAGGCCGGCCAGCCCAGCTCGTGGCCGAGCACCAGCGGCACCACGAACAAGCCGATCGCCACCGCGAGCACCAGCAGCCCGCGCAGGTCCAGTTCGCGCTCCCGGTTGACCGCACCGGCCGGGAACAGTCGCCGGCCGACGATCAGCAAACCGACGCCGATCGGCACGTTGACCAGGAAAGCGGGTCGCCAGCCGCTGCCCGCGATGTCGGCGGAGACCAGCAGCCCGCCCAGCCCCTGCCCGATCACCGTGGCCGCCGCGATCACCGCGGTGTAGATGCCCAGCGCCCGCAACCGGGACGCCCCGGTGAAGGTCTGCTGGATCAGCGAGATCACCTGCGGCACCATGACGGCCGCGCTGAGCCCCTGCGCGAACCGGAAGCCGATGAGCGAGCCGGTGTCCGGCGCGAGACCGCAGGCCAGCGAGAACACGGTGAACCCGGCCAGGCCGAACTGGAACGCCCGCCCGTAGCCGTGCCGTTGCCCCAGCCGGGCCCCGGTGATCAGGAAGACCGCGTACGCGATGACAAAACCGGCGACGATCAGCTGCAGTGCGGCCCCCGAGGCGTGCAGGTCGTTCTGAATGGTGGCGGTCGCCACATTCACGATGGTCACGTCGAGCGAAGCCATGAACTCACCGGCCAGAATCACCGCGAGCAACAAGAAGGGCCGCCGGGAAGGAGCTGGTACTCGTTCCGCGTGCGCGATTTGCGATGGACGAAGTCCGATTTTCACGTAACGAGTCTCGAACCCTCACACCCATGTGAGGGTCAATGTAGGCTTGCGCACATGAAAATCGGAGAGCTCGCGGAGCGTACGGGCGTGTCCCGCCGCCTGCTGCGCTACTACGAGGAGCAGGGCCTCATCGTGGCCGCCCGCGCCGGCAACGGCTACCGCGAGTACACCGAGGGCCACGTCGACGTCGTCCGGCAGATCAAGGGATTGCTCGACGCCGGCCTGCCGACCCGCATCATTCAGGACCTCCTGCCGTGCCTGGACCGGCCACAGACCATCTACGTCCCCGACGTGACCCCCGACATGATCGTCACGCTGCAACACGAACAGGCGCGCCTGACCGAACGCATCGACAACCTGACCCGCAACCGCGACGCGATCGCCGACTACCTGCAAACAGTCATCCGGGTCAAGTCCGCAAACAACGGCAAGGCCCACGTCACGATCGGCCCAGTTCCGTCTCCCAGCTGAGCGGAAGTATGGTTCCCAGAACTATACTTCTGTAATACTCGGGTCGTGCTCATGGACAAGCCGCAACGCATATTCGGCCGCACCCGCGAGTGGAACGGCCTCGCCTCCTTCGCGACCCGGTCGATCGAAGCCACACAGGGTGGGGCGTCGCTGGGCGTGGTGAGCGGTCGACGCCGTCAGGGCAAAAGCTTCCTGCTGCAGGCGGCCACCGAGGTGGCCGGCGGAATGTATTTCGCGGCCACCGAGGCCACCGAAGCGGAGTCATTGCGACTGTTCGCGGAGGCCCTCGCACGGCACACCGGTGAGTTCATCGAGCCGTTTCGAGACTGGAACGACGCGATATCGCGTATGTTCCGCAGCGTCCGTGACCAACCGGCAATCCTCGCTATCGACGAGTTCCCCTTCCTGTCCAAGGCCTCGCCGGCATTGCCCTCGATCATCCAACGCGAACTCGGGCCCGGCGGCAGCGGCAGGACAAGCGCCGCACGCCTTCTGCTGTGCGGATCCGCGATGCCGGTGATGGGGGGCCTCCTCGCCGGACAAGCGCCGCTGCGTGGCCGAGCCAGCCTGGAGCTCGTCATCCAGCCCTTCCGGCATCGGGAATCGGCGCGATTCTGGGGCTTGACCGACCCCAGACTCGCGGTCCTGGTCCATGCGGTGGTCGGCGGGACACCCGCCTACCGTCATGAGTTCACCCAGGGCGATGCACCCACCGCGATCGATGATTTCGACGCATGGGTGATCCGGACCATCTTGAACCCGCAGACACCGCTGTTCCGGGAGGCTCGATACCTGCTGGCCGAAGAGTCCGCTATCCGCGACCCTGCCTTGTATCACTCGGTGCTGGCGGCGATCGCCGCCGGCAACAACACCAACGGCGGAATCGCGAGTTTCATCGGCCGCAAGTCCGACCAGATCACCCACCCGCTCAACGTGCTGGAGGACTGCGCACTGATCGCCCGTGAACCGGACACATTCCGGCCGGGACGAGCCCGCTACCGAATCGTGGAGCCGCTGATCACGTTCTACGAGGCGGTCATGCGCAAACGCTGGGCCGAGCTGGAGATTCACCGGGCCGAGCAGGTCTGGGCCACGACCCGGCAGACCTTCCTCACCCAGGTGGCCGGTCCACACTTCGAAGCGCTGTGCAGGGCATTCACCCTGGAATCCGGTGACATGCTGTTCACCGAGCACCCCTCGGAGGTCGGATCGGGCACGGTCAACGACCCGGCAAGCCGCACGCAGATCGAAATCGACGTGGTGGCGCTGGCCGCGCAGCAGTCGAACAATCCCCGACGAATCCTGTCCCTGGGCGAGGCCAAGTGGGGCGAGGTCATCGGCCACCATCACCTGCAGCGCCTGGCCACCGCACGCGACCTGCTGCGGCTGAAGGGCTACGACACCGACACCACCGTGCTCACGCTGTACGGCGGCGCCGGCTTCACCGACGAACTGACGGCCGCCGCCGCAATGGACGATCGCATTCTTCTCGTCGGCCTCGAGCGCTTGTACTCATGACGGGATCGCGCGTGACGCACCCCAGCTTGTGCCGCTAGGCACCGCCCGGGCCGCGAACCGGTCACGGCGGCTCATCGCTCGACCACCCCGCTCCGGCTCCATTGTTCGAGCGGGGCCACCAGCGCCGAAGGCGGTGGCTGCAGGTCGTTCTCCGCCTGAATCCGCGCTGCCCCGGCACGCAGGCGGTCATCGGTGAGCAGGCGGGCGATCACGGCGTTGTCGATGTCGTCGATCGATGCGACATGCCGCCCGAAGCCGTGCTGCTCCGCGACCCGCGCGTTGAGGTACTGGTCGGCCGCGTGCGGCACGATCAGCTGCGGTACGCCGGCCGCGACCGCCGACATGAAGGTGCCGGCCCCTCCGTGATGGATGATCCCGTCGCTGTGCCGCAGCAGCTCGATCAGCGGCGCCCACGGGAGCAGCCGGACGTTGCCCGGCAGGTCGCCCACTCGCCGAGGATCCGCGTCCTCGGCTGCCGGAAGCAGAAACTCGGCGTCGGCCGCCGCGAGCACCGGCGACAGCGCGGCGAGCCGGGCGTCACGAGCCTCGGCTCCGAGGACCGTCCCGAAGCTGATCACGATGCGCTTGCCGGGCCCCGCCGCCGTCATCCCCAGCGGGAGCACCGCGGAGCCGTGCGGCGAGATACCACGCACCGAAAGGGTGTGGTCCTCGCTCTCGCGCAGGCTCGGCGGAACGACCTCGATGCTGACGGCGCGCGGCGGTGCGCCGAGGCCGTGCCGGTCGTAGAGGTCCCGCAGATGCCCGGCGATGAGCCGGCTGAGCATGCGTCCGCCGACTATCCCCGATTGATGTTCCACGGCCGGTATTCCGGTCACCGCCGAGACAAGCGGGATCGCGCCCTGAAAGGGGTCGTACATCAGCAGATCCGGCGCCCAGTTGTTGGCAACCGCGAGCAACGACGTCAGCGTGCGCCGGCTGAGAGCCGCATTGGCGAGAGCCGGCGCCGCGAAAACAGCCTCCGGCGTCCGTCCGGGAGACGCGAAACGCGCGCCGGGCGCATGCCGCTCATACATCTCGGACAGCGCGGTGCCGTCACCCACGTCGACCACCGACAAGCCGAGGCCGAGGTAGACCGTGAGATCCCCGCCATACGCCGCCAGCAACACCTCGTGGCCGGCCGCCCGCAGGGCCTGCAGTGTCGGCAGCGCGGGCAGCAGGTGCCCGGTCGACGGAGGAGCCGAGAAAAGAACTCGCATAACCCTTTCACGTGCGCGATCACAACAATTTCCCGGTACGCGGGTGACCTCGCTCACCGCCAACGGGCAAGCTGCCGACGACGATCCGCGGGAAGTCCGAGTGAATGATGGCGCCGGGAGGGCAAGTCGCGGTCCGCGGGGCGGCCACCGTGGATGGCCGCCCCGCGGATGCGTGGCTACGCGGTTTTGAGTGTCACGTCGTGCGCGACGAGGTCACCCTTCTTGATTTTCACGGTTGCGACGGTGGGCTGGTAGCCGTCCTTCGCGACGATGACCGTCAACGGGCTGTTCCGGGCGTCCAGCCACAGCTGGTAGTGACCGTTCTTGTCGGTGGTCAACGTGTAGTCCGACGCCCACGAGTCGATCTGAACGGTTGCGCCCCCGAGCGGCGCCGAGCCGGGCGAGCCCAGCACGGTGCCGGTCACCTCGGCCCAGGTCTTCGGCGGCGCGATGGTGAGTGACACGGGAACGCTCGCCATCGCGTCCGAGGTGTCGCCGGTGAAGCGGAGCGTGGCGGCGTACGCGCCCGGCTGGGTGATCTGCGGCACCGAGGCGTCCATGGTGACGGCGACGGTCGCGGAGCCACGCGCCGGGACGGTGACCTGCTTACTGGCGATCGACAGCCACGGCACGTCGGTCTGGTCCGCCTGATCGTAACCGGGAAGCAGCTCCACGCTGGTGAGCTGGGTTTCGCCGGCCTGACCACCCACCTTGTAGAAGCCCAGGGCACCGCCGGTGCGGTAGGTCGCCACGTTGGCGCCCGGCAACTCGTTCCAGGCGTTGGCGGCCGGGTCGAAGGCGAAGCTCTGGTTGGTCACTCCGTCCTGTGTCGCACCCGCTGCCACCACCAGCTGGCCGTTGGCCGCGGAATACGCCGACCCCCACAGCGCGATGGGCATGTCGGGCAACGCGGACCACTTGTTGCCGGCCGGGTCGTACACGTAGGCGGAGTTCAGCGCCTGACTCTCGGCCACATTCGTGCTGGTCACGCCGCCGGCGCAGTAGAGCTTGCCCTGAATGCCGGCGCAGGACGCCCAGGAGACCGGAACCGGATAGGCGGCGGGCGTCGACCAGGTGTCCGTTGCCGGGTCGTACGCGGTGACCGCCGTCGTGCCGCAGTCGAACTGCACGCAGCCGCCGACGGAGTACAGCTTGCCGTCGAGCACCGCGGATCCGGAGGCGAAGAAGACCCGCGGCGCTGCGGACGGCCCCTTCGACCACGTGTCGGTGGCCGGGTCGTAGACGTCCACACTGGAGTCGGACGCGACGGCACCGCCGCCGTAGACGTAGAGCTTGCCGTCGATGAAGCCGTGTACCGGGTCCTGCCGCATGTCGGGCGAGGACGCGAGTGGGGTCCAGGCCCCGGCCGCCGGGTCGTAGGCGTACAGGGCAGTGCTGTCTTCGAAGAGGTTGCCGAACGCCTCGGTCGTGTCGCCGAACGAGCTGTAGATCTTCCCGGCGTTGCTGTCCACCGCGCTGTCCGCGATCGGGATCGGGAAGTCGGCAGCGGTCTGCCAGGCATCACCGGCGACGGTCGTCGCGCGCGTGGCGTTGCTCGTCGTCTTCGGCGCGGCCTTGCCCACGGCATGCGGCAGGGGCGAGACCGCTTCCTTGACCATGTGCAGGGTTGCGCCGTCACCGGCCGGTGCGACCGTGCCGGGTATAGCGGAAATTCGTACGGTGGCCGGGGTCTTGCCAGTGTTTTTCACGGTGAGCTTCTGGGTGGTGGCCTTGCCCCACCCGACCGAGGCGGTCACCGTACCCGGAGTGACTGTCACTTTGCCGGCGGCGAACGCGGGCGCCTGCGTGCCCAGGACGGCAAGCGAGGCCGCGATCACCACTGCCACTGCTGTCCGAGCGGGATGAGCCCCCGCAAGGGTTTTGATCTTCACGCCGGTGAGTCAACTGAAGGTGAAAATCATTGTCAAATAGCGATGGTACGTCCTGTGGGGGTACACCCCGGTGTCCCGCATGGACCGGTGGTACAGGTCACGCAGCCGGTGACGGACCGGGGCCAGCGCCGGTGCCAACTCTGATGCGAGAGCCCGGAGCCCGGCCGCAAGCTGGGCGGATAGATCGATCCCGCGGCCGCCGCGTGAGGAGCCCATCAATGATCCGCTTCAACTCCGTGACGAAGCGCTACGCCGACGGCGGCGTCGCGGTCGACTCGCTCGATCTCGTCATCGACTCGGGCGAGATCACGGTCCTGGTCGGGCCGTCCGGATGCGGGAAGACGACCACCCTGCGAATGATCAATCGAATGGTCGAACCGACGTCGGGACACATCCTGCTCGACGGCCGCGATGTCACCCAGATCAAACCGACCGAACTGCGTCGCGGCATCGGCTATGTCATCCAGCAGGCCGGGCTCTTCCCCAACTACACCGTGCTGGACAACATCGCCACCGTCCCGCGACTGCTCGGTAAGACCCGGCGCGCCGCTCGCCGCCAGGCGCTGGAACTGCTCGGCAAGGTCGGTCTCGACCCCGCGCTCGCCGGCCGATATCCCGCCCAGCTCTCCGGCGGACAACAGCAACGCGTCGGCGTCGCGCGCGCCATCGCCGCCGATCCGCCCGTGCTGCTGATGGACGAGCCGTTCAGCGCCGTCGACCCGGTGGTCCGTCAGCAGTTGCAGCGCGACCTCCTGCAGTTGCAGGCGGACCTGCACAAGACGATCGTCTTCGTCACCCACGACATCGACGAGGCCATCACCCTGGGGGACCGCATCGCGGTGATGCGCAACGGCGGCCGCCTGGCCCAGCTCGCCGCCCCCGCCGAACTGCTCTCCCGACCGGCCGACACCTTTGTCGCCGGCTTCGTGGGCCGCGACCGCGGCTACCGCGCTCTCGGTTTCGCCTCGGCCGGCCACCTGCCCCTGCACGACGAGGCCGTCCTGCGGATCGGTGAGCCGCGCGGCGCCGCCCGCGACCGCGGACAGGACGGATGGGTGCTGGTCGTCCAGGACGCGCTACCGCTCGGCTGGCTACGCACCACCGCGCTGGACGACGCCGCGGACGACCCGGTCACCCCCGAGATGCTCAACCTCGGCGGGACACTGGCCGACGAGAGCGGCACCCTGCGCGAAGCGCTCGACGCCGCCCTCTCCGCACCGTCCGGCCGCGGCGTCGTCGTGCACGAGGACGGGACGTTCGCCGGGACGGTCACCGCCTCCGAGGTATTGGCGCGAATCGAATCCCGGGCCGCCCATCTGCGCGAGCAGGCGACCCGATGACGGCACTGTGGGACTATCTGCGGGACAACCACGCCGAGATCCAGTCGTGGGCCGTGACCACCCTGTGGCTGTCGTTGCTGCCGCTGCTCGCCGGTCTGGCGCTGGCGTTACCGGCCGGCTGGCTGGCCGCCCGGCACGCGTGGACCCGGGACACGTTGCTGGCCCTCAGCGGGGCGCTCTACACGATCCCCTCGCTGGTCCTGTTCCTGGTCCTGCCGGAACTGCTCGGCACCCGGATCCTGTCGGCGGTCAACGTCGGTGTCGCCCTGACGATCTACGTTTTCGCCTTGCTGGTCCGTACGATCACCGACGCCCTGACCGCCGTGCCCTCGGAACTGCTGGCCGCGGCGACCGCCATCGGCCACAGCAACCTGCAGCGGCTGTGGGCGGTGCAACTGCCCGTCGCCACCCCGGTCATCGCGGCCGGCCTGCGAGTGGCCGCCGTCTCCAACGTCAGTCTCATCTCGGTCGCCTCGATCATCGGCGTCTCCCAGCTCGGGCAACTCTTCACGCTCGGCGAAAGCACCGAGACGCTCACGCCGATCGTGCTCGGGCTCATCTTCTTCGTCGTCCTGGCGTTCCTCTACGACGGCGCCATCCTGGCCCTCACCAGAGTCCTCACCCCCTGGCGGAAGGCGGCCCGGCCATGAGTAGCGACCTGCCCGGCTTCGCCTCCCTGGGCCGCTGGCTCAACGATCCGGACAACTGGCTCGGCTCCGGCGGCCTGCTCGCCCACCTGCGCGAACACCTCGCCTTCACGGTGGTCATCGTGCTGGTGGCCGCGCTGATCGCGATCCCGGCCGGCATCTGGATGGGCCACACCGGCAAAGGCATCCTGCTCGCCGGCGGGTTCGCCAACGCACTGCGCGCGGTCCCCGCTCTCGGCCTGCTGATCCTGCTGATCGTCGAGCTTTCACCCCACATCCATTCCCGTACGGGGGTCGGAAATCTGCTCGCCCCGGGAGCCCTTCCGTACTTCATCCCCGCGGCACTGGTGCTGGTAATCCTCGCCGTGCCACCGATGCTGACCAACACGTACGCGGGCATCCAAGCGGTCGACCCGCGGGCGGCCGACGCGGCACGCGGCGCCGGGATGAGCCCGCTGCAGGTCGCGCTGCGCGTGGAGATCCCCTGCGCGATGCCGCTGATCCTCGCCGGCCTGCGCAGCGCCACCCTGCAGGTCATCGCCAGCCTGACCGTCGCCGCCTACGCCCCGCTGGTCGGCGGGCTGGGCCGGCTCATCGTCGACGGCCAGCAGAATCTCATCGACCCGAGCCTCGGCTATCCGGCCATGCTCGGCGCCGGCATCACCGTCGCGGTCCTCGCGCTGGTGGCCGACGGCGCCTTCGCGCTGGCCGGGCGCTACGTCATCTCGCCCGGTGTCAGCGGACGCCGGATCCGCGGCCGCGGCACCGCCGCACCCCAGCAATCGACACTTACGGAGTCATAGATGAAGCGCCCGGTCCTGGCCACCGCTACGGCCCTCGTCCTCGCCACCACCACGCTGAGCGCCTGCGGCAGCCCCGGCAGTTCCGCCGCCCCACCGGCCCAGGCCGGCACCGGTTCCGCGGTGGCCGCCGGCCCGTTGCCGAGCCAGCCCGGCTCGATCACGCTGGGCTCGGCCGACTTCCCCGAAAGCGAAATCCTCGCCTACCTCTACGCGGACGCCTTCAAGGCCAAGGGCGTACAGGTGAAGGTGCACGCCAACATCGGCGAGCGGCCGGTCTACACCGCCGCCCTCAGTGACGGCTCCATCGGCGGCGTCGTCGACTACAGCGGCGCCATGCTCGACTACCTCAACCACGGCAACCCGGCGCACACCCCGCAGGACGTGTACACGCAGCTCCAGAAAGCCGCGAGCGCACACGGATTCGCCGTCTCCGCGTACGCCCCGGCACAGGATGTCGACACCATCACCGTCACCCGCGCGACGGCGACCAAATACCACCTGACCACGATCGCCGACCTGCAACCGGTGGCGAGCAAGCTGGCCCTCGGCGCACCCGCGCCGTTCCAGACCGTGTCGTACGGAACGAAAGCCCTCGCCGCCTCCTACGGCGTCAAGTTCGGACGCTTCGTCGCCCTGCAGCCCAGCGGCAGCATCACCCAGACGGCCCTGAAGAACGGCACCGTCGACGCCGCCGACATCTTCTCCACCGACCCGTCGATCAGCCGCGACAACTTCGTCACCCTCACCGACCCGAAATCCATCTTCGCCGCCGAGAACGTCGTACCCGTCTTCAAAAACAACGCCCTGACGCAGCCGATGGCCGACGCCGCGAACGCCGTGTCGGCGCAACTCACCACCGACCAACTGCAAAGCCTCGACACCGCGGTGGCCGGCGGCAAGGACCCCGCCACGGTCGCCGCCGCATGGGTCGCCGCGCACGGTCTCGGCTGAGACTCCATCGGGGAGCCCACGACCAACCGTCATAGGTCGAGCACGACGTCCTCGGTCGGCCGGGCGCAGCACACCAGGATCTGCCCGGCCGCCGGGGCCTCCAACGGGTCGGGGTCGTACGAGACCGAGCCGCTGACCAACGGGGTGACGCAGGTGTGGCAGACGCCGGTCCGGCAGGCGAATCGGGTGGGCACGTCACACGCCTCGGCCAAGTTGAGCAGCGACGTCTGCGAGTCGGGCCACCGCACCGAAAGACCCGCCCGCGCGAACGTCACCTCCGGGCCGGTGCCCACCGGACCGGGCGGTTGGTGCGGGGCGACCGCCCGCGCACCGACCAGCCCGGGGTTGATGGCCGAGCGACCACCGAAAAGCTCCGTGTGCACGCGTCCCGGGTCAAGACCGGCGCCGACGAGAGCCTTCGTCATATCGTCCATGAAGGACGGTGGCCCACAGATGTACGCGCTCGCGCCGGCCGGCAGCCCCAGGGCGGCCACGGCTTCGGCGGTGAGGCGACCGCCGTCGCTGCTCAGGAAGACCCGCTCGTGCGCGTCGGCAAACGACGCGAGAAGCTGATGCGACTCCCCCGCGAACGCCTGCTGCTTCTCATCGTGGGCGGTGTGCAGCCACCAGACCTCGCGGCCGGTGTGCTCGGCCGCCAACTGGTGGAGCATCGCCAGCACGGGTGTCACACCGACCCCGGCCGACATGAGAACGACCGGTTCGCTCCCGTCCTGCAGGACGAACTCGCCCCGGGGCGCCGCCACCTCGATCGTGTCGCCCTCGATCAGCTTGGTGTGCAGGTATGTGCTGACCCGGCCGTCCAGCTTGACGCTGATGCGGTAGGTCTTCTCCCCCGGTCCTGAGGACAGCGAGTAGCTGCGTACGGGAGCCGGGTCGCCGGGCACGCGAACCGTTATGTAGTAACCCGGCTGAGGCGTCGGCAGCGGCCGATCGTCCGAGGCGGCGAGGCGTATCGACACGATCGTCGAACTCTCCCGGACAATTTCCGTGACACGCAACGGCCGGAACCCGGTCCACCCCGGCTCGACACCCACGGCCGGCGCGGCACCGCCGCCGATGAGCTCGCGGAACGACTGCCGCCAGCCCGGACTCAACGCCGGGATGTCCACCGCGGCCCGCAGCCGATCCGGATCCCGATCCGGCAGATACAGCAGCGCGTCGATCTCGGCAACGGTCATCTGATGCGGGCCGCGCCGGGTCCGCACGATCTCGTCGCCGGCCTCCACCGGTCCCTCGGTGATGACCCGGAAATAGAACCCCGGCCTGCGCTGTGCGACAAGCAACGACGGCAACGTGGGCGCGTTCATCCGCATGCCGAGTCGATAGCAGGTCACCCGGGGCTGCGTGACCTCGAACTCGGCACCACCGATGCGGTAGCGGTCCCCGATGCAGACCTCGTCGTCGGCGAGCCCCTCGACCGTGAAGTTCTCACCGAACTCACCGAACTCGTACGAGTCCCGCCCGAGATGCCGGCGCCAATGCTCGAGCGAATCGACCTGATAGACCATGACGGCGCGGATCTCGCCGCCGTGACCGGCGAGATCGCCCTGGCCGTCGCCGTCGATATTGAGGGTACGGGCCATCCGCGGCCCGTTCACCGGCGTCTTCACGATGCCGGTGTGCACGGTCTTGCCGCGCCATGCCAGGTCTTGAGGCATGCCGACGTTGACCGACAACAACTTAGGCACGAGCCGGGAAGCCCCTTTCCTGCAACGTCCACCGGTTGCCGTCCGGGTCCTCGAAATCGGCGAAGCTGGCGTAGTCGCGGCGATCCGGGTCCAGACCGGGTGCGTAATCGCCCTGCCAATCGGCCGAGGCCTTGTGCCGGATCGGTCCGACCGCCACCCCTCGCGCGACGAGCTCGCGCCGCGCTTCCTCGACGTCGGCGACGACAAGGCAGAGGCCCGCGATGCCGGGCGGCGCCGCGTCCAGGCCGACACCGAACTGCAGCGAGCACGACGACCCGGGCGGCGTCAGCTGAACGACGCGGTACTTGCTGTTCGGGCCGTAGTCGACATCGAGCCGGAACCCGGCCTGGTCACGATAGAAGCCGATCGAACGGTCGACGTCGCTCACCGAGATGACCACGACTTCCAGGGAGAGGTCCATGGTCACCTTCCCAGGATTTCGCCGATGTCCAAGCCCCGGTCGAGGCCGTGCGCGATCACACTCTGGCCGGGCTCGAGCCTCAGCTGCTCGTCGTCGACAAACACATCGATCTTGTCGGGTTCGAACGACAACGCGCCGGCAATCCTGGCGACCTCGGGCCAGGCCTCGGGATACCCCCACACCGCCCCGGCACGGTCGCCGATGTCGTAGTACTCCGCGATCCCCTTGTACGGGCAGAACGTCTGGGTCGCGATCTTCGTCAGCATGGTGAGGTCGACGTCGTCGCGCGGCACGTACCAGCGCGGGGCGAAACCCGACTCGTAAAGAACCATCGCCGCTGTCGAGTCGGCGATCACGCGATCACCGTCGAGCACCCGCACATGCCGCGAGCTACGGCGAATGTCGATGCGGTGGTACGGGTCGGCGGCGTGTCCGACGATGCGCTCGTCCTCTTCGTAGAAGGCATCCATGGCGCGCCACGCGAACGCCACCCGGTCACGCATTTCGTCGGCGTGTTTCGGCGGGTCGGCGTGCTGCCAGGCGGCGCGCTCGGCCTTCACGTCACCGGTTTCTACGGTGAACCATTCGGTGCGCCCCAGTTCCCGATGTTGCGTGGTGCGGGCCGTCGCCACCAGCACGCCGTCGCGGATCGAGTCGCGAGGGAAATAGGCGACCGGGTAATGGCCCGGTTCGTGCAGCAGCAGGACGTCGTCGCTTTCCGCGATCCAGGTCCCGTTGAAACGCACGCGCATCCGGCGCCGCAGACGTTCCGCGAACAGCATCCGCTCGGGCAGCGGTTCGGCGACCAGAAAGCGCCCGACCGGGTGAGCCGAAAGCGGCCCCTGTTGCCATGCGAGTCCCATTTTCACTTCTCCTTAAGAGCTTTTCGTGTACGCCTGGGCACGTGCTTCGCCGATGACGCGGTTGAGGGTGGCCAGGTCTTGCGGACCGTCGTGACGCTGACCGTTGATGAAGAACGTCGGCGTGCCGGCGACGCCGCTACGGTCCGCGGAGGAGATGTCGCGGGTGATCCGGTTCGCGTACCGATGGCTGTCCAGTTCCGTCCGGAACCGGTCCAGGTCGAGCCCGAGCCGGCCGGCGTACACGATGACGTCGTCGGGCCCCAGCCGGTTCTGGTGCGACAGCAGCAGCTCGTGCATGGCCCAGAACGCGCCCTGCCCGTTCGCCGCTTCGGCGGCCTCCGCGGCCAGCTGGGCGCGCGGGTGCACGTCGCGCAGCGGGAGGTGCCGCCACACATACCGCACATCCGCGTTGCCTTCGAGAAGCTCGTCGGTCGTCGGGCCGACCATCGCCGTCCACGGGCATTCGAAATCGCCGTACTCGACCACGGTGACCGTGGCGTGCGCGGCACCGCGCACGTGGTCGTAGCCGTCGTCCACCGGCTCGGCCAGGTCGATCAGCCGGCCCGCGCTGCCGTACAACGCCCGCGCCCGGAGCCGGGCCGGCAGTGCCCCGATCACCCGGTACACGATCAGGCTCAGCAGCGCCGCTGCCACGGCGGCCGCGAGGGTTCCGATCTTCGCCTCGTCCAGCGCGTCGCCGGTGAACGCGAGATCGGCGATCAGCAGCGATACGGTGAAGCCGATGCCGGCGATGGTGCCACTGCCGAGCACCGCCCCCCAGCCGACCGGGGGCCGCACCGATCCGCGGCTCAGCCGATCGATCAGCCAGGCCATCGCCACCACGGCAACCGGCTTGCCGGCCACGTACGCCAGGAAGATGCCGATGGTGATCGAGGAGTGCGCGGCCCGGGCCAGTAACGAGCCGTCGACGACGATGCCAGCGTTCGCGAGGGCGAACAGTGGGACGATCACGAAGCTGGTCGCGTGCTGCAGCCGCTGCCGCAGCCGGGCGTTGGCCGACAGCGTTCCGGTGAGGCTGCGCGACGCGGCCCGGGCCAGCTCCGGCGACGGCTGTTCCCGGAACAACCGGACCAGCCGCGTCGCCTCCTCCAGCTCCTGCCGGTTCGGCGCGTACGCCGAGGTAGCGAGGCCGGCCGCCAGCCCCGCGACGACCGGGTCGATACCGGAGGACAGCAGCCCCGCCCAGGTGATCACGGTCAGCACCGCGAAGGCCCAGGCACGGTACTGCTGCGGTATCTTGCGGCTGGCCACCAGTGCGCTGTACGCGATGATCGCCACGACCAGCCCGGCCGGGGTGACCTGCGTGCTGTAGGCGACAGCGATGACGATCAGCGCGACCAGGTCGTCGACGACGAAGACGGTGAGCACGAAGGTGCGGATTCGCGCCGGCGCCCGCCGCGCGACAAGGCTGAACGCGCCGAGCGCGAGGGCCGTGTCGGTCGACATGGCGGCGCCCCAGCCATGCGCACCCGGCCCGCCATGGTTCACCAGCAGGTAGATCGCGACGGGAAGCACCATGCCGGCCGCCCCCGCCAGCACCGGCAACACGATCTGCCGACGATCCCGCAGATCGCCCAGGTCGAATTCGCGGCGTGCCTCGAGACCCACGACCAGGAAGAAGAAGGTCATGAGACCGCTGTTGACCCACGTACGCAGGTCCAGGGCGGCCGACCAGGGGCCGACCCGCACGGTGCCCACCCACGCCCAGACCGCCTCATAGCGCAACGCCGGGATGTTCGCCCAGATCATGGCCAGCACCACGGCCGTGACCAGGACCGCCGCGCTCGTCGAGCCGCCGCGCAGCAACGCCCGCGGCGGAACGGCGCGGGGTCCCATGGACATGCCCATCGGCATGTCCATGGACGTCATGGTCTCCGATTGCATCAGCTCGAAACCCTGAGCCGGCGGCCCAGGAAGTCCCGGATGATCGCGGCGGCCTCGTCACCGGCGCTCTCCAGCAGGAAATGGCCACCTTCGAGCAGATGGATCTCCGCGTCGGCCGCGTCGGCGGCGAACGCCTCCGCACCGGCCGGGCCGAAGATCTCGTCGCCACGGCCCCACACGGCCAGCACCGGCACGCTGCTGGACCGCAGGTATTCGTGCAGGCGCGGGTACAGCGGCGGGTTGGTCGCGTAGTCACGGAACAACGCGAGCTGGATCTCGTCGTTGCCGGGCCGGCTGAGCAGGTCGAAGTCGTGGTGCCAGGCGTCCGGGCTGACCAGCGTCTCGTCCGGCACCCCGGTCACGTATTGCCAGCGGGTCATGTCCAGCGTCAGCGCCTGCCGGATCGCGGCCTCGGTCTCCGGGGTCTGCTCCTTCTGATACGCCCGTACGCCGCTCCAGAAGCTCTCGACGAACCCGGCGTCGTACCCGTTGCCGTTCTGGGTGATGAGCGCCGTGACCGCGGTCGGCTGACGCAACGCCAGCCGGAAGCCGATCGCGGCACCGTAATCCTGGACATACAGCGCGTAACTGGCGACGCCGAGCTGTTCGAGCAGGCCGGCGGTGAGGTCGGTCAACGCCTCGAAGGTGTAGTCGAACTCTTTCACCGACGGGGCGTCCGACAGACCGAACCCGAGGTAGTCGGGCGCAATCAGGTGATATCGGTCAGCAAGCGCGGGGATGAGATTGCGGAACATGAAGGACGACGTCGGGAATCCGTGCAGCAGCACGATCACCGGCGCGTCCTGGGGGCCGGCCTCGCGGTAGAACAGCCGCTGACCGTCAACGGTGAGGTATCGATGATGAACCTTCGACATCGCGGCTCCTTCAATCTGTGCCATGAATCCGGCCGTAAGCGTCGCCCCAGGCTGGTTTGTTCGCTTCCGAAGGACTACTGGTCAACCCCGGGCACGACCCCGGGTCTATGAGTCCCGCCTAGAGATGGACGAATGCCGGGCCGTCGGCCGGAGGTCCTTGGACCGCTGGAAGGCCTCGTGAACGTCCTTGACCTGACCCGAAAAGGCTTCGGCGAAGTCCCGCCGCACCGCCCAGACCGCGAACACCATGGGCAGCCCGGTCCACTGCTTCCATGGTCACCATCCGGTGACCCGGTGGCCTCTCTCACGTCAGGGCTCAACTGCCGGAGCTCAGCTTGAAGTACTCCGCGGCGCTCAGCAGACCCGGCGTGGCCTCGTCACCCTCTCCGCCGGTCACCGAGACCTCGAAGAGCCACCCTTCCCCGTACGGATCGGTGTTGATCAGCTCCGGCTGGTCGACCAGCGCGTCGTTCACGGACGTGACGATCCCACTGACCGGGGCGACGAGGTCACTGACGCTCTTGGTCGACTCGACCTCGCCGCACGGCTGGCCGGCCGCGATGTCGACGGACACCGCCGGCGGGTCCACGGCGACGATGTCGCCCAGCGATTCCTGGGCGAAATCGGTCAGCCCGACGACAGCCTTCCGACCCGCCGCCGCCCGGACCCACAGGTGGTCACTGCTGTACCGGATACCCTCTGGCGTTTCTGTCACGGTCCATCTCCTTATCGCGTCCGTACGCCTTTGCGAGCCACCATGTGGCCAAGGATCCCGGCGAGTTCACCGCCTCGAATCCGTGTCTTCACTGGTGGGCCCTCGGGGTCGCCGGTGATCGATGGGGAAATCCGTACATGTGATAGCGCCCCACCTCGTGGAAACCCAGCGCACGGTAGACGGCGGTTCCCTCAGCGCTGCTTCAAGGCCTTCGCCCGGCTCGGGATCACGTCACGCGCCAAGCTCAGAGGCGTGATGAGCGGGCGTCCAATTGGCCGATAAGTCGCGTGTCCCTGGCCGGGATCGATGCCGACCAGGGACACTGCCGATCAAGAGGTCAGGCGCCGGGGGCGATCGCGCAGGCCGCGACGCAGAGCCAGGTGCCTTCGCGCTTCTGGTACACGTCCGTGTACAGCGCCTCGCGCTCCTCGCCGCTGTCGACCATGAAGTAGGTGACCCGGCCGTGGATCAGCGCGACGTCGCTGAGGATGCGGATATTGGCGTCGTGCAGGGTGATGTTCCGGATGGGGCGCGGCTTGGCGATGTATTCGAGGTACTCGTCGCGGTTGCGCGTGATACCGGGGGTCTGGGTGAGGAAGTCGTCGGACAGGAATTCGCTGAAGCGCTTGGCGTCGCTGTTCTCGTCCGAGCGGATGTAGTCGAGATTGAGCTGTTCGAGGATTGCCAGATCCTCGTCGTGCTGCGTGTTGTCGTTCACTTCTTGCTCCTTTTTCCTTACGGGAGACGGTTTCGTTACGGGAGACGGGCGGACAGGGTCAGCACCCGCGTGATCTGCGTGGCACCGAAGTTGTCGTCGCTGATCACGTGCACGGTGTCCGCGGTGCCGCCCGGCACGATCGCCATGCCCTCGTAGTTGTCCATCAACGGATTGGTCTGGAACTCCTTGGCCGTCGCGCCCAGCGTCGGGCACTTCACCAGGTCGGCGACCAGCGTCTTGCGCACCGACGGGCGCTTTCCCGCGTCGGCCACCTTCGTGATGTCCGGCGACGCGGAGAACTTCGGCACGGCGTACAGGGAAATGGTGTTGCCGGTCTCGGCGGTGAATGCCGCCTCCATGACCAGAACCGAATCCCTTCCGTACGCCTGGACCTCCGCGACGCGGTTGCCCGGCGCCGTGCGGTAGGCCGTTTCCTTGGCGAGTGACCAGCGTCCGTGCCGGTCCTTGTCGTAGGTGAGGAAACGGTGCAGCGTCGCGTCGGTGTCGCCGGAGAGCGGGCCCTCCATCGACGCGATGATCCGGTTGCCGCCGTCGGTGACGGTCAGGCCCTCGAAGGTGGCGTTCGCGGTGGACTGGCCGGCCGGCGCGACCACGAACCGGGCGGGCACCGGAAGCGAGGCGCGCTGCACGCCGTCGCGACCGAAGACCCGGATCGACGGCTCGGTCTCGGAGCCGACCAGGTACTCGCCGTCGGGCAGCACGGCGAGGCTTTCGTTGTCCGCGGTCAGCCCGTCGTAGGGGGTGCCGTCCGGCTTTTTGAGCACCAGTGGGGCACCGACGACGTGGGCGTGCGCCGGATCGCTCCAGAACCAGATGCGCGACGGGTCGGTCGTGTGGTTGTCCACGGTGGACGCCCACGCGTGCCGGCGTGGATCCCACGCCATGTCGGACAGGCCGCCGACGGTCGTTCCGCCGATCACCGCCTTGTCCAGGCCGTCGCTGAACGAAACCGCGGTGGCGCGCGGCGAACAGGCCGCATTGTTCGCGGCCAGAGCGGGTGCCGCCGGAATCGCCAGAGCGGGGCGAGCAAGGCTGGAACAACCAGCAGCTTGCTGATTCGCGCGTGCATTGGGGTGACTGTCTCCTTGAGTTCGTGAATGGTGTCATCGGGGGACTCATCCGGTTTCCGGCTGCCATGCCTCCTGAATGTCGGTGGGGACCACCGCGTCGACGAAGGCGGTCATGTCGGACCGCCCGTCTTCCGCGGAGCGGGTGGCATAGAGGAACGCGGCCAGCAGACGCCGCTGCTCGTCGCTCGAGGGCGACCGGCTGGGCTTACCCCGCAGCCGCAGGCGGGCCCGCCGGATCATCTGCCGGGCGTTGGCCTCGGTGCAGCCGACGAGATCGCCGATGTCCGGGTAGGGAAAGGCGAACGATTCGCGGAGCACGTACGCGGCCTGCTCGCGCGGCGTGAGCCGGTGGACCATGAGGTACGTCGCCTCGCGCACCCGCTCCATGCTTTCCACGGTCAGCGCCGGGTCGGCGTCGACATCCGGCTGGTCCATCGGTAGCTCGTACGGGCTTCGATGCCGTACGTGGGCGGACCGCACCGTGGTGAGCGCCAGCCGGATGGTGATCTGGCAGAGGAAGGCCGTCGCGTCCCGGACGACGTCGCGATCGGTGCGGTTCCAGCGCAGCCAGGCGTCCTGGACGACGTCCTCGGGGTCGGCCGCGTCCCGCACGATCTTGTTCGCGATTCCGAGCAGCAGGGTGCGTACGGAGAGGAACGTGTCGGTGTGGGTGTCGGTTGTCAGCATCTCTCCTGCTCCCGGATCTGGGGGCGCGCCGCACACCTCGGGGAGTCCGCGAGGGTTGGGTCGGCCGCGTGTGAAGCCGCCGAGCCCTCGGCTGGCGGTCCTGGCCAGCTGGCTGCCAGAAGCAGTGACCACGCCCGAGTCTCCGGTCGTCAAACTGGTCTGTCAAGTCCAGTTACGGTGGCGAAGAACCCATTGTGGGGCAGGTGACATGACCTATTTTAATTGGACCTAAGAGTCCGCGAAGAGGTTAGTATCCGAGCATGGGCATTATTTCCCGAGGCTTCGGGGGCCGGCGCCGCGAGTCCGTGCCAGGCCTACCACCGGGCCAATACCTGACCTACGACTTCCCGGTGCTCTCCGCCGGGCCCACACCGCGGATCCCGCTGGAGCGCTGGCGGTTCACCCTGACCACCGAAACCGGTGCGCAGAAGAGCTGGAACTGGCAAGAATTCACCTCGTTGAAGACCGAGGACATCAGCACCGACATCCACTGCGTCACCAAGTGGTCAAAACTCGGCACGTCCTGGCGCGGCGTCTCCCTCGACACCCTCTTCGAAGACGTCGAGACCGCCGCCGACTACACCATGGTGCACAGCTTCGGCGGCTACACCACCAACGTCCCCCTCGAGGACCTGCTCGACGGCAAAGCGTGGATCGCGTTCAAGTTCGACGGCGAGGACCTGGATCCCGAGCACGGCGGCCCGGCGCGCATGCTTATCCCCCACCTGTACTTCTGGAAGTCCGCGAAATGGGTCAACGGCCTGCAGATGATGCACGACGATGAGCCCGGCTTCTGGGAGGCGGCCGGCTACCACATGTACGGAGACCCATGGCGCGAACAGCGGTATCAAGGCGACTGAACCGCGCGGGACACCGGCCTCGCCAGGGCGGGAACCAGCGGCCCGGCAAGTAGCATGGGCCCATGGTGACGACCGCTGAAGCGCGCGATGGCAGGCGCCTGACGGCGCGCGGCGCGAAGACGAAGGCCCGGATCATCGCCGCGGCGGCCGACCTGATGTATGTCAAGGGCGTCGCGGCCACCACGCTGGACGACGTGCTGGCCGCCAGCGGGGTGAGCAAGTCGCAGCTCTATCAGCACTTCGCCGGCAAGGACCCGCTCGTCCGGGCCGTGATCGAGTTCATGGGTGAGCGGGTCATGGAACGGGAGCGCAACGCGCTCGGCCGTGTCTCGACGATGCGCGGCCTGCGCCGGTGGCGGGACGCGTTGGTGCAGGCCAACGCCCTGCGCCACGGCGCCTACGGCTGTGCGCTCGGGTCACTCGCCTCGGAGGTCGCCGACCACGACGATGTCGCCCGTCTCGCCCTGTCCCGGCTTTTCGCCGAATGGCAGGGACTGCTGGCGGACGTGTTGCGGCGGCTTCAGGACGCCGGTTCGCTTCCGGGCGAGGTGTCGATCGATGACCTGGCGACCGGGCTCATGGGCGCGCTGCAGGGCGGATACTTGCTGGCCCAGACCGCGCGCGACGTGACGCCGATGGCCACGTCGATCGACATGGCGCTGGCGCATGTCGAGAGCCTCTCCGCTCGTTGAACTTCAGGGTAAGGGGACCATGGCGTCCAGTCTGTGATGTGCATCGCCCCCATCGCTCGCGTGGACTTTATAGTCCATATCGCGGTAAGAATGCGATAGCGCAGGCGGAAAATCTGGAGCGAGGGACCACACGCATGACCGACGTAACCGGGCGGGGCGGCCACACCATCGAGTCGCCCGGCGATGCCGAATACCCCGACTGGGCCGGCACCGTCACTCAGGACCGGGCCGTCCTCATCGACGAGGTGCTCGACGACCGCCGAGCCCCGGCGTTCGAGTTCGACCTCGTCAACGACGAGAAAGCCGGCATCTACGTGGCCATCGTCGAGGACGCCGAGGTGGGCGGGCTGACCTACAACGTCGCCGGCCAGGATCGGCTCGAGTTGCTCGCCACCTCGGTGTTCCCCGAGTTCCGCAGGCGGGGCATCGCCACCGAGCTGATCCGGCGTGTCCTGGACGATGTGCGCGCGCGGGGAAAGACGGTCACCAACATGTGCCCGATCGTGCGCGCCTTCATCGGGCGCAACCCCGGATACGCCGACCTCCTCGACCCCACGAACCCGGGAGCGACCAAGGGGTCACACCGGTAAACCTTCATTTCCGCTATCCGTGGCCGATAGACGTAGGGGAGCAACAGCGGCGACTTGGGGCGCGGGGTATGAACGTACGGCAGAAACTGCTCGGCGGTCTTCTCGGGTTTCTGGCTTTGCTGGTCTTGACCGGCGGGGTCGTGCTACACGCGGCCGGTCAGTCGGCGCGGCTCGCGGCTGTCACGGAAGCCGAGCAGGTCGCCCGCGGCATCGTCAAAGACATAGTGGCCGGCCCGCAGCTGAGCGGCGGCGGGTCGTTGCTGGATGATCCGCCGGCGCTCACCGCGTACCTGAACCGCCTTCACGATGTGCAAGAGCGGGACATCGTGGTGGTCGACCGCCGCAAGATCATCCAGGCGGACGCGGTCCCGGCCAACGTCGGGCAGCCGTTCGACCACGACTTGGACAATCAGGTCGGAAAGACGATCCTGGACGGAAAAGTCCGCACGTTCGTCGAGACCAGCGCCGACTACCCGGACGGCATCAAGCAGGTCGTCGTGCCACTATCTGGCGAGACCGGGACCACCGCCGGGGCGGTCATCCTGGAGTACACGCCGATCTATGACCAGATGATGGCGCGAACCAGCGGCGCCCGCACCACGATGATCGTCGCCGGCGTGGTGTGCATCGTCCTGGTGCTGCTGCTCGGCCTGACCGCCGCGGAGTCGGTGACCCGCCGGATCCGGTCGCTGACCCGGGCGGTCGAGAACATCGGGGACGGCGACTACGCGCAGCGGGTCAACTCCGGCGGCCGCGACGAGATCAGCCAGCTGGGCGCGGCCTTCAACGACATGGCGGAACGCCTGGAACGCTCGGCCCACGAGATCCTCGCCAAGGAGTACACGGACAGCATCCTGGACAGCGCCGGCGAGGGCATCTGCGGAGTGGACGCGCAGGACCGGATCACGTTCGCGAACACGGCCGCCGGACGTATCACCGGGCTCGGGGTCGAGGGGCTGCTGGAACGGGACGCGTCGGCGGTGCTGCCGGACGACGACCGGCGGGCGGGTGACTCGGCCGAGCGCGAAGGCCTGCTGCAACGGCCGGACGGCACGTCGGTGCGGGTCGCCTGCACGGTGAGCCCGATCGCGAAGAACGGAACACCCGCCGGCGCGGTGATCATGCTGCGCGACGTCACCCGGCAGCGGGCGCTCGAGCATGATCTGCGGCATCAGGCGACCCACGACGCGCTGACCGGCCTGCCCAATCGCGTCCTGCTGCACGAGCACATCGGCGGTGTGGCCGCCGCCGGGCAGACCGGGGCCGCCCTGCTGCTCATCGACCTGGACCGGTTCAAGGAGGTCAACGACACCCTGGGCCATCACTACGGCGACCAACTGCTCATCGAAGTCGCCCGGCGCGTTCAGAGCCTGCTACGCGTCGGCGAGCTCGTCGCCCGTCTCGGCGGTGACGAGTTCGCCGTCCTGCTGCCCGGCCTCACCGATGAGAACGACGTCGCCTCCGTCGCGGCCCGAATCCACGACGCGCTCGACGAACCGTTCCCGCTCGGCGGCATCAACCTGACCGTGGGCGGCAGCATCGGGGCGGCGCTGTGCCCCCAGCACGGAACCACCGCCGACGAGCTGCTGCAGCGCGCCGACATCGCGATGTACGCCGCGAAGTCGAGCCACCGTGGATACATGCTCTTCAACGCCAGCCAGGACAGCAGCGACCCGCGCAAACTCACGCTCGCCAGCGACCTGCGCCACGGCATCGAGCACGGCCAGCTCCTGCTGCACTACCAGCCGAAGGTCGACGCCCAGACCGGCGCGCTGCTCGGCGCCGAAGCACTGGTCCGCTGGCAACATCCCGAGCACGGCATGATCCGGCCGGACGAATTCATCCCGCTCGCCGAACACACCGGCCTGATCACCCCGCTGACCACCTTTGTGCTCGACACCGCGCTCCAGCAGTGCCACTCCTGGCTGGAGGGCGGCCACCGCATCCCGGTCGCCGTCAACATCTCCACCCACCGGCTGCTCGACCTCAATTTCCCGACCGAGGTCAGCAACCAGCTGGCCCGCTGGCAGGTGCCGGCCGCGCTGCTCACCCTGGAGATCACCGAGAGCGCCATCATGGCGGATCCCGAGCGGGCGTTGCTGGTCGTCCAGCAACTCCACGATCTCGAGATCCACCTTTCGATCGACGACTTCGGCACCGGGTACTCCTCGATGGCATACCTCAAGAACCTGCCGGTGCACGAGCTGAAGATCGACCGCTCGTTCGTCAGCAACATGACCACCAACGAACGCGACGCGGTCATCGTGCGCTCCACCGTCGAACTCGGCCGCAACCTGGGACTGAAGGTCATCGCCGAAGGCGTCGAGGACAGCGAGACCTGGACCGAGCTCGACGCTGTCGGGTGCCACGCCATCCAGGGGTACTACGTCTCCCGGCCGGTGACACCCGACGCTTTCCAGGAATGGCTCGACCGGCAGGCCACCCCCGCGGCGCCGTTACTCGGTGCGTAGCGCGACCGCTGTCCGGGTCCGCGCCGCCCACCCCGCCGGGAGCAGGGCACCGCCGGCGGCGATGACCACGCCGGCCAGGGCGAGGGCGGCGAGCAGGCCCGTGGCGTACACGTCAATCGTGGTTTGCGGCAGGCGGATGCCGGCGCCGTGGGCCATGGCGGGCACGGCCCAGTGGTGCAGCAGGTATCCGGCCGGGACTCCGGCGATGCCGCCGATCAGGCCGGGGACGGCGACCGAGGCGACGACCATCGCGGCGGTCTGCTTCGGTGTCATCCCCAGGGACTTGTGTACGCCGATGTCGTGCACCCGATCGCGGGAGTCGAGCACGACCGCGTTCAGCACGCCGAGGCCCGCGACGGACACCAGCAGCACGGTGAGCAGCGCGGTGATCGAGTCGAGGAGAACCAGGGTCCCGTCCGGGCCTTCGGCGCGGGTGGCCTCGGCATGCAGGTTCTGGTTCTGCAGCGTCGCGAGGTAGGCGCCGCGGTCGGTGCCGGGCTGGAGCTTGACGTACCACTCCAGGAACGTTCGCTGACCGGGGACGCTGGCGACGTCGGTGTAGAGGTGGTTGTTGGCGCTGCCGTCGAACACCTCGCCGACGAGCGTGAGCGGTCCGTGGCCGGCGCCGGTGACCACGTCGCCGACGTGTTTGCCGGTGGCGGTGAGGAAGCCGGTCGAGACGACCGCCTCGCCGGGTCGGGTGTACCAGCGGCCGTCGAGCATCTCGTATCCGGCCCAGTGGGCGTCGCCGGTGGTGACGGTGCCGCGGGCGGCGTCGCGCAGCCCGTCGACGGCGATGTCGGCGGGTCCGCGCCCGTAGTATGCGGCGGTCCCCGGCGTGGCCGCGATGACGGCGCTCGGGTCGGTGGCGTCCAGGGCCGGCGCGACGACCACATCGGCGGAGGTGGCGGGTTTCTGGTCGGCGGCCTGGACGTGGCGCAGCGACGTGGACAGACCGATGGCGAACGTCGCCGCCGCGGTGCCGAACGCGACGGTGAGCAGCATGGCCAGCAGCCGCGCGGGTTTGGTGAACGGCTGGGCGAGCCCGAGGCTGAGCGGCCGGGGCAGCCGGGTGCGGGCGGCGAGACGGGCCGCGACGCGACCGCGGCCGTCGTGCGGGGTGCGGCCCACGGCGAGCGCGTCGACCGTGCGCAGCCGGGCCGCCCGCCACGCGGCCGGTGCCGCGGTCGCGGCGATGACCAGCACCGCGACGGCGATCGCGGCGGCGTCGACCCACGGCGTGACCGACATCGGGACGGTGCCGAACAGGTCGGCGACGTCGGACATCAACGGGATGGCGAGCACGTCGCCGGCGGCGATGCCGAGGACCGTGCCGATCAGGCCGGGAATCAGGGCCTGGGCCAGGCATGCGCGCACAACCTGCGACGGGGTGAGCCCGAGCGCCTTCATGACGCCGATGCGGCGGGTGGCCGAGGCGACCGTGCCGGCAGTGACGTTGCCGATGACCAGGGCGGCCAGGGCGAGGCCGATCAGCCCGAACGCGCTCAGCAGCGGCACGTAGAGCTGGGTGCGGTGCGCGGCGTCGTTGCGCACGTCCAGCCACGATTGCGTCTGTACGCCCGTACCGAGCGCGGTCTTGTGTGCGCTCATCGCGGCCTCGGTTCCGGCGTCGGCGTACCGGTAAAGCATCTGCCAGCCGGTCTGCCCGAGCGCGGCGGCCTGCTCGGGGGTCACCCAGCCTTGCGCGGTCTGGCTGATCGAGCGAGCCTGGCCGACGACCGTGAGCGTCGACCCGTCCGGCAGGTGGAGGGTGGTCCCGGTGGGGATCATCAGGTCGGTGCGGGCCAGCACGATCTCGCCGGTGGTCCGGGCCCAGCGTCCGGCCAGCAGGGTGACCTTGTCGATCGGGTCGCTGCCCGGGTCGGCGCGCCCGGCGACCGTCAGCGGCGGGAGGGGCGGGGTGCCCGGGCCCGGTCGGGAGCTGACCGATGCCACCGGGAACGGGCCGATGGCCTGGCCGGCCTGCGACGCGGTGGCCGCGGCCTGCTCCTTGGTCGTGGTCGCGGCGTCGAACAGCGCGGTCAGGTGCGCGCCGTGCTGCTGGGCGAACGCGTTGGCGAACGGCGCCGACGACGCGGCCAGCAGCAGCCCGGCGAGGACGGTCGCGGTCACCGCCATCGTGGTCGCCGCGATGATCACGATGGTGGAGACGCGGCGGCGCTGTGCCCCGCGGACCACGGTCCGGATGGCGCTCACGCCGCCACCTGCCCGTCGACGAGGCGTACGGTCCGGGTGGCGACCGCGGCCGCGAGGGTCTCGTCGTGGGTGACCAGGACGATGGTCTGGCCGTCGGCGTGCAGGTCGACCAGCAGCTTGCGCACCTCGGTGCCGGACGCGGTGTCGAGCGCACCGGTCGGCTCGTCGGCGAGCAGCAGCGGTGGCCGGTTCATCAAGGCCCGGGCGACCGCGACCCGCTGGCGTTCCCCGCCGGACAGGCGCCCGGGGTAGGCGTGGGCGTGCCGGTCGATGCCCAGCGTCTCCAGCAGCTCACCGGCGCGCCGGCGGGACTTGGCCGCGGGCCGGCCGGCGATCTGGGCGGGCAGCAGCACGTTGTCGGTGACGGTCAGGTCGTCGAGCAGGTTGAAGAACTGGAAGACGAGGCCGATGGTGGCCCGGCGGTAGCGCGCGGCGGCGGCCTCGCTCAGCCGGTCCACGCGGGTGCCGCCGACCGTGACGGTGCCCTCGGTGGGGCGGTCGAGGCCGGCGATCAGGTTGAGCAGGGTCGACTTGCCACTGCCGGACGGGCCGAGCAGCGCCAGGCATTCGCCCTCGCTCACGTGCAGGCTGAGGTGGTCGAGGGCGGCCTGGGCGTCCCCGTAGCGGCGGCTCACATCTACGACGTCAATCATGGTTGCGGACGCTATGGACACCCGGGCGCGGTGGTCGTCGGCCGTAAGAGCGGTCCTCGGCGGCCGGTGTCATCCTTGCGGCGTAGTCGAGCGATGGATGCGCGCCGCCCGCTGGTCCGGACACAATGGGCCGGTGACTGTCTCTGGGTGGAGCCGCTTCCCGCTGGTCGCGCGGGCGCTTCGCCGATCCGGCCCGCAGCCGCGGCTGACCCGCCGCAACTGGGCTTTCGACGGTTTGCTCGTCGCGGTGTTCATCGTGGCGGCGCTCAGTGGCACCGACATCACCGGCCACCTGTTCGACACCACCAGCGACGCGGTCCAGGTCCTCCCACCGCCGGACCTCCCGGGCCTGCCCCCGGTGCCCATCCCGTACGGCGTGGGTGTTCCGACCGATCCGCAAGGCCCCGGGTGGATCGCCGTCGCCGCGATCCTGCCGCTGCTGGTGCGCCGCCGATACCCCCTGGCCACGCTCATGGTCATTCTCGGGATCACGGTGCTGTCGCTGCGCGGCGAGTCCCCGGGCACCGACATCCTGCGGGTCTCGTTCTACGCCTGCGTGATCGCCGGGTACAGCGCGGCGGCGTACTCCCCGTACCGGATGTGGGCCCTGGCGGCGCTGCCGTTCGCGGCGCTGCTCTACAGCTCGTTCCACGACCTGGCGGTGCCGATCGTGCCGGTCGGCTGGGTGCCGTTCCTGGTGCTGCTGCCCATCGGGCTGGCCATCAACGGCATGCGCACGTGGCGGCAGCGCGCCGACCGGCTGCGCCGCGAACGGGCCGAGGCGCTGCGTGATGCGGCCCGCCAGGAACGCGCGCGTATCGCGCGTGAGCTGCACGATGTGGTCACCCACAACGTGTCCATGATGGTCATTCAGGCGGGTGCGGCGCGGAAGGTTCTGGACAAGGCCCCCGAGGCGGCCCGCGACGCGCTGCTGGCCGTCGAGGAGGGTGGTCGTGCCGCGCTCGGCGAGCTGCGCGGGGTCATGGGCCTGCTGACCACGAAGGACGACGACGCGGAGGCGCTGAGCCCGCAGCCCGGCCTGGCCCAGCTGCCGCCGCTGATCGACCGGGTGCGCGACGCCGGCATCGACGTCACCGTCACCGGCAGTGGTGTGCCGTGCCCGCTGCCCGCCGGCCTGGAGCTCGCCGCCTACCGTGTCGTGCAGGAGGCGCTCACCAACACGGTCAAGCACGCGTCCGGTGCCAGCGCCACGGTCGACGTCTCGTACTCGCCGGACGAGCTGCGCATCACCGTCACCGACACCGGCGGCCAGCCCACCCCGGACGCCGCCGTCTCCACCGGCCGTGGCCTGGCCGGTCTGCGCGAGAGGCTCGCCGTCTATGGCGGCACCCTGCAGGCCACCGCGCGTCTCACCGGCGGCTATCGAGTTCAAGCCCACCTTCCCGTACGCCTCCCGTCCGCTCCCGGCGCAGGGGTGACGGCCGATGGGTGAGCCGTTGCGGGTCGTGATCGCCGACGACCAGGCGCTCGTGCGCGCGGGCTTCCGGATGATCCTCACGGCCGACGGCATCGACGTGGTCGGCGAGGCCGAGAACGGTGCCGAAGCGGTCGAAGCGGTCCGGCGCACCCGTCCCGACGTGGTGCTGATGGACATCCGCATGCCGGCCATGGACGGCATCGAGGCGACGCGCCGGGTCCTGGCCGGGACCGATCCGCCCCGGGTCATCATGCTGACGACATTCGACCTGGACACGTACGTTTATGCGGCCCTCGGGCTGGGCGCGAGCGGCTTCCTGCTCAAGGACGTCACCCCCGAGTATCTGGTCGCCGCGGTGCACATCGTCCGCGACGGGGACGCCCTGCTCGCGCCGAGCATCACCCGGCGCCTCGTCGAACGCTTCACCACGCCGGAGTCGCCCTTGCACCGTGACCTTTCCGCGCTGACACCCCGGGAACGTGAGGTGCTGACGCTGGTCGCGCAGGGCTTGAGCAACGTCGAGGTCGCCGGACGCCTGTTCCTGTCCGAGGCGACCGTGAAGACGCACGTGGCCCGGATCCTCGCCAAACTCGGCCTCCGCGACCGGGTCCAGGCCGTGGTCGTCGCCTACGAGACCCGCCTGATCACGCCGTCCTAGTCTCGTGTTCGGCCCTCCGGGAGTCCGGGCTGTGACGTTCGCCCTGACTCTTGCGTCACTCGGCGGACGACGGTCAGAGTATCCGGGCAAACCAGCACGAGGAAGGCACCCCGGACATGACAGTGACCCACCGGCCGCAGACCAGCACGTCGCCCGGCGAGGCGGCGTTACGCGAGGTGGCCGACCGGGTGCGGTGGCTGTCGACCTCGATCGTCGACGCGGCCAACCACGGGCGGCCGAACACCAGCGGCATCAAGGTGGGTGGCCATCAGGCGTCCAGCGCGTCGATGGTCGACATCATGGTGTCGCTGTGGTTCTCCGAGCTGACCCGCCACGACCGCGTCTCCGTCAAGCCGCACGCCTCGCCGGTGCTGCACGCCATCAACTACCTGCTGGGCGACCTCGACGCGAAATATCTGAGCACGTTGCGGTCGAAGGGCGGACTGCAGTCGTACCCGAGCCGTCTGAAGGACCCGGACACTGTCGACTTCTCCACCGGTTCGGTCGGGATCGGGGCGACGGCGGCGCTGTGGGCCGCCGTGTCGCACCGCTATCTGGCCGGCCACTTCCCGACGTCGCCGCCCGCCGGCCGCTTCATCAGCCTGCTCGGCGACGCGGAACTCGACGAGGGTGCCATCTGGGAGGCGGTCGCCGACCCGGCGGTGGCGCAGCTCGGCGAGATCCTGTGGATCGTCGACCTGAACCGCCAGTCGCTGGACCGTGTCGTGCCGGACATCCAGATCAACCGGCTGGCCGGGATGTTCGACGCCGCCGGGTGGCAGGTGATCACGCTCAAGTGGGGCCGGGCGATCAGTGCGCTTTTCGAGCGGCCGGGCGGCGCTGAGCTGCGGGCCCGGCTCGAGTCGATGCCCAACGAGGAATACCAGCGAATGCTGCGGGTCGACGCCGGCCGGGTCGCGGACTGGATCGTCGGGGACAACGGCTCAGATCAACTGCGTTCCCTCGTACGCGCGATTCCCGCGGCCGATCTCGCCATGGCTGTGCGGGATCTCGGGGGCCATGACGTGGGGCTGCTCGTGGACACCTACACCCGGGTCGAGTCCACCCGGCCGACCGTCGTGTTCGCGTACACGGTCAAGGGTCGTGGTCTGCCCATCGAGGGGCACCCGAACAATCACTCGGCGCTGCTCACCGACGCGCAGATGACGGACCTCGCCGCATCGGTGGGCGCCGATCGCGACGACCCCTGGCGTACGTTCGAGGCGGGTTCGCCGGCCGCGCGGCTGTGCGCCCAGCGAGCCGCCGACCTCAAGCGCGTCCCGGTGCCGACGCGCCCCGCGGACGTCCTGCCCACGTCGTTGACGCGTACGTATCGGTCGGCGATCTCCACGCAGGCCGCCCTCGGAAAATTCCTTGCCGATCTCGTACGCGACGCCCCGGCCGCCGCCTCCCGGGTGGTGACGTGCAGCCCCGACGTCGCGTCGTCCACCAACCTCGGCGGGTGGATCAACAAGACCGGGGTCTGGTCGGTGGCCGACCGCCGCGACTGGTTCGCCGACGATGCCGAACGTGTCCTGAAATGGGCCGAGGCGCCGACCGGCCAGCACATCGAGCTGGGCATCGCCGAGGTCAACCTGGTCGGTCTGCTGGGCGAACTCGGGGCGACCTGGTCGCGGTGGGGTGAGCGGCTCATCCCGATCGCGACGCTCTACGACCCGTTCATCAGCCGGGCACTCGAGCCCTGGTCGTACGGGATCTACGCCGGCGGCCAGTCCATCATCGTCGGCACCCCCTCCGGCGTCACGCTCGCCCCCGAAGGCGGCGCCCACCAGTCGATCACCACACCGTCGATCGGGTTGGAGCAGCCCGGCTGCGTGGCCTGGGAACCGGCCTTCGCGCAGGATCTGGAATGGTGCCTGCTGGAGGCCATGCGCCACGTGGGGGTGCCCGGCGGTACCTCGGCGTACTTCCGGCTGTCGACCCGGCCGATCGATCCCGCCCTGGCCAACATCCCCGGCGACGAGGTCCTGCGCGAGCGCCGGCGGCGGCAGGTGATCGCCGGCGGCTACCGGCTGACCGACCACGCGCCCGGCACCGAACAGGTGACGCTCGTCGGCGTCGGGGCGATCATGCCCGAGGTCATCGCCGCGGCGAACCACCTGAGCGGCCTGGGTGTGACCGCCGGGGTGGTCTGTCTGACCAGCCCCGACCTGGTCTTCTCGTCGGCTCAGGGCACGGGTGGCGACATCGCGCGGGTGCTGTTCCCGGACGCCCACCGGGCTCCGCTGGTGACCGTCCTCGACGGGCACCCGCACACGCTCGCCTTCCTGGCGGGACTGCGCGGCGACCGGACCCGCAACCTCGGCGTCACCGAGTTCGGCCAGTCCTCCGACCTCGACGACGCCCACCGTCTGCACGGCATCGACGCGGTCTCGATCGTCGACGCCGCGCTGACCGTCACCGGACGATGAAGTGGGTGTGTGAGGTGCCGGCCGCGTTACCTTAGGGTCGAGAATGATGTCTCCGACCACACTTACCATACGGACATGACCGGACGAAGACGGCACAACGGGACCTTGTTAGGCAGGGATGCCGAGGGTGCGGAGCTCGACCGCCTGCTGGCCGATGTGCGGGTCGGCGTGAGCGGGGCGCTGGTGTTGCGCGGCGAGGCGGGAATCGGCAAGACCGCGCTGCTCGATTACGCCGCCGCCCAGGCCGAGGACTGCCGGACCGTCCGGATCGTCGGGGTCGAGGCCGAGCGCGAGCTCGCCTTCGCCGGCCTGCACCAGGTCTGCGCGCCAGCGCTCGACCGCCTCGACAAGCTGCCGGTTCAGCAGGCCGGCGCGCTGAGCACGGCATTCGGCCTGAGCGCCGGCGCGACACCGGACCTCTTCATGGTCGGTCTGGGCGTGCTCAGCCTGCTCGCCGACTTCGCCGGCGATCAGCCGGTGGTCTGCCTCATCGACGACGCGCAGTGGCTGGACGCCGCATCGGCCAAGGTCCTCGGACTGGTGGCCAGGCGGCTGCGGACCGAGTCCCTCGCCATGATCTTCGCGGTGCGCGGCGACCTGCCGGAGCTCAACGGCCTGCCGGCGCGGACCGTCGGCGGCCTCTCCCCGGAGCACGCGCGCGAGCTGCTCGCTTCGACGATCCTGCGCCGGGTCGACGAGCGGGTGTTCGACCGCATCATCGCCGAATGCCACGGCAACCCGTTGGCGCTCACCGAGCTGCCGCGCGGCTTCTCGTCCGGTGAACTGGCCGGCGGCTTCGGCTTTCTCAGCCCGGAAGCCGTGCCCCGCCGCATCGAGGAGAGCTTCCGGCGGCAGATCTCCGCGCTCCCCCCGATCGCCCGCACGATGCTCCTGGTCGCCGCGGTCGAGCCTCTCGGCGACCCGGTCCTGGTGTGGCGCGCCCTGGACCGGATGGGTGTGCCGGTCGACGACCATCTCGAGGCGTCGCGGGCCGCCGCCGAGTTCGTCGATTTCGGGCTCCAGGTCCGGTTCCGGCACCCGCTGCTGCGCTCGGCGGTCTACGGTGCCGCAACCGGGGCGGAGCGGCGCCAGGCCCACGCCGCGCTCGCCGAGATCACGATGGACGGCACCGACCCGGACCGGCGAGCCTGGCACCGGGCGCAGGCCGCCGCCGGGCCGGACGAGGACGTGGCGGCCGAATTGGAGAACTCGGCGGCCCGCGCGCAGACCCGCGGTGGCTTCGCGGCCGCCGGAGCGTTCCTGGAACGAGCTGCCGAATTGACCCCGGATCCGGCGCGGCGGGCATCGCGGCTGCTGGCCGCGGCCCAGGCACGCCACCTGGGCGGTGCGCCCGAGGCCGCGCTCCGCCTGCTCGCCATGGCCGAGGCGGCCCCGTTGTCCGAGCTGGACGCGGCACGCGCCGATCTGCTGCGGGCCGACATCGCCTTCATGGTCGACCGTGGCCGGGCGACGGCCGACCTCTTTCTCCGGGCGGCGTCCCGGCTCGAGCCGCTGGACGTCGGTCTCGCTCGCAGCACCTATCTCGACGCGTTGCGGGCGGCGTGGTACGCGTCCGACTCCGGGAGCAGCGGCACCCTGCCGGATGTGGCACGAGCGGCCGCCGCGGCGCCCGCCGCCACGCCCCCGGCCCGGCCGGCGGACCTGCTCCTCGACGGCCTGGCGGTGCGATACACCGCGGGCTTCGCGGCCGGCGTGCCGAAGATGCGCGAGGCGCTGACGGCGTTCCGGGAGAGTCCGGACGGCCTGCGGTGGATGTGGTTCGCCAGCTCCATCGCGACCGATCTGTGCGACGACGATGCGGCGGACGCGCTCACCGGCGACTATGTGCGGCTGGCGCGCGAGACCGGGGCGCTGGCCGCGCTGCCCTTGGCCCTGACGACACGGATCCTGCATCACCTCTTCAGCGGTGACCTGTCCGAGGGTTCCGCGCTCATCACGGAACTCGACAATGTCGCCGACACCACCGGAATCCCCGTACCGGCGTACATGGCTCTGCTGCTGGCGGCGTGGCAGGGTGATGAGCGCCGTACGGCCGAGCTGGTCGAGGTCTGCACGGCCGATGCCCGTCGCCGCGGCGAAGGACTGGCCCCGGCCATCGCGGGCTGGGCCCAGGCCATGCTTTACAACGGCTTGGGCCGGTTCGACGAGGCACTGAAGGCCGCTCAGCAGACGATTCAGTCGAGTGTGGAGCCCGGCGTGCTGACCGGGGCGCCACTTGTCGAGCTGATCACCGCGGCCGCGCACGGTGGACAGTCCGAGATCGCGGCCGAGGCGTTGGACCGGTTGTCGATATCGACGCGGGCGTGCGGCACCGACTGGGCGCTCGGCATGGAGGCAAGCTGCCGAGCCGTGCTCACCGGCTCGGAGGCCTTCTACGCCGAGGCGATCGAGCGTCTCGACCGTACGAGGATTCGCCCGCTGTCGGCCCGCGCACGCCTCTACTACGGCGAATGGCTGTGGCGGTCGGAGCGGCGCGAGGATGCCCGCCAATACATTCGAGCGGCCTACGAGATGTTCACCGACATAGGCATGAGCGCCTTCGCCGCCCAGGCCGCTCGCCGGCTCGGAACGAACGTCCGCCAACGGTCCGGCGCGGGCGCCGGGCCGCTGACGGCGCAGGAGTCGCACATCGTGAAGCTGGTCCGTGGCGGGCTCTCGAACGCGGAGATCGCCGCCCGGTTGTTCCTCAGCCCGCGGACGGTCGAGTGGCATCTGAGCAAGATCTTCGCCAAGCTCGGCGTCTCGTCACGGCGCCAGTTGCTTCGCTGACGTCTCAGACGGCGGCGATGGCAGCCCGAATCACGTCGGCCACCTCGGGCCATGGACCGCTGGAGCCCGATCGGAATGTTGCGGTCCACAGTGACCGACGACGATGATCGATAGGCCCGGGCCGGCGGGCGGTGATTTCACCCGTCCGTCACCATCTGGTCGATCTGGATGACCCGCGTTGACGAGCACGACGCCGACTCTCCTACGGCACCGTCGCGCTAGGTCCGCACGTGCGCTCCCCGGCTACGCACGGCGCTCGCGGTGAACGCGGTGGCCACCAGAGCGAGTGCGCCGTACCCGAACGCGATGTGCGGCACCGAGAGCACGCCGGAGAGCTGGGCGGAGATGAGGCTGGGAATGGTCGCGCCGCTGTAGCTCAGGAGGTAGACCACGGCGAAGATCGGCGCCCGGTCGGCCAGCTCGCTGCCGGAAAGCAGGCCGCGGGTCGCGGCACTGATGGCAATTCCTTGAGCGGCCCCCGCCACGATGGTCGCGCCGATGAACAACGGCAACGCGCCGCTGGTGATCGCGATGAGGATGCCGATCCAGCCGGCCAGGAAGCCGGCCATGCCGACGCGTTGGGCTGCCGCCGGCGGAAACCGGCCCCCGAGGGGCGCACCCAGCGCGCTGGGACCCATGTAAGCGGCGAATACCAGCCCCAGAATGAGCGAATTGCCGGTGTGCAGTTGATCTTTGACCAGCGCGGGCACGAAGGCCTGGTAGAAGGCCCCGGTTGCCCAGGTGGCCAGGAACACCGCGGCCGCGGCGGGAACCAAATGCCGGACCCGGGCCGGCACGCGAACGTGCGGGCGCAATGATTGCCGGCCGCCCGGCGCCGGCGTCACGGTCTCCGAGCTGATGGCGACGAGCCCGGCCGACAGGATCAGCAGACCGATGACCACCAGGAAGATGAGGTCGCGCCGCCAGGGCCCGTACTGGACCAATGCGCCGGAGGCGATCGCACCGACCGCCAGGCCGAGCATGACCGTCTGGCTGGAGGCGACCGACGCCAGCCAGGCGGGCCGAGCCGGTGCGGCGTCGACGATGTAGGCGGTGAGGCTGCTGCTGGCCAGCCCGGCGCCGAATCCCATCAGCAGCCGGCCCGCGATCAGGATGCCGATGTGGTGCACGTCCAGCAGCAGCAGACAACCGAGGACGAGCAGTCCGAGGCTGGCGATCGCCACCGGACGCCGGCCCACATGATTGGACAGCCGTCCCAGCACCAGAAGGGTGCTGAGAGTGGCTGCGGAATAGGCGACGACGGTCAGCGAGATGCCCGCGTTGGTGAACCCGTCCTCGGCCCGGTAGATGTTGAAGAGGGGGATGGTCGAACCCACCGCGGCAAACACGGCCACCAGGGAGACCACCGCGGACACGAACGTCAGCCGGCGCGTTCTCTGCATCGCTAGGGCCGGCCGCCCTCGGGTTTGAAGAGATAGTTGAGCTCGGTGTGGTATTCGAGATCGAGGTTCCGTTCCGCGACCGTGGCCATGACCTCCGCGGTGCGGTCGGCGTCCCAGATGATCGGCGCCGAGCCCGGCTTCGGTTCGTCACCGCCGTAGAGGAACATCAGCTCGGGGCCGCCCGGAGTGAAGAAGAACAGCAGGCGAGCCTCCTCGTCCCCGACGTTCATGAACCGATGCAGCGTCCCCCTCGGCACGTGGACGAAACCGCCCGCCTCCGCGGTGACCGTCTTTTCCCCGCCGAGGAAGGCGATCGTCCCGGAAACCACGAAAAAGCTTTCGTCCGAGTGTTTGTGCAGGTGCGGGAGCGGACCGGCGCCGACCGGCACCTGTCCGTCGATGAACCCGATCGACCCGGTCCCGTCCTCGGCGGACGTCAGGACCCGATAGACGTCGCCGGAGACCCATTTGACGGTGCCACCACCGGCGGGCGTGTACAGCACCCGCCCGGAATCGAACATGCCCTTACCGTCGGGCTGAATGAGACTCATCAGTTGCGGCCGGCCATGACGCCGCCGTCCACATTCCAGATCGCGCCCGTCACCCAGTCCGTCTCGGGCGAGAGGAGGAAGGTGATGGTGGAGGCGATGTCGCGCGCCGTGCCGATCCGGCCGATCGGGTGGAACGCGTCGAAGCCGTGCAGGGTGCGCTCGATCTGGTCCTTCGGGATGAAGCCCTCGTAGAGCGGGGTGTCCACGACCGCGGGAGCGACCGCGTTGACCCGGATCTTGTGGGGCGCGAGCTCGATCGCCAGGTTGTGGGTCAGCGCGTGCACGCCCGCCTTGGCCATCGAGTACGCGGACGACGGCGTCGCCGCGATGGCCTGATGCGCCCACATGCTGCCGATGTTGACGATGGATCCGCCGCGGCCGCCGTCGACCATCGCCCGCGCCACGGTCTGGGTGAGGAAGAAGATGGCCCGGCTCAGCTCCAGGTACGAGTCGTAGAAGTCGCCGTCGTACTCGAAGAACGCCCTCGGGATGAAGAAGCCGGCCGCGTTGACCAGCAGGGTCGCGTCGGCGTGATCCTCGGCCAGCTGTCGCTGCACCCGTTCCACCTGGGCGCGGTCCGCGAGGTCCGCCACGATGCCGTACGCCTTGCCGTCGCGCGACAGCGCCGCCACGGTCTCGTCGACGCGGGCTTGCTCCCGGCCGACGATGACCACGCTGCCGCCACCCGCGACGACATCGGCGGCCGCGTCGCGTCCCATGCCGCTGCTGCCACCGATGACCACCAGTTTCTGACCTTCAAAGTTCGTAGCCATGCTCAGCCTCTCTTCGCCGTGAGTCGGTTCCGGTCGGAAACGAACAGGCCCGAGTGTCCGAGAGCCAAACTGGTCTGTCAAGTCCAGTCTTCGGGATGAAGCCGCAGGTGAGAGCCACGTAACAAAAGGCGGAAGTGATCTTTTCGCTCCGGCTAGCTTGGACGTGAGAGTCCAGTGATACCTCGGGAGACGCCGTGACGGCACTGCAACCTCAACCCATACAGACACGGCCGTACCCCGTACGCCGTCAGGTGCGTGGCTCGGCGCTGGCGGGCATGCTGCGAACGACCGACCACAAGCAGATAGGGATCATGTATCTGGGCACCGCCTTCGGGTTCTACCTCGTCGGCGGCCTGCTCGCGTTGCTGATGCGGGCGGAACTGGCCCGGCCCGGGTTGCAGTTCCTGTCTCCGGAGCAGTACAACCAGCTGTTCACCATGCACGGCACGATCATGCTGCTGTTCTTCGCCACGCCGATCATCTTCGCCTTCGCCAATTTCGTGGTGCCCATTCAGATCGGCGCGCCCGACGTCGCGTTTCCCCGGCTCAACGCGTTCGCGTACTGGATGTATCTGTTCGGTGGTCTGATCACGCTGAGCGGCTTCGCCACGCCCGGCGGAGCGGCCGAGTTCGGCTGGACGGCCTACACACCGCTCAGCGACTCGCTCAACACGCCGGGTGCCGGCGGGAACCTGTGGGTGGTGGGTCTCACCCTGTCCGGCCTCGGCACGATCCTGGGCGCGGTCAACATGATCACCACCATCCTGACCCTGCGCGCTCCCGGCATGACCATGTTCCGGATGTCGATCCTGACCTGGAACATTCTGATCACCAGCCTGCTGGTGGTCCTGGTGTTCCCGTTCTTCGCGGCCGCGCTGCTGGCGCTTGCCGCCGATCGCATTCTCGGGGCCCACGTCTTCGAGCCGGCAACCGGCGGGCCGCTGATGTGGGAACACCTCTTCTGGTTCTTCGGCCATCCCGAGGTCTACATCATCGCGCTGCCGTTCTTCGGCATCATCACCGAGGTCATCCCGGTCTTCAGCCGCAAGCCGGTCTTCGGATACAAAGGCCTGGTCGCGGCCACGCTGCTGATCGCCGCCCTGTCCATGTCGGTGTGGGCCCATCACCTGTTCGTCACCGGCCAGGTGCTGCTGCCGTTCTTCAGCTTCCTCAGCTTCCTCATCGCCGTCCCGACCGGCATGAAGTTCTTCGTGTGGATCGGCACGATGTGGCGCGGGCAGATCAGCTTCGAGACACCGATGATGTTCGCGATCGGTTTCCTGGTCACCTTCCTGCTCGGCGGCCTGACCGGCGTGCTGCTGGCCGCACCGCCCGTCGATTTTCACGTCTCGGACACGTATTTCGTCGTCGCGCACTTCCATTACGTGCTGTTCGGCACGATCGTGTTCGCCGTGTTCGCCGGCGTCTACTTCTGGTTTCCGAAGATGTTCGGCAGAATGCTCGACGACCGCTTGGGAAAGCTGCACTTCTGGCTGACGCTCGTCGGCTTCCACGGCACCTTCCTCGTGCAGCACTGGCTGGGCGCGTCCGGCATGCCGCGACGGTATGCGGATTACCTGCCCGGCGACGGCTTCACGACGTTGAACACCATCTCGACGATCGGCTCATTCGTTCTCGGCCTGTCCACACTGCCGTTCCTGTACAACGTCTGGAAGTCGTACCGGTCCGGCCAGGTGGTGACGGTCAACGACCCGTGGGGGCACGGCAACTCGCTCGAATGGGCCACCTCATGCCCGCCGCCGCTGCGCAACTTCGACCGCATGCCCCGCATCAAATCCGAGCGCCCCGCGTTCGACGAGAAGTTCCCCGAGGTCGCCAAGGCCCGATCCGAAAAGATCGCTCGCTGATTCGATCGGCGACGCGGCCGGAGACGTGCGGAAGGTCGTGCGGCACGGCTGGCCGGGACACCGATCGGATTGTGGTGCGGCCGCGACGATCCCTTGCACACGGCGGTCCGGGCACTGCCGGTCGATCCGGCGGTCAGCGGATTCGGGACCGGCCGGCACAACTTCGGCTACTGGAGCACGATCGTCGCGCCGGCCTTCGATTTCGTCGCGCGGGAGTTGTCCAGCTAGGGTCACCCGTCGTCGCGGATCAGGTCGGCGGCCTTTTCGGCAATCATCAAGGTGGCCGCGTTGGTGTTGACCGACGGCAGCCGCGGCATCACCGAGGCGTCCACCACCCGGAGCCCGTCAATCCCGTGCACGCGCAGATCGGGCCCCACGACCGCATCCGGTCCGGTGCCCATGGCGCAGGTGCCGACCGGGTGGTAATAGGTGACCGTGCCATGCGTGACGTAGTCGCGTGGCGGTGTCGCACCGGGCAGCACTTCGCGGCCGCGCCAGCCGTCGAACGGTGCGGCCGCCGCGATGCTCCGGGCCATCTCGATGCCGCGCAGCATCCGGCGCATGTCCGACTCCACGCCGTAGTAGTTCGGGTCGATCAGCGGCGGCGTCCGCGGATCGGCGTCGGCCAGCCGCACCGACCCGTGCGCGTCCGGGACGATCGCCACGCCGAGCGAGAAGCTGTTCGCCGGCACCGGGAGGCCGGGCCGGTGCGACGGCACGTGGATGAACACGATCTGCATGTCCGGCCCGGCGAGCGCCGGTTCGCTGCGCCAGGACAGCGAGCTTTCGGCCCGGTTGTTCACGCCCACCGGGATCGGCCGGGTCGCTTCGTAGATCACGCTGGTACGCGGGTGGTCGCGCAGATTGCGGCCGACGCCCGGCAGGTGCTGCGTCACCGTGACACCGGCGCGTTCCAGGTCGGCGGCGTCGCCGATCCCGGACAGCATCAGCAGGCGAGGTGAGTCGATCGCCCCCGCGCAAACCACAACCTCCGATTGCCCGTACGCCGTGACGAGCTCGCCCCCGTGGTCGAGCTCGACACCGGCGCACCGCCCACCCGCGAACAGCAGCCGCCGTGCGCGTGCCTCGGTCAGCACCGTCAGGTTCGGCCGCCTACCCGCGATCGGGTGCAGATAGGCCGTCGCCGCGCTCTGGCGCTGTCCGTCCACAATGTTCAAATCGTTCCAGCCGGCGCCCTCCGGCACGGCTCCGTTGAGGTCGTCGGTCCGCGAAAAACCGGCGGCCACCGCGGCGTCGATGAAGATCCCGGACATCGGGTTCGGATCGGCCGCCGGCCGCGGACGCATCGGCCCGCTGTCGCCGCGGAACCGGTTGTCGCCGCCCTCGACCGTCTCCATGCGCCGGAAATACGGCAGCACCGACTCGTAGTCCCACCCCGTCGCGCCCGCCTTCGCCCAGGCGTCGAAGTCGGCCGGATGCCCGCGGAGGTGCATCATCGCGTTGATGCTGCTGGAGCCGCCCAGCGTCCGCCCGCGGGGCCAGCGGTACACGAAATCGGCGCTCCCCTGCTGTGGCACCGTTTCGTAGGCGTAGTCGACGGCGGTGCCCTGCAGCGTGTGCCACGCCATCGGTTCCCGGATGGCCGGCAACGTATCGGCCGGACCGGACTCCACGAGCAGCACCCGCGCGTCCGGATTCTCGGAGAGCCGGGCGGCCAGCACACAGCCGGCCGATCCCGCGCCGACAATCACATAGTCATAGAAGGTCGATCGATCGAACAAGGTCCTTCTCCCCCGTACGGAATCGCCGCGTTACCCCATCGCGTCCCGCACGCTGCGCTCGATGCTGCGCCGGGCACGCTCGACGACCGCGTGGTCGCCGTACATCACGAGAATGTTGTTGGCGGTGCGCAACGCGGCGTGCACCTCGAAGGCCAGCTGCGCCGGGTCGGCGGCGCCCGCTTCGCGGCTGTAGCGGGTGAGCAGACCGAGCCACTCCGACTCGTACGCCGCGACACGATCGCGCACCGGGCCGGGCCGCGTGTCGAGCTCGGCCGCCACCGAGGCGAAGAAGCACCCGCCCGGCAGCTCGACGGCGTAACCCAGGTACCCGTCGGCCAGCGCGCGCAGCCGGGACAGGCCGTCCGGCTGCGCCGCCGCCGGGTCGAGCAGGTGCTCCCGGTAACGCCGGTGCACGTCGGCAACCGTCGCGAGCTGCAGCTCTTCCTTGGACGGGAAGTGTGCGTAGAACGCGCTCTTGCTCATGCCGATGTGCGTGGTCAGGTTCCCGATGGAGAGCCCGTCGATGCCCTCGGTGGCAGCTAGTTCGGCCGCCGCGTCGAGAATCACCTGCCGGCTGCGCTCGCCCCGCGGCCGCTTGTGCGCGATTCGTGGCCCGGTCATCCGCTCACTCCTCGGCTAGATCCAGCTCGGCCCGCAGCAGCTCGGCCAGCTCCTTCGGCTTGACCAGGAACGGCGAATGCCCGGTCTGCAGACGATGCGTGTGCTGGGCACGCTTGGCGAGAAACTCCCGCGCTTGCTTCGGTACGGCGTTGTCGAGCTCACCGATGACGTACGAGCTGGGAATGGTCTTCCATGCCGCCTTGGTGATCGGCTGGTTCATGGCCGCCACCGAGTGCGCGTGCAGCGCGTCCGCGGCCGCCTTCTGCGCGGCCGGCTCCAGGTCGGCGTAGAACACGTTCTCGGCGTCGAGCATCTCGTAGTAGCCCTCGCCGACGTGGTCGGTGCCCCAGAACGGCGGCGGGGTGCCACCCACCAGACCTAGGAGCGACTCGCCCTCGTCGAGCATGAAAGCGTTGAGGTAGACGATGCGCCGGACCTTGTCCTCGAGCCCGGCGAGGGCCTCGGTGGTGGGCGCGCCGCCGTAGGAGTGGGCGACCGCGACGACCGGCCCGTCGATGGACAGCGCGGCGTCGCGGATCCGGCGGGCGTCGGCGTACATGTCGCCCAGCTGATTGGCCGGGACCGGGGCACTGGACGGGTTCTGGATGCGGCGGATCTTCTCGTCCGGCATCTCCGTCATCAGCTGGTCCCACATCGCCTTGTCATGCCACGCCCCGTGAACCAGCAGAAGGGTGGGTCGCATCATGCTTCTCCTCGCTAAAAAGACCGACCGATCGGTCTTACTAATGACGACAGTAGCCACGGCGGCGCGCCTTAACAAGACCGATCGGTCGTTCTTTGACGTAATCCGCGTCTCAGCGCAGCGATGAGTTCCGGGCCGCGCGGCGGTCTGCACTGATGTGAGTCGCCCCGGCGACCGCTTTGTCGGCATTCGCGCATCCTGCTCCCGAAGGTGAGGACGACATGCAAAGGCGAACATTGTTCAAGGGTGTCGGGGCGGCCGGTGCTTCGGCGTTAGCTCCGAGCGGTTTGGTCCACCCGTCCGGGTTCCGGCCCCTGCACGATGCGATGGCCGCTCGGGTTGCGAAGGGTGAACTCGTCGGCGTCGTGTACGCCGTCGCCCGCGGCAATCAGGTGCACATCGACAGCGTCGGGACGTTGACCCTCGGCGGCGGCGCGCCGATGCGGCGGGACACCCCGTTCCGGATCGCGTCGCTGACCAAACCGATCATCGCGACGGCCACGATGATGCTGGTCGAGGACGGACGGCTCCGGCTGGACGAGCCGGTCGACCGGCTCCTGCCCGAACTGGCCGGCCGGCGGGTGCTCACCCGCATCGACGGGCCGCTCGACGAAACCGTGCCGGCGGCGCGGCCGATCACCGTCGAGGACCTGCTGACGTTGCGGATGGGGCACGGCATGATCTTCGAGCCGGAGTTCCAGCCCCGGTATCCGGTCGTCACCGAGGCCGAGCGCCTGCAGCTGGTGATGGGGGCACCCGACCCGCGCACGTCCCTGCGGCCGGACGAGTGGATCCGGCGGTTCGGCACCCTTCCGCTGATGGATCATCCCGGCCGGCGGTGGCGGTACAACAGCGGCTTGCTGGTGCTGGGGGTCCTGATCGCGCGGGCCTCGGGGCGGCCGCTGGAGGACTTCCTGCGCCGGCGTCTCTTCGGGCCGCTCGGCATGAGCCACACCGGATTCACGCTCGCGCGCGCGGACGCCTCGCGGTTGCCGGGCCTCTACGCGGCGAATCCGCAGACCGGCGGGCTGGAGTTGCAGCCGGGGTCGGCACCGGACGAGTGGACCCGGCCGCCGGCCTTCCCGTCCGGTGCCTCCGGTCTGGCCTCCACCATCGACGACTACCTCGCGTTCAGCCGGATGTTGCTCAACCGGGGAGTGCAGCACGGCCGGCGCCTGCTGTCCGCCGAGTCGGTGCGGCGGCTCACGACCAACCACCTCACGCCGCAGCAACGCGCCGGCGCGGGTCAGTTCCCGCTCACCGGGCGCGGCTGGGGCTACGGCATGGCGGTCAGCGTCGAGGCGGACCAGATCTCGGCGCCGGGGCGTTACGGCTGGTTCGGCGGGTACGGCACCACCTGGTACAACGACCCGAACCGGGAGCTGACCGCGATCGCGCTGACGCAGACCATCGACTTCAACTTCAACGGCGGGTCCGAGGAGTTCGAGCGCTTGGCTGCCGCGGCCGTGGCGCACGGGTAGGCGTACGGGGGAAAGGGTTTAGGCGAAGCCACGCAAGCGCATCAGGGCCTCCGTGTCGACGTCGCGGCCGCGGAAGGTGCGGAAAGCCTCGTCCGGCGCGACGGCGTTGCCGACCGACAGAATGTCGTCACGGAACGCCGTGGCGGTGGCGGGATCCCACACACCCTTTTCCTCGAACAGCTCCCACGCATCGGCGGTCAGCGCGTCCGCCCACAGATAGACGTAATAGCCGGCCGAATAGCCGTCGCCCGAGAAGGTGTGCCCGAACTGGGTCGGGCGGTGGCGCATGACGATTTCCCTCGGCAGGCCGATCTCGGCCATGCTGCTCTTCTCGAAGGCGCCGGGATCGATGGTGCTGTCGGGTGTCGCGGCCAGGTGGATGCGCATGTCGTAAATCGCCGAGGCGAGGAACTCGACGGTGCTGAAGCCCTGGTTGAACTTCAGCGATTTCTGGATTTTGGCGAGCAACTCGGCCGGGATGGGCTCGCCGGTGTCGACGTGCAGGGCGAACCGGTTGAGCAGCTCCGGCGTCGGGAACCAGTGCTCGTTTATCTGGCTGGGGAACTCGACGAAGTCGCGCTTGACCGCGGTGCCGGCGACGCTGGGATAGGTGACGTTCGAGCTGAGGCCGTGCAGGGCGTGGCCGAACTCGTGGAACATGGTGACGGCGTCGTCCCACGAGATCAGGACCGGGCCGGAGCCCGACTTCACGAAGTTCGCGTTGTTCGAGACGATCGGGGTGACGTCGTCCTGGAAGCGCTCCTGGGTGCGGTATTCGTTCATCCACGCGCCGGAGCTCTTGCCGGCCCGGGCGTACGGGTCGAAATACCAAAGGCCGGCGCGTTTTCCGTCGCGCGTCACCTCGTAGACCGACACGTCCTCGTGATAGACCGGCAACCCCTCGAGCTTGGCGAAGCGCAGCCCATAAAGCTTTTCCGCGGCCCAGAACATGCCGTCGCGGATTTTGTCGAGCTGCAGGTAGAGCTTCACCTCGTTCTGGTCGAGGTCGTACGTCGCCTTGCGCACCTTCTCCGAATAGAACCGGTGGTCCCAGGCCTCGATCGTGATGCCGGCGTTCTCCCGGTCGGCGATCGCCTGCATGTCGGCGATCTCCTCCTTGGCGCGCCGCACGGCCGGGTCCCAGAGCTTCATCATCAGGTCGATGGCCGCCTGCGGCGTCTTCGCCATGTTGTTCGCGACGGACCAGTCGGCGTGCGTGGCGAAGCCGAGCAGCCGGGCCCGCTGGGCGCGCAGCCGCAGGATCTCGCTGATCACGGCCTTGTTGTCGGTGGCGGTGCCGTTGTCGCCGCGCATGATCCACATGCGCCAGCCCCGTTCGCGCAGGTCGCGCCTGGTGGAGTAGGTCAGGAACGGCTCCATCGAGGAACGCGTGTTGGTGAACACCCACCTGCCGTTCGACTCGGCCGCCCGGCGCAGCGACTCGGGCAGCCCGTCGAGATCCGCCTCGTTCTCGATGGTGAGCGTGTAGCTCTCCTCGTCGGCAAGCTCGTTCTGGCCGAACTTGGTGTAAAGCGAGGCGAGCTTCTGATTGAGGTCCTTCAGGGTGGCCTGCTCGGCGTCGTCGAGCGCCGCACCCTGCCGGGTGAAGTTCTGGTAGTACTCCTCGACGAGGCGGTTCTGCTCCGGCGACAGGCCGGCGGTGGCCCGGCCGTCATAGACCGCCTTGATCCGGGCGAAGAGCCGGGCGTTCTGGATGACGTCGTCGTCGAAGGCCGAGAGGACGGGCGACATCTCGGTCTCCAGAGCCTGCATCGCCTTGTCGTTCATCGTCGAGGTGAAGATGCCGAAGAAGCGCCGGGCGCGGTCCAGGGCGCGGCCGCTGTCCTCCAGCGCGGCGATGGTGTTGGCGAAGGTCGGCGTCTCGGCGGTGCCGGCGATGTCCGCGATGTCGGCCCTGCTGAGCTCCATGCCCTCGTCGAGGGCTGCCTTGATCGAGGCCGGGTTCACCTTGTCGAAGGCGGGGTAGCCGCCATGCTCTCCAGTCCACACCCCGATCAGCCTAGCCGCCGGCCGACACCGCGGGGTTGTCGCTGTGCATCGCCCAGCCGGTGTCCTTGGCTCGCTTGGCCTGGTACATGGCGGCGTCGGCGCGCCGGAGCAGTTCGTCGACGCCGATGCGGTCCGGGCCGGTGTCCGCGATGCCGATGCTGGCCGAGCAGCGGATCGCCGTCGCGCCGATGGTGATGGGTTCGCTCAACGCGCTCAGGATGCGGGTCGCCACCGCGATCGCGTTGTCCGGTGCGGTGATGTCGCCGAGCACGACGGCGAACTCGTCGCCGCCCAGCCGGCCGACCACATCCGCCCCCAGCACCGACCGTTGCAGCGCGTGGCCGACGGCGATCAGGAGGTTGTCACCGGCCTCGTGGCCGAGGGTGTCGTTTATCGGTTTGAAGTCGTTGAGGTCGATGAACAGGACGGCCAGCCGCCGGCCGGCGGGCAGGGCGTCCACCGCCTGATCGAGAGCCTTCAGCAGCGCCCCCCGGTTGAGCAGGCCGGTCAGCACGTCGTGGGCGGCCTCATGTTGCAGCAGGTCCTGGAACTCGCGCCGCTCGGTCACGTCGCGGTGGCTGATCACGATGCCGCCGACCGCGGGATTGTCGGTCAGATCGCGAAGGGTCACGTCGTGCCAGTGCCAGGTTCCGTCGGCGTGCCGGGTCCGGACCTCGGCGCGCCGCTCGGACGCACCGCTGCCGTGGAACGCCTGCATGGCGGTCAGGTCCTCGGGGTGGATGAGGGCGTGGTAGCTGGTTCCCTCCAGGTCCTCCGGCCGATAACCCATCACCACCTGTACGGCAGGGCTGACCGACTCGATCACGCCGTCGCGGTCGACCACGCTGATCACGTCGCAGGAGTCCTGCACCAGCGCCCGGTAGCGTTCCTCCCGCCGGCGCAGCTTCTCCGCGGCCCGTTCCTGCACGCTGTGCGTCTCGTCCTCGGCCCGGCGGATGAACCGCCAGTACGCGAGTTGCACCGCGCACATCGCGAGCACGAAGACGGCGTGCAGCAGCCCGAAGAACACCGGGTGCTGGAAGGCCTGCGTCTCGGAGAACACCAGCTCGGGCACGATGATGCCGACCACGATGTGGTGGGCCGCGACCAGTGCCACGGACAGCACCAGCGTCAGCCATTCCTGGTAGAGGCTGATCAGACCGAGCACGACGAAGAACGAGAAATGCAGGTCGGTCAGCCCGCCACCGGCGTGCACCAGCGCCGCCGAGGCCAGCAGCAGGCCCAGCGACACGACGAGGGAACCGGCCCGCCGCGAGCTGATCAGGTTCGCCGCGGCGGTGCACGCCACGGTCGCGCCGACCATCGCCCACATGATCACGTCGCCGCGCCCGTGCCCGTTGTGCGGCTGCTGGAGCAGGACCGCGATCCGCTCCTCGAACGCGGCCATCCCCACGATCACCGGGAGCAACATCGTCAGGACGGTGCGCAGCATGCGGTGCCGGACGGCGAATGTCTCCTCCGATAGCCGGATGTCCGGTATCACCCTGCTGACCCACGTCCCCACACCTATCTGATCGGACGTAGCCGGTAAACCTGAGCAGGAACGTCACGGCACGGTGAGGCGCCCGACCATGGAGTGCGCCGCGGCCGTAACCAGCGCACGGTCGTAACTGACGATGAATTCGAACTGCCGATCCCCGTCGGCGCCGGAATCACCGAGGTCGCGGGCCATCAACGCCGCCGAGACGTGGGCGCCGAGCACCACGACGGTCCACTCGCTGGCCAGCGGGTCTTGAATAGACAGGTTGCCGCCGCGGACCCCCGGCGCCGGCGACGGAGGCATGTCGACGCCGAGCGCGGCCACGAACGGCAGCCGGGCGGCGAGCTCGACAAACCGGCGAGTGGTCGACGGCCGGAAGAACCGCACGTGCTCAAAGGCGGCCAGCACCACCGGCGGGACGGTGGCCTGCATCGCCATCAGTTCCAGCGTCTTCGACACCGGCACGAGCAGGTCCTTCGGCGCATGCCGGATTCGACGGCCGGCACCGACCAGCTCGTACGGCGTCGCCCGCAGCGCCACCCCGATCGGGCGGGCGGCGAACCTCTCCGGCCGAAACGTCGACGGCCGGAACTGTCGTTCGCCACGGGCCCACAGCCAGCCCTGACCCAGGGTCGCACCCAGCACGAGCGCGCGCGTCAGATCCTGCGGAGTCTCGATACCTTCGGCGACGACTTCGGCGCCGGCTTGTTCCGCGTACGCGCGTACGGCCCCTGCCACCGCAACGGTGGCCGGATCCTTGACCGTACGCAGCAGCCGCAGGTCGAGCTTGACCACCTCGGGTCGCAGCAACGGGATGAACGCGAGCGACGCCGGCTCGGCTCCCACGTCGTCCAACGCGATGGCATACCCGGCGGCACGCAGGCGTTCGGCGGCGAACAACACACCGGCCAGGTCGGCGGCCAGCGCGCGTTCGGTGATCTCCACGACGACCTGAACGTGCGGGGCTCGAGTGGCGAGCGCGTCGAGGACGACATCCAGCCGCTGGGTCACCGTGCTGGGCTCGAGGTTGACGAACAGCGTCACCGGCCGGCCCTGCGAGAAGAGTGCGGCGTCGGCGAGCGAGGCCCGCAGCGACGCCCGTTCCAGGTCGGCAAGCCGGTCGGCGGCCCGGGCCGCGTCCAGCAACACCATCGGTGACTGCCAGCCCGACCCTTCGGGACCGCGCAACAGCGCCTCGAAGGCCAGGACCGCGCCGGTGTCCACGTCCACGAACGGCTGGTACACGCAGTGCAAGCCGCCGTCGCGCAGCAGGTCGTCGAGGCTCAGGTCCGTCTGCTGCGCGGGTAAATCACTCACCTCGGTCGTTTCGGCAGCCCGGAGATAAGTCTGAGCGCCGGGCGCGTCACGTGGCGGGGTGGAGCAGGACCTTCGTCCAGCCGTCCTCGCGGTTCGCGCGGCCGTTGATGACCGGCACGTCCTTCATAGACGACGGCCTTCATTGCTTCCTGCCAGCCTGGGCGGGTCGTTGCGGCGCGAGCGTGCCGACGTGAACCGCCGGGCCGTCCCGTACCAGCCTGTTCCCGATTTCATTTCGCCGGTCGATTCCCTGCGGTTGCGGCATGGTTTGCCGTCGGCTGGCGCGACGCGTGGCACAACTTCCTCCTCGAAGATCGCTTCCTTAACGGCGTTCCCGCGTCAGCCGGGCCCAAACGGGGTATTGCCCTCGTTATCGGATCGTCAGCACTTATCAGCAGTCATCAGCAGTCATCGGCAGTCATCAGCAGTCATCAGCAACGGAGGCGATCATGCCCGCAGGTTCGAGCCCGAAGAGAGAACGCCAGTACGAGCACATCAAGGACAGCGTTGAGCAGCGCGGCGGCTCGACCAAGCGGGCCACGGAGATCGCCGCCCGTACGGTCAACAAGGAACGCGCCCGCTCCGGCGAGTCGAAGACGGCCAGCCGGTCGTCGATCCAGGATGTGTCGTCCGGTCACCGCGGCGGCAAGCGCTCGCACACCGGCGCCAAGGGCCGCACCAAGGCGCAGTTGTACAACGAGGCCAAGCAGCGGAACATCGCCGGCCGCTCGTCGATGTCGAAGGCCGGGCTAGAAAAAGCACTCATAAAGGGATAAATGGATATATTTGGCCGACAGTACCATGGACCCCATGGTGACGACCGCTGGCACACGCCGGCTGACGGAACGCGGTGCGAAGACACGCGCGCGGATCGTCGCCGCCGCGGCCGACCTGATGTATGTCAAAGGCGTCGGCGACACCACGCTCGACGACGTGCTGGCGGCGAGTGGAGTCAGCAAGTCCCAGCTGTACCACCACTTCAACGGCAAAGAAGCACTCGTGCGGGCCGTCATCGAGCACATGGGTGAGTTCGTCATCAACCGCGAGCGCGACGCCCTCGGCCGCGTCTCGACGATCCGCGGCCTGCGCCGGTGGCGGGACGCATTGGTGCAGGCCAACGCGCTACGGCACGGCGCGTACGGCTGTGCGATCGGCTCACTGGCATCCGAGGTCTCGGATCACGACGACGTCGCCCGTGCGGCCCTGTCCCGGCTTTTCCTCGAATGGCAGGGCCTCCTGGCGGCCGTGCTGCAACGGATGCAGGACGCTGGCACGCTTCCGCCCGAGGCATCGGTCGACCAACTAGCGACCGGGCTCATGGCCGCCCTCCAGGGCGGGTATCTGCTGGCCCAGACGGCGCACGATGTGGCACCGATGGCAACGTCGATCGATATGGCACTGGCGCATATCGAGAGCCTGTCCGCCGGGTAATCCCCCGCATAAGGGGTATGCGGTCCCACTATGACCGACGACGAGCCCCAGCAGCAGCCCCCGGCAGCACCACACGGATGCACCGCCGACCCGACCACGGCGAGGACAGCTAGGTGAACGCGGTCGCCCCGGGCCCGATCTGGACGCCGCTGATCCCCTCGACCTTGCCGCCCGAGCAGGTGGCGGAGTTCGGCAAGAACACTCCCCTCGGCCGCCCCGGCGAGCCCAAGGAGGTCGCACCGGTCTACGTGCTGCTCGCCTCGGACGAGGCCAGCTACATCTCCGGCGCGGTCGTCCCGGTCACCGGCGGCAAGCCGATCCTCTGACAAAGGTGCCGTCCCGCCGTCGTTTCTGACCCGTCAGGCGACGAGGCCGTTGCGATAGGCGTAGGCGACCGCCTGAGCACGGTCGCGGGCACCGGTCTTGGCGAACAAGTGGTTGATGTGCGTCTTCACGGTCGCCTCGCTCACCATGAGGTGGGTAGCGATGTCGGCATTGGACATCCCGGTGGCCACCAGTTCCAGCACCTCGAGCTCCCGCTCGGTGAGGTTGTCCGGCGGCCGGTCGGCGCGCACCGGGCGATCCGGCGTCAGCATCTCCAGCAGCCGGTGCTGCACCTCCGGCGCCAGGTCGGCCTGACCCGAGGCGACCCGGCGCACCGCTTGCACCACTTGGTCGGCGTCGGCGTCCTTGGTCAGGTACCCGCGCGCACCGGCCCGCAGGGCGGCCAGCATGTCGGCGTTCTCGGCGAACGTCGTCAAGACCACGATCTGGGTGCGCGGAAACTCGGCACGGATCCGCCGGGTCGCGGTCACTCCGTCGCAGCGCGGCATTCGCAGGTCCATCAGAACGACGTCGGGATCGTGCTCAGCGACCGCGGCGACCGCCTCGTCGCCGTCGCTCGCCACCGCGACCACCTCGACACCGTCCATCAGGGACAGCATCAGCCGCATGCCGTCGCGGATCACCCGCTGATCGTCGGCGATCACCACCCGGAGCATCGTCACCTCGGTATCGTCAGCCACACCCGGTACCCTTCGCCCTCGTCCACCGGACCCGCGTCCAATTTGCCGCCGAGCAGCTCGGCCCGCTCCCGCAACCCGGTCAGACCGTAGCCGGTGCCGGTGTCGTGCAACCCCGAGCGCGTCACGGAGCCGCTGTCGTGGACCTCGACCTCGACCCGGCCCTCGCGGTACGCCAGCCGGATGCGCACCGCCGCCCCCGGAGCATGCTTCCGTACGTTCGTCAGGGCCTCCCGGACCGTCCGCTCGACCGCCAGGCCGGTCTCCGGGGCGAGCGGCTCCGGCCTGCCCTCGACCGAAAGCGTCGCGTTCGCACTCTGAGCCAGCTCCGCGACGGCCTCGGCGGTCGGCCGGGTGTCGCCGCGCAGGGACTGCACAGCCTGGCGGGTCTCGTCGAGGCCTTCCCGGGCGAGCTTCTGCGCCCGGTCGATCTGCTGGAGCACGGCATCATCCAGCGCACCCTTGCGCATCAGCAGCCGGGCGCTCTCCAATCCGACGATCTGCGCCGAGAGCGTGTGGGCCAGGATGTCGTGGATCTCCCGGGCCAGCCGCGCCCGTTCCGCGTACACCTGCGCCCTGGCCTCGGCCTGCCGGGCCGCGTGCTCGCTGACCAGCAGACGCTCGGCCTGGTCGGCCCGCTGCCGGGACGCCCCCACGACCGCCCCGAGCACCGCGAACCCGGTGCACCCAGCGAGCAGCGGCACGATCGCGGCCGGGTTGCGCAGCTCGGCGATCAGGGCACCGGTGCCCGCCGTGACCACCACGAACGGCACCGCGACCGGCAACGGCAGCACCGCCAGCGCAACCGAGATCGCGATACCGGCCAGCAGCCAGCCGGGCGACGACGGGTCGACCACGTACAGCGCGTGGCCGCCGGCCGCCATCACCACCAGGCCGATCACCCGGCGCACCGGCTGGTCTATCCCGGCCCGCCAGCTGTACGCGGCCCCGGCAAACGCGACCGCCGTGCAGAGCAGCGCGACCCACCGCAGATGCGACGGCACCACAACGACGGCGGCCACCGCGTACGCGATGGTGGCGGCGGTCCTCCCAAGCGCCACCGCGGAGACGGCCGGAAGACGCCGCCGAGGCCACGACATCAGACGGTTTCCAGGGGCCCGGCGGCCGGTTCGCCGGCGCGGGTGGCGCCCGGGTCGGTCGCGCACGTGGCGGCCGGGTCGCCCGCGCGAGCGGCAGCCGGGTCCCCCGCGCGAGCGGACGCCGTGGAGAACAGAAGCGCGCGCCGGGCCAGCGCCACGTTCTGCACGCCGAGGGTCACTGCCACGAACACCATCGCCTCGCCCGCTCCTTCGTGTGCGCCAAGTTTCGCCGCGAGGAGGAACATTCCCACACGAACCACGATCGTGGCGATCCACAGGCCCCCGGTACGCCAGTCGCCTTCGCACATCGGGCCGCTCTCGCTACACCAGACCCGAAGGGTGGCCGACCGTGCGACGCCCATGCCGACCGCGAGCGCGACGCCGGCCGCGAAGAACCCGATCGCGGCCGCCGAATGCAGCCGCGAGACCATCCGGTGATCGGAGAGGACCGAGAGGATCAGAAACCACACCGGCAGGACGATCAGGCACCGCAGTGTGACGGCACGCCGACGGACCTGCCGGCTGATCACAAAAGCGGCGAACGCCGTGCCGAGGCCGACCGAGGCGAGAATCTGCACGCTGCTCATCGCTTCGGAGCCTCACCGGCGGCGACAAGCACGGGAGCGGAGCCCGCGGTGTCCACAGCGGCTGGTTGGTAGGCCCGGACCCTTCGGTACGCCCGCCAGGCGAGCACCGCGGCGGCAACGGCGAAGACCACGTGGCTGACCATTTCGACGATCCGCTCGCTGATGGTGACGCCGTTCATCATGAAGGCGTGCCAGGCATACGTGAACAGCCCCGCGACGGCCAGAGCGTAGCGATGCCAATGTCCCCAGCTCATCCGCTTCGCCCAGCGGGACACGAGGACGGCGAGGACGGCGACCGCGACCGGCCCGGCGAACAGTCCGGAGTAGTGCGGCAGGAACGTCATGCCGATGAACAGCGCACCGGCGATCGCGGCGGCCAGGAAGACAACCCACGGCCGCGGGACGTCACCCAAGGCAGCCTGATTCGACCGGCGGGGCAGCGCAAACGCGACAACGACAAGAATCATGGTGATCGAGGCGGCCGAGATCAACTGGGCCGGCGAGGCCAAGAAGCCGTCGCTCATCTGATAGGAGATGGCGAAGAAGACCACCCACCCGACAACGAACAGCCCGCCGGTCACCCATAGCCCACGCCGACCCAGCCACGGGAGCTCACGGCGGAACCCGCTCGACTCCTCGACCAGCGCGATCGGCGTGGCCATACTCCACAACACATGAATACCGAGCACGTACGGCGTCCACAGGCCCCCGATGCCCAGGGCGGGGATGTACGCGTACTGAAGCAGATGTTCGCCGGCGTAGTTCGGGTTGAACAGCGACTGCGTGAGCAAGCCCTCCTCCAGCACCGCGAAGGCCAGCGCAAGCGTGAGCATCATCGGCCAGCCGCGGCCGCTACGCCGCGCGACCTCGCGGATCAGCAAGGCGCCCCCGCCGTACATCGGCGCGAACGCCAGCAGGACCGGCAGCATCACGACGGGCAGGTCACCGAGCAGGAACTCGGCGACGAACGGCGCTACGAAGAACAGACTGACGACCGGACCCATGCGTCGCATCCAGCTTCCTTCCGATACCGGGGAACGTCGATGCCGCAGACGTTAAGCCTGTTCACCCCTCGGTCGCGTCGGCGCCAGAATTGATCCGCGGCCTCCACCCGTGGGTGGAGACCGCGAGGGTCAGGTGGAGCCAGACGGTGCGGGCAGCGGCCATCATGTCGACCGCCGGGCTGACGCCGGACCGCATCCGAACCGATACATGCGTGGTGGGAAAGCGCATGCATCGCCCCAATCCGGATCCCGCTGCACGTGCGGTGGAACGGAAACACCGCAACATCAGGGCGTTCCGTGCCGGGCTGGAGCCGGCTGAGCACCCAGCGCGCCGAGTCAACACTCCAAGCCCGTACGCCGTACGTGAATGTCCCTACGCTTCCTTCCGGGTTGCCTTTCCCGAGCTCAACGCACCTCAACGACAGCCCGCGCAGCCGCGAGGCGACCATTGCTCGCCCACGCTGCCGAGCAGGCACAAATGGCGGCCCCACCGACACGAGGACCCCGCTGCCCAATACCTGGCGCCGACGCCACCCTCGCACGTTTCAGATCGCCCCGAATGCCCAGATTGTCCGCCCCGACCCTCCCTGCGCGGCGGAAACGGGCCCGTGTACAGTTCTCTCCTGTGCGGCCGACCGGCCACGCCAATCCCCGGCATGACCCGGAGGCGGCAGACCGGTAAGCTGGCAGTGCAGGTCCGGGTGGCGGAATGGCAGACGCGCTAGCTTGAGGTGCTAGTGCCCGTATAGGGCGTGGGGGTTCAAGTCCCCCCTCGGACACCAATTATCCGCATTGGTGCGCAGTTTTCGGTGTTCGTGTTCATGGGTGTCTGAACACGAACTTGCTGCTCAGATGCCGCGGCCGCAGGCCGCTCTTCGGTGGAAGTGGTCGTCATGACCACTCCGTCTCTTCCTCCTCTCATCCCTGGCGCAAGCAGGCCGGTCGGGATCAATGCAGCGTTGCCTTCGCGGACGCGACGGCCGCTGCCTCTGCCCCGGTTGAGCGCGGACGTCGCCCGGCACAGTGGCGTCGTCTATGCGATGAGCACGGTCGACAAGGCGGGCCGCGTCGCTGACCGCAGCGTCATCCGAGCTCTCGACTGGCCGCCGGGAACCCGCCTGACCATCCGCGAAGAGGCCGGGTCCTTAGTGGCCCTTCCTGCGGATGGCGGCACCTGCCGCGTCGACCGGCAGGGGCACATGATTCTGCCGCTCGCGGCCCGCCGCTGGTGCCATCTGACAGCCGGTGACCCGCTTCTCCTTGCCGCGGACCCTGCCTGTAGTCGGCTGGTGGGATACCCGGTCGCAGTGCTTGATCGAGTGCTCGGCGCGGTGTTGCTCGACGGGGGTGAGCCGGCATGACCGCGAGCACGCGCGAGGCCGAGCTGGCGGCGGCCCGGCTGCTGCTTGAGCGGATGGGCATCTCGCTCGACGACCTCATCCAAGCAGGACCGCGGGCGCCGATGCCGACGTTCGCCGAGTACGTGCCGAAGGTGCGGGTCGCCGTGTCAGCGGGCCTGCTCAAGGCGTACGGCACGTACTGGGACAAGGTTGTTGCCGCGTGGGGTGAGCGGCGCCTGGACGAGCCGACCCCGACCGAGATCGAGCAGCTGCGTGGACGGGTGCAGTCGACCGTGGTGGCACGCCGCAACGCCCGTGGCGGCAGGTCCGCGGCCGAGCATCTTGTCGCGGCGTTGCGGTGCCTCTACCGGCGGGCGGTTCTGGACGGCCTGATCCGCGAGGCCGACAACCCGGCGGCCAAGGTGGCCAAGCCGCGACGGCTGGCAAGTACCCGCCAGGCCCTCGCCGACGGCCGGCTCGTGGAGATCAACCAGGTAGCCGCGTCGACGGGCAATGACCCGCAGTTGGATTGCCTGCTGTTACGGCTGCACACCGAGACCGCATGCCGCCGCGGCGGTGCCCTCGGACTACGCCCGCGTGATCTCGACCCGGATCAGTGCCTGATCTTCCTACGGGAGAAAGGAGGCACTTCGCGCTGGCAGCCGGTCTCGCCGACGCTGATGCGTCACCTGCTGCAGCATCACGCCGAGCGTGGCGGCGGCGACCGGGAAGGGCGTCTGCTGCGTTACCGCAACGGCCGGCCGTTGACCTATCGCCGTTACGACAACCTGTGGGTGCGGCTCGGGCAGCACCTGCCGTGGGTGCGCACCCAGCAGATCAGCACCCACTGGCTCCGGCACACCACCTTGACTTGGGTGGAACGCCGCTTCGGCACCGCGATTGCCCGCGCCTACGCCGGGCACACCGACGGTTCTGGTAGCGGCTCGACCGCGTTGTATGTGAAGGCCAGCCTGGCTGAGGTTGCGTCAGCTCTCGCTGCGCTCACCGGGGAGGCGCATCCCGCCGCCGTCGATCAGTAGCGACAGCCACTGATCAGCCGATGGCAGGGCCCAGGTCCTGTCATCGGCGGCATCTCTGACCCGACAGACGCACATAGACCTACGCCCGGTCGCCGCCGGGTTGGAGAAGGGCATGCTGTTCGGCTCAGTCGACCGGCCAGTTGCGCGAAGGTCGGCAGCGCGACAGGACGGCCGCCGAAGCACCGATGACTCTGGTTCAAGCGCGACGAGCTGTCGATCCCCGTCGTCGGGGCCCTGGCCTAGTCGCTTTCCGGGTCCTCAGCCCGTTCTGGTCGGTGCTCTTTAATCCATGCCTCGACATCGCGCTCGTCCCATATCGAACCCATCGCGAGCGTCTGGTACGGCTGCGGGAAGTCGCGGTCACGGGTGATGGCGTGTGCCCGCGATCGGCCGACGCCGAGGCGATCGCCGATCTCCTTCGCACCCATGAACCGGATCTTGTCCATGAGCTGAGGCTATGGGTAACAGCTCTGGACATATGTCCGTAGTCACATTCCACAGACATATATCTGTACTGTGTCTATGGATAGTTGTACTCTTCAGGAAGAGGAAGCGGCAGGTAGCGCGCGTTAGCCGTGGCAAGCCGCTTCCCCACGACAACCGCAGCAGACGAGATACGCGGGCCGGCCGTCAGTCCACCCCGCAGGACTTTCAGCCGGCTTGCGCCGCGAGCGGCCCAGAATCCTTTTTGCGATCATGAACTACCACGCTGTAGTTCACCTACCACCCTTGTTGCCGCACTGACCTGTGGGAACTCTGGAATCACGGGGCCCGAGCGTGAATGGCCGACGAGCCGAATCGGCTCCGACGAACCCTCTCTGACGAAGCAATGCGCCATAACTGTCACAGACATGCGCACCGGCGCTCGGGCCATCTACACCGGTTCGCGACGATTCATATGAGCAGGTCGTTTGGGGTTGCGCCCGTACACGGCAGAGCCTGGCGTCGAGTCGTACACTTGTTCGATGTTCGAGCCGGAAGCTGACCGCCTTGTGTCGCTCCTTCGCGAGCGGTGGGGGGACGAGCCGGGCTGGGCACTTCGAGCGAACGGAACCTACGGGTTCTTCCTGCTCTTCCGAACCGATCTGGTCCCGATAGGCGAGGTTCGCGACCTCATCGTTGACACTTTCGGCTTCGCAAGCGGACCGACGTTCATCCTGGGGCACTTATACGACAGCGAGTCGGACGCCAGCTAGCCACATGTCCGCAGGCATGCAGGGACGCGGCTCCACGGTGTATCTCATTCGCGAGCGGCACCATCGACACCGTATGACCCCGGCATTGCTTAGATGGCGACGATGTCGTCTCCACGGAAGCCAGTTAGGTCGCGGAAGTGGGCGATGACGTCGGCAGGTCGGTCATGGCCGCGGTGCAGCAGTGTGAAGGACATCGAGCGGGGGTCGACGGATCCCATGATCGCGATGACGTCGCCGGTACGCAGGCGCAGGATCAGCACCGGCAGTTTCGCTTCGCCCGCGGGAACATGGTCGAAGGAGTATCCGACGACACCGGTGATCTGATGGGTGGGCCGCTCGATGCGGGCGATGGCTGGGGCGTCGCCGAAGGTGTCCCATTGCGACACGTCGAGCTTGGTGAACCGCGGTGCTGGCCAGGGCCGGCGTGCGTCGAGCTGGCGCGCTACCCGGCGCAGGAACTCGAACAGTTCCGGTTCGGTGTATCGCCGGCTGGTCTCGGCCGTTTGCGGGTGCAAGGCGCCCGCCTGCAGCGTCTGGTCGATGGCCGCGGCGAAGTCGGCCACCGAGGCGGAGAACAGGCGGCCTTCGATCATGTTGTCGACCAACCGTGCGGCGGTGGCGTCGCTGAGGTCGGGTGCGCCGTCGATCGGGTAGAGGAGCTGGTTGAGGACGCCACGCGCTTGGTTCTGGTCCATGGTCACCGTTCCTGCCCGCTCCATCCGTACTGTTTGAAATCGGCGCCGGGCGTGAAGCCCTGGTCCCGCAGGCTCTGCAGAACGCGGTCGTTCATGTGTGGCTCTGGCCGGTAGTGCCCGCTTTGGTCGGTTATCGCGACCAGCTGTCCGTTGGTCACCTCGATCTCACCCGCACCGACCACTGAGTCGCCGGCGAGCAGCGACGAGTGATGGGTGTGACCGACACGTTGGTCGAGGGTGGCATACAGGTTACCGCTGCTGTCCATGACGAAGATCGCCCGGCCGCCGCCGGACCAGTGCGTGGTGCCGCCCGCGGTGTCGAACAGGCTGCCGTCCGCGGCGCTGCGCAGGTTGCCGTCGGCGTCGACGAACAGCCGGTGCGCCTCCCGCTCGGCCGGCGTCATGTAATGGACGGTGTCCGGGTAAAAGGCCCGATTCGGATTGGTCGGATCGTTCTCGCCGACGTATCGCTGGCCCAGATGGGCGTCGGTCGGCAGGTCGTTGCCGCCACGTGGCGGCGGCACCTGGTCGCCGTCGCGCCAGCCACCGCGCGCCGGCGGGCCGGGCGGCCCGTCGCCGCCTTTGCCGCCGGAGACGGAGCGGAGCAGCTTGGCCAGCTCGTCCTTGAGGCCGGTGAGGATCTCGCCGAGTGAGTTGACCTTCGGCAGCAGTCTGCGCAGGCTGTTGAGCAGCGCCCGGATGAAGGTTTGGATCTTGTCGACCCATTTTTGCGACCAGCGTGGCGACCTGCCCGATCACCACCGGGGTGGCCAGGCCCAAGGTCAGGCCCGCTTCGGCGAGCCATTGCGGAAGCCGCGCGGCGAGGGTTCCGACGAACTGGGCGATCAGATCCCGGACGATCCCGCGGACTAGGCCGACGATCAGACCGGCGCCCTCCACCGCGTAGGAGATGCCGCCGGAAGCGGACGAGATGCCCTGCATCACCTGCGTGACGATGCCGGCGTGCTGCCGGTACGCGTCGCCGGACCCGCCCTGCCAGCCAGCGATGTCCTGGGCGAGCGCGTCCGTGTACTGCGCTCGCGCGTCGGCCGTGAACGATGCGACGTTTTTCCAGGTTGTCGCGTGCGCCGCGATCGCGTCCGGGTTGCCGGCCAGCCAGTCCAGCGCTTCCTTGAGGGGCTGGACGTGCTCCATGAGCCACGACACGCCCCAGGAGACCAGCGAGCCCAGCGGGTCGATCACCATGCCGAGCACGTCGAGGCTGCCGCCGACCGTGCCGAGCGTCCCGTCGACCCAGCTGTCGTCTTGAATGCCGCTGGATACCTGCGCGGCGCTGTCGACCAGGCCGAGACCGGTGTACCAGGTGGTTGAGCTCTGCTCCGCGGCGACCAGGGGATTCGTCACAGCGGCAGCTCCATCGCCTCGCGGCCACTGTCACCCGCCCGGGTGATGCGCTGACCGCTGGCCGCGTCCGTGGCCGACATGCTCTCCGCGGTGGTGCGCAGATTCGCGGCGGTTTCGCTGAGCACGTCGACGCTGGAGTAGAGCGCGTCGAGACCGAGGTCGAAGACCGGGCTCAAGATCGCGGGCAGGAACTGGCACAGCTGGCCGCAGGCGCCGCGGTCCATCGTGACCTCGTGCACCGCGGACCGTGCGAGTCCCATGGCATGGCCGACCTGCTCGACGCTGCCCGCATGCCGTTCGACCATGGCACCCGGGAACTGGACGTGATCAGCGGCCACCGCCCGTCCCCTCGCCGTCTTCTCGTTTCGGGGCGGGGAAGCGGGACTCGAACCAGTGGATCACAGCGCGGCCGGTCTCGGTGTCCGCGCCGACCGTGCGTTCCACCTGCACCGCGACCTGCTCGGCCAAGCGCGTCTGCGCGCTGCGCATCACCGCCATGATGCGGCGCGACAGCTCCGCCCCGCGCAGCCGCTGCACACGATCTGCGAGTTCAAGCGACTCCATCTGCCCCGACGAGCCAACCGTCACTCTGATCGAGGAATCCGAGTTCTCCGCGCTGCCGCTCAACGCCGACACCCGGCGCGACAGCGCAGCCGCACGCTCAGCCTGTGCGCTCACCCCAGCGGTCCAGCTGTCCAGCCAATCCTGCGCGGCATCGACGTCATCAGGCATGATTTCCTTCCCTATATCGAAGGCCGCGCACAGGGTATACAGCGCTGTCACTATCCGATGTCGTGGACGGGTCAGCTATCGCTGCTCCTCTGGCGTGATGGCGCTCGCACCCCAAGGTGGCCGCCCGGAGCCACTTCGTCGCGATCTCCCAACCCGAGCGTGCCGATCGAGCGACGAGCAACGCCTGCGCGACGAGGTCGAAAGGACCGAAGGTCGGGATTGCTGCGGCGCCGAGAGTGCAGTCACCACCAAGCCGGTGCAGCACACCAGCAAGATTCGCGTCCTGTCCGCAGTCAACGGGGCTTGCCCCTGGGTCAATGGACGCTGCCTCCCAGCCCACCCACCGAGCGACGGAACTGCCGACGGCACTGGGCCAGCGAGACCGATCGGACGGACGAGCGTGCAAACATTTCTTCTCCGTTGGGCCAGCGACAGCGTGGACCGGCCAGCGGGGAAGGCGGCCGCGGAACCCAAGCCGGACCTTTCGCCTACGCCCCCATGACCGCTTGGAGCGTAGGGGCGCGGATCGCGGCGTGAGTCCTTACGCCGCGATCCGCATTCACCTCAAGCACGGTCGATGGTCGGCCGGCGCAGTTGTGACACGGATGCTGCGCCACGACTGCGACAACGTGCCATCCGGATGCCCTATCTTGAGACAGCAAGGGGGCGTCCGATGATCGAGTTGTTGACCGGGACTGATCTGGAACAGTGGTCGGAGCGAAACGACTCGCGCGAGCACCTGCCGACGCTGGTCAGGCGTCTCATCCTCGCGGTGGCCGCGCCGGAGACGCTACGCATGCCAGCTGCCGAAGCCGTCGGACTGCCTGGCCTCGACGGCGAAGTCACGAGCTCGTCCGGCGCGCCGCCGTTCCTGCCTGCGGGCCGCTCCGTCTGGGAGATGGGTACCAACGGCGACCCTCAGGATAAGGCGCAACGCGACTACCGGAAGCGGGTTGTCGGGTCATCTCGCGATGAGCGATCTGGACTCGTGTTTGTGTTCGTGACGAGCCGCCGATGGCCGGACTCGCGGGACTGGATCGATCGCCGCGCGGAGGACGACGATGGCTGGGCAGGCATCCGGGTGCTCGACGCGGAGGACCTTGCTGCTTGGCTGGCGTTGTGCCCGGGAGTGCATCGGTGGTTGGCGTCCGAGCAACTCCGGCGAGACCCGCTCGGGGTGATCGGTCTTCGCGACTGGTACCGGAACTGGGCCGAACGCACACAGCCTGCTATACCGGCTGCGCTGTTACTGGCGGGCCGCGACGAGCACGTTCGCCGTATTCGGGACCGGCTCCGCGCCGACGCGGGCGAGCAGGTCGTGGCGTCGGCGAGCCGCGACGAGTCCGTTGCCTTCATTGCTGCCAGTCTGATGGCGGAACCGCCGCAGGACGCAGGCAGCACTCCGCGCATTACGTCGGGGGATTTGTCGACCGATGTATCCAGCGAGCCAGAGGAGGCGATCGACGCTGTTGCGGACTCGGAGCCGGCCGCTCCCGTCGGACTATCCACCGCGGAGGAGGGTGACGTCGCGACGGAGCTCACCTGCGCCGTTGGTGTTCCGGCTGAGCTAGAGGCGCTCCTCGAGCGAGCCCTCGTCGTCGAGGACGTGCGGGCGTGGCGGCGAGTGGCCACTCACGAGAGTCCGACCGTGCTCGTGCCTACGTTCGCCGAACCTGAGATCGGTGACGCCCTCCGCGCGGGCCATCACGTCCTATTGCCCCGCGCGGGCCCGACTAGCGACGACAGGCTTCCACGGCTACATCGGCAC
>NZ_JABBNC010000010.1 GCF_012933445.1 Actinoplanes sp. TBRC 11911
GGCACGGCGACGAAGCCGAGCTTTGTCGTCTCGGTTTCGAGGTCGTAGGCCAGGACGTCTTCGGTGGACCAGCCCAATCTCGTACGTCCGCAGGGGTGCAGGTTGTGCCCGGCGACCGCGAGGCGTTCCAGGCCGATTGCTTGCCAGTCCGGGTCGTTGCCGACCGCGGGGACCGGGCGGGCCATCGCGATCGCCAGGTTCATCACGGCGTCGCGTAGCTCGGCGGCGAACCCGGGGGCGTCGATGCCGCTCTCGCCGAGCAGCTCGACCGGGTCACCGGCGCCGGACGACGGGTATTCGACCCGGCCGAAACCGTGCCGCACGCCCGGGCCCATGTCGCGGATACCCTCGCGGGTCAATGCGCCGCGCAGCTTGCGCCCGACGTTGTCGGCGGCGGCCGGCAGCGACGCCAGGAAACCGGGCACCAGGTGCGGGGCCTGTTCGGCGAGGGTCGCCTCGGCCAGCCGGGCGGGGGACAGACTGCGCGTCATACTGCCGCCAAAGGGTTGTCGAGGTAGGCCCAGAGGTCGTCGAGCGGGTTGCCGGCCAGGCGCATCGCGGTGGTCGCCTTGACCGGTAGCGGGTCGTTGAGCAGGTGCGGCGCGTCGGCGGTGCCGATGCCGCGGATCGCCTCGGCCGTGCGGCGCCACAGCTTCGCCGGGTCGGTGCCGAAGTGCCGGGTGAACGCGGCGACCAGGTCGGCGCCGGCGTTGCCGAACGCGGCGGCGGCCAGTTTTGTCCGCAGCTCCCGAGGGTCGTCGCTGGGCAGGTCGCCGATCAGCGGCGGTTCTTCGTTCAGCCGTTTCGCGCTTACCCGTACGCCGCCGAAGTCACGGTAAAGAATGCGGTGCGGACGGTGGTCCTTGAGCACGACGAGAGTGTTCTGCCCGTGCGCCTCCAGCGCGACGCCCCGCTCCAGGACGGTGACCAGCGGCGCGAACAGACGATCACTGAGCAGGGCCCACCACTCGTACGGGTCGTGGACCGTGGCCAGCAGCAACGGGCTCGCGGCCATCGCGGCGAGTGGCACGATCAGCTCGCCGTGCGCGGGTCGCGGGGCCTCCCGGGTCAGGTAGGCGAGGTGTTTCTGGGGTTCGCCGTCGACGACGACGGCGCCGCCCCCGGTCTCGGCCAGCACGCTGATCGGCAGGTCGGCGGTGAGCTTGCGGAGCAGGGCGGACAGGATCGGGCCGTTGTTGACGGCGGCGGGGGAGACGGTGCGTACGGCGGAGGTCATCTGGACGTCGACGGCGGTTTTCACGTGCCGGTCGTCCAGGGCGATGGTGCGCAGGGACATCAGCGGACGGCCGGGGCCGGTCTCGCCGTCGTCGGTGAGCCAGGGGTAGTGGTCCCGCAGGCGGGCGGCCTGCCACGGATGGGCGTAGAGCACTGGTGGGGCGGTGCCGGACCAGCGGTCGTCGGGGACGCGCAGGCGGCGTAGGCGGATGACCGGGGAGTGTTCGGGCGCGTAGGTGAGGACGTCCTCGACGGTCATGCCGCCGCGGGTGCGGCAGCAGGGGTGCAGCGGGTGGCCGTCGACGACGAGTTGTTCGATGCGGCCCAGGTCGGTGGGCAGGGTTTGCGGTGGGGTGGTGGCGCGGGCCAGGGCGAGGTTGGCGACGCTGTTGTCGACCTCGGCGGCCAGGGGGACGTCACCCCAGAGGAGTCGGACGAGGGCGCCGGGGTCGTCCACGACCGTGTCGGCTGGGGTTCCGGCGTCGCCCGTCGCGGGGTGAAGGGCGACGGACAGCCCGGCGTTCGCTTGGGCGAAGGCGGTGGCGGCCTCGGCAGGGAAGCTGAGCTCGACCGCCCCGCTCGTGGCGCCGGCCGCGAAGGTGGCCGTGCCCGATCCGCGTCCGGTCAGGCCGGGCAGACGCTCGCGAGCGACGGCCCCCAGCAGCCTGGACAGGACCGCGGCGCGGGCCCCGGGCAGCGCTTGGTCATACCGCGCGACCATGCCGGGCCGGAGCCGCTGCAGCTCGTCGCGGGTCTGCGCGGCGTCAGCGGTGCGCCGGCTGCCCGGCTGACTGGATGACACGCGCCCATTCTCCGTCGTGACGCTTCGATTCAGGTGCCTGGCGCCCGCGTACGTGAGCGACGCCGCACCCCGGAACGGAAACATCCTAGGATGGCTCAGAGGTGGTGCGCCTGAACACCGGCGCACCCAAACCCAAACCCGGAAAACCCAAAAGGAATCAACGACATCCACCAATTTGCTTTCGCCGCGCGGGCACGATTTCGCGGCGATCGCCCACAGGGACGGCTGGGCGACGGGCTAGCTGTAGAGGCCAGTTACTGCCAGCCGGGACGTGGGGGCTAGGGGTCGCGGGACCATCATTTGTAACTGGTCAGCTGGTTCCGCTGGCCGGGAGTCCCGTGCGAGGCGGCGCCGCCAGGCCCGGGCAGGTCCCCACAGTGAGCGCCCCACCCGGGTGTGGGCAGTCGCGACGCCGGGAAGGCTGTGGCTCCCCACACCGCGGCCACCCCCACCCACGTGCGGGGAATCGCGACGCCGGGAAGGCTGTGGCTCCCCACACCGCGGCGACCCACAGCAGGTGTGGGCACCCGCCACGGCCGGAACGTCCCAGCTCCCCACAGCGACGGCCCTCAGGTCAGCCACGCAAGGCCAACGCATTGGAGGGTGAGCGGCGCGACAACCAGCCGAGCAGTTCCATCATTCGGGAACGGCGTCCGGCAGCTGGGACAGACGTCCACATCGTGAATCCGCTTCCGCGATGTGGGACCGGCCTCCATTGTGGAGGATGTTTTATCCGGCGATGTGCCTTTTGTTTGGGCGCTTTTCGCCGCTGGAAGTGAACCTTGGAGAGTTGTGGCTCGAATGTGGGCGCAACTCTCCAAGGTTCGCGAAAGGGCCACGATTCGGAAGCGTGCGTCCACATGGCGGGATCGGCTGACGCGGTGAAGGTGGAGAGCCGTCCGAAACTCGAATATCCAGGTCGACAAGAGGAACTGGTTCTTGGCGAGGCCGGTGTCGGTAAGGGGTGTCGTCGATGCCGGGCTCGGGCGTCGGGGGCCGCAGTGGCGGACATGAACGTCGGGCGCGCTGTTCGCAGCGGGTTGGCGAAGCGCACGTTCAGTTGAAGAGGACGGCGGAGAGCTGGGGGGTGGCTTTACGCAGGGCGCCTGGGCCGGACGTGCTGTCTATCAGGGCTCGGTGGCAGCCGTCGGACTCCACGTAGATTTTCGCGAACCGTTGGGTGTGCAGGACGGCGAAGCGGGTTGCTGGGGTTCGGCATGGGGTGGCGGGGGCGGCTGCGGACAGGTCGCGTTTGATGAGTGTCCACTCGGAGGGGGTCAGGGTTCGGGCGGATTCGAACTCGCCGCCGGGCTTGCCGCTTCCGCGCTGGCCGGCGGGGACCGCGTAGACGCAGAAGCGGACGGGGGTGTTGTCGGGGGCGGCGAGGGCGTCGGGGGTGCCGGCGCCGTTGTTGGATTCGCCGGCCACCCAGATCATGTCGGCCCACATCGAGGTGCAGCCGGGGGTCGCGGACGAGGTGGGGGCCGGTGGTGGGTCGCCGGTCAGATGGAGTTGGTCCAGGGCGGCCAGGACTTCTTTGCGGGGCTTGCGGCAACCGTCGAGCGGGGTGCCGGGGTGGATCCACTGGCCGGAGGCGTCGAGCAGGGCGATCCAGGGGATGACGATGGCGTCCGTGGTGCACGCGCCGTTGCTGGGTTTCTCGGATGGCAGGCGCAGGGCGGCTACCAGGGCCTTGACGTCGTCGGCTCGGCGTTCAGCGGTGGGCGGAGGTGAGGCGCCGGGCGGAGGTGAGGCGCCGGGCCGAGGGTAGGCGCCGGATGGGTGCACGATGGCCGGCTGGCAGAGGATGGCCGACACGGGCTGGAAGGCGTCGTCGAGATGTGGCGCGGCGGCGGAGGTGCCGGCCTGGGCGCTACCTGCGGTGCAGGACTCCCAGCCAGGGTAGACGACGGATGAGGGCGTGGCGGCGTTCTCGGTCGGCGCTGCGCAACCGGCCGCGAAAGCAGGCAAGGCAAGGGCCGCGAGCAGCGCGGCGAGCCGCGACCGGAGCACGGCGGGGGCTGGGCTGTGGTGGGGCATGCGGGGTGAGACGGGGGTCACGGGCGTGAGGTTCCCGTAAAGCTGTTGCGGCGGGCTCGGCGGCGGGGAACAGTGGGGCCGTTCCCTTTTCCCGGCTCGGGGGGTGTGGCTTTCTCCATGTGAGAGCGGACCGCTGACGTGAGTGTCCTGTCGGTGCTGCCCTGTGGAGTTTGCCTTGTTGAAAGTTGTTTCCCTTTCCTGCGCCTACGACGGCGAGTTGCTGTTCGACGGGTTTGACCTCGTTCTCAACGACGGTGACCGGGTCGGTGTGGTGGGGCCGAACGGTGCGGGCAAGACGACGTTGCTGCGGGCGCTCGCGGGGCTGGTGCGGCCGTCTGGTGGGGCGGTGGCGTACGGGCCGGGGACCCGGGTGGGGTATGTGGCGCAGCAGATGCCTGATCCGGACGCGACGGTGGGGGCGTTTCTCGGTGGTGGGCTGGGGGAGCTGGCCGAGGTGACGGCGCGGTTGCGGGTGTTGGAGGGGCGGCTGGCCGAGGGCGCGGATGTGCTGGCGGAGTACGGGGTGGTGCAGGAGCGGTGGACGGCTCTGGAGGGCTGGCAGGCTGAGGCGCGGCTCGCGGAGATGCGTCAGCGGCTGGATATCGCGGGGCTGCCGGATGACCTGGCGTTGCGTGAGGTCAGTGGTGGTGAGCAGGCGCGGTTGCTGCTGGCGCGGGCGTTGCTGGACGAGCCGGACGTGTTGTTGCTGGACGAGCCGACCAACCACCTGGACGCCGAGGGGGCCGTGTGGTTGCAGGGCTGGTTGCAGGCGTACGGGGGAGCGGTGTTGACCGTCAGTCACGATCGCGCGTTTCTGGATGCGGTGGTGACGCGGGTGGTGGAGCTGGACGGGATTCACGATGAGCCGCAGGACTATCCGGGTGGGGGTTATACGCATTTCCGGGTGGAGAAGCAGCGGCGGTGGGAGCGGCTGCTGCTGGATTTCGAGGCGCAGGAGAAGGATCGGCGGCGGTGGGAGGCGGATATCGAGCGGACGAAGGGGCAGGCGCGCGAGGTTGAGCTGACGGTGCGGTCGGGGGCTGCGGCGCCGCATCTGCGGCGGGTGGCGCGGCTGGTGGCGCGTAAGGCGAAGGTGCGGGAGCGGCGGCTGCGCCGGCAGATGGAGTCGGCTCGGTGGGTGGCGCGGCCGCGGAGCCGGCCGCCGCTGACGCTGGCGTTCGCGGCGGATGTGCAGGAGCCGGGCGAGGTCGTGGTGAAGGTACGCGACCTGACCGTTACCGCCGGGGAGCGGGTGCTGCTGGATGGCGTCGATGTGGATGTGCGGCGTGGGGACCGTGTTCTGGTGACGGGGCGTAACGGGGCGGGCAAGACGACGTTGTTGCGGGCGCTGGCCGGGGAGGGCACGGCTGTTCTGCCGCAAACTTCGGACGGCTTGCGTACGGATGTGACGGTGATGGACTACTTCCGTGCGCGGGTTCCGGTGTATGTGGACGACGCGGAGCGGCTGTTGCAGGGTCATCAGTTCGGGCCGGATCAGTGGGATGCGCGGATGCGGACGTTGTCGGCCGGGGAGTTGCGGCGGCTGCTGCTGGCGGTGATCGTGAACAGTCCGGAGCGGGTGCTGATTTTGGACGAGCCGACGAATTTCCTGGATTTCGACGCGTTGGACGTGGTGGAGGAGGCGTTGCGCCGGTTCCGGGGGACGCTGGTGGTGGTGACGCATGACCGGTATTTCGCGGAGGCGGTCGGGTTCGGGCGTCGCTGGCATGTCGTGGACGGTGCGGTGATCGAGAGCTGAGAGCATGGGTGCCATGCATCCTGTGGTGCCGAGGCAGATCGGCGGCGAGCTTCTTGCGGGTGGGGCGGCCGAGGAGTTCACCGAGCGGTGGCTGGCGAATCGGCGGTTGTCGGAGCACACGCGGGCGGCGTATCGCCGGGATGTGGCGAGCTGGCTGGCGTGGTGCGCGGCGCGGGAGCTGGTGCCGTTGCGGGCGTCGTTTCTGGAGGTGAACGCGTACGCGCGGGAGCTGGAGGCGCGGGGGCTGGCGCCGTCGACGGTGGCGCGTAAATTATCCGGGTTGTCCTCGTGGTACGACTTTCTGGTCAAGTTGCAGGCCGTGGCGTTGAATCCGGTGGCGGGCGCGGACCGGCCGTATGTGAATCGCGATTTTTCGGCGACGGTGGGGCTGTCACCCGACGAGGTCGCCCTTATGCTGAAAAAAGCCGAAAAATCGGGCGACGCGGGGGAAGCCGGCGGTGATGGGGCCGACGCCGTGGACGACGCGGCCGTGGACGAAACGCCTGGGCAGGATGCGAGCGGGCACGGAACGGCTGAGCAGAGCGCGCGGGCGGGCGGAACGGAAACGCCGGGCGCTAGGGCGGGCGGCGGCCGATCCGGCAGCCGTAACGTCGCCCGGGACCGGGCGGTGATCACGCTGCTCGCGGACCTGGGGCTGCGCGTCGGCGAGGTCGTCGGGCTGGACCTGGGCGACCTCGGGTGGGAGCGCGGCCACCGCACCATCCGCTTCGTGGGCAAAGGGAACAAGCAGCGGCGACGGGCCCTGACCCCGACGGCTTCCGCGGCCGTGGACGACTATCTCGGCGTACGGGGAACGGGGGATGGTCCGCTTTTTCTGACCTCGCGCGGTAACCGCCTGGACCGGCATGCGGTGTTTCGGCTGGTGCGGCGTCTGGCGCTGGAGGCGGGGCTGAGCGAGGCGGATCGGTTGTCGCCGCACTCGTTGCGGCATGCGTTCGCGACTACGGCGCGGGCCGAGGGTGTGCCGCTGGAGGATGTGCAGGACGCGATGGGGCATGCCGATCCGCGCACGACGCGGCGCTATGACCGGGATCGGCACAACCTGGATCGGGATCCGGCGTACACGGTTGCGGCGGCACGGGTCCGGCGGTCGGGGGCGTGAGGGGTGCCCCTATGCTCAACCCCGGTCGGAACGGGATCAACGGCGGGGAACTGGTGTGAATATCTTCGAAGCGGTGTTGCTCGGTGCGGTTGAGGGGTTCACCGAGTTCCTGCCCGTGTCGAGCACCGGTCACCTGACGATCCTGGAGAAGATCCTCGGGTTCTCGCTGGATGATCCGGACATCACGGCGTTCACGGTGATCATTCAGTCGGGTGCGGTGCTGGCGACGGTAATCTTCCTGTTCAAGGACATCGTGCGGATCGTGCCGGCGTTTCTGAAGGGGCTGTTCTCGGCGCCGGCGCGTAAGTCGCCGGACTACCGGTTCGGCTGGGCGGTGGTCGTCGGGTCGATCCCGATCGTGATCGTGGGCTTGTTGTTCCAGGACGCGGTGGAGACGACGCTGCGGAGTCTGTGGTTCGTCTCGGGGGCGTTGATCCTGTGGTCGGGGGCGATGGCGTTCGCCGATCACGCTGCCACGCAGGTGCGGCACGAGGACGACGTGACCTGGAAGGATTCGCTGATCATCGGGTTGGCGCAGTGTCTGGCGCTGATTCCGGGGGTGTCGCGGTCCGGGGCGACGATGTCGGCGGGTCTGCTGCGTGACTTCGACCGGGTGACGGTGACGCGGTTGTCGTTCTTCCTGTCGATCCCGGCGTTGCTGGGTGCCTCGGTGCTGCAGGGCTTTCAGGAGGCGGGCAACATCTCCTCCGGTGTCGGCTGGGTGAACACGATCGTGGCGACGCTGGTGAGTTTCGTGGTCGCGTACTTCTCGGTGAACTGGCTGCTGAAGTTCGTGTCGAAGCATTCGTACAGCGTTTTCATCCTTTACCGGGTGGTGCTCGGCCTGCTGCTGGCGGTGCTGCTCGTGACCGGCACGATCGAGGCGCAATGATCTCCGAGTATGTGACGCGGCTGCGCGAGCACGTCGGCCAGGACCTGTTGCTGCTGCCCGGGGCGGGCGCGGTGGTCCGCGACGACGAGGGCCGGGTGCTGTTGTTGAGGGCGGCGCACGACGGCCGCTGGTCGTTACCGGCCGGGATGGTCGAGCCGGGCGAGCAGCCCGCCGACGCGGTGCTGCGTGAGGTCGCCGAGGAGACCGGGATCATCGCCGAGGTGCAGTCCCTGGCCGGCGTGTCGAAGCAGCCGGTGAAGTATCCCAACGGCGACCGGGTCGAATACCTGGTGGTGTGGTTCCGGTGCCGGGCGGTCGGCGGACAGCCCCGCCCGGACGGCGACGAGTCCCTGGAGGTGGCCTGGTTCGCGCCGGACGCGTTACCGCCGGTCGGGCTGGCGACGAAGGTGCGGATCGAGGCCACCGCCGACGCGAGCGCGGTCCCGTTCTTCTCACAGCCCAAGCGCCGCCCGGACCAGGGCTAGGGCGTTCTCCGGCGGCAGGCCGAGGGCTTTCGCTTTCTCCGCGTACGCCTGTGCGGCGCGCTGCGCCTGCGCCGACGTGCCGGCCGCGCGCGCGGTGATCACCGTGCCGAGCCGTCCCCGGGTCTGCACCAGTCCCGCCTGCTCGAGTTCGCGGTAGGCGCGGGCCACCGTGTTCGCCGCCAGATGCAGGTCGGTGGCCAGCGTGCGTACGGGAGGAAGTTTCGTCCCGGCCGCCAGCGTGCCGTCCGCGGCGAGCTCGGCGATGCGCAGCCGCACCTGCTCGTACGGCGGCACCGCCGAGCCCGCGTCGATGGTGATGTCCATCAGAGCAGTCTGGGGGGTGTGTTGCCGGCGGCGATGACGGCACGGCGGATCGGTACGAAAGCGAGCAGGACCGCACCCACCGCGAAGAAGATCACCAGGGAGACGATGCCGTAGCGGTAGCTGTCGGTGAGCTGGAAGACCAGGCCGAACAGCAGCGGCCCCAGCCAGCTCGTGCCCTTGTCGCTGATCTCGTAGAAGCCGAAGTACTCGCCTTCGCGGCCGGTGGGGATGAGCTGCGCGAACAGGCTGCGGCTCAACGCCTGGCTGCCGCCCAGGACGATGCCGATGGCGACGCCGAGCAGCATGAACGGCAGCGGTTCGCCGTGCGGCAGCCAGTACGCGGCGATGATCACGGCGAGCCACAGCACCAGGCTCACGATGATGGTCTTGCGGGCGCCGATGCGGGCGGCCAGCGCACCCAGCAGCAACGCCCCGCCGAACGCGAGGAACTGCACGATCAGGATCGTGACGATCAGCGTGGACTGCTCCAGCCCGAGTTCCTCGCTGCCGTACTGCCCGGCCAGCGCGATCACGGTCTGGATGCCGTCGTTGTAGATCAGGTAGGCGAGCAGGAAGAACAAGGTCAGCGGGTACGCGCGCAGGCCCTTGAGGGTGTGGCCGAGCTGCCGGAATCCGTCGGTCAGCACGTTGCCGTGGCCGGTGCCGGACTCGGCGCCGGGGTGGTCGCGTAGCAGCGTCAGCGGGACCAGGGTGAACGCGGCCCACCACACGCCGGCGGACACGATGCACCAGCGGGCGATGTCCAGGGTCCGCTGGTCGTTGCCGTCGATCGAGAGCACGGTGACGGCGACCAGGTTGAACGCGAGCAGAATGCCGCCGCCGAGGTAGCCGATGGCCCAGCCGCGGCTGGACACCTTGTCGCGTTCGTCGGGGCCGGCCAGCTGCGGCAGGAACGAGTTGTAGACCACGACCGACGCGCCGAACCCGACGTTGGCGATCAGGAACAGGATGCCGCCGAGCAGGTAGCGCTCGCCGGTGACGAACGCGAAAGCGATGGTCGCGGCGGCGGCGATGAACGCGGCACCGGCGAGCAGCGGTTTCTTGCGTGGGGTGCGGTCGGCGATCGCGCCCATCACCGGCAGGACGAAGACGGTGAGCAACACCGACAGCGACACCATGTACGGGTAGAAGGAGCCCGCGGCGACGGTGATGCCGAGCGGGTGGACCCGGCCGGTGCAGTCGTCGGTGCCCAGCGGGCAGCCCGCGGCGACCTCGGTGACGTTGGTGAGGAACGGGCCGAGGAACACGGCCAGGACGGTGGCGGAGAAGGCCGAGTTGGCCCAGTCGTAGAAGTACCAGCCGGTGCGTTCCCGCCGGCCGGTGGTGGGGGCGGGGACGTCGGTGCCGGTGGGGGCGGCCATGGTCACGGGCTCCAGATTGTCTGTGTCGGCGCGGTCACTATGCCATCTGGAGGCGTACGGCGGGGAGAGTCAGTCCTGGTTCCACCATCGGGCCAGGGCGCTGGTGGCGGGATCGTCGGAGGCGGCGAGGGTGGCCCAGGGGTCGGCGCCGGGCGGGATCGGCTCGCCGGCGTACTCGGCGAGCTCCTCCGGGCGTACCGGATCGGTGTGGTCGTGAAGGTCGGCGGGGGTGACGACGCCGAGGCTGCCGGTGTCGATCCAGGGGAAGCCGTCGACGGGTTCGGGCAGCTCACCCACGTCGAGCGAGGGTGGGAAGACATCGACGGGGTCGGTCCAGGCGGGGTCTTCGGCGGTGCTGTGATCGTCGGCGCCCGGCTGGTCGTCGGCGAGGTGGTCCGCGGCGCCGGCGTCGTGGTCACCCCCGTCGCCGCCCCTTTCGGACATTTCCGGAAAATCGTGGCTTAGGTGGTCGGCGGCCGGGAGTGGGTCGTCCGCCCACATGTCATGATCATCATGGTCGAATGTGGGCGTGTCGTCGTGCCCGGGCGTGTCGTCGAACGGCAGCGGCTCATGATGCTCGTCGAAGGACCCGAAATCGTCGTGGTGCTCGCTCATCGAAGCTCCTCCTGCTCGGGTACGGGCGTCAGGGACCGCGCCCGGCTCAGCACGGCGTCGAGGCTGCGCAGCCGGGCCCGGACCCCGTCGAGTTCCTGCTGCGCGGCGGCCCGGCGTTGCGCGCGGCCGGTGGCGTCCTGCGCGGCGGCCGCGTCGATCTCGGCGATGTGCGCGTCCAGGTCGCGCAGCCGGCGTTCGATCGCGTCGTCGACCGCGACCGACAGCGCGTACTGCAGGTCGGTGAACCGGTTCGTGATCTCGTCGGCGAGCGCCGCGCGGGCCTCGCCGAGCACGTCACGCAGCCAGACCCGGGCCTGCTGCCGGTCGGTCTGCACCCGCCGCCGCCACAACACGTACCCGCCGGCCGCCAGCCCCAGACCCAGTCCGGCGACCGGGATCAGCAGCCCGCCGACGGCGAACACCGACATGCCCAGGATCGCGCCGCGCCCGGCCATGAACGCGACCCCGCCGGCCGACAACGCGATCAGCATGTTCTCGCCCGACCCGTCGCGCGGCGGGGTGGCCGCCAGGGTGTGCCGCAGGGTGGCGTTGAGCCGGGCGAGCATGGCGGCGCGTTCGGCCGCGTCGAACACCTGCGCCAGCACGGCGTCGGCGACCTGCGCGAACGTGGACTCGAGCTCGCGGGACAACTCCACCGACATCGCCTGCAGCTCGGTGTCGAGCGCGTCCGGCAGCCCGCTGAGCGTGTCGCCGCGGCCGGTGTCGATGCGTTCGGAGAAGCTCTGCTGCACGGCGGCGACACGGGTACGCAGATGCCCGACGGTCGCGACCCGCGCCCGCTGGGTCTCGGTGCTCAGCAGCAGTGTCCACTGCCGGGACTCGGTGCGTTTACGGGCGGCGAGCGCGGCGCGTTCGGCGCGGGCCTTCGCGGTGGCGGCCGGGTCGGCCTCGGCGGCGCGGACCCGGCCGGTGGCCGCGGACTCCAGGCGGGTCATCTCGCCGCGGGCGGCGCGCAGCACGTTGGCCAGTTGCAGCTGGTGGCCGCGGCCGGCCATCGCGACCAGGGCGTGCTGCAGGTCGGCGATCCTCGACGCGTCGGCGAGCTCGCCCTGCTCGTCGGGGCCCGCGTGCACGGCCAGCTCGGCGAGGGTGGCCGAGACCGGGTACCAGCCGGCGTCGGCGAACCGCGGCGCGTGCGCCTGCAGCAGCGCCCGGTTGTCCTCGGCGATCTGCCGCCACCCCCCGAACGCGTCGATCTTGGTGAGGGCGAACAGGACGGCGTCGACGCGTTCGCTGGCCGTGGCCAGAAACGTCAGCTCCGGCCGCGAGAGCGGCGCGGACGCGTCGGCGACGAACAACAAGGCGGTGGCCTTGTCCACGGCGTCGAGGGCGACGGCGGTGTGCGCCGGGTCGAGACCGCCGACGCCGGGGGTGTCGAGCAGGCTCACGTAGCGCAGCAGCGGCGCCGGGTAACTCACCTCGATGCGGCGGGCCTTGCGTTCACCGGTCGCCCACGCGGCGAGATCGTCGACCAGGATCGGGTCGGCCGCGCCGGGCAGCCACGCCCGCGCCGCGCTCTCACCCGGCACGAACTGCAGGTAGGTGGCGGTGGCGACGGCCGCGTCCACCGGGGACAGGCCGGGCACCCCGAGCAACGCGTTGATCAGCGAGCTCTTACCGCGTTTGGTCTCGCCGACCACCACGATCGACGGCCTGGTCAGCTGCCGGCGGCGCAACTCGGCCAGCTCGGCCCCGGCGTCCGGGTCCTGCTTGCGCACGTACGCCACGGTGTCGCGCACCGCCGTGTCCAGCACCACGCTCAGGTCAGTCATCGGCGCGCACCCGCTGCGCGAGAAGGTGGAAACCGCGCTGCGCGACCTGCGCGACCCGCGACTGCGCCGGTCCGGCCCCGGCGACCGCGTACACCCGCCACCGGTTCGCGGCCTCGACCGCCGCCCGGTACAGCTCGTCCGGGCCGGCCTGCGGCAGCCGCAGGATCCAGCGCGGGTCCTCGGAGGTGGCCAGCCGGGTCAGCTCCTGCTCCCAGTCGGCCGGCAACGGCACCGCGCCGGTGGCGACCCGCTGCGCGGCGTCGAGCAGCCGCAGCCGGTGGTAGGCGGGATCGCGCAGCAGCCGCTGCACGCCGTCGCGCAGCAACGCCCGGTCACGGTCGTCGCGGCTGCGCCCGGCGAGACGTTCCAGCCGCGACAACGCCCACCCCGCCTTGATCGCATCCGAGCGCCAGCGGAAGGTTTCCTCGACCGTGTGCCGCAAACGCGGGAAACCGGACGCGGCGCCGAGACGGCGTACCAGCTCGCCGGTGCTCAGCTCGGGCTCGTCGGCCAGCTGCGCCACCGCGTAGCCGATGCCGTACAGGTCGAGCAGGCCGAGCAGCCGTTGCCTGCGCTCGGCGGGGACCGGGGAAGGCCGCGTACGGAAAAGGTCTGCCGAGGCCAGCATCAGACGCAGCGCAGCAGCCGGCAACCCGGCCAACGCCGCCAGGTCGTCGCGGTCGGCGCCGGTAAGCCGGCCGGCCTGCGCGGTCTCGGCGACCAGCCCGGCCAGCGGCACCACGTCGGACACCGTACGGGCCAGCAGCTCGGCCTGCCGCTCGGCCAGCGACACCGCCACCGGCCACGGATCGCCGGTGCCCGCGACCAGGGTGTCGGCCTTGCCGAACACGCCCAGCGCGTTGATCGGCGTCGACGCCAGCCGCGCCGACGCGTCCCGGAAAGCCTCCAGCGCGTGCACGTCGTCGGCCCGCACCGCCTGCGTGAACACGTAGATCACCGCCTCGGCGGCGGCGACCTCGGACGCGGACGCGGCGTCGATGTCCGCGTCGAACGGCGCCGCCGACAACCCCGCCGCCTCCTGCGCCCGCCGGCTCACCACCGTGTCCGCGGACGCCAGACCGGGCGTGTCCACCACCGTCAGCTCCCGCAGCCGCTCATTGGTCAACGTCACATCCACGTACGCCACCCGGCCCGCCGGCACCCCCAGCCGCTGCGGAATCATGCCCTCGTCATCGAGCGGAAGGCTGCGGCGCTGCCCGTCCCGGGTCACCACATCGACCCGGTCGGCCGGCCCGTACCGGAACCGGGTCACCACCCGCGTGCACTCACCCACCGCCGTCGGCGCCACCCGACGCCCGATCAACGCGTTGACGAGTGTCGACTTTCCGGCTTTCAACCGGCCCGCGATCGCCACCCGCAACGGCTCCGACAACCGCGAAGAGATCTGTCTGACCAGGCCACCGGCCTCGGCAGACGCCTGGCCGGCGATCTGGTCACACAGCGTCGCTACGCTGGCGCTCAGCGGACCGGTCACCACGACTCGTCAGCCACGCCTGCAGTCAGTGAGAATGTGCGGACAACAACCGCTGTCACAGGACCCTCCCTCGCTCGAGCCGGGCAGGACGGGGCACCTGCCGCAGCACAGCCTACGGAGAAGCACCGCGCACGGGATCCCGTGTTCGTGCCAGCACCCAAGGAGGGAACAGGTGGCGGACGAGGTGGCCGAAGCGGCCGCCCAACTGCACCGGCCCGGCCTCGTGGTGCTCACCGGCCCACCCGGCAGCGGCCGCAGCACGATGCTGCACCGCATCACCGGCACCGTCACCGGCCCGGTCCACAGCGGCGGCGGGCTGGCCATGCTGCAGAACGTGCCCGCGCTCGCGTTGTCGCGCGCGGTGCGGGCCCGGCTGCCCGCCCACGACATCCACCTGCTCGCCGAGGCCGTGCGGTCCCGGGTCCGCGGCGGGCTGCTCGTGCTCGACGACCTGCAGTACGCGGACCCGGCCACCCTGGCGGCGCTGCCGCACATCGCCGCGCACTGCCGGGTCCTGGCCGCGTTGCGCACCCCGCACCGGCTGCCGGTCGCGGACCTGCCGGCGACCTGGGTGGCGGTGCCGCCGATGCCCGCCGCGGAAGCCCTCGAACTGGCCCGCGGCACCGCGCCGCAGCTCGACCCGGAAACGCTGTCGGCGGTGGCGGCCCGGGCCGGCGGGAACCCCCTCGCGATCATCGCGCTGGCCCGGCAGGCCGCCGCGGGGCGCGCGCCGACCGGGATCGACCAGGTCGCGTACGCCATCGCGACGGCCCTCGCCGACCTGTCCCGGCCCGCTCGTACGGCGCTGGCGGCGCTCGGGCTGCTCGGGCGGCCCGCCCCCGGCGCGTTGCTCGGGGCCGGAGCGGGGGACCTGCTGACGGCGGGGCTGGTGGCGGCCGACGCGGACGGGCAGCTGGTGCCGGTGTCGACGTATCTCGCGGAGACGGCGGCGGGGCTGCTGGACGCGGCCGCCCGCGTTGATCTGCATACCCGGCTGGCGGAACTGACACCGCCGGCGGAGGCGGCCCGGCACCTGGCCGCGGCGGGAGACGCGGCGGGAGCGCACCGGCTCGCCCTGCAGGCGGCGGATCGGGCCGAAGGTGGAGAGCGAGCGGCGCTGCTGCTGTTCGCCTGCGAGCTCGACGTGCCGGTCGATGTGCGGGTGCGGATCGCGGCGGCGGACGCGGCGCTGGCTGCTGGGCGGCCGGACGCGGCGGCCCGGGTGCTGGCCGTGAGCCGGATCGATGAGGCGCCCGGGGGCACGGTGTCCGGCCGCGACGCGGACGTGCTGCGCGGGGAAGCATTGCTGCAGGCCGGCGACCCGGCGGGCGCGCGACGCGCGGTGCGGTCGGTGCCGGACGCGGCCCCGGCCTCGGTCGCGGCGGCCCGGGATCGGGTGCTGCTGCTGGCGGAACTCGCCACCGACCCGCTCGCCGCCACCGACCTGGCCGACAAGATCAGCATGCGGTGGCCGCAACCACCACCCGGCGTCGCCGCCGCGCTCGCCGCCGTCGCGGCACACCATCGCAGTCCGGGCTGGGACAAAGCCCTGGCCGCCGCCGCGGCCGGCGGGGGAGACCCGCTGATCACCCGCTGGAGTGCGTGGCTGCTCGTCGATCACCTCATTGCCGACGCGCGCCTGGTCGAAGCCGCAAGCGTGGCGCTGGCCGCGGCCAAGGAGTGCGGTGCGGCCCTCGCATACGGGTGGCAGACGCGGTTCACCGCGGCGGCGGACTGGTCCCTGGCCCTGCACGGCACCGGCCTGCCCACCCCGGCGACCGACGAGCCCGCCCGGGCCGCCGTCGCAATGCCTGACTCCTCTCCGCTTGACGTCGTCCCGGCTGGGGACGCGCCCGACGCCGGGGAGCCGCGGTGGGACGGGGTTGAAGGAGTGCTGCGCCGGGCCGCCAACCTTGCCGACCGGGCGCTGCCCGACGAGGCGCGCGGGTACGCGACCGCGGCCACCGCGCTGATCGAGGCGGACACCGGGCTGCTCGGCGCTGCCCGCGCGCGCCTCGACGCCGGGCCGCAGCATCCGGCCACCGCCTGGGTGGCGCGGGAGACGGCCTGGCTCGACGGGCAACCCGACCGGGCGCTGCGGGAACCCGCGGACACCGTTCGCGGGCCCGCTGCGGAGGCCGGTGGCAAGCTTCCCGCCGGCACCGGTGGCGGACTGCCGGTAGGCGCCGGCGGCCTGCCCGCGGACGCCGTCGGTGGACTGTCCGACGGCACCCGCGGGGGGCTGCTCGCCGGGCTGCACGCGATCACCGCCCGCTGGGCCGCATACGACCTGGGCACCGAAGGCGCACCGCCGATCCCGTCGGGGCTGCCCGCCGCGGCCCGGCGCACACTGACCGCCTGGGCCACCGGCACCGGGTTCGCGGCCGCGGCCCACACCTGGCAGCCGGTCGCGCTGCGCGAGCGGATCCGCTGCCTGCTCGCCGCCGGCCTGATCGACACCGACCCGCAGCGCGCCGTCGCCGCGCTGCTGTCCGCCGAACAACTCGCCGACACCGCCGGGCTCACCGTCCTCGCCGGACGCGCCCGACGCGGCCTGCGCCGGCACCGCGTGCACCGCGACGTTCGCAGTCCTCGATCGGGCGACCAGCTCACCCGACGGGAGACGGACGTGTTACGACTGGTCGCCGCCGGGGAACCCACCCGTCGGATAGCCGGCCAGCTCGGCATCTCCGCCGAGACAGTCGATACCCACATCCGCGCCGGCATGCGCAAGCTCGGCGCCCGGACCCGAACGGAAGCCGCCGCCCTCGCCTTCGCCAATCCCGCAGACGACACCCCCAAGGATGGCCGGTGACCAGACAGCCCGACGCCCCTCGCTACGTCGTCGCGAACCCCGGCGACGCCGACACCGTCCTGCGCCGACTGATCCGCGACGGCTGGGTCGCCCGCGACGGGTTCGCCCTGCCCGACCCCACCTGGGACGTCACCGGCAACCGGCTGGTGCTGCACGGCCGCATCGGCGACCGCGACGCCCTGCAACTCGCCGTGCTCGCCGCCGCCCGCGGCGCCGGCATCGTCGCGATCTGCGACGCCGAGTCCGCGCTGGGCCGCGCCCTGGTCGACGACCTAGCCCGCCTCGGCACCGTGCACCAGGGCACCACCGGCGACGGCGACACCGCCAAAATCGCCGACCTGGTGCCCGAACAACGCGCCCTGCTGGACCGCCTCGCCGCCGGCGACACCATCGCCGCGGCGGCCGCCGCCGAATTCTTATCCCTGCGCACCGCGAACCGGCGCATCGCCGAGGCCCGCGCCCTGTTCGGAGTCCGCACCACCCGCGAGGCGGTCCTGGCCTACCTGCGCCAGCGCGGCGCGAACTGACCAACCGCGGCCGGCACGCCGTCCTGACTTGCTGCGCCCGAGCGGCGCGAACTGACCAACCGCCATCAGCGCGACCTGCGAGGCCGTCCTGACGTGCTGCCTCGGCGCAGCGCGAATTGACCAACCGAGCCCGCACGATCCGCGAAGCGTCCGACTCCCTGGCCAACCGGTGTCGGCACGACCTGCGAGGCCATGCTGCCTACGTCAGACGCCAGGCTGCGCGAAGACCAACCGGTGTCGGCACTACCGCAAGCCGTGCCCGGGCGCACCCTCCGCCAGATCGATCTGACCAATAGGGGACACCACTTCCTGCCGTTATGGGCTATCGTCGTCCGTCAATCGTGCACGGACACCGGGGGCCTGCCGTGATCGCATCTGACGTGACGCCCGCACGCGCGTCATGACCCTTTCAGCCTGGTCAGCACCTCCCGGCCACCGCCCGCCACGGCACCGCACCGCCGGCGAGCGTGTGACACAGCCCGCGGTTCCCGCGCCTCGACTGACACGCGCCGGCGCTCCCGGCCGCCGCCCGGCAAGGCCATGCGCCGCAGACCGTCGTGTGACGCCGCTCTCCATCGTTCGCCGTCGTGGCACCCCGCTCGCGGCCGTAGCGGCGCCGATCCAGAATCGGGCCGCGGCCGATCCCGCTGCTCCACGGCGCCGCGCCGGCAGCGATCCGATGCGGCTCCGCGCGCTTCTCGTGAGCTCGCCCGCGGCGCGGAGCGGTCGGTCATGACGACCGACGCGTGGCCACGCACCGCACGCCTGGACGTCCCCGCCATCATCGACAAGATCGCGGAGATCACGGGCGTACGGCTGATCCTCGAAGGGCCCTGTCCCGGCGGGGAGGTCGGGGCGGCGTACGTGCGCTGGCCCGACGGACGCCGCAGCGTCCTGACCGAAGGCCGCTCCCGCACCGGCGCCCTCGTCGACCGGGCACGGGCAGCGGGCGTGCCCACCGCGCGGCAGCAGCTCGCCGCGCACGTCGACGGCGTACGGGTGATCGTGCAGGAACGCCTGCCCGGCAGCCCGCCCGCCGCCCTCGACGCCGGCCTGGTCCGGCAGATGATCGCCGTGACCGACCGGCTCGCCGGGCTGCTCACCGACGCACCCGAACGCGCACCCGTCGACCTGTACCTGACCGGCGACGGACCCGGGTTCTGCCTGCACGAACCCCTGGCCGGCTACAACGAACGCACCGCCCGGCTGCTCGACTGGATCCACCGCGTCGGCGCCGACGGATCCGCGATGCTCGGCGACGACCTGGTGCACCTCGACTTCCACCCCGGCAACATCCTCGTCGAGGACGGCCGGATCAGCGGCGTCGTCGACTGGGACGGCGCCACCCGCGGCGACCGGCACTTCGACCTGGTCACCCTGCGGTTCACGCTGGGCTGGCAGGCGCCGCACCTGACCGGCCCGCTCGACGAACGCCTCGCCACGATCTCCGAACGGCGGCGCCGCGCCTACTGGGCGCACATGAGCCTGCGGCAGGTCGACTGGTCCATCCGCCACCACGACAGCGCCACCGTCGAACGTTGGCTGCAGGTCGCCGAATCCGGCATCGTCCCCGCCTGACCCGCGGTGGTCGCCCTGCGATCGAGCGTCCAGCCTGAACCGCGGACTGCCGCCCACGCGATGAGCGTCGCCGCCTAACCTGAACCGCGGCGTGCCGCCCCCGCGATGAGCGTCGCCGCCTAAAACGCCGCTCGGCGAAAGTCGCACCGCGATGCGTGTGCCCGCCGGGAGGCCGGCGCGCGGCATCCCCGGCGAGGTGCGGTTGCGCTACTGCGACGTGATGGGCAACCGGGGAAATCTGCGGCCGGCCCCCGCCGACCCGACGATCGAGGTGGTCGCCCGGGGTTTTCCGGCGGTCGTGTTGCCTGGCCGGCAGATCGAGCCCGGACATGATCTCGCCAAGAACGGTCACGTCGAGCGGATCGAGGGCGGACTGGCCCTGCCGTGTGCAGCTCCGAGCGCAACTTGGGAGCGATGCGGCTCGACCCCGGCGCTCGCGAGTCGAGCCACAACGGGCCAAGACCCGATGTGCAACTTGAACCCGCTGCGGCCACGGGGATCGCGATGGTCGTCTGGCGATCTCTGTGACCGGGGCGGGTTTCCGCTGTGTGGACATTGCGGCCACATCGTGGGCTTTCTGTGAACCTTGGAGAGTTACGCCCACATGCGAGCCATAACTTGCCAAGGTTCACATCTGGCCGGGAAATCCTGCCGTGCGAAAGCCGCGTTTCGGGGCAAAATCATGCTCCACAATGGACGGGAGTCCCACATCGCGGACGCGGGTTTCAGGAGGTGGTCGCCGGTCTCAGTATGCGGCCACGAGTCCCACGAAGTGGAAGCGTCGAGGGGTCGCTGGCTGAGCCTGGCTGCCAGCGGACCAGCTCGGTCCGCGCCGGTCACCGGAAATATCGGATATGCGTGGCCTGGGCGCACCTGATGGGAGGGTGAAGTCGCAGGTGACTCGGTGATCAGCGGCGCGGTCTCCGTGCGCCTGCGGGGGCACAGCGGACGACGCGCGAGCGGAGCGCTTATCGGCTACGGCCGCTGAGTCGGATCGGGGCGTACTCGTTGCGACGCGCGAGCGGAGCGCTTATCGGCTACGGCCGCTGAGTCGGATCAGGGCGTACTCGTCGCGACGCGCGAGCAGAGCGCTGATCGCCCGACGGCCGCTGAGCCGGACCAGGGCTTACTCGTCAGGCCGCGATTTGTCACCGGGCGGCCAAGCATCGCTACCGGCTAGGCCGCACCCCGTCCAGCGTGGTGGCCCGCCCACCCCAACGTGCGATCCAGCGACGCGCTCCGGCCCACACGTGGTCCGATCCGGCATCGTCCCTGCTCGGCCGCCACCCGCCACCTCGTGCGATCATGTCGGCCTGATGCCGAACGCGACCTCGCGCACGCCCCTGGCCTGGCGAATCATGCTCGCCATCGGCCCCGCCGTGGTGTTCCCGCTGTGCCGCCTACGGGTGCACGGCACCGTCCCGGCCACACTCCGCGGCCGCCCGCTGATCCTCGCCGCGAACCACATCAGCCCCTTCGACCCGGTCGTGATGACCGCCGCCTGCCGCAAAGCCGGCATCGCCCCGCGCATCCTGGCCACCGGCGGCGTGTTCGACGCCCCGATCCTGGGGCCGGCGATGCGCGCCGCCGGGCACATCCGCGTCGACCGCAACACCGGCAGCGTCGCCGACGCGCTCCCGGCCGCGGCCGCCGCACTGGGTGAGGGCTCGATGCTGCTGATCTACCCGGAAGGCCGCATCGGGCTCGACCCGTGGCTGTGGCCGGAACGTGGCAAGACCGGCGTCGCCCGCATGGCCGCCGTCTCCGGCGCCGAGGTCCTGCCGGTCGCCCAGTGGGGCGCGCACGCCGTGCTGCCCTACGACACCCCGAACGGGCTGCTCAAATCCCTGCTCAAGGCGATGCTGCGGCGCCCGGTCGTACATGTCGCGTTCGGCACCGAACCGGTCGACCTCAGCACCGTCACCGGCACCCCCGGCGCCCGCGCCATGCAAGCCACCCGCCTGATCATGGCCGCGATCGACGACACCCTCACCCCGCTGCGCCGCACCGAGATGCGCACCCCGCACGTCGTCGACCCCAGCCGGCCACCGGACCTCTCCCGCGTACGACCACGCCCCGCCCCACGCTGAGAGCACCCACCTCGACGAGACGACGAAGGTCAGCGACGCGACATCGCACCCGGCCCACCGAGGCAGGGGAGGCTCCGCCGCAAACCGGGCAAGCGTGCTCACGGCGACAGACCGTGGCTGCTCACCGAGCATCCGCCCAGGCCGGGCAGCGCAGAACTCGTACGCGGATCGACCACAGCCGCACACCCGCCTAGAGCCCGATTCGGACCGGCCGCCCCGGAACTCCCGCCGCGAGCAGCGATGTCAACGCTGCGCTCAGGTCGCTGGGCGAGAACAACTCACTTCCCGAATAGCCGGCGATCTCCGAAAGCTGCCACCAGCGGAACGCCCCCAGATTCTCCTCCGCGGCGAGCTGACCGGACGTCAGCTCACCACGGGGCTGGAAGTGGTTCGCCCGGATGAGGAAGTAGTCGTTGACGATGCCGCCGGAGCCCCGCGGATGGTCGGCCGCCGAAATTTCCTGGTGCCAGATGTGCGGCGGATCGGCGGTGACCGCCAGACCGGTTTCCTCACGCAGTTCACGACGCAGAGCCGTCAGCGGGTCTTCACCGGCTTCGATGCCACCGCCCGGCGCCGCCCAAACCGCCTTCGCCCGCTCCGGCACCGCCGGGTGCGGAAAGTCGAACCGGCAGAGCAGGACGCGGTCGTCCTCATCAAGGATGATCGCGCGGACCGCGAGACGCAGGTTCGACGTCATGGCATATGAGGAAGCGCTAGGACAATCGGCACCGCCGCACGCTACCAACCAAGAGGTCCCGTCAGCCGGCCTCACCCAGCTCCGCCAGCCGCGCCTCGATCTCGGCCAGCTCGGCCCGCAACCGCGACGCCTGCTGCTCCGCGTCGGCCCGCTCCGACGCCATGATCTGCTCGACCGCCTCCTGCACCCCCGGGACGTCGACCAGCGACACCATCCGCAACGCCTCCGCCGGCTTGATCACATACGGCTTGGCGAGAGCCTTCGTGCCCTGCGACGCGGCAACCGTCCACTCGCCCTCGGCGTACGCCAAAATGACCGTGAGACCCGCCGGAGCCTTCGCCTTCGCGGTCTTCGCCGCGGCCTTGCGGGGCGCCGGAACCACACTCTCGGGCTTGTCCACCGTCTCCACCTTCTTCTCCTCCGGCAACGGCTTGTCGATCAAAAACTCCGGCTCCGGCACGGCCGGCTCCGGGTCCGGCTCGGGCTTCGCCGCCGCCTTCTTCGCCGCCGCACCCCGCGGCGCCACCTGCAGGTCAGCGGGGGAGAACGGCAACTCGTCACGCCCGAACCGCACCACCACCCACTCGTCCGACTCCGCCGGATCGGTCAGCGCCACCACCTGCCCGATCTGCCCCGCGATCTGCCCCGCCGACTCGGTGAACTGCACCCGCGGCTTACGCCCGGCGTCCACACCGTCGCGGATCACCTGCAACTCGTCGGTGCTCAAACCCCGGACCCCGGTCGTCACCATCACACCCACTCCTTCTTCGAACAACTGTGCGAGAACTTTCTACCAGGACCCACCGACAAAACCCTCACCGCAACGGCGAACGCGCCGTCACGCAATATTCGCGCCCCGCCGGATCCCGCAACGTCGTCCACTCACCGACCACCCGCCGCACCACCACAGCCCCCAACGCCCGATGCCGAACCACCTCCGCGTCCACGTCGTCACACGCCAGATCCACATGCATCCGCGCCGCCCCCGACCCCAGACGCTGGAACAACAACCGCAACGGCATCCCCGGACCCCGCTGAAAATGCTCGAACTCCGGCAACCCCGTCGGCCTGCGCGACCACCCGGTCAGACCCTCCCAGAAACCGACCTCCACCTCGTACGCGGCATCCGGCAGATCCACACTCACCTGATCCACCAGCGACAACTGCCCACCCGGCCACCGCACCGGCGCCGGCAGCCGCGCCTCCCCACGCCACCCCACCAGACAGAACAACAACCCGGCGGGGGAGCGCAGCACGATCAACCCCTCCTCGGCACGCACCACCCGCGCCCCCAGCGAAACCGCCACCCCGGCAACCGCCCGCACATCATCGACATGCAGATCCAGATGCGAACGCGCCGGCGGATCACCCACCACCTGCACCCGCACGTACGCGTCCCCGTCGCGCGGCACCAACGTCGCGAACTCGCCACCCGCCCCACGCCGCCGCGACAACGACGCCCCGGTCACCCCAAGCCAGAAACCCTCCGCCACCCGTACTGGCGAATCCAGAAAAACCGTCATCCACCGAACATCCACCGCAGCAATCTACCGGTCACAATGCCCCGACGAAGATCCGCCAAGCCACCCCCGGACAGCCCGCACTCCTAAGTGGAATGCTCCAGAGGTGACCCCCGACGAACCGGGCACGTTATCCCCGGCCGAACAACAACTATGGGACGCCTTCCCGTACGGCCGGACAGTCAAATTCGCCCAACCCCAGCCCGTACGCGCGTCGCTCATCCGAACCCTGCTCCTCGGCGCCCGGCCCCCCGAACCCGGCCACCGCGCCGCCCTGTCCCTGCACGGCGCCGACATCACCGGCCACCTCGACCTCTACCAGGCCGAAGCCGACCCCGCGATCAACTTCACCGGCTGCACCTTCGACACCGTGCCCACCCTCTCGTTCGCCCGCCTGCGCTCCGTCTCCTTCACCAACTGCACCCTGCCCGGCCTCGACGCCTTCGCCGTCACCGTCGCCGGCAGCCTCGGCCTCGTCAAATCCACCATCCTGGGCGGCCTGGTCATCTACGGCGCCCACGTCACCGGCAACATCGACCTCGACTGGGCACACATCCGAGCCGGCCACCGCCCCGCCGACCAGTTCGGCGACCGCGCCGCCGCCGTCTTCGGTGAAGCCGTCCAGATCGGCCGCCACCTCTACCTGCAGGGCACCACCTGCACCGGCGACATCGACCTCACCGGCATGCACGCCGGCGGCAGCATCCACGCCCAGCAGGGCCTGCGCGTGCACGGCCGGCTACTCCTGCGCTCCGCCGACATCACCGGCGAGATCAACCTGACCGACGCGCTGCTGCTCAACCCCGGCGCCACCGCCCTGGACGCCTGGGGCGTACGCGCCGGACAGCTCACCCTGCTCGCCCCGCACATCGAAGGCACCGTCGACCTACGCCACGCCCAGTTCCAGATCCTGCGCGACGACCCCGGCCACTGGCCCGCCCGGCTACGCCTGGACGGCACCCGATACACCGCCCTCGAACCCGCCGGCACCGCCCGCACCCGCCTGCCGTGGCTCGACCGCGACCCCGCCGGATACCGCCCCCAGCCGTACGAACAACTCGCCACCCTGTACCGCCAGATCGGCCACGACACCGACGCCCGCACCGTCCTGCTCGCCCGGCAACGCCGCCGCCGGCGAGGACTGACCCCACCCGGCCAAGCGTGGAGCCTGCTGCAGGACATCCTGCTCGGCTACGGATACCGCCCCGGTCGCGCCGCCCTCTGGCTGCTGGCACTGACCGTGGCCGGCACCATCGTCTTCACCGTCGACCCACCGGCCCGCGGCCGCGCCGGCACCACCTTCCACCCGCTCGTCTACACCCTCGACCTGCTGCTGCCCATCGTGAACTTCGGCCAGGAGACCACCTTCGGCGTCAGCGGGGACGCCCAGTGGCTGGCCTACGCCCTGACCGCGCTGGGCTGGCTGCTGTTCACCGCCGTAGCCGCCGCCCTGACCCGAACCTTCAGCCGCTCGTAATCGCGGCGGCCGAATGTGTGGTTGCGCGGGGGAGCCGCCAATCTCGGGCACGCGAGCGGCCTCGCTATCCGGGAGACGCACATGACTCACGGGCGCGGCCGCCGGCAACAGGTCCTCGCGAGGTCAGGGGCAGGGGAGCGGCGGCCGTACAAGGAAAGCCGGGCGTGGACCGCCGCCTCGCGCCGCCAGAATCAGGTCCCGCGGGTCAGGGGAGCGGCGGCCGAACAGGGAAAGCCGCGCGCGGACCGGCATCTGGTCCCGCGGAGCTCAGTGGGCAGGGGAGCCGCAACCGCGCAAGGAAAGCCGGGTGCGGACCACCGCCTTGCCCTGTACGGCATCAGCTCCCGCACACCAAGCCATCGCGGTTAGAGCGACGAGCCGGCAACGGAGAAAACCCGCGAGGACCGGCCAGAGGCGCACTTGCGGCGCTCCGGGCCGAGCGTGGGTGAGGCGTGCCGAACGCGAGGCGGCGGGAGCTGTCTGACGCTTCTGGTGACTGCGCTGTCCGCGATCGCGCCCGCTCGGTCCGGTACTGCACGCGACAGACGACCAGCGGCGTCGGCACGAACAGCGCGATCGATGTGAAGCAGCAGTGACCGGCCGAGTCCGTTCCTGAGCCGGTTGCAGGGATCGGCAGCCCTGGCGCGGGCCACGAGGACAATTTTCGGAGCGGCGATTGCGGCTCGGCCACGTCGTCGCGCAGGGGCTACAGGCCGCTGGCCGAACGCAGCCGTTTCCGCTGCTCCGCCCATCGACCAAATCCCAGGTCGATAATGTACATTATGTCAATCTAGCGGAGAGAGGGCGGTCCCCGAGAGGGGTGGCTGACCTTTCGGCGGTACGTGGTTCTCGCGATGATCCAGCCGCCCCGACCTCCCGGAGCTGACCCGGCGGATCGTGTCGACGAGCTCCACGAGATGCCTAAGCACGCACTCCGTAGCCCGGCTGGTCACCGACAAGGTCGACCGCGACGGTTGCAGTAACGATCGCGGTGCGGTCCTAGGCCCGGTCGCAGTTGTAGTTGCTGGCCCGGTCCGGTCCGGGGCCCGATTGCAGCTGCGGTCCTGGGCGCGGTCGTCGCCTCCGCCCCCATGCGGTCCTGGGCACGTCGTCGCCTCCGCCCCCACCTCACGGATGCCGTTCATGCGGAGCGCCTCGCCGACCGGGCGTCGGCGAACGCAGGCCGCCCGGCACAAGGCGCTGCCAAACCGTGTCGTTGCAGTCAACGTGGCGAGGCCCAACTCGCCTGCACGTCGACCGTAACCCCATGATCAAGCACCGCTTTGTCGCCTTGACCCCACTTTGGTGCGGCCGATTCAGCGCGGCGCGGCCTGGTTTTCGAGACCTTGGAGAGTTATGGCTCGTATGTGGGCGCAACTCTCCAAGGTCTCGAAAACAGTCGCGAACCGGCCGCCGCAAAGCTGAGATAAGCGACGAATCAACCGTTCAATGTGGACTATAGTCCAGACTATGGACGGTTCCGCCCAGATAGTGAGACGGCGAGGCGGGGCGGCCGGCAAGAGTGGGCTCACCGTCGCACCCGATGCACGCCAAATCCCGCTTTATGCGGCCTAACCAGACACCGCGACGGGCGGCAACCAGCGGCAGCCACCGCACCGCCGCCATGGCAGCCCAGCCCAGCCACCCGAACACCGCGACACGCGGCAACACCCGAACCCCGCGGTATGGAGGCGTCGGCCGGCGCAGATGGAAGCGGCGGCCGGCCCGCAGTCCCAGCCGGCGATCGGGAGAAGCGGCCGACCGGTGAGCCCAGGAGACGCCCGTTCTACCGCTTCGTTGACGGGCGTGGCGGCTTCGAGGCGATGACGGCGACAGGCGGCCGCAGCGGGTCCGCCGCGATCGGTCGGCACCGCCCGCGTGCGGCTCGACACCTGTGGCCCGGCGGCGCTGGGCGGCACGTGAACGCTGCCGCAGGTCGCCGAGCCCGCCCCAGCGACCTGCAGCAGCCCGCGCTCCCTCCCCGCCGCCGCGGGTGCGGCCCGGCACCGCCACTTTGCTGATCATGGCGCTAGGGCGACATCCGCCGTAGTGGCGCCGCGAACCGGAGAACGGGACATCGACGGATAGGCGAATCGTCCCGATATAATGCATAATGTGTCTTATGCATGGGACGGATGTTCGCGAGCTGATCGGTGAGTTCCTGGCTGCTCGGGCGGTGCGCAAGCCGTCGGTGCACACGCTTCAGGCGTACCGGCGGGACCTGGGCCTGATCGCGGGGCTGATCGGGACGGAGCCGGTCACTCTCGGTGACCTCTCCCCTCGGCTGCTGCGGAGCGCCTTTGCCCGGTTCGCAGCGGAGCGCTCCCCTGCCTCGGTGGCTCGGGCCTGGTCGTCGTGGAACGCGTTCTGCACGTTTCTGGTGACCGAGCAGATCATGGCGGGTAACCCGATGCCGGCGGTGGACAAGCCGAGGCTGCCGGCCCACTCCCCTAAGCCGCTGCGTGGCGACGACACCCCGGAGCGGCTGCTGGACGCGGTGAGCCGGACCGACGAGCGGCAGCGTGACCCCTGGCCGGAGCGTGACCTGGCGGTGCTGGGGCTCGCGTTGTGTGCGGGGCTGCGGCTGTCCGAGCTGCTGGCGCTCCGGGTCGGTTCGGTCATGGGGCGCGACGGGGAAAGGTGGGTCGAGGTGGCGGGTAAGGGCGGGCGGCCGCGCAGTGTGCCGATCGAGCCGGAGCTGGACGCGGTGGTCGAGCGCTATGTGGACAGCCGGCGGGTGCGGTTCGGGCGGGCGTCGAAGGATGAGGCGTTGCTGGTGGATCGGCACGGTGCGGCGTTGAAGCGGGGTGGTCTGCAGTATCTGGTGCGGTCCTGTTACCGGCGTGCGGGGGTGCAGGACCGGGTGCCGCGGGGTGCGCAGTTGCATGCGTTGCGGCATACGTTCGCGACGCGGCTGGCGGAGGACGGGGCGAACGCGTCGGAGATCATGCGGTTGCTGGGGCATGCGTCGCTGGCCACGACGCAGGGCTATATCGATGTGACGGCGGCCCAGCAGCGCGCGGCCGTGCGGGCGAACCGCACGAACCGCGCGCTGCGGGGAATCTGAGGAGGCCGCTTACAAAACAGCCAGAGATCAGGCGAGCGACAAGCTGACCTCGATGTTGCCGCGGGTGGCGTTGGAGTACGGGCACGTCTGGTGCGCGGCCTCGACGATCTCGCGGGCCGTCTCTTCGTCCACGCCGGGGATCTCGACCTCGATGGCGACCTGCAACTGGTACGCCCCGCTGTCGTTCTTGACGAGTCCGGCGTCGACGGTCACGGCGGTGTCGTCGCCGAGCTTGATTTTGCGGTAGCGGGCGACGCCCTTGATGGCGGAGTGGAAACAGGCCGCCCAGCCGGCGGCGAAGAACATCTCGGGGTTGGGGAGGTCGCCGCCGGGGCCGCCCATCTCCTTGGGGTAGGCGAGGTCGGTGTCGATGACGCCGTTGACGGAGCGGACGTGTCCGCCGCGTCCTTCGCCGGTGGAGGTGGCGCTGGTGGTGTAGATGGCTTCCATGGTGCTTCCTGTCGGGTCGACGGTTGGGGGGTTGGGGCTGGGGAACCGCCCTGAGATACCCCCTCATGAAAAACTGTATTGCGCAAGCAATGGATTAGCGGGTGGCATCGATCACCACGGCGTGTGATCATGCGTTGCGTGCCGGATATCCGTTTCGTACAGCTATCCCCCGTCGCGCTGCGGGCGTTGATCGAGGGTGATCTCGGGGCCGCGAGTGCCGCGGCGGGTGTTCTCCTGACGCCGTACCTGGTTGATGAGTCCTGGTTGTGGCGGATTCGTCTGCAGGACATCGAGCGGGATCCGCGGGCCGCGGAGTGGATCGCGCGGGCGGCGGTGGCGGAGCCGCAGGGTGTGGTGGTCGGTCACGCTGGGTTTCATGGTCCGCCGGATGCCGATGGGGTGGTGGAGGTGGCGTATTCGGTGGATCCGGTGCATCGGCGTAAGGGGTATGCGCGGGCGATGCTGGAGTCGCTGCTGGCGCGGGCCGACGGCGATCCAAGAGTGAGCGCGGTGCGGGCGAGTATCCGGCCGGACAACGCCGGTTCCCGTAGGACGATCGCGGGTCTGGGCTTCCGGAAGGTCGGTGAGCAGTGGGATCCGGAGGACGGGCTGGAGGACGTGTTCCTGCGCACGGCGGCGAACAGGCCCTGAGTGCGGGCCGTTGTCCTGCACATGAAGTCAGATGTGCTCGCCCAACGGCTGTTCGAGGAAACCATCGGTGCGCTGGATCTCTACTCGATCTATCTGGGTGATCAGCTCGGTTATTACCGGGCGATGACCGGCGGCGATTGGCTGACCGCCGAGGGTTTGGCGCAACGTACCGGGACGTCGGTGCGCTACACCGAGGAGTGGCTGAGTCAGCAGGCGGTGCGGGAGCTGGTCGAGGTGCAGGACGAGCGGGCGGACCCGCGCCGGTACCGGTTGCCGGCCGAGCATGTGCCGGTGCTGGCGGATCCGGACTCGATGATGACCGCTGTCGCGTCGACGACCGATGTGGCGCGTTCGGCGCGTCGGCTTCCGGATCTGGTGACGGCGTTTCGGACGGGGCAGGCGCCGCCGAGTCTGCCGTGGGAGCCGGAGGGGCGTTCGGAGCCGAGCCGGGGGCTGTATTTGAACTTCCTGGGCAAGCAGTGGCTGCCTTCGATCCCGGAGGTTGATCGCCGGTTGCGGCAGCCGGGTGCGCGGATCGCGGACATCGCGAGTGGTACGGGCTGGTCGAGTATCGCGATGGCCGAGGCGTACCCGCTGGTGTCGGTCGACGGTATTGATCTTGACGGGGAGGCGGTCGCCGAGGCGAACCGGTACGCGCGTGAGCGTGGCCTGAGCGATCGGGTGCGTTTCGAGGCGGGTGACGCGGCGTCGCTGGCCGGTGAGCGCTACGACGTGGTGACGATCATTCAGGCGTTGCACGACATGTCGAATCCGGTGGAGGTGCTGCGGACGGTGCGTAAGTCCCTGGCCGAGGACGCGTTCGTGCTGGTGGTGGACTCGCACGTGGCGGAGGAGTTCTCGGTGCCGGGTACCCCGCAGGAGCAGCTGGACTACGGGGTCAGCCTGATGGTGTGTCTGCCGAACGCGATGGGTCCGGGGTCGGCGGCCACCGGCATGGTGATGCGGCCGGGCACGGTGCGCCGGTATGCGGCCGAGGCGGGGTTCGCGGCGGTGCGGTTGCTCCCGATCGAGTCGAAGAAGTGGAACTTCTATCAGCTAACGGTCTAGGTGCACGACCAGCGGCCGGTGGTCGGAGACGGGTGCGTGTGGGGTGCTGACCTGCACCACCCGTCCCAGGGCGGCCCGGCCGCGGGGGTCGGCGAGGACGTGGTCGAGCTGTGCTCTGGGGGCGGGGCTGGGGAAGGTGGGGGCTTTCCCGAGGGGTTTCCAGCCGGTGACGGCGCGGACCGGCACGGCGGGCATGTTGAGGTCGCCGAGCAGCACCCTTGGGGCGGGCAAATGCCTTATTGCCCGTACGGCGTGCCGCAGTTGCCGCAGGTTCCAGCCGGGCACGAAGGACAGGTGGGTGGTGGCGACGGTCATCTGCCCGTGCGGGGTGTCGAGGACGGCGGCGAGCAGCACCCGGGGTTCGTCCTTGAGCAGCATGAGTCCGTCGTCGGGGGTGTATACGGGTGAGCGGATCGGGGCGCCGGGCAGGGCGGTGATCTGCCAGTGGGCCACCGGGTAACGGCTGATCAGGGCTATCCCGTACAGGGGATGAAGGTTGTCCTCGTGGCTGCGCCAGGGCTGCCAGGTCTCGCCGGGGGTGCCGACGACGGCGGCGGCGAAGCGGTGCACCCTCGCGTGCAGGGATTCGGCGGCGATGGCGGTGAGGTCGAGCAGGCCGCTGCGGGGCTGGGCCTTGTCGACCTCTTGCAGGCCGAGGACGTCGGCGTCGAGGTCGGCGATGGCCCCGGCGACGCGGTCGGCGTGTACCGTGCCGTCGTGCAGGGATCTGCCGTGCAGCAGGTTGAAGGTGGCCAGGCGCACGAGTACCGACCCTAACGAAGGAGGCGGCGCGGGTGTTCACCAAGGCGTTGTGCTGCACGATGATGATCTTCGTCGCTGGGGCGCTCATCGGTAGTTGGTTGCAGCGCGCGCGGCGTAAGAATGATTCTCATGACCGATGATGTGATTTCGCAGCTCGAGGCGCAGGAACGTGACCTCGTGTTCACCCGTTTCGACAACGACGACGCGTGGAAGCTGGGTTCCGCGCTGGTGATCATGGCGCAGCGCCGCAGCCTGCCCATTGCGATCGACATCCGGCGGGGCACGCAGCAGCTGTTCCACGCGGCGTTGCCGGGCAGTGTCACCGACAACGACACCTGGATCGAGCGCAAGGTGCGCGTGGTGGAGCGCTACGGCGTGTCGTCGTTCCTGTTCGGCCGCCGTCTCGCCGCCCGCGGCGTGGAGCTGGGCGCGGGCCTGGGGGTGGATCCGGCGCAGTACGCGCCGCACGGTGGTGCGTTTCCCGTTCGCGTACGCGACGTCGGGGTGGTCGGTGTCGTGACGGTGTCCGGGCTGCCGCAGGAGGACGACCACGCGCTTGTGGTGGAAGCGATCCGCGCGTTCTTGTAATTGCGCTGTCCGCGATCACCCCTGTCGCCGGCGGTGGTGCGGGCGGCACGATCGGTCCCCATGAGACTGCTGATTCTGGGTGGATCGGGCTTCGTGGGGCGCACCCTGGCCGAGCAGGCCGTGCGGCGCGGCGACGACGTGACAGTGTTCAACCGGGGCTTACGACCGCCGCCCGCCGGGGTCCGGTTACTCACCGGCGACCGGCTGGCCGGCGGCGGCCTGAGCGCCCTGGACAACGACGAGCAGTGGGACGCGATCACCGACACGTGGTCGGCAGACAGCGAGGCCGTACGCCGTACGGCCTCGCTGCTTCGTGATCGGGCCGGCGTCTACCAGTACGTGTCGACGCGCTCGGTGTACGCGTACGGCACCCCGCAGCCGCTGACCGAGGACTCGCCGCTGGCCGACGTGGACGATGCGGAGTACGCCGGGGACAAGCTGCGCGGCGAGATGGCCGTCCGCGAGTTCGGCGGCGGCGCGTTGATGGCCCGGGCCGGGCTGATCCTGGGCCCGCACGAGGACGTAGGCCGGCTGCCGTGGTGGCTGAACCGGCTGGCCCGCGGCGGCCCGGCCCTGGCGCCCGGCCCGCGTGAGCTGCCGTTGCAGTACATCGACGTCCGTGACCTGGCGCTGTTCCTGCTGGACGCGGTGCCGCGCGGGCTGACCGGGGCGTACAACGTGGTCAGCCCGTCCGGGCACGCCACCATGGGCGAGCTGCTCGATACCGCGAACGAGGTCACCGGCGGTACGGCCGAGTTGCGCTGGACCGCCCCGGAGGTGATCGAGGCGGCCGGCATCGAACCGTGGATCCAGTTACCGATCTGGCTGCCACCGGGCCCCGACCACGACCACCTGCACCGCGGCGACGTCACCAAGGCGCTCACCCATGGTCTGACCGTGCGGCCGGTGCGGGAGACGGTCGCGGACACGTGGGCGTGGCTGCGCTCGCTGCCCGGGGACCCGCCGCGGCGCACCGACCGGGCCCGGGTGGGCCTGGACCCGGCGGTCGAGGCGAAGGTGTTAGGCGAGTAGCTCGGCGAGCCGGGCGGCGCCCACGTTCCCACCCGAGATGATCACACCGATGCGGGCGGGCACCGGGGACAGCTTGCCGGTCAGCAGCGCGGCGAGACCGCTGGCGCCGCTCGGCTCCATCACCAGCTTCAGCCGGTCCGCGGCGAAGCGCAGGGCGTCGCGGATCTCGTCGTCGGAGACCAGCACGATCTCGTCGACCAGGCGCTTGTTGATGCTGAAGGTCATCTCGCCCGGGATCGACGCGGCCTGCCCGTCGGCGATCGTGCGCGGCACTTCGATGGTGACCCGCTCCCCCGCCGCCAGGGACCGTTTCGTGTCGTCGCCGGCCTGCGGTTCGACCCCGACCACCCGGATGCCGGGCTGCAGGCCCTTCGCGGCGGTGGCGCTGCCGGCGATCAGGCCGCCGCCGCCCACCGGCACCACCAGCGCGTCCAGGTCGCCGGTCTCGTCGAGCAGCTCCAGCGCGGCGGTGCCCTGCCCGGCGATGACGTGCTCATGCTCGTACGGCGGGATCAGCGTCAGCCCCCGGGAGGCGGCCAGCTCGGCGCCGATGGCCTCCCGGTCGCCGGTGTACCGGTCGTAGGTGATGATCTCGGCGCCGTAGCCGCGGACCGCGGCCAGCTTCGAGGCCGGCGTGTCGGCGGGCATCACGATCACCGCGGTGCTGCCCAGCTCGCGGGCGGACAACGCGACCGCCTGCGCGTGGTTGCCCGACGAGTACGCGGCGATGCCCCGCTCGAGCTGCTGCGGGGTGAGCCGGGAGATCGCGTTGTAGGCGCCGCGGAACTTGAACGCCCCGACCCGCTGAAGGTTTTCCGCCTTGAGGAACACCTCGGCGCCGGCCAGCGCGTCCAGCGTGCGGGACCGGATCACCGGGGTGCGGTGTGCCACCCCGGCGATCTGCTTCGCGGCGTCCCGGATGTCCTGCAACGTCACCGTCATGCTCAGAACGCTACAAGAAGCTTTCAGGCCGCCGTACGCAGGCCATTGGCGTCGGTGGCGCCCAGCCGGGTGGACAGGGTGCTGCGGGCGGCGATCTGCGCCGCGTATACGGCACGGCGGCGGGCCACGACGCTGTCCTTGGCGGCGCCGTTGTCGCGCTGCTCCATGTGCGTGCCCAGGCCGTCCTTGAGCAGCGCGAGCGCCTCGGTGCGCAGCTGCGAGACCCGGGACTCGGTGACGCCCAGCTCGGCGGCCACGTCGCTGAGCGGCCGCTCCTGCAGGAACGAGGCCTCCACGACGAAACGCAGCCGCTCGGGCAGCACGGCCACGGCGTCGTGCAGGTAGCCGATGCGCTCGCGGTGCAGCAGCATCTCCTCGGGGTTCAGCGAGGTCTCGGCGACCATGTCCTCGGCGGTGCCGGCCGCGAAGCCGTGCAGCGAGAGCACGGCGGCGCGCTGCACGTCGTCGTCGACGTTGCTGAGCTCGGCGACCGCGACACCGAGCAGCTCGGCCAGCTCGGTCGGGGTGGGGGTGCGGCCGAGCCGGGCGGTCAGTTCCTGGCGGGCCACCTCGGCGCGGCGGGCCCGGGCCCGTACCGAGCGGGACGCCCAGTCCATGGCGCGCAGCTCGTCGAGCAGCGCCCCGCGCACCCGCACGGCGGCGAACCGGCCGAACGGGACGCCCCGCTCGCCGTCGTACGCCTGGGCGGCCGTGACCAGCGCGGCGTAGCCGGCCGAGGCGAGGTCGTCGCGGTGCACGTGGGGCGGAACCTTGAACAGCATCTCGCGCACCATGTGACCCACCAGGGCCATGTTCTCCCGGATGAGGGTTTCCTGCTCGCGGGTCACGGACTTGCTGCTCATGGTTGGTTCCCCCCTGTCGTTGCTGACAGGGGGGAACTTTTCGTGGCGGCGGGTGCAGCCGGCGGTCACTTACGGTTGCGGATTAGTTGCACCGGCGAATTGTTCTCAAGTTTGCGGGTGGGGTCACAATGGGCGCCATGTTCTTGATCAGGGAGCGGTTCTTCTCCATCGGCGACGATTTCGACGTGCTCGACGAGCAGGGCACCAAGCTGTACCGCATCGACGGCAAGGCGCTGAGCATCCGCGACAAGGTGGTCATCGAGGACCCGGACGGCGTGGAGCTGGCCACCGTGCACCGGCACCTCATCGCGCTGCGGCCCACCTACGAGATCCGCATCGGCGGGGAGGAGGCCGCGGAGGTCCGCAAGAAGCTGTTCACCCCGTTCCGCGACAAGTTCACCATCGATGTCCCGGGCCGCCACGACCTGGAGATGAAGGGTGACCTGTCGAACCACGAGTACGACATCGAGCTCGACGGGGACACGGTCGCGGAGGTGTCTAAGCGCTGGCTGACGATCCGCGACACCTACGCCGTACGGGTCGAGCAGGGTGTCGACGAGCTGCTGATCATCGGCAGTGTGATCGCGCTGGACCTGGCGATGGAGCGGGAGGCCGAGAAGAAGGACAAGGAGCAGCGCGAGGACGAGAAGGACGAGGACTGAGGGTTCAGGACAGCAGCCACCCGTTGTCGACCGCCAGCCGGACGGCTTCCGCGCGGGTGCGGGCGCCGGTCTTGCCGATGGCCGACGACAGGTGGTTGCGGACCGTCCCGTCGGACAGGTGCAGTTCCCGGGCGATGTCGGCGACGGTGCCGCCGTCGCGGGCCGAGCGCAGCACGTCGGCCTCGCGGTCGGTCAGCGGCGAGTCGCCCTGGGCCAGGGATTGGGCGGCCAGCGCCGGGTCGACCACGCGTAGTCCTTGATGGACCCGGCGGACCGCGTCGGCGAGCTGGCGGGCCGGGGTGTCCTTGACGATGAACCCGCCCGCGCCGGCGGCCATGGCCTGGCGCAGGTAGCCGGCGCGGCCGAAGGTGGTGACCATCAGCACCTTGCAGGAGGGCAGGGCGCGGTGCAGGTCGCGGGCCGCGCTGACGCCGTCCATGCCGGGCATCTCCACGTCCAGCAGCGCCACGTCGGCCTCGTGGGCGAGCGCGGCGTCGACCACCTCGTCGCCGCGGCCCACCTCGGCGACCACTTTCAGGTCGTCCTCCATGTCGAGCAGGGCGGCCATGGCGCCGCGTACCAGGGCCTGGTCGTCGGCGAGCAACAACTTGATCATGAGGGGACCTCCACGCGAATCCGGAAACCCTGCTGGTCGTCGCGGCCGCCGACGGTCAGCGTCGCGCCCAGCGCGTCCGCCCGCCGTCGCAGGCCGGAGAGCCCCTGTCCGTCGGGTGAGCCGGGTGCCAGGCAGCCCACCCCGTCGTCGATGACTTCCACGCTGCCGGGCCCGAGGCGTACGAAAGCGTGTTTGGCCTTGCTGTGGCGCACGATGTTGGTGACCGCCTCGCGGATGGTCCACGCGAACAGCTCCCGGTTGCGGCTGGGCACCTCGTCGGCTGCCCCGGGAAGTTCGGCCTCGACGTTGGCCGCGGCGAGGGCTTCGCGCGCGGCCGCGATCTCTCCGGGCAGCGAGATTCCCCGTACGCCCATGGCGGTCGAACGCACGTCCGACAGCGCGTCACGGGCGAGCGACTCCAGGTCGGCCAGTTCCTTGCGGGCGCGTTCCACGTCCACGTCCAGCAGCCGCTGCGCGAGCTCGGCCTTGACCGCGACCACGGTCAGCGAGTGCCCGAGAATGTCGTGCAGGTCACCGGCGATGCGGGCCCGCTCGTTCTGCACGGCCAGATCCGAGAGCTCTTTCTGCGCGTCGACGAGCCGGTGCTGGCGGTCCCAGGCGAGCCGGATGCCCCAGGTGGCCAGCGAGCCGAGCAGCACCGCCAGCCCGTACCCGTTGTCCGACCAGCCCGGTACCGTGGCCGGCAGCGCCTCGGCCAGCGCGACCAGCACCGCGGCGAGCGGGATCGCGAACTGCAGCGGCAGGCTCACCATGGCGAAGGCCGCCACATACACCAGGCAGGTCAGCGCGTGTGCCCCGGCGCCGGGGATCTGCACGGCGAACAGCGCCAGCATGCCCAGCACGCCGGCCCACGCCTGCACCGTGAACGAGCCGGAGCCGAGCAGCTGCTCGCGGCGCACGTGGCGCGACAGGCTGACCACGTACAGGTAGGTCGCCGCGAACAACGCGACGGCGACCAGGCCGATGTTGCGCCACCACATGTCCGGCTGCTCGAGCAGCGCCTTGACGTTCTCGGCCAGATAGAACAGCCAGACGGCGGCGAAGAGCCAGCCGTACCGCCAGCCCTTCGCCTGCTTCGGTGCCGTCGCCATGTGCATGAAACTACCTATCAGACGCGGGCGGTGTCGCGGCGGAACCGCCAGATCGCGCCGACCGCGAACACCGTCGTCCAGGCCACCACGTTCAGCACGAACAGCCACAGGTTCCCGTCGTGCGTCAGCGGGTAGCGGGCGATGCCGCCGACCCCGTTGACCGGGGTGAACTTGCTGATCGTCTCGAACGTCGAGCCCAGCTCGCTGGCCGGCACGAACAACCCGCCGGCGAACGACAGCACCGCCAGGATCGGCCCGAGGATCTGCATCACGTTCTCGCTCGGCAGCAGATAGCCCATGAACAGGCCGAACGCGGCGAACACCAGCGCGCAGGCCCAGGCCAGCAGCCCGCAGCCGATCCACGCCGAGGCCGGCAGCTGCGCCCCCGAAAGCGCCCCGACTGCGAACGCGACCGCGACCGACACCGCTCCGATGATCATGGCGAGGACCATTTTCACGGCGATGTACGCGACCGGTTTCAGCGGGGTCAGTCGCAGCTGCCGGCTCCATCCGGCGGCCCGTTCCACGGAGACCATCGCGCCGCCGGAGGTGGTGGCCAGCATCGCCCCGTACACGGCCATGCTGATCAGGACGTAGCCGGTGAGGTTGCCGCCGCCGATGCGTTCGGTCTTGTAGCTGCCGCTGGTGCCGAAGATCAGGAAGAAGACGGCGGGCATGACGAGCGTGAAGACGACGGTGCGGCGGTTGCGGATCATCCGGCGCAGCTCGAGGCCGATCATCCCGGCCGAGAAGCCACCGAACTTGGGCAGGTTGCGCGGCTGCGCGAGGGTGGTCATCACTTGCTCTTTTCGGTGTCGTCCGCGGTCAGGGTCAAAAACGCCTCTTCGAGGTTGCGGGAGGTGATCTCCAGGTCCCGGGCGTCGGTGTTGTTGAGCAGGTGCCGGGCGATCCCGTCGGTGTCGCGGCCGTGCAGGTAGACGGTGTCGCCGCGCACCTCGGCGTTCTCCACCCCGGCGATCTTTCGCAGGTCGCCCTCGGTGCTGCCGGGCAGCGTGGCGCGCACGGTGCGGCCCGAGGCCAGGGCCTTGACCTCGGCGGCGGTGCCGTCGGCGACGATCTGCCCGCGGCGTACGAAGACCACCCGGTCCGCGTACGCGTCGGCCTCCTCCAGGTAGTGGGTGGCGAAGATGACCGTGCGGCCACGCTGCGCGTCCTGCCGGATGGCCTGCCAGAAGTCGTGCCGCCCGCCGACGTCCATGCCGGTCGTCGGTTCGTCGAGGATCAGCAGTTCCGGGTCGGGCAGCAGCGCCATCGCGAACCGCAGCCGCTGCTGCTGCCCGCCCGAGCACTTGCCGACCATCCGCTTGCCGATGTCCGCGATGCCGGCGCGTTGCAGGGCCTCGCCGACGCTGCTGCGCGGCCGGCCGAACAGCACCGCGGTCAGCCGCACCGTCTCCTCGACGGTGTAGTCCTTGAGCAGCCCGCCGGTCTGCATCACGGCGGACACCAGGCCGAGCGCGACCGCCTCGTGCGGCTGGCGCCCGTACACGCGTACCGACCCCTCGGTGGGGTGCGACAGGCCGAGCAGCATGTCGACGGTGGTGGTCTTACCGGCCCCGTTCGGGCCGAGCAGGGCGACCACCTCGCCGGCCCGGATCGAGAGGTCGACGCCGTCGACCGCGGTGACGGCGCCGAAACGTTTGACGACGCCGTCCATATGCACGGCCGGGACCGCGGTGTCCCGATCCGTTGTCGAAGGTGTGGCGGTGAGGGTCATGACAATCATGATTGCCGTACGCCCGTGCCGGCGCGCGGGGCATGCGTCATGCCCGCACCGTGACATCTGTCAGGGTCTACTTCTCCGGGTCCGCCCCGCTCACGAACGCATCGGCGGCCTCCTTGGTCACGCCCAGCCCGGCCAGCACACCGCCTTCGGGTTCTTCCTGCAGCAACGCGAGCAGCAGGTGCCCGGTGCCGACGCCGTCCTGCTGCAGCCGCAACGCCTCCCGGAAGCTCAGCTCGAGCACCTTGCGGGCGCGCGCGTCGAACGGCACCACGTCGGGCACCTCGATCCGGCCGGGCGGCAGCGCCTGCAGCACGGCACGGCGTACGGCATCGGGTTGTGCTCCTTGGGCCCGCAGTGCCCGGGCGCCGATCGAGGCGGGAACGTCCACCAGCGACACCAGCAGATGCTCGGCGTGGATCTCCGGCAGGCCCATGCCCTTGGCCTGGCTCATCGAGGCGACCACGACCTCGCGGGCCGGGTTGGAGAACCTCGCGAAGCCCTGCGACGGGTCCAGGTCGGACTTGCCGACGAAGCGTTTCTGCGCGGCCTGTTTGGACACTCCCATGCTGGCGCCGATGTCGGTCCACGAGGAGCCGGCGCGGCGGGCCTGGTCGACGAAGTGGCCGATCAGATGGTCGGCGAGATCGCCCAGGTGGTCGCCCATGAGCACGGCGGCGGACACCCGGGCGAGCGCGTCGTCGGGCTGGTTCGCGTTGATCGCGGCGATGAGGTCGTCCAACCGGACGGGAGGGTTCGTCATGCCGTCAACCCTAGGTTGACGGCATACGTTTCGTCAACCTAGGGTTGACCAAGGTTAGTGCCGGTCACTGGTCCTTGCGGGCGGCCTCCCGGCGGCCGCGCTTGCCCAGCGGCACGGTGTTCATGTCGACCGTCTGGGTGGACAGGCCCTTCACCGGATAGCCCCGCTCGGCCATCCACGCCTCCGCCTTGGCCTGCGCCCGGGCCGCGGCCCGCGCGATGTCGGCTTCGTCCGCGGCCTGCTCGGCGAACCGGAACGTGAAGAACGGCCGGCCCGGCAGGTCGTAGGCCAGATAGCCGTCGGCGGTGTACTCGGTACGCAGGAAGTCATGCTCGGCCTGCTCGGCGACGAGCTCGGCCAGTTGCGCCGCGCTGAGGTTGTCGAACGAACCGCGCACGGTAACCCGGATCATGAAAGGCCCTTTCCGTTTGCCGGCGGCCAGTATGCGGGCCGGTGCGGGCGGCGCGCTCCCGGTTTTCCGGCGGCTACGCCGAGGTTTTCCGCGGCTAGGGCGCGCCGAACAGGTAGGCGATGCCGCGCGGGTCCGGCTGTTCGGCCAGGCCGCCCGGGTCGGTGAACTCGCCCAGCCGCGCCAGCGCCGACGCCGCGTCGCCGACCCCGCTGAGCTGCACGAAAATGCCGGTGAACCGCAGCCACGCCTCGGCGCTGACCTGCTCCGGCCCCAGCTGGTCGAGATCGCCGGCCACCGTCACCGCCACCCGGATCCGCGGCCCGTCCTGCTCCAGAACCCGCAGCTCGACCGTGTCGTAGCGGTGATGGCCCTGAAACCGCACACTCGCCTCGGCCGGCTCCGCGAACTCGCCACTGCTCGCGGCCAGCCCGGACATGACCTGCCACCCGCCGGTCGGCACCGGCAGCCACTCGACGTCCAGCGCCACGGCCTCACCGTGCACCTCGGCGAACGGGATCCGGAACGTCCACGTCAGCGCCGGCGGCACCCCCACCGACGGATTGTCGAAGAGCAGACCGTTCCACTCGCCACCCTCGGCCGGCACGAGCGCCCGGGCATCCAGCAGACTGTCGTCACCCACGGCGGCGAGTCTCTCACAGCCCCCGCGCACCCCCATGCCTGGGACGATCATCGAAGGGCCCGGCATGGAGGATTCTGCCCGCAGAGCACCCGAAACCGGCTCAGACTGATCCCGATGACCGGCATCGAAGATCCGCACGGCGTGCCGTGGGCGCTGCACCCCATGACGGCCGTCTGCGACCGGCTGCGCACCGGCCGGCGCCTCGCCGTGCTGGTCCTCGTGCTGCTCATCCCCGGCGTCCTGGCCACCACCATGTACACCCAGGTGCGCAACGACCAGATCGCGTTCAGCACCCTGGAACAACGCGGCGCCGACGTGGTCGCCCCGATGCTGCTCGCCCTCGCCGGCACCGTCGCCGGCGACACCCCGGACCTCGAAGCCGTACGCACCGCCGTGGCCGCCGCGCCGGAACTCGGGCTCGGCACCGACCTGCCCACCGACCGGCTCGCCCTCGCCCAGGCACTGGTACAGCTCATCACCGACGCCGGTAACGCCTCGAACCTGATCCTCGACCCCGACCTCGACTCGTTCTACGTGATGGACGCCCAGGTCGTGCAGTTACCCAAGGCCCTGCTCGCCGGCGTGCAGGCCGCCACCGCCATCGCGTCGCCGGGCGACCGGGCGGTGCTCGCGGGCACGCTGTCGGCCACCGCCGAGAGCCTCGCCACCGACATCTCGACCGCGACCCGCAGCACTGGCCGCGGCGACCTCGCTCGCCGTCTCACCCCTATCGACGCGGTCGTGACGGCCGCCGCCGCCCTGGCCGCGCAGATCCCGAAACACACCAGCAGCGACCCCGCCGCGCTCGGCGCCGCCGCTCGCGCTGCCGTGGCACCCCTGCACGAGGTTCTCAGCGACCTGCTCACCGCCCGCATCGGCGGGTTCCGCACCGAACGGCTCAGCGTGCTCGCCGTCGCCGTCGGCGGATTCCTGCTGGCCGGCTGGTTCGCCACCGCAGTGGTCACGCGCACCACCCGCGACGTGCGGCGTACCGTCGCCGCGGTCAGCGCCCTTGCCGACGGCGACTTCACCGCGAAACCGGTACCCGGCGGCCGCGACGAGATGGGCGACATCGGCCGGGCCCTGACCGCGGCCCGCACCATGCTCTACGACCAGGACGAAGAGCTGCGCGGCGCACAACTCGCCCGCGAGGAACAACTACGCTCCGGGTTCCTGCACCAGCGCCAGATCGAAGCCCAGTTCCGCGAACGCACCCAGACCGTCATCGACGAGTCCACCGGCGTCATCGCCGACGACATCCGCCGGGTCACCGAGAAGGTCGGCCGGGTCCGCGACGGCGCCGAGGTCATCGGCGCGAGCATCGCCACCACCGACACCGCCACCACCGCCGTCGTCGAGCAGGCCCGGCAGGCCGAACAGGTCATCACCTCGCTGGAGCAGAGCCTGCGCCGGGTCGCCGCCACCGCCGCGCTGGTCACCGGCATCGCCGAGCAGACCCGGCTGCTCGCTCTCAACGCCACCATCGAGGCCGCCCGGGCGGGCGAGCTCGGCGAAGGTTTCACCGTCGTCGCCGACGAGGTCAAACAACTCGCCACCAACACCACCCGCTCGACCGAGCAGATCACCGATACCATCGCGGCCCTGGAACGCGACACCGCGAACATGGCCCAGACCATCGCCACCATGATCGACGGGGTGAACAGTGTCGGCGCCGCCACCGACTCGCTGCGTGCGGTCGTCGCCGAGCAGGACAGCCTCGTCGACGAGCTCTCCAGCGAGATGACCAGCACGCTGGACCGCGTGGAGCAGATGTCCGACCTGGCCAGCCGCCTGGAACGCCGCCAGCACGAACGCATCGGCGCGCAGGTGCCGGCCACCCTGACGATCGCCGGCCGGCCGCCGCTGCCGGCCACCACCCAGAACCTGAGCGCGGGCGGGCTGCGCTGCACGGTGCAGCCCGGCGCACGCATCGCCGAGGGCGACACCGTGACCGTCGCGCTCGGCGCGGACGACAAGCGGATCACCGTGCACGCCACCGTCGTGAGCAAGGAGGGCGACGACCTCGGCCTGCAGTTCATTCCGCCGGACGCGGCGGCCGCCGACGTGCTGCGCGCGTTCGTCAGCGATATCCACGGCGGATAGCGCGCGCCAGGAACCCCCGATGGGTGAAGTCGCACCCGTCCACCACCGCCGAGATGTCGATCTCCGCAATCCCGGTGCCGGTCCACAGTGGCTCACCGAACGCCCGCCGCAGATAGTCCTCGGTCAGCCCGAAACTCTGCCCCGACGCCACCGACACCGCCACCACGAACACGGTCGCTCCGGGCGCGGCCAGCCCCGGCAGCAACGCCAGATACTTGCGCGCCTCGCCCGCGCCGAGCCGGTGCACGCTGTGCAGCAGCCCGCAGTCGAAGATCGAGTCGAACGGCCCGGCACCCAGCTCCCGGGTGGCGTCTCTTACCTCGAAGCGCACGCTGAGGCCCGCGGCGGCGGCTTTCGCGCGGGCCTGCTCGATCGCCACCCGCGAGACGTCCACCCCGGTCACCTCGAACCCGCGGCGGGCCAGCTCCAGCGACAACGTGCCGCTGCCACAGCCGGCGTCGAGCACCGCCGGCCCTTTCACCAGGCCGGCATCGAGCACTCGGGTCAGCGCGGGCTGCGGCACCCCGATGTCCCAGGGCGGCCGGCCGCTCCGATACTCCTGGTCGTACTGCGCCGCATCCATCACCCGAGGCTGCCGGACTCAGAGAACCGCCGCAAGCAGCGGCCGCGAACCGCTCAGCCCGCACCGGCGGTGGTGGCCACGGTGAGCAGGTGGGAGCTGGCGCCGAGCAGGCTCGGTTCGGTCTCCGTCGCGCGCAGCATGTCCAGCATCAGCGTCGTCTGCTCGGGGTCGGCCAGGATCTGCTCCAGTCGCGGACCGGTCAGCCACACCGGCCCTTCCACCGCGACCCGCTGCCGCAACACGAGCCCCGCCTCCGGCACCTCGCTGACCAGCTCGTCCGGGTGATGGAAGTAGGCGCTGGTGAACCATCCCGTTGTCATGTCGGTGTTGCGGTGCACGCCGTCGTCGAGCGCGCCCTCCACCAGCGGCCGGTACCGCGGATCCCGGTAGAAACCCTTGACGAACCCGTCGAACAACGACGCGAACCGGCTGATCGTGGCGGCCACGACCAGCCCGCCGGGGCGTACCACCCGGGCCGCCTCCCGCCACGCCGCGACCCGGTCGGCGCGTTCCGGCAGGTGATACAGCGGCCCCAGCAGCAGCACAGCGTCCGCAGTGTGGTCGGCGGCGGGCAGCGACCGGGCATCCCCGAGCACGGCGGTCACCCCCGGCCGGGTCGCGGCCGCGGCGACGTGCTCGGGCACCGGGTCGACGACCCGCACCCGATAGCCGGCCTCGGCCAGCGGTCCCGCGTAGACCCCGGTCGCCCCGCCGACGTCCAGCACGTCCGCGGGCGCCGGCGGCAGCACCCGTCTGAGCACGTCCCAGGTGCGCAGAAACTCGAGCCGCGCGTTGCCGGACGTCAGCCGCACACGCTCGCCACCAAGCCGGTAATAATCCATGATCTCGGCGCTCAACATGCCGCCGATCGTGCCCGTCCCGGGCCGCAGCGAGCAACCGATTACAGCGCGGCCAACGCGGCCCGCACGCTCTCGGCCGAGGCCGGCAGCAACGGCAACCGCACCGCCGCCGACGGGATGCGGCCCTGGGCGTGCAGGACCGCCTTGACGACCGTCGGGTTCGGCTCGGCGAACAGCGCCATCGACAGGCGCGCCAGCCGGTCACCCGCGTCGCGGGCCGCTTTCAGCTCGCCGGAGTGCCAGTGGGCGATCAGGGAGGCGTACGCGGAAGTCTGAATGTGAGCCGACGCCAGGATGGCGCCCTGGGCACCCAGCGCGAGCAGCGGCGCGATGAAGACGTCGTCGCCGCCGAGCACCGCGAAACCCGGCGGCGGCGCCGACATCAGGTCGATCGTCGCCGCGTCGATGCCCCCGGCCGCCAGTTTCATCCCGGCGACCCCGGGGATCGCGGCGATCCGGCGGATGGCCGCGGCCGACAGCGCCTGCCCGGTCCGGTACGGCACGTGATACACGACCAGCGGCACCGGCGACGCCGCGGCGACCGCCGACAGATGCGCGACCACCCCGTCCTCGCCGGGCCGCACGAACGGCGGCACCAGCGTGAGCGCCGCACTCACCCCGGGCATGCCGGCGAAGTCCCCCGCGATCAGCGGCACACCCCGCGACACGCAGACCCCGGCCAGCAGCGAGACCACCTTCTCCCGCTCGGCCGGGGTGAGCGCGGACGGCTCACCGGTCGTGCCCAGCGCGACCAGCCCAGCCGCACCCTCGTCCAGCACGGTGTGGGCGAGCCGCTCCAGCGCGCCCCACGCCACCGAACCGTCGGCGTCGAAAGGCGTGATCAGTGGTACATACAAGCCATTCACACCGGCTACGGTGTCAGGGCGTACACGTAAGGTCCAGTTAGTTTTTCTCCCCCACCGTTAAGCAACGCTAACGGGACGTGCGGCCACGCGCTAAAAATGTCGGCATGGCTTCGGTAGGACGCGCCAGTCGCGGCATGGCGGTGGCAACCCTCGCATCCCGGGTCGCCGGGTTCGCACGGCTGGTCGTGCTGGCCTCCGCGCTCGGGCTGGGCGGCCGGCTGCTGGACAGCTACAACGTGGCGAACACCCTGCCCAACGCGGTGTACGAGCTGGTCGTCGGCGGTGCCATGGCCAGCGTCGTGGTGCCGCTGCTGGCCCGCGCCGCGCTCACCGAAGCGGACGACGGCGTGGTCTACGCGCAACGGCTGCTGTCGCTGATGGTGTACGGCCTGAGCGCCGTCACCGTGGCCGCGATGCTCTCCGCACCCTGGCTCGTCGACCTTTACACCCCCGGCTTCACCGGCGGCCAACGCGAGCTCGCCGTCGTGTTCAGCCGGTTCTTCCTGCCGCAGATCCTGTTCTACGGGGTCAGCGCCACCGCCGGCGCCGTGCTCAACATCCGCGGCCGGTTCGCGGCGCCGACCTGGGCGCCGCTGGCCAACAGCGTCATCGTCATCGCCGTCGGCCTGATCTACCTGCTGATCGGCGGCGCCACCAGCATCGCGACGCTGTCCACGGCGCAGTTGCTGCTGCTGGCGGCCGGCACCACCGCCGGGGTGTTCGCGCAGATGGCCCTGGTCGTGTGGGCGCTCGCGCGCAGCGGGTTCGCGGTGCGGCCGCGGCTCGACCCGCGCGGCATCGGGATCCGCCGCATCGGCCGGCTCGGCGGCTGGGTGCTCGTCTCGGTCGTCGCCTCCCAGGTGCTGCTCGCCGCCGCGACCCGGGCCGCGTCGATCAGCGGGCCGGGCGGCGTCAGCGCGTACCAGAACGCCCTGGCGGTGTTCCAGATGCCGTTCGCGGTGGTCGCCCTGTCGGTGGTGACCGCGATGCTGCCGCGCCTGAGCCGCAACGCCGCCCGCCTCGACCACCGCCAGATCACCGAAGACCTTTCCCGGGCCGTACGCCTCGCCGTCGTCGCCCTGGCCCCGGTCGCGGTGGCGATGCTCGTCCTCGGCCCGCAGATCGCCACGCTGCTGTTCGGCTACGGCCACAGCTCCCCGTCGGCGATCATGCTGCTCGGCGTGGTGGTGGCCGCGTTCGGTGTGGCGCTGGTGCCGTTCACCGGTTACACGATCCTGCAGCGCGGCTTCTACGCCCTGCAGGACACCAAGACACCCGCCCTGATCACCGCGCTGGTGTCGGTCGTCGGGGTGGCCGGCTGCGCGCTGGCGACCTGGCTGCTGCCGCGCGCCGACATCGTCATCGGCATCCCCGTCGCCTACGCCATCGCGTACACGGTGGGTCTGCTCGCCGACATCGTCATCCTGCGCCGCCGCCTCGGCCGCATCGACGGGCACCGCCTGCTGCGCACCCACGCCCAGGTGGCGGTCGCGGCCGGCGTCGCCGGCAGCATCGGAGCAGTTGCCGCGTACGCCCTGACCCCGTTCACCGGCTCCGCCGTGCTCACCCTCACCGTCGCCGGTGCCGTGGGAGCGGCCGTCTACGTCGCCGTGGCCCGGCTCGTACGCCTCGGCGAGATGCGGCAGCTCGTGACCATCGCGTTGCCCTCGTTCTTCGGCGGTAGGGCATGACGGTCGTCTTGCCCTCGTTTTTCGGCGGTGGGGCATGACGGTCGTCTTGCCCTCGTTTTTCGGCGGTAGGGCATGACGGTCGTCTTGCCCTCGTTCTTCGGCGGTAGGGCATGATGGGCGGATGATCGGCTCGTTACGCGCGGTGGTGCTCGACGCCCCCGACGCCCGGCGGCTCGCCGCGTTCTACGCCGCGCTCGGCGGCTGGAGCGAGCTGTACGCCCACGACGAATTCATCGCGATGCGCACCCCCGACGGCTGGCGCATCGCCACCCAGCTCAGCCCCGGGCATGTGGCGCCGCGCTGGCCCGACCCGGCCTTCCCGCAGCAGGCCCACCTCGACCTGCGCGTACCGGACCTCGACGCCGGCGCCGCGCGGGCGACCGCGCTGGGTGCCACGCTGCTGCGCGAGAACGAGAACTGGTACACCCTCGCCGACCCGGCCGGGCACCCGTTCGACCTGTGCCTGTTCCCCGCCAACGACGCGACGACGCTGATGAGCGTGATGCTCGACTGCCCCGACGCGGCAGCCCTGAGCGCTTTTTACGCTGAGCTGCTCGGCAAACCCGTCACGTACGAGGACGAGGGCGTCGCGATGATCGGATCGGAGGGTGCGCAGCCGGTGATGTTCCAGCAGATCACCGACTATCGGGCGCCGCGCTGGCCCGATCCGGCGTATCCGCAGCAGTTCCATCTCGACGTGACCGTCCCCTTCGCCGAGATCGACGCGGCCGAGGCGGCGGTGCTCAAACTCGGTGCCACGGCGCTGCACGCGGACGGCGAGAACTGGCGGGTCTACGCCGACCCGGCCGGCAAGCCGTTCTGCCTCTGCTGGGACAACTAGGTTTGCCCGTCGCGTGACACTGCTCAGCGCGGAGCTCGTGGTCGACGGCCGCGTGCCGCGCAGCCCGGTGATCGCGCCGGACGGCCGTTCGGTCTGCTACGTCCTGGGCACCGAACTGTGGATCGGCGACATCGGCGACGTTGTCACGTGGCGCCGGGCGACCGCCGATGGTGCCGCGCGGCCGCGGTGGTCGGCGGACTCGTTGTTCTTCCTGTCCGGCCGCGGTGTTTCGCAATTGCGGCGGCTCACCCTCGCCGACGCGACGGTGACCAGCTATCCGGTCGGCGTCGTCGACTACCTGCCGCTGGCCGATCCCGACACGGTTGTGCTGCTGGCCGAGGACGGCGGGGACCGGGCCGACCCGATCGTCGTCGGCGAGGACGAGCCGCGTGCCCGGTTGCGTCTGCTCGATCTGCGCACCGGGCGGGTCAGCACGCCGGATGTGTTCGCCGGGCGGCACGTCGTGGAAGTGCGGCAGCGTCCCGGCGGCGGCCCCCTCGCGGTGCTGACCCGGGCCGGTGCCGACAGCGACTACGGGCCCCGCACGGGCCGGTTGCATGTGTTCGACCTGTCGACGCGTACGGCCGAGGATCTCGGATCTGTCCCGGCGGACGCCCGATCCCTGGCGTGGTGGCCGGGCGACGACGGCTGGCACATCGGGTACCTCGCGCTCACCCCGCCGGGTCTGCAGGCCGGCATGGCCGTGTTCGATCTGTCCCTTGCTTCGGCGGCTTCCCGCAATCGCACCGCCGGCCTGGCGATGTGCCCGACCGAGCTCTACCAGACGGACGCCGCCCCGCTGGTCGTGTTCGCCGACGGCCTGGACACGACCGTGGCCCGGCTCGACCCGGCCGGCCCCACGGTCCTGTCGCGTCACCCCGGACGCCTCGACCAGCTCACCGTCACCCCGTCCGGGTCGACGATCGCCGCCGTCACCGGCGGCCGCTACACACCCCCGAACGTGCACATCGGAGCGCCGGGCGGGCCGCTGCGCCGCATCACCGACACCCGCCCGGAACTCGATGGCGTCACCCTCGGCACCCAGCGCCCCCTGGCGTACCGGGCCGCCGACGGCCTTGACCTGGACGGCCTGCTCGTGCTGCCGCCCGACGGGACCGGGCCGTTTCCGCTGGTCACGATTGTGCACGGCGGCCCGTACGATCGTTACGCCGACCGGTTGCAGCTGTTCTGGTTCCCCAGTGCGCAGTGGCTGGCCACGGCCGGCTACGCGGTGTTCCTGCCGAACCCGCGTGGCGGTCAAGGCCACGGTCATGAGTTCGCCGCGCGGGTGGCGGGCCGGGTCGGCCGTGAGGAGTGGACCGACATCGAGGCCGGCATCGACATGCTGATCGCGTCCGGTGTGGCCGACCCGGACCGCCTGGGCATCGCGGGCTGGAGCCACGGCGGTTTCATGTCGGCCTGGGCGATCGGCCAGACCAGCCGTTTCCGTGCCGCGCTGGTCGGCGCCGGGGTAGCCGACTGGGGCATGCTGGCCGCGACCGGCGAGAACGGCCAGTTCGAGGCGGCGCTGGGCGGCAGTACGGGCTGGTCCGGCGTCGGCCCGCACCCGCACGACGCGGTCAGCCCGATCTCGTTCGCTGCCCGCATCCGGACGCCGGTGCTGATCCTGCACGGCGCCGAGGACACCAACGTGCCGGTGGGTCAGGCGGTGTACCTGCATCGCGCGCTGCGCCACTTCGGCGTGCAGCACGAGTTCGTCATCTATCCCCGGGAGGGGCACGCGATACGGGAGCGTGCCCACCAGCTGGATGTCCTGCACCGGACCCGGGCCTGGTTCGACCGGTGGCTACGCCGTTGAGACCTTTCCGGGTCGGGGTCCGGATTCGCGTCGTTGCCGTTCCCGGGCTCGGTAGCGGCGGATCTCGATTCCGTGCGTGTCGAGCCGCCGCGGCCGTCAATCGGCAATGCGCGATCCGCAATGGCAACCGGCACTACGCGACCCGCGATCGGTAACCGGGAACGGGGTTACCGGCGACGGGCAACCCGCGACCGCAACTGGCACTACGCGACCCGCGACCCGCAACGGGCAACCGGGTAACCGGGTAACCGGCGACGGGCAGTCCCGCAGCAGCCCGCGACCAGCAGCCCGCGACCGGCGCCGGCTGCCGAGGTGACCGACGAGCCGCACATGTCTCCAGGCCGATGCACGCCTCGCCCCGCTTCCATCCCACTATGTGGCTATCTCGACCACATCCTGGGCTTTCTCGAGACCTTGGAGAGTTGCGCCCACATACGAGCCCGAAGTATCCAAGGTCTACGAAACCTCGGGCAAACCGGCCGAACAAAGGGCGTGAAAGCAGAGAAAAGGTGCTCCACTGTGGACGCTCGTCTCACATTGCGGACGCGCTGCCACAATGTGGGCGCTGGTCCCGTACAGCGGACACGGATCCCACATTATGGCCTCGTAGGGCGGCGCCGGCAGAGAGTCGATCAGCCAAGAGATCTCTACCGCGGAAGATGTCTATTCGCCGGCGAGTGACGCGTCGGCTGTCCTGCGCATGAGGCGGGATCGTCCGACCCGCTGCGTGAAGCCCCACCGCTCGTAGAACCCGGTCAGCTCGGGCTGGCAGACGAGCTCGACGCTGTGCACCCCCGCGACCCAGGGGTGGGCCAGCACGGCGTCCATGACCATGGCGCCGATGCCCACGCCCCGGACGTCGGCCGCGACGATCACATCAAGGACCACGGCGAGGTACGTCCGGTCGGTCAGCACCCGGGCGAACCCGGCGAGTGGGGTGGATTGTCGCCGTACGACCGTGACCACGACGTCGGATCCGGCGAGTATCGCGCGGGTCTGCGTTTCCGTGCGTCCGGCTGCCCACCAGGTCGAGGCGAACAGTTCCATCAGCCGCGGCACCGGGACAGCGGCGACGTCGTACGAGATCTGGTACGAGGGGTGAGTCACCGCGCCAGCGTCCCAGACCTTCACTCCGGCGGCGAAGCCGCGCTGAGACAGCTTTGCCAGAATTACTGGATTGCAATTACCGGTAATCCAATAATCCAAGAATCGGACAAAACACTCTTACACCATAGTGACTCTTATGCTCGACTCCCTGGTAACTTACGGATATGCGAGCGCGACGACCCTGCCCTGGCAGAGGATCTGCCGATGGCGGCCCAGGTCGTTTCGTAGTGCCAGTGACCGGGATCGCCGCGGGGCGGGCATTGCTGCGTATCGCGGGGCGGGTCGCGTCGGTCGGTACCCACCGCCGCCCTGCAACGCCGTCGTGGCGCTCGCCGGCCGGTGATGCCGCGCGCCATCATGTGGGATGCGCGTCCGTTGTGTGGGATTGGCGACCACATGGTGGCAGTGGGTCCACAACGTGAGAATCGCATCCACAGTGGAGTGTCTTTTCGCCGCTTTCGTCCCCGTTTGGTTGGCCGTCGTTTCTGACGTTTCGTAGACCTTGGATACTTAGGGCTCGCATGTGGGCGTAACTTTCCAAGGTCTCGACCAAATCCAGAATGTGGAACTGTTCAGCTGGTTTTCGCGCTGCTCACCCTCCGATGCGTTGGCCTTGCGTGGCGGACCTGAGGGCCGTGGCTGTGGGGAGCTGGCCCGTTTCGGCCGTGGCGGGTGCCCACACCTGCGGTGGGTCGCCACGTGTGGGGAGCCGCGGCCTTCCCGCCGTCGCGACTCCCCACACGTGGGTGGGGGTGGTCGCGGTGTGGGGAGCCGCGGCCTTCCCGCCGTCGCGACTGCCCACGCCCGGGTGGGGGTGGCCGCGGTGTGGGGAGCCACAGCGTCCCCGGCGTCGCTACTGCCCACACCCGGGTGGGGCGCCCATTGTGGGGAGCTGGGACCTGCCCGGGCCGGGCGGCGCCGCCTCGCACGGGGACTCCCGGCCGACGGAACCAGCTGAACAGTTACAGAATGTGGAAGGGATGGCCACATAGTGGGATGAGTGGGCGAGAGGCGCGCGTCGACGTGCAGACAGGTGCGGCTCGTCGGTCGCGTGCTGCGATCCGCAGAACAATCGCGGGCTGCTCGACCCGCACGGTATCGAGATCCGCCGCGGCCTGGCTTGGGAACAACACGGACTCGGACCCCGACCCGGAAACGTCTCCTTAGGCGGCGCGACACGGATCTTCCGCATGGTCGGACAATCGCGGACCGTGCGGGGCGTTGTCGGCGACACCGGGTGGCGGCGGGCTGCGCTCATAATCGGCAACGGGAAACGTCGAGGACCGGTCCAGGCTCACGTGAGGGCCATCGGAAAATCTCGGTGTTCGCGGCGGGGTGGCCGCTACTGTGCCGCCATGGTGGATGCGCACGAGCGGTTCGTGGCCTCTGGAGCGTTGCGGATCTGGACCGAGCGAGTCGGTGATCCGGAGCTCCCTGCCGTTCTGATGGTCATGGGTTCGGCCGCTCAAGGAGTCAGTTGCCCTGACGCGCTGGTCGGCCGGCTTGTCGAGCGTGGGGTTCAGGTGATCCGGTTCGATCATCGCGACACCGGCCGGTCCAGTGTCGTGGACTTCGAGGCCCATCCGTACGCGATCGCGGACATGGCCCGTGACTGCCTGGCCGTGCTGGACGGTTATGGATTGGATTCCGCTCATGTGGCCGGGGCCTCGCTGGGCGGCATGATCGCGCAGTGGCTGGGGGTGCACGTGCCGCACCGGGTCCGTTCCTTGACGGTGATGTCCAGCTCACCGATGAGCCACGATCCGGGTCCGGCGCGGGCCCGGGCGCTGGCCGGGGAGCCGGCCGACCCGGACGATCTGCCGCCGCCGTCACCGGCGTTCGTCGCGCATCTGAACGCCGGGCTGCCGCCGGGTATCGAGTCCGACGTGGCCTTGTTCCGGGTCTTCAACGGGCCGGTCCGGCCGTTCGACGAGCCGGCCGCCCGGGCGATGCTCGAGCTGGCGTTCTCCCGGGCCGTCGACCCGGCGGCCGCGGCCAACCACCACCGTGCCGTGTGGATGGATGACCCCAGCCTGATGGCTCCGCTGTCGTCGATCACCGCACCGACCTCGATCGTGCACGGCGACCAGGATCCGGTCTATCCGCTCGGTCACGGCGAGGCGCTGACTGCCTTGATCCCGGGAGCGGTCCTGCACGTCGTGCCCGGCATGGGTCACGTCATGACGTCACCCGGCCTGCCCGAGGAGGTAGCCGACCTGATCCGGCTATGAGCAGGCTGGCCCTTGGCACGATGATCACCAAATCGGCCGGGGTGCGGTCGCTGGTGATACCGGGAGTACGAGTGTCTTATTTGCCGGATTTAACCACGTTGCTCGGGCGTGCTGTCCGAATCGTTCGCGAGGGCGTCGAGTATGTGATCGAGGACCATGTGGTCGGCAAGGTGACGGTGCCGAGCGGGCAGATTGTCGGCTGTGACCCGTTGGCCGATGCTGAGGCGCCCGCGTTCGTGGTGACGGTCCGGCCGGGCACGTATGAGTTGCGTGCGTGGGTGGCGTCGATTCACCGCGATGGAAGCGAATCCGATGTGCGCACTGCCGCCCTCCAGCTTGTGGTCAGTGAGCGGCCGGCGGTGCGGTGGGAGCCGGCTCTGGTTGACGGCCAGGCGGTGGGCGACTTCTTCGGCTATCCGGTCGATGCCGGGGTCGGCACCCTGGCCGATGTGGTGGCCGTGCGGGCGTTGGCGGATTGGGATTTCGACCGCCTGGACGAGGTGTACATCCCGGCTCAGATCCCTGCAGCTCCGGCACCGATCGACGCGGTCACCGATGAGCCCACGGGCGCAAATGTGATCGTGGTGAGTTCCGGCTGGGGCGACGGCGTGTATCCGACCTTCGTCGGACGTGCGGCCGACGGTCAGGTCACTGCCTTCGTCACCGACTTCATGGTCATCCCTGCACCGGAAGCAGAGGGCTGACGCTCCCAGGCGTGGCCACGCGACGCGCAGCGCGCCGGTCGTCGCCGCACGAACGGCGGATGGCAAGATCGTGCCCCGTGATCATTAATGTTGACCTATCCGATACCTGCCGATGAGGGCGGTCATCGTCGCGGCGGCGGTCGCGTTCGTCATCTCCCTGTTCGGCACGCCGGTGGCGATCCGGGTCTTCACCGCGCTCAAAGCCGGCCAGCCGATCCGTTCCCTCGGGCTCGCCTCCAACGAGGGCAAGAGGGGCACGCCCGCGATGGGTGGCGTCGTGTTCATCGTGGCGACCCTGATCGCCTACGTCGCCGGGCACGTCGCGCTGACCACGCTGCCCGAGCGGCAGATCGCTCAGGAAAAGCCGACCATGACGGCGTTCGTCCTGCTCGGACTGTTCGTCTTCTGCGGCGCTGTCGGCTTCGTCGACGACTTCCTCAAGGTCCGCCGCCGTAACTCCGACGGTCTGTCCGCCAAGGCCAAACTGCTCGGCCAGGCGATCATCGGTACCGGATTCGGCGTCGTCGCGCTCTACGTGGCGAGCACCAACGGGCAGACCGTGGCGAGCGAGCGGATCTCGTTCGTGCGCGACATCAGCTGGCTGGACGTCGGCAAGGTCGGCTCGGTGATCGTGTTCGTCTTCGTGATCACGGCGATGTCGAACGGCGTGAACCTCACCGACGGCCTCGACGGCCTGGCCACCGGCGCGTCGGCGCTGGTGCTCGGTGCGTACGCGCTGATCGGGTATTGGCAGTACCGGCATTGGTGCGCCGACGCGACCTACGCCCGCGCGAACGAATATTGCTATCAGGTCCGTGACCCTCTGGAGATCGCGATGATCGCGGCGGCGGCCGCCGGTGCCTGTGTGGCGTTCCTGTGGTGGAACACGTCACCGGCGCGGATCTTCATGGGCGATGTGGGCTCGCTCGGGCTGGGCGCGCTGATCGGTGGGCTCGCGGTGGCAACCCGCACCACTCTGCTGTCGATCCTGATCGGCGGGCTGTTCTTCATCATCATCGTCACCTGGGTGATCCAGATCGTCTCGTTCCGGACCACCGGCCGGCGGGTCTTCCGGATGGTGCCGCTGCACCACCACTTCGAGCTGGCCGGGTGGAGCGAGGTCAACATCGTGGTCCGGTTCTGGACGGTGGCCGGCGTCTGCGTGGCGGCCGGCCTGGGCCTGTTCTACTCGAACTTCCTGGCCGCCGTCGGATAGATGTTCGCGGGGCCTAGGAGGATTTGGGCACCTCAGACCCCGCGATCAGGCCCACCGCGGCGACGAAGACACGATATTCAGCGAAGCGCGGCCACTTTCGCCAGCAGAACCGAGCGTTCGCGTTCGTTGCCGCACAGCCGGGCGGCCAGCTCCAGTTCCGCCCGCGCTTCCGATCGCCGTCCGAGCCGGGCCAGCAACTCGCCCCGTACGGTCGGCACCAGGTGTGACCCGGGCATCCGGTCCGCGGCGACCAGCTCGTCCACGATGCTCAGCGCCTGCGCCGGCCCGGACGCCATGGCCACGGCGACCGCCCGGTTGAGTTCCACCACCGGCGACGGCGCGACCCGGCCCAGCGCTTCGTACAGCAGCACGATCCGGTCCCAGTCGGTCGCCTGCACCGACGGCGCCGCCGCGTGCACGGCGGCGATCGCGGCCTGCAGCCCGTACGGCCCGAACCCGCGCGCCGACGCCTTGGCCAACGCGTCCATGCCGCGGCGGATCGCCGAGACGTCCCACAGCCGCCGGTCCTGGTCCTCGAGCAGCACCGGCGATCCGTCCGGCCCGGTCCTGGCCGGGAAGCGCGCCGCGGTCAGCTCGCACAACGCCAGCAGACCGTGCACCTCGGGTTCGTCCGGTGCCAGCGCGGTCAGGGTGCGGGTCAGCCGGATCGCCTCGTACGCGACGTCGGGCCGCACCAGCCGCTCGCCCGAGGTGGCGCTCGACCCCTCGGTGAAGATCACGTAGAGGACGCTGAGCACGCCGCCCAGCCGTTCCCGGCGCTCGCCGGCGGCGGGCAGCTCGAACGGCACCCCGGCCGCCGCGATCGTCTTCTTCGCCCGGGTGATGCGGGCCTGCACGGTCGGTACCGGCACCAGGAACGCGCGGGCGATCTCTTCGCTGGACAGGCCGCCGACCACGCGCAGGGTCAGCGCCACCCGGGCCGGCGGGGACAACACCGGGTGGCAGCTGACGAACATCAGCGCGAGGACGTCGTCGTCGATGCGGTCCGGATCGACGTCCGCGGCGGCTGCCGGAGCGGCCGCGAGCAGGGCGTATCGCGATTGCAGGGCGCTGCGGCGGCGGATCGCGTCGATCGCCCGCCGCCGGGCCGTGGCCATCAGCCAGCCGCCCGGGTTGTCCGGCGCCCTGCCCGGCCACGCCACGAGCGCCTCGGCCACCGCCTCCTGCGCCGCGTCCTCGGCCAGCCCGAAGTCGCCGGTGAGCCGGGTCAGCGCGGCGACGATCCGCGCCGACTCGATGCGCCAGACGGCCTCGACGTCGGCCGGCCCCATCAGATCCGGCCGCTGCTCTCACGCCCGGCCGTCTCGTAGTCGTCCGGGCGTTCGTCGCTGCCGGCCACCCGACGGACCTCGATCTTCGAGCCGGCCGCGGCCGGAACCCGCTTGGCCCACTCGACCGCCTCCTGTTTCGAGGCGACATCAAGCATGAAGTACCCCCCGAACAGCTCTTTGGTCTCCCCGTACGGCCCGTCCGTAACCACCGGCGCCTCGCCCCCGAACGCGACCACGACCCCCTGCGCCGGAAGGTCCAGCCCTTCGGCCGCGAGCAGCACCCCGGCGGCCATCATCTCCTCGATGAGCCGGCCGGTCGCCGCCATCGACTCGTCGATCGACGCCATCATGGCCGCGTTCGACTCGTCGGTACCCCGCATGATCAGCATGTACTTCGGCATCGCGTTCTCCTCATCCGGCGGGGCCGCGTCTCGGCCCTCACACCCGCACGTCGAACGGCCGGCCCGCGGATCGACACGGCCCGCAAGAATTCTCGCGCACCCCGCTCACCGCCCCGACCGGAACGCCGGCGCGTACGGCACCGGACATTCACCCCACCGCCCGGTCAGCACCCGCCCGAGCCGCCCGGCCAGCTCCGCCATCGCCGGCAACTCCTCCGCGGCGGCGGCCAGGCGCAGCCGGTGCTGGATCATCGCCCGCCGTCCGGGCCCCTGTTTGAGCAGCGGTTCGTCGCGCAGGGCCCGCGGCAGCAGCCAGGCACCCGAGAGCAAGGCCCAGGCAGCCGACGCTGCGGCGATCTCCGGCGCCAAGACCCGATCAAACCCCACAGCGTTCCCGTACGCCTCGACGGCCGCCTCCGTCACCGCCGCGGGCAGCCGCCACGCGCACCAGCACGTCGGCCACGGCACCCTCAGATACGCGACGTCCCACACCACGGGCCGCCACTCGGCCGCTTCGAAGTCGATGAGCACCAGGCCGCCGTCCGGGGTGAAGACGTTGTTGTCCGGGCAGGTGTCCCCCGGCGACAACGCGTTCGGCCCGGTGTCGCGCAGCCGCGTGTCCAGCGCGACCAGCTCGTCCATCGCGGCGTCCGGCGCGGCGACCCCCAGCTCGGCGCAGTGCCGTTCCAGCTCGCGAACCGACTCCCGCACGTCGTACCACGCCCCGACCGGCACCCCGCCGGCACGTGCCGCCAGTGCGTCCCGGAACGCCCCGAACGACCCGGCCGTGACCCGGTGCAGCGTCGCGACCGCCTCCGCCCACGCCACCACCGCGGCCGCGGCCCGTTCCGGGTCGTCGCCGAGCAGCGCGTCCGCCACGCTGCCGCCGTCCCCGGCGTCGGAGATCTCGACCGCGGGCGGCTCGGACCGGGCGGCGAGCAGCCGGGGTGCCGGTGCGCCCGGCGGCAACACGGACAGCGCCGCGCTCTCGCGCACCCATCCCTCACGCCCGTGCAGGTACTCCTTGAGGATCAGGGTGCGGGTGTGGTCTCCCATCCGGCGTACGAGGGAACGCTTGCTGCCGTGCATGGTCTTGAGAACGCGCATCGGCGCACCCTACGAACAACAGCGCGCCGCCGCTATCGCTCCCCGCGGAAAGGCCCGCCGTCACGCGTCGGCGTGGCAGGCCGACCGGCATCCGCCCAGTGTCGTCAACTGGTCGACGGCGGCGCCCGGGTAGGTCCACCCTGTCCGCGCGGCGAACCGACAGCCGCCCTGCGCCACCTAGTCGGCCGGCATCGGCTGGTCCACCTGTCGGTACGTACGCCGACCGGCCACCGTGCGCTATCTGGTCGGCGGCTGGTATGGGCTGGTCCACCTGTCGACGCGTATGACGACAGGCGCCCGGCCACCCTGCACCATCCGGTTGGCGGTTGGCGGTTGGCGGTTGGCGGTTGGCGGTTGGCGGGACGAGGAGACCGACACGTAGGCGTGTGGGCCGAGGTCGTGGCGCTGACTGGAGGCCTCGTCGCTGATCGACTTCGCCGCTGCTGCCGTCCGGGTGGGTAGGCTTTGCGGATCGCGGCCGGAGCCGGTGGCAGGGACCGTAGACGCCCTCCCGGACGCCGGCGCGATTTGTCCCGCTTTAGACGGGCCGATCTGCCGGGCGAACTCCGCGCGCCGAAATGCGGCACGGCGGCCGCCGAACCGGCCTGGTCAACCCTGGCCACCCATTGTGGCGGCGAGCTGCGTCGTGCCGTAAAGCGACCGCCGGCCTGACCAACGCGCGGCGACCATGTGCGGGTTCATTGGCTATCTCGGCGGCGGGCGCGTAATGGCTCACGGCGACACTCGAACCAGCCAATTAGTCAACCGCGCCGGCAGACCGCGCAACGCCGCACGGCGACCGCCGACCGGCCTGGTCCACCAGCCCTCGCCGCCTTCGAGGACGGCGAACTCGTGATTGTTCGCCCCCGATCCCGCCGTGATCATGACGTGTCGCCCGTCGGCCTCGATGTCGGGCGTGAGCGTCCCGGAACGCGCGCAACCATTTCCACGCCCACGATGTGGGACCCGCGACCGGAATGCGGGACCGGCGACCACATCGTGGCTACGCGTCCGCAATGTGGGACGCATGTCCACTGTAGAGGACAGTTCGTCCTCCCTCGTGGCTTTTGTTCGCCCGCTTTCCGCGCCGTTTCGTAGACCTTGGAGATTTATGGCTCGCATATGGGCGTAGGTCTCCAAGGTCTCGAGAAAGTCCACCATGTGGCTGGGATTGCCACATAGTGGGATCGGCGCCGAGGTATGGCGAGGCGCGGTGACGGAGCCGCGCGCCGTGCCCTCGACCGCCGCGCGGGTGGGGCAGGCGGCGGCGTGGATGCGGCCACTGCGGATGGATGCGGCTCGCGCGGCATCGCCGTCCCGCTCGATCGCGAGTCATCGCCGCACTCCAGGAGAGCGCCACGGGCGTCGCCCGCCCCCAGGATCGAGGCCTTCGGCACCTCCGGCCAGGCGGTTCGGCCACGACCACGCCGCCCACGACGTTGCCGCTCGATCGCCGCACGCGGCCATTTCGCCCGGCGACGGCGGCTCGCGCCATCTCCATCGGCGACACCTGGACAAGCAGCGCGCCTTGCGCTATCTACGCTGAGAGCCACTCGGTTCGCGCGCCATTGCGGTTCGCGCGCAATTTTTCCCCCCGGGCTGCGGTCATCTCCATCGGCGGCACCTGGACACGAGCGTCATCGGCCGGTCGCACAGCTCGGCCGCGGGCCTCCAGCGCGCCTGGAGCTACCTGCCCTAAGGGCCTCTCGGTGGCCGATCTCGGGTTGGGGCGCCCGGCGCTTGACGCGCGCGGCATTCCGATCCGGTCTGGCACGAGAATAACCACGGCAAATCCGCCCGCGGCCTCCAAGGTCGCTCGATGCGAGCGCGACGGCCGCACCCAGCCGGCCGCGACCGGATCACCACGCGGCAGCCCGCTCGGCGCCGGAGAATCGTGGCCGACGTCGGGGAACCGCGCGCCCGCGGCCCCGCAAGTCCTCGGTGCGAGCGCGAGCGGGGTCCCCCGATGTGAGCGCGCCGGCCACGGCCACGGCTCGCGCGGGTTTAAAGCGGGACCGGCGGGCGGTCCGGCTCATCGGTGCCCGCGCTCGCCGGGACAGTATCGTGTCTCGGATGGGCTCGGAGCGGCACAACCTCGGCCGGGTGTTCAACGATGTGGCGGAGCTCTACGACCGGGTGCGGCCCGGGTATCCCGACGAGCTGTTCGCCGACCTGGTCGCGCTGACCGGGGTCGGTGCGGGTGAGGCTGTGCTTGAGGTGGGCTGCGGCACGGGCCAGGCGACGCGGTCGCTGACGCGGCTCGGGCTGGCGGTGATCGCGCTCGAACCGGGGCCGGCTCTGGCGGCGCTGGCCCGGGAGCGGCTCGGCGACGTCACGGTCGAGGAGTCGGCCTTTGAGGACTGGGACGATCGCGGACGCCGGTTCCGGCTGCTGGTGGCCGCGTCGTCGTGGCACTGGGTGGATCCGGTGGTTGGCTGGGCACGGGCGTACGGGGTCGTGGAACCTGACGGGTTTGTGGCCCTGCTCAGTAATGTCGTGGTGCGCCGGCCGGGTGAGCCCGAGGTGTACGCCGAGACGGCCGACCTGCACGAACGGTTCGTCCCGGGGCATCCCGGCTGGGGGCATCCGCCGGTCGAGGAGGACGTACGCCGTACGGGGCAGGCCTGGGATTCTGCCGGTTTGTTCGCTCCGGCGGTGGTGCGCTGGTATCCGAGCGTCCAGTGGTTGTCCGGGGAGGGTTTCGCGGATCTGCTGCGGTCGACGTCGCTCTATCGTGCGCTGGACGGCGATGTGCGCGAGCCGCTGCTCGACGCGATCGCGGAGCGGATCCGCACGCGGATGGGTGACCGGGTCGCCCGCCGTTACCTGAGTCTTCTTCAGGTGGGTAGGCGGCGGGGGTAGCGGCCAAACACCGGCTACCGGTAGTCGGCGAAGATCCGCCGCGTGGTGCCGTCGACGGTGATCCGGCCGCCGTGCGGCAGGATCCACTGCGGCCGCGTGTGCCCGAACGGCACCCCGACACACACGACCGCCCGCGGGTTGTAGCGCTCCACGATCCCCACGACCACGTCACGTTGCTCCTCGCGCAGCCGGGCCCGTTCGGCGGCGTCGGGGCGGCGGGTGAAGTCGGAGACCGGCGGCCGGGCGAGCAGGACCGCGTCGACGGCGGCGAGCAGGCCGCGTTCGCCCAGGGCCCGCACGATCCATCCGACGTTGCGGGCCGGCAGCAGCTCCTCGGAGGTTTCCAGCAGCAGCACCCCGCCGTCGAGGACGCCCGGCGGGAACCGGAAACGGCCGGCCGTCAGGACCTGTTCGAGGACTTCGACGCAGCCACCCCACGCGGGGCCGGTGACCGTGCGGCTCGGCCCGTACCAGTCCCACGGCCCGGCCGGTTCCCTTTCCCCGTACGAGGTCAGGGCCTGTGGATCGCCCCAGTCGAACCCGGTGTCCTCGGACTCGCCGGGCTCGGTGATCTCGAGTGTCTCGCCGGTGAGCAGCGCCGCCCGCAGCGACCGCGCGTGGATGTCGTCGACCGCCGGTCCGGGGCCCAGGTGGACCTGGGAGGATCCGCCGTAGAAGCTGGCGATCCCGAGTCCCCACAGCCACTGGTGCAGGTTGGTGTTGTCGCTGGTGCCCAGGAACGGTTTCGGGTCGGCCAGGGCGAGCGCGGCGTCCAGGTGCGCGATGACGGTGATCTGGTCCTCGCCGCCGATGACGGCGAGCACAGCCCGGATCCGCGGATCGGCGAACGCGGCGTTGATGTCGCCGGCCCGGGCCTGCGGGCTCGCCCCGACCTGCCGGGTGGTGGGGTATTCGACGGGCACGAGTCCGGTCACCTCGGTGAGGCGCCGCATCGCCTGTTCGTGCACCGCCGGGAAGGCACCGGCGGCGGCGAACGACGGGGAGATGACGGCGATGTGGTCCCCGGGGCGGGCTTTGCGGGGGTGGACGAGGTCGCGGTTCATACACGGTATTCCATCAAAATCCGGTGTCGCCGCGGCCCGGGTGCTGCCATCCTGACCGGCGTGAAGGGTGTCGAGCTGTCGCGCCGGCTGTACTTCGACGCCGTACGGCCGCTGCTGGACCGGCCGCACACGGCCGCGCTGATCGGTCCCGGGTCGGAGGTTCTCGGGTTCGACACCGACCGGTCGACCGACCACGACTGGGGGCCGCGCCTGCAGCTGTTCCTCACCGCGGACGACCTGGCCACGCACGGTACGGCGATCCACGAGATGCTGGCCGACCGGCTGCCGCACCGCATCGCCGGCTATCCCATCAGCCTGGTCGCGGTCGGTGAGCACGGCACCCGGCACATGCGCGAGAGCACCGGCCGGGTCGAGCACGCCGTCGCGGTCGCCGAGCTCGGCGCCTGGCTCAACGGGCTGATCGGCGTCAACCCCCTCGAAGGCATGACCACGCGGGACTGGCTGGGCACCCCGGCGCAGCGGCTGGCCGAGGTCACCGGCGGCGCCGTCTTCCACGACGATCTGGGCGAGTTGTCGCGGGTGCGCAGAACGCTCGCCTGGTATCCCGACGACGTGTGGCGTCACGTGCTGGCCTGCCAATGGCAGCGCATCGGCCAGGAGGACGCGTTCGTGGGCCGCTGCGGCGAGACCGGCGACGAGCTGGGTTCGACGGTGGTGGCGGCCCGCGTCGTGCGGGACCTGATGCGGCTGTGCCTGCTGCTGCACCGCCGCTACCCGCCGTACAGCAAATGGCTCGGCACCGCGTTCGCCCGCCTGCCCGGCATCGGAGCCCTGCACGCGACACTGTCGGCGGTGCTGAGCGCCGGGCATTGGCAGGACCGTCAAAACCATTTGGTGTACGCCTACGAGACCGTCGCCGAGCTGCACAACCGCGGTGGCCTGACCGTCCCGCTGGACCCGCGTACGCGACCGTTTCACAACCGCCCGTTCCAGGTCCTGGAGGTGGGCCGTTTCGTGGCCGCGCTACGGGCGGGCATCACCGACCCGGCCGTGCGGGCGTTGCCGCTGACCGGCGCCGTCGACCAGTTCGCCGACAGCACCGACGTGCTGTCGCACGGCACCCGCCCGCACCTGCTCACCGCGGCACTGTACGAAGGGCCATGATGTCGGAGTGGCACGGTGGCGGCGTTACGAAAAGCCTGTGCGGCGGGCCGCGGATGACTCCTGAGATGGAGTACGTGTCCAGAGCGCCGCGGCCGCCGCTGCACGAGCTGATCGACGACCTCTACTACCTGCGGGGCGCGCCGCCGTACGCCCGGCTGACGCTGCCGCCCATGCCGGCGGCGCTGCTCATCGTCAACCTCGGGGCACCGTTTCGCATCCGCGCCGGCACCGACATCGGCACGGCCGAGTACGCCGACGGCTGCGTGATCACCACACCCAGCCGCGCGTTCGAGTTCAGCTACCCGGCGCGAACCCGGTCGGTCGGCGCGCACCTCAAACCGTGGGGGCTGGCGCCGCTGCTGCCGATGCCCGCGGCCGAGCTGTGCGACCGGCCGCTGACGTTGGAGCAGGTCTGGGGCCGGCCCGCCGTCGCCGCACTGCGCGACCGGCTGGCCACCGCCCGCGGACCGCAGCAGATGCTGACGCTGCTGGAAGACGAGCTGACGCGGCGGCTACGCGAGACCGCCGGCCTGGGACTGGTCCGCCACCTGGGCGGCGTCATCGCGGGAACCGGCGGGACGATGCCGATCCGCGACCTCAGCGCGGCAGCCGGTGTCAGCAGCACCCATCTGGCACAACGGTTCAAGGAGATCATCGGCGTCACACCCAAGCGGCTGGCCCGCACCCACCGCTTCACCGCCACCGTGTTCGCGATCGACCCGGCCCGCCCGGTCGACTGGGGGGAACTCGCCGCCCGCGCCGGGTACTTCGACCAGGCCCACTTCGGCCACGAGTTCCGGGCGTTCACCGGGCTCACGCCGACCCGCTACGTCGAGGTCCGGCGGCGGTTCCTGCGCGAACACCCCGGCCACGCGATGGACGGATGGCCGCTGCCCGCCGATTGATTTCCTACAAGACCGGCAGCTCACGACACGCTAACTTGAGGGCACCCGTCAGCAGAGGAGAGGCCCGTGGGCACGGTGGTCATGTACAGCTCGGTGTCGGTGGACGGCTTCGTCGCCGACGACAACGACCAGCCCGGGCCGCTGTTCGACTGGCTGACCAACGGCACCGTCGCCTTGGACGAGAGCGGCGCGGTGAAGGTGTCACAGACCTCCTACGACTACACCCGCCCGTACTGGGACCAGATCGGCGTGACGGTCGTCGGCCGGCACGTCTTCGACATGACCGACGGCTGGGACGGCAAGCCCCCGGGCGGCATCGACCACGTGGTCGTCGTGACACACCGGCCGGCACCCGACGGCTGGGACCCCGCAGCGCCGTTTCACTTCGTCGACGGCGTCGAAGCGGCCATAACGAAGGCGCAGGAGCTTGCCGGGGACCGCCTGGTCGAGGTCGCCGCCGGTGACGTCGGCGGGCAGGCGCTGGCCGCGGGCCTGATCGACGAGGTACGCATGGACGTCGTCCCCGTCGTGTTCGGCTCCGGCAAACGCTACTTCGGGTCGGTCAACGCGCAGCACCTGCTCGACGACCCGGACGTGATCGCCGGCGACCGGGTGCTTCACCTGCGCTACCGGGTCCGCAAGCCCTAGCCGCCGGGCGGCTGCCAGCCCCGCCCGCGGCCCCGGCGCACGATCACCGCGACGGCCGCCAGCAGCAGCACCAGCCCGGTCGCGGCCGCCGCGAACACCAGCGCCCGGCTCTGCGCGTGCTCCCGCCGCTGAGCCAGCGCGATCGTCCCCGGATCCTGCGGGTTCATCCGCTGCGGCGCCGCCGCGGCCCGCGTCGCCGGGCCCAAGGTCTGGGTCAGCGCCCGATACGGGTTGAGCAGCCCGAACCCGTAGTCGTCGCTGCGCGCCCCGCCCGGCGCCGGATCCGTCGTCGCTTCCAGACGCTGCTCGACCTGCGCCGGGCTCAGCTCCGGAAAACGCTGCCGGATCAACGCCGCGGTCGCCGACACGAACGGCGCCGCGAAACTCGTACCCTGATCGACGCGCTGCCCACCGCCGCGCGCCGCCACCGTCACCCGGTCACCGATCGCGACGACGTCCACATAGTCGCCGTGCTGCGAATACGACGCCCGGCTCCCGTCCGCCGTCACCGCACCCACCCCGATCACCCCGGCGTACGCGGCCGGGTACGGCGTCGGGTTGCCGTCCTGCTCGCCGCCCCGGTTACCGGCAGCGGCCACCACGACCACCCCCGCCGCGACCGCCCGCCGCACCGCCCGCTCCACCAGAGAGTTGTCGTCGGTCATCACCAGCGACAAGTTGATCACCTGGACGTCCGCGTCGACCGCGAAGTCGATCGCCGCCGCGAACTGCGCCGGCGTACCCCGGTCACCAACCGCCTTACCGTCGATCTCGGCCTGCTCACTGATCCGGATCGGCACGATCTCCGCCTCCGGCGCCAGCCCCTGAAAACCGGTCTCGCGGCTCGGGCGGGCGGCGATCAGACTGGCCACCGCCGTGCCGTGCCCGACGCAGTCCTGCCGGCCGTCCGGCTCCCCGTGCAGGAAATCCCGCCCCTGCCGCACCGCGTCACGCAGCTGCGGATGACCGGCGTCGACCCCGGAATCAATCACCGCGACCCGCACGCCCCGGCCGGTCGCGAACGCGGCGAGCCGGCCCGGCGCGTACACCTGATCCTCCAGGGGCGTGCCCCGGCTGACTGGCGACGCGACCGCCGGTGTCTGGCACACCTCGGCCGCCCGCGCCGGCACCGGCACAGCAAGCGCGACCAGGACGGCCGTGACGGTGACCGCGGCGCGTCGCCCACCCATCCCGGCCTCCCGTCACGTCGACTGCCATGGATGGTATCGAGGGGGTGCGACATCCCCGCCCGGCCGGCCGAACCGGTCCGGGTCCCCATCCGGCTCGCCGAACCCGCCCGGATCTCCGCCCGCCCGGCCGAACCTGTCCAGATCCTCGTCCGGCTCGCCGAACCTGTCCAGATCCTCGTCCGGCTCGCCGAACCCGTCCAGATCCTCGTCCGGCTCGCCGAACCCGTCCGAGTAGCGGGCGGTTGTGCCCGCGCACCGCACCCGGCTACGTTGTGGGCGTCGCCGGGACCCGTGCGGTCGCGCCACTGTGCATTCGCCTCGCGGCCCAGACCCTCACGTCGAGGCCCGCCGACGAGGACGCGTCATCCCGGATGGAGGTTCGCCATTCCCAGCGCCCAGGCGGCACCGCGCACCGACTCGCTCAGCACCCTAGGCCCCTCTTTCCGGGCGGCATCCCGCGCCGGGAACGCCGCCGCGGCCGCCGCGTGAACGGTCTGCGGCTGGTCGCCGCCGGACCCACCCGGTCGCTACGCCGCGCGTTGTTCGGCGGCGACGACCCGCTCGACGAGGCCGGCCGCAACACCGCCCGCACCATGCAGATCGCCGGCCCGTGGGTGTGCGCACCATCGCGCGCCGCCCAGCAGACCGTCCTCGAACTCGGCGGCACCAACGCCCTGCTCGAACCGGCACTGTCCGATCCGGACTACGGCACCTGGACCGGCCGCACCCTGTCCGACGTCGACGCCACGACCTGGCTGACCGACCCGGACGCGGCCCCGCACGGCGGCGAGTCCCTGTCCGCGGTCCGCGCCCGCGCCGGCGCCTGGCTCGACCACCACACCGACACGACCTTGACGGCGGTCGCGCACACCACGATCGTGCGGGCCCTGCTCGCGTACGCCCTGAGAACGCCCCCCGACGGCATCTGGTCGCTGGAGGTGGCACCGCTATCGGTGTCGCACCTGACCTACCGCGCCGGCCGCTGGCACCTGTCCATCACCTGAGGCGCCTTCCTGCCCACCGCGCCCCCACGTAGAGGCCTCCGGCACCACCTAGAGCGCCTCCCGCGCCCACCGCGCCACCACCTCCAGCACCGGACGCCGGCCCGCGAGCATCCCCTCGATGCCCCGCTCGTCATACACCGGAGTCCGCGACCAGCCTGCCCCCGCGGCCATCACCATCCGCGGCGCCAGCCAGAAATACTTCGCCGCCCCCGTCGTCACGATCGCCCGCCGCACCAGCCGCGGATCCACCGCCCCGTCCAACCCCCGCGCATACGACTCCGCGACCGCACCCACCAAAGCGTCGAGCAGTCCGATATCGATCAGCCCGTCCAGGAACGAGTCGAGGGCCAGGTTCGCCGCGTCCTCGCCGATCGCGCCCGGCCCCACGAACGCCCAGTCGAGCAGCACCGGCCCGTCCGCGGCGAACACCAGGTTCATCGGCCACACGTCGTGGTGACACAGCGTACGGGGAAGCATGTCCACCGCCGCAAGAACGTCCAGCCGCCGCTCCCACAGCACGCGCAGCCCCGCCCGCAGCGCTGCCGGCCAGACCGCCGCCACCACCGGATGATCCCAGTCGAGATCGTCGTTGACCGGCTGGGCGAGGGTGTAGTCGCGCAGCGAGTCGCGGGCCAGCCACGGGTACGACGGCGGCCGGCCCAGCCAGTGCCGATGCGCGCCGCCGAGCCGGTACGCCACGTCCGCGATCGCGTCCACCCCGCCGTGGATGCCCTGCGTGCCGCGCACGTCCTCCAGCCACATCGCCACCGAATCCGCCCCGAGCGGCACCACCTCGTACAGCGCCGGCGCCCGCAACCCGGGAAGCGTGAGCCCCGCCGAGTACGCCAACGGCTCACGCCGCCAGTAGTTGAAATGCCCCGGATCGTCGCTGGCCGCCAGGTGCGCCGCCGCACCGTCACGCCGCCGGTTCACGATCTTCAGTACCGCCGTGCCGGTGTCGCGGTGCACCCGCCACACCCCGCCGGTGACCTCGTTGGCCGTGCTGTGCGTGAGCTCGTCGGCCCGCCACGACGGCTGCAGCAATCCGGCGGGAAGGGGCATCGCGGAAGCGTACCGGGAGATCTGTTTTTCCCGTCGACGCCCGTCACCGGAAACCAGAACAGGTTTGACGCCCCCGCCTCCGGCACCTCGGCGGCCAGCGCGTCCGGGCGCTCGACATCCGTCTCAGCACCCTGCGGTGCGGGTCCAGGCTCGCGGGTTGACCGTTCCCGCTGCGGTGCCGGGCCTGGACCTGCGTTGTAACCGCTCCCGAGCTAGCTGCGGCGGATCCCAAGTCCCGCCCGGGTCACGCCGCCGCAACCTGCAACCGACCGACATCGGCCGCCGAGACAACCAACGAGCCCGCACTTGTCTGCGGTGGCCGCCGCCAATCCTCGGCGTCGTACATGCCTTCGGTTGCCGCGAGCCTCGTCGCCGATCCCACTATGCGGCGATCCCCACCACATCGTGGACTTTCTCGAGACCTTGGAGACCTACGCCCATATGCGAGCCATAAATCTCCAAGGTCTACAAAACGCCAGGGAAAGCAGGCGAACAAAGGCCGCAAGAGGGGATGAAAGTACCTCCACAGTGGACACGGGTCTCACATAGTGGACTCGCAGCCACGATGTGGTCGCCAATCCCGCACAACGGACGCAGGTCCCACATCATGGGCTTCGAGTGGTCCCGCGCGTTCCCGGCCGACACTCGCGAGCTCGCCGTCCCCGGAGGGCGGCGAGCGCTGGTTGACCTGGCCGATTCGGGTGTCGCCGTGCGGCGTTACGCGGTTTGGCCAGGATGCGCGGGGCGATGCCGGCTTTGGCGGCGCACGTTCGGCCAGGCCGGTTCGGTGGTCGCCGTGCCGCATTACGACCACCGCCGACGTGGAGATCCATTTCGTTCTGGTCGCACCCAACGCCAAACGCACGATCGCAGACCCGCCGCACCGGCCTGCACCAACTCGAGCCCGGCTCAAAGGGTCGCGCCGACCAACCGCGACGACTTCAACCTCACCCTGACGACGCCAGCCCCGAGTCCACCTGGGGAGCCACCGCCGACAGACCCCAACCCAAATCAAAGCGGGGATGTCGTTGATTCCTTTTTGGTTTTGCTTTGGGTTTGTTCCGGTGACGTAACCCAGCGCACACCCCGTAAGTCGTCCTAGGATGCTAGGTCTTTGGGGTTTCGCCGACCCAGCGCTCGGACTGGTCTGCCAGCAGACGGGCGGCGAACTCGAGACCACAAATCGCGGCGGTGTGGTGGCGTGTCGTGCCAAACCGAGCGGCCTAGGCTCGGCAAACGATGAACGAGAACGACACCGACGAAGCCGTCGAAACCCGCCCCTGCGCCTACTGCGGACGTCCCGTCCCCCAACGGGCCGCGGCGGGCCGGCCCTTCCGCTACTGCCGGGACAACGACGGCGAATGCCAGCGCGCCTCCCGCAACGTCCGGATGCGCCACCGGGCCTCCCCCGGCCTCGCCGGTCAGGTCGCCCGCACCTGGGAGATCGTCGACCGCCTCGACCAGGCCGTCGAGACGCTCACCGAGTCGCTGCACTCCGAGCTCTCCCCGGCCGGCGTGGACCGGCGCGTGGCCGAGGTCCGCGCCGAGACCTCCGAGCAGGTCGCCGCCGCCCACACCGAACGCGACGACGCCCGCCGCGACGCCGACAAGGCCGAAGCCGCCGCCGCCGACGCGCACCGGCTGGCCGCCGCGGCGACCGCGGAACGCGACGAGGCCCGCCAGCACGCGTCCGAGTCGGAGCGCCGCGCCACCACTGCCACGCAGGCCGCCGCCGACGCCGAGACGGCCCGGGACGAGGCCCGCCGGGAGGCCACCGCCGCCGCGGCCCTGCGCGAGCGTGCCGAATCCGACCGGGACGCCGCCACCGGCCGGCTCACCGCGACCCGGGAGGAGCTCGCCACCGTCCGGGCCGAGCTGCAGGACGCCCGCCGCGAGCGCGATTCCACCGAACGAGACCTCGCCACCGCCCTCCGCGACGCCCAGACCACCGCCGAACGCGCCGACGAACTCCGCCAGGAACGCGACACGGCCCGCGAGCAGACCCGCCAAGCCGAGTCCGCCCAGCGCGCGTCCGCCGAGCAGCTGGAGACAACCACCAAAACCCTTGCCGACGTACGCCGGGACGCCGCCGTCACCGAGACCGGACTCCGCGAGCAGGCCACGGCGGCGCTGTCCGAACGGGACGCGCTGCGGCGTACGCAAGAGGATCTGGAAAGGGCAGTGGAACGCGCCGCCCAGGACCGCACCGACCTGGAACGCCGCCTCGCCACCGCGGTCGCCGACGCCGAGGCCGCCCAGTCCCGCGCCGCCCAGCTGTCCACTCAGGTCAGCGATCTGGCCTCAGCGCTGGCCTCCCTGGGCCCGTCCCGCCCGGCCGTCGCACCGCAGCAGCCGGCAGCCGGCCGTTGACCGCCGGACCGCAGAGTTGCTGATCACCCACATAGATCGAGTAGAGATCCATCGATCGCGCCAGCGATGGCCCGGAACAGGGGCGAGGAGAAGCAGGCTTACCCCTGCCGGCTTACGCCAGCCGCTCGATGATCTCCGCGGCCACCTTCTCCGGCTCCCGGGTCCCGTCGATCAGGCACGCGTCCTGCGCCGCCGCGAACGTCGCCAGCGCCTGCTCGACATGATCAAGCCGCCACTGCCGTGCCTCCGTGTCGACCTCGTCCGACAAGATCCGGGCCCGCAGCACCCCCGACGGCACCACCAGCACGAACTCCCGCACGCCGGCACCGGCCGCCCGCGACCCCTCGAAAATCTCCGCCCGATATCCCGCGTCGATCAGGCTCATCGGCACGACCCAGGTACGCGGATACGACCGGTCCAGCCCTGCGAGGGTCTCCACCACCAGGTGCCGCCACAGGGGTATGTCCTGGAAGTCCCCGGTCGGCGACGTCACGAACGCTCTCAGCAGATAACCGACGTACTCTGGGTCGAAAACCTTGGCGTCCGCGAGACCCGCGGCCAGCAGACCCGCCGTCGTGGTCTTCCCGGCGCCGAACGCTCCGTTGATCCACACGATCATGGCGGCGAGTCTGTCAACGCCGCGCAAGCCACCCGGTCGTGAAGTTTTACCGAACTGAGTTCATCAAGCGGGTCGGATCTGGCCTGACCTGCGCCGGAGAAATGGGCTGTAACCGGTCGGGTGACCGACATTGCACCACCCGCACATCTCCCATAAGGGCGTAAAATGGACCAAGGTCCACTTCGGCGGGGGTCGGCAGTCCCGAGTATGGGCCGCGTCCGGTTACGCTCGTAGCGTTAACACCGCCGTCACAACGGTGGTCCGGAGCATTGGCGACCGCGGAATCCCGCGGCCGCCCCTTTCGTTACACCAACGAGAGCAGCACCACGAGCGAGGGGAAAGCCGATCATGGGCGAACGCATGCTGCGCGGCAGCCGTCTTGGCGCAGTCAGCTACGAGTCCGACCGCAACACCGAGCTGGCGCCCCGGCAGACCCGCGAGTACCTGTGCGTGAAGGGTCACCAGTTCGAGGTGCCGTTCGCCGTCGATGCCGAGGTGCCCACCACCTGGGAATGCAAATTCGACGGCAGCGTCGCCCGTCTGGTGGACGGAAGCGAGCCGGAGCAGAAGAAGGCGAAGCCGCCGCGCACCCACTGGGACATGCTTCTCGAGCGGCGTTCCATCGCCGAGCTGGAGGACATTCTCAACGAGCGGCTCCAGGAGGTGCGTACGCGCCGGGGCCGATAAAGGGGTACCACGAGATACGAAAAGGCCGTCCCGGAGCCGGGACGGCCTTTCGTTGTGCCCGGATCAGCGCATGACCTCGCCCTCGATGACCTCGCCCTCGATCGCCGCCGCGGGCGACGCGGGTGCCGGGGTGGGTTCGGCGTCGACCACGACCGGGTCGCCGCGCCGGACCCGCACGCGACGCGGGCCGAACAGGTCGCCGGCCACCGCGGCGTCGACGTGCCGCTCGGTGTAGCGCTCGGCGGCACGCCGGGCGAGCTGCCGGCCCGGGGGCAGCAGCAGCACGAGCCCGGCAACCGCCGAGATGTAGCCCGGGATGGCCAGCAGCAGCGAGCCGAACAGGCCGACCAGCGAGTTGGTCACCTGCCGGCCGGGCGGGCGGCCCTCGGCGGCGGCCGCCTGGAAGCGGCGCCACCCCCGGATGCCCTCACGGCGCAGCAGGATCATGCCGGCCACGCTGGCGGCGACCAGCAACAGAATCGCCCAGGCGCCGCCGAGCAGGTGCACGGCCGTCACGAAGACGGCGATCTCGGCGAGCGCGAGCAGGAACAAGCCCAAAGGAAGTAGTGCCAGGCCACGACCGCGCATCAGGTCCTCCGCTTCACGCGAAACGCGAACCACCCAAGCATGACACGGTCACGGCCAGGTCTGCCCTCGGCGGGGCTTGCGCCCGAGCATGCCCATCAGGTTGCTGCCCCGCGACTGCATGCCCCAGACAGTGACCCTGAGCAGCTGTTCCTTGAAGATGTTGCCGCTCATCTTGCTGACGCCGTGTTCGCGCTCGGTGAACGTGATGGGCACCTCGGCGATGCGGAAACCGGACTTGTACGTACGCCAGGCCAGCTCGACCTGGAACGAATAGCCGGTCGAGGCGACCGTCTCCACGTTGATCTCGTCGAGGACCGGCATCCGGTACGCACGGTACCCGCCGGTGGCGTCGCGGAACGGCATGCCCAGCGCCATCCGGATGTAGATGTTGCCGCCGCGCGAGAGCAGCAGCCGGCGCATCGGCCAGTTGTGCACGCTGCCGCCGGAGATGTAGCGGGTGCCGAGCACCGCGTCGGTGTCGCGCAGCGCGTCGAGCAGCTTGGGCAGTTCCTCCGGGGCGTGCGAGCCGTCCGCGTCCATCTCGACGACCGCGTCGTAGCCCTTGTTCTTCGCCCAGGCGAACCCGGCCTTGTACGCGGCGCCGAGGCCTTCCTTGCCGGCCCGGTGCAGCACGAAGATGTGGTCGTCGGTGGTGCTGAGCTCGTCGGCGATGCCGCCGGTGCCGTCGGGCGAGTTGTCGTCGGCGACCAGGATGTCGACGGCCGGGACCGCCCGGCGCACCCGCTCGGTGATCGAACGGATGTTGTCCGCCTCGTTGTAGGTCGGGATGACCACGAGGACCCGTCCGACTCCCGGGTAGCCTTCGGTCTCGCTCACCGTGCCCCTGCCCTCTCGTCCTTTTCGTCGTCAAGGATCACGCGCCGGCGGCGGCGCAGCACCAGAGCACCGGCCAGGGCGGCGATCGTGAGCACCACTGCCGCTACCTCGGGCGCGGCGCCCAAGCGCGTCGCTAGCGTAGTCGGTCCGCCCAGACGCATCGCACGCACCATCACGGATGCCACGTTGAAACCGCTCTCACCGTGGATGCGGCCGCTGGTATCGATGTACCCGGAGACGCCGACGGTGGAAACCATGAGGGCGTCGCGGCCGTGCTCGACGGCCCGTAGTTGCACCATCGCCATCTGCTGGCGGGCCTCGGCGTCGGTGAAGGTGGCGTTGTTGGTCTGCACGGCGAGGACCTGGGCGCCGCCGGTCACCGTGTCCCGCACGATCCCGTCGTACGCCACCTCGAAGCAGATGACGTCGCCCAGGGTCAGCGGCCCGGTCTTGATGACACCGGGATGGTCCCCGGCGAGCATGTTCTGGACCAGGTCGACCTTGTCGGTGACCAGCCGGGCGACCGAGCGCAGCGGCATGTACTCGGCGAACGGCACCGGGTGCCGCTTGACGTAGGTCTGCGACGTGTCCGGCCCGGTGCCCGGATTCCAGAGGATGCCGGCGTTCTTGATGTCGCCGGGGGTGTCGGTCTGCAGGACCGCGCCGACCAGGATGGGCGCGCCGATCCGGTCGGCGGCCTCGGTGATCTCCTGCGCCGCGTCCGGGTTGCGCAGCGGGTCGATGTCGCTGGAGTTCTCCGGCCACACCACCAGGTCGGGCTTGGTGGCGGTGCCGGCCGCGACCTCGTTGGCGAGTTTCAGGGTGGCGTCGACGTGGTTGTCGAGCACGGCGCGGCGCTGCGAGTTGAAGTCGAGCCCGAGGCGCGGCACGTTGCCCTGCACGATCGCGACCGTCTTGGTGGTGGAGCCGCCGTGGCTGACCGGCACCAGCAGCGGCCCGGCCAGCAACGCCGCGAGCAGCACCGCGAACCCTAACGCCGGGACGGAGAAGCGGCGGCGCCACAGCAGGGCGATCAGGGCGCCGCCGGCGGCGGCCACCACGAAGGTCACCAACGGCGCTCCCCCATACGCCGCGACGCGCAGCGCGGGGGCGTCGCCCTGGCTGAACGCGAGCCGCCCCCACGGGAATCCCCCGAACGGGGCACGGTCGCGCAGCGCCTCCTGGCTGGTCCAGAGCAGCCCGGTCAGCAGCGGCCACATCCAGGGCCGGCGGTCCACCATCGGGGACAGCCAGGCGGTGGCCATGGCGAGCAGCCCGAGGAACGCGCCCTCGGCCACCGACAGCAGGATCCAGGGGGCCCAGCCGGCACCGATCGTGGTCCAGCTGATCAGCGGCACGAACAGGACCAGGCCGGCCGCCCAGCCGAGCAGGAAAGCGGTGCGCAGACGACGGCGGTGCGCGGCCCCGGCCAGCAGCGCCACGCCGGCGGGCGCCAGCCACCACAGCCCGTACGGGGGAAAGGACAGCAGCAACGCCGCTCCGGACAGGATCGCCATCGGCAGCGCCCACCGGGCCCGGATCGGGCGGGGCGCGCCGGACGCCGTGACCAGCGGCGTAGCGGGGGGTTGCAGCGTCATTTCCACCCGCCGAAGGCTACCGGGCGACGCTGAGTGAGGGCAGAGGAGGCGCGGCCCGTCGGGGCCGCGCCTCGAGTTCTCCCTCGTCCCCTTCGCACGGGGGGTGGCACGGGCCGGACGTCGCGATCGCCTTCGGACCGACAGGGCACGGACTGGCTGCCCGCGTCGTGCCGTTGTCTACTGGCGCTGCTCGATCCCCCCGCCCCACCACGGTCGCGCCTCGTCCGCGCCGCCCCGCCGACCCCCACCCACTGGACCTGGCTGTACGCGCGACCCCTGCGAGGACTGCGGCCAGTGGGCGAGAGGACGAAGCGAACAGAGCCGCTGCCGTGCTCAGGATTCGAAGACGGTAAGTCCTGCCCCCGCCCGCCTGTCAACCGCCTGACCCCCGCCCGGGCGTGTCGGGTTTCTCGGCGTGTCATCTCCCGTACCCGCCGGGGTTACAGGCTGTTCAGCAGGGCACCGGCCACGTCCGGGTGATCGGTGGCGAGCAGACCGGCGGCGGCCAGCACATACCGCTGATCGACCACGGTCCGCGCCCGCACCGGCGCCGCCCAGCCGCCCGCGACGTCGGACAAGAGCGCGTGCAGCACATATTCGCCGCCGCCGTGGCGCAGCACCCCGCCGGAACCCACCACCAGGCGCACGTCGCGCAGGTCCCGGCCGCCGGTGCGGGGCTGACCGGGACCGGACGAGTGGCCTCGCGCGTGCCGCCGCAACGCGATCGTGGCGGCCGCGGCGGCTAACGCACGGTCATCGGTGAGGTGTCCGCTTTTCGGTAGTGCCAATTTCTCCGATGTGGCGGCCGTGCGTGTCCCGTCGGCACCGGCTGCGACACCGAGGTCACCCTCGACGGTTCTCGACCGCCACAGCGTGCCCGCCACATCGCGTCGCGGCCCGGTCTCGGCCTCCGCGTCCGGCAGCAGCGCCGAGTACACGTCGGTGGTGGCGCCGCCCACGTCCACCACCAGCACACCGGCGCCGGTGCGGTCGGCGAGCAGTTCCACCCCGGCCAGTACGGCGTCCGGGGTGGCCGAGCGCACCAGCGACGCGAACCGGCCGCCCCGGGAGAGTCTCTTGCCGCCGATGACGTGCCGCAGGAACACCGACCGGATCGCCGACCGGGCCGGGGCGGGGTCGAGTTCGCCGATGCGGGGCAGCACGTTGCCGGTCACGGTCACCGGGATGCGCCGGTGCGTGAGCAGGGCCGCGGCGTCCGGGCGTACGCGGGAATTGCCGGCCAGCACCACCGGGAGCCGCAACCGGGAGGTGGCCAGCCGCCCAGCGTTGTGCATCAGCACCGAGGCGTCGCCGCCGTCGGTGCCGCCGACCAGCAGGATCACGTCCGGCCGCGACGCGCGCAACGCCTGCACCGACCGCCCGTCGAGCCGGCCCGCCGCGACGTGCACCACCTGGGCACCCGCGGACAGCCCCACCCGGTGGCCGGCCTCGGCGGTGACCAGCGCCTCGTAGCCGACGACCGCGAGCCGCAGCCCGCCCCCGGCCGAGGAGCAGACGTACAGCTCGTCGCCGGTGCCGCCGACCGCGGCGACGGCCTGATCCAAACCGGTCAGCACGTCGGTGGCGGCGGTCGTGGGCACCTCGGCGCGGCGGACCAGTGTCGCGGTGCCGAGGTCGATCAGGGCCGCTTTCGTGTACGTGGACCCGACGTCCGCGCAGACAACCGTCGTCACGGCTTCGGCGGGACCACGACCGTGCCGGTGGCGCTCACCGCGACGATCGGCTCGTCCAGCACCCGCGCCGACGAGCCGCCGGTACCGCGGCACACCACCGTGGACGTGAACGCGATCTTGCGGGAGCGCTTCCCCATGTGCACCACCGTGGCGGTCACCTCGAGCACGTCGCCGGCCTGCACCGGGGCCTTGAACTGCACGTCGTCGTAGGAGGCGAACAGGCCCTCGTCGCCGTCGAGCCGGATGCAGACCTCGGTGGCGACGTCCCCGAACAGGCCCAGCGAGTACGCGCCGTCGACCAGGTTCCCGGCGTAGTGGGCGTGCGCGTACGGCACGTACCGGCGATGCGTCACGGTGATCACTTCGGCTCCTTGATGATGGCGTGGACCAGATAGGAGGCGACCTCGCGCGGCGTGGTGCCCCGGCCGAAGATCCGGTCGACGCCCAGCTCCCCGGTCATCAGCTCGTCGAACCGCGGCCCGCCCACGATCAACAGCGGCCGCCGCCCTTCCGGCAGCGCCTCGCGGAACGCCGCCGACATGGCCCGCGTGTTCTGCAGGTGCGCGTCGCGCTGGGTGACCACCTGCGACACCAGCACCGCGTCGGCCTTCTTCGCGCGGGCCGTCTCCACCAGGTCGGGCACCGACACCTGGGCGCCCATGTTGGTCACCGACAGCTCGGTGTAGGACTCCAGGCCCTTCTCCCCCGCGATGCCCTTGAGGTTGAGGATCGCGTCGATGCCCACGGTGTGCGCGTCGGTGCCGATGCAGGCCCCCACCACGCTCAACGGCCGCCGCAGCCCGCGTTTGACCGCCGCGTTGACCTCCCTGGCGCTCAGCAGCGGGTAATCACGCTCGACGACCTGCACCTTGCCGGTGTCCACGAGGTGACCGACCTTGCCGTAGACGACGAAGAACGTGTACGCGTCGCCCATCTGTTTCGCGTGCACCAGCATCGCCGGCTCCATGCCCATCTTCGCGGCGAGCTGCAACGCGGCCCCTTCGGCCCGCTTGTCGTGCGGGACCGGCAGCGTGAACGACAGCTGCACCATCCCGTCCCCGGTGGTGTCCCCGTACGGCCGGATAATCGTCACGGTTGCTCCAGAATCGTGGCGACCAGGGCCCAGACCCCGGTCGAGGGGTTGGTCGCGTGGTCGGGTCCGGTGGGATCCAGTTCCCGGGCTCGTTTCACCGCGTCCGGCACGCCGGCGGAGAAGTCCTCGAACCTCAACCGCGTTTTGTCGTACGCGGGCAGGTCGCGCTTGAGAATGCGGTGCACGGCGCGGCAGTCGGCGCAGTGCACGGTGCACCCGGCGCGGTGCAGCAGGAGCCACAGCTCGAAGCACGGGTTCGAGATGGCCATCTTGATGCCGTGCTTGTCCGCCAGCCGCAGCGCTTTGGTTATCTGGCCCCCCGCCCGCTCGAAGTGATCGACGTCGACGACACACCACACCTGGTGGTAGCGGCCCCCCATCATCTTCCGCCAGGCATGCCGAACGACCTCCTCCGGAGCCACCTGCCCCTTCTCGATGATCGACAGGCGCATCGAAGGCGGACAGTGCGCGTCTCGCAGGCCTGTGAAATATGCGGATTCCGTCGCGTCAGAGCCGCAGACTATGAGAACTCGGGACGCGGCCCGCCTCCTCGGCTCACCGTCACGCCGCATTGTCATGATCGCTTTCGTCTCGCGCCGTGATGAGCTGCCGTACCAGAGAATCCGGGAAAATACGCGGCACAGCGCGATAGATTCCGTCGAGGTAGTCGTGATCTCGTTCCTCGCCTTTGCCGGGGCGGAAACTGGTAAGCGGGTAAATGGACGTGGCGCCGTCCTTGTTCTTGTCGACGAACCAGATCTCGTCGCGCCTGAGCACGTCGTTGAGATCCAGGTTGGTTCCCAGCAGTGCGGTGTCATGGGTCGTGAAGATCAGCTGAGCGCCGTGCGGGTTGGCGCTGCCGTCCCGGAACAATTCCAAGAGCCGGGTGGTCAGCAGCGGGTGCAGGCTCGCGTCGATCTCGTCGACGACGAGCGTGGCTCCGTCATTCAGCGCCGAAAGGATCGCGGCCAGCAGGTCAGCTACGGCCAGCGTTCCGTCCGATTCGTCCGCCGGGCTGAACGGCACCCGCTTCTCGCCGTGCAGGAAGGTGAGCTCGTCCTGCAGGTCTCCCCTCTTACGGCGGTCCTCGATAGTCCTTCGGGCGATCTGGTGCCGGCCCTCGACGTTGTCGTCAACGATTTCGGCGGCCGACCGCGCATAGGCGGCCTCGGCGTTCGTGGGGACGATCTCCAGGTCGACGATCCCCAGGTCAGCCCTTTTCAGCAGCTCGATGAACTCGGGATGGCGATGCACGGCATCGATGACGTGGTCGGCCACCTCGCCGGGGCTGTCGGCCGAGGGTCGGGCGCCGTCGAGAATCCGCAGGCCGTCGCGGAACCACCGGTAGACCGGCAGGACCTCCTCTTGCCTCGTTTGTGCCGCCATGCTCAGGAAGAACGAGTTGCGGCCAAGTGCCCCGCCCAGCAGTTCCGCCCGGCGCCGGCGATCCTTGATCGTGGAGCCGAACTCGACCGTCTGACCCTGCCGCTCGAAGATGACGCGCTTGTGGCGGCGGGGGTATGCGTACAGCCACTCCTCCCGCACGACGGCGTCGTCGAGGCTGACCCCGTACAGGTACCGAGTGCCGTCGAGGACCAGGACGACGACGTAGGACGACGGCTCGGCCGCCGCCTGCGGGTCGAGGCGGAACGGATCACGCGGTATCTCGGCGTCGGGTTCCCACGTCCGGAAGGAGTGCAGAACCGCCTGCTGGAACCAATGCAGCCCGTCAATCAGGTTCGACTTGCCGGCGGCATTCGGTCCGTAGATCGCGGTCACCGGCAGAACAAGCGGCTCCCGGCCACGAACCGGAAACAGGAGCAATTCGTGCTCATCCCGGATCGATCGATGATTGGCCAGCTGGAAACTTCGTAACACGACGGCTCCTGACGAAATGGGGGGCTCGTCCTCCGAGTAAAACGCAAGATCACGTCGGTTCTCGTCGTCATTTCGGCGCTTCCAGGGCTTCCGTGACCGGATTGAAGTAATTGTCGTCAATCTTGGCGACCCCGTCCAAGCCTTTACCGCGATCGGCGGGGCGTTTCATGATGCCGAACGTGCCATCCGCTATCGCGTTCAGCAGCGTGTCGTCGACGATCTTCTCCAGCAGGTCGACCGCCTCGCCGAGGACCTGGTGGGCGCGCTGCTGGATGAAGCCGCCCGCAGCCGGGACGAAATCCTCGTGCAACCCCCCGGCGCCGTTGAGCACGTACCGCACGTTCTGTAACGCCACGTCGCGGTCGGACAGCCAGGGCGTCACCACCGCCTCGGTCATCATGCCGACCAGCAGGATGCCCTGGCCGGTCATCGCGCCGGCCAGGTTGAAGAAGCCGTCGAGCAGGTTGCCGCGGAACACGTCGCCGGTCATGTGCTTGGTCGGCGGCATCCACTTGAGCGGCGCGGTCGGGAACAACTCGCGGGCCAGCAGCGCGTGCGCCAGCTCCAGCCGGAACGATTCCGGCAAATCAGGATTTATCTCGAAAGCATGCCCCAGACCGAGCTGCCAGTCGGCCAGCCCCGCCTCGTACGCGAAATACTCGTTCAGCAGCTGCGACACCGTCACCGTGTGAGCCGCGTCCACCGCGTCCGCCGTCGTCAGATAGTTGTCCTCACCCGTGTTGATGATGATCCCCGCGCGGGCGTGCACCTGCCGGCTGAACCGCTGGTCCACAAAGGTCCGGATCGGGTTGATATCGCGGAACAAAATGCCGTACATCGAGTCGTTCAGCATCATGTCCAGGCGTTCCATCCCGGCCAGCGCCGCGATCTCCGGCATGCACAGCCCCGACGCGTAGTTCGTCAGCCGCACATAACGCCCCAGCTCCTTCGACGTCTCGTCCAGGGCCGCCCGCATCAGCCGGAAGTTCTCCTGCGTCGCGTACGTGCCCGCGAACCCCTCCCGCGTCGCCCCCTCGGGCACGTAGTCCAGCAGCGACTGCCCGGTCGAGCGGATCACCGCGATCACGTCCGCCCCGGCCCGCGCCGCCGCCTGCGCCTGCGGGATGTCCTCGTAGATGTCGCCGGTCGCCACGATCAGATAGATCCACGGCCGCTGCGGCGGGTCACCCCACCTCTTGATCAGCCGCTCCCGCTCGGCCCGCCGCCGATCCACCAGCTTCAGCCCGGCGCCGGTCGCTCTTTTCGCCAGCCGCCGGGCCGCCGTCACGTCCGCCTGCTTTCCCGGTACGCCGAAGCGAACAGCCCCCGCGGCCGCCTTCTGCGCGAGCACCGTGACGTCGTCCACCCCGGTCTCGCGCATCGCGTGGAACACCGGCACCGCCACCCCGTGCCCGAGCCCCACGTCCGCGACCACCGCGTCGGCCAGCCGGTTCACCCACGGGATCCCGTCCGCGTCGGCCCCGCGCACCCCGGCCAGGCGCAGCACCGCCCGTTCCACCGACACGGTCGTGTGCGACCGCGCCAGATCCACCACGGGCCGGCCCGCCCGCTCGGCGAGCCGCCGCGCCTTGCGCACCACCCGCGGGTCCAGCCCCAGCTTCCCGGCCACCGTTTCCTACCCCTCGAAGATCGTCGCGCCGTGCAGCACCGTGCGCCGGCACACCGGCCGTGCCGGCTCCGCCCCGTCCACATCCGGCAGCAAGACCGGAAGCCCGTCCCGTACGCCCGCGGGGGTGTCCCACACCGCGAAGCTCGCCGACGCGCCCGGCGCCAGCACCCCCGCGTCGTCGACCCCGGCCGCCCGCCACCCGCCGCGGGTGGACGCCGCGAACGCCGCCCGCACGTTCATCCGGTGCCGCGGGTTACGCGGAGCGGCCGCGGCCAGCACCACCGCCCACGGATCCAGCGACGTGACCGGCGAGTCCGACCCGAACGCCAGATGCACCCCGGTGGCGTGCATCGTCCCGATCGGGTTCGACGCCATCGACCGCTCCAGGCCCAGGCGCTGCTCGTACATCCGCCCGGCGCCACCCCACAACGCGTCGAACACCGGCTGCACCGACGCCACCACCCCGAACTCGACCATCCGGGCGATCATCGCCTTGTCGATCAGCTCGACGTGCTCGATGCGGTGCCGGGCCTGGCGCAGCGTCTCCACCCCGGCCTGCCGCGCCGCGATCGCGAACCCCTCGAGCACCGTCTCGATCGCCGCGTCCCCGATCGCGTGGAAGCCGCCCTGCACCCCGGCCCGCATGCAGTCCAGCAGATGCTCGGCGGCCTGCTCGGCGGACACGAACGCCTCCCCGGTGCCGCCGTCGCCGTCGGCGTACGGGTGCCGCAGCGACGCCGTGCGCGAACCCAGCGCGCCGTCCGCGTACAGGTCGCCGGCCGCGCCCGCCGCGCCCAGGTCCCGCGCCTTCTCGGCGGCGCCCAGCTCACCCCAGTATCCGAACACCTGCGGCAGGCCGGTGCCGGACAACGCGAGAACCGACGCGAAATCGGTCTCGCTGGACGTGCCCGGGCCGCCGCACTCGTGCACCGCCGCGATCCCCATCGACGCCGCCTGACTCAGGGCCGCCCGCTGCGCCGCGGTCCGCTGCGCCGGCGTCAACGCGCCCAGGGCCAGCGCGCGCACGGCGTGATGTGCCTGTTCCCGCACCCAGCCCGTCGAGGCGTACCCGGGAACGCCCTGAGCGGCACCCAGCAGCGAGGTCGACACCAGGGCCGAGTGCACCGAAGCCTGCGACAGATAGACCCGGCGGCCGCCGGCCGCTTTCTCCAGCTCCTCCGCGGTGGGCGGCGTCTGCTCCGGCCAGAGCGTCTCGTCCCACTTGTAGCCGTGCACCACGGCGTCGGCGGGACGCGTCGCCGCGAACGCCGTCACCGCCTCGAGCAGCTGCGCCGCCGAGGCCACGCCGGACAGGTCGAGACCGTCGGCGGCCAGCCCGGTGTCGGTGGCGTGCAGGTGCGCGTCGACGAAGGCCGGGGTCACCAGGCCGTCCGCGAGATCGACGGTGCGGTCGGCCGGCGGCGCGTCGGCACGCGCGCCCAGCCAGGCGATTTTCCCGTCCCGGACCAGCATGGCGGTGGCCCGCGGATCGGCGGCGGAGTAGAAGCGGCCGTTGACGTAAATGACCGAGGGGGTGTCTGTCATGCCCGTCAGTGTCCCGCGAGCCGCGCCTCGAACAGCGCCCGGACCGCCGGAACGCGGCGCAGCAGGTCGACCGCGAACGCCGCGTGCCCCGGCACGTACCCGTTGCCGATCAGCATCGTCACGTCCGCGGACAGGCCCTCGGCCCCCAGCGCCGCGGCCGGGAAACTCGTCGCCATCGAGAAGAAGATCACCGTGCCGCCGTCCGCCGTGGACAGGATCGCGCCGTGCTCGCAGCCGGGCACGTCCACGCAGACGACCGTGACCGTGGCCGGGCCGCCCAGCGCCTCGGTCACCCGGTGGGCCACCTCGACCGGGTTGCGGGCATCGGCGATGGTCACGACATCGGCCAGCCCCGTGTCGTAAAGGGCCCGGCGCTCGGTCTCGGTGGGGACGATTCCGGTGGTGCGGGCGCCGGCGAGACGGGCGGCGGCGAGGGCGAGGCTGCCGCTCTTGCCGGCGCCGCCCAGCACGGCGACAGTGACATCCTCCTGTTTTTCCGTATAAGAACGCACCACGCGGTCGGTCAGCGCCGGCGCGCCGCACACGTCGTACACCGCGAGTGCCAGCTCGGGCGCCAGGTCCGCCGGTAGCACCGCGGCGACCGAGCGACCGAACAGGATTGCCGCCCCCTCCGCCGGCACCTGTTCGGTCGTCCCGTCCCACCGGGCGAGGCCGTCGGTGATGCTCAGCGGCGTCAGCGTCAGGGACACCAGCGTCGCCACCCGATCGCCCGGCTTCAGGGCAAGCGGCGACGCCGGGCCGACCTCGTCGACCACGCCGATCAGCATGCCGCCCGAGCCGGTGACCGGGTTGTGCATCTTCCCACGGGTCCGGATGATCTCCAGGACCTCGTCCCGTACCGCATCGCCGTTCTTATCGTGTTTTTCCGATAACTGCCGGAAGCTGGCGGCGTCGAGGTTGAGGCGCTCCACCCGGATCCGGACCTCGTCGGCCCCGATCTCCGGCCGCGGGTCGAGCCGCCACGCCGCCTGCGGCAGCACACCGGCCGGCTCCAGCACCCGGTCTAATCCTGCGGAGAAGCCCATTCAACCCCATCCTTCTCGTGCGATGCGTGGGTACACCGTAAATCCTCCGGCCATCCCGTATCTAGACCGTAAATAATCCAGTAGGTTGGGATGGGTCAAGGACGACCTTGGAGGGCCGCGTGACCGAGAGCTCCGACCAGCCGTACGAGTACCAGCGCCGCACGCTGGCCGAACCCGACTGGACCAGGTTTCCGGGCTGGCGCGACGTGACCGCGGCGCAGTGGGAGTCCGCGCAGTGGCAGCGGGTGCATTGCGTCAAGAACGTGAAGCAGCTGCGCGCCGTGCTCGGGTCACTGGTCGACGAAAGCTTCTACGACGACCTCGTGGCCGACCAGGAACGGCTGGCCACCATGTCGATGCTGCTGCCGCCGCAGATGCTGAACACGATGGTCCCGCACGCCGAGCCGGACACGGCGTCCTTCTACGCCGACCCCATCCGGCGGTACATGCTTCCGGTGGCCTCCGACCGGCATTCTGACTGGCCGTCGCACCCGAACTCGACGCGGGACTCGCTGCACGAGCACGACATGTGGGTGGCCGAGGGGCTGACGCATCGCTATCCGACGAAGGTTCTCGCCGAGTTGCTGTCGACGTGTCCGCAATACTGTGGGCACTGCACCCGGATGGATTTGGTCGGAAATAGCACGCCGACCGTGGACAAGTTACGCCTGTCACTCAAACCGGTCGACCGCTACGAAGCGCACCTTTCCTACCTCAAGGCCCACCCCGGCGTACGGGACGTGGTCGTGTCCGGCGGCGACGTGGCGAACGTGCCGTGGAAGCAGCTCGAGGCGTACCTGATGGGCCTGTTGTCCGTGCCGACCGTGCGCGACATCCGGCTCGCCACCAAGGCGCTGATGGGCCTGCCCCAGCACTGGCTACAGGACGACGTCGTCGAGGGCCTCAACCGGGTCGCCATCACCGCCGAACGCCGCGGCGTCAACCTGGCCGTGCACACCCACGTCAACCACGTGAACTCGCTGACCCCGCTGGTGGCCCGCGCCGCCCGCACCCTTCTCGAGGTCGGCGTGCGCGACGTGCGCAACCAGGGCGTGCTCATGCGCGGCGTGAACGCGACGACCGCCGACCTGCTCGACCTGTGCTTCGCGCTGCAGGGCGAGGCCGGCATCCTGCCGTACTACTTCTACATGTGCGACATGATCCCCAACGCCGAGCACTGGCGGGTCCCGGTGTGGCACGCCCAGCAGCTGCAGCACGACATGATGGGCTACCTCCCCGGGTACGCCACGCCGCGCATCGTCTGCGACGTCCCGTTCGTCGGCAAGCGTTGGGTCCACATGGTCGCCGAGTACGACCGCGAGCACGGCATCTCGTACTGGACGAAGAACTACCGCACCTCGATCGAGGCGGACGACACCGAGGCCTTGTCCAAGCTGTACGCGTACTACGACCCGATCGACACGCTGCCGCAGACCGGCCAGGACTGGTGGCGCAAGCAGGCGGCTACGGCCTCGGCCGAGCCGCTGCCCGCATGACGTGAAGGCCCGGGGCGCCGTTGCCCCGGGCCTTCACGTGGTCTCTGTCTACTTGCTCTCGCGTCCGGCTCGCTAGCCGGACGCGTCCTCTCTGGTCGCTTTCTAGCTGAACGCGTCGCGGACGTCCTTGCCGGCGTCCTTCACGTGCTCGCCCGCCTTCTTGGCCTGCGCGGCGGACTCCTGCGCCTGACCCTTGGCCTCCAGACTCTCGTTGCCGGTCGCCCGGCCCGCGGCCTTCTTGGTCTTGCCGGCCAGTTCGTCGGCTTCGTTCTTGGCCTTATCCGAGAAGCTCATAGTCCAACCTCCATGAATACTTGCCCTCGGTCAAGTACCTGCCCTCGCACGCGCCACCCCAAACACACCCCGTAGAGCGTCCTAGGATGTTGCGAGTTAAGATCGTCACTGTGTCCGACCACGCCGCCCACGCGAACTCGTTCGGGCCCGCCGCCGAGACCTACGAACGCGGCCGGCCCTCCTACCCGTCCGAGGCCCTGGACTGGCTCCTGCCTGCCGGCCACCGCGGGCCCTCTCGCCAGGCCGGCACCGGCCACCGCGCGAGCACCCCCGACGCGGGCCCGCCGACCCACCCGCTCGGCGGTGCCGACCCGCGCCCGCTTCGCGGCCGCGCGCCGAGCCGCCGGCCCAGGGTCGTCGATCTGGGTGCGGGCACCGGCAAGCTGACCCGCCAGATCGCCGCGCGCGGCCTGCCCGTCACCGCCGTCGACCCGTCGGCCGGCATGCTCGCCGAGCTGCGCCGCGCCGTCCCCGGCGTCACCGCCGTCCAGGGCACCGCCGAGTCGATCCCGCTGCCCGCGGACTCCGCCGACGTCGTGCTGGTCGCGCAGGCCTGGCACTGGGTGGACGCCTCCCGCGCCGTCCCCGCGATCGCCGGCATCCTCTCCCCCGGCGGCCGCCTGGGTCTGCTGTGGAACGTCCGCGACGAGTCCGCCGACTGGGTCCGCCGCCTCGGCGAGATCATCGGCAGCGAGAACCGCGAACGCAGCACCACGATCGGCCCCCCGTTCGGCCCGTCCGAGACCGCCCGCTTCCGCTGGACCGAGGTCCTGGGCCCGGAACGCCTCATCGACATGGTCGCCTCACGCAGCCGCATCATCCTGCTCCCGCCCGACGAGAAGGCCGCCGTCCTGAGCGAGGTCCGCCGCTTGATGGCGACGCACCCCGACCTGGTAGGCCGCACCGAGTACGAGCTCCCCTACATAACCGAGTGCACCCGCGCCGACCTCCCCCTCGACTAAGCACCGAGCCGGCCTCGCGGTGACCACCGGAGACGACTCCCGCCGAGCAGCCACCGAACGGACCCGTGCGACCTCCTGAAACGGCCTCCCACCGAGCAGCCACCGAACCGACCCGTGCGACCTCCTGAAACGGCCTCCCGCCGAGCAGCCACCGAACGGACCCGTGCGACCTCCTGAAACGGCCTCCCACCGAGCAGCCACCGAACCGACCCGTGCGACCTCCTGAAACGGCCTCCCACCGACTCGCGACCGAGCCGACCCGGCGTGACCGCCTAAGCAGGCCTCTCACCCACTGGCCACCGAGCCGATCCCGTGTGTCCAACCTTCCCACCGAGCGGGCCTCTCCGGCGACATCCTTTTCCTTGCCTTTGTCCGCGTTCAGTGCGGATCCTTCAGCGCCCGCAACGAAGTTCTTCGAGACCTTGGAGAGTTGTGGCTCGCATGTGGGCGTAACTCTCCAAGGTCTCGAAAACAGGCGGCAATCGGCGGCTCCAAAAGCCTCAGACATCCGTAAAACGACCGTCCAGTCCGGACGATCGTCCACGATGCGGTCTCATCCGTCCGCATCGTGGAACTGTTCAGCTGGTTCTCGCGCCGCTCACCCTCCGATGCGTTGGCCTTCCGTGGCGGACCTGAGGGCCGTCGCTGTGGGGAGCTGGGACGTTCCGGCCGTGATGGGTGCCCACACCCGCTGTGGGTCGCCGCGGCGTGGGGAACCACAGCCTCCCCGGCGTCGCGACTGCCCACACCCGGGTGGGGGTGACCGCGGCGTGGGGAACCACAGCCTCCCCGGCGTCGCGACTGCCCACACCCGGGTGGGGGTGACCGCGGCGTGGGGAACCACAGCCTCCCCGGCGTCGCGACTGCCCACACCCGGGTGGGGGTGGCCGCGGTGTGGGGAACCACAGCCTCCCCGGCGTCGCGACTGCCCACACCCGGGTGGGGGTGGCCGCGGTGTGGGGAACCACAGCCTCCCCGGCGTCGCGACTGCCCACACCCGGGTGGGGGTGGCCGCGGCGTGGACAACCACAGCCTCCCCGGCGTCGCGACTGCCCACACCCGGGTGGGGGTGACCGCGGCGTGGGGAACCACAGCCTCCCCGGCGTCGCGACTGCCCACACCCGGGTGGGGGGGCGCCCATTGTGGGGAGCTGGGACCTGCCTGGGCCTGGCGGCGCCGCCTCGCACGGGGACTCCCGGCCGACGGACCAGCTGAATGATGAGACCGCAGCCGATGGCGGTATGCGCAGCGCGGCCAGGACCCGGCAGTGCGCGGCCACCGCCCACCCGTCGCGCCGGTAGCTCCCGTGACTCCCTTGGCTCCCGCCGACGGCAAAATCGCAGTTCGCTGTCGCGCCTCATACGCACGAAGGCGTGGGACGGCATGGTTGATCACCTGGATTGGACGACGGACGCCGCGGGTCGCGTCACTCTGGGCTGGGCGGGGCCCCCTGAGACACCGTCTGGCGCGTCTGCTGACAGCAGATCGGCTTGGATCGCGGCCGCCCATGCTCCGAAGGTGGAGACATGCAATCAGCGAACGGCACGACCGCGTGGACCGCGGGATCCATCGAAGACCAGGTAGCCACCCGGCTGCTCCACCAGCGCATCATCGTCCTCGGCACCGAGGTCGACGACCCGATCGCCAACCGGCTCTGCGGCCAGCTGCTCCTGCTGTCGGCCGAGGACCCGCGCGGCGTCATCAGCCTCTACATCAACTCGCCGGGCGGGTCGGTCAGCGCCGGCCTGGCCATCTACGACACGATGCGGCTCATCCCCAACGACGTGAGCACGCTCGCGTTGGGGCTGGCCGGCAGCATGGGGCAGTTCCTGCTCACCGCCGGCACGCCCGGCAAGCGGTTCGCGCTGCCGCACGCGCAAATCCTCATGCACCAGGGCTCGGCCGGCTTCGGCGGCACCGCGGCCGACGTCGAGATCTACGCCGAGCAGCTGGAGCGGATCGGGTCGACGCTGCTGCGGCTCACCTCGGAGCACACCGGCCAGCCGATCGACACCGTGGAGCGGGACAGCCGGCGCGACCGCTGGTTCACCGCCGAGGAGGCCCGCGAGTACGGCCTCATCGACCACATCCTGGACAGTGTCGACGACGTGCGGCCCGCGATGGCCCGCCAGCCGATGGGGTTGAGCGCATGAGCCAGTACACGATCCCCACCGTGATCGAGAAGACGCCGAACGGCGAGCGGGCCTTCGACGTGTACTCCCGGCTGCTGTCCGACCGGATCATCTTCCTGGGCACCGAGATCGATGACGGTGTCGCCAACGTGGTGATCGCTCAGCTGATTCATCTGGAGTCCTCGGGCGAGCAGGAGATCGGCCTCTACATCAACTCCCCCGGCGGCTCGTTCAGCGCGCTCACCGCGATCTACGACACCATGCATTTCGTACGCTGTGACATCGCCACCATCTGCGTGGGTCAGGCGTCGTCGGCCGCGGCGGCCCTGCTCGCGGCCGGCACCCCGGGCAAACGCTCGGTGCTGCGGCACGCCAAGGTGACCCTGCACCAGCCGTCCAGCCAGGCCCGGGGCACGCTGCCCGACCTGGCCGTGGAGGCCAAGGAGGTGGCGAAGGTGCGCGCCGAGATGGACCAGATCCTCGCCGACCACACGGGACACCCGGTCGCGAAGATCCGGGCGGACACCGACCGCAGCATGACGCTGTCGGCGGACGAGGCGGTCGCCTACGGCCTCGCCGACCAGGTGATCACCCGCCGCTCCGGCCGCGCGTACCGCCTGAACGCCGCCGCCTAGACGAGTAAGTCCTGACCGTGGTGGTGGGCGGTGAGTGACCTGGTCACGGTGTGGCCGGTGGCTCGGTGGTGCCGGAGATGAGGCGCTGTGGCGATTCGTTCGCGGCCGGGCGGTCCCGCTATGTGGACACCGCGGTCACGTGATGGATTTTTGTGAACCTTGGAGAGTTGCGCCCACATACGAGCCATAACTCTCCAAGGTTCACATTCGGCCGGAAAAACCCGCCGGGCGAAAGCCTCGTTACGTGACAAACACATTCTCCACAATGGACGCTAGTCTCACATCGCGGGCGGTGAGTCCATGATGTGGGTGCGGGTCTCAGCAGGCGGTCGCCTGTCTCACGGAACGGAAGCGCCGCGCGGCCGCGCACCGAGCCCGCCTGTCCAGCGGCCCAGCCGATCCGACAAATCTCGGGAAATGTCGTATATGCGAGTGGGGGTGAGAGCGCTGGCGGACGGACGGCGATCAAATCGCTGATCGCCTACGGCCACTGACTCGCCTTAGGACTTACTCGCCTAGGCCGCCAGCAACAGGACGTCGCCGCCGCCGGGCCGCCGGACCGGTGGCGCGACGCGGCGGCGCATCCGGGCCGCGTCGAGCCGGATGACCGGCGCCGGCACCAGCTCTCGCCGCACCTCGCCCAGCAGGTCGGACAGCTCGATCCGCAGCGCGTCGCAGACCGCGGCCAGCACCTCGGAGCTGGGCTCCTTGCGGCCGCGCTCGACCTCGGACAGGTATTGCACCGAGACGTTGGCGTCGCGCCCCACCTCGGCGAGCGTGCGCCGCTGATCGAGCCGGTGGCGGCGCAGCACCTCGCCGACCAGGGTGCGAAGAAGGGGCCGCCGCGCGATGTCCGCCATGCGCTCACCGTACCGACCACCCGGAACCCGCCGTAACACTCCGGCGCCAGTTCAGCCAGCAGCGTAGCGGCACGTCAGAAGGCGCTCAGCGGCGTCCGGTGCGCACAACCCGTAGGGCATCCTAGGATTCTAGGTTGAAGGCTCGTCGGCGGGGGCCGGGGAGACCGGCAGCCGAGGCGGGCGATTCTCGTACGGCGTGGACAACACCACGGTCGTGCGCGTCGTGACACTGGCCGCCGTCCGGATCTCCTGCAGCAGCCGCTCCAGGCCGGCCGGGCTGCCGACGCGTACCAGGAGCATGTAGAAGTCCTCCCCCGCCACCGAATAGCACGACTCGATCTCGGGGAGATGGGCCAGCCGCTCCGGGGCGTCGTCCGGCTGCGACGGGTCGAACGGGCGGATCGCCACGAACGCCGTCAACGGCAATTGCAGCGCCTCGTACGAGACCCGGGCGGTGTAACCCGCGATGACACCACGCTGCTCCAGCCGGCGCACCCGTTGGTGCACCGCGGAGACCGACAGACCCACCCGCTCGGCGAGATCGGTATAGGACAGCCGGCCGTCGGCGGTGAGCGCGGCGACGATCGCGCGGTCGGTCTCTTCCACGGGCGAAACAATATCGAACCGGGCGTCACCGCCAGCGGGGCGACCGGAACAACCAAGCGTCAGGGCCTGGTCAGGGAGCGGCCGATCACCACGCGCTGGATCTGGTTCGTGCCCTCGACGATCTGCAGCACCTTCGCCTCGCGGAACCAGCGCTCGGCCGGATGGTCGGCCACATACCCGGCGCCGCCCAGCACCTGCACCGCGTCCGTGGTCACGCGCATCGCCACGTCGGTCGCGAACAGCTTCGCCTTCGCGGCCTCGACCGAGTAGGGCCGGCCGGCGTCCTTCAGGCGCGCCGCCGACAGCAGCAGCGCCCGCGCCGCCGACACCTGCGTGGCCATGTCGGCGAGCATGAAGCTCAACCCCTGGAAATCGGCGATCGGCCGGCCGAACTGCTTGCGTTCCTTCGCGTACGCCGCCGCGTAGTCCACAGCGGACTGGGCCAGCCCGACCGCGCACGCCGCGATCCCCAGCCGTCCCGAGTCGAGCGCCTCCATCGCGATCGTGAAACCGTCGCCGGGAGCGCCGACCAAGCGGTCCGCGGGGATCCGCGCGCCGTCGAGCACGATCTGCGCCGGCGGCGACGACCGTAAGCCCATCACCTTTTCCGGCTTCTGCGGCTGCAGCCCGGGGGTGGCCGCGTCGGCGAGCAGGCAGGAGATGCCCTTGGGACCGTCCACGCCCGTACGGCAGAAGATGTTGTAGAAATCCGCCTGGCCGCCGTGGGTGATCCAGGCCTTCGTGCCGGTCACCACGAACGAGTCGCCGGAGCGTACGGCCCGGGTGGTCAGCGCCGCCGCGTCGGAACCGCCCTGCGGCTCGGACAGGCAGTACGCGCCGAGCAGCTCCCCGCCGAGCATGTCGGGCAGCATCTTGCGCTGCTCGTCACTGCCGTGGGCGTACACGGGATAGCAGCTCAAGGTGTGCACGCTGACCGCCTCGGCGATGGCCAGCCAGCTGCCCGCGAGGATCTCCAAGACCTGGACATAGACCTCGTACGGCTGACCGGCGCCCCCGTCGGACTCGGGATAGGGCAGGCCGAGCAGCCCGGAGCGGCCGAGCGTGCGCAGCACCTCGCGCGGGAACTCGCCGCGCGCCTCGAAGCCGGCCGCCTTCGGCGCGAGCTCCTTGCCGGCCAGCTCGGTCGTCAGCTCGAGCAGATCGTGGGCCTCGTCGGTGGGCAGGATCCGGTCTACGGTCACGACCCTGAGCTTAACGGTCGTTCGGGAACCGGGGAAACACCGCCACGATCAACGTCGGAGTATCGACAGGACCGTGGCGGTGACGATCCGCGTGGCGTCCGCGTTCGCCAGGCGCCCGGCGCGGATCTCCTCGGCGGCGCCGTGCAGGATGTACTGCATGGAGCTGACCAGCCAGGCGACCGGCAGATCGGTGCGGAAGACGCCCTGCCGCTGACCGCGCCGGACGAGGTTCTCGACCCGGTCGGCCGCGTCGCCGTGCAGGTCCCGGATGCGGCCGGGCGCCAGCACGTCCTGCGCCGCGGTCAGCAGCGCCGCCGACTCGGCCACGAGCGCCCAGCTGGACGCGAGCAGCCGCGTCAGGGCGTCCCGCGCGTCCCCGCCGAGATCGACGCCGCCGAGCGTCTCCTCGCCGGCCCGCAACGCGCCGGCCAGGGCGGCCTCGACCAGCTCGGGCCGGGTGCGGAAATGCCCGTAGACGGTCATCCGGCCGACCCCCGCGGCCTTGGCGATGTCGTCGACGGTGGCGTCCGGGTCGCGGCTGAGCCGCTCGCGGGCCGCCGAGACGATGCGCTCGATGCTGCGTTCCGCGTCCGCGCGGCGCCGCGGGCGAGCTGGGGCACGATCCATGCCAACACACTAGCTCGTACGGGAATGTACGAGTTACCCTCCTGAGTTATGTCGTACACGGGTGTACGAGTTAATCAAGGAGGCTGTTGATGTCGACGCGGGAGACGCGAGGGAGCAGACGGCGATGGCGGATCCTGGGCATTCTCGGGGTGGCCCAGCTGATGCTGATCCTCGACGTGACGGTGGTGGCGATCGCGCTGCCGCACATGGAGACCGACCTGGGCCTGAGCCGGGCAGCGCTGACCTGGACGGTGAGCGCGTACACGCTGGCCTTCGGCGGTCTGATGCTGCTGGGCGGCCGGATCGCCGACCTGGTGGGCGCCCGGCGCACGGTCCTCGCCGGGCTGCTGGTCTTCACCGGGGCGTCGCTGGTGACCGGGCTCGCCGGGTCGGCCGAGATGCTGCTGACCGGCCGGATCCTGCAGGGCGTGGGGGCGGCCCTGCTGTCGCCCTCGGCCCTGTCGCTGGTGGTGACGCTGTTCGAGGGCGACGAGCGCAACAAGGCCCTGGGAGTGTGGTCGGCGCTGGGCGGTGGCGGCGCCGCCCTCGGGGTGCTGCTCGGCGGGTTGATCACCGCGGGCCCCGGCTGGCCGTGGGTGTTCTACGTCAACGTGCCCATCGGCCTGGCCATCGCCGCGACCCTGGCCAGAATCCTGCCGAGCCGCCCGGCCGGGACGGCGACACGCGGTGCGGGGGCCGGCCGCGGCGGATTGGACGTGCTCGGCGCGTTACTGGTGACCGCGTCGTCGGTCGCCGTGATCTACGCGCTCATCGACGCCGGCGACCACGGCTGGTTCACCGCCACCACCGGCGGGCTGATCCTCCTCGCCGCGCTGGGCTACGCGGCCTTCGTGGTCCGGCAGAAGCGGGCGCGCGCACCGCTGATGGACGTGTCGTTGCTGGCGCGGCGCCCGGTGGCGACCGGAACGTTCTTCATCCTCATCGCCTCGGCCCTGATGATCGCCGTGTTCTTCCTCGGCACGTTCTATTTCCAGCACGCGCGCGGGTACGGCCCGTTGCGCACCGGCCTGCTGTTCCTCCCTGTCGCGGTGGCCACGATGCTGGGCGCCGCGGTGACCGGACGCGTGATCGCCCGCGTCGGACCCCGCCCGCTCGGCGTGCTCGGTCTGCTCGTCGCGGCCGCCGGGATGGCCGTGCCGGTGTTCTCGCTGCATCCGGCCGCCGTCGTGATCGGCGTGGCGATCGCGGGCGCCGGGGCCGGCGCCGGCTTCGTGGTCGCGTCGGCCACCGCACTCGGTCAGGTAGCACCGCACGAGGCGGGCATCGCGTCCGGCATCGTCAGCACGTTCCACGAGTTCGGCTCGGCCTTGGGCGCCGCGGTCGTCTCCAGCGTCGCCGCCGCGAGCATCGCCGGCCAGACCCTCGACGGCTTCACCGACGGCTTCCTCGTGGCAACATGCGCCGCCATCGGGGCTGCCGTCATCGCCGGCATCCTGACCCCGGGCAAACACTGACGCCACGCGACGAGCGCGCACGGCGAACTCATCGCCTTCCAGCGACACACGCGGGATCACGCGCGTCAAATCCAGCGAGGAGCGCGTTGCCGCGTTGATGAGCTCGGCTCTCGGTCGCCGCCGGCGAAGCCGTCGTCGGACGCGAGCCGAGCTCATCAACTCCCAGCGGCGCACGCGCGATCGAGCGCATCAAATAGAGTGTGCGGGTGACCGGACAGCCGCTGCTCGCCGTTGACGCCCCGAGCCTCTACTTCCGTGCCTTCCACGGCATCCCGGAGAAGGCGGGGCAGACCAGCGCCGGGGAGCCGGTGAACGCGATCCGCGGCTTCCTCGACATGATCGCCCAGCTCGTGCGCACCCGCCGGCCCGACCGCCTGGTCTGCGCGCTCGACGCGAGCTGGCGGCCGGCCTGGCGGGTGGAGCTGATCCCGTCCTACAAGAAGCACCGGGTGCTGCGCGGCGACGTCGAGGACGTGCCGCCGGGCCTGCAGAAGCAGATCCCGGTGCTGCTCGAGGTGCTGGCCGCGGTCGGGATCCCCACGTTCGGCGTCGAGGGGTACGAGGCGGACGACGTGCTCGGCACCCTCGCCGCCACCCAGCCGGCCCCGGTCGAGGTGGTCTCCGGCGACCGCGACCTGTTCCAGCTCGTCGACGACGAGCGCGGCACCCGCCTGCTCTACGTCGGGCGCGGCGTCGCCAAGCTCGAGGACTCCGACAACGCCGTCGTCGAACGCAAGTACGGGGTGCCGGCCCGTTGGTACGCGGATTTCGCGGCGATGCGCGGCGACCCCAGCGACGGCCTGCCGGGCGTGCCGGGGGTCGGGGAGAAGACGGCGGCGCGGCTGGTCACCCGGTACGGCGGGGTCGAGCAGATCATGGCCGCGCTGGACGACCCCGACGCCGGGTTCGCGCCGGGGCTGCGCACCAAGCTGAAGGACGCGAGCGACTACCTGGACAGGGCGCTGCCGGTCTGCAAGGTCGCGCTGGACGTGAAGCTGCCGGACTTCGACCCGGCCCTGCCGCGCGCGCCGAAGGACCCGGACGCGTTGCTCGCGCTGGCCGACCGGTGGAACCTGGCGAGCTCGGCCAAACGGCTCATCGACGCGCTTCAGATCAGCTCGAGCTGATACGTCTGGGCGTTGCCGCCGACGCCGAAGTGCTTGTTCGGTTCCTCGCCGACGAGCTGGAAGCCGGCCTTCTCGTAGAGCCGGCGCGCGGCGGCCAGGTGGTCGATGGTCCACAGCCGCATCCGCGCGTAGCCGGCCGCGCGCGCGAACCGCACACACGTGTCGATCAGCGCCCCGCCCACCCCGTGACCGCGGGCGGCCGGATCGACCAGCAGCACCCGCAGCACGGCCGTGGCGTCCTCGTGCGCGTCCACGCACAGCACGCATCCGGCGCGGCGGCCGTCGATCTCGGCGATCCACCCCGCCTCCCGCGCCGGATCGTGGGCGGCCGCGAAGTCCGCCATGATCCGGGCCGCGAGGGCCTCGAACGTCGCGTCGACGCCGTACTCGGTCGCATAGAGCTCGCCGTGCGCCAGCACCACCCAGCCGAGGTCGCCGGGCCGGTCCAGTAATCGGATCATCGTTTACCCCCTGCTACTGAAACAGTCGTTTCAGTTGGCATGATAGCGGCGTGGCCGACGATCGGAGAACCCAACTTCTCGACCTCGCGTACGCCTACGTCCGCGAGCACGGGATCGCCGAGGTGTCCCTGCGGCCCTTGGCGGCGGCGATCGGGTCGAGCCCGCGCGTGCTGCTGTTCCTGTTCGAGAGCAAGGACGGGCTGATCCGAGCATTGCTGGCGCGGGCGCGCACCGAGGAGCTCGCCCTGCTCGCGCGGCTCTCCCCCGCCGAGGGACTGACCAGCGCGGCGAAGCTGACCTGGGAGTGGCTGTCCGCGCCCGAGCACCGGCCGATCATCCGGCTCTGGGCGGAGGCGTACGCGCGGTCCTTGGTGGACGCCAAAGGCCCGTGGGCCGGCTTCGCCGAGTCGACGGTCACCGACTGGCTCGAGGTGCTGGCGGGCGCCCAGCCACCGGCCGAGCGCGACTCACCCGACGGCCTGCTGCGGCGCACCGCCGCGCTGGCGTTGCTGCGCGGCGCCGCGATGGACCTGCTCGCCACCGGCGACACCGCCCGCACCACGGCCGCGGTGCACCGGCACCTGCCGTAGGCGGACGCCGCGCTGGGGAGCGGCAGCCGGCCAAATCACCGCGCGCAGGCTCCGGACCCGGGCTCACGGCTGGGGCGCGCCGGCCCCTTCCGTCGCCGCCGGCCGTGCCGCGATCACCTCGGCCACCGCGGCGGCCAGCGCGACCACCACCAGCGCCACCGTCAGCCACAGCGCGGCCCGGAACGACGTCGCCCAATCACCGCGGGTGGAGGCGAGCTGCGCGAAGAACAACGCCCCCACGGCGGCGATCCCGACCGCCGTACCGATGCGCTGGCCGGTCTGCAGCACCGCGCCCGCGCTGCCCGCCCGCCGCACCGGCACCTCGGACAGGGTCAGCGCCTGGTTCGGGCTGATCACCAGGCCGCTGCCCACCCCGGCCAGCAGCAGCGGCAACGCGGCCGCCCACCCGGCGCCGGAGCCCGGCACGGCCCGGACGGCCAGGTCGGTGAGGATCAGCCCGACCGCCACCGTCACCAGGCCGACCACGACCAGCGGCCGGCCGAACCGCGCCACGATCCGCCCGCCGATCGCCGAGGACGCTGCCGAGCCCACCGCGAACGGCGTGATCGCGATCCCCGCCTCCAGCGCCGAGTAGCCCAGGCCCGCTTGGAGATACAGCGTGTAGATGAAGAAGATCGTGGTGAATCCCGCGAAGTAGAACATCGCGATCAACGCACCCAGCGCGTACGAGCGCACCCGGAACAGCGACAGGTCGATCACCGCGGTGTTCGTGCGGCCGAACCGGCGTTCCCAGGCCACGAACGCGGCCAGCACGATCGCCGCCGCCGGGATCAGCAGCCACTTGGCGCCGGATTGCCAGGAGCGTTCCTGCACCAGCGGCAGGAGGAGCAGCACCACGCCGGTGCCGAGCAGCACCACCCCGACCGGGTCGAGGCTCTCGCCGCGGCGTCCGGTGGCCAGCACCGGGATCCACCGGCGGGCCAGCACCACGGCCGCCGCGCCGATCGGGACGTTGATGAAGAAGATCCACCGCCAGCCCTGTTCCGGGCCGATCAGCGCGATGAGCAGGCCGCCGAGCAGCGGGCCGATCGCGGTGGACACGCCGATGGTGGCGCCCAGCAGCCCGAACGGCCGGCCCCGCTCGCGCGGCTCGAAGAGCTGCTGGATGAGCCCGGACACCTGCGGGTTCACCACGCCGGCCGCGGCGCCCTGCACGAGCCGGGCGATGATCAGCCACAGCGCGTTCGGGGCGAACCCGCAGAACGCGCTGGCGAGGGTGAACGCGACGACGCCGGCGATGAACACGTCACGCCGGCCCCGCGCGTCGCCGAACCGGCCGGCCGGGACGAGCAGCAGGCCGAAGGTCAGCGCGTACCCGGAGAGCACCCACTGCAGCTCGCCGGAGCCCAGGTGCAGCTGGTCGCGGATCGACGGCAGCGCGGTGTTGACGATGCTGACGTCGAGCAGGGTCATGAAGCCGGCGACGAGGGCGACCGCCGTCGCCTTCCACCGTTGCGGATCGGCGCTTGTCACCGGCACCTCGTTCCCAAGAAGCAAGAACGCAAACTCTAGTTACTCCAGAGGGCCGCGGGCGACTCGGCGTCGGGGATGAGAATCGCCGGCTGGCCGCCGCCGTCGGCCGGGACCGACCAGACGTCCGAGTTTCGGGTGCCGCGGCGTACGGCGTACATCACCGTGCCGTTGTCGTACCAGGCGGCCTGGTCGTCGACGCTGCGGGTCTCGGCCAGGTGGGTGCGCCGCATGGTCGCGAGGTCCAGCACGGACAGCCGCCAGCCGTGGTTCGGGTTGCCGCCGACCGCCTCCTTGAACGCGATCCGGGTGCCGTCCGGCGACAGCGACGGGCACTCCACGTTCTCGGCGAGCGTGCGCACGGTCTGCGCCGCGATGTCACCGGCGACCAGGTAGCGCTTGCCGGCCGTGGACATCGTCGCGTAGAAGTGATCGTCGTCGACGAACGTGACACCCCAGAAGTTGAGGTCCACCGCCTGGTACGGCTTGCCGTCGCGGGTCACCGCGAAGCGTTCCAGGGTGTCGACGGTCTGCCCGGTCGCGACGTCGAGCATGCCGGCCCGGGTGGAGAACTTCCCGCCGTTGTAGCTGTCGCCGGTCACGAAGACGGTCCACGCGAGCACGTGCCCGCTCGGCGAGACGCGCGCCCGGTTCGGCACCCCCACCATCGGATAGGTGTCCTTGACCGCGAGGTGCGCGTCCAGGATGGCGAGCTGGTAGGTGGCCAGCGGGCCGTCCGGGCGCAGGCAGATGCCAACACCCGCGGCTTCGTAGAGGCGATTGCAATCCAAGGCCGAGACCGTACGCGTCCCCGCCGGCGCCGCCCGTGCCACGGTGGCCGCCCGTCCGTAGCTCGCGGCGGCCGTGCTCCGGAACAGGATCCGGTCCCCGGGCGAGGCGTCGACCGCGGAGGCGGCCGCCGCCGGGGCCGCGTTGCGGTGCCCGGCCACCACCACGTAGGTGACGGCTATCGCGATCAGGACCAGCGAGAAGACACCGGCCAGCAATCCTCGCCTCATGCGGCGACCTCCCGACGCGTACGCAGCAACAGCAGGGCGGAACCGCCCAGGGTGACCACCGCGGCGATCGCGGCGGCGTGGATCGCGCCGCTCGCGTCCCACCACTGCCAGGCCACGCCGAACAGCACCGACGACACCAGGTAGGCGAGGGCCTGCCCGGTCTGGATCAGGGCGAGCCCGGTGGTGCGGATCTCGGCGGGCAGCAGCGGACCGGCGAAGGCCATCAGCACGCCGTCGGTGGCCGCGTAGAAACCGCCGTACAAAAGAAGGACCGTGACCAGCGCGGGCACGCCGCCCCACGAGGTGCCCAGCAGGAGATAGACGACGAGCAGCGCGGCGTAGCCGCCGAGGAACACCTTCGCCCGGCCCACCCGGTCGGCCAGCGCGCCGAGCGGCACCGCGAGCACCAGATACGCGAGGCTGGTGCCGACCGCGAGCAGCGGGAACCACCCGGTGGCAAGGTTTTCGCGGCGCTGCAGCATCAGGTAGACGAAGCCGTCCCCGATCGTGCTCAGGCCCAGCAGCGCGGCCGCGATCAGCAGCGTCCGGACCCCGGCGTGGCGCAGCTGCCGCAGGTCGATGCGTTTACCCGCCGCCCGCGGTTCGCCGCGGTGGTCGCGCACCAGCAGCACGAGCACGAGGACGCCGATCGTGGCGATGCAGCCGCTGACCACGAAGACCGCGTCGAACGCCTGCCCGGACGCGGCGAGCACGGCGATCGCGACGAGGGGGCCGGCGAACGCGCCGGCGCTGTCCATGGCGCGGTGCACGCCGAACGCCCGGCCCAGATTCTCGGGGTCGGTGGACAGCGTGATGAGGGCGTCGCGCGGGGCGGTGCGCAGGCCCTTGCCGGCCCGGTCGGCCACGATCGCCGCGCTGAGCGCGGGAATCGAGGTGCCGGCGGCCAGAAGGCCGGCCTTGGCCACGGCGGAGATGCCGTAGCCGAGGCCGGCGATCAGTTTGCGGCGCCGCACCCGGTCGGCGACATAGCCGCCGACCAGGCGCAGCAACGCGGTCGCCCCCGTGTAGAGCCCGTCCACCACGCCGTAGACCACGGGTCCCAGACCCAGGCCGACGACCAGGTAGAGCGGCAGCACCGCCGACACCATCTCGCTGGACACATCGGTGATCAGGCTGACCGTGCCGAGCGCGAGCACGTTCGCCGCGATCCGCTTACCGCGGTCGACGGCACCCGCCGGGCGCTCCACGGAGGCTAGGTACATGCGATCAGTTCCAGACGTCGGTGATCGGGGAGACGCTCGCCGCGCCGCCGATCGCGCTCAGGCCGTAGGACGCCTCGATGGTCCGCAGGACGGTGTAGTGGGTGATCTTCTCGGAGTAGGTGCCGGTCTTGACGTGCGCGCCCACGAACGAGGTGTAGATGTGGTTCAGCGACGCCGAGTTGTCCTCGTCGAACGTGGTGATCAGCAGGCTGTTGTGCGTCTTGGCCCACTGCGCGTACGAGTCGAGGTGGCTCTTGAGCCAGGAGTCGCCGGTGCCGACCGAGCAGTCGTGCATGTCGTTGCACAGGTTCGGGTCCACGAAGGACACCGTGGGCAACGACGCGTAGTTCGAGCTGGCCGGGAACGTCGAGTACATGACGTTGCTGGCGGCCGGCACGTTGGTGAAGCTGGCCGCGGCGTTGTGCTTACGCGCGTAGGTGCCGCTCGTGCAGCCGGTGTACCCGTTGGAGGGCATCGACTCCGAGTAGCTCTTGAACGTGAGCTTCGCCGCGATCAGCTGCGCCGCGATGTTGTTGGCGCTGTACGACTTCGGGCAGGCGTCGCTGGTCAGGCCCTGGGTGGAGCCGGAGAACAGGCCGACGTAGTTGGGCTCGCTGGGGTGGGTGAGCGCGTAGGACTGCGAGAAGTTCGCACCCTGCGCGGCGAGGGAGTTGAAGTAGGGGGCGGCGGAGGAGGTGATCTGCGTGCTCGCGTGGTTCTCGAACATCACCAGGACGATGTGGTCGAACCGCGGCACGCTGGTGGCGGCCTGGGCACTGGGAGCGGCGGCGGCGGTCAGACCGGCACCGGCGAGCACGAAGGTCGCCGCAGCAACTAAAAGGCGTCTTAACGACATATCCGGGATCGTCGCCAGTGACTGCGAAGCGGGGCATACACGCCGGATTGCGTGCAGATGAACGTCTGTCGATCAGGAATGTGTATGTGCCAGTTTCCCGATCTAGGGTGTCTGGTCATGACGAGCTTTGTGGTGGTCGGGTCCGGCTGGCGGGCCGAGATGTTCTGGCGGCTCGCCGCGGCGGTGCCCGATCTGGAGTTCTTAGGTGCGGTGGTGCGCACGCCCCGGGAGCTCGCGGTGCCCACGTTCGCGTCGCTGGACGACGTGCGGCCCGACTTCGTGGTGACCGCCGTGCCGTGGGCGGCCAACCCGGCGGTGATCGCCGCGTGCGCCGAGCGCGGCATCCCGGTGCTGGCCGAGACGCCGCCCGCCCCGGACGCCGAGGGTCTCGTCGCGCTCTGGGAGGCGTACGGGAAAAGCGGTCTGGTGCAGGTCGCGGAGCAGTACCTGTTGCTGCCGGCGCAGGCGGCCCGGCTGGCGGTGGTGCGGCAGGGGCTGATCGGCGAGCCGGGGCAGGTGCAGGTGTCCTCGACGCATCAGTACCACGCGGTGGCGATCATCCGGGGCTTCCTCGGCCAGGCGCCGGGCCCGGTCACCGTGCGGGCGACGCGGACGACGGCGCCGCTGGTGGACCCGCTCACCCGCGACGGCTGGACCGGCGACCCGGACGCCAAGCCGGCCGTCACCACGATCGCGACGCTGGACTTCGGCGACGGGAAGTCCGGGCTGTACGACTTCACCGGCAACCAGTGGCACAACCAGCTGCGGTTCCGGCGGATCGTGGTGCGCGGGACGCACGGCGAGCTGCGCGACGACGAGGTGGTGCGGCTGGCCGGGCCGCGCACCATCGTGCGGACGCCGATCGTGCGCCGGCAGACCGGCTACGACCTCGACCTCGACGACTTCGACACCGACCACCTCACGCTCGGCGAGCGGGTGCTGTTCCGCAACCCGTTCCCGCGGCGGCGGTTCAGCGACGAGGAGATCGCGATCGCGACGCTGCTGGGGCGGATGGCGGCCTGGGTGCGCGGCGAGGGACCCGAGCCGTACCCGCTCGCCGAGGGCGCCCATGATCACCTGGTGGCGCTGGCGATCGAGGAGGCGGCCGGCACCGACGCGACGGTGACGGTTCCGGCGCCACCCTGGGCCTAGGGCTCAACTCGCGGGCCCGCGCACCGAACAGAAGATCGTGAGCACGCGAGCCGGGTTCGGTGCGTGGATCATCGCGCTCAGTGCCGTCTACTACGCGGCGCCCGCGACACACCTGTACACGTGGGCGCTGATCGGCTACTCGTCCGCGGCCATGGTCGTGCTCGGCGTGCGGCGGCACCGGCCGGCCCGGCGGCTGCCCTGGCTGCTGATCGCCGCCGCGCTGGCCTTCTTCACGAGCGGCGACACGGCGTACAACCTGATCGTGACGTTAGGGCATACACCGGATTTTCCGGGCATTGCCGACGTGTTCTACCTGCTGGTGTATCCGCTGCTCACCGGCGGGTTCCTGGTCATGGTCCGGACCCGCTCGGGCGGCGCCGCGAACCGGGCCGCGCTGCTCGACGCGCTGGTGCCCACCGTCGGTTTCGGCCTGCTCTCCTGGGTCTACTGGATCGCGCCGTTCACCCGCTCGCAGGACCTGTCGGTGGCGGAGAAGCTGGTGTCGGCCGGCTACCCGATCGGCGACGTGCTCGCGCTGGCCACGCTGCTGCGCATGCTGACCGTGCCGGGGCGGCGGCCGCGCGCGCTCACCGCGATCAGCGTCGCCCTGCTGGGCCTGCTCGTCTCGGACATCTTCTACGGCCAGTCGCAGCTCGGTCAGCAATGGTCGAACGGCGGCCCGGTCGACCTCGGCTGGATCGTCTTCTACGCGACCATCGGCTTCGCCGCGCTGCTGCCCTCGATGCGCGATCTCACCGAGCCGGCCCCGCAGCACGCCGCCGACATGGGCCCGCAGCGGATCCTCTGGATGTCTTCGGCGGCCCTGATCGCCCCGGCCCTGCTCTACCTGGAATGGATCAGCGGCGGCGGCGTGCACGACGCGCCGGTCATCGCGGGGGCGGCCACCGCCATGTTCCTGATCGTCATCGCGCGGATCAACGGCCTCGTCGAGGCGCAGCGGCAGGCCCGGGCGCGGGAGCGGGCGCTGGGCGAGGCTGGGGCGGCGCTGTTCTCGGCCGCCAGCGAGGAGGACGTGTCGCGGGCGGTGCGGGCGGCGGTGGCCAAGGTGATGCCACCCGGCGAGCCGTACCGCCTGTTTTTCACCGAAATTTCTGGTTTTAAGGCGCCGGGCATCGCGTTGATGGCCGCTGCGGAGGTGCCGGCCGAGCTGCCGGTCCGCGATTTCGATCATTTCCTGTACGCCACGGTGCCGTTGCCCGGCGCCGGCGGGCGCCTGGCCCACGGGGTGCTGGGCGCGCGGACCACCGTGCTGCGCGACCTGCTGCCCCCGTTCGAGCAGCTGCTCACCCAGGTGCAGGTGGTGCTCGACCGGATCGGGCTGACCGGTGAGGTGAACCGCCGCGACAGCGAGGCGTACTTCCGGACCCTGATCCAGAACGCGTCCGACGTCATCCTGATCATCGCGGACGACGACACGATCCGGTACGCCAGCCCGTCCGCGGCCACCGTGTTCGGGTATCCGGACCTCACCGGCACGCCGCTGTCCCAGCTGATCGACGACCCGCGGGTCAGCGACGGCCTCGACGTCGGCGACCTGACCGTGGTCCGCGCCGACGGCTCCCCGATGCGGGCCTCGTGCACCGGGCGCGACCTGCGCGACGACCCGACCGTGGGCGGGCTCGTGCTGACCGTCCGCGACGTCACCGAGCAGCGCCGCCTCGAGGCCTCGCTGTCGCACCTCGCGTTCCACGACGGGCTCACCGGCCTCGCCAACCGCGTGCGGTTCCGCGACCGCCTCGAGGAGGAGCTCGCGTCGGACGGCCCGATCGGCGTGCTGATGGTCGATCTGGACGACTTCAAGGAGGTCAACGACACGCTCGGGCACGCGGTCGGGGACCGGCTGCTGGTGGTCGTCGGCGAGCGCATCGCGTCGATCCTCGGCACGCTCGGCGGCGCCGCGCTGGCCGCGCGGATGGGCGGCGACGAGTTCGCCGTGCTGGTCGACCTGGCCGCCGACGCGCATCTGGCGGACCGGCTCGCCGGGGACCTGGTCGAGGCGCTGGCCGTGCCGGTCGAGGTGAGCGATGGCATCGGCGGCACGCACAGCGTCAGCGGCGGGGCCAGCGTCGGGGTGGCCGCCGGCGACGACGCGGACAGCGCGACCGAGCTGCTGCGGCACGCCGACCTGGCACTGTACCAGGCCAAGGCCGACCAGAAGGGCACCTGGCAGCGGTACCGGCCGGAGCTGCACACGGCGATGGCGCAGCGGCTCGAGACCCGGGCGGCGTTGCGGGAGGCGGTGGAGAACGAGCAGTTCACGCTGATGTACCAGCCGATCGTGGACATCCGCTCCGGCGTGGTGCGGGGGGTGGAGTCGCTGGTGCGGTGGCGGCATCCGGTGCGCGGGCTGCTCGGGCCGGCGCACTTCATCGAGGTGGCCGAGGAGAGCGGGGTGATCGTGGACATCGGGAACTGGGTGCTGCGGTCGGCGCTGCGGCAGTTCTCCCGGTGGGATGCGGACATCCCGGTTCAGTACGTCAGCGTGAACGTGTCGGCGCGGCAGTTCCGCACGCCCGGGTTCGTCGACCAGGTCCGCGACGCCCTGGACGCGGCGAACGCGGCGCCCGGGTGCCTGCTGCTGGAGATCACCGAGAGCCTGCTGCTGCGCGACGCCGACCAGGTGTGGGCCGACCTGCGGATGCTGCGCTCGATCGGGGTGCGGATCGCGATCGACGACTTCGGCACCGGATACTCGTCGCTGAGCTACCTGCGGGAGATGCCGGTCGACGTGCTGAAGCTGGACAAATCGTTCATCGACGACATCCTGGACAGCGACCAGCAGCGGATCATGGTGGACACGATCGTGGCGCTGGCCCGCAATCTCGACCTCGCCGTCGTGGCCGAGGGCGTCGAGGATCCGGGGCAGCGCGCGCTGCTGGCCCGGATGGGCTGCCCGTACGGCCAAGGGTACCTGTTCGCCGAGCCCATGTGGCCGGACGAGATCGCCCGGACGGCGGCCGAGGTTTCCGCACTCGTCTGAGCGTCCTGTCGGGTTATTGACTGGCGCGGACCCCCTCGAACCGGCAGGGTCAAGGGGTGCTGGAGAATCCTGTCTGGGCCGCCCTGACCGGGCCGCAGGCCTGCTTCGCCGAGGCCGCCGGTGACGCCGCCCGTTTCTCGTCCGACGTCTCGCCGTTCGCCGCGCTCGCCGATCCCGGCGACCCGCAGGCGTGGCGTGACCTGGCCTCGCTCACCGGCAACGCCCTGCTCACCGGCCCGTCGCTCAGCCCGCAGCCCGGCTGGGAGCTGGTCACGCGACTGGCCGGCGTGCAGATGGCCGGCCGCGCGATGACCGGCGTGCACGACCGGGAGGCGTTCGAGCTCTCCGAGACCGATGTGCCGGAGGTCCTCGACCTGGTGTCGCGCGCCCAGCCCGGCCCGTTCGGCAAACGCACCATCGAGCTCGGGCGATACCTCGGCATCCGGTCCGGCGGCCGGCTCGTGGCGATGGCCGGCGAGCGGTTACGCCTGCCCGGGTGGACCGAGGTGAGCGCGGTGTGCACCGACCCGGCCTTCCAGGGCCAGGGGCTCGGCGCCCGGCTCACCCTGGCCGTCGCGGCCGGCATCCTCGAGCGTGGCGACCTGCCGTTCCTGCACGCCGCCACGACCAACGAGCGGGCCATCCGGCTCTACGCGCGGCTCGGCTTCGAGGTCGATCACGAGGTGGTGTTCGGGCAGGTCCGCCGCACGTCACTCGCCTAGCGCGCCGTCCGGGTCGGGCCTGGCTCCCCCGGCGTCGGCCCACCGGTCCCGCAGGTCGCCGATGCGCTGCAGCACGTCGGCCAGCTCGGCGCGCACCCGGTCGAGCCGGTTCTGATCGTCGGCCGGCAGGCCGCCGCCGTGGTCGTGCGAGGTCAGCGTGGTCTCGCGTTCCTCCAGCTCCTCGCGGCGCTCGTGCAGGCGGTTCAGCTCGGCCTCGTACTCGTCCTTGGTGATCTCGGGTTGCATGGGTTCTCCCTCCGGCTCGATCGTTCTATCGTGCCCCGTACACCCGTCCGGCTGTTCCGGCACCCCAGGCCGTTGACATGGGTCGATGCCCTGCCGGACTGTCTTTGCATGCAGAACGATCTGGTCGTCGAGTCGTGGGGCGTGATCACCGCCTTTCTCGAGCCGCACGGCCTGCTCGACCGCCTGGGCCCGCCGGCCACCGCCGGGGACCTCGCCGCCGCCGCCGAGGTGGCCGGTCCGCTGCCGGCCGAACTGGCCCGCTGGTGGAGCCTGACGTCCGGCGCGAGCCTGACGTTGCTGCCGCCCGGCCATGTCCCGTACGCCGTGCCGGCCGCCCTCAGCGTCCGCAAGTCCCACGTGGACGTCCCCGTGCCGGGCGAGAGCGCTCCGGCCGGCACCCCGCGCCGCGTCGGGTGGCTGCCCCAGTGGCTGCCGATAGCGTCCGACGGCCTGTTCGTGGACCTGCGGGCCGGTGCCGCCCGCGGGTGCGTGGGCCGGGCCACCTCGTCGCTGGCGTTCGGCGGACCGCGCTGGATCAGCGTGGGAGCGATGCTGCTGGCCGTCGCCGACGCCATCCGCGACGACCACCCGGTGGACGGCTGGAAAATCACGGCGGACGACTCCGGAGTCGCGTGGATCCGCTGAAGCCCCGCATTGTAGGCCGCGGTCACGAGCCACATTGTTACCGGTGCGAATCAAGCCACTTACCTCCATGTAAGTAGCTAAACCCCCATTTGGAGCCATGTCGCGGAACGGGGACGCTCGCAACCGTACGGCCGGAGAGGGCGGCCGGAATGTCTTCGCACTGGGGGGGAACCATGGCGAGATCCAAGAATATTCTTTGGATCGTGCTGATCGCACAATTCATGGTCGTGCTCGACGCGACCATCGTGACGGTGTCTTTGCCGTCAATGGACACCGGATTGCACTTCGACAGTTCGACACAATTGCAGTGGGTCATCAACGCCTACACGCTGCTGTTCGGAGGCTTCCTGCTGTTCGGCGGCCGGGCCGGTGACCTGCTCGGCCGGCGCACGCTGTTCATCGTCGGCCTGGTGGTGTTCGGCGGGGCGTCGCTGGTCAACGGGTTCGCGCAGAACCCGGAGACGCTGATCGTCGGCCGCGCGGTGCAGGGCCTGGGCGGCGCGCTCGTGTCGCCGGCCGTGTTGTCGATCATCATGGTCACGTTCGAGTCGATGGGTGAGCGGGCCAAGGCGTTCGGCCTGTTCAGCGCGGTCACCGCGTCCGGCGGCGGAGCCGGCATCCTGGCCGGTGGCATCCTGACCGAATGGCTGAGCTGGCGAGCCATCTTCCTGGTGAACGTGCCGATCGCCGCGATCGCCATCATCGGCGCGCTGCGGATCGTGCCGAACAGCCGGGCCCAGGTCGAGGGCCGCAAACGGCTCGACGTGCCCGGGGCGGTCACCATCACGGCCGGTCTGCTGCTGCTGGTCTACGGCGTCGTGAACGCCGCCAACTGGGGCTGGAGCTCGGGCAAGGTCTGGGCGTACGTCGGTGCCGCGGCGGTACTGATCGTGGCGTTCTTCGTCATCGAGGCGGTGTCCAAGCAGCCGCTGGTGCGCCTGGGCATCTTCAAGGTCCGGCCGCTGGGCGTCTCGAACCTGTCGATGATGCTGTTCATGGCGGGTCTGTTCGTGAACATGTTCTTCCTGCCGCTCTACCTGGCGCAGATCAAGGGCTACAGCGCGATCGAGATCGGCCTGGCCTACCTGCCGTGGCCGGTGATCATGGCGGCGTCGAGCACGGTGGCGCAGAAGGTCATGGGCAAGTTCGGGCCGAAGCACCTGATGTGGATCGGCCTGCTCATCACCGCGGCCGGCATGTTCATGTTCAGCCAGCAGAGCCCGACCGACTCGTACGCGGCCGGTGTGCTGCCCGGTGTGATCCTGACCGCGATCGGCGCCGGCTTCGCCTGGGGCGGCCTGTTCCTGGTGTCGTCGGTCGGCGTCAAGCCCGAGGAGGCCGGCCTCGCGGGCGGGCTCATCAACACCTCGCAGCAGCTGGGCGTCGCGGTCGGTCTGGCCGTGCTCAGCTCGGTGGCCGCGGCCCACACGAAGAGCCTGACCGCGACCGGCGTCGCCGCCAGCGACGCCCTGACCAAGGGCTGGGACCGCAGCTACATGATCGCCGCGGTGATCCTGGTGGTCGGTGCCGCGTCGGTCCTGCTCGGACTGCGCTCCGCCGACGGACGGCACGCTCCGGCGCCCGCCGCCGTCGCCGAGCCCGAGGTGGAGACCGTTCCGTCGGTTCCGCTCGAGCCGGTGCTGGGCGACTGATCGATCCGGCGGTGGGGGTGACGTTGTTCACCCCCACCGCCGGGCACCACGATGCGCGGCGGCGGTTCGCGGTTGCGTTTCGCCGCCGCCGTTCGTCGTTCGCCGCCATTCGTCGTTCGCCGCTGTCGTTGTCGCTGTGAAGGAGCGTGCTCGATGCCCGCCGACACCCGAGACTCGTTCATGCTGCACACGATGCTGCGGCGCGAGTTCGCGGCGCTGCCCGACCTGGTGCGCGCCGTCACCCGCGGGAACGTGGAACGCGCGCAGGTGGTCGCCGACCACCTGGAGTTCCTGGTCGGCGTCCTCATCGGCCACCACCGGGCCGAGGACGAGCGGATCTGGCCGGCCCTCGCGGACCGGGCGGGCGCGCAGCTCGACGCGATCCCGGAGACCATGCGCCAGCAGCACGCCTGCATCGAGGAGCTGTCCGACCAGGTCATGACGACCGCCGACGGATGGTGCCGGGACAACGCGAGCCCGGCACGGCGCGACATGCTGGCCGAATCGCTCGACGCGCTGGTCGAGCTCCTCCACGAGCACATGGCGATGGAGGAGGTCACCGCGATTCCGCTGGCCGGGTGCCACCTCAGCGACGCCGAGTGGGCCGAGATGGGCTCCTACGCCGCCGCCGGGATGCCGGGCGGAACGATGGACCTGATCTTCGGGATGACCCTGTACGAGGCGGCACCGCAGGACGTGACGGCGGTCCTGTCCGGGTTGCCGCCGGTGCTGCGGGCGATCCTGGTCGACGAGGCCCGGCGGGTGTACGCCGACTACGCGACGCACATCCACGGCACCGCCACCCCGCAGCGGAGCCGGCCGGTGCGCTCGTAACGCGGTGGCGCGTGCGTCGCGCTACGGCCGTTCGCGGCAGTTGGCCGCGGGTGCGTGCCAGGGGCGGGGCTTCTTGCGGGTGGTTACTCCTTGTCCCGTACCCGCAGAATTTCTAATGTTCGCTGGTCGGGGTCGCCGCACAGGTGGCTGATCACCTGGTTGAACGGGGCCGGGTCGTCGGCCGCGGCGGCGAACAGCGTCATCGACGAGCAGAGCTTCAGGTCGTCGGGGTAGCCGAAGATCTCGGTGGCGGACTTCGTCGCGTCGTGCAGGAGCGTGGCGCAGTCGAGCAGGCGCGGGCCCAGAATCGGGTGGGCCAGGTAGGCGCGGGCCTCGGCCAGGTCGCGGATCGCGTAGTGCTGGGCGGTCGGGCTGGAGCCCAGGCCGGCGATCTGCGGGAAGATGAACCACATCCAGTGGGTGCGCTTGCTGCCGGCGGCGATCTCGGCGCGCGCCCGGTCGTAGGTGTCGTGCTGTGCGTCGACGAAACGGTCCAGGCTCACCGGTCTCACCTTAGTGCGCGACCATGGTCGGCATGGATTATCGCCGGACGTTCCGTTCCTCCGCCGTGTCGTTTGTCGACCTGGTCTCGCGGGTGCCTGATGATCGCTGGGCGGAGCCGGGGCTGCGGGAGCTTGCCGGGCAAACCGTGAGTTCGGCGCTGGGGCAGGTGCCCGTGGTGCTGGCCGAGCCGGCCGCCGAGATCGTGGTGGACGCGCCGGAGGCGTATTTCGCGGGCGGGGTCCCGGCCGTGACCGCCATGCAGGACGTCCGCCTTGCCGGGGAGCTCGCGGGGCGGGCCACCCAGGCGCTCGCCGCGGCCGGGGACGACGACGTCGTGACGACCCCGGCCGGCGGGATGCGGGTCCGCGACTGGATTCCGACGCGGACGCTCGAACTCGTGGTGCACGGGATGGACGTGGCGCGGGCCGCCGGCCTCGAGGTGGCCTTCGCGGCCGAGGCGATCGAGGAGGTCGCGCTGGTGGCCGCGCGGGCCGCCGTCCGGGGCGGGGACGCCGCGGTGCTGCTGCGGGCGCTGACCGGACGGGGGTCGCTGCCGTCCTCCTACTCAGTTCTGTGACAGCTTCGCCAGGTAGTCGTCGAGCGCCCGGTACGAGGCCTCGGCGCCCTCCTCCATGCCGGACTGCAGCATGCCGTCGCGGTCGGCCTGGGAGTCGAACGTGGACGTGGCGGTCACCGTGGTGCGTCCGTTCTCCTCGGTGAAGACGTAGCGCTCGACGCAGATGTGGCCGGCCATCGGCTCGTACTCGAACGTCCAGGTGAAACCGTCCGGCGGGTTGATCTCGCGGAACTCGCCGCGGAACGCGTGCTCGCCGTCGCCGGCCTTCTCCACGAAACGCCACTTGCCGCCGACCCGGAAGTCGATCTCGACGTCGAGCGGGTTGCCGCGGCCCCACCAGTGGCGGATGTGGTCGGCCTCGGTGTGCGCGGCGAAGACCAGCTCGCGCGGGGCGTCGAAGGTACGCGACATCTGGATGCTCAGGTCGCCGGGGGTGGTGACGGTGATGCTCATGGTGTCTCCTTCTGCAGATCGTTCAGGTATTGGCCGAGCGCGTCGTAGCGCTCCTCCCACAACCGCCGGTACTGCTCCACCCACGTGGACACCGACTGCAGCGCGGCCGGGACGATCCGGCAGCGCCGCCACTGCGCCTCGCGGGTGCGGGTGATCAGGCCGGCGGTCTCCAGCACGTTCAGGTGCTTGGACACCGCCTGCGGGGTGATCGGGAAGGCGGCGGCGAGCTCCCCCGCCGTCGCGTCGGAACTGGCCAGCCGCGCGAGGATCGCCCGGCGGGTCGGGTCGGCGAGTGCGGCGAAGACGCCGTCGATCGGATCGGGCATGCTCTCAACCACCTGGTTTATCAACTGATGGGTTTAGATTACCCGGCGCGGTGGTCAGGTCAAGAGCCCGGGAAAAGGTCAGACACCCATGGGGTACGTCTCGGGTTCGTGCACGTCCACGTGGTGCGTGTGTAGTGGCCGCACCGCCCGCGTCTCGTCGAACCAGAGGAAGGCGTCGTAGCGGTCGCCCAGCACGGACGGGACGTAGTTGCCCCAGGCCTCGCGCTCCGGCCGGTACACGACACCGATCGCGCGGTGCGCCAGCTCGTCGACGAGCAGGTCCGGGCGCTGCCCCAGCGGCGGGACGACGAACAGGGCGCGCTCCGGGGCCTCGGCGTGCAGAATGTCCTCGATGGATCCGGGGCGTCCGGGTGGCACCCCCATGACCTCCATCGGCGCACCCCACTGCCGGCCAGCGACGACCGTGCCGTGGTGGCTGCCGAGCCCGACGAGCAGGACGCGGTCCCTCCCGAACCGCCCACGGGCCAGCGAGCCGAGCGTCACCTCCCCGAACTTCGCCTGGTCGGTGGCCTGCGCGTCGCCCACGTGGGTGTTGTGCGCCCAGACGACCGCCTTGGAGTCCGGGCCGTAGTGGTCGAGCAGCCGCGCGAGGGTGGCGTCCATGTGGCGGTCGCGCACGTTCCAGGAGCGCGGCCCGCCGTCCATCAGCGCCCGGTAGTAGTGCTCCGCGCCGGCCACGACTTCGGCGTTCTGCCAGACGTCGAGGTCACGCCCCCGCAGGTCGATGAGCATCCGGACGGCTGTCTCCTCGCAACTGGCGCCGTGCACCCGGGTGGCGTAGGCGTAGGCGTTCAGATCTTCCCCGTACGCCCGAAAGCAGTGATAGGCCCGCATGGCAGCCGGGATCCGGTCCGGTTCGTGCTCACGCACCCAGGTGAGCACAAGCCGCAGCGACTCCCACAGCGAGTACACGTCAAGCCCATGAAACCCGACCCCCCGCCCTACTTCCCGTTTCCCGCGTTCCCCGCGTGCGCCCTGTTCCTGCCGTTCCCCGCGTGCGCCCCGTTCCTGCCGTTCCCCGCGTGCGCCCCGTTCCTGCCGTTCGCCCCATTCCTCGCGTTCCGCGCGTTCCTCCCGTGCGCCCTGTTCGTCGCGTTGCCCGCGCTCGTGCCATTCCCCGCGTCCGTGCCGTTCCCTTTCCCCGCGCTCCTCTGGTCCCTGCCGTTCTTCCCGCTCCTCCCGTTCCACCCACGCGTGTCGTTCCGCGCCTTCCCCTTTTAGCTCCGGCACCCATTTTTCACGATTTTTCGCGTTAAATCGGGCGAGCCAGCAGCCGAAATCCACGACTTCTTCGTTGGCCCACATCCAGGTGGGCCAACGCTCATACGCGTGCAGCGCCGACCGCGGATCCCCACGCTCCCCTTTGACGGCCGCCCCGACCCGCTCGCAGTCCGGCCAGTCCCCTTCTACCGCCACAAACGAGAACCCGGCCTCCTTAATCAGCCGCCGGGTAAGCAGGTCCCGCCATACATAAAACTCGTGCGTCCCGTGGCTGGCCTCGCCGATCATGACAACCCGGGCCCCACCCGCCCGCGCCACCAGAACGTCCAGGTCCTCCGCCCCCTGCAGCGGCCGCGCCATGGCCGCCACGTCACCCCCGTAATGGTGCATATCCGACGCTTACCCACCCCCACCCCGCACATACGTCGGACTTACCCCTCGCGCCCCAAGCGGCCCCGGCCACGGTCGTCGCGGATTCCACGATGTGGTCATTCCGGCTCACACTTTGGACATCCGCGCGACCTTGGAGAGTTACGCCCATATGTGAGCCATAAGTCTCCAAGGTCCACATCTAGGGCCGAGAAGGCGGTGAACAGGACCGGCATTTCGGGAGCAAAAGACTCTCCACAATGGAGAGACGTCCCACATTGCGGGCCCGGATCCACGATGTGGGCATCCGTCCCGAGGAGCGGGCGCAGGTCCCACATTGTGGACGCGGCTCGCACAACCTGCTTCGTGACCTGGGTGATCAAACTCGCAGCCGGGTCACGGGCCGCCTGCGCGGAGCCGAGTGGGGCGCCAGGTGCTTCCAATTCCTCCATATTTATCGGTTTTTGTGCATAAGTCGGGACATCAGATGGCGGGTGACCGAACAAACACGCCCGCCCGGGCGGGGCAGGCGGGGCGACCCGGCGGGCGAAGCCCCCGCCCGGGCGGGGCAGGCGGGCCGGGCGGGGCGACCCGGCGGGCGAAGCAATCAGCGCGGGCGAGGCGGGCGGCCCAGGGAAGCACTTGACCTCCAGATGAAGTGACAGGTGCGGGGAGACCGGGCAGGCCGGGCAAAACGGGCAGCAGCAGCCTTGGTCAACCGGGGTGATCTGGGCAAAGCGGGCTCAGCCGGCATTTCGTGACGAGGGCGGTCCGACAGGGCGGCTCGGCGGGACGCGCGGCCAGGGTGAGAGGCGCGGCCAGGGTGAGAGGCGCGGCCAGGGTGAGAGCCGCGGCCAGGGTGAGAGCCGCGGCCAGGGTGAGGCACGGCCAGGGTGAGGCGCGGGCAGTGACGCCGAAGGGCGGCGGTCAGGCATAGCGGACTACCGTGCCGGCGAGGGGACCGGGCTGCCGAGCACCACGCGCGGGCAGTCGCCGCAGCGGCAGTCAGGCGTAGCGGACTACCGTGCCGGCCAGCTTGTCGTGCAAGGTGCGGCGGTCGGTGCCGAAGACCAGGAGCGCGTCGACGGCGAAGAAGACGCCGAACGTGACCGCGCTTAGCAGGCCGAACAGCAGGCCGTAGAGGACGAACTCGCGCATGAGCATGCGGCCGAAGTCGACCGGGGCGCCGGTCTGGGCGTCGGCCACCACCAAACCCAGGAGCTGCTTACCCGGGGTCTGGCCGTCCGACCATACGATCAGTGACCAGATCACGTAGCCGATACCCAGCGTCACCACGGCCAGGAGGATCTCCAGCAGGAACGCGCCGAGCCGGCCGGCCGGGGAGACCAGGCGCATCCCGGCCGCGGACGCTGGACCAGGAGCGGGCTGCGGCGTCATCAGCGAGGCGTAGGTCAGGTCGCGCAGCGGTTCCTGGGGCTGGCTCATCGGCGGCAAGCCTTCCGTAAGGGTTCGGAGAATACAGAACGTTACGGAAAGTGGGCCCGGCGCATCAGCGACCGTTCGCTCGGCGCCGGGAAGCCGAACGGCCGACTGGAGACGGCAAAACGCCCGGCGGTGCCACTGCGGTGCCTGGCGGCGCCGAACGGAAGAAGCGCGCCCTCAACGGAAGAGGGCGCGCTTCAAAAGACCAAAACGCGCTTTCAACGGACAAAGACGCGCTTCAAAGCACGAGGGCGCGCTTCGAGCAAAACGAGGATCAGCGCTCGGCCGCCTCGTCCTCCTCCTCCGCCTCGTCCTCCTCGCTCTGGCGCTGGGCCGGGACCGCGTCCTCGCCGTCCTCGGCGCCGTGGCGCGGGCCCGCGTCGGCGGTCTGCTGCTGGGCGGCCGGGAGCACGGTCTGGACCAGGCCCTCCTCGGGCAGCTCCTCCTGCATCTGGGGCTGGTCGACCCAGAGGGCGCGCAGCTGGCCCTGCATGAAGCCGGTGAGGCGGGCGCGGTACTCGCGGTCGAACTGCTCCAGCGCCTCGATCTGCTGCTGCAGCGCCTCGCGCTTGGTGCCCAGGCTGCCGACCACGTCGTCGTAGCGCTGGCGGGCCTGCAGGTTCAGGTGGCTGGAGTTGGCCTCGGCCTCCTGGACGATCGTGTCGGCCTGGGCGCGGGCGTCGTTCACGATCTTGTCGGCGCTGCGGCGGGCCTCGTCGGTGCGGGAGTGCGAGTCGCGGGCGATCTGCTCGGCGGCGGCGCGGGCGTCGGCCAGGATCTTCTCGGCCTCGCGGCGGACGTTGTGGCCGTGCACCTGGGCGTCGCGGGCGATCTGCTCGGCCGCGGCGAGGGCGTCGGTGCGGATCTTGTCGGCCTGGTGGTGGGCGCGGGCGACATGTTCCTCGGCGGTGCGTTGCGCGAGGGTCAGGACCTGCAGAGCCTGGTTGGGGTGCGCGCCACCGGGCTGACCCGGCTGGGGCTGACCCCCCTGCTGCTGCGGGGGCACCGCAGGATGCTCCGAGGTCTGACTGTCTTGCCCATTGAGCAGCACTTTTACACGATCCTTCATGCGGTTGTCGGACACGGGAAGACCTCCGTACGTGCAAAATCGAAGCCGCTCGCACGGGCACGGGCGTGATCGCGGGATGCTACCAACTTCCGCGGTCTCTTCGCGAGGCGGTGTGGACAGTGAGCACGCTCTCACGCACCGGCCAGTTCGCGCACGTAACGAAGGTTGTCCCGGGTGCGTTCTAAAAGGGGCACCGCCGTCGAGAAATCCTCCAGCGCCACCCAGCCGTCATAACCCACCGACGACAGAGCCTGGAAGTACGCCCGGAGGTCCGCCTGCCCCTCGCGCAAAGGCGCCCAGTCGGCTTCCCACCGCGCCGAACCGTCCGCGCGCCGCCCGGCCACCGAATAGGCCACGTTCTTGACGTGCACGTGCGCCAGGTACGGTCCGAGCATCTGCAGCCCGGCCGTGTAGTCCTCGAATCCCTCGTGGACGAGGTTGCCGACGTCGTGAATCACGCCGACGCGGGCCGGATCGAGGCCGTCGGTGAGGCGTACGGCGGCGGAAGCGGACGCCACCACCGAGCGATGGTGAAGCTCTACCAGGATTTTCACGTCATGCGCGGCGGCCCGCCGCACGGCCTGCTCCAGCGCCGCGCGGGCGTGCGCGAACAGCGCCGGATAGCGGTCCTCCCCCAGTTCCGGCATCCGCAGCCGGGTGCGCCCGGCGCCCAGCTCGGCGGTCGCGGCGAGAATACGCTCCACATTCGAAGGTTCGTCGATGCGCACGTACGCCCCGAGCCCGGAGAACTCGAGGCCGGCGTCACGGGTGGTGGCGGCGATCGACGGCAGCGCTTCTTCGAGGCCGGTCAGCGGCCACGTCGCCCGGTTGCCGGCCCAGAAGCCCGGCGGGTCGGCCGGTTCCTGGTCGACGATCCGCCATTCGATGCCGTCCCAGCCCTGCGCGGCCAGGGTCTTCGCGGCTTCGGCCGGGGTCCAGTCGGGGGTGGAGGCGGTGAAAACCGAGAACTTCACGGGAGGATCTCCTTGAGTCCGACCGGACGGCCGGTGGCGGCGGATCGGTAGACGGCCTCGACGACGGCGAGCGCGTCGAGCGCCTCGGGCACCCCGACGGCGGGCGGGCGGCCGTGTTCGATGGCGGCGAGCACGTCCTCGTACTGGCGCAGATGCCCGGCCACGAAATCGGGGTCCGGGCCGGCGGCCGGCAACGGAATCGACGAGTACGCCAGCACGTCGTCCTCGATGACCGCGCTGCCCCCGGTGCCGTGCACGGCCAGCCGCACCCCGGTCCCCGGATACGCCGCGGTGGTCGCGTGCAACGTCGCGAGCGCCCCGGACGGGAACCGCAGCACCGCGGCCACCACGTCCTCCACCTCGATGTTCTCATGCGCCACCAGGCCGGTCCAGGCGAAGACCTCCAGCGGTACGCCCATGAGATGCACCAGCAGATCGACGGTGTGCACACCTTGGTTCATCAGCGCGCCGCCCCCGTCCATCGACAGCGTGCCGCGCCACGAGGCCTGGTCGTAGTACTCCTGGCTGCGGAACCACGGCACCGACGCGACGGCCGACGTGAGGGTGCCGAGCGTCCCGTCCGCGATCGCGCCGGCGACCGTGACGGTGGCCGGGTCGAACCGGTGCTGGCTGATGACCGAGACGACCTGGCCGGGTGCGGCCGCGCCGAGCAGCGGACGGGCCGCCGCCACCGTCACGTCGAGCGGCTTCTCGACGACCACGTGCGCTCCCGCCCGGACGGCCCGCAGCGCCTGCTCCACGTGCTGCCCGCTGGGGGTGCAGATGACGACGATGTCCGGGGTGGTGGCGTCGAGCAGGCCGGGCAGGGAGGCGTACGTGGGAGGGGTGTGTGAGAGGGTTGCGGCGAGCTCGGCGGCGGCCGGCCTGATCGGGTCGGCGATCCCGATGATCTCCAGGTTTGGCAGGCGGCCGATGGCGGCGACGTGGTTGCGGCCGATGATGCCCGCGCCGGCGAGCCCGACGGTGAAGGTCATGGCTGTACCCGTGCGTTCGAGCAGGGACGGTCGGTCATACCAGCTGGACTCCGATCTTGTCGGTGAGGGCGGCGAAGGCGCGGGCGGCCACCCCGAACTCGGCCGGCCCGGAGAAGCCACCCAGCGCGCTCTGCTCGGCCAGATGTGGTTCGAGGGAGGCGAAACCGGCGTACCCGTCGTCGCGCAGCGCGGTCAGTGTCTCGCGCAGCTCGCCGTCGCCCAGGCCCGCCGCGACGACCGTGCCGGTCTCGGACAGGGCATCCTTGACCTGCAGGTATTCGAGATGTGGGCGCAGGAGCCGATAACCGTCGGTGTACGGCTTGACGCCGACCTGGACGAAGTTTGCGTTGTCCCAGGCGACCCGCAGCGCGTCCGAGCCGACCGACTCGACGATGTCCAGCACGCGCGCCGGAACGTCGCCGTAGATCTCCTTCTCGTTCTCGTGCAGCAGGATCAGCCCTTCCCGGGCGGCGATCGCGGCCAGCGCGGACATACGGCGCAGAACCTCGTCACGCACGCTCTCCACCGAAACGCCAGCCGGGCGATAAAAGGAAAAAATCCGGATATATCGCGTGTCGAGCCGGTGCGCGGCCGCGACCGCGGCGTCGAAAGCCGGCACCGGATCCGTGATCAGCGACTTCCCGATCGGCGACGCGACAGCCGACACCGCCATCCCCCGCGCCTTGATCAACCGAGCCAGCCGATCAAGATCCGCGGCCGGCAACGCGACCACATTGGTACCCCAGGCACTACGCACCTCGATGTGCCGCGCCCCGAGCGCCCGCAACACCGCCAGCTGCACCACCGGATCGGCATCGATCTCGTCGCCGAACCCGGACAACGTCCACGACGTCACTTGACTCCTCCCGAGGTCAACCCGCTCAGCAGATACCGCTGGAAGATCAAGTAAAGCGCGACCACCGGCACCGCGCAGATCAGCGCCGCGGCCATCAGTTGCCCGTACACCGGGATCGCCCCGCCCTCCTGAGTGGACCCGAACACCTGCAGCGCCACCGCCGCCGTCCGGGTCTGCGGATCGGTGAGCACCGACGCGAACAGCACGTCGTTCCAGCCCAGCAGGAACGCGAAGATCGCCGCCACCACCAGCCCGGGGCGGCTCAGCGGCAGCACGATGCGTACCAGCACGGTCCACGAGCTGGCGCCGTCGACCCGGGCCGCCTCGTCCAGCTCACGCGGCAGCCCCCGCAGGTAGGTGACCATCACCCAGGTGCTGAACGGCAACGCGAACGTGAGGTAAGTGAGGAACAGCGCCCACCGCGTCCCGATCACCTGGATCCCGAGCAGCGTCGCGGTGCTGGAGAACAGCACGAACACGGGCAGCAACAACAGCGTCCCCGGCACGCTCTGCAGGGCGAGCAACCCGCGCAGCACACTCAACCGGCCGCGAAAGGCGAAACGCACCAGCACGTACGCGCTCAGCAGCGACACAAACGCACAGAGCACCGCCACCGCGCCGGCCACCACGATGCTGTTGGCGAGCCCGCGCCCGAGCGGCGTGGTCGACCAGATCCGGCCGTAGTTGCCGAGGTCGAACCGGTCCGGCCAGAAGTGGCCGGCCGCGACGCTGAGGTCCGAGGAGACCGAGGCGAACAACATGTACGCCACCGGGAACAGCACCAGCAGCAACAGCACCACGAGCACGACCGCGCGCAGCGGCCGGGGCAGCAGGGTCAACTCTCCTCCCCCGTGGTCAGACGCACCGCCCGCAGATACGCCACGATCGGGACCGCGACCAGCAGCAGCGACAGCACCGCCATCGCCGCGCTGAGCCCGAACCGGAAGTTCTGGAAGCTCTCCACATACGTGAGCACCGGCAGGGTCTCGACGTCGTGCGGGGCCGGGATGCCGAACAGCACGAACGGCAGCGTGAAGTTGTTGACGTTGTGCAGGAACGCGATGACCAGCGCCAGCGACACCGGCCCGCGCAGGTACGGGAAGATGACGTGCCACAGCTTCGCCCACCAGCCGGCGCCGTCCAGTGCCGCCGCCTCGTGCACGTCCGGGTCGACCGCCTGCAGCCCGGAGACCGCCAGCAGATAGATCAGCGGCCAGGACGCCCAGGTCTGCACGATGATCAGCGCCCAGAAGCTCTTCGGCCCGTTGAGCCAGAGCGTGCGGTCGGTGCCTAACCAGCCGTCGACCACCCCGTCCGGCTGCAAAATGACCCGCCACACGGTGCCCACCACGAACGCCGGCAGCACGTACGGGATCAGGAAGATCGAGCGCACCAGGCCCCGGCCGCGGAATTTGTCCTGGGTCGCCAGTGCCGCCGCGACCCCGATGGGCAGCGTGATCACCGTGACGATCGCCGCGTAGCCGGCGCTGACCGCCACCGCGTGCAGCAGCGGCGAGTCGGTGAGTGCCTCGGTGTAGTTGCCGATCCCGGCGAACGGCGACCTGATCCATTCGCGGATCGTGTACTGGTCGAGGTCGGTCAGCGAGATGTACGCGGCGGTGAGCAGCGGGATCACGATCACCACGAGGGTGAGCAGGGCACCCGGGATGAGCATCCACAGCGGCCGGTGCCGGCGGCCGGCACGCACGGGCGCGCCGGCGACCCGGGTGGTCGCCGGCGGCTGCGTTTTCACATCGGTCACTTGGCTTTGTCCAGGGCGCCTTGCGCGGTGGTCTGCGCCTGATCGACCAGTCCTTTCAGCTTGGCCTGGTCGACTTTGCCGGCCGAGAGGTCCGGGATCGTCTGCACCACCACGTTGAGCAGGGCGAGCTGGATCTGGCTCCAGGCGCCGGTGAACGGGGTGCCGACGGACTTCTGCGCGGACTCGATGATCGGCGCGACCAGCGGGTCGGACTTGAGCGCCTCGGCGGCCTGCGTGTTGGTGGGCATCTCCCCGAAGGTCTTGTAGTACGACTGCTGCGAGTCGGCCTCGGTCAGCATCTTCACCAGCGCGAACGCCAGGTCCTTGTGCTTGGAGTACTTCGCCACCACCAGGTTGTCGCCGGACAGGATGCTGGCCGCCGGCTTGCCCCCGGCCGGCGTGCTGGTCGCGCCCGGCGGGATGACCGGCATCAGCGCGTACGCGTACTTGCCCGCGACCGATGATTTGTCCAGCGTGACCCGCGACGACGCCGAGACCATCGGCAGGTAGGCGGCCTTGCCCTGGCCGAACGCCGCGATCGACTGCGCGCTCTTCCAGCCCACCGCGGCCGGGTCGACCACCTTGTCGGTGGCCAGCCAGCTCAGATACGTCTGGTAGGCGAGCAGGGTGCGCGGGTCGTTCAGCGATGCCGTGCTCCCGTCGACGAGAGGGTTGCCGGCCTGGATCGACATGGCCCAGATGAACTTCCACGGGTCGAAGCCGTCGGCGTACGAGATCGCCATGCCGAACTTGCCGTCGCCGGTCATCTTCTTGGCCTGTTGCAGCAGGCCGTCCCAGCTGTCGGCGGGCTTGTCGATGCCCGCCGCGGCGAGCATGTCCTTGTTGTACGCCATGACGAACGGCCGTTGCGCGAACGGGATCCCGACCTCGTGCTCGGGGTCCGGACCGGAGATGCCCAGTGTCGCCGGCACGAACCGGTCGCGGCCACCGATCTTGGCCCATTGGTCGGCGCCGAGCGTCTCGAACGCGCCGGTCGCCGCCGCCGTCGGGGTGAAGGTGGTGCCCAGCGCGTACACGTCGGGGCCCTGGTTGGACAGCACCGACGTCTGAATCTTGGTGAGCTCGTCGTTGGGCGAGGCGAACGTCTCGAACTTGACCGTCGCGCCGCCGTTCTCCTTGGCGAACCGGTCGGACACCTCGGTGAACCATTGGCGCTGCTGATCCGGGTAGATGGTGTTGGCACCGATCAGCACGTTGATCGTCTGCCCGGCGCCGCCGCCGCTGTCGTCGTCGCCGCCGCATCCTTGCAGGACGGCCGTTATCAGGAGTGCGCCGGCCACCGCAGCCAGTTGTTTACGCATGTCGGACACCTCCGCGTTTCGCCGGACGTTAACAATCGATCAATTTGAATGGCAATCGTTTGCCAGAATTTGCCACGGCGCTCGACTTCGCGGTTCTCCCGTGTTTCCCTGGGCGCCATGCGGGCGCGTCGCGCGGTCACCATCACCGATGTCGCGGCGGCCACCGGGGTGGCGCCGTCCACGGTGTCGCGCGCGCTGCACAACCCGGGCCGGGTCAGCGCCGCCACCCGCGAGCGCGTCGAGGAGGCCGCGCGGCGCCTGAACTACGTGCCGAACTCGCAGGCGCGGGCGCTGAGCTCGGGCCGTACCGGCACCATCGCGGTGCTCGTCTCGGACGTCACCAACCCGTTCTACTTCGGACTGATCCGCGGCACCCAGCGTCAGCTCAAGGCCGCCGGGCGCGCCCAGCTGCTGATCGACACCGAGGACTCCGGCGACCACGAGGCGGAGATGCTGCTGAGCATGCGGCGCTCGCTGGACGGGGCGATCCTGGCCGCCTCGCGGCTGCCGGAACGGCGCCTGGCCGCGCTGGCCGAGGAGATCCCGCTGGTCACGGTCAACCGCAACGTGCGCGGGGTGCCCAGCGTCGTGATCGACACGCCGGCCGGTATCGACCTGGCCGTCGAGCACCTGCTCTCGCTGGGGCATCGGCGGATCGCGTACGCCTACGGGCCGGAGAACTCGTGGTCCAACCGCGCCCGCTGGCAGGCCCTGCGCGCGGCCGGGGTGCGCTACGGCCATCCGTTCGTGCGGGTCGGGCCGTTCCCGCGCGGCCGGGCGTTCGGCTCGGCCGCCGCCGACGCGCTGCTCAACACCGGCGCCACCGCGTTCATCGCGTTCAACGACCTGCTCGCCATCGGCATCCTCACCCGATTGCGGGAACGCGGCGTGCGGGTGCCGGGCGACGTCAGCGTGGTCGGCTGCGACGACATCTTCGGCGCCGACTTCTGCAACCCGCCGCTGACCACCCTCACCGCCCCCATCGAGCAGGCCGGACGCACCGCGGTGTCGATGCTGCTGGCCCGGCTCGTGCCGGCCGGTCCGGGCCCGGGCCGCCGGACGGTTCTGCTGCCCACGCACCTCACGATCCGGGACTCCACCGGCCTCGCCCCGTAGGCTGAGCGGATGGGCGACGACGAGGTGGCGTCCGCGATCCGGGAGATCCTGGCGGTCATCCCGGCCGGCTGTTCCTGGCTGCTGCCGGTGCGCTCCGCCGACGGCACGATCACCGACTTCCGGGTCGCCGCCGCCAGCGGCCGCCGCCACGACCTCTACCACCGCGGCACCAGCCGGGTCGACGAGCTGCTCAGCCGGCTCTACCCGAGCATCGTCGGCGGCAAGCTCTGGCGGGTCTACCTCGACGTGTTCCGGACCGGCGAGCCCGCCGAGGTCAGCGAGTTCCGGTACGAGGAGAAGCGGGCCGGCGTGGTGGCCGAGTCGCTGTTCGACGTCAGCGTGAGCCGGGTGCTCGGCGGGCTGCTGGTCACCTTCGCCCGGGTCGACGAGGACCGTCGCCGCGCCGGGCGCATCGAGATGCTCGGCACCCTGGGCTGGACCGAGTACGACGTGCTGACCGGCATCACCGACTGGTCCCCCGGAATCTACCGGATCTTCGAGCGCGACCCGGCGCTCGGCCCGCTCAGCCGCGGTGAGCAGGCGGCCGCGATGCTCCCGGAGGATCGCGGCATCGCCGAGACCGCGTGGCAGACCCTGGACAGCGGCGCCACGTCCGACGTCACGGTCCGGTTCCGCGTCCACGACAAAGTGAAATATCTGCGCATCCTGTCCGATGTGGTGGCCGACGCCACCGGCCGGCCGTTGAAGATCAACGCGGTGGTGCAGGACGTGACCGCGCGGGTCGACTCGCGCAGCGCCATCGAGGTCCTGCGCGACCAGGTGCGCACCCGGGAGATGACCGCGCTGGCCGAGCACCGCCTGGCCGGGCAGCTGCAGCACATGATCCAGCCGGTGCCGCCGGAGCCGGTCGCGCTGCCCGGCCTGCTGGTCAAGGCCGGCTACCTGGCCGCCGAGAGCACGGTCCGGGTGGGCGGCGACTGGTATCACGCGGCCCCGCAGCCGGACGGCACGGTCCTGCTCGCGGTCGGCGACATGGCCGGGCACGGCCTCGCGGCGGCCAGCGGCATGGCGCATCTGCGGTTCGCGCTGATCGCCTGGCTGTCGATCGGCATCGACGACCCGGCGCAGCTGCTCGCCCACCTCAACCGGCTGTGCTTCCAGCTGCGGCTGACCGGCACGGCGGTGCTCGGCGTGTACACCCCCGCGACGCACACCCTGGTGTGGGGCCGCGCCGGGCACGCGGCGCCGCTGCTGGGCCGCTCCGGCACGGCCGCCCCGCTCGACGCGCCGCCCGGGTTGCTGCTGGGCGCGGAACGCACCTCGTCGTACGAGACCCGCACCGTGCCGCTTTCCCCGGACGACCTGGTGCTGCTCTACACCGACGGCCTGGTCGAGCGCCGGGGCGGGCCGCCGGTGCTGAGCGAGATCCTGACCCTACTGGCGGACGCGTCCACCGACGGGGGCCTCACCCGCCTGGTCGCCGGTCTGCAGCGGCCCAGCCCCGACGACGACACCTGCACCCTCGCGGTCCACGTCGCGTAACAGCAGCCAGGCGTCCGCCGGGAAGAGCCGCTGCCCGGCCGCCCAGGTGAAGCGGGTGTAGTAGGGCCGCGCCGCCGCCGCGCCGAGGATGCGCGGCGCGTCCATCCGGTGGTCTACGCCCTTCCAGCGGATCGTGCAGCCGCCGGCCGCGACGACGTTGCGCACCCAGTTAGTGCGCGCGCCGAACGGCAGGTTGATGATGAAGCCGTCGCCGGTGGGGACCCCGCGACCGGCACCGCGAGATCGCAGCCGCTGACCCGGCCACGATGATGGACGACCGCCCAGAGCGGGATGAGACGCCGGCCCGCCATCACCCGGGCGACGGGCGCGGTGGCACGGGCAAACCGGAACTTGTTCATACCCGTGATCATCGATCCGGGACGCCGCGGCCCGCGTCCCGGCGATCCGTCAGAGATCGTGGCGGGTTTCCGTCATGCCGCCCAGCGCGTACGCCACGGCGTCGGTGCGGCCGCGCGCGCCGATCTTGCGATAGATGCTGGCCAGGTGCCGTTCCACGGTGTGCACCGCGATGCCGAGCTGCCCGGCGATCTCGGTGTTCGAGCCGCCGTCCGCGAGCAGCTCGAGCACGTCGCGCTCGCGGGCCGTCAGCACGCCCGTCGCCCGGCCGCTCGCGTGCACCCGCCCGGAGCGCACGAAGTCGCCGACCAGCCGCAGATCGCCGGCCGCGCCCTCGACGAACAGGGTGGGTGTCGAGCCGGGCAGCTCCACGAGCCGCGCGTCCGGCAGCGCCACGGCCAGGCGCCGCGCGACCTCGACCGGGATCTGGTGCTCACCCTGCCGGTGCAGCACCAGCGTGGCGGCCCGCACGTGCGGCAGGTCCGCGGTGACGTCGATGTGTTCCGCCGCGGTGAACCAGGCCTTCGCGATCGGCGCGGTGGTGGCGGTGCGGAACATCTCGGCGACCCGCCGGCCGGTCGCGGTCGCGTCCCAGCCCAGCCAGGCCATGGCCGCGGCGTCCGCGAACAGCGTCCAGTCCTGGTCGACCAGCGACAGCAGCGCCTGCGTCTGGGCCGGGCTGATCGCCTCACGCATCCGGGCCGCCCCGCCGAACAGCACGAGCCGCTCGACCCGCTGCGGCTCGCGGGCCGCGAACGCGATCGCCGTCGCGACCGAGTGGTAATAACCGAGCAGCGAGGCCTTGGCGATGCCGGCGTGGTCGAGCACCGCGCGCAGGTCGCGCAGGTGCGCCTCGACGCCCAGGTCGTCCGGGTCGATGCGCCGGTCCGAGCTGCCGGTGCCCCGGCCGTCGTAGAGCACCACGGTCAGGTCACGGGACAGGGCGGTGTAGGCGGCCCGCAACGCCGGGACCCGCCACTGGGCGACGATGTTGCTCAGCGACGGCATCCACACCAGCACCGGGCCGCGCCCGAAGACCTGGTAGCCCAGCGTGACACCGTCCTCGGTGCGGGCGAAACGCAGCTCGTCGCTCACCGGATCATCGTGAGGCGGACGTGGGTGCCGTCGTCGGCGTCGCTCACCGTGACCCCGTCGCAGACCCGCTCGACGATCGCCAGGCCCCGGCCGCGCGGCTCGCGGGCGTCCGGCATCGCGCGGCCGAACTCGCGGGGCTTCCCGCCGTCGATCACCTCGCACTCGACGCGCCCGTCGAGCTCCCACACCCGCACCCGGCCACCGCCGCCGGTGTGCTGCAACGTGTTCGTGGCGAGCTCGCTGACCGCGATGGTGAGCAGGTCGGCGCGGGCCGGGGACAGGCCGAGCCGATGTGCCTCGGTGCGCACGAACCGGCGTACGAGGGCAAGGTCCTGGGGTTGGCTGTAGGCGATCTCGGCGGGTTCTCGCACGCGCAGCACGCGGGTCACCCCTCGTCCCGGGTGAACCCGTCGCGCGGCGGGCCGAGCAGCTCGCCGACGCCGGTCAGGTCGAGGACGGTCGCCACCGCGCCGCGCGCGTTCACCGCGACCAGGCGCCCGCCCCGCTGCTGGGCCGCGTGGTGGGCCACGATCAGCCCGTGCACGCCGCTCGAGTCCAGGAACATCAGGTCGGCGAGATCGACGACGACGACCGCGGCCCGGCTCAGCGCCTCGCTGAGCACCTCGTCGAGCTGGGCGCACACGGCGAGGTCGCACTCGCCGGCCAGGGCGACCCGGACGAGTCCGTCCTGTTCGGTGGTCTGAGCCGCGAACTGCGCCATGCCGCCCTTCCTCCCCCAGCGAGCAGTCGCAGTCATCATGACATCAGCGCGGCTCCCGTCCAACGCGGTAAGGCCTGCGGCTGACCCGTTCGTTACTTCGGCATACAGCCACCTTTTGGGACGGATAGCATGATGTAGTTGCTATTAGGGAAATAACGGTCAGTGGGGATGAAGCATGGGCAAACGGCACCTCGGTATCGCCGCGCTGGCGGCTTCGACCCTGCTGGCGGGCACGCCGGCGGTGGCCTCGGCGGACCACACCATCGCGCTGTGGAAGATGGACGACCGGTCCCGGATCATGTACGACAGCACCGGCAACGGGTTCGACGGCCACGTCGGGCGCGAGGTCCAACGCACCGGCGACACGTACGGCTTCGGCAAGCTCGAGCCCGACACGCCGCCGGCGCACCCGCAGCACGTGGTCGTGGTGCCCGACGACGACGAACTCGACCCCGGCACCCGGGACTACGCGATCACCATGCGGCTGCGCACGAAGTACCAGTTCGGCAACATCATCCAGAAAGGCCAGGCCACCGTCTCCGGCGGCAGCTTCAAGATGCAGATCCCGAACGGGCACGTCCAGTGCTGGTTCCGCGGGTCGGCCGGGTCGGTCCTGGTCACCGCCCCCGATAAGATCAACGACGGCCGATGGCATGTGGTGCGCTGCGATCGCTCGCGCGAAGGGGTGGCGTTACGCGTCGACGGGCGTACGGTGGCCGGGAAGTGGGGCCGCACCGGCTCGATCGACAACTCCTGGCCGGTGTCGATCGGCGGCAAGACCGAGTGCGACCAGATCGAGGTGGGCTGCGACTACTTCGCCGGCGACATCGACTACGTAGCCATCAACGTCGATGGGTTCGACTGGTAGAAGGCATTGACACCCGGAAGTTTCCGGGCGAATGTTCCCGCATGAGCGTTGACTGGCCGAGCAACGGGATCCTCCTGGCGGCACGGTACCGCCTGGCTGAACGCCTCGAGACCGGCGGCATGGCCGATGTCTGGCGTGCCGACGACGAGCTGCTCGGCCGGCCGGTCGCGGTGAAACTTCCGAATGGCGCGCACGTGGCGTGGCGGGAAGCGCGGATGGCCGCGAAGCTGTCGCATCCCTCGATCGCGGCGGTGCACGACTATCGCGAGGCGGTGCGGCCGGACGGCACGGTCGCACCGTTCGTAGTGCTGGAGCTGCTGGCCGGCGAGACGGTCGCGGCCCGGCTGGTCCGCGACCCGCTGTCGCTCGACGAGGCGGCGCGCGTCGGGGCGGCGGTGGCCGGGGCGCTCGCAGCGGCCCATGCCGGCGGGGTGGTGCACCGCGACATCAAGCCCGGCAACGTCATGCTCACCCCGAACGGCGTGAAGATCCTCGACTTCGGCATCAGCGCCCCGGCCGGCGAGGAGGACTTCGACGACACCGGCGCGACGTTCGGGACCCCGGCGTACGTGGCCCCCGAGCGCCTGGACGGCATGCCCGCGGTCCCGGCGACCGACGTGTACGGCCTGGGCGTGCTGCTGTTCGAGATGGTCACCGGGGCGCCGCCGTATCCGGTGGACACGTGGGAGGAGCTGGCCGAGGCGCGGGCGTCGGGGCCGGGCACGCTTCCCGCGTCCCTTCCGGCCGATTTCCGTACGCTGGTGGGCCGTTGCCTCAACGACGACCCGTCAGCGCGCCCGTCGGCCGACGAGGTGCGCTTCGCGCTGACGGCGTTGTGGCTGGCGGAGCGCTCGGCGTCGTGGTCCGCCGTGGTGGCGCCGGCGGCCCCGGCGGCGGCGATCTGGCAGGGCCCGGCTGCGACAAGCGACCCGGGGCCCGGCCACAGCCCACCCGGAGTGTCCGGCCCCGTCGAGATCATGCATGGCCCAGCCGGCCCCGGCGAGATCACCCACGCCCCTGCTGCTGCCGCCGGAACCCCGCCCTATCGGCCCGGGCGTGCTGTCGCCTCGACGTTGCCGATGGCGTCGCCGCCGGCGCGGCGGGTCGCGGTCACCGTGGCGCTGATCGCGCTGGCGGTCGCGGTGGCCGGGGTCTTCGCGCTGGTGACCTGGCAGCGAAAGAACACAGTGGACGCCCGGCCGGCGCCGAGCGGCACGGTCGCGGTGCCACCCGCTCCGGCCGCCAACCCGCCCGTGCCCACGACGTCGCCCACGCCACCGCTGGTGCTCGCGGAGGCGGTGAGCCGCATGGAGTCGGCGGTGGAGGAGGGCGCGGCCGACGGCGAGATCCGCGCGGATGTCGCGGTCGACTTCCTGAACCTGATCCGCCCACTGTCCGCCGCCGACAGCAGGGTGGTGGCCGAACAGGTCGCCCACTTGCGCCGGAAGATCACCGAACGGCTTGGCGAGGGCGGCCTGCAACCGGAGCGCGCCGAGCTGCTCCGCGCCCGCCTGACCGACCTCGACCAGGCCGCCGGCACCCCCTGAACGGCCCGCACCACACCCCGCGCACCTCAACCAAGCCGCTGACACCCCTGAACGGCCCGCACCGCACTCCGGACCTCGACCAAGCCGCTGACACCCCTGAACGGCCCGCACCGCACCCCGCGCACCTCGACCAGGCCGCTGACACCACTGACGTGAAACCGGTTCACCTTTGCGTCCGCCGCGTCCGCACGGCTCGTCATGACCGCAGCGGTCTGTTCGCCCAGCCGGAGGTCCCACTATGCGGACACCGGAACCACATCGTGGACTTTTTGTGAACCTTGGAGACTTGCGCCCACATACGAGCCATAACTCTCCAAGGTTCACGTGCGGCCGGAAAAGCCTGCCGTACAAAGGCCATATTACCGGAGGAAATTCTGTCCACAGTGAACGTAAGTCCCACATGGCGGGAGGCGAGTCCACGATGCAGTCACCTATCTCAGCAGGCGGGCATCCGTCCTACATAGTGGAGGCGCCGTGCCATCTAGCCACCCCGGCGGCCGAGCCATCATCGGAAATATCGGATATATGCGGATGGTCGGAGGCGCTCCCTGAGGGGTTTGGGCCTGAGGACGCGCGCGTACACGTAGCCAGGGGCGCGCCCCGAGCTTCGGGCCCGACGCCGTGCGCGCGCACCCAGGAGTCTCCCGGACGCTAGGCCGAGGCGCGGATGACCAGGCGCGTCGGCAGGACGATCTCGCTGTCGCCCGGCTCCTCGCCGGCGATCTTGGCGAGCAGCAGCCGGACCATCTCGCGGCCCATCTCGGCGATCGGCTGGTCGACGCTGGTCAGGGCGGGCTGCGTGTGCCGCGCGATCACCGAGTCGTCGAAGCCGATCAGCGCCACGTCCTCGGGGACCCGCTTGCCGTGCTCGCGGAGCACGCCCAGCGCGCCGGCCGCCATCATGTCCGAGGCGGCGAACACCGCGTCCACGTCGGGGTGGTGCTCGAGCAGGCGTTGCATCGCGGCCGCCCCGCTCTCCTCGCTGAAGTCGCCGAACGCGACCGGGCCGTCGCCGACCACGTCGCGGTAGCCGTCCAGACGCGCGATGCCCGCCGCCATATCGAGCGCACCGGTGATCGCCGCGATGTTCTTACGGCCGTGGTCCCGAAGATACGCGACGGCTTCTCGTGCCCCGCCACGGTTGTCCGCGTCGACGAAGGTGCCCCTCTCGGCGTACGTGGGACGCCCCGCCCGGACCGTGGCCACCCCGCGCTCCTCGAGCACCGACGGCAGGGGGTCGTCGCCGTGCAGGGACAGCAGCAGCGCGCCGTCGACGTGCTGGCGGGTCAGATAGCCCTCGAGGCGGCGCCGCTCGTCGGGCGCCTGCGCGATCATCAGGACCATCTGCAGGTTGCGCGCCACCAGCACGGACGAGATCGACTGCACGATGCGCCCGAAGAACGGCTCGGCGAAGAACCGCTCCCCGGACTCGAAGATCACCAAGGCGATCGAGTCGGTCCGCTGCGTCACCAGGGTGCGGGCGGCGCGGTTCGGGACGTAGCCGAGCTCGTCGATCGCGTCCTCGACCGCCTGCCGGGCGCGCGGGCTGACCTGAGCCGACCCGTTCACCACCCGGGACACCGTGCCGCGCCCCACGCCGGCCCGCAGCGCGACCTGCTCCAGGGTCGGTCTCCCCGTGGCCCGGCTCCGGTCCGACGTCATCGCGTACACCCCCTCCGCGCGATCGAAGCTCGCGCCGGACACAACGTACCTGTACCGCGCTCGATCTAGGGATCGCGGTGGCGCCCGGGGGTTCCGGTCCGCGTCGGCGGGTCCTTGTCGCCGAGCAGCGGGACGCCGCGGCCCAGCAGGATCGTGCCCGGCAGCTCCAGCGTGGCCTGCTTGGCGGCCACCTGCGTCCCGGCGAACGACAGCGTGCCGGAGACGTCGGCGGTCCCGGCTCGCAGCGCGACCAGGCGGGCGTCGCGGATCACCGCGATCAATCCGCGCACGGTGATCCGAAGGACCACCTCGATCTCGAGCGGGACCGGCTCGAGCTCGCCGATCTGAACCTCGATCACGGGCCGGTCCTGGTACGACACGTCGTAGGTGGTCATCTCCACGATCTCCTCGGACCCGGGCCGGTCCCGGGTGTTCGCGGCCGACTGCCGCAGCGCGTCGTGCCGGCCCCACACCTCCTGGAAGATCTCCGAGTACGAGCGGTCGAGCACGCCGGCGGCCTTCTCGCCGATCTGCGCGAACACCGCGCCCCGGATCGCCGGGCGGCCGAGCCCGTCGCTGCCCGCCCCGGACTCGGCCGCACCGGCGAGTTCCGCCTCGGCGTCGGCGGGCCGGGTGAAGAAGAACCCGCGCAGGGTCGGTTGTGTCATCGCCGCTCCTCCCCTCTGATGTACGACACCCCGCGGTGCAGCGTCAGCCGGACGACCAGGCGCGGCGGGGCGTCACCGTCCCCGGTCGTCGTGGCGGTCGCACCGGGCAGCCGTTTCAGGTCGACCGAGAATCCGGCCGCCGGATCGTCGCGCTCCTGCCGCAGGGCGCGCTGCCGCCGCCGCCATCCCTGGTAGCCCGCCACCGCCAGCGCCGTCAGCAGCCCGAGCGCCCCGGCGCCGCGCGGCCACAGGACGCCGACCAGCTTGTCCCACCAGGACCGCTGATCCGCCACCACCGGGATGGTCACGTTCCCGTCGGTGGCGCCGTCACCGCCGGACCGCGCGTACGCCACCCGCCAGAACAGGGTCGCGCTGCCACCCGGCGCGTCCTGCGGCAACGGCACGTCGGCCACCCAGCCCCGCCCGTCGTTGTGGCACTCGGCGAGCTTGCCGTCCGGCAGGTAGGCGGCCCGGCACCCGGTGATCGTCACGGTCTTGTCGTCGATGTACGGGGTGACCTTGACGTTGCCGCCGGCCTTCGCCTCGGTCGGGTCGAGCACGACGCGCACCTGCGGCGGTATCCCCGCGCCGAGCACCCGGTAGTTGATGGTCCCGCCGCCGCCCTGCCCGCCGGTGTCCGTGACGTCCCACTGCAGCGGCAGGTCCCCGGGCGCGGCGTTGTCCGGGACGGTCACCCGGGCGGTCCAGTTGCCACCGGCCGGGCGGCAGGTGGCCGTCTCGGTCCCGTCGAACGCCGCCCGGCAGCCGGTGATCGTCGTGCCCGCGGTCAGCGGCTGAATGGTCACCGACACGGGTTGGCCGGGATCCGCCCCTTCCGGGTCGGTGACGGCGACGAACACCGGCGGTACGGGCGGCGTGGTCTGCGTCTGCTGCTCTTGCGGATTGTCCGGTGTGGACGCGGTGGGCGGCGGCGTGGGGCCACCGGTCGGCGGTAGGCTGGGCCCGTCGACCGGCGGCTTCGTCGTCGGCTTGTCCACACGTTTCAGCACCTTGAAGGGCACACCGCCGGTCGGTGTGGCACGCCGCTCCCCGGCGGTCAGCGACGTCACTCCCCACCGCAGCAACGCGATCCCGGGCAACGCGTCCGGCGGCACGATCGTGCGGGTGAACCACCGTTCCGGCGAGCGCTGGCAGATCGCCCCCGGCCCATGCGGGAAGAACGTCATGCAGTCGAGCAGGGTGACGTCCTCGTCCACCGGTTGCAGCGCGACGGTAACCTCGTCCCCGGGTTCGCCCTGTGCAGGCTGGACGGTGACGATCACGTCCGGCTGACTGGCCACGACCTTCGCTTTGATGTCGCCCTCGACCGGACCGGGCAGTTCACCGGGCCGCGTACTCGTGTAGAAGACCTGCCAGTGCATCGCGATCGTGCTCCCGACGGCAGTGTCCCGAGGGATGTCGACCACCGCGACGCCCGAGGGACTGCAGCGCACCTCGCCGTGGAATCGCACCACGCAGTCCTTGAAGGTCACTCCGGGCGTCAGGCTCTGGAAGACCACGACGAACGGCAACCCCGGCGCGGCCGTCCGGGTCTGCGGCTGCGCGTCGAAGACCGGAAGAGGCGGTGACAGCGGCACGCGCACACTGTCGCGTCCCGCCCCGGTGTCCTTCACGGTCACCGGGCTCTGGTCCGGGAAGGTGTAGTCGTGCCGGTAGGTGTAGGCGAAATCGACGGAGACCACCAGCGGATCGCCCGGCGGGTTTGCGGGGACGGGCAGCACGGCGACGCCCGTGTCGCACGCCGCCGCCTCGCCGTCGCGCAGCCGAACCGTGCACGAGCTGAACTCGAGCGCGTCCGGGTTGTCCAGGGTGACGGAGATCTGCTTGCCACGTTCCGCGAAATCGGGCTTGACGGTGGCCGTGACCTTGGCGAGAACGGTGAAGGCGAAGTCGCCGGACAGATATTGGGGCTCCTGGTCGGCAGCGACCCTCCACATCACCTGCGTGGGACCCGCGCCTTCCGGCACCGCCAGCGTGACCGCGTTCCTGCCCCGGCAAAACTTGGCGTCCCGCGGAGCCGTCGCGAAGTAGACCTCGCAGTTGCTCATGTACTTCACCGTGAACGCCACGGTGACGGTCTCGCCCGGCATCCCCGCGACTCGGGTCGCCGTGACCTGGACAATTCCGGTGTCGTCGACGGTGAAGGGCGGCTCCGGCGCAACCCGCGCGGCATTCACCGTCCCGGCCGCCGCGAACGCCAGGACGGCCAGGGTCGTGCGGGTGAGCCGCGCCAGAAAACCCATCATCCCTCCAGGCGCAGCGTCACCCCACCTTCACGCGCTGTCAGCCAAATCACGGACAGGCGCCGCGGTCGCGTCCACGGTGAACTCCCGCAACGCCGGCGTTCCCACCGCGATCAACGCCGTCCCGAGCAGCGCCGTCAACCCTCCGACGGCCATCGCCGCCCCGCCCGAGCTGAGCGCCGCCACCATCCCGGCACGCACATTCCCGGCCTGCGGACCGGCCACCCCGACGATGTGTTCCAACGACGAGATCCTTCCCCGGTACGCCTCGGGCACCGCCGTTTGCACCACGGTCCCCCGGGACACCACCGCCCACGTGTCCGCGGCCCCGGCGACGGCCAGCGCACCCAGCACCAGCGGCAGCGCCGGCAGCAGCCCGGCCGCCCCGAGCCCGGCCGCCCACACCGAGCCGCAGCACAGCAGCACCACCCCGGGACGAGCACGCCGGGTCGCCAGTCCGGAAAGGACCGACGCCGCCACCCCGCCGACCGCCACCGCCGTGGTGAACAACCCGAGAATCTCCGGCCGGCCACCGAACCTCTCCTGGTTCACCACCGGGAACAGGGCCGTCGGCATCGCCAGGGTGGTGGCGGCCAGGTCCGCGAGGAAGGCACCGCGCACCGCCGGCGTCCGCACCGCGTACCGGATCCCGGCCAGCACGGCGGGCACGCCCGAGCGGCCCGCCGCCGACGGCACCCCGGCCGGCAGACCGGACAGCCCGATCAGCGCGGCCGCGTACGTCACCAGGTCGATCGCGAAGCACCAGCCCACGCCGACGACCCCGGTCAGCGCCCCGGCGAGCGCCGGCCCGATCAGCATGGCGAGCTGGAACGACATGTGGTTGAGGGCGAGCCCGGCGGCGAGCCGCTCACCGGCCAGCAGCGCCGGGACGAACGTCTGCCGCGCCGGTCCGCCGACCGCCGCGAACCCGGACTGCGCGGCGCACAGCACGAGCATCGCCGGCACGCCGCCCTGGCCGCTGAACGCCACGACGGTCATTCCGGCGGTGACGGCGATCGACCCGTACGTGCAGCGCAGTGCCAGCAGGCGACGGTCCACATGGTCGGCGAACGCGCTGCCGGCCAGGGCGAGCACGATCAGCGGGACGCCGGACGCGACCCCGACCAGCCCGACGAGCGCGGCGCTGTGCGTACGGTCCCAGATGTAGAAGATGACCGCGAACGACCCGAACTGGCCGCCCAGCCCGGACGCGGTGGTGCCCAGCCACAACCGGCGGAACGTGCTGCTGGAACGCAACGGCCCGATGTCGACCAGCGCTCTCACAGGTGCTCCCGGAGGCGTACGGGAAAGGGTTTGCGGTCCAGCAACGCCCGCAGGTCGGCGGTGACGCGGGTGAGCGAGTAGGGCAGTTCGGCGTCCAGGGCCTGCACGGCCGCCTCGGTGGCCCGCCACTCGTCGATCATCAGCGGGACCACCGCCTCGGCCCGCGCGGTGAGCCGGATCCGGCGGGTGCGCGCGTCCTGCGCACCGGGCGCGCTTTCCACGAACCCGGCCTGCCGCATCGCGGCCGCCGTCTGGCTCATCGCCGAGTGCGACACCGAGCGACGGTCGGCGAGCTGGCGGATGGTCTGCGGCCCGAACCGGTGCAGGTCGACGCACGGGCCGACGAACCGGGTGCGCATCCCGTCGATGCCCGCGTCGGTGTAGACGGCCGCGATGTCCCGGTCCAGCTCGGCGAGCAGGGCGTGCAGCTCACCCCAGGTACTGCTGTCGAGAAGATCCACCCGCCGAATGTAACAGCGCTTATACATCTGCCCAAACGGGTTTCAGCTACCCCGCCGATGCTCGAAGATCAGATACGTCTCGGTCACCGCCACCAGATGCGTCCCGCTGAGCCGCTCGGTGATCACCGCCCGCAGATCCTCGACGTCCGCCGCCGCCACGTGCAGCAGGAAGTCGTACGACCCCGAGACGAAATACACGTCCCGCACCGCCGGGATCCCGGCCAGCGACGCGGCGAACCGTCCGATCTGGTCGCGCGACTCGGACCGGATCCGCACCGCGATCATCGCCTCGATGGGCCGCCCGATCCAGGCCGGATCCACGTCGGCGTGAAAGCCCCGGATCGCCCCGATCTCGCGCAGCCGCCGCACCCGGGCCAGACAGGTCGACGGCGCGATCCCGACGCGTTCGGCGAGCGCGTTGTTCGGCATCCGCCCATCCGCCTCGAGCAGCGCGAGCAGCTCCCGATCGACCGGGTCGAGCCCCCGAACATCCTTCGGTGCGTCGCTCACCAGAACAGATCACCTCGCCGATTCTTCAGCCGTACGACAAGGACACAGAATATCATTCGTCAATATTGCGGCTCTCCTGCACATCCTTCAATCTATCGACGGGAGAAGGAGAGGACGAGTCATGCGGATCGGCGTTCCGACCGAGATCAAGAACCACGAGTACCGGGTGGCCATCACCCCGGCCGGAGTCAGGGAGTTCGTGCGCCGCGGCCATCAGGTCGTCGTGCAGGCCGGCGCCGGCAACGGCTCGGCGATCACCGACGACGACTTCGCGACCGCGGGCGCCACCATCGAGCCGGACGCCGACACGGTGTGGGCGAAGGCTGATCTGCTGCTCAAGGTGAAGGAGCCGATCGCCGCCGAGTACCACCGGCTGCGCGCCGGGCAGGTCCTGTTCACGTACCTGCACCTGGCCGCCGACGCCGACGGGACCAAGGCGCTGCTGACCAGTGGCACGACCGCCGTCGCGTACGAGACGGTGCAGCTCGCGGACGGCTCGCTGCCGCTTCTGGCCCCCATGTCCGAGGTCGCCGGCCGGCTCGCGCCGCAGGTCGGGGCGTACACGCTGATGCGCAACGAAGGCGGCCGCGGCGTGCTGCCCGGCGGGGTGCCGGGCGTCGCCCCGGCCAAGGTGACCGTGATCGGCGGCGGCGTCTCCGGCGTCAACGCGGCCACGATCGCGCTCGGCATGGGCGCCGAGGTCACCGTGCTCGACCTGAACATCAACCGGCTGCGCCAGATCGACGTCCAGTTCGGCGGCCGGGTGAAGACCCTGATGTCCTCCTCGTACGCGATCGAGCAGTCGGTCCTGGAGGCGGACATGGTGATCGGCGCCGTCCTGGTGCCCGGCGCGAAGGCCCCGACCCTGGTGTCGAACGAGCTCGTCAAGCGGATGAAGCCGGGCGCGGTCCTGGTGGACATCGCGATCGACCAGGGCGGCTGCTTCGAGGACTCGCACCCCACCACGCACCAGGACCCGGTGTACCGGGTGCACGACGCGGTCTTCTACTGCGTCGCGAACATGCCCGGCGCGGTGCCCAACACCTCCACGTACGCCTTGACGAACGCCACCCTCCCGTACGCGCTGCGCCTGGCCGACCTGGGCTGGCGCGAGGCGCTGCGGCAGGACCCGGCGCTGGCCCTCGGCCTGAACACGCACGACGGCCGGCTCACCAACGCGTCGGTCGGCTCCGCGCTCGGGATCGAGTCGGTCGAGATCGCCGAAGCCCTCGCGTAAACGAGTGCCGCCCCCGGAGAACCTCCGAGGGCGGCACCACGCCAGGCCTCCTACAGGAAGTAGCTGAACAGCGTCCGGTCGGCCTCCGACCAGCGCACCTTCGCCTGGTTGTTGAACTGGTGCCAGTACGGGTACGGCAGCGGGTACTTGCTGATCTCGTCCAGCGACTTGATCTCCTCGGCGGTGAGCACGAGGTCGGCCGAGGCCAGGTTGTCGCGCAGCTGCTGCGGCGTGCGGGCCCCGACGATCAGCGACGAGATCCCCGGCTTCTGCGACGTGTACGCGAGCGCGACCCGCGCCGGCGACACCCCGTGCGTCTCGCTGATCTTCACGATCACCTCGATCGTGTCGTACAGCTTGTCCTCGTCGTACACCGGCGGCTCACCCCAGTCGCCAAGCTGCCGGCGGTTGTTGTCCGGCACGACGCCGCGCCGGTACTTGCCGCTGAGCAGGCCACCGGCGAGCGGGCTCCACACCGTGACACCCACGCCCTGGTCGATCGAGGCCGGCACGATGTCCGTCTCGGCCTCGCGCCCCTGAATCGAGTAGTAGATCTGGTTGGCGGCGAACCGCTCCCAGCCGTTCGCGTCGGACACGCCGAGCGCCTTGACCATCTGCCACGCGCCGTAGTTGGAGCAGCCGATGTAACGCACCTTGCCGCTGCGCACCAGCTCGTCCAGCGCGCCGAGGGTCTCCTCGAGCCGCGTCTGCCCGTCCCAGCCGTGCATGTAGTAGACGTCGATATAGTCGGTGCCCAGCCGCCGCAGGCTTCCCTCGGCACCCTTGATGATGTGATACCGCGACGCGCCGTAGTCGTTCTGCGTGTCCCCCGTCGGCTGCGACACCTTGGTCGAGATCAGCCACTGGTCCCGCGACGCGCCGAGCGCCTTCCCAAGAATCTCCTCGGCAAGCCCGTCCGAATACGAGTCGGCGGTGTCGATCATGTTGACGCCGGCGTCCTTGGCGATCGCGATCTCCTCGCGGGCCCCGTCGACGTCGACGTTACCGACCGGAGCGGCCCATCCGGTCCCGCCGAAGCCCATCGTGCCGAGCGTGTAGGCGGAGACCCGCAGGCCGGAGCGGCCGAGTTGGCGGTACTGCATTTTCATTGCTCCTCGGTGAGAAACTTGATCGCACATTCAGCCTTCCCCGGACCAGCCAGCTTGTCCACCGAGTGCGGCGTCACGTCCCGTAGTCCTGAGCGCCCCCCGCGTGTGCCCTCCCTCACCCGGCCCGGCCCCACACCCCCCAGCATCCCCTGCCTGACCTGCCGTTTCTCCCCCTTCCGCAGCCAGAGCGACCGTTCGCGGCATCTCGGCGACCCGGTCGCGTGAACCGGGGTTTGCGTGTCCTAGCCCACGCCGGGTCAGCCCACCATCCGGGCACACCCCCAAAGCCCAACACCGATGTCGTAGCCGGGTGGGTGATACAGACCGCAACTCACGTCGAGGGCCGGGCCGGGCGGAGCAGGCCGCTGGCGCGCCCAAACCACTCCCCCCACCCCGGCGACCTGAGTGAGCCCCCAGCCCAACCCCAACCCCACCCCGCGCGCCCACCAGCAGGCCCGAGCGCAAGCAGGCCCGGCCGTCGTCCCCGCACCGGCAAAACGACGTGCCCGCACCAACGCTGCCGGCGGAACACGCGGACATGGTCGTGGCCGACCTCGCGCGACGTTCCACCCGGTCCGGCGCGCGCGGCCGACGCTCGAAGGCCAGCGACGCGGGCTCGAAGGCCAGCGACGCGAGCTCGAAGGCCTCGGCGAAGGCGGTCGAAGGTCCGAGAACGCACTTGACGCGCGCCTTGATCCCGCCGAGCGGAGATAGCCCCCGACCCCTTCCCCTTCCCCTTCCGCTGAGCGCGTTGTGAATGGTGCCGGACAGCCCGCAAACCGTGATACTGACATTCGTCCAAACAGGACGGTTGATTTACACTCTATCACCCGCTTTTGCGCATCCATTTTCCGCTCGATTTCGAGACCTTGGAGAGTTGCGCCCACATACGAGCCATAACTCTCCAAGGTCCGCGTCTGCCGGAGAAAGGCTGGCGAACGAAAGCCATATCGCAGGAGAAAAGTACCTCCATAGTGGACTCCCGTCCCAACTTATGGGCGCGCCTCCACAATGTGGGCAGCATTCCTGGATAGCGGGACCCTTTCCCACTTAATGGACCGCGAAAGGCCGCAATGGATCTCGCCGCGACCTATTTTTGGTCGGACGCCTGCCACGACATTTCGCCGGCCCCTCCCTTCTCCCGAAATATCGGACATCCGCAGAAGCGAGCGTTTCGGCGATGCAAGTCGCGGAGGCGTGGAAGCGAGCCGGACCGTTCACGACGCCGTGTGCGCTGCGAGCCGCGTGGCCGGGCGCGCTGCCCGCCCGGCGGACGGGCGCGCGACGCGCTGCGATCTCGGGGAGGGTGGTGTAGACCGGTCTTGCATGACCCCTCCCCCATTCGCGAACGTGATTGTCGCCGCCGTTCTCGGGGTCTCCCCGGGCGTGGCGGTGCTGCCCGGAGCGCTCGCACCGCCGAGATCGCCAACGCCGCCCGAAGCAATCACGCCCGGGGCACCTACAGCACCCGGAGCGCCTTCAGGCCCTGCGACCTCTGCAACTCACGGCGCACCCGGACCGCTCACGGCCCCCGGAGCAGCCACGATCGCAGGCCCCGGCGCGGTGGCCGAGCGCTACCGGCGCTAGACCCGGCCGCGGCGGCCGCGCTTCGGGCCGCCGCTGGCCTCCGGCACCGGGCTGATCAGGCGGTCCGGCCAGGTCAGGGTGACCTTGCCGGCGATGCCCATCTCGGCGGTCAGCTCGGCCAGGGTCGCGCACGCGGTGGCCAGTTCCTCCTCGGCCCACGGGAACGGCTCGGTGCTGAACGTGCCCCAGCCGCTGCGGCAGCGCTCGGGCACCGAGGCGGGGTCGTTGATCTCGACGGCGTCGTGCACCACCCCGGAGAGCACCTCGGCGATGCCCAGCGTGGTCTTGTTGGCGGCCAGGATGCGGCGGCTGCGGTCGGCGGCGTCGTGGCGTTGCCGGCCGTCGATGACGCGCATGCTGTCGAAGACGGCGCCGCCGGCGATCGAGCCGAAGACGCCGCGGTCCATGCCGAGCTCGCGTTCGGTGACGGCGTGCGCGAGGTCGTGCGGGACCCGGAACTTGCGGTCGTAGCCGCCGAGCTCGAGCACGACGCCGTCGCGGCGGCGGAACGTCGCGATCGTCGACCGCCCCGGCGGGCGGAGGAACGTGATGAGCATCGTCTGATGGTCGCGCGTATCGACCGCTGACGCTAGAGCATTTTGGCTGGCCAGGGCGTGGGACAGCCCGGTCGGGCGCGCGGAGAGGGAGTGGCACTCAGCCGGGCGGGTGCCACGGGACTCTTCGCACGCCGTACGGGATGAGGAATTTTCAGCTGGCCAGGCGGAAGATCTCGGCGTGCCGCTGGCGGGCGGGGACACCGAGTGTGCGCAGGCTCTTGAGCACGGCGGCGGTCATCGGGGCGGGGCCGCAGACGAACACGTCGCGTTCGGTGATGTCGGGGACGAGGGCCTTGAGGTTTTCCGGGGTGAACGGCTCGTTCGGTGGGACGCCCTGGCCGGTGCGGCCGGTGAGCAGGTGCAGGCGGGCGCCGCGGACGGCCGCGAGGTTTTGCATCTCGCCGAGCAGGACCGCGTCGGTGGGGGTGCTGACCCGGTAGAGCAGGACGATGTCGCCGGTGAGGTCGCCGTCCTCGAGCAGCGCGCGGATCGGGGTGACGCCGATGCCGCCGGCGATCAGCAGCGTGTGGTCCTTGGTGCGGCGGGCCGCGGTGAACGCGCCGTACGGGCCTTCCGCGTAGACCTTGCTGCCGACCGGCAGGTTGCGCAGGCCGGAGCTGGTCAGCCCGATGCCCTTGGCGGTCAGGCGCAGCGAGCGGCCGTCCGGCGCCGCGGACAGCGAGAACGGGTTGACCTGCCACCAGCCGTTGTGGCCGGGGAAGCGCCACATGAAGAACTGACCGGCGCGAGCCTGGAGACGGTGCAGCTCGCGGCCGGTCATGTGCACCGACACGACGTCGTCGGACTCGGGGATCACGGCGGCGACCTTCAGCTTGTGCCGGGCGTTGCGGATCAGCGGCACGATGAAGCGCCCGCTGATCACGGAGAGAATGGCGAAAGCCCACAGAGCCCACCAGTACGCCTCGGTGAGCGCGTTGGTCTTGAAGGCGCTGCCCTCGTAGAGCTGGTGGATGATGCCGAGCCCGACGATCACGTAGACCACCAGGTGCATCGCGTGCCACGCCTCGTACGAGAGGCGGCGGCGCACGGCGCGCACCGAGACCGCGGCGGTGATCACGACGAGGCCGGCGGCGATCATGCCGAGCAGTACGGGGGTCTGACCGGCCAGGTTCGGGATCTCGGCGAAGAACGAGATCTTGTCGAGCTTGGCGTAGCCCAGCAGCACGAACGTGGGGTGCAGCAGGACCAGCCAGAACAGGCTGAAACCGGTCCAGCGGTGCCAGCGGGTCAGGTGGTCCATGCCGATGTGGTGCTCGAGGAAGGGCAGGCGGGAGATCAGCAGCAGCTGCAGCGCCATCACGAACGCCAGGTGCAGGCCGAAGAACCGGCCGATCGCGTGCAACGTGTTGTACGCCGGTGGCTGGCCCGTGGCGTACATCAGCTCGACGATCGCGAGGTTGGCAAGCAGGAAGGCCCAGAGCACGGCGTGTGCGACGCGGTCCGAGTGGGTGGGTCTGTGGGTCTTCGGCTGGGTGGTCACCGCTGTCATCGTCTCTCCCCGGGCACCTCTGTATGGGGTGTTGCCTGCGTGTACCACACGTAGGGCGGCCCGGTTCGGTTCGCCCCGAGGTTCAGACGTAGTTTTTCATGGCCAGCTCGACATCGTGGTCACTCAGCTGACGGAAATCCTCGTACCACTCGCCGACCGCGCGAAACGACGGCGGGGTGCTGAGGCAGACGATCTCGTCGGCGTCCCCGGCGATCGCGTCGCGGGCCGGCCAGGAGCAGACCGGGACGGCCAGGACGAGCCGCGCCGGGTGCTGCCCGCGGAGCCAGCGCAGGGCGGCGCGGGCGGTGACGCCGGTGGCCAGCCCGTCGTCGACGAGGATCACGGTCCGGCCGGTCGCGTCGGGGGCCGGGCGGCCGGCGCGGTACCGGCGTACCCGGCGGGCGATCTCCTCGCGTTCCCGGGCGACGGTGCCGGCCAGGTCGTCGGGGGTGAGCCCGAAATGGACCAGGGTGTCCTCGTCGAAGACCGGCGGCCCGTCCTCGGCGATGGCGCCCACCCCGAGTTCCTCGCGTCCCGGTGCCCCGATCTTGCGGGCCACCACGATGTCGAGGTCGGCGCCGAGCCGTTCGGCGACCGGCACCGCGACGGGCACGCCGCCACGCGGCAGTGCCAAAACCAAGGATTTATCCGATTTATCGTGACTTATGGCGCCCGCGAGCAACTCGCCCGCGTGCGTGCGGCTCACGAAGCCAGATATGTGGTGAACCATCGCCCCACCTCCCCCGCGACCGTGTCGAGCGCGCCCTCCTCCTCGAACAGGTGCCCGGCGCCCGGGATGATCGTCAGTTGCGTGGTCACGGTCATCGCCTGGCGGGCCTGCTCGTTGAGCTCCAGCACCGGCACGTCCCGCTCCCCGACCAGCATCAGCGTCGGCGCGGCGACCTGCACCAGCGCGGGACCGGCCAGGTCGGCCCGGCCGCCGCGGGAGACGACGGCGTGCACCTCGTCGGGGCGGGCCGCGGCGGCCACCAGCGCGGCGGCGGCGCCGGTGCTCGCCCCGAACAGCCCGATCGGCAGGTCCCGCGTCTCCGGGTCGCCGCCCGCCCAGTCGATCAGGCCGATCAGCCGGTCCGCGAGCATCCCGATGTCGAAGCGCAGGTCCCGGGTGCGGGCGTCGCGGACCTCCTCGTCCGAGGTGAGCAGGTCGGCCAGCAGCGTGGCCAGCCCGCGCTCGTGCATCAGGGACGCGACCATCCGGTTGCGCGGGCTGTACCGCGAGCTGCCGCTGCCGTGCGCGAAGAGCACCAAGCCGGTCGCCCCGCCCGGCACGGTGAGGTCGCCGTCGAGGGCGGCCGCACCCGCCGTGACGCGGTGGATCGGATGAGTGGTCATCACCCCGGCGTACCCGCCACGGCGCGGCCTATACGTCCGACTTGTCGCCCGTTACGACCATCGTTCGAACGGCTCGTCGATCGGCTCGCCGTCCAGGAACGGCACCAGCAGGCGGGGCAGCGGTCCCGGGTAGAACACCTCGGCGCTGGCCACCACCTCGCCGACCGGCCACCACCGGAAGCCGAAGTAGTCCTCGGCCTCGAAGTCGACCTGCCCGGCGCCGTCGACGTCCGGGGCGTCCACGGCGAGCCGCACCGGCACCACCACCTCGTGGTTGAGCCGCCGTTCGCCACGGTAGAGGAACGTCGAGTTCCGCCGCCACGTGGGCGCGCCGACCTGCGCCGCGGTGACGGTCAGGCCGGCCTCCTCGGCCAGCTCGCGGATGATCGCGTCCTGGTGGGACTCGCCCGGGTCGAGGCCGCCGCCGGGCAGCTCCCACCAGGTGCCGATGTGCGGGCGGGACAGGTCGCGGCTGTGCAGCAGGAGGACCCGGCCGCGGACGTCGAGGACCACGGCGCGTACGACCTGGCGCTCCTTCATGGTGTTGACCTTACCCATCGAAACTTCCGGTCACCATATTGACGTCCATCGACGCTATCCCTAGCGTGCATAGGCGAAAGTCCATCGATACTTTCACCTGCGAGGTCTTCATGAGATTCCGGCTGATCACCCTGTTCGCCGCCTCCGCACTCGCCCTCACCGGCCTGACCGGGTTCACCGGCTCCACCCGGTCGCACGGCGGCCCGTGCCGCAACGGCTACGTCGGACTGACCTACGACGACGGCCCCAGCGCGACCACGCCGCAACTGCTCGCGGCACTGCGCGCCAACCACCTGCGGGCTACGTTCTTCAACCAGGGCAACAACTCGCTGGACCGGCCCGACCAGGTCAAGGCCGAGCTGCGGGCCGGCATGTGGGTGGGCAACCACACCTTCACCCACCCCCACCTGCCGCAGATCGGCGCCCCGGCCACATTCCAGGAGATTTCCAGTACGCAGTGGGTGCTGCGCGACATCACCGGACGCGAGCCCACGCTGTTCCGTCCCCCGTTCGGCGAGACCGACGACACGGTACGCGCCGCCGAGGCCCGGATCGGCGTGCTCGAAGTACTGTGGACGGTCGACTCGCAGGACTGGAACGGCGCCACCCCGGACGCGATCGCGGCGGCCGCGCACACCCTGCAGCCCGGCGGCATCATCCTCATGCACGACTGGCCGCCGGCCACCATCGACGCGGTGCCGCTGATCGCCAAGGATCTGGCCGCGCGGGGCTTGTGCGCCGGTAAGATCACCTACACATCGCAGGACGTGCCGTACGGAAGCCAATTCTTTCATGCCAAGGCCGTACGCCCGTGATGGTGGAAAACCCCCGGGCGGTTCCCGGCTTCTGAGCGAGCGCCGCCGTCCCTAGCGTCCTTGGTGTGATCGAACTACGTGAGCTGACGAAACGCTACGGCAAGCGGGTCGCCGTCGACGGGCTGAGCCTGCGGGTCCAGCCCGGCGTGGTGACCGGCTTCCTCGGCCCGAACGGGTCCGGGAAGTCCACGACGATGCGGATGATCCTCGGTCTGGACGCCCCGGACCACGGCGCGGCACTGATCGACGGTGTCCGCTACGCCAAGCTGGGCTGGCCGTTGCGGGCGGTCGGCGCGCTGCTCGACGCCGGGGCGTTCCATCCCGGCCGCAGCGCCCGCGCGCACCTGTCCGCGCTGGCCGCGAGCAACGACATCCCCGGTTCCCGGGTCGAGCAGGTGCTGCGCGTCGTCGGGTTGTCCGACGTGGCGGCGCGGCGCGCCGGCACCTACTCGCTTGGCATGCGCCAGCGGCTCGGCGTCGCGGTGGCCCTGCTCGGCGACCCGGGCGTGCTGCTGCTCGACGAGCCGGTCAACGGCCTCGACCCGGAAGGCATCCGCTGGATCCGGGACCTGCTGCGCGGGCTCGCCGCCGAAGGCCGCACGGTGTTCGTGTCCAGCCACCTGATCGCCGAGATGGCGCTGACCGCCGACCGGCTGGTGGTCATCGGCCGCGGCCGGCTGCTCGCCGAGACCACCGTCGCGGAGCTCGAATCCGGCGGCGACAGCCTGGAGGACGCGTTCTTCCGGCTCACCTCGCAGGACACCGACTATCGCGGAGTGGGAGCGTCATGAGCGGGTACGGACTACGGCAGGTCACCCGGATGGAACGCATCAAGCTGCGCAGCGTCCGGTCGACATGGTGGCTGGCGATCGCGGCGGTGGTGCTGATGGGCGCGGTCGGTACCGGGGTGGGTCTCGGGTATCGGTCGCACAGCCCGGTCGCCACCGCCGCGCAGATACTCAACAACAGCCTCGGCGGTGCCATCGGGGCCCAGCTGCTCCTCGGGGCGCTCGGCGTGCTGGTGGTCAGCGGCGAATACGGCACCGGGATGATCCGCTCCACGCTCGCCGCGGTCCCACGCCGCCGGACCGTGCTGGCCGCGAAGGTCGCCGTGTGCGGGGCCGCGGCGCTGCTGGTGGGTCTGGTCGCGAGCTTCGCCGGCTACCTCGGCGGGCAGCTCGCGATCCGCGGCACCGCCATCCCGGCCGCCTCCCTCGGCGACGCGGACATCCTGCGGCCGGTCGTGCTGACCGGCGTGTACCTGGGCGTCACCGCGCTCATCGGGGTCGGCGCCGGCACGATCCTGCGGCACTCGGGCGCGGCGATCGGCACACTGTTCGCTCTGCTGTTCGTCCCGATGATCGTGGCCGGCCTGTTCGGCGAGGACGGCGTCGCGGTCGGCCGCTTCATCCCGCTGCTGATGCTGCTCAACTCGATAGCGGTGACCTCGCCGGTGCCCGGGCTGTTCTCCGGCTGGGTCAGCGCGCTGCTGATGTGCGCGTACGCGGCGGTGGCGATCCTGATCGGTGGCGTGCTGTTGCGCCGCCGGGACGCGTGAGCGGAGAGAATGGGCCGATGACCGCGCTGCGCGCACCGTTCACGGCACTGGCCCTGCGCCAGGTGGTGTTCTGTGTCGCCGGCGTGGTCAGTGCCGCGGTGATCCTGGCCGTGCCGGCGATCCTGCCCGCCCTCGGGGCGCTCGTCGTCTGGGCGACCGGCGCCACGTCCGACCGGCCCGTCGCACCGCTGTTCCTGGTGCTGTTGCCGCTCACGCTGGTGCTGCTGGTCGTGCTGGCCGCCCCGCTCGGGCGCGGGCTTTCTCGGGTGCATCGCGGGCTCGCGGATCGGCTGCTCGGCGTGCGCGTGGACGGCCCGCCCGCCAGGCGCTCCCTGGTGTCCGACGGGCCGGGGTGGCGTGCCGTGGCGTACGGGCTGCTGAAGGTGCCGTTGGCCATTCCCGAGGGGTACGGCGCTTTCTGTTACGTGTTCGGGGTGGTCAACCTGAGCTACCCGGTGTGGTGGCCGCTGTTCCGCAACCATCCACCCGGGACGACCCTCGGGCCGGTGCACGCGCTGACGCCGTTCGGCACCCTCGACACACGCACGTTCGGCGGCACGTTCCTGATCGCCGCGGCCGGGCTCGGCATGCTGCTGGTGGCGCCGTGGCTGATGCGGGCCGGCATAGCGATGGACGTGGCCGCCATGCGCCGGCTGCTCGGGCCGCGCGGGCTGGCCGAGCGGGTCCGTGAGCTGCAGGTCAGCCGGGCCCGGGCGATCGACGACGCGGCCGCGATGATGCGCCGGCTCGAACGCGACCTGCACGACGGCGCGCAGATCCGGCTGGCCACCCTCGCGATGAACCTCGGCATGGCGGCCGAGAAGCTCGGTGCCGAAGGGCCGCCGCCGGATCTCGCGCAGGCCCGCGAGCTGGTGGCTCTGGCGCATCGCGGGGCCAAGGACGCCCTCGCCGATCTGCGCGATCTGGTGCGCGGGATTCATCCGCCGGTGCTCGACAACGGGCTTGGGGACGCGCTGGCTACGCTCGCGTCGAGTAGTGCGATTCCGGTGGAGGTGGAGGTTTCGCTGCCGTCGCGGCCGGCGCCGGCGATCGAGACGATCGCGTATTTCTGTGCCGCCGAGCTGCTGGCGAACGCGGCGAAACACAGCCGGGCTGGTCGGATCGGGCTGGGGGTCAGCGGGTCGGGCGCCCATTTGACCGTGACGGTTTCGGATGATGGGGCCGGTGGGGCGGATCCGGACGGGCCGGGGCTGTCCGGGCTGGCCCGCCGGATTGCGGTTGTGGACGGGCGGATGCGGGTTTTCAGCCCGGCCGGTGGTCCGACGCTTGTCTCGATCGAGCTGCCTACGCACGTGTGAAGGGAGGTTCACTGAATGCGGGTGGTGATCGCGGAGGATGCCGCGATGATGCGGGAGGGCCTGGTGCGGCTGCTGACCGATCGCGGGTTCGAGGTGTGCGCGGCGGTGGCGGACGCTGCGGCGTTGCGGGTCGCGGTGGCGGAGATGGTGCCCGATGTGGCGATCGTCGACATTCGGATGCCCCCTACGCACACCGATGAAGGGCTGCGGGCGGCTCTCGACATCCGGCGGGACCATCCCGGGGTGGGGGTGCTGGTGTTCTCGCAGTACGTGGAGACGCGTTATGCGGCGCGGCTGCTCGCCGACCGGCCGGCGGGGGTCGGATACCTGCTCAAGGACCGGGTGGCAGACGTGGCGGATTTCGTGGATGCGCTGACGCGGGTGGCTTCCGGGGGGACGGCGCTGGATCCGGAGGTGGTCGGACACCTGATGCGGGCCGGGCGGGACACGGCGGGGTTGGGGTCGCTTACTCCGCGGGAGCGGGAGGTGTTGTCGCTGATGGCCGAGGGTAGGTCGAACGCCGGGATCGCGGGTGCGCTGGCCATCACGCCCGGGGTGGTGGAGAAGCACGTGGCGAACATTTTCGCGAAGCTCGGCCTGCCGTCCTCGGACAGCGACAACCGCCGCGTTTTGGCCGTCCTCCGCCACGTCGGGGGGTAGATCCGTTCCGCCGCCGAGACGCTCAACGCGCTTCGCATGTCTCCAGGCCGGCGGACGCTTCGTACATCGATCCCACTATGTGGAGGCCCTTACCACATCCTGGAACTGTTCAGCTGTTTCTCGCGCCGCTTACGCTCCGATGAGTTGGCCTTGCGGGGAGGACCTGCGCGGGCCGTCGCTGTGGGGAGCCGAGACCTCCCGGTCGTGGCGGCTGCCCACACCTGGGTGGGGGTGGCTGCGGTGTGGGCAACCGCAACTTCCTCGGCGTCGCGACTGCCCACACGGGGGTGGGGGTGGCTGCGGTGTGGGCAACCACTACCTTCCCGGCGTCACGACTGCCCACACGGGGGTGGGGGTGGCTGCGGTGTGGGCAACCACTACCTTCCCGGCGTCACGACTGCCCACACGGGGGTGGGGGTGGCTGCGGTGTGGGCAACCGCAACCTCCTCGGCGTCACGACTGCCCACACCTGGATGGGGGCGGCTGCGGTGTGGGCAACCGCAACCTTCCCGGCGTCGCGGCTCCCCACGCCCGGGTGGGGGGCCACTGTGGGGAGCTGGGACCTGCCCGGGCCTGGCGGCGTCGCCTCGCACGGGGGCTCCCGGCCGACGGAACCAGCTGAACAGTTACACATCCTGGACTTCCTTGAGACCTTGGCGAGTTACGCCCACATTCGAGCCCCAACTCTCCAAGGTCTACGAAACGTCGGTGAAAGCCGCAGAACAAATGCCGCAAGCGCGGACGAATAGCCCTCCACTATGGACATGAGTCTCACATCGCGGACTCAGCCGCCACGATGTGGCCGCCAGTCCCAGACGACGGACACAAGTCCCACATTGTGGGCCTCGCAGGTACGCCTGTGCCGGTTGACCGAGGCTGTTCAGCGGCGCCTCGAGAAACGGGATGGCCAGAACCATGCCGAGCCAAACGAACGTCACCGCCGCGTGGCCGTCACGCCCGGCCCGCTTCGCTCAGGTGGGCGAGGCAGAGGTCCGGCTCCGCGAACGGCTCGAGCCGCCGCACGGTGATCGGCGCACTGCGGGCCTCCAACGCACCCTGCATGAGCCCGAGGTGAACCGCGCAGACGACCTCCCCGCCGCGCTCGACAAGCTCAAGGAACGGGCAGTCCCGCAGACCGATCCGCCGCGCCTGCATTTCAGGGTCGAAGCCAAGCGTGCCGAGCAGCTCAACCAACCACGCGGTGGCCTGGTCTTTGGCGTCTTGGCCGGCGCCACCCCGACCACCACCCGCCCCGCCGACGGTCGCGTCCTGAGCGGTCGCGCTCTCAGCGGTCGCGTCCTCAGCCGTTGCGTCCTTGGCGCTCGCGTCCTCGGCGGTCGCGTCCTTGGCAGTCACGGTCTCGGCGGTCGCGTCCTTGGCAGTCACGGTCTCGGCGGTCGCGTCCTTGGCAGTCACGGTCTCGGCGCTCGCGTTCTCGGCGGCGATCGACCGATTGCCGGTTGCGCCGTCGGGGGCTTGACCCAGCCGCCGACCCCAACGCCGTCCGGCCGCCGTCGCGCTGGCGGCCGGATCGGGGTCGTGCGCGAAGCCGTCGATCAGGATCTCCGCCAGCATGCGGTAGTCGCGATATCCGGTGGAATCCATCCGGCGGACCGCGCGGAACCTCAGCGCCGGGCGGCCCGGCCCGGTCGGCACCGTCGCGACCTGCTCCACCCGGCCCGCCCTGGTGAGCGAGTCGAGATGGAACCGCACCGTGTTGAGGTGCACGCCGAGCCGGGCGGCGATGTCGGCGATGCTCATCGGCTGGTCCGCTGCGCGCAGCACACGCAGGACGTCCCGAGCGTTCACTAGGCCCTCCCCGAAGCACGAACTATCACGAAGGTCACCCTATCCGGTTTTTACAACTGGTGCTTGTATAAATTCCATCACCGAAGGAGGCGACCGATGAGCCGCGACGACACCCATGTGGCCGGATACGGGTTGCTGGCCCGGCTGGGCAAACGAGTCCTGCGGCCCGGCGGCGCCGAACTCACCGAGACCCTGCTCGCCCGCGCGGAGCTCACCGGCTCCGATGTGGTCGAGCTGGCGATCGGCCGGGCCCGCACCACCCGCGAGATCCTGGACCGGCACCCACACTCGTACGTCGGCATCGACAACGACCCCGACGCGATCGCCGCGGCCCGCCGCGCGCTGCCTCGCCAGGGCAGTTTCCTCGTCACCGACGCGGCTTCCACCGGCTTGCCCGACGCCTGCGCCGACGTCGTGATCGGCGAGGCGATGCTCACGATGCAGGGCGACCACGCCAAGCACGCGATCGTCGCCGAGGCGGCCCGGATGCTGCGGCCCCAGGGCCGGTACGCCATCCACGAACTGGCCCTGACCCCGGACACGATCGACGACGCCACCAAGACCACCATCCGGAAGGCACTGGCCCGGTCCCTGCGAGTCAACGCCCGCCCGCTGACCATCGTGGAATGGCAGGCGCTGCTGGCCCGGCACGGCCTCGTCATCGACCACGTGGACGCGGCCCCGATGGCCCTGTTGCAGCCCCGGCGCGTACTGGCCGATGAGGGCGTCGCCGGCACCGCGCGCTTCGCCCGGAATCTGCTGACCCACCCCGACGCCCGCCGGCGGGTGCTGGCGATGCGCCGCACGTTCCGCACCCACCACACGAACCTGACAGCCGTGGCCATCGTCGCCCACAAGGCGGAGCCGAAGACGTCATAACGGTGGCCGCGCCACGCGCTCCCGACACCTCTGACAAGTTGACATGTTGACTGGACATGTTGACGTTGAGTTGACTGCATTGACTTGAGTTGACTGCATCAACATGGCGAACGTAATGACGTCAAACCAAATGTCGCGGCCCACGGCACGAGCGTCAACCGCCGCACGAGCGTCAACCGCCGCACCAACCGCGACCCACAGCACCCCCGCCACCCACCGCCCCGTCTGCAAAAACCGCGCTAACGGTACAGAATGACCGCGTGACGACTGACTCGCGGCGACAGGTACCACGCACCGACGCCGTACTCGCCGACCCGCGCCTGATCGCGGCCGGCGAGCGCCTCGGCCGCAACGTCGTCAAGGCCGCCGTCGTAGCGGCGCAACAACGGGTCCGCGACGGCACACTCGATCCCGACGCCGTAGCCGACGCCGCCCACGCTTCCCTGCCACCCACCGCGGGCGGGCTGCGCCCGGTCCTGAACGCCACCGGCGTCGTCCTGCACACCAACCTCGGCCGAGCCGCGCTCTCCGACGCCGCACGCGAGGCGATCCTCGCGTCCACCGGCCACACCGACGTCGAACTCGACCTCACCACCGGCCGCCGGGCACGCCGCGGCCGGACCGCCCTGGCGGCCCTCCAGACGGCCGTGCCGGACGCCGGCGCCGTCCACGTGGTCAACAACGGCGCCGCCGCCCTCGTCCTCACCGCCACCGCCCTGGCCCAGCAGCGAGAGATCATCGTCAGCCGCGGCGAGATGGTGGAGATCGGCGACGGTTTCCGCCTGCCCGAGCTGCTCGAATCCACCGGCGCCAAGCTGCGCGAGGTAGGCACCACCAACCGCACAACCCCCGCCGACTACCAGCAGGCGATCACCGAGAACACCGCGTTCATCCTCAAGGTCCACCCCTCCAACTTCGTCGTACGCGGTTTCACCAGCGCCGCCACGATCGCCTCCCTCACGGAGCTGGGAGTCCCGGTAGTCGCCGACATCGGCTCCGGCCTGCTGCGCCCCGAGCCGCTGCTCCCCGACGAACCGGACGCCGCCACCACCCTGCGCGAGGGCGCCGACCTGGTCATCGCCAGCGGCGACAAGCTCCTCGGCGGTCCCCAGGCGGGCCTGCTGCTGGGCGACGCCGGCCTGATCGAACGCCTCCGCCGCCACCCCCTGGCCCGGGCGCTGCGGGTGGACAAGCTGACCCTGTCCGCGTTGCAGGCGACCGTAGCGGGCCCGCCCACCCCTACGTGGCAGGCCCTGCACACCGACCTCACGCAACTCCACAAACGCACCAAGAACGCCCTCACGCAACTCACCGCCGCAGGCATCGAGGCCACCCTGACGGAGTCGACGGCGGTGGTGGGCGGCGGCGGCGCCCCCGAGGTCACCCTCCCGTCCTGGTCCATCGCCCTGCCCGGCCGGTACGCCTCCCCGCTGCGCCAGGCCGCCACCCCCGTAGTGGGCCGCGTCGAGAAGGGCCGGCTCCTCCTGGACTTACGCTGCGTCCCGCCCGTACAGGATCCGGCCCTGATCGCCGCGGTGATCGCCGTCGCGGAGGGCTGAGCGATGCACGTCCTGGCCACCGCCGGACACGTCGACCACGGCAAGTCAACCCTGGTACGGGCCCTGACCGGCATGGAACCCGACCGCTGGGCCGAGGAACGCCGCCGCGGCATGACCATCGATCTCGGCTTCGCCTGGACCACCCTCGCCTCGGGGCAGACCGTCGCCTTCGTGGACGTCCCCGGCCACGAACGCTTCGTCCCGAACATGCTGGCCGGCGTCGGTCCCGTACCGGCCGCAATGATCGTCGTGGCCGCCGACGAGGGCTGGATGCCGCAGTCCGCCGAGCACCTGGCCGCCCTGGACGCCCTGGGCGTGCGGCACGGCCTCCTGGTGGTCACTCGCAGCGACCTCGCCGACCCCGAAACCGCCACCGATTTGGCCCTGACGGAGATCGCCGCGACGTCACTGGGCGCCGTCGAGACGGTCGCGGTCAGCGGCGCGACGGGCCAGGGCCTCGACCTCCTGCGCGCCGCCCTGGACCGCCTGGTCACCCAACTTCCAGATCCAAATCGGACATCCCCCGTACGCCTGTGGATAGACCGCGTGTTCACGATCAAGGGCGCCGGCACGGTGGTGACCGGAACGCTGGGCGCCGGCCGCCTCCGCACCGGCGACGAGCTCGACCTGGGCGGCGACCTGGTCCGGGTCCGCGGCCTGCAGAGCATGGGCCGCCCCGCCGACGAGATCACCGCGGTGGCCCGGGTGGCGGTCAACCTGCGCGGCGCCGCCAAGGACCGCATCGCGCGCGGCGACGCCCTGCTGACCCCCGGCCGCTTCCGCCGCACCGACCTCATCGACGTCCGGGTGCACGGCGACGCGGTGGCCGACCTCCCCGCCACCCTCACCCTGCATGCCGGTTCCGCCGCCATTCCGGTACGCCTGCGCCCGCTCGGCACCGACACCTGCCGCCTGCGCCTGGCCCGCCCGCTGCCGCTCCGGATCGGCGACCGCGCCCTGCTCCGCGACCCCGGCCGCCACCACGTCGCCGGCGGCGTCACCGTCCTCGACGTGCTCCCACCCGGCTTGTCGAGGCGCGGTGCCGCCGCCGCCCGCGCCAAGACCCTGTCCAACATGAGCGGCACCCCCGACCTGGCCGACGAACTGCGCCGCCGCCACCTGATCCGCGCCGCCGACCTGGCCGCGATGGGCGTGCCCGAGCTCGGATCACAACCGGTCACCGCCGACTGGTACGCCCACCCGCCCTACTGGGCCGACAAGGCCGGCGAGCTGGTCGAGCACGTCGCCGGCTACCGCCGCGAGCACCCGCTCGAACCCGGCATCCCGCTCGACGCTCTCCGCCACCTGCTCGGCCTCCCCGACCGCGCCCTGGTCGAGGCGCTCGTCCACCCACCCTTGACGATCCGCCAAGGCCGCGTCTCGACCGGCGACGACGCCCTGCCGGACGCCTTGCGGCACCTGATCAACGACGCGTTCGCGGGCCTCTCCCCCTTCGCCGCCCCCGAGGCGTACGCGCTCGCGGACCGCGGCCTCGGCCCCCGCCAGCTCGCCGCCGCCGTCCGCACCGGCCAGCTGATCCAGCTCACCCCCGGCGTAGTCCTTCGCGCCGGCGCCGTGGAGCAGGCAGCCGAGCTCCTCAAGGCGCTACCGCAGCCGTTCACGCTGAGCGAAGCCCGCCGCGCCCTCGACACCACCCGCCGTGTCGCCGTGCCACTACTGGAGCTGCTCGACCACCGCGGCGTCACCGAGCGCCTCCCGGACGACCGCCGCGCGGTTCGCCCCGGCCCGGCGGTGTCGCCGGAGACCCGACGCTCGGACGACGTTGCGCCGCGCCGAAGGATTGGCCTTGAAAAGAGCTGAGCGCTGCGGGCGTGAATGAACAGGAGCGGACGTTAGACCGGCCGGGCGGCCGGGCATGAGGCGGCGAACATCCCTGGTGGAAGGAGCTGCCATGAGCATCGACGAGAGCGTCGCGACGGCCGGCCCGGAGACGGTGCCGGCGAAAGCCCGGCGGGTGCTGCGCCGCAAACCCGTGCCCGTCGCCGCCGCGCTGGTGGTCGTGGGTTCGGTGATCGCGCTCGTGGTGGGTCGCCGGCGGGCGGCCCAGCGGGCGCACAACCGGTGGCGACCGGCGTTCCTGAATCGTTGAGCGGGGTATGCCGGGTGGTGCGAGGCCGCCCGGCATTTCGCTCGCGCTGGAGGGGACATGGAGGGTCGCACCACCCGGAGGGTCGCCGCGCCGGTCCTCGCCGGTGTCCTGGCGGTCGCCGGTCTGACCGTCGCCCGGGACCGTCTCGGGCCACAAACCGGCGACCAGGACCGGGCGGCCACCGCAACGGGCGACCACCCCGGGGCCGCAACCGGGGCCGCAACAGGCGACCACCCCGGAACCGCCACGGCCGAAAGCCCCGGCCTGGCCACCGCCGCGAAGGCCCGCAACGTCATCTTCATCAACGGGGACGGCATGTCGGCGGCCCAGCGCGAAGCCGCCCGCCTCTACGCCGGTCTCGACGGCCGCCTGGCAATGGACTCGCTGCCCTACTCCGGGCAGCTCACCACCACCCCCCGCGACCCCAGAACCCTGGTCACCGACTCCGCCGCCGGGGCCAGCGCCTGGGCGACCGGCCAACGCACGTACAACGGCGCGATCAGCGTGGACGTCAACCGCAAACCCCTGCCCACCCTGGGCACACGGGCGAAGGCGGCCGGCAAGGCCACCGGCCTGGTCACCACCGCGCAGGTGACCGACGCCAGCCCGGCCGCGTTCTTCGCCAACGCCCCCGACCGCGCGGCGCAGGACGACATCGCCCGGCAGTACCTCGAGGTGTCCCGCCCGGACGTGATCCTCGGCGGCGGCGAGGACTGGTGGCTGCCCGCCGGCCGCCCGGGTGCCCACCCCGACCGGCCCGCCGACGACGAGAGCAGCCGGGGCACCCACGGCGACCTGATCGCCCAGGCGCGCCAGGCGGGATACCGCTACGTCACCGACACCGCGCAGCTCGCCGGGGCTAAGCCCGGGAAACTGCTCGGCCTGTTCGCCAACGAGGCGATGACCGGCAACGGCCTCGCCGCCATGACCCGCACGGCGCTGACCACCCTCTCCACCGACCCGGACGGCTTCTTCCTGTTCGTCGAGGAGGAGGGCATCGACGAGGCCGCACACCAGAACGACGGTCGCGCGATGCTGCAGGCCATGGGCGAGCTGGACAAGGCGGTCGCGGTGGCCCGGGACTTCGCCCAGGCCCATCGCGGCACCCTCATGGTGGTGACCGGCGACCACGAGACCGGCGGCCTCACCATCGAAAGCGGCACCCGATTCCCCATCCACGGCAGCCCGCTGCGGTTCACCCTGGACTGGGCCACCACCGGCCACACCGGCGTGGACGTCCCGATAACCGCGTACGGGCCGGGCGCCGAACGCTTCACCGGCAAGCACCCGAACACCTACGTACACGACGTCCTGGCCCCGGACCTGACACGATGACGCTGCGAGCGACCCGGACCGCGGGTTAGCGTGACTCTCGGGGTGACGGCCAGGCATGAGCATGGAGAAGGTGGTCTTCGGGTTCTTCGTCCTGCTGGCGGCGACGCTCAACTTCGGGTTCTTCCTGGGTGACCTCTCCGACCCGGCCAAGCACAACGTGTACGAGCTGTTCGCCGCCGTGGTGGTGAGCCTGATCGCCACGGTGCTGAAGTTCGGCGACCGCACCCAGATCGGCGCCGTGCACCTGGCCACCAGCCTCGTCGCCGACCTGCAGCTGATCGCCGCGTCGGTGTCCTGGGCGTACGCCACGCAGATCTCGTCGGCCGGGCTGGACGAGAAGGCGACGGCCAGCGTGGTGTCGTTGTCCGGCGGCGCGCTGCTCGCCAACCTGGTCTCGGTCGTGCTGCTGGTGATCGAGACCGTGTCGTTCCACCGGCGCTGATGAACCGCCGCCGGGTCGTGCTCGGGCCCTCCACCGAGACGTCGTCCACCATCTTCCTGGTGCTGCGCCGGATGCGGGCGCCGCTGATCGTCCTGATCGTCATCTTCGCGGTCAGCGTGTTCGGCCTGACCCTCATCCCGGGCCGGGACGCGGCCGGGCACAGCGTCCGGATGAGCGTGTTCGACGCCTTCTACTTCATGAGCTACACGGCCACGACCATCGGGTACGGCGAGCTCCCGCACCCGTTCACGGCGGCGCAGCGGATGTGGGTCATGTTCGCGATCTACCTGACCGTCATCGGCTGGGCGTACGGGATCGGGTCGTTGTTGACGCTGGTGCAGGACCGCACGTTCCGGCAGGCGCTGGCGCTGCAACGGTTCACCCGGACGGTGGCGCGGCTGCGGGAGCCGTTCCTGCTGATGGTCGGGTTCGGGCAGACCGGGCGGCTGCTCGCCGAGCGGCTGGACCTGATCGGACGGCGGCTGGTCGTGCTGGACACGGCGAGCGGGAACATCGACTCGCTGGACATCGGCGCCTATCACGCCGATGTGCCCGCGCTGGTGGCCGACGTGCAGGATCCGCGCATGCTGGCGGTGGCCGGGCTGGAGCAGCCGTGGTGCGAGGGGGTGCTCGCGCTGACCGACGACGACGAGACCAACCTGCTGGTCTCGATGACGGCGGCGCTGGTCCGGCCGGAGCTGCCGGTGGTGGCGCGGACCGTCTCGCCCGCGATCGAGCACCGGATGCTCGCCGTCGGCTCGCCGGTCGTGGTGAACCCGTTCGACCGTTTCGGTGACCACGTACGGCTGGCCTTGCACGCGCCCGCCTCGTACCGGCTGATGTCCTGGTTGATGAGCGGGCCGGATGTCGAGCTGCCCGAGCCGGAGCGGCCGCCGACTACCGGGCGCTGGGTGGTGTGCGGCTACGGACGGTTCGGGCGGGAGCTGGTCGAGGATCTGCGTGAGGGCGGCCTGGAACTGACCGTGATCGACCCGCACGCCCGCGAGGAGCCGGGATTCACGCTGGTCGTCGGCGACGCCTCGGACCCCGACGTGCTGGCGCGGGCGGAGCTGGCCGACGCGGTGGGGTTCGTCGCCGGCACCGCGAACGACACCACCAACCTGTCCCTGGTCGCCGCCGCCCGCCGGATCAACCCGGGCCTGTACGTCACGGCCCGGCAGAACCGTCCGGACAACGCGCCGCTGTTCGCCGCCATGGAGATCGACTGGCTGCTGGTGCCGGCCGAGGTGGTGACGCGCGAGATCTACGCGCAGCTGAGCACGCCGCTGCTGTGGCGCTTCCTGCAGGACATGCCCGCACAGGGCGACGAGTGGGCGGCGCGGATCATCGACAAGCTCTTCGACCACTGCGGCACCCGGCTGGGCACGCTGTGGAAGGTGGCGTTCAATCCGCAGGACACGCCCGCTCTCCTGCACTGGCTGAACGCGGGCGAGGCGCGGCTCGGGGACCTGATCAACGATCCGTACGACCGGAGCCGGACGCTACCCGCCGTACCGCTGCTCCTGCTGCGCGGCGACGACGTCACGCTCGGTCCGGACGGTGATGTCACCCTCGCGCCCGGCGATCAGATCCTGTTCGCCGGGGAGCCGTCGGCGCGGCGAGCCCTGCTGGAGACGATGACCGACCGGACCGTCAGCGAATACGTGCTGTCCGGACGCGTGGTCCCGTCGGGGTGGCTCTGGCAACGTATGACGGGCCGGCGTTCCGCGGCCCGCTGAGGGGGTATCTGATCCGACGTGGCTGAGAAGCGCTTCGTCGTGCAACGGCACCGGGCCAGGCGGCTGCACTACGACTTCCGGCTGGAGATCGACGGGGTGCTGGTCAGCTGGGCGGTACCCAAGGGCCCGACGCTCGATCCGGCCGTACGCCGCGCCGCCTTCCACGTCGAGGACCACCCCATGGCGTACGAGAATTTCGAAGGGGTGATCCCGTCCGGGCAGTACGGCGGCGGCGACGTCATCGTGTGGGACGCCGGCACGTGGGAGCCGCGCGACCAGGACGCCGCCGACCCCGGCCGGGCGGTCGAGAACGGCGAGCTGCACTTCGACGTCCACGGCTCGAAGCTGCGCGGCCGGTTCGTGCTGGTCCGCACCCGCGGCGGCCGCTTCGGCCGGGCCGGGCAGGACGAGTGGCTGATGCTGCACAAGCGCGACGAGTACGCGGTCAGCGGCTGGGACGCCGAGGACCACCCCGACTCGGTGCTCAGCGGCCGCACCAACGACCAGGTGAAGGCCGACCCGGACCGGATCTGGCGCTCCGACCTGCCGGCCGCGCGGGCGTCGATTCCACTCAAGGCGGCGGCGGAGGAGCTGGCCGCGCTGCACTCCCTGGGCGCGAACGGCACCTGGGAGATCTTCGGGCGCCGGCTGCGCGTCACCAACCTCGACAAGGTGTTGTTCCCCGGCTCCCCACCGATCACCAAGCGCGACTTCCTCGACTACACGGCCCGTGTCGCCCCCACCGTTACCCCTTACCTGACGCGACGGGCGCTGAACATGCACCGCTACCCCAACGGCGCCGGCACGAAGGGTTTCTGGCAGAAGGAGCTCCCGTCGCACGCACCCGAGTGGCTGGCCCGCTGGACGAATCCCGAGGCCGCCCGCGGCGAGACCCAGACCTACCTGGTGGTCGACGAGCCCGCCGCGCTGATCTGGGCGGCGAACTTCGGCGCCCTCGAATGGCACCCGTGGACGTCCCGGATCGACTCGCCGCACGAGCCCACGTACGCGCTCCTCGACCTCGACCCCGGGACCGGGACGAGCTGGGAGGACCTGCTTTCGCTGGCCCGGCTGCATCGGACGGCGCTGGAGCATCTGGGTGTGTCCGCCCGCGCGAAGGTGACCGGCCGGCGCGGCATCCAGATCTGGGTGCCGGTCGAGCCCGGGCTGAGCTTCGACGACACCCGGGCCTGGGCGCATGACCTTTCCCGTACGGTCGGGGCCGTCCTGCCCGCGCTGGTCAGCTGGAAGTGGCAGAAGGACGAGCGTGGGGGGTTGGCCCGGCTCGACTACACACAGAACGCCATCAACCGGACCCTCGTCGCGCCGTACAGCCCACGCCCCGCCCCCGAGGCCCCGGTCTCCGCACCGATCGCGTGGGACGAGCTGGACGACCCCGCCCTGCGCCCCGACGGTTTCACGATGCGCACGATCCTGCCCCGCCTCGCGTCGCAGGGTGACCTCTTCCGCGAGGTCCTCGACCACCCGCAGCAGTTGCCACCGATCAACTGAGTTTTCCCGTACGGCGGTGCGCCGCCCGGCAACCGGGTGGCGAGCATCTGCGCGGAGGGCAGCGATCCTTAGGGATACAGCCCTTCATCGCCGCGACGCGCGCGGGTGCGGAGCCCTTTGGACTAAGGGTGGTGTCCAGGGTCAGCGGTAGTTAGAGAATAATTCTGGTCGTGGCCAGTCTCGAAGAGCCTGAACAGCGAACCGCGGCGATGGAGGCCGAACCAATCGTTGTACGCCAGGAGGCCGCGGCCGACAGGGACACTGCCGAGCATCGCGCTGAGCTGAGCGGACACACTCGGGCGCTGTCAGCGCTGCGCAAAACTCAGCTCGAGCACTACGGCAAGCACAAAGCCGATGCTTCCGAAATCAAGTCAGGTCTTGCGCAGATCATCCGGCTGCTGGAAGGCCTGAGCGGTCCCGACTGCCCCGGGTTCGCGCCTCCACGAGCAGGGTCCCGCCACGCCGTGGAGGCGCTGGCTGCTTACTTGAACTTTGCCGACCAGCGCTGCAAGCTGCCCTCGCAATAGACCTCTCCGGGTCGGGGTCCGAATTCGCGTCGCTGCGCCTCGTCCCGCTATCCCACTATGTGGCGATCCCGGCCACATCCTGGGCTTTCTGGAGACCTTGGAGAGTTGCGCCCACATGCGAGCCCGAAGTATCCAAGGTCTACGAAACGTCGGGAAAACCGGCCGAACAAAGGGCGCGAAAGCGGAGAAAAGACGCTCCACTATGGACGCGTATCTCACATTGTGGACGCGCTGCCACGATGTGGTCGCCGGTCCCGTACAGCGGACACCGATCCCACATTATGGCCTCGGCCCCCTGAGCAGATATGGAGGGAGGGAAATCGAACCCGCCGGATGCCGGGGCCGCAATCGTATGCCCACTGACGTCGGGCTTTGGGTTGAGGAGCTTGAGCGCTGACAACGCAGCAATGGCCGCGGTCAGGAAGGCCCTCACGATGACGACTGAGCCATATGTGCACAGCTCATCCTGGAGCTGGCTGGCGGAGGCGGACGGGAATCGAACCCGCCCGGCCCGGATGCCGGGCCGCAACAGTTTTGAAGACTGCGAGGGGCACCAGCCACCTGAACGCCTCCACCAACCACCCTAACCGGGCTTGATCGTGGAAAAGTGGGGTGGGTGACGACTGCAGAGACGATTCGGCTGACCCAGTACGCGCACGGCGGCGGCTGTGCCTGCAAGATCCCGCCCGGGGAGCTGGAGACGGTGGTGTCCGGGCTGATCGGCGCCGAGCTGCCGCAGGGGCCCGGCGAGCTGCTGGTGGGTCTCGACGACGGGGACGACGCGGCGGTCGTGCGGATCCGCAACGGCACGGCGATCGTCGCCACGGCGGATTTCTTCACCCCGGTGGTCGACGACGCGTACGACTGGGGTCGCATCGCCGTGGCCAACGCCCTTTCCGACGTGTACGCCATGGGCGGCGAACCGGTGGTGGGGGTGAACCTGCTGTCCTGGCCGCGGGACGTGCTGCCGATGGAGCTGGCCGCCGAGGTGCTGCGCGGCGGGCTGGCGGTGGCGCGGGAGGCCGGCTGTCACGTCGCGGGCGGGCACAGCGTCGACGACCCGGAACCCAAGTACGGCATGGCGGTCACCGGGGTCGCCGACCCCGCCACGCTGATGCGCAACGACGCCGGCCGCGCGGGCATGCCGCTGACGCTGACCAAGCCGCTGGGCATCGGCGTGCTCAACAGCAGGCACAAGTCGACCGGCGAGGTGTTCGAACAGGCGGTGGCGGCGATGTCGGCGCTCAACAAGGCCGCCTCGGAGGCCGCCCTCGCCGCCGGGATCGGCTGCGCCACCGACGTCACCGGCTTCGGGCTGCTCGGGCATCTGCACAAGCTGGCCCGGGCCAGCGGCGTGACCGCCCGGATCGACGCGGCCGCGGTCCCCTACCTGGACGGCGCCCGTACCGCGCTGGCGGACGGTTTCGTCAGCGGCGGCACCCGCCGCAACCTCGACTGGGTGCGCCCGCACCTCGACCCGGGCACCGCGGACGAGGGCGAATTACTGCTGCTGGCCGACGCGCAGACCTCGGGCGGGCTGCTGGTGGCGGGCGAGCTGCCCGGCCATCCGGTGGTGGGTGAGCTGGTGCCCGCCCGGTCCGGCGGCGTGACCCTGGAGGTGCGGTGATGGAGCTCGTCGAGATCGGGCGCGTCGAGTCGCCGCTGACGGACCGGGCTGCCGCGCCCAAGCAGGGTGACGAGGGTGCGCCCGAGGCGTGGCTGCAATTCCATCAGCCGTACGCCGAGGGCCTGCGCGACATCATCGAGTGGCAGGACATGCTGGTCATCACGTGGCTGGACCGCGCCGTACGGGATGTGTTGTCGACGCGGCCGCGAGATGACCCGGACCGCCCGGAGACCGGGGTGTTCAGCACCCGCTCGCCGGACCGCCCGAATCCGCTGGGCCTGCACCGGGTGACCGTGCTGGAGATCGACGGCCTGCGGCTGCGGGTTTCCGGGCTGGAGGCGCTGGACGGGACGCCTATCGTGGACGTGAAGCCGTCGCTGGGGGAACGCTGATGGGCAAGACGTACGAAGCGATCTCGGGGCGGCTGCGCGACTTCATCGAGGCGCAGCCGATGTTCTTCACCGCCACCGCGCCGCTGACCGCGTCCGGCACGGTCAACCTGTCGCCCAAGGGGCTGACCGGGTCGTTCGTGGTTCTCGACGAGCTCACCGTGGCCTATCTGGATTTCGCCGGCAGTAACGCGGAGACCATCGCGCATCTGCGGGAGAACGGGCGGATCACGCTGATGTGGTGCGCGTTCCAGGGCCCGCCGAACATCGTGCGGGTGCACGGGCGCGGCGAGCCCGTGTTCCGCGACGATCCGCGCTGGGCCGGGCTGCTCGCACACTTCCCGTCGATCGACGCGTCGCTGCACGGGTTGCGGGCGATCATCGTCGTGCACGCCGAGCTGATCCGGGACACGTGCGGGTACGCCGTACCGCTGATGACCTATGACGGCGACCGTGACCTGCACGCCCGGCGGTTCGAGCGGGAGGACGACGAGTCACTCGGCGCGTACTTCGAGAAGAAGGAGCACGTGGCGACCAGTTTGGACGGTCTGCCGGGCCTGCCGCTGCCGCTGCCGCCGATGCGTTCCTAGAGAGGGTTTCCGGGTCGGGGTCCGAGTCCGCGTTGTTCCCAAGCCGGGCCGCGGCCGATCTCGATGCCGGACGGGCCGAGCAACCCGCAATAGTTCTGCGAGTCGCGGCCCGAGACTGGCATCCGCCGCCGACATGCCCGACGAGCCGCACATGTCTGCCGGTCGACGCGCAGCGTGCCTGGCGGGACGTGCTCCTCGTCCATCCATCCCACTATGTGGCGATCCCGACCACATTCTGGATTTCGTCGAGACCTTGGAAACTTGCGCCCATATGCGAGCCATAACTCTCCAAGGTCTACGAAACGACAGAGAAGGTGGCCGACCAAAGGCGGATGAAAGCGGCGGAAAGGCGCTCCACTGTGGATGCCATTCTCACGTTGTGGACCCGCTGCCACCATGTGGTCGCCAATCCCGCACAACGGACGCGCATCCCACATGATGGCGATGCACGGCGACGGCGGGTGCCGACTGACGCGACCTGCCCGGCGAAGCGCGGCAATGCCCACCCCGCGCTGCGATCCCGGTCGCCGGCCACGGCGCGGCAGCCACCGCGGCGGCCGTGCGACCGGTGACGCGCGGACCTCGCGGTACAGGTGGGACTGGTCGGCGTAGCCGCTCTCGGCCGCGACCCGGGCTGGCGTGCGACCGGCTCCACCCGCGCGTCGATGGCTGCCGGTCGTGGACGAATGTCGCTCGCGGGCACTAGCGGAAACAGGTTTGCTATGGAAACCTATTTGCATGACCACCGAATCGGTGCCCACCGGCGACCCCCGCCGGCTCCTGTCCGACGTGCGCACCCTCGCCCATCGGGTGCGCCTCGACCAACGCCTCACCTGGGTCGCGCTGCTGGTTCTGGCCGCGGTGACCTTTGCCGGGATCCCCGTCGACTGGTTCGGCATGCGGGTGCACTGCCGGCCCGACGGCAGCTGCGAATTCGCGCGCCGGGGCGTGCTCTACTACTGGCCGGCCGCACTCCTGATCGCCTATGCCACCATCGCGTTCTTCTACGTGCGGGCCGCGCGGGCGCGGGGCCTGGGTGCCCGGGTCCTGCCGTACGCGATCACCGGCGCCGTCACCACGGTCGTGTTCACCGCCGCGTGGGTGGCCGCCGCGCTGTACTTCCCGCGCCACCCGTTGCCGGACCAGCCGCTGCCGTACTGGGGGGTCGTGCTGGACCGGCTGCTCGCGCCGTGGGCCATGATCGGGGTCGCGCTGCTGGTGCTGGCCCGGCTGGAACGCAACGTCGCGCTGCTGCTGTTCGCCGCCGGCTACCTCGCGCTGGTGCTGCTGGTGCCGCCGATGAACGTGGCGTGGGGACCGCCCGGCTGGAACCTGCGGGCCGGGTTCGCGCTGCCGCAGATCGTCAACGGCGTCGTGCTCCTGCTCGGCGCGGCCGGCTTCGCGTTGGCCCGCCGGCGACACCGGTGACCGCCGTGACCGACACCCCCGACCCGGACGCACAGCCGGCCAACGGCAAACCCGCCCCGGACGCGCACCCAGTTGACGACACACCCGGCCCGGACGCGCACCCGGTCGACGACGCACCCGACCCGGACGCGCACCCGGTCAACGGCCTCGACGACGTGGTGCACCAGCGGGTCCGCCTGGGCATCCTGACCATCGCCCACGAGGCACGCCAGGTCGAGTTCGGATACTTGCGCACCCAGCTGGAACTCACCGCCGGCAACCTGTCCAAGCATCTCGGCGTGCTGGAGGCGGCCGGCCTGGTCGAGGTCGAGAAGGGCTACGCCGGCCGGCGCCCGCGCACCTGGATCACGCTCACCGCGCCCGGCCGGACCGCGCTCGCCCAGGAGATCGAACGCCTGAAACTGCTCATCACACGAGTCGAGACCACGCCGGCGGAAAAATGACGGTCACCCTCATCGCCGCGGACGCGGGCCGGGCGGAGGGGCCCGGAAAGTTATCCACAGAACAGAAATGACGCGGTGCGACCCCCGGCGACCTGGACTATGGTCGATCTCGTGGGCGTCAAGACATGGATCGAGGGCTGGCCGGTCTACCGGCAGCTGACGGGCACCGACCCGCTGGGCCGGGGCGCGGCGGCGCAGTCACCGCGGTCCAAGGCGCTGAGCCCGCGCACCGAGGAGGCCGACTCGGTCGCCAAGTCGATCTGCCCGTATTGTGCGGTCGGCTGCGGCCAGCGGATCTTCGTGAAGGACGGCAAGGTCATCCAGATCGAGGGCGACCCGGACAGCCCGATCTCGCGCGGCCGCCTGTGCCCGAAGGGGTCGGCGAGCAAGAGTCTGGTCACCAGCGACCGCCGGGTGAACAACGTGCTCTACCGCCGGCCGTACGGCACGGAGTGGGAGAGCCTCGATCTCGAGACGGCGATGGACATGATCGCCGACCGGGTCCTGACCGCCCGCAACCAGACCTGGGAGGACAACGCCGAGGACGGCCGCCCCCTCAACCGCACGCTGGGCATCTCGAGCCTGGGCGGCGCGACGCTGGACAACGAAGAGAACTACATCATCAAGAAGTTGTTCACGGCGATCGGCGCGCTCCAGATCGAGAACCAGGCGCGTATTTGACACTCCTCCACCGTCCCCGGTCTGGGGACCTCCTTCGGTCGTGGCGGCGCCACCACCTTCCAGCAGGATCTGGCCAACTCCGACTGCATCGTCATCATGGGCTCCAACATGGCGGAGGCCCATCCGGTGGGGTTCCAGTGGGTGGTCGAGGCGAAGCTGCGCGGCGCCAAGGTCATTCACATCGACCCGCGCTTCACGCGGACCAGCGCGCTGGCGCACACCTTCGTGCCGGTGCGCGCGGGCGCGGACATCGCCATCCTCGGCGGGGTGATCAACTACATCCTGACCAACGAGAAGGACTTCCGGGAGTATGTGCTGGCGTACACGAACGCGTCCACGCTCGTCAGCGAGGACTTCCGGGACACCGAGGACCTGGACGGCCTGTTCTCCGGCTACGACCCGGAGACGAATACGTACGACCAGTCCAGCTGGGCGTATCAGGGGCACGAGGAGGAGCTGGGCGGCACGACGCACACCGAGCGGGAGACCGCTGCCGGTCTGCAGCAGGAGTCGCACGGGCCGCCGATCCCCGGTGACGTGGCGCGCGACGACACCCTGCAGGACCCGCGCTGCGTCTACCAGGTGCTCAAGCGGCACTACGCGCGCTACACGCCTGAGGTTGTCGCGCAGATCTGCGGCGTACCGGAAGAGAAGTTTTTGGAGGTCTGCGAGGCCTGGACGCGGAACTCGGGCCGGGAGCGCACGACCGCATTGGTCTACTCGGTCGGCTGGACGCAGCACAGCGTCGGCGTGCAGTACATCCGCACCGGCGCGATCATCCAGTTGCTGCTGGGCAACATGGGGCGGCCGGGCGGTGGCGTAATGGCGTTGCGCGGGCACGCCAGCATCCAGGGCTCGACCGACATCCCGACGCTGTTCAACCTGCTGCCGGGCTACCTGCCGATGCCGACGTACGACCAGCACGAGACGTTCCGGGAGTGGGTCGACTCGATCCGCCATCCGGGGCAGAAGGGCTTCTGGGCCAACGCCGAGGCGTACGCGGTCAGTCTGTTGAAGTCGTATTTCGGCGACGCGGCGACCGCGGAGAACGACTGGGGGTACGGCTGGCTGCCCCGCATGACCGGCGACCACGGCACGTATCAGCAGGTCATGGACATGATCGACGGGAAGATCAAGGGCTACTTCCTGCTCGGGCAGAACCCGGCGGTCGGGTCCGCGCACGGGCGGGCGCAGCGGCTCGGCATGGCGAACCTGGACTGGCTGGTGGTCCGCGACCCGTACATGATCGAGAGCGCGACGTTCTGGAAGAGCGGCCCGGAGATCGCCACCGGCGAGATCAAGACCGAGGAGTGCCGGACCGAGGTCTTCTTCATGCCGGCCGCCTCGTACGCCGAGAAGGAGGGCACGTTCACCCAGACGCAGCGCATGCTGCAGTGGCGTGAGCAGGCCGTCGAACCGCCGGGCGACGCACGCAGCGAGCTGTGGTTCTTCTTCCACCTGGGCCGGCGCATCCGTGAGCGCCTGGCCGGCTCGACGCTGCCCCGCGACGAGGGCATCCTCAAGCTGGCCTGGGACTACCCGATGCACGGCGCGCGCGGCGACGAACCGGACGCCGCCGAGGTGCTCAAGGAGATCAACGGGTACGACCTGACCACCGGGCAGCTGCTCACCACGTTCAACCAGATGAAACCCGACGGGTCCACCTCGGGCGGCTGCTGGATCTACACGGGCGTGTTCGCGGACGGGGTCAACCAGGCCGCGCGCCGCCGGCCCGGTCAGGAGCAGAGCTGGGTCGCCCCCGAGTGGGGCTGGGCGTGGCCGGCGAACCGGCGCATCCTCTACAACCGCGCGTCCGCCGATCCGGACGGGCGCCCGTGGTCGGAGCGCAAGGCGTACGTCTGGTGGGACACCGAGAACAACGAGTGGACCGGCCACGACGTGCCCGACTTCGAGAAGACGAAGCCGCCGTCCTACCGGCCGCCCGAGGACGCGACCGGGGTGCAGGCGATCTCCGGCGACGACGCCTTCATCATGCAGGGCGACGGGAAGGGCTGGCTGTACGCGCCGAGCGGGCTGATCGACGGGCCGATGCCCACGCACTACGAGCCCGCCGAGTCACCGGCGCGTAATCCGCTCTACGGACAGCAGGCCAACCCGACCCGTAAGGTCTACGACCGGCCGGACAACCTGACCAACCCGAGCCCGCCGGAACGCCATTCCGAGATCTACCCGTACGTCTTCACCACCAGCCGTCTCACCGAGCACCACACGGCCGGCGGCATGAGCAGGCAGCTGCCCTATCTGGCGGAGCTGCAGCCGGAGATGTTCGTGGAGGTCTCGCCGCAGCTGGCCGCGGAACGAGGCCTGCACCATCTGGGCTGGGCGCACGTCATCACCGCGCGCACCGCGATCGAGGCCCGGGTGCTGGTGACCGATCGGCTGGTCCCGCTGCGCATCGAGGACCGCACGATCCATCAGATCTGGCTGCCCTACCACTGGGGCAACGAGGGCGTGGTGACCGGCGATTCGGCGAACGATCTGGTCGGCCTCGCGCTGGACCCGAACGTGCTGATCCAGGAGAGCAAGGTCGGCACCTGCGACATCCAGCCCGGCCGGCGGCCCATCGGTCCGGCGCTGCTGCGGTACGTTGCCGACTATCAGCAGCGGGCGGGCCTGGCCCCCGACCACCACACGCCGATCGTGACGACCAGCGAGGACGGGAACCATGGCGAGCAATAGCCTCTTCGGTCCGATCGACCCGGCCACCGACGCCGGCTACGAGGCCGCGCCGCCGCGCATGGGGTTCTTCACCGACACCTCGGTCTGCATCGGCTGCAAGGCGTGCGAGGTGGCCTGCAAGGAATGGAACCTGGTCCCGGACGACGGCTTCAACCTGCTCGGCCAGTCCTACGACAACACCGGCGGGCTGAGCGCGAACTCGTGGCGGCACGTGGCCTTCATCGAGCAGCCCGCACGGGCCCACACGACCATGCCGGCCGCGCCGCAGTCCAATGTGGCCGCCGCGCGCACCGACGTGCGGACCGGCACCGAGCCCGGGATCGGGCCCGCGGTCGACGCGCTCGCCGCCGCGGGCACGGCCGGCCCCGAGTTCCTCGGCATGCCGATGTCCGACCTGCCGGGCCGCTCCGGCGACGGGGAACGCACCGACTTCCGCTGGCTGATGATGTCGAATGTGTGCAAGCACTGCACGCACGCCGGATGCCTGGACGTCTGCCCGACCGGGTCGTTGTTCCGCACCGAGTTCGGCACGGTCGTGGTGCAGGAGGACATCTGCAACGGTTGCGGTTACTGCATTCCCGCTTGCCCGTACGGGGTGATCGATCGCCGCCAGGACGACGGCCGGGCCTGGAAGTGCACGCTGTGCTACGACCGCCTCGGCGACGGGCTGACCCCGGCCTGTGCGAAGGCGTGCCCGACCGAGTCGATCCAGTTCGGCGAGCTCGACGTGCTGCGCGAGCGCGCCGACGCCCGGCTGGCCACGTTGCAGGAGCAGGGCGAGACCACCGCCCGGCTGTACGGCGAGGACCAGGGCGACGGGGTCGGCGGCGACGGCGCGTTCTTCCTGCTGCTCGACGAGCCGGAGGTGTACGGGCTGCCGCCGGACCCGGAGGTGGCCACGAAGTATCTGCCGGACATGTGGAAACGAGCCGGGCTGGCCGCGCTGGGGATGGTGGCGTCCGCGGTCGTCGCGTTCGCGGGACGGCGTCGATGAGCCCCCGCGGCGGCGACCGGCCGATGGTGCCGAGGGCGCAGTTCCGGTCCTACTACGGCCGTCCGATCGTGCGGCCCGCACCGTGGCGCGAGGACGTCGCGGCGTACCTGTTCGCCGGTGGCCTGGCGGCGGGTTCGGCGCTGCTCGCGGCGGGCGGTCAGCTGACCGGCCGGCCGGCGATGCGTCGCGCGGGCCGGGCCGGCGCGATGGCCGGGACGCTCGCGAGCACGTACTTCCTGATCAACGACCTCGGCCGCCCGCAACGGTTCTACCACATGCTGCGGGTGTTCAAGCCGACCTCGCCGATGTCGGTGGGCACGTGGGTGCTGTCCGCGTTCGGCGCGGCGGCGGGTGCGGCCGCGGTCGCCGAGGCGGCGCCGATGCTGCCCAGGCGTGGCACGCTCGGCCTCGCGCGCCGGGTGCTGCCGCCGGTGGGGTCGGCCGCCGGGTACGCGGCCGCCGGGCTCGCCCCGGCACTGGCGACCTATACGGCGGTGCTGCTGGCCGATACCGCGACGCCGAGCTGGCACGTGGCGTACCCGGAACTGCCTTTCGTCTTCGCCGGCAGCGCCCTCGCCTCCGGTGCGGGCGTCGGGCTGATCGCCGGGCCGGAGACGCCGGCCAAGCGGATGGCGGTGCTCGGCGGCGGGCTCGAACTGCTCGGCATGCACCAGATCGAGACCGGCAAGGGCGTGCTCAGCGAGCCCTACCACCAGGGCCGGGCGGGCCGGCTGCTGCGGACCGGGCGCGCGCTGACGCTGGCCGGGATGGCCGGTGCCGCGCTCGGCGGCCGCAGCCGCGTCGTGTCCGCGTTGTCCGGCCTGTCGCTGCTGACCGCGTCCGCGCTGATGCGGTTCGGCATCTTCGAAGCGGGCATGCATTCCGCGCGCGACCCGAAGTACACGGTGCTGCCGCAACGGGACCGCCTCGAGAATCCGTGACCCGCCGCCGCCGGACTACTCTTGATGCCGTGCAGAGTGCGTACCTCTCCCACGACGATATCCACCGGCAGGCTCGCGAATGCGTCATTCCGGTGGTGGCGTATACCGGCGATGCCGGCACCGTTCGCATGACGGATCAGGATCTCAGTGGATCAATTGGTCTGACGCGATTGTCGACCACCGGTTCTTTCCGGAAGGTGCGGACCGCCCGTCTCGCGGCGACGTCCACCGGAAACGAGATGATGATTTTATCGGTGGGCCTGCGCGGTGACTTCCGTGCCCGTCAGGACGGATGGGACGCCTCGCTGAGCGCCGGGACCGCGGTTCTGTACCAGGCAGGCCACGAGTGGGAACTGCAGATGCGCGGGGACAGCCAGGCGCAGGTCCTGAGATTCTCCCGCGACGCGCTGCCGGCGGCGGCCCGAGACGTCGGCGACACCGGCCCCGGGCTGAGCACCCGCTCCCCGGCGACCGCCCTGCTGGGCCGCTATCTGCACCAACTGGACGCGTCCGCGGCCGGTCTCAGCCCGCGGCAGCGGGCCGACGCGGGCGAAGCGGCGATCGTGCTGCTCACCATGGCGCTGCGGGACACCCGGACGGCGATGCCCGATGCGTCCGATCCCGTGTTCCTGGATCTGCTGCAGGCCTACGTCCGCGATCATCTGGCGGATTCGCTCACCGTCGACGATCTCGCCCGTCTGCATCATGTCTCGGCGCGGCACATCTATCACCTTTTCGAACGCGCCGGCACGACACCCGGCGCCTATGTCCGCACGCTGCGGCTCGGGACGGCACGCGACATTCTGGCCGATCCGGCGCAGGCCGGGCTTTCGATAAAGCAGGTCGCGGCGATGACGGGTTTCCCCAACGTCCGCACTTTTTATCGCGCCTTCCAGCAGCGATTCGAGACGACGCCGGACGGTTTCCGGCACGACCACCGGCCGCCGTTTTCTGCATGACTTTCTCGTCGGCAGCGCCATTTCCTGCACGGATCGTCCGTCGCCTCGACCACGACGGCCGGCGGCCATAATTTTTCCGGCATGGACCTTTCCTCTTCGGTCGCTTTCATCACCGGCGCCAATCGCGGCATCGGCCGCCACTTCGCTACCCAGCTACTGGAACGCGGCGCCAAGGTGTACGCCGGCGTGCGCAACCCGGCCGCGTTCGACCTGACCGGCGCCATCGCGGTCGAGATGGACGTCACCGACCCGGCGGCCGTGCAACGCGCCGCCTCGACCGCCGGCGACGTCACGCTGCTCATCAACAACGCCGGCATCCTCACCCAGACCTCGCTGCTCACCGGCACGATGGACGAGATCCGTGCCGAGATGGAGTCGAACTACTTCGCCCAGCTCGCGGTGATCCGGGCCTTCGTACCGGTGATCGAGGCCAACGGCGGCGGGGCGATCCTCGACGTCCTCTCCGCGATGTCCTGGTACCACACGGTCAGCGAGGGCGCGTACGGCGCGGCGAAGGCGGCGAGCTGGGCCGCCGCCGACTCGCTGCGCCAGGAGCTCGAACCGCGCGGCATCACCCTGACCACCCTGCTCATGGGCTGGATGTTCACCGACCTCGCCGCCTTCGTCCCGGACGAGCTGAAGAGCGACCCGGGCCCGATCGCGAAGGCGGGACTGGACGGCGTCGCCGCGGGCGACAAGGAGGTCCTCGCCGACGGCCACGCGAAGCAGGCCAAGGCCCTTCTGTCCGCTTGACGGCAGGGCCGGGTGAAGGGGGGCTTCATCCGGCCCTACCGAGGGGCGTTCCACACCACGGCGTCGGCCTCGAAACCCTTGAACTTGATCACGCGGGTGATCGTGAGGCGTGCGACGTTGCCTTTGTCGGTGGCCACACACAACACGGTGCCGCGGTGGACGTCGGTGACCTCGGTGCTGCCACCGGCCAGCGCGCGATCCCGGCAGGCCGCGAATTCGGGCCGGCCGTCCCCGGTCCACTCGGCGATCCGGCTCCCCTGGTCGTAGTCGGTGACCGGCCCTTGAGTCTCCTCCATCGCGTTCACCCCGCCCGCGTGGACGTCGCCCTCCTCATCCACCGTAGTGCTGCGGGGCGGCACTTTGTCGAGGTCGGTCGAGGTGTCGAACTCGGCCCGGAACGTGATCGGCCCCTGCCACCTGACGGTTCCCTCCGGCGGCGCGGACGTCGCCGCGGAGGTGACCGGCACGGCGGCGGGGGTGCCCGGCACGCTCGCGGAGGCGACCGGCGTGGCCGCCGACACGGACACGGGTGCGGCGAGCGGTGGCGGGCTGTCGCCGGGCGTGGCCACCAGCTGGAGGATCGCCACCACCAGCGCGGCGGCCGCGAGCAACACACCGACGAACTGCCACCACGGACGGCCGTGCCACTTGGCCGCGGAATCGGTCATGTATGCAGTATCGATCACCATCGCTGTTGATGCGGTCCCGCTCGCCGGTTCCGGAACGGTGACCCTTTGCCACTGATATCCACGACGGCTGCGCGGCGAAGAGTCGCGGCCGGGAATTCCCCGAACGCGGTGCGGTGCTGGTTGGCGAAGCGGGTCAGGTCGTGAAGCCCCAGCGGCGGGCGATCGTACCGACCGTGTGCCGGGCGGGGTCGGCGGCGCTCAGCTCGGCGTGTGCCCGGGCGAGGCGTACCGAACGCAGGTATGCCATCGGGGCGACGCCGAGGTGGCGTCGGAAGCCCTCCTGCAGGGTGCGGACGCTGACGTGGCAGCGGCGGGCGATCTCGGCGGTGGTCAACGGCAGATGCGCCTCGGCCTCGATGATGTCGGTGGCGTCGCGTACGGCGGCGGGCCGGGCCGGTTCCGCGGGCCGCTCGAGGGCTTCGCGGTAGGCCGGACTGGCGATCATCAGGAACCCGCTGAGGACGGTCTCCACGAACGGCGCCGCGGCGACCGGTTGGTGCAGCACGCTGTCCGGGTCACCGAGTTGCGTGGTCAGTTGCCGCAGCAGCCGTAACCAGCTGCGGCCGTGCCCGGCGCGCACGTCGACGCTGGACGTGACCATGTCGCTCTGGCTGAGAAGGGTGTGGTCAAGGGTTCGTTCAACGGCGGCGCGGTCGATTTTCACCGCCAGGAGGTGCGTGCCGGCGGTCCAGTCGGTGACGACCGCCTCGCCGTCCGGCCGGTAGACCACGGCGGTCTGCGCCGCGGCGGCGTGGTCGACACCGCGGTGGCGGGCCCGGAAGCCGCCGGACAGCGGAATGTTGACGTGGTACCCGGTGCGGCCCTCGAAGAAGTCCATCCGGATGTCGGCGCCGGGCGTGGCGTCTGCGACGGTGATCGGCCCGGCCCGCACGATCTGACAGTCCGCAGCGAACGGCTGCCGCCCGCTCAGCTGGTTGACGGTGTGCGGGTAGAAGGCAGGCACCGAGCGGTCCAGCAACGCCTCGACCGAGGTCAAACGCGCCTGCGGGATCGCCGCGATGACAAATGGTCCGTCCACCGCGCAATGATGCCGTCTGCGCCGAACCGATGCCCATTATTCCGGCTCACAGCGTCGGCGATGCTGCCCCCTCACTCAGCACCGCCGACGCTGTCTCAAGAAAGACTCCGGCGGCTTTTCGCATTTCCCACGCAATCGAGGAAAGCCGACGGGGCCCGGGGACGGCTAGCCGGCCGACGCGGCGACATGGACGCCGAGCGCAGACAGAAAAGAGGGGCCGTGCCACGGTGGATGGCACGGCCCTCAGCTAATCATGAGACGTGGTCAGATGATGAGCGCCAGCTTGCCGCCCGGGTGGCCGGACCTCAGCACCTTGAGCGCTTCCCTGGCGTCCGCGAACGGGAAGGTCCGGGCGACCGGCACGATCAGGTCGCCGGCGCCGGCCAGGTCGATGAGCCGCTGCCGCTGGGAGTCGCGGAACACCGCGCTTTCCGGGTCGGCGCCGGCCACGGCCTTCATGCCCTCGCGCCTCGCCCGGGCGGACGCCGCGATCGTGACGATCCGGGACGGCTCGGGGACGAGCTCGAGCGACACGTCCAGGGCCTCGTCGGTGCCGACGCAGTCGAACGACGCGTCCACGCCGTCGGGTGCGAGCGCGCGAACCCGGTCGGCGAGCCCGCTTCCGTACTCGACGGGGGTACCGCCGAATCGGCGTACAACATCGGCTCGTGTGGCGGATGCCGTGCCGATCGCCCGCGCACCCGCGATCCGCAGCAACTGTAAGAGAGCGACGCCCACCGCGCCGGAAGCGCCGTGCACCAGGACGTGATCGTCCTTCTGGACGCCGATGACCCGCATCATGTCGGCGGCCGTCGTGCCGGCGAGGAGCAGGTTCGCGGCCTCCGGGAACGGCAGCGACGGGGGCTTGGCGAAGACGGTGCGGGCGGGGACGGTGAGCCGCTGCGCGTACCCGCCCTGCACGCGGAACGCGAGGACCTCGTCGCCGACCGCGTGGGCGCCGGCCGACGGACCGACGGCCGCGATGACTCCGGCGATCTCCTGGCCGATACGGATCGGTAAGCGGGACGGGTCGCCGCCGGGGGCGATGGCCTTGAAGTCGGTCGGGTTCATCCCCACCGCGCGGATGTCGATGGTGACCTCGCCCGGTCCCGGGGCGGGCACCTCGATGTCGGCGAGCTCGAGGTCGCCGAACCGGGGCGCAACCCAATACTTCGTCTGCATTGCGGCACTCCTTGCGTGTTGCGTCACGCAAACGCTACCTCGGCCGTCGTCCGGGTTCCGGGTTCGTCGTCCTGGTCAGGAGCAGGCGGATGAGGAATTCCCCGGTCGCACCCGCCGGGTATCGCACGGCCCGCCTTGCCTGACGTCGTCAAACCCTTGGCCGTACGCCTCCGCCAGGCCCTGCCCGCTCAGGAAAGCGCCCGCACGGCACCCTCCGCCCGCTCGTGAAAGACCAATGTGGCGTCCGCGACGTCGATCCCGGTCACCCGGCCCGGGCGCAGCTCGCCCTGCAGGATGCGTTCGGCCAGGACGTCCTCCACCTCGCGCTGGATCGTGCGCCGCAGCGGCCGCGCCCCCAGCGCCGCGTCGAAGCCCCGCTCCGCGAGGTGGCGGCGGGCCGCGGCGGTCACCTCGACGCCCATCCCCCGGTCGCGCAGGCGCAGGTCGACACGGGCCAGCAGCACGTCGACGATGGCGAGGATCTCCGCCTCGGTCAGCCGCGGGAACACGATGGTGTCGTCGATGCGGTTCAGGAACTCGGGACGGAAGTGCTCCTTCAACGCGTCGTGCACCTTGGCCGCCATCCGGTCCCGTACGCCCTCGGTGGCCTGGAAGCCCAGCGACAACGGCTTCGACGCGTCCCGGGTGCCCAGGTTGGTGGTCAGGATGATCACCGTGTTCTTGAAGTCCACCACCCGGCCCTGGCCGTCGGTCAGCCGGCCGTCCTCCAGGATCTGCAGCAACGTGTGGAACACGTCCGGGTGCGCCTTCTCGATCTCGTCGAACAGCACCACCGAGAACGGCTTGCGCCGGACCTTCTCGGTCAGCTGCCCGCCCTCGTCGTAACCCACGTACCCGGGCGGGGCGCCGACCAGCCGCGACACCATGTGCCGGTCGTGGAACTCGGACATGTCCAGCGGGATCAGCGCGTCCGGCGAGCCGAACAGGAACTCGGCCAGGGCCTTGGACAGCTCGGTCTTGCCGACGCCGGACGGGCCGGCGAAGATGAACGACCCGGCAGGCCGCGCCGGGTCCTTGAGGCCCGCCCGGGTGCGCCGGATCGCCCGGGACACCGCCCGCACCGCCTCCTCCTGGCCGACGACCCGCTTGTGCAGCTCGTCCTCCATCCGCAGCAGCCGCGACGTCTCCTCCTCGGTGAGCCGCTGCACCGGGATGCCCGACCAGCCCGCCAGCACCTCGGCGATCTGCTCGCCGCCGACCCGGCCGTCGCCGGACGCGCGGACGTGCGCCCACGCGCCGGCCTCGTCGATCAGGTCGATCGCCTTGTCCGGCAGGAAGCGGTCGGCGACGTACCGGTCGGCCAGGCGCACGGCGGTGGACAGGGCGACATCCGTGTACGAGACGTGGTGATACTCCTCGTACCGCCGCCGGAGGCCTTTGAGAATCTCCACGGCCTCGGCGGAGGTGGGCTCGCCGATCGGGACGGCCTGGAAGCGGCGGGCCAGCGCGGCGTCCTTCTCGAAGTATTTTCGGTATTCCGCGGTGGTGGTCGCGCCGATCGTCTGCAGTTCGCCGCGGGCCAGCATCGGCTTGAGGATCGATGCGGCGTCGATCGCGCCCTCGGCCGCGCCCGCCCCGACCAGCGTGTGGATCTCGTCGATGAACAGGATGACGTCGCCGCGGGTGCGGCACTCCTTGACCACCTTCTTGAGGCGTTCCTCGAAGTCGCCGCGGTAGCGCGAGCCGGCCACCAGCGAGCCCAGGTCGAGCGTGTAGACCTGCTTGGCGCGCAGCGTCTCGGGCACGTCACCGGCCACGATGCGCCGGCACAGCCCCTCCACCACGGCGGTCTTGCCGACGCCGGGCTCGCCCACCAGGACCGGGTTGTTCTTGGTGCGGCACGACAGCACCACCATGATCCGGTCGATCTCGCGGTCGCGGCCGACCACCGGGTCGAGGCCGCCGTCGCGGGCGCGCTGCGTGAGGTTCTCGCCGTACTGGTCGAGCACCGCCGAGCTGGCCGGCGGCGGGGCACTCAGCGCGGGATGGCCGGACAACAACCACAAGACCTTTTCCCGTACGCCTCGAGGGTCGGCACCCAGCGCGGCCAGGATCGCGACCGCGACGTTCGCGCCCTCGCGGAGCAGGCCGAGCAGGATGTGCTCGGGGCCGATGTGGTTGTGCCCCAGCTTGAGAGCCTCCCGCAGGGACAGCTCGAGGACGTCCTTCGCCGCCGGGGTGAACGGCACGTGCACGCCACCCGCCGGCTCGTGGCCCTCGCCGGCGGACTCCGCGGCCTTGGCCCGGGCGGCCTCGAGCGTCACGTCCACGGCGGCCAGGGCCTGCGCGGCCACGCTCTCGCCCTCGCTGATCATGCCGAGCAGCAGATGTTCGGTGCCGATGTAGTGGTGATCGAGGAGGCGGGACTCCTCCTGCGCCAGGACGACGACCCGGCGGGACTGATCGGTAAACCGTTCGAACACGACACTCACGTCCTCGCGGCGAGGGCCCACGCACCCCACCCGGTGGGCGCACGCGGGCGCGCGTCAGGGTGGTGTGCGCTGAGTCAGAGCCTCTTGGCGTGGACGCGGGCCCGCGTGGGGGGCTCGCACGCTCGTGCAGGCGCGGCTGCCCCACCAACGTACAACGAAGAACCTACGATGGCCGCATCGAAGGGGGCGCCATGACCGCTGCAGAACGCCGTCGCCAGGCCAACGACCGGGCCCGCAGGCGCGCCATCCGGGCCCTCGCGGCCCAGATGGGAGTGCCTTACTCGGTCGCCGCACGCCTGATCGCCGACCCGCACCGCGCGCTGATGTTCGCCCACCGCGAACAACGCCCGTTCCACGCCCGCGTGAGCGACACCCGCGACGCCGCCGCTCCCCCACTGGGCCGTGCCGCCCACCTGACGGCCCGCTTCCCGCGCCTGCACACCCCGGCCGGGCGGCTCTACGACGGCCGCGACCGGCAGACGGTCCTGGCGATGCTGTACGCCGTGGTGGCGCACGAGTCGGCCGATCTGCTGCCCGCCGCCGAGGAGCTGGCGTGGGTGGCCGAGCTGGGCGAGGAGACGGCCGTCGACATCACGTGCGCGGCCCTCGACCGGGGTGCCCGCGCGGTGGCCGACGACGACGAGTGGCGGCTGTGGAGCCGGGTCGAGGCCGCCGTCGACGCCGGTGACCCGCGCGCCGAGGCGACGATCACCCTGGGCCGCGAGCTGCGGGCGGCGAGCCTGCGGTCCTCGCTGCCGGGCGCCCGCCAGACCCTCGACGCGGTGCTGCTCGCGGCGCACCGGCTGAAGGTGCCGGGCGCGCACGTCAGCCTCGGCACGCGGACGGCCACGGTGGTGGGGGCGCGCTGGCCGCAGTCCGGCCCGCCCGCGGCGTACGAGGTCCGCTTCGCCGACGACCCCCGCATCCACCTCGTCGATCTGGGCCAGGAGCAGCAGCCCGCCGAAGTCTGATCGCCGGATCAGCCCGCCAGGCACGCCACGACGAAACCGGCGGCCGGGATTCCGAACAGCACCGAGAGGGCCGCCAGCGGGTGATCGCTGGGCGCCGCCATCGCTCCCGCATATCCGACATTTCCAGATATTTCTCGGATGGGCTGAGCCGTTGGACGGCTGGGCTCGGCGCGCGGCTGCGCCTGCTTCCATTCCGTGAGACGGGCGACCGCCTGCTGAGACCAGCGCCCGCATCATGGACCCACCGTTCGCAATGTGGGATCAAAGTCCATTGTAGAGAATACTTTTGTCGCGTAACGAGGCTTTCGCCCGACAGCTTTCTCCGGCCGAATGTGAACCTTGGAGAGTTACGGCTCGTATGTGGGCGCAACTCGCCAAGGTTCACAAAAATCCACGATGTGACCGCGGTGTCCACATAGTGGGACAGCCTGGCCGCGAGCGGATCGCCACAGCGCGTCAGCTCTGGCACCACCACACCACCGGCCAGGCTGTGACCAGGGCACTCACCGCCCACCACCACGGCTAGGACTTACTCGTCGAGGGCTGTCGCCAGCCGCGATACCAGCGTCTCGCGGGAAACCATGACTCGGCCGGAGGCCGGCTTGCCGGCCCGGAGGAGCATGAGGGTGTGCTGGTGATGGCGCGGTCGCGGGCCGGCGAGTGGACACTGTGGCGGGTCGGGCGGCACCGGCTCGCCTGGCGGCCGACGCGGCGGGCCGGGCTGCACGCGTACGACCCCTACGGTCTACGGGCGGACGAGAGCGCCGAGATGCTGTCCTGGGCGGGTGCCCTGCTCGCGACGATCGTGGTGCTGCCGTGGCGGATCGCGACGAACCGGTGGCCGGTGGTCGCCTACGTGATCAGCCCGTTCGATGTGGAGGGTCAGCGCCGACGCACCGGGCCGATGCCGCGCGCCGAGGCCAAGGCCCTGGTACGCCGGTGGGCGGCCTACATCGAACGCTACGCCGAGCCGCCGCCCCTGCCGGACCGCAGACGCCCGAAGCCACCGCCACGTCCGGACGGGAGCCGCTTGAAGCCACCGGCATGGCCGGACCGGAACCGCTCGAAGCCACCGACGCGCCCGGACGTGGAACGCTCGGAGTCACCGTGGCGACCCGACCTGCACTACGGCGGCGACCCGCGTGCCGAACCGCCGCCGCCGGACGACCCGCCTGCCGCTTGACCCGACAGGTACTCCCCCGGGCGTACGGGATTGCGGGTGTGATGGTTCTCCAGGCGTACGGGAGCGGGGTTGAAGGGGTGGAAAGCCTCCCGGAAGATGCGCCGCCGGGGCGACGTGACGGCGGTCGATACAGGCGACTCTTGAGGCACGAAGCCAGCCCTTGGAGGAGCGATGAGCAACGAGACATGGTCCGGGCCGAAGCGCCTGCGGACCTCCGACACCGAGCGCGAGCAGATCGCCGGGACCCTGCGCGCCGCGATGACCGAGGGGCGCCTGACGCTGGAGGAGGGCGAGGAGCGGCTGGCCGCCGCGTACGCCGCGAAATTCCGCGACGAGCTGGGGCCGCTGACGGCCGATCTCCCGGACGCCGGCCGGCGCGCGCCGGTGGAAACCCCCGAGCTGCGGCGGGGACTGGCCCGGCACGCCACCGTCGTCCTGTCCATCACCGCGATCCTGACCGGGCTGTGGATCCTGTCCGGGGCGCACTTCTTCTGGCCGATCATCCCGCTGTTCTTCCTGTTCATGGGGCTTGCCCGGCACGCACGCCGGGGGCATTGGGAGCCGCGGTACAGCTATCAGCACCGGGTCGCTCCCTGGAACAGGTAGACACGACCTGGATGATGAGGTCGTGCGGCACTATATGGCGGAACTTCAATCTCCGGACGGCGCCCGCGGCAGGCTGGCCGCGTACGGCCACTACGGGCGCCCGGTCCTGATGTTTCCCAGCGAGAGCGGGCATGCGAGCGAGTTCGCCGACCGCGGCATGGTGGCCGCGGTCGCCGACCTCATCGACGCGGGCCGGGTCAAGCTGTACGGCGTGGACTCGTTCGACGGCGGGACCTGGTCGGCCGGTCATCTTCCGCTGGAGGAACGCGCCCGGCGGCACGGCGCGTACGAGTCGTGGATCCTCGACGCCGTGGTGCCGCACATCGCGGCGGACAGCGACGGAGCCACCGAGATCGTGACGGCCGGGTGCTCGCTGGGCGCGTTCCACGCCCTGAACTTCGCGTTCAAGCGGGCCGACCTGTTTCCGCTGGCGCTCTGCTTCTCCGGCAACTACGACCCGGCGACCTGGCGGGGCTGGGGTGAGCAGGGCGACGCGCTCTACTTCAACAACCCGATGGCGTACGTGGCGAACCTGCACGGCGACCACCTCGACTGGTTGCGGTCGCGGCTTTCGCTGCTGCTCGTCTGCGGGCAGGGGCAGTGGGAGGACACCACCGGGTCGCTCGACTCGACGCGGCGGATGGCCGGGCTGCTGACCGCCAAGGGCGTACGGCACGAACTGGATCTGTGGGGTTACGACGTGCCGCACGACTGGCCGTCGTGGCGGGCGCAGCTGGCCCATCACCTGCCGCGCTTCTGTTAGGGCTCAGGTGAGCAGGCTGATCGCCTCGCCGATCAGTTTCGCCGCGAAGACCAGGCACAGGACCGCCATGATGACGGCGTTGTTGTGGCTCATCCAGTCCTTGAGGGCCGCCAGCATCCGCTGCGAGCGCTGACCGAGGACCAGATACAGCCCGACGGGGATGCCGACGCTCAGGCTGGCGATCACCGCGAAGATCACGTACGCGATGGCCTGTTGCGCGCCGGAGATGCCGGTGGCGACGATGGACGCGGCCGCGCTGATCGCCAGGAGCAGGTTCTTGGGGTTCGCGGCGGAGAGCGCGACGGCGAATCCGGCGGCGGCGAGCGGGCTGATCCGGTCGACGCGGGCCATCCAGCGCGGCATTTCCGGCTCCTGGTCGCCGCGCGGGCGGGACCGGAACTGCCGGGCCGCGACCACGAGCAGCAGCAGGCCGAGGCCGAGCTTCAGCCAGCCGGACCACGCGGACGGCGCACGCGTCGAGCCGCCGCCCGCGGAGCCGGCCACCAGCAGCACGATCGCCCCGACCACGCCCAGACCGGCAAGCCAGCCGAGCACGAACGCCGGCCCGTTCACCCGCGCCTTCGCGGAGGTCAGCATCAGGATCACCGCGATGATCGGGATGGGACTGACCGCGACCCCCACGGCCGCCGGCAGCACGGCCCCGATCGCGTCTCCCATTCTGCCGATAATGGCATATTTCGGAAAAATTATACGGCTCGCCGCACGATCGTCAGCACACCCGCGCCCACCGGTTCGGCGGTGGTGAACTGAAGATTTGCCGGGACGCCGGCGGCGAACAGGCGGTCGCCCTCGCCGGCCACCAACGGGAAGATGATCAGCCGGTACTCGTCGACCAGGTCGGCCGCCGCGAGCGCGTGCACCAGGCTCAGGCTGCCGATCACCACGATGTCGCGGCGTTCGCGTTCGCTCTTGACCCAGGTGAGCGGGTCACCGTCGATCGCCGCCGAGTTCGGCCAGGCGCTCGCGTCGATGCCGGTGCGGGTGGCGACCCGCTTGGGCACGGCGTTCATCAGCCGCGCATAGTCGGTGTCGCGGCCGGGCCAGACCTTGGAAAAGCTTTCCCACGTACGCCTTCCGTAAAGCTGCACGCCCTGCTCCATCCGCGCGCCGAGCCGGAATTTGTCATCGCTGACCGGACCCGACCCGTACCGGAACGCCCAGCCCCCATACGGGGTTCCCGAGCTTCCGTCCGGGTCGGAGACCACGCCGTCGAGCGTGCTGAACTGAATGACGATCACGTCGCCCATCACGAACTCCCGTCTGCGGGCGGCCCGTCCGGCCGCTCTCACCCGACACATACCGGCGGGGGCTGGTGAACTCATCGCCGCGGCGCGAAATAATGCGCCGGTGGCCGAGACGACGCAGCACGAGGCCTTCCGCGGCGACCTGCTGGCGCACTGCTACCGGATGGTCGGCTCGGTCGAGGAGGCCGAGGACCTGGTCCAGGAGACGCTGCTGCGCGCCTGGCGGGCCGCCGACCGGTACGACCCCGCGCGCGCCTCGCTGCGCACCTGGCTGCACCGGATCGCCACCAACGTCTGCCTCACCGCGCTGGAGGGCCGATCGCGGCGGCCGTTGCCGAGCGGGCTGGGCGGCGCAGGCGAGCCGGACGCGCCGCTGACGCCGAGCCTCGACGTGCCGTGGTTGCAGCCGTTCCCGGACGCCCGGCTCGGCGACCCGGCGGACGCCGCCCAGCAGCGCGCCGGGCTGCGGCTGGCACTGGTCGCGGCCCTGCAGTTGCTGCCCGCCCGCCAGCGCGCCGCCCTGGTGCTGCGCGAGGTGCTGCAGTTACCGGCCACCGAGGTCGCGGAGGCGCTGGACAGCAGCGTCGCGTCGGTGAACAGCAGCTTGCAACGCGCCCGGGCCACGCTGCAGGCCGCCGGGCCGGTGCTCGACGACCTGCGCGAGCCCGCCGACCCGGACGAGCGAGAGGTGGTGGAGCGTTACCTGGCCGCGTTCGAGGCCGCCGACATCCCGCGGCTGACCCGGCTGCTGGCCGACGACGTGGTGCTGGAGATGCCGCCGGTGGCGCTGTGGCTGGCCGGCCGCGACGACTACGGCGAGTTCATGCGACGGGTGTTCGTGCGGCGCGGCACGGACTGGCACCTCGTGCCGGTGCGGGTCAACGGCGGGACCGGCCTGGCCGCCTACGCCGGGGACAAGGCGCACTCCGTGCAGCTGTTCGAGGTGCGCGACGGCCTGATCCGCCGCTGCGTGACCTTCGCCGACCCGTCATTGTTCGCGATGTTCGGCCTTTCGCCGACCATGCCGGCGGTCGCCTGACGATAGTGTCGGCCCCATGCACGAGATCGTCGGCGAGCAGTGGCTGTCCGAGGCGGTGGATTTCCTCGTACGCCTGGTCGAGGGCGCCGGGGCGCTGATCATCTTCGTCGGCGCGATGGTGGCGTTCGTACGGTTCGTGATCGTCGGGATCCGCGACCGGAGGACGGCCTATTTCGTCCCCATCCGCCTCGACATGGGCCGGTTCCTCACGCTGGGGCTCGAATTCCAGCTCGCCTCCGACATCCTGCGCACCGCGATCGCCCCGACCCTGCAGGAGATCGCCGAGCTGGCGGCCATCGCGGCGATCCGCACCGCCTTGAACTACTTCCTGGGCCGCGAGATCAAGGAGGAACGGGCCGAGCTGGACACCCGGGGGACGCTGCCGTGACGGCGCTGCTGCAGTACGCGTCGCTGCTCTGCGTCGGGGCCGGGCTGATCAGCGGTGCGCTGGCGTTGCTGGCCGGGCGCGACGCGCTGGCCGGACTGCGGGTCGCCCTGGACTTCTGGCTGGCGGCCGGGCTGCTCCGGCTCGCCGAGCCGAACGCCCTCACGACACTGCTCGGTGTCGCGATCATCATCGCGGTCCGGCAGGTGGTGGTCGCCGCGCTGCGCGCGCGGTAGGTGTGTGCCACGTAACAGCGAACTTTCGCTGGTGGCACGCGTAGACAGGAGGCATCACCCCTCGCCGAAAGGACGAAGCGATGTCCCATCATCTCGACACCCCGCTCGCGGCGCAGAACGGCTCGCTGTACATCGATGATCTGTACGTGTTCCAGGGCGACGACAGCACCGTTCTGGTGATGGACGTGAACTCCGACATCACCGGCAAGCACTCCGAGCCCGGTTTCCACCCCGAGGCGCGGTACGAGTTCAAGATCCACCTGGACGGGTCGGCGAACGAGGACCTGACCTATCGGGTGTCGTTCGACGAGCCCGGCGCCGGCGGCCGCCAGCCCCTGCGACTCGACGCCCTGACCGGCGACGAGGCGCGCGACGACGCCGCCACCGGCGAGCGCGTGCTGGAGGGCACGACCGGCGACGCGACGACGGCCGGCGACTTCCGCCTGTGGGCCGGCCGGATCGCCGATCCGTTCTACATCGACCTCTCGCTGCTCGCGGTCGTCAACGAGGCGGTGGCGAAGGGCACCGCCCCGGACTTCTCGCAGTGGCACCCCGCGCGGGCGCAGAACAGTTTCGCCGGCACGAAGGTCGATTCGATAGTGCTCGAGATCTCGCACCGGCACCCGCGGTTGCGGCCGGGCGCGCGGACCGGCGTCTGGTGCGCCACCAAACTTCTCACCGACGCCGGCGGGCGCCGGCAGATCAACCGCGCCGGGCACCCGATGATGTGGCCGATCTTCTGGCCGGGCGACACCGACTTCTCGGACCCGTCGAACACCCGGCACCCGTCGCAGGACATGGCGGGCGACGGCGCGACGATCGCCGCCCAGGTGGCCGCGGTGGTGGAGGCCGCCGGGACGTCCGGCGACCCGCAGGGCTACGGGCGGACGGTGGCCGCGGAGCTGCTGCCCGACGTGCTGCCGTACGTGATCGGCACCCCGGCCACCTACGGCTTCGCCATCCGCAACGGCCGGACCATGGCCGACGACGCGCCGGAGTTCATGCTGTCGCTGGTGACCGGCACCTCCGTACAGTCGGGTCTGGGGCCCGCCACGGCCGCGGCGCAGCGGGCCGCCGCCTTCCCGTACGTGGTGCCTGCCTGAACGGTCCGTGGCGGTCGTCACCCTCGTCGAACCGGGGTGCGCCGAAATCGTCCCAGGGTTCATGAACACTTTCGAGTATCACGTTCCCTGGGAAGACCTCTACGGCTTCAGCCAGGCGTTACAGGTCGGCGACACGATCTACGTCGCCGGGCAGTTCGCGCACGACGCGGACGGCACCTTCATCGGCGAGGGCGACTTCGGCACCCAGATCGAGGCCGCCCTGGCGAACCTCGACAAGGTGCTGGCCCACTTCGGTGCCTCCCGGCGTCAGGTCGTGGAGACCACCGTGCTGGTCGTGGGCCTGCGCGACCACTTCGACGCGGCCGCGGCGGCCCACTCCCGGTACTTCGGCACCCACCGTCCGACCAGCACGATCAGCGGTGTGGTCGCGCTGGCGCTGCCGCAACAACTCGTCGAGATCGGCGCCGTGGTCCGCACCGACAGTCTTTAGGCGGGCTCCACGTTGTGGTTCAGGCGGAACACGTTGTCCGGGTCGACGCGGCGTTTGATCCGCGCGAGCCGGTCGTAGCGTTCCGCGCCGTACGCGAGCCGCACCTGCGCGGCAGTGGTGGCCTGGTCCTTGGACAGGAAGTTCACCATCCGGCGCTCGTCGAACACCCACGGCGCGAACGTCTCGACCATCCGGTCGAGCCAGCTACCCAGCAGGTCCGCCTGATCCTGCCCGCCCACCCCGAGACCCCACATCATGTACGGGATTCCGCGGCTCGGTACCGCGTTCGGCACCGCCGGCTCGCGGTCGAGGGCGCCACCGAGCGCGCGGATCTCCAAGCCCAGCAACGGATTGCCCGAGTCCGGCCCGGCGAACCCGATCAGCGCCTCGAGCACCTCGGGCGTGAACTCGCGCAGCGTGGTGGTGCGGTCGAAGAACGCCTCCGGCCCGGGCGGATCCAGGTGGATCAGCGCGTTCTGCGTGTACGGCAGGGTCCGCACCCCGTCGATCAGCGGCTCGGCGACCGCGCGGATCGGGGCGAGCAACCGCTCCCCCTCGGCGGCCTCCCCCAGGTACGAGTAGCGCACGTGCAACACGAACGCACCACGCAGCGGCTCCGGCAGATCCGGCACCGGCGGGTACCGCAGCACCGCGACGGAGGTGGTGGCCTGCTCCGGCAGGCTGGGCGCCCAGGTGCGCCAGACCCGCAGCACGTCGGCCATCCGCTCGCCCGCGAAGTGCAGGCCGCCGCCGTAGAACTCGGTGACCGGGAACAGGTCGAACTCGATCGCGGTCACCACGCCCATGTTGCCCTTGCCGCCGCGCACCGCCCAGAACAGATCCGGATCGGAATCGGCGGTGACCTGCCGTAGCTGCCCGTCGGCGGTGACGATCTCGACGAGGTGCACGTGGTCGGCGGCGTACCCTTCGGATCGGCCGAACACCGGGCTCTGCCCGCCGCCCAGGGTGTAACCGATCGCGCTGACCGTCGGCGCGGACCCGCTCATCGGGGCCAGCCCGTGCTCGGCGGCCGCGGCCACCGCCGCCGCCCAGAGCACGCCGGCCTCCACCCGCGCCCGCCGGTTCGGCGCGTCGATCCGCACACCGTCCATCCGGGACGTGTTGATCAGGACGGCACCCCGCACGTCCTTGGCGGCCTGGTGCCCGCTGGCCCGCACCGCGACCGGCATCCGGTGCCGGGCGGCGAAGCGAACGGCGGCCTGCACGTCGGCCACGCTCGTCACGCCGACGGCGAGCGCCGGGCGAAGCGGCAGGTTCAGGTTGAACGAAACCACCTCGGCGTCGTAGCCGTCGTCGCCGGGCTCCAGCACCGGCCCGGTCACGGTTTCGCGCAGTGCGGCGGCGGAAAATGGCTCTGTCATTGCTTCCCCCATTTACCCAGTTCTCTGGCGTCGGGGACGAGGCTAACCAGGGAAAACCCGCTCCCCAACATGAGAACAACCATTCCGGCGCGGGTGAACCGAGGTCCCCGAAAATCGTCATTTACGGACGCCGTTCGATGCCTGTGGCGCGCGCGCCGGACCGCGTACGGTCAATGTCGTGGCCTCGCCAAGAGTGACGGTGGCCGCCGGCGTCGTCGTCGCGCTCGGCGTGACGGCAGGTGCGTGCCAGGACGACACGAAACGCGGCGAAACGCCCTCCGGTTTCAACGCGGCACTCACGACGGTCGTGAATCCGAGCGCGGCCAGGGGCGGAACGCTCAACCTCTGGTCGGCCCAGGACGCCGATTCGTGGGATCCGGCGCGCGGATACCTGTCGTTGGTCTGGAACATGAATCGGCTCTACACCCGAAAGCTCGTCGACTACGCGGGCCCGGCCGGCCCGGACGGCGGGAAGCTGGTTCCGGACCTGGCCGCGGCCGAGCCCCGGATCAGCGCGGACAAGCGCACCTATACGTTCACGTTGCGGGACGGGCTGAAGTGGGACGACGGGTCACCGATCACCACACGCGACATCAAGTACGGGATCGAGCGGTCCTGGGCCACCAAGGTGATCACCGGCGGGCCGTATTACCTGCCGCACATTTTGGACAACGGTCAGCACTACCCCGGCCCGTACGAGGACCGGGACCCGGCCCGGCTGGGGCTGCGATCGGTGCGGACGCCGGACGACAAGACCATCACGTTCTCGCTGGCCGCGCCCGATCCCGATTTCCTCTATCTGCTGGCCATGCCGGCGGCCGGGCCGGTACCGCGCGCACGGGACACCGGGGCGCGATACGGGGCGAGGCCGGCCTCGTCCGGTCCGTACATGTTCGACGACATCCGGCCGGGCCGGTCGGCGCGGCTCGTGCGCAACCCCCGCTGGGATCCGGCGACCGACCCGATACGCAAGGCCCTGCCCGACGCTGTCGACTTCACCGTCACGACCAACCAGGACGACCTGGACCGCCGGCTGCTGGCGGGGACGGTCGATCTCGACATCGGAGGGCTCGGCGTGCAGGCGGCGGCGCGCAGCAGAGTGCTCGCGGACCCGCGGTTGATGTCGCACGCCGATGCTGTCGCGGGCGGATACCTGTGGTTCGCCGCGCTGGTCCCCGCGGTCGCGCCGTTCGGCGACATCGCCTGCCGCCGCGCGGTGATGTACGCCGCCGACCTGGCAAGCATCCAGGCGGCGCGCGGCGGGCCGTTCGCCGGGACGATCGCCACCAGCATGCTGCCGTCCGGCACCCCGGTACCGGAGCCGGACTACGACCCGTACCAGCACAAGCAAGGCAAACCGCGGATCGACCTGGCGTTGCGCGAGCTCCGCTCCTGCGGCAAACCGAACGGGTTCGGCACCACGATCGCCGTGCTCACCGACGCGGGCGCCGTCCGGGTCGCGGAGGCGTTGCAGGCGGCGCTCAAGAAGGTCAACATCAACGCGAAGATCGACCGGTACGCCCTGGCCGAGGACTCGTCGCAGGGCGGCTCGCCGAACATGGTGCGGGAAAAGGGTTACGGCATCATCATCAGCAGCTTCGCGCCGGACTATCCGACGGGCGGCGGTCTGCTGGAGCCCCTGGCCAACGGCGACGCGATCCAGCAGAACGGCAACACCAACCGCGCGGAGATCAACGACCCGTCCATCAACGAACTGTTCGACGCGGCGGCGACCGCAAGCGACCCGGCGTCCCTTTACCGCAGGATCAACCACAAGGTGATGGAAGGCGCCTATTACTTGCCGTTCACGCTCGACGTGGCGCTGACTTACCGCAACCCCCGCCTGACGAACGTCCACGTCCAGGCCGGAGCGATCGACATCCAGGCGCTGGGCGTTCATAAATAGCGCCTGGCTGTCCACGAAATTCATCGCCAACCATGAGAGGTACGCCTCCGCCGGTCCCCGACCGCACCACACCGCCCCCGGCTCCGCCGCTGCCGCCGCGACCCGCTGCCAGGCAAGGCCGCGGCGCGCCGCACGCGCCACCGCGTTGTACGCCATACACCCACACCGCGCATATCCGATATTTCCGGCGACCGAAGCGAGAGTCGACCGGGCCACCGGGCCACCGGGCTCAGCGACCAAACCCGCGGCGCTTCCAATCCGTGGAACGCTCGGCCACGTACTGAGACCGGCGCGCCCGTAGCAGACCGGCGCCGGGCGGAGGCCCGTACGCCATACGCCCCCGGCCCCGCCGACACCCGCGCCCACACCGCGCATATCCGATATTTCCGGTGACTGAAACGAGAGTCGACTGGGCCGCCGGGCCGCCGGGCCGCCGAGCAACCCGCGGCGCTCCCAATCCGTGGGACTCGCAGCCACGTACTGAGACCGGCGGCCACGTCCTGGACCCAGCGTCCGCGATGTGGGACTCCCGTCCATTGTGGAGCAATTTTTGCCCGATAATGCGGCTTTCGCGCGGCAGGTTTTCCGGGCCAGATGTGAACCTTGGAGAGTTATGGCTCGTATGTGGGCACAACTCTCCAAGGTTCGCGAAAAGCTCACGATGTGGCCGCGACGTCCCACATAGCGGGAACCCTCCCCCGGATCCCCTGCCGCAGAGATCAACGCGCGATCATGGTGATCCCGTATCCGCGGCCGGCGGACTGTCCCGCGTGGCCGGCGACCCGTCCGGCGTGGCCGGCGTCTGACCAGTTCGTCCACTGGCGCGTCACCTGCGTGACGGATCGCCAAGACCGAACTGTCCGACGTGACCGGCGAACTGCCCGTCGCGGCCGGGAACTGTCCGACGCGGCCGGGAACTGTCCGGCGCGGCGGGCGAAATGTCCGGCATGGCCTCGCCGCCGCGCCCGGGCCCGGCCCGTCGCGGCCGGCCGGCTCAGGTGAGACCCCGGCGCGACGTGATGCCGGTCTTTGTGAAGATCTTGTGCAAGTGGTACTCGACCGTGCGGGCGCTCATGAACAACCGGATGCCGATCTCGGCGTTGGACAGGCCCTCGCCGGCCAGCCGGGCGATCTGCGACTCGCGGGCGGTCAGGTCGGTGCCGACCGCCGGGGCCCGCCGGGGTGCGGCCGCGCCGGTGGCCCGCAACTCGCGGCCGGCCCGCGCCGCGAACGCCTCGACGCCCATGCCGGTGAACAACTCATGGGCCGTCCGCAGCTGGTCACGCGCGTCGATACGGCGGCGTCCGCGGCGCAGCGCCTCGCCGTACAGGAGATGCGCGCGGGCCAGCTCGAACCGCAGCGACGTCCGGCCGAGGTGATCGATCGCGGTGCGGTACAACGATTCCGCCTCGTCGCCGTCGCACAGCAGGGCCCGCGAGCGCGCCTCGACGCCGCGAGCCCAGTCGGTGCCGGCACCCTCGGTGGTGGCGGCCAGCCGGTCGTACGCCTGGAACGCGAGTTTGCGGTGATTCGTCCGGACCGCGGCCTCGACCAGTTCGGCGGGCGCCCATTGGCCGGTGACGCCGGGCGCGGGCGGGTCGGCGCACACCCGGACGGCGGCCTCCCGCGCCTCCTGGTAGCGGCCCAGCCCGTTGCCGAGAACGGCCCGGCACCAGTCCCCGACCGACAGGCCCACGCCCTCGCGCCGCGCCGTCACCTCGTCGGTGGTGTCCCGGGCCAGCCGATCGAACACCGCCGGATCGCCGCGCCAGGCCGCGACCATGAGCCCGCCATAGTTCGTGACCTGCAGGCCGGTGGCCGCGATGATCGTGGCGACCTCCTCGCTGCGGTGCTCGGCGTCGGTCACCTCGCCGGCCAGCACGTGCATCGTGGCCCGCGTGCTCAGCGCGAGCGGCAGCACGGCGAGCGCCCCGGATTCGCGGGCCACCCGCACATAACGCTCCGCGAGCAGCACGCCGGAGCGGTCGTCCCACATGCCGAGCGCGACGATGAACGCCAGCCACAGCCACCGGAGCTCGTCCTCGACGGAGACGTCGTCCTCGGCGAACACCCGGACCGCCTCGCGCATCACCTCGCCCGCGGCGCCGTCGCCGGTGTAGTGCAGGGCGAGCGCGTCGAGCAGGACGTCCGCGGCCCGCGGCCGTCCCGGTGCGGGCGCCGCCGCGCGGGCCGCCGCGGCGGCCTCGGCCAGCCGGGGTCCCTCGGCCAGCCGCCCGGCGAACATGGCCGCGGAGATCGCCTGCAGGAAGGTCTCCCGGGCCAGCTCGGTATCCCAGGGCTCGAGCCGCCCGGCGGCCTCGATCAGCATGCCGGCCGCGCGGTCACCCCGGCTCATGGTGAAGGCGATCTCGGCGCCGAGCAGCGTCGCGCGGGCGCGTTGCCGGTCGTCCATCGGGCCGGACGCGGCGGCGGCCAGCAGCGCGTGCGCGGTGTCCGGGTCCCCGGCGTCGTTGCGGGCCGCGGCCGCGGTGAGCAGGCGCCGGACCCGCCGGGCCGGATCGGGGGTCAGGGCGGCGGCGCGTTGCAGGAAGGCGGCGGCCGCGGCCATTCCGCCGCGGGTCCGCGCGCGGCCCGCGGACCGTTCGAGTTCGTCGGCGACCCGCTCGTCGGGGCCGTCGGTGGCGTGCGCGAGGTGCCAGGCACGCCGATCCGGGTCGGCCGCGGCATCGGTCACGTCGGCCAGCGCCCGGTGCACCGTCCGGAGTTCCTCGGGTGCGGCGGCCTGGTAGACGGCGGAGCGTACGAGGGGATGGCGGAACCTGGTCCGGGCGCCGAACCGCACCAGGTCGCCGGCGGCCGCGCCCGCCCCGGGGCCGGCCGTGTTACCCAGGCGCAGGGCGGCGCGCGACAGCAGCAGCGGATCGCCGGCCGGCTCGGCCGCGGCGATCACCAGGAGTTGCCGGACCTGCGGCGGCAGCAGGTGCAGCCGCATCCGGAAGATCTCCTCGAGGCGTGCCGGCACGGTCTGCGGACCGCCGTTCGCCTGGCCGGTCTCGCGGGGCAGTTCCAGCAGCGCGAGGGGGTTGCCGCCGGCCTCGGCGATGATCCGGTCGCGGATCTGCTCGTCGAGCAGGCCGGGCGACGACGCGCGGAGCAGTTCGCGGGCGGCGTCGTCCGGCAGGCCGGTGACCTCGAGGTGCGGCAGGCCGGCGAAGTCCGAGGTCACGTCCGCCGGGCAGCGCACGCCGAAGACGAAACCGATGGGCTCGACGAGAAGCCGGCGGGCCACGAAGGTGAGCACCTGGGCCGAGGCGCGGTCGAGCCACTGGGCGTCGTCCACCACGCACAGCAGCGGTTGCTGGTCGGCGGCCGCGGCGAGCAGCCCGAGCACGGCGAGCCCGACCAGGAAGCGGTCCGGCGGCGGGCCGCCGCGGATGCCGAACGCCGTCATCAGCGCTGCCCGCTGCGGGTGCGGCAGGCCGTCGGTGAGCGGCAGGAACGGCTGGCAGAGCTGATGCAGCGCCGCGTAGGTCAGCTCCATCTCCGACTGGACGCTGGTCACCGGCACGACCCGGCAGCCGGCGGCGTTGCCGATCAGGTATTCGAGCAGGGCGGACTTGCCCACCCCGGCCTCGCCGAGCAGCACCAGCGTGCGGCTCTGCCCGGCGCGTACGGCATCGAGCAGGTGATCGAGACGCCGGCACTCGGTCGCGCGGCCGAGCGGCGTGTCCCCCGGGGCAGGTCGCATCGCCCCTCCCGGATGCCGACCTTTGACCTAGGGGCCACTCTTCTACCGCCGGGACAGTTCCGTCAACGCGTCGCGCAGCCCGGCGCGGCTGGTCAGGCCCAGTTTGGGGAAGATCTGGTAGAGATGCGAACCGATCGTCCGGTGCGACAGGAAGAGACGCTCGCCGATCTCCTTGTTGCTCATCCCGCACGCGGCCAGCTCGGCGATCTCGCGCTCCTTCGGGGTCAGCGGGTTGAACCGCGCCGGGGTGTTGCGCGGCCGGGTCGCCCGGCGCGCGAGGTCTGCCCGGGCGGCCCCGCCCGAGTCGGCGACGACCTGGCGGCGGGCCAGCTCGGCGAACCGCTCCGCGATGTCGATCTCACCGGCCGCGTCGGTGCCGAGGTAGGCGGCCAGTGCGAGGCGGCGCGCGCGTCGGATCGGCTCCGGGCTCAGCTCCGCGGCCCGGGCCAGGTCGGCGGCGGCGCCTTGGGGGTCGCCGCGGGCGTGCCGCCGCTCGGCCGCGCGTTCGAGCAGCCCGGCGACGTTCTCGTCGGGCCCGGCGGTGGCCTCGCCGAGGTGCCCGGCCCGGCGTTCCGGAGGTGCGCTGAGCGCGGCGGCCAGCGCGTGGTGCGCGCGTCGCCGGTCCTCGGCGGTGGCGACGGCGACCACCGCCGCCCGGATCAGCGAGTTGCGGAAGGTGAACTCACGGCCGTCCGGGGCGACCGAGACCAGGTGATCACGTTCGGCGGGCGCCAGCGTCTCGAGGTGGTCCCAGCTCGCCGCCCGGACGGCGTCGCGGCCGCCGAGCGCGCCCAGCAGCAGTGTCCACCGGCAGGGGCCCGGCAGGTCGCGGATCCGGCCGGCGTAGCGGGCGGCCAGCCGGTCGGTCAGCGGCAGGACGGGCGGCGGCTGCGCCTCGCTGATCGTGTCCGGCAGCTCCAGCAGGGCGAGGGGGTTGCCGGCGGCCTCCGTGACCACCCGGCGCCGCACGCCCGGCGCCAGTGCGGGGAACCGCTCGGCGAGCAGCTCGTACGCCGCCCGCTCCGGCAGCGGCGCGAGGCGGTACTGCGGCAGTGCGCCGACGTCGGAGCATCGGGTGCCGCCCGGCCGGGCCGCGCCGAGGAAGCGGACCCCGCTGCCGCCCAGCCGGCGGCTGACGAAACAGAGGACCTTCGCGCTGGCCGGGTCGACCCAGTGCAGGTCGTCGACGAGCAGGAGCAGCGGGCGGTCCGCGGCGATGGCGCGCACCAGCAGCAGCACCGCGTTCGAGACCAGGATGCGGCTCGGCACCGGTCCGCCGGCAAGGCCGAGCGCCGTCCGCAGGGCCGCCCGGTGCGCCTCGTCGAGGCGATCGAACGCGTCGTGCGCGTCGAACAGCAACTGGTGCAGGGCCGCGTACGAGACGTCCGGCTCGAACGGGACGCCGGCCGCGAGAAGGGTCCGGGCGCCCTCCGCCGCGAAGGTGGCGGCGACGTCGGTGAGCAGCGCGGACTTGCCCACGCCCGGCTCGCCGAGGAGGACCAGCGCTCCCCCGCCGGGCATCGGGTCGTCGAGCAGCGTGCGCACGCGAAGGCGGTCGTCGTCGCGGCCGGCCAGCCGGACGCGCCCGGCAAACGTGTCGTTCCGTTCGAGAGTCCGCACGCTGCGACTCTCACATCCGGATCGGCTGTCGCGCATCCGTGGCATCCCTAGCCTGACCGCCCGGGAGGCGGTCAGATTAGTCTTGCCGGGTGCCCGGATCTTCGTTGACCGCCGTCGTCCGTCCCGCCACCGGGGCCGACGCGGCCAGCATCGCCATGATCTGCTCCACCGCCTACCGCGAGATGTACCGCGACGTGCTGCCCGCGGGATACATCGAGCGCAGCGTCAGCGAGTTCTACGACCCGCCGCGGGTGGCCGACGACGTGGCGCCGGCGCCGCCGGAGTGGTTCGGCTACCAGGTCGTCGAGGAGGACGGCCGGGTCGTGGGTGCCGCGGGCGGCGGGATGACCGGTCCTACGGCCGGCGAGCTGTCGCTGGTCTATCTGGAGTCGGCGCACCGCGGGCACGGCCTGGAGACGCTGTTGCTGGACCGGGTCAGCGACCAGGTCCGGGCGGCCGGCGGCACCGAGTTGTGGGTGTCGGTCTTCCTCGGCGACAGCGCGGGCATCAGCTTCTACCGGGCGCACGGCTTCCAGCCGATGGACACGGTCCGGGCGACGCTGTCCCGGGTCGACGACCACATCCGCAGCCTGCGGATGTGCCGCGCGCTGACCTGACGGGCTCCGGGCTAGCCCGCCACGCGGCGGTGCCGGCTCGCCCGGTCCACGGGTTCGCCCGAGATCAGAGCGCGCACGATCGCCGGGAGCATGTACAGGGCGCCGGCCGACAGGACGATGCCCTGCGCGGTGGCGATCGTCGTGATGTCGGAGTGGGCCGCCACGATGACGATGGCGAGCAGCTCGGCGACCGCGGCGACGCTACACACCACCCCGGCGCGGCGGATCCGCCCGTTGGCCCGCAGGATCGCGGCGTAGTGCTGCTTGATCACCTGCGCCGGGTAGAGCAGCACGAGCACCATCAGGCAGCGGGCGCCCGCGGTCGCGTACTCGGGCCCGAAGATCATCATGAGCGGGGTGGCGAGCGCGATCATGGTGGGGACCGCGGCGAGGCCGATCCAGAACGAGAGCGTCAGCGTCATCCGGACCTTGCCGCGCAGCGCCCCCACGTCACCGGCCGCGATCGCGAACAGCGAGGTCGACAGGTGCGTCGGGATGGAGTAGAGGAAGCTGGCGATCATCCAGGCGGCGTAGAAGGCGGCCGTCCTCGTGCCCGGCTGAAAAAGACCGACCAGCACCGGTACGGCCATACGCGGCACCGACAGCGACAGGTTGAGCGTGTTGTGATGCGCCGCCGACCAGCCGAGTCCGCGCAGCGCCGACAGGCTCGGCCGCCGGGTCGGCAGCAGCCGGTGCCGGCGCAGCAGCGGGATCACCGCGGCCGCCGAGACGACCAGTGCGAGCACCCAGGTCGCGAGGATGCTCCAGGCGGGTCCGCCGGCCAGCACGATGATCGGGATCAGGGCGATCTTGGTGGCCGCGAACACGACGTTGCGCCACAACTGGACCGGGGCGACCTGCAGGCCGAGTGACGCCTCGTCGAACACCAGGGTCACCGCGCTGAGGACCACGCCGCCGACGAACAGCGCGAGATCGGCCGGCGACCCCAGCGCGGCGGTGACCGACGCGCCGAACAGGTGACTGCCCGCCGCGAACACCGCGGCCAGTCCCCCGGACATCAGACCCACCACGAGCAGGCTCACCGGCAGCAGGTCGCGGGCCCGGCCGGGCTGCCGGCCCAGTTCCGCGATCAGCATGGTGCCGATGCCGAACATGCCGACCGTGCCCAGCAGACTCAGCGCCGAGACCAGCGTGGACGCCGTACCGACGGCGGCCGCCGGGGCCGATCGCGCGGTCAGCGACCAGTACGCGAACCCGAGCACCGAGGTCACGACCGTGGACCCGAACAGGCTGCCGGAGTTGACGACCACGTCGCGGTGCGGAATCCGGCGCCAGCGGGGAACCGGAGCGGCCTCGGTGGATATCAGGTGGTCCGCAAAACGCACAACGGTTTCCTCTGCATTCTGCGATAAGAAGAATGAACCGAGGAATTCTCGGGTAACAACCGCGGTCCTCAGTGGATTCGAGATTATCGTTGTCTGCGGCGGCGTCAAGGGTACGCGACCCGGAAGGGACGACCCGCCGACCCCGATAGGACGACGACGCAGCTCACAGAACTTTCGCCGTAACCGGACGGCTCGTACGCGCGTTGCCGTAGCCCATCTTCCCGGCCGTGTCCGATGGTATGACCCCGAAAGGCTGTGAAAGAGGCATGAGCCATTTTGCCTCTTCCGCTCAAAGTGCGGCTTCGGTTAACTATGACTCCTCGATCGATCCCTTTCTGTCGATCTTCGCCTCCCGGTAATTCCGCGATTGGAGCAGCACATGCAGCAAATCCCCCGGCGCCGGCGCCTCCGGCACTCCTCGACCGCCGCCGGACCGGCGCATGTGGACGTTCGAGCAGGGGGTACGCCGCGGGTCAGTGTCATCGTCCCCGCGCTGAACGAGGCCCTGAACCTGCCGCACGTCCTGTCCGGACTGCCGCCGGTCGACGAGGTGATCCTGGTCGACGGCGGCTCGGTCGACGACACGGTCGCGGTGGCGCGCCGGCTGCGTCCCGGCATCCGGGTCGTGCATCAGACCCGGCGCGGCAAGGGCAACGCGCTGGCCTGCGGGTTCGCCGCCGCGACCGGCGACATCATCGTCATGATCGACGCGGACGGGTCCACCGACCCGGCCGAGATCCCCCGTTTCCTGACGGCGTTGCGCGACGGCGCGGATTTCGCGAAGGGATCCCGCTTCGCTCCCCGCGGTGGCAGCGCCGACATCACGCGGATCCGGCGGTTCGGCAACCTCGGCCTGAACGCCCTGGTCAACATGATGTTCCGGACCCGCTACAGCGACCTGTGCTACGGCTACAACGCGTTCTGGGCGGACTGCCTGCCGGTGTTCGATCTGGACACCTCCGCGCCGCGGCCGGTGGACGGCAGCAAGTTGTGGGGCGACGGCTTCGAGATCGAGACGCTGCTGAACCTGCGGGCCGCGCGCGCCGGGCTGAAGGTGGTGGAGGTCCCCAGCTTCGAGCACTCGCGCATCCACGGCACCACGAACCTGAACACTGTCCGCGACGGCCTTCGGGTGCTGCGCACGATCGTACGGGAATGGCCTCGCAAGCCCCGCGCCGATGGAGCGAAGCAGGTGGCCGTGACCGTGGAGACCGAGCCCCGGCGTCAGGCGGTGTCGAAGTGACCGTGACGCCCGGTGCCGCCGGGCGTCAGTCCGCACGGCCCGCCGAGACCCGGGCCGGCAACCCGGGCGGCTACATCCCGTCGGCGGTGCTGGACGTCGAGCTGTCCGACGCCGTCCCGGCGATCCCGGCCACCGGCCCGGACGGCATCCGGCGCGATCGGGCCTGGCTGCTGGTGCGCGTCTACGACGAGCCGGTCGGCACCGTGACCGTGCCGGTCGGGCGCGACGGTTGCCCGGCCGAGAGCGTGGCGGCGGCGATCGACACCGAGCTCGGTGCGGTCGTGCGGGAACGCGCCGCGGCGGGCGGCGTCCGGCTGACCGGCCGGCTGCCCACGACCGGATTTCTCCCGACCTCGCTGCCGCCGCACCGGCGCGAACGGCTGGCGGCGCTGCGGGCGGCCCCGCCGATCAGCGTGGTGATCTCGACCCGGGACCGGCCCGAGACGCTGGCCCGATGCGTCACCGCCGTGCTGGCGCAACGGTACCCACGCGTACAGGTGATCATTGTGGACAACGCGCCGTCCAACGACCGGACCCGGCAATGGGCGCAGCAGGTCAACGACCGCAGCGTCGACTACGTCGTGCAGCCGCGGCCCGGCCTGTCCTGGGCGCGTAACGCCGGCATCACCCAGGCCCGCGGCGAGATCGTCGCGTTCATCGACGACGACGAGGTGCCCGACCCGCACTGGCTCGCCGAGATCGCCCGCGCGTTCACCACCCATCCGGAGGCGGACGCGGTCAGCGGCGTGATCGTACCGGCCGAGCTGGAGACCCCGGCACAGGACCTGTTCGAGCAGTACGGCGGGCACAGCAAGGGCCGCGGGTTCACCGCCGCGGTCTTCTCCCCCGCCACCGCCCGCGAGCAGCATCCGATGTATCCGCTGCCACCGTTCGGTGCGGGCGGCAACATGGCGTTCCGGCGCACCGTGTTCACCCGGGACGGCAGCTTCGACGTGGCGCTGGGGGCCGGCACCGACGCGCAGGGCGCCGAGGACACCGAGATGCTGACCCGTCTGCTGCTGCGCGGCGGCACCGTCGTCTACCAGCCGTCGGCGCTGGTCTGGCACTACCACCGCGCCACCTGGCAGGGCCTGGTCGACGCCATGCGGGGCTACGGGATCGGGCTCACCGCCTACTACACCAGTCTCGTGCTGCGCGACCCGCGACGGCTGGTCCCGCTGGCCCGGCTCGCGCCGGCCGCGGTGCGGGACATGTTCACCACCGGCGGGCAGGGTGCCGGGCACGCCGGGCAAGGTTTCCCGCCGTCGCTGCTGGCCGCGAAACGCCGGGGCATGCTGGCCGGCCCCTACCGGTACGTGCGGGCCCGCGCCCGGGCCCGGCGGTTGGCGAGGCTGATCTGAGGTGCCGGTGGCTTCCGCTCTCCCTCTTCTGATGTACCACAGCGTGGCCGGCCGGATGACCGACGGCTTCCGGGACTTCACCGTCACCGCCGACCGGCTCGCCGAGCATCTGGCGGCGCTGCGTGACGGCGGCTGGCAGACGATCACCCTGAGCGAGGCGGCCGCCCAGCTGCGCCGGCCCGACCACGACCAGCGCCGCCGGCTGGTGGCCCTGACCTTCGACGACGCCTACGCCGACTTCGCCACCCACGCGATGCCGGCGCTGGCGGCCGCCCGGGCCAAGGCCACCCTGTTCGTGCCGACCGCGCACGTCGGCCGGCGGGCCGGGTGGCTGCCCGGCAACGAGGCGGCCCGCCCGTTGCTGGGCTGGTCCGATCTGGCCGACGCGGGCGGCGCCGGGGTGGAAATCGGCTCGCACGGGCACGAGCACGCGCCGCTGGACCTGGGCCGCCCGGACGGCATCTACGAGGACCTGCGCCGCAGCCGGCTCATCCTCGAGGACCAGCTCGGCCGGGCGATCACCACCCTGGCCTACCCGTACGGATATCAGACCGGCAAGACCCGGCACGCGGCCCGCGACGCGGGTTTTCACACCGCGTGCGCGGTGGTCGGGCTGCCGGCCACCGCCACCGACGGACAGCTCGCCCTGCCCCGGCTCGCCGTCACCCAGGACATGCGCGGTGACGACCTGCTCGCGCTGCTGACCCGGCGGCCGCGACCCGCGCAGCGCCGGCTGCGCCGCGGCAAGCAACACCTCTGGTACGCGGCCCGCAAGACCCGCCTGATCGCCCCTCGTAGCCCCGCCAGTAAGGACGACCGCCGATGACCAGCGCCCGTGCGACCCGCTACACCTGCGCCGCCGCGCTCGCCTGCGGCGCCGGCGCGGCCGCGGCCAGCCTCACCCCCGCGCCGCATCTGCTGCGTGCCCCGATCGTGCTGGTCTTCTGCTGCTGGGTGCCCGGGGTCGCGCTGTTCGCCGCGATGCGGGCCTGGCGGCTGGTGCGCTCGCCGGCGGCGACCATCACCACCAGTCTGTCGCTGCTGATCCTGGTCTCGCAGGGGGCACTGGTGGCGCATCTGTGGGCACCGGAGCAGGCGACCGCGGTGCTGGCGGCGGCGAGCTGTGCGGTGCTCGCCGGCGCCGTCGTGATGTTGCGGGAGCGTGCGTGATCTCGCTGGATGAGCCGACCACCCGCCTGGTGGTGATCGACCAGTTCACGCTGCGGCGCAACCGTACCCGCGACCAGGGCCCGTTCACGCCGTTCGTGCTGACCGCGTGGGGCCTGCTCGCGGCCGCCCTGCTGCTGTGGATCCACGCGCTGGGGCACGCCGACCTGACCCGCATCGACGGCTACGGGCTGCTGCCGGCCCTGCCGGTCACCTGGTATCTGGCGCTCGCCCTGCTGGTGGTCACCGGCGCGGCCGTCGCGCTGATCAACGCCACCCGGACCACGCTGCTGGGCGCCACCGTCGCCGCGATCATCATGGTCGTGCACGCCACCCCGGCACTGCTGTACGGCTTCCCCCGCTACACCTGGACGTTCAAACACATCGGCGTCATCAACGTCATCCTCACCGAGCACGCCGCGCCCCGGGCCGCCGACATCTACTTCGGCTGGCCCGGCTTCTTCACCGCCGCCGGATGGATCTCCCAGGCCACCGGCATCAGCCTGACCGACCTGGCGACCTGGTCACCGCCGTTCTTCAACATCGCCTTCGCGGCCGCCGTGTCGTTCGTGGCCCGCGGCCTGACCAAGGACCTGCGGATCGTCTGGCTCACCACCCTCCTGTTCGTCATCACGAACTGGGTCGGCCAGGATTACTTCGCACCCCAGGCGTACGCCTTCACGGCCACCCTGGTCCTCACCGGGCTGCTGCTGCGCACCACCCCGATGGCCGGCGCCGCGGGCGTGGGACGGCTGCGGCGCTTGATCGCCGGGCGCCGCGACGACGACGTCACCGGCATCTACGGCGTGTTCTCCGAACTCAGCATCGGCACCGCGGCCCGGACGACCACCGCCGCGATCCTCTGGCTGGCCGTGATCACCAGCCACCAGTTGTCCCCGGTGTTCGCCCTGCTCACCACCGTCGGCATCGGGCTGGCCCGCGGCCGCGTCCGCTGGCACCTGCTCGCGTTCATGGTGCTCACCGAGCTGGCTTGGGTCGCCTACGGCTACCCGTACCTGGACCACAACGGCTTCACCCTGTTCGACTTCAACCCCCTGCACACCTCGGTGTCCGGCTCCGGCATCGACCCGTCCGCCGCGCTGCCCGGGATGCGGCTACGCTCGTACGCGGTCTACGCCTTGTATTTCGGCATGTTCGGCCTCGGCGTCGCCTCCGGCCTGCTGCGGGTGCGCCGCGGCCGCATCGACATGGCGCCGGTCCTGATCGCGGTCGCCCCGATTACCATGCTGGCCATGCAGAACTACGGCGGCGAGGGGCAACTGCGGATCTACCTGTTCGCGCTGCCGTACCTGGCCTTTCTCGTCGCCTGGCTGGTCGTCACGCTGTTCCAGTACCGCGTGCCCGACCCGCGGCCGCGCGCCGTCGTGGCCGCCCTGCTCGCCTGTCTCTGCACCGCGCCGTTCCTGCTGTCCTATTACGGCCAGGAGAAGGTCAATCTGGTACGGGCTTCGGACGTCGAGCCGGTGGCCTGGCTGTACGCCCACGCCACACCCGGCCAGTGGATGTGTTTCGTCGCCCCGAATTTCCCGAGCCGGATGACCGCGAACTACGTCGCCTTCCCGATCCGCAGCGACTCCAGCCCGAACCTGCTGTCCTCCCCGGACTTCCTGCGCCGCCCGTCCATCACGGAGGCGGTACGCGTCCTGGACGACCTCGGTGGGACGCCGTATCTGGTCTTCACGCCGAGCCAGCAGGGCTACCTGGAGTATTTCGGCATCATGACCCCGGCGGCGTACCGGGCCTTGGAGGCCGCGGCGGCGACGTCGCCACGGCTGCGGTTGGTGTACCGCGAGGGTGCGGCCTCGGTCTGGCAGTTACGGCCGCGACGCTAATCCCCACGTGTGGAAAGCCGGAGACCGGCATCGGCCCCGGCCTCCTGTTGCCGGTTCAGATGTGGATTACCGCGATACTGGTCGTGGCGTCCTCGGAGGACTTGGCGGGTGGCCGGCGTTGTCCTCCGTGGTGCAGAACCGCGTGGAGCTGGGCGGTACCGTCACGTGTCGGACGTTGCACCAGGCCACGCGCGGATTTGCCGAGATCAGTGCGGCGAATCGCTCGGCTAGCCGTGCGTGCAACACATGGCGACAGGCGCGTCTAGCTCTAGCGAAGCCCTGAACTGCCGGGGTGGACCGCACAGCCGTTCCGCTGAAGGGTGTTCGCCGTCGTCGATCGGAAACGTTGGCGCGCGGCGGTCCGCGGTCCTTTGGTCCGATATTCCGCGGCTTTAGGCGCTGATCCGGGCAGGCGGGTTGGTGGCGGGTTTTTCCGGGCCGTTGTCGTGTGCCGGTGGCGTGACAGCGGGATACGGACACGATGTGGTGGGCGGGTGTGAGTCGTCGCCAAGCTGGTGGCCTGATTGCCGTGCCCGCCGGCGGCCTTGCTGTGGGTCGCCTCCGGTGCTGGTGGCCGCGATGTGCTGGTGCGAGCCTGCGGGCGGCGGGGGGCGGCCCGCTGTGCGGGTCGCCACGGTGCGCCGATGCGATTCGAGTCTCGCGCGGCGCGGCTGGGTCGTGGAGCATGGCCGGGTTGGGTGGGGCGGCCGGATCGCGGGGTGCGGCGGGATTACGGGGTGCGGCCGGATTACGGGGTGCGGCCGGATTACGGGGTGCGGCGCGGTCCACCGGCCCGGTGTGACCGGTGAGCTCCCGGTGCCGGCCGGTGTCGCGGCGGACTACGTTATCGGCGTGACCCGCCGGCGCCGCTCGTCCATCCGGGCCGGCAGGCCGGGCACGATGCGGCGTGGCTTCCGGGGCCGGGGAGCCTGCCGGTACGGCACGGCTTGCTCCATCCGGCTGGTTGGCTGCCGCTGGTGCCGGGCGTTGGGTCAGGGTTGCCTCGGCGGGCCAGATCAACGGCGGGACCGCCTCGGCCAGGTCATGCAGGCCGATGATCGCGCATTCGTCGGAACAGCCATGCGCCCGGCACAGCTTACGCGCGTGCCGGCGCGCCAACCCCCAAGACCGCCGCCGTGCCTGTTCACGACGAAACGCGTCCTTGTCCGGCGAATATCGTCGTGCCTTAGTGCGGTCACGCATAGCAGCCGTCACCGGCCGGGTGAACAAGGAAAGCTGCTGGTACCGCATGAATACATTTTCCCGCCCCGCAGACGGCCTCGCATCAAAACGATCGTGCCAACCCCAGAAAACCATAACCGTCCACACAAGACACATTGCCGGCACACCAATTCCGGCTATTCATCAGATCGTCTTTACCAGCTCACGGAAGGCGACTCTCATGCCGCCGATCGTGCGCGTCAGCGTGCCGAGCGGCGATACTCCGCCACCCGTCGCCTGCACCTGTCTGAGCCCCGATTTGCGCGGGTTGCCGACGCGGTCTGTTGCACCACGTGCTGTTGCCGGTCACCTCGTGGTGGGCTCGTCGAGGTAGCCGACGTCTGCGGAGCGCGACGCGATGCGGACTGGGTAGCCCGTGTGCCGCAGAGCTTGGGCCATCTTGGCAGCGCGGGCTGGGTTGGCGGAGTGGATGGCCCCACCAGGGGCTCAAATCCCTCCGGTCCGCAATTGCGCGGGGGATCGCCGTGCCCGTGCGGTGCTAATCCATGTGGCCGGTCTCCGGGTCGACCTGCGCGAGGAACCCTCGGACGGCCTCTACGTGCTCGGCCGTCGTGGACGGTTCACCATCCGAGCGCGCCGAGGTGAACCCGTATCCGGGGTCTCGTCCCGAGATCCAGGTGTAGTCGTACTGACCAGGATGTCCAGGCCGCGTTGCTACCTCGAACACTTCTCCATCGACGTCAAGTCGGGTCGCCGGTTCCATTTCCCTATAATCGCTCGATTGACTGATCAACGGCAGCACGAAGGTCGCGGCAGATCCTGACGCCGACGTCCGAATCCGCCGTCGGTCGGGCGCGCGCTTCGCGCGAGGGTCAAAGTGCTCAGGTATGCCGATCCCGTCGTTACCGGTCCAGTTCTGGACGCTGCCAGAGCCGTACGGGCGGGCCGGACAACAGCGCCGGCCGGCGGGCACATGCGGCCCGGGGATCTCGTGGCACGCTATCGGGACGGGGACCATCGAGGGGTATGGCGCGACCTCGGGGCGGTCACCCATCTTGACCACCGGATGTGCGCGGAGGCCGAGCAGGTAGCCGTTCTGACCATGGACCCGTGTCCGGCGAAACGCCGCCAGCCTCACCGCTGCGCTCATTGACCGCGGCTGGCCGGTCGGCGACGCGTAGGCGCTACCCGGCCCCGCCGCCGATGTTGAGGACCGGCTGCGACAGCTGGAGAAGATCACGGGATCGGCGGTGCCGCCGGCCCTGGCCGCCTACTGGCGCATCGTCGGAACGATCGACCTCGTCCCGCGCGGTACCTGGAATGCCCCGTTTCCGCCCGGCGTACCCGAACAACTCACGATCGCCGACCCGCTGGAGATCATCGACCTGAGCGCTGCGTGGTTCTCGGTTGAGGAGTGGCAGGAGGAATCAGCGGAACTGCATCCCCAGATCGCCGGACCGCTGGAAATCACGATCGCCGCCGACTACCTGCATAAGGCCAACATCAGCGGTGGCGCCCCGTACTCCGTCTGGCTACCCCACGCCGGCGCGGATCCACTCGTCCGCGACGAAGCGCATGGCCTGACCTTCACCGACTACTTGCGCCGTGCCTTCGCGGCAAAAGGGTTTCTGGGCCTTGACCGGCAGGACGAATGGATCGCCTACGGCGTCACCCGCGACCAGCTCGCGGAGCTGACCGGTTGGCTGGACAGCGTCAAATACGAGCACCTGGACTTCTGACCCGAAACGCATCCTCAGTCGTAGCGACGGGCGGACGCTAATGGCCTGGGATCCAGGGTCAGTACGGGCGCTGCATCCCGCCTTCGGTGAGGACCGCCTCGTAGAAGCGAAGTAGCTGCGCCATTTCCTCGACTGCGTAGTCGAGGTCGTCCAGCGCCTCGTGGTCGTCAGCGATGCGGCGCAGCTTGACGGCAGCTTCGGCCAATTGCTTCTGGATCGCGGCGAAGGTGTCACCCTGGAGGTGGATTCCCGGAAACGCGCGGCCCGTCAGTTGGACGACTGCGGCGTTACCGTCGCGCCTCAGCACCCGGGCCTGCTGGTCCTCCATCCCGAAATCATCGCAAGTCCAGATCGTCATCAAGGCGTCGGCCTCACCGCTGCTCCCACCGGTGACCTCACCAGCCAGACCGCAGACTCGAACTTCACGCCCGTATATAGAGACCTTTCGCGTCAGAGGTTTCGGCGTCGATCGACTTGATGCCACGCCATCTGGTCGTGTCGACTGTGCTGCTCGCGTCGTCTGGGCGGGTCGGCTCTGCCGATGGCAGCCCGGGTCGTTTCGTTGCCCCGGCGACCGGGCAGCGCGGGGCGGGCATTGCTGCGCGTCGCCGAGCGGGTCGCGTCGGTGGGCGCCCGGCGCCGCCCCTGCAACGCCACCATGTGGGATCCGCGTCCGTTGTACGGGACTGGCGACCACATGGTGGCAGCGAGTCCACAACGTGAGAATCGTATCCACAATGGAGCATGCTTTCCTCCACTTTCACGCCCCTTTGGTCGGCCGGCTTCTCTGACGTTTTGTAGACCTTGGAGACTTTGGGCTCGCATGTGGGCGCAAGTCTCCAAGGTCTCGACCAAATCCAGAATGTGGTCGGGATCGCCACATAATGGAACTGTTCAGCTGGTTCCGTCGGCCGGGAGTCCCCGTGCGAGGCGACGCCGCCCGGCCCGGGCAGGTCCCAGCTCCCCACAGTGAGCGCCCCACCCGGGTGTGGGCAGTAGCGACGCCGGGGAGGCTGTGGCTCCCCACACCACGGCCACCCCACCCACGTGTGGGAAGTCGCAACGCCGGGAAGGCTGTGGCTCCCCACAACGTGGCCACCCCCCACCCACGTGTGGGGAATCGCGACGCCGGGAAGGCCGTGGCTCCCCACACCGCGGCCTCCCTCACCAGGTGTGGGCACCCGCCACGGCCGGAACGTCCCAGCTCCCCACAGCGACGGCCCTCAGGTCAGCCACGCAAGGCCAACGCATCGGAGGGTGAGCGGAGCGGCGCGAGAACCAGCTGAACAGTTCCACATAATGGGATGGATGGACGAGGCGCGTCGATCTGGAGACACGTGCGGACGCCCGGGCCGAGGCGTCGCCGCGGTCGCCTTGCTGCGACGATACTTCCGCTTCGTGGGCTGCGAGCTCGTGCCGCCTTCCGACGAAAACGGCATGCGGAGTGACGGCGGCAGCCAGTTCGTCGAGCGTTCGCGCTGATCCTCCCCGGTGCGATTTTTAGGCAACGCCGTGCGACGCCACGGCCATGGCAACCCTGAACGTGCGCTCCTATGGTCGAAGCGCGGCGCTCCGCCCTTCGCGATTGTTAGAGAGGCTCCCCGGGTGTGTGAATACAGCGTGATGGAGATTGCTCAGTCTCGTCGCCATTCCTGATGGGTTGTTCGCGGCCGCGCGCATTAATCCTGGAAAGAGGCATCCAGTGGAATAAGCCCGCTGTTCGGCCGACCAATGTTTGCTGGTGTTGTGGGGAGCTAAAGGCATGTTTCGGTCTGACCGGATGGGGATGCCGGACGGTCTGGCGGTGATCGGGCCGGGTGATGCCGGGTATGAGCGGGTGCGGTCGACCGCGATGCGGGCGGGTTCACCCGCCCTGGTGTTGCAGCCGGTCGATGTCGCTCAGGTGCGGGCGGCCTTGGCCGTCGCGCGGCGGCGGGGCGTGGCGGTCGGGTTACGCAGCGGCGGCCACGGAATCAGCGGACGCTCGACCAACGACGGCGGTGTGGTCATCGATCTGTCGCGCATGAACCGGATCGAGGTGCTCTCCGAGCGGGATCGGCTGGTACGGGTGCAGGCCGGCGCGCGCTGGAAGGATGTGGCCGCGGCGCTGGCGCCGTACGGGTGGGCGTTGAGTTCGGGAGATTACGGTGGTGTGGGTGTCGGCGGCCTGGCCACGGCGGGCGGGCTGGGATACCTGGCCCGTGAGCACGGCCTCACCATCGACCATGTACGCGGTGCGAGCGTGGTGCTCGCCGACGGCAGCGTCGTGCGGGCCGGTGCCGACGCGGATCCCGATCTGTGGTGGGCGATCCGCGGCGCCGGCGCGAACTTCGGCATCGTCACGTCTTTTGATTTCGAGGTTGACGACGTCGGTGACGTCGGCTTCGGCCGTTTCGTTCTGGATGCGACCGACACCGCCGGCGTCATCGCGCGGTGGGGCGCCGCCATGGAGGCGGCCCCGCGGGATGTCACCACCAACCTGATCATCGTGCCGGGGCCGGACGGGCGACTGGCCGCCACCATCATGGGCGTGGTCAACTCGGCCGAGCCCGACGTGGTCGCCGAACGGTTCGCTCCGCTGCTGCGGGCGGGGCCGCTGCTGCAGCAGACGGTGCGGCACCTGCCGTACGCGCAGGTCATGGACAATACCGGCGACCGCCCGGAGAAGGTCGCGACGGGTGAGCCGATCTCTCGTTCCGGCTTGATCGAGCACCTGACGCCGGAGTTCTCGACCGTGGCGCACCAGTTCGCGCGGAGCGGGGCGACCTACTTCTTCCAGTTCCGGGCCGCGGGCGGGGCGGTAGCCGATGTCGATCCCGGCGCCACGGCCTATCCGCACCGGTCGGCCAACTTCCAGGTAGGAGCCTTCGGGAATTCGCACCGCGAACTCGGCGCGGCCTGGGAGCCGATGGAGGCCCATTTCCGCGGCCTCTACCTGTCGTTCGACTCGGACCTGAGACCGGAACGGATCGCCCAGGCGTGGCCGCCGAAAACGCTGGCCAGGCTGCGGGAACTCAAACTCCGATACGATCCCGGCAACGTTTTCCGTGACAACTTCGACCTGATACCCCCGGCTTGAGGTCCTAGGCTGGCGGAGTGACGTTCGTCGTTGCGATCACCGCGTGCTTCGGGGTGGGGCTGGTGATGCTGGCCCCCGTTCTTGTCTGGCTGTCCGTGAAGAACCGGCGCGACGCTCGGTGGGTCCGGCGGCACCCTGTCTCGCCCGCCGCGGCCGTACGACTGGGTGTCGCGCTTCCGCCGCGCTACGCCGTGTTCGGGCGGACGGTACCGGGGCCGGCCGGGACGGTTCGCACCCTGCTCGCCGGGACGCCGGCGGTGTGGTGCCGCACCATGGTTTACACGCGACGCAGCGTCGGCGAGGACCGGGGCGAGTTGCGCGTGCTGTTCGAGCAGACGTCCGGGGAGCCGTTCGGCGTTGCGGACCCGACCGGCACGGCAGCGGTCTCCGGCAACTTCCTCGAAGCGTTCCTCTTCCACGAATATCCACCGCTCTGGCGACGCACACGCATCCCGGAGGGTCACCCGGGCGAGCAGCTGATCCACCGCGCCGTCGACGAGCTGACCGCGAAGCGGGACGAGCCGGGGCCGTACCTGCGGGCCGCGATCGACCGCGGCCTGGTCGGGCCGGGCGCCCGCCGGCGGGTCGACGAGGTGGGCGTTCTCGAGGAGTACGTCAAAGCCGGTCAACCCCTGCACGTGATCGGGAAGCCGGCCATGCTGGACGGCGGCGTGCCGGGGCTGACGATGCCCCGCACGGGCCGCTATCTGATCGTGAGCCGGGAGCCGGCCGACACCCAGGCGGAGCTGATCGGCGACGGACGGTTCAGCCTGGGCTGCGGGCTGTGGGCGCTGCTCGCGGGTGCCGTTGCCGCGGCGGTCAGCTTCGCCGTGGCGTACGGCGCGGGCTTTCTGGGGTAAGGGGTTTCAGCAGGGCGCCGCCCCGGCTGTCGTGCGCTCGGTCGGGTCGAGGGGGAAGCCGACGCTGCCGGTGCCGCCCAGGTCGTAGACGTTGCAGGTGTGGCTCGCCGGCGGGCCGGAGGCGCTGACCAGACCCGGCGTGGACACCCGGTTGCCGTCGAAGCGGACGGACCGGATCTGGCCGCTGAGGACCGGGCCGTCGGCGGCGGACGTGTTCACGATCGTGTTGCCGGACACCACCAGCGACGGTGTCGCCATCCCGTAGCGGTCGCCCACCGCGTGCAGGACGAACCCGCCGTGCGCGACGTCGAACCGGTTGTCCCGGACCGAAACGCCGCGCGCCGACGCGTCCGGGCGGTCGCCGCCCACCTCCAGGATGCCGTCGCTGTTGCGGACGACGTTGTCGTGCAGGGACAGGCGGTCGCCGTGGTTCCAGATCTCCGCGAAGCCGCCGTCGAAGCCGTAGTCGTGACTGGGCGCGCGGCAGTTCACGCAACTGCTCCCGGAGATCTCGGCGTCGGCCGCCTGCACGTTGAAGCCCACCGCCCCGTAGTCGTCGTCGCCGCCGGGTGTGTCGACCACCATGTGCAGGTCGCGCACGTCGGCCCTGGTCACGGTCGCGGCCCGGCCGGTGACCAGCACACCGATCCCGACGCGGTCGATCTGGACGTCGCGTACCGTCGCGTCCGGGCCGTGGACCTCGATCCCCGCTTCCGGGCCGGTCGTCACGTGCAGGTCACGGACGAGCTGGTGGGCGCCGAGCAGACGAACCGGGCCGCCGGTCACCACGGGTGCCGGACCCACGCCGTACGCGGTCAAGGAATTGCCCTCGCCGCGCAGCGAAAGGCTTCCGTTCCAGCTGCATCCCCGTTCGAGCGCGACCGTCGCCCCGGAGGCGAGGGCCGCGTCCGGGGTGCGTAACGGCGCGGCCGCACTCCCGGCGTTGCGATCGTCGCCGTGGCAGCTCACGAACACCGAGCGCGGCGGGGCGGGGCTGTCGGACGCCCACGCGAACCAGCCGGCCGAGACGGCCGTGGTGACCCCGAGCAGCAGTGCGAGGCGGTACCGGGCGGAGCGGGTCACGAGCCCCCGTCCAGGCTGCCGACCAGCTTCGCCACCGCCTGCCGGGTGTCCTCCCACGACCGGACGTCCGGGTAGCGGCGCCCGACCAGCTCCAGCCCGCGCCGGATCCCCGCGCACAACGCCGCCGGATCCGCCGGCGCCACCAGCACCCGGCCCTCGTACCCCTCGGACGCCTCCACCAGACCGCCCACTTCGGACACCACCACGGGCAGCCCGGCCGCCATCGCGATGTGCAGCGGCCCTGACGACGACGACCGGTGATACGGCAGCACGACCAGGTCGGCGTCCGCGAACGCCTGGCTGACCTCGTCGTCGGAGACGTACCGGTTGAGCACGTGGATCCGGCCGCTGCATTTCGACTCCGCGGCCATGCGCAACGGCAGCGTCCACCCCTCCCAGGTCTCCCCGACGATGTGCAGTTCCAGCTCCCGGTTCTCGTCGGCGACCAGCCGGTCGAACGCGGTCAGCAGATCTTCCAAGCCCTTGTACGGCCGGATCGTCCCGAAGAACAACAGCCGCGTCACCTCGCTCCGCTCCCGCTGCGTGGGAATCGCCGGCGAATGCTGATCGTACGGACCGTGCGGAGCGATCACGGTGGGGACAGAAGCGAGATCCGGGTACGAGCGGTGGAGAAGTTCCACGTCGAACGAGCTGTGCGCGATCGCGCCGGACGCTCGGCGAAGCAATTTCGGGAAACAGCGGCGCACGTAGCCGGCAACGAACGGAAGACCGGCCTCACCGGTGTCCTGCACCTCGTGGAATTCGATGATCACCGACGCGTCCAGCCGGGTCGCCTGCGCCGCCAGCATCCGGTAACTGTGCAGCACCGCCCCGGTCCACCACTGGAAGATCACCACGTCCGGCCGGAACTGCCGCATGAAGGCCAGCGCCCGCATCATGGACGGCATCCAGTACCAGTCCACGCCGTCGAAGGTCCGCACCGCCGGGTCGTAGTCGAGGGCCGTGTTGACCGCGGTGCCCACGCGGCTCCGCCCCGGATAGGCCACCCGCGGCACCAGGTCGCGCATCATCAGGGCGGCCACCGAATGATCTTTTCCCAACTCGTTCGCGAGCCGGCACGTGTAATACGAAATCCCGCTCGTGAAACGCCATCCGGAACCGACCACCATAATGCGAGACACCGACGGAGACTCCCCAGGATGAAGGAACAACGGTCCGCAGAATAGTGTCGAATGGACAGCCGGAACGCGTCTGACGGCAGACGTACCCGGAACGGGTGAAGACTTTCTTCCCTCCCGTACGCCGTCAGGCGTGGCGCAGCTGGGCCAGGAGCGGAAGCGAACGGAGCGGGTTCTCGTCGAAGTGCCAGTAGACGTGCTCGACACCCAGCTTCGCGGCCTTCTCCAGATCCGCCGCGACCTGCTCGGGCGAGCCGACCAGCGGGGGCGGCTCGCGCACCGGATCTTCGGTGACGTTCCCGTTGACCTGCAGCATGACCGGCAGACTGTCGGGCTCGTGACCGGCGGCATCCGCCGCCGCCCGGAACGTCGCGATGCTCTCCTGAACCGGACCCCAGTCGAAGATGACCAGCGTCAGCCCCAGACCGAGGCGTCCCACGCGTTGAACCGCTGACGCGGACGCGGCGCCGACCACCACGCTGGGGCCGACCGGCTTCGGGCCGATGTCAGCCTCGGGAATCTGGTAGTAGCGGCCCGCGAAACTCACCGGATCGGGTCCCCAGATCGCGCGCATGGCCAGCAGATGCTCCTCGAATCCCGCGCCCCGCCTGCTCATCGGGACGCCCGCGGCCTCGAACTCCTGTGCCATCCAGCCCTGCCCGATGCCGGCGATGAGCCGGCCGCCGCTGAGCCGGTCCAGGGTGGCGAGCCGGCGAGCGAGGATGACCGGACTCTGGAAGAGCGCGTCGAGCACACTGGTCCCGAGACTGATGCGGCTGGTGCGGGCCGCGACATAGGCCAAGGTTTCGATCGGGTCGTACACCGTCGCGAAGTCCTCGGGCGCTTCCATGACCGGCCCGCCCGGGCCGCCCATGGCGATGGGCACCGTCGGCCGCATCAGCCGCTCCCAGGACCAGACCGAGTCCAGCCCGACACGCTCGGCCTCCTCGGCGACCGCAGCGATGCCGGTCGGTGAGGCCCCCGGCCCCGCCGACGGCAGATGCACGCCTAGCTTGATCGACGTCATTTCGTCCTCCCGGCCATCGTCTCTGCCTGGATAGACCGGTGCCGCCGCCCGTTCTCATCGGTCGCGGTGGCACAATCCGGTTCCCTCGGGATCAGGCCAACGCGTTCGAGGTGCCGATCACTTGCGCGGCAAGGCCCTCTCGTCCAGCGGTCTGCGGCAGATCCGGATGGTAACCACGTGTTGTCCGAACAGCATCAGTTGCCGAGGTCGTAGGCATCGCCGAAACTGGTCGCAATGGGCAATGCCTGTTGACCGCCGTCGCTGACGAGGTGGTAAAGCAATCCGGTAATGCTCCTTGCTATCACCGGCATTTCGCCCGAGCGCGAGTTCGCCCGCCAGGTCGGCGAAGTAATCGTCCGCCGACAACCGCGTCAGAACCCTGCGGATAATGTCCACGTCGGGGTCTCGGAACGCGCGACCGTGCGCCGACGTGAGTTCGAATCGCCACGGCTACGACCATGACGTCCGAAGTTGTTCCTGCCGGGGTCGTAAGCGCGGCATGAGAGGACGTTCTCCGAGTGACGAAGGTGGCGCGCGCGCTCAGGAATAGGCTAGGTCGGCCGCTCGCCGCGAGAGGTCAACCGAGTCCTACACGCTGCAAAGCCAAGGCGACGTATCCGCGGGCGGCCCGGTGCTCCCAGCCGAGTGGGAAGCCCGGTAGCGCCGCAGCGTCTTTGGCATCGACCAGAACGTCCAGTGCTACGTCAGGAAGTCCTTGACCCAGCCGGTATGCGAGCGTGACCGCAGCCGTTAGCCGCACTACGAAGGAGTCGTGATTGAGCAGGGCCGTCATCCGCGCCGCGATCGTGGCGGGTGACACCGTCAGGTGCGCCAGAGCGAGGTTCGCGCTCGCCCGGACAGCGTCGTTGCCGTCGGCTGACAGCAGCGCGGTGATCGTGCGCTCGTCCGGCGGGAACCACGCCAGCAGCTCGGCAGCATGGGACGCGACCAGTGGATCGCCGCCGAGCCAGCGACGGTAGGTGTCCACGTGCGCCGCGGCGGCCCAATACGCGTCGGCGTCCCACTTTCCGACGCAGGCGTCGGCGATGTCCACCGAGTCCTCGGTGAAGCCCTCGTCGCGGTAGTAGACGAGTTCGATGACCATGTCTTCCTGCTGCTTTGTCACCGTCGGTCCGCTGAAGGCCGCCTTCGGATCGAACGGCAGATCGCGATCGTCACGGGCCCCGAGACCTACCTCCCGGAGCAGCGACGTCACGGCGGCCCGAGTCGGATTGCCCGGGTCATCGATCAACAGCACGAGAAAGCGCACCACGTGCGCGCTGACCTGCCAGCGGGTCCCTTGATGAACGACGACATCCCACAACCGGCTCAGCGCGGCGGCCGACGCGGTCGGATCCGAGGAGCGAAGCGCCGCGATGTGCTCGGGGACGCTTTCAGCCGAGCCATGCGTACCGTGCAGCGACGCCCACGGCACGACCGCAAGATTGGGGAGCGGATCCACTCACGAATTATCGCCACAGGGATGTGGCCAACGCCGACCGCTCTCCCCATGACGCGGAAGGCCGGAGCGGCGTCCCCTCATCGGTTACTTCCGTACGCCGGGCACCTCGACCGACGGCGACGCCAGGCTGCCCTGAGCCGACCGCGCCCTTACCCGCGCAAGGTGAAGGCGTCCAGCAATTCCAAGGCGTGCCGCGACGGTGACGCGGGCTTGGCGAGGAAGGCGATCAGCATCTGGTCCGGGTCGGCGGGGAACGTCATCGCCTCCGTCTCGAGGACCAACTCACCGACCAGCGGGTGGTGCAGCGTCTTGCTCCCGTACCCGAACTCGACCACCTTCTGGTCGGCCCACCAGCGCCGGAAGTCGTGGCTCTTCATGGACAGCTCGCCGACCAGCGCTGTCGTCTTCGGGTCGTCGGGGTGGCGGGCCGCGTCCATGCGCAGCATGCCGATCATGTCCGAGGCGACGCCGTCCCAGTCGCCGGCGAACAGCGATCGGGCGCCCTCGTCGAGGATCAGCCAGCGGGCGGCGTTGCGGTCGCGGGCGGGCATCGCGTTGAAGTCGGCGAGCAGCAGGCGGGCCATGCGGTTGGCGGCGAGGACGTCGGTGCGCCGGCCCAGCACGAACGCCGGGGTGTCGCCGAGCTGGTCGATCAGGGCGAGCAGGCCCGGGCGTACCGACTGCGCCTTTGTCGCGGCGCGCCGCTGGGAAGGCGGCGACTGGCGGGCGACCGTGTAGAGGTAGGCGCGTTGCGCCGGGTCGAGGCGCAGGGCCGAGGCGATCGCGTCGAGCACCGCGTCTGACGGGGCGATGTTGCGGCCCTGTTCGAGCCGCGTGTAGTAGTCGACGCTGATGCCGGCCAGCGAGGCGAGCTCCTCGCGGCGAAGGCCCGGCACCCGCCGCCCGGGGCCGCCGAGATCGGCCGACTCGGGGCTCAGCGCCGCGCGCCGGGCACGTAAGAACTTGCTCAGCTCCTCGTTGTGCGCCATGCCCCCATGGTGCCTCGGCCGATCGTGCGGCGGCCCCGCTGGCTGGCCCTGCGCGTCCTACGGTCGGGAGGACCAGCTTGACGGCTCCGGACGGGCGTACGGGATGGGTTGATGGAGGGACGTCAAGCAAAGGAGTCAACTCATGTCGGAAATCTGGCTGATCACCGGTGCCACCTCCGGATTCGGGCGCCTCGTCGCGCGCCGGGCACTCGACCGGGGCGCGCACGTCATCGCGGTGGGCCGCCGCGCGGAACTGCTCGGTCAGCTGGCCGCCGGGACGCCCGCCGGATCGCGGATCACGCCGGTCGTCCTGGACGTCACCGCACCGGACGCGCAGTCGACGCTGAGCGCCGCCATCGAAACGGCGGGCGGTCTGGACGTGCTGGTCAACAACGCGGGCTACGGGCTGTTCGGCGCGGTCGAGCAGATCAACGACGCCGAGGCCCGTACGGCGTTCGAGACGAATGTGCTGGCAAACCTGACCGTGCTGCGTGCCGCGCTACCGGCCCTGCGTGCGTCGCGCGGGAGGATCGTGCAGATGTCGTCGATGAACGGCCAGTACGCGTGGGCCTCGTCCGGCCTCTATTCGGCGGTCAAGGGTGCGGTCGAGCTCTTCACCGAGGCCCTGGCGGCGGAGCTGGAGCCGACCGGGGTGCGGGTCACGCTGATCGAGCCGGGCGTGTACGGCACCGGGTTCCAGACCTCGCTGCACGTGATCATGCCGGACGAGGTGTACGCGCCGACCGTCGGCAAGTTCCTCAGCGACTTCTCGCAGCTGCCGCCGAGCGCGTTCGGCAATCCCGAGGAGGTGGCCGACGCGATCGTCTCGGTGGTGACCATGGACGAGCCGCCGCTGCGGCTGCCGGTCGGCAAGGACGCCGTCGACGCGATCCGTGCCTCGCTGCGGTCGCGCCTGGCCGAGCTGGAGAAGTGGGCGCCCACGGAGGCGGTCACAGCGTGACTGACACGGGCATGTGCCCCTAATCACTGGGGGCACATGCCCGCATATGGGGGATACTGTTTCCCATCACCCTGCCGTGCGTGCCTCTTTTCTACGACTCCCGGGAGCATTGATGCGTCGTTCGGACTGGAAGTCGGTGCTCGACGCGGCCGGCTCGGCCGCGCTGCGGCACCTGACGTCCCTGCCGGACCGGCCGGTGATGCCGCCGGCCGACCACGTCGCCGTGCGCGCCGCGCTGGACCACCCGCCGTCCGCGGCCGGCCTCGACCCCACAACGGTCGTCGAGGAGCTGGTCCGCGATCTCGGGCCGTACGTCGCGGCCCAGGCCGGCGGGCGATATTTCGGGTTCGCCGTCGGCGGTCTGCACCCGGCGTCGTTCGGGGCCGAGGTGCTGGTGTCGGCCTGGGACCAGAACGCGCCGATGTTCGCCGCCACGCCCGGGGTCGCGGTCGCCGAGGAACTCGCCGCGCGATGGCTCGTCGATCTACTGGGGCTCCCGCCGGCCAGCTCGCTGGGTTTCGTGACCGGCGGCCAGATGGCGACCTTCACCTGCCTGGCCGCCGCCCGCCACGAGGTGCTGCGCGAGGCCGGCTGGGACGTCGAGGCCGACGGGCTCAGCGGCGCACCCGCGGTTAACGTCGTCATCAAGGCGGGCGGGCACGCCACCGTGCTGCGCGCGCTGCGCTTCCTCGGTTTCGGCGAACGCTCGGTGATCACCGTCGACTGCGACGAGCAGGACAACGTACGCCCGGACGCGCTCGCTGAAGCACTGCGGTCGATCGAGGGTCCGACCATCGTCACCGTCGAGTGCGGCAACCTCAACACCGGCGGGTTCGACGACTTCACCGCCGTCGCCGACCTGGCCGACCGGCATCGCGCCGCCGGCAACCCGACCTGGGTGCACGTCGACGGCGCGGTCATGCTGCTGGCCGCGGCCGCCCCGGCGATGCGCGCGAAGGTGGCCGGCCTTGACCGTCTGGACTCCTGGTCGACCGACGCGCACAAGATGCTCAACGTGGCGTACGACTGCGGCATCGCCATCTGCCGCAACGCCGCTGCTCATCGCGCCGCGATGAGCGTGCAGGCTGCATACCTGGAACAGGACACCGGCGCCCGGGATCCGCTGGACTGGGGTCCGGAGTTCTCCCGCCGGGCCCGCGGGGTCGGCGTCTACGCCACGCTGCGCTCGCTGGGCCGCGACGGCGTGGCCGAGCTGATCGACCGCACCACCGGGCTCGCGCGGCGGTTCGCCGACCGGCTCCGGGACAGCGGCCGCGCCGAGATCGTCAACGACGTGGTGTCCAACCAGGTCCTGGTGCGCTGGCTGAACCCGGGCGGCGACAACGGCGCCCTGGCCGACCGGGTGATGGCCGGCGTCCGCGCCGAGGGCAGCGCGTTCTTCAGCGGTACCACGTTTCACGGCGAGCGACTGATGCGGATCTCGGTGTCGGATTGGGCCACCGACGAGGACGACGTCGACCGCGCGGTGCGGGCGCTGCTGCGTCACGCGGGCTAGACGCTACGTCGCGGCGTCCCCCGCGACGCGACGTAGTAAGCGGGCCCGGCGCTTCGTCCGCCGGGCCCGCGCCGTCAGTGGTGGTGCTGCCGGTGGGCGGCGAGAACGTCGAGGCCGAAATCGTTCGCCGGGTCGCGCCAGACGGAATGCGCGTGATTGGCGCCGCGCTGCGTGTTGTCCCATTCGATGAGCAAGCGAGGGCCCTGTACGCGGTAATAGTGCGGCAGGCCCGGTTCGGTCGGTCCGGCCCAGGCGAAATGGACGAGGTCGAGAACGTCGTCGTCGTAGTCCGGCCGGACCGCCTCCGGGACCCGCCCGAAATACGTGCCGAGCAGGGCGCGTAGCAGGTCACGCTGTTCGTCGCGCAGAACGGACGCGGGAATCCCCTTGGGCCGCGCGGTGTACTCCAGCGACCGGTGGTCGGCGTCGTCGTAGCCGGCCGCCTCGTCGATGGCGTCGCTGAGCGCCTGCATCTTGGCCTGCTCGGCGGCGTCGGCGAACCGGTCGCCGCGCCAGACGCCGGCCAGCGGGATGACCCGGTCGCCCTCGGCGATCGTGGTGCGGTTGCCGGTCACGAAGTCCGAGGGCGCCTTGTCGCAGAGGATCGCCCGGCGCGCCAGGTCCGGGCTCAGGCTCTCGACCAGCTCGCGGGCCAGATCCTCGACCCGGCCGAGCGGGCGGTTCAGCGCGCCGCCGAGCAGCTCGGAGACGGCCGGGTCGGCGCCCATGAAGCACGGCGTGGTGGCGGCCAGCTCGCCGTCCACGACCAGATTGTTGAGCGAGACGTGGTGCCCCCCGAAGCGCCAGCCCCACGTACGGCCGTCGCCCGGCTCGCCGAAGACACGCAGGTAGTACAGGCCCGGATCGCGGCCGCGTTCCCGGTCGAAGCGGGTGACGAAGCCCTCGGTGTGATCGAGGACGTTCTCCAGCCCCATGGTGGTGGCCACCGTCACGAAACCGGGCCGGGACAGGCCGGTGGAGACCAGCCGCATTGCCGCCCGCTGCTGCGCGGGCCGCTGCTGATGCAGAGTCAGGCCGCCGTGGTCGGTCGGCGTGTAGAACCAGCGGCGGCGCTCGCGGTCCGTGTCGCCGTCGTCCGGAGCGTGGCCGACGGCGATTTCGCGCTGGTCAGCGGTCAGCGAGCTCAGCCACGCCTGGGCGGCTTGGGACATCTCGGACGCGGCCCGCCGGCGGGCTGAATCTTGCACCATGACCCCAATCTATGTCGCATGTGGTGCGGATCACTTAGCGTTCTCCACAGGGCACCCACCACTTTCGCTCCGGGAGACGACTACGACCACACCGACCGCCAGGGCGTGGAGGATCCGCGGGCGTTCTTCATTTCGGGATCATCGATACGAGTGGACCACCGCCCTACGAGGCCATAATGTGGGATCCGTGTCCGCTGTACGGGACCGGCGACCACATCGTGGCAGCGGGTCCACAAGATGAGATTATCGTCCACAACGGAGTGTCTTTCCTCCGCTTTCGCGCCTTTTATTCGACCGCTTTCCGAGGCGTTTTGTAGACCTTGGAGAGTTATGGCTCGCATGTGGGCGTAAGTCTCCAAGGTCTCGAAAAAGTCCAGGATGCGGAACTGTTCAGCTGGTTCTCACGCCGCTCACCCTCCGACGCGTTGGCCTTCCGCGGCGGACCTGAGAGCCGTCGCTGTGGGGAGCTGGGACGTTCCAGCCGTGACGGGTGCCCACACCCCCTGTGGGTGGCCGCGGTGTGGGCAACCACAGCCTCCAAACCGTCGCGACTCCCCACACGTGGGTGAGGGCGGCCGCGGTGTGGACAACCGCAGCCTCCCGGCCGTCGCGACCCCCCACACGTGGGTGAGGGCGGCCGCGCTGTGGGCAACCACAGCCTCCCCGCCGTCGCGACTCCCCACAGGTGGGTGAGGGCGGCCGCGCTGTGGGCAACCACAGCCTCCCGGCGTCGCGACTGCCCACACCCGGGTGAGGCGCCCACTGTGGGGAACTGGCACCTGCCCGGGCCTGGCGGCGCCGCCTCGCACGGGGACTCCCGGCCGACGGAACCAGCTGAACAGTTACAGGATGCGGCCGCGGTCGCCGCATAGTGGGATGGATGGACCAGGTTGCGGTCGGCCTGGACAAATGCGCGGCTCATCGGTCACCTCGGCGGCCGATGCCCGTCGCGGACTGCCGCGTGTCGCCCGATTGCGGTTTGCCCGCCGCCTACCCGGTTACCCGTTGCCGGTTGTGGACCGCGTAGTGCCGATTGCGGGTTGCGCAGTGCCGGTTGCCGACCGCGGAGCCTCGACGCGCACGGAATCGAGATCCACCGCGGGCCCGGCCCGGCAACGACGCGGATTCGGACCCCGACCCGGAACGGCCTCGAGACCGCATCGATAGTTATCTAAGGGGACTGTTGAGTCACCGCAGTGCTGCTGCGAGGTCGGCCGCGTTGTCGAACGCGGGTGCCGCCCTTTCGGATTCGTCGTCGGTGAGCGTGACCGACCCGGCGCGGGCCAGCATCTCCGCAGCAGTCTTCGGATCGTGCAGCACCATCGCGAGTTCGGCGCGGTAGACCAGGACCTCGACCTGCTCGACCGGGTCGTCGTCGGCGCGCGGGCGGGCCAGCGCGCTGTCGAGGATCCGCACCGCCTGCCCGGCGCTTCCCCTGGAATCGGCCTGCACGACAGCGTTCGCCAGAGCCTTGGCCAGCCGCCCGGCAGGCGCGGCGGCCGCTGCGGGGGCGGTGGCGGCGTCCCGGAAGACGCGGATCCAGTTGCCGCCCGGGTCGATGACGCTGAACCCGCCCAACCCTTCGGCGTTCTTCCGTGCCCTGGGCCGGGTCATCCGCGGCGTTCCGGACACCAGTACCTTGCCGTACGCGGCGCGCATACCGGCGGCGAATGCCCGATGCAGTCCCTCGACGTCCGCGGTGAGTACGAGACACGAGCCGTAGGACTGATCCGGGTCGAATCCGGCGATCTCGAAGAATTGCAGGCGCAGATCTTCCCGTTGCACCCCCGCACACGCGTTGGGCTTGCGCTGCTGATAGGTGGTGCGGAAACCGAGAACCTCGTAGAAGGCGAGAATGTCGTCGATGGATGCGCACGGCAGCAGGGGAACAGTCACCTCGTTGGCCATGCCTCCTTCTTAAGCGTCGCGGGGTCTCCGTCGCACATGGAAATAGCCGATCATCGCCGCCGGTCCCCCGATGGTCGTGTTCAGGCGTCGGTTTGGCGTACCGAGCGCAACAGCACCCGCGACACGTCGACGACCTCCACCTCCTCCCCCGCCTTGCCCTGCTGCTTGCGGGTCGCGGTGCCGTCGGTGAGCATCACGATGCAGTACGGGCACGCCGCCGTGATCAGCTCGGCGCCGGTGCCCAGTGCCTCGTCGGTCCGGGTCTCGTTGATGCGGGTGCCGAGCGTCTCCTCCATCCACATGCGAGCACCACCGGCCCCGCAGCAGAACGACGTCTCGCGATTGCGGGGCATCTCGGTGAGGCGTACGCCCGGAACGCTGCCCAGCAGGTCCCGCGGCGGGTCGAAGACCCGGTTGTGCCGGCCCAGATAGCACGGGTCGTGATAGGTCACCGCGGCGTCCACCGGCCGCACCGGCACCAGCCGCTTCGACGCCACCAGCTGGGACAGCAACTGGGTGTGGTGGACGACCTCGTACGAACCGCCGAGCTGCTGGTACTCGTTGCCGAGCGCGTTGAAGCAGTGCGCGCAGGTCACGACGATCTTCTTCGCGCCCGCGTTGTTGAGCGTCGCCACGTTCTGCTTGGCCAGTTCCTGGAACAGCACCTCCTGCCCGAGCCGCCGGGCCGCGTCCCCGGTGCAGGTCTCCTCGCCGCCGAGCACCATGAACGACACGCCCGCCTCGTCGAGCAGCTCGGCCACCGCGCGCGTCGTCTTCTTCGCGTTCTCGTCGAGTGATCCGGCGCAGCCCACCCACAGCAGGTACTCGACGTCGTCCGGGAGCTGCGAACCGGCGGACAGGACGCGTACGTCAAAAGGAAGCCCGGCCATCCACTCCAGCCGTGCCTTGGATCCGCGCCCCCAGGGATCGCCGGCCCGTTCCAGGTTGCGCAGCAGCGTGTGCGCCTCCTTCGGGAACTGCGACTCGATCAGCACCTGGTAGCGGCGCATGTCCACGATGTGGTCCACGTGTTCGATGTCGACCGGGCACTGCTCCACGCAGGCGCCGCAGGTCACGCACGACCACAGCACGTCCGGGTCGATCACGCCGCCCTCGTCGGCCGTCCCGATCAGCGGACGTTCGGCCTCGGCGAGCACATCGCGCGGCAGCCCGTCCTTGTCGGCGGCCAGCAGGTAGGGCGCCTTGGCGGCGGCATGGTCGCGCAGTCCCATGATGAGCAGCTTGGGGCTGAGCGGCTTGTCGGTGTTCCACGCCGGGCACTGCGACTGGCAGCGGCCGCATTCGGTGCAGGTGCCGAAGTCGAGCAGGCCCTTCCAGGTGAAGTCCTCGATGACCCCGCGGCCGATCTTGTCGTCCTCGCCCGGATCCTCGAAGTCGACTTCCTGGCCGCCGGAGTACACCGGCAGCAGCGCCCCCAGAGCCCGCGGCCGCCGGGAGAACGCCACATTGAACGGCGCCAGGAAGATGTGCAGGTGCTTGGAGTACGCCACGATCACCAGGAACGCGAACACCACCCCCAGCGACAGGAGCAGGCCCACGGTCTCCAGGACATCATTTGCCGTACGCCCGGCCGGCTCCAGCAACCGCGCGACCGCCTCGGAGGCGAACGCACCGCGCGGGAACGGGAAGTTACCGGTGTTGATCTGCGCCCCCCGGTAGAGCAGCAGCGTCCACATCACGTTGAAGATCATGAACAGGACGAGCCAGGCGGCGCCCAGATGCGAACCGAAGAACCGTGATCGGCGGCCCTCCCGCTCCGGGCGCTGGATCAGCCGGATCACCGCGAAGACGATCAGCCCGGCCAGCACCGCGACGATGAACAGGTCTTCGAGAAAGCCCAGCCACGCCATGGTGCCGATGATCGGGATGTGGAAGTCACGCTGGAACAGCGCCCCGAACCCCTCGACGATCGTGGCGAACAGGATCACGAAACCCCAGAAAACCGCGAAATGCGCCGCGCCGGGCACACTCCATTTGAGCAGCTTGCGCTGGCCGAGCACTTCACCGACCAGAGCCCGTACGCGTTGACCCACGCCCCGGGTGCGACCCGGCTCGACCGGCTGCCCCGCCCGGCCGATCCGGTAGAGCCCGAGCAGACGACGGCCGGCCACCACGAACGCGGCCACCGCCATTGCCAGGCCGATCACCAGTCGCACCACCATGTTCAGGCCTCTCTCGTACGGATGACGGGTTGAGCTCGGCGTCGCTCGATCTCGGCCAGCAGTTCCGGTACTACCTGGTGTACGTCACCGACCACGCCCAGATCGGCGAATTGGAAGATCGGTGCGGCCGGGTCGCGGTCGATCGCCACGATGGTGGCCGCGTCCCGCATGCCCGCGCGGTGCCGCAGCGAGCCGGACACGCCCAGGCCGAGGTAGAGGCTGGGGTGCACGATGGTGCCGAGCTGATCCACCCGGGCGTCCCGCGGGCACCAGCCCAGCTCGGTGGCGGTGTGCGAGCCGCCGGCCACCCCGCCGAGGGCCGCGGCGAGCCGCTCGACGAGGTCGTCGAAGGCGTCCCGGGAGCCGACCCCACGCCCACCCGCGACGATCACCGCGGCGGTGCACAACTGCCGTCGCCGGGGCGTGATTTCCCGTACGGCGTACGTGCTGTCCGGAAATCGCATGCGCAGGGGGTGGACGGCGGGTGTGACCGGGGCCGGCCGGACGGCGACGTGCTCGGTCCGCACCGCGAGAATCGGGATGCCGCGCGTGACGTGCGATTCCACCAGGTACGAGCCGCCCGGGACCGACTGCACGGCGACCGGCCCGTCGTGGACGTCGATGACGTCGCTGAGCACGCCGGAGTCGAGCCGGACCGCGACCCGCCCGGCGATCTCCAGGCCGTCGCGGCCGGAGGCGATGAGGATGGCGGCGGGCTGGGTGCGGCGGGCGAGCTCGGCCAGCATCGCGACCCGGGCGGCGACGGGGCTGAGCGCGGCGGGCGCGGTCGTCCGGCCGGGCGCCGCTGATCTGGCGGGCGTGGCCAGCGGGTAGATCGTCGCGGCGCCGAACTCGGCCAGCAGGCGGGTGTCGCCCTTGCCGGCCAGCGCGACCGTCGGGGTGCCAAGCCGGCGAGCCAGCGTGAGCAACGCGCAGGTGGCGCGGTCCTCTCCCCGGTCCTCGCCGCCGTCTTCCCGCCCTTCGGCAAGCACCAGGACCGTGCTCACAGGAACCTGCGCTCCGCGAGAAAGTCCGCCACCCGGATCGCCGCGCTGGTCGGGTCGCCCTGCACCACCACCGGGCCGCTCTGTCGCGGCGTCACCGCCCGCACCACCGAGGCGGCACCTCTCGTGCCCACCTCCGCCGGTTCGATCCCCAGGTCGGCGAGCGACCAGACGGACAACGGCTTGTCCCGCGAGTCGGCCCTCGACGCGAACCTCGGATACCGCGGTTCCCCGCACCGCTCGGTGACCGACACGACCGCCGGCGGCGCCGCGACGAGCACCCGCAGCTCACCACGCCCGTCATCGCGGTGGATCTCGACCCGCCGCTCGCGCACCCGCAGCGCGTCGGCGAAGCACAACGCGGGCACCCCGAGCCGCTCGGCCACCATGGCCGGCACCGCCGACATGCCCGAGTCCGCCGACGCCGCGCCGCAGAGCACCAGATCGAACCCGAGACGCCGGACCGCCGCCGCCAGGACCCGCGAGGTGGCCAGCGCGTCCGACCCGTGCAGCGCGGCGTCCTTGACGTGCACGCCTTCGTCGGCGCCGAGCACCAACGCCGTACGCAAGGAATTGATGGCCTCGCCCGGCCCCATGGTGACGGCGGTGATCCGCACGTCCCGCCGCCGCACGGCGATCCGCAGCGCCTGATCGACCGCGAACGAGTCCCCCGGGTTGAGCCCCGCCGCCCGCCCGTCCCGCCGCACGGTGAGATCCGGCCCGAACTCCGTGTCCCCGGCCGGCACCTGCTTGACGAGCACCACGATCCGCACCGCGTGCACCTCCCGCCGACTGAGCGTGAGTTTAGGACGACCGATGTCGATCTGACCAGACCGCCGGTTGCTGACCGGAGGTGTCCGGGACGATCATGTTGGACGCCACGCCAGCCAGGAGCCCGATCTCGCGCCGCGTTGTCCCCCGCTTGACGTATCGCGCGTCCCGGCAACGATGATGGGCATGAATCGAACCAGGTGGCCCGTCGCCGGCCTGGTCCTGGGTGCGGCGGCCGGCTGCGCCTGGGGCTGGTTCGGCGCGGACGGCTACGAAGCCGTCGACTCGGCCGTCGGCACCGCACTGCTGGGTGCGTTGGCCGGCCTGCTGATCGGGGCCATCGCGTACCGGAAACGTCCTTAGAAGGACACGACGATGCCGATCATCGGCGGGCGCCGCAGCCGCACCAGGCGCGCGAACCAGTTCCCCGCCCGCGACATGACATAGCGGCGGGCCAGCAACTTGCGCGCCTGCGCCGTCCCGGCCTCGTCCAGCAGCTGGGCCGTGCCGGTCGCGGTCGGCGCGTCCGGCGCGACCGTTCCCCGCAGCGAGCACGGCGCCACCAGTACCCGAGGGTTGTTGCGGATCCGCTTGACCTTGCCGGAGCCCGCTTCCGTCACGATCCACAGCGCGGCCTCGTGCGGCACGTGCCAGACCGGCGTGGTCACCGGTGTGCCGTCCTTGCGGTACGTGGTCAGGCTGACATACCGGCTACGGACGATCTCATCGGTTGTTGTCATCGCGCGAGCGTAGCGAAGAAAGCGAATGCCGCGTCCCATATTGCGACGGCCGGCGCGATTCTCCGCCGATAGCGTCGGGCCTCATGAAAGCTCTCGTCTATCACGGCCCGGGCCAGAAGGCCTGGGAGGACGTTGCCGACGCGACGATCGAGGAGCCGACCGACGTGGTCGTCCGGGTGGACACGACCACGATCTGCGGCACCGACCTGCACATCCTGCACGGCGACGTCGCCGCGGTGACCGACGGCCGGATCCTCGGTCACGAGGCGGTCGGCACCGTCACCGAGGTCGGCGGCGCGGTCAAGGGCTTCCGGCCGGGCGACCGGGTGCTGGTGCCGGCGATCACCAAGTGCGGCCGGTGCGACTACTGCCAGCGCGGCATGCCCTCGCACTGCCAGACCGTCGGCGGGATCGGCTGGATCTTCGGCCACCTGATCGACGGGACCCAGGCCGAGCTGGTCCGCGTCCCGTACGCCGACACGTCGCTCTACCAGGTCCCCGCGGACGTCAGCGACGAGCAGGCGATCTTCCTGGCCGACGCGCTGCCCACCGGGTACGAGGTCGGGGTCCTGGCCGGCCAGGTACGCCCGGGTGACACCGTCGCCGTGGTCGGCGCGGGCGCGGTCGGGCTGGCCGCGATCCTCACCACCGGGCTGTGGGGCGCGTCCCGGGTCATCGCCATCGACTCGAACAAGTTCCGCCTGGAGAAGGCGCTCGAGTTCGGCGCGACCGACGTGTTCGAGGCCGGTCAGGGCACGGCGGGCGACGTCCTCGCGCTCACCGACGGGCTGGGCGTCGACGTGGCGATCGAGGCGGTCGGCTTCCCCGAGACGTTACTGACCGCGGCGTCGCTGGTCCGGCCCGGCGGCACCATCGCCAACATCGGCGTGCACGGCGTGCCGGTGGAGATCCCGATGCAGGACATGTGGATAAAGAACGTACGGCTGACGATGGGTCTGGTCGACACGGTCTCGATCCCCACGCTGCTGAAGATGGTGGCCAGCGGGCGGATCCCGGCGGAGAAGATGGGCACCCACACGTTCACCTTCGATCAGATGACCGAGGCGTACGGGGTCTTCGGAAACGCGGCCGCCAACGCCGCCCTGAAGGTGATCATCACACCGGCCTGAGAGCGCGGCACACTGGTCGCCATGGTGAACCCGCCGCAGGTCTCGCTGGTGCCCTTCACCGCGGATTCGCTGGCCGTCGTGCAGCCGTGGTTCCGCCATCCTGAGGTGTCGCGGTGGCTGGGCGGACCGGATTGGCCGGCACACGAGTTGCAGTTGCTCGATTCCGGCATCGGCGAGATGTTCCGCGGGCGCCGGGTGCTGAGAACCCATTCCTGGGTGGCACTCGACGCCACCGGTCAGGCGGTCGCCCACATCGGCGGGGAGGTGTACGACCGCTGGTCCCGGTACGCCGAGACGCCGGCCGGCCCGGTCGTCGACGCGGTCGAGCCGGGCCCGGCCATGGGGTTCGCGTACGTGGTGGACCCGCGGCGGTGGCGGCGAGGCTACGGCACCGCGGCCCTGCTCGCCGCCATGGCCGCACCGGAGGTGGCCGACGTCGTCCTGTTCGCGGCCGGAATCGAGCCGGACAACCTCGCGAGCGTGCGCTGCGCCGCCGCGGCGAGCCTGGTTCCGGACACCCGGGTGCCGGACTGGGAGGGCATGGTCCACCACATTCGCCGCCGGATCACGGCGTAGTCGGCGAAAAGGTGGTCAGGTGTCCTTTACCGACCGCGTGGACCAGTCCGTCACTGCCCGCCAGAAGCCGCCCGATGAGCGCCGGCCGAGTCGCGAGCTGCCGGGCGAAACCCGCAGGGTCGACGCCGACTAGCCGGCCGTCCTTGCCGGCGAACAAGGCCTCGCCCGGCACCGACGCGGCGGCACGAACAACACCGGGGAACTCGCCCACCACCCCGCGGGTCAGGTCGACCACCGCGACCCCTTGACCGTCGACCAGCCACAACGTGTCGCCACGCAGCATCGGCGGATGCCGGACGACGTCACGCTCGTGCTGCCACAACACCCGCACACCTCCACCGGGCTCCAGCACCGCGACCGTGCGCCGTCCGCAGACGAACGCGACACGGCCGTCGTCCGCTACGTCGAACGCGTCACCGACGTCGTCGAAGGCCACCGGTTCGGGGAGTGTCCACTCGGCCAGGATGGTGCCGGCGGAACCCACAAGCCACAGGACGGCCTCATCGGCACCGGCGATCAGGACGGCGTCGCCGCCCAGCTCCGACCGCACGGGCCGGGGCCGGGCCAGGGGTCCCGCCGCGGCAAACATCGTGCTGTCCCACGACAGCGGTACGCCGTCGTCCAGGCTCACCCGAGTCAACGGGTGATAGCCCCGCCAGCCGCCGGTGAAGACCACCGAGCCACTGACAGCGACATGATTTCGCAGCCGGAGGCCGGGCGTCGCCCACAGCAGTCGCCCGCTGTCCAGGCCGACACAATGCAGGACGCCGGCCTGGCTCAGATACAGACAACGATCACCCGCGACTTCGAGCGTGCCCCAGCAGTCCTCGACCCGCACTTCCCACCGTGGCTGCCCGCTCGCGGCGTCCAGCCGAACCAGACGAGAGTGCCGCTCGGCCACCACCACCGACCCGGGCGCCACGGCCACCGCGTCGGATCGCATGTGCAACGACCGCGACCAGAGAACCTCGTACACAACGGCTCCTACGGCTGTCCGGCTGGGTGAGGCCTGGGGGCGAGGCGGCGACGCCGGTGCGCCGCCGCCTCATTTTCTCAGACCGCCGCCTCGGCCATCGCGACCTCGGTCGCGGCACGCTGCTCGGGCGCCGCCTTGCCGCCGCGCAGCGGCACGTGCCGGATGAACAGCGCCACCACGATCCCGAGGGCCGCGACCACACTGCCCAGCATGAACAGTCCGGTGATACCGCTCGTGACCGCCTGCTGGAACACGTGCTGGGCCGCTTCCGGCAGCGCCCGCAACGCCTGCGGCGTCATCGACGAGGCGGTGACCTGCCCGCCGGTGCCGGTGCCGGCCGCGGAGTGAGCCAGCGAATCCGTCAGGCGGCTGGCGTACAGGGCGCCCAGGATGGACACCCCGAGCGAGCTGCCCATGTTGCGCAGGAACGTCGACGCGCCCGTGCCGGCGCCCATGTCCCGCAGTTCCAGGCTGTTCTGCGCGATCAGCGTGCTGGTCTGCATGATCGCGCCCATGCCGGCGCCGAGGACCACCATGTAGATCGCGGTGACCGCCTGCGAGGTGCCGACGCCGACCGTGGTGAACAGGAACATCCCCACCGTGACCACCACCGACCCCAGGATGGGGAAGATGCGGTAGCGGCCGGTGCGGCTGATGATGGTGCCGGAGATCAGGCTGACCGCCATCACCGAGATCATCATCGGCATCAGCAGCAGGCCGCTGTTGGTCGCCGACGCGCCCTGGACGAACTGCTGGAACTGCGGCAGGTAGCCGACCGCGCCGAAGAGCGTGAAGCCGGAGACGAAGGCCACTCCCCCGGCCAGCACGAAGTTGCGGCTCTTGAACACGCGCAGCGGCATGATCGGCTCGGGCTGACGCCGCTCCACCATGATGAACGCGGCCAGTCCTAAGATCGTCAGCAGCGCCAGGCCGAGGATCTGCGGTGACGCCCAGTCGTACTGGGTGCCGCCCCAGGTGGTGATCAGCACCAGCGAGGTGATCCACACGGTCAGCAGGCCGGTGCCGGCCCAGTCGATGCGCGCCCGGCCGGTGCCGCGCGGCAGTTTCGCGAGGGTGATCCAGCAGACGACCAGCGCGATCGCGCCCAGCGGCAGGTTCACGTAGAAGGCCCACCGCCACGACAGGTGGTCGGTGATGAAGCCGCCGATCAGCGGGCCGCCGATCAGGGCCACCGGCATCACGGCCATCATGACGCCCTGGTACTTGCTGCGGTCGCGCGGCGGGATCATCTCACCGATGATCGACAGCACGCCGACAACGAGGCCGCCGGCGCCGAGGCCCTGCACCGCCCGGAACCCGACCAGCTCGAACATGTTCTGCGCCATCCCGCACAGCGCCGAGCCGACCAGGAACAGCGCGATGGACGCCACGAAGACGATCCGCCGCCCGTACAGGTCGCCGAGCTTGCCCCAGATCGGCGTCGCGATGGTGGTGGCCAGGATGTAGCCGGTGGTGACCCAGGCCAGGTGTTCGAGACCGCCCAGGTCTCCGACGATCGTGGGCAGCGCGGGCGCCACGATCATGTTGTCGAGCAGTGCGAGCAGCATGGCGATCACCAGGCCGCTCATGGTCACCATGATCTGGCGGTGACTGAACCCGAGTCCTGGCTTCTCCAGGTCTCCCAATGAGCTCACCTCTTCGAACTAGCTAGTCGGCCGGTTAGGTACTCTGAGCGTACGACTTGACTAGCCCGTCGTCAAGTTATCTAATGGTGACCGGGAGGTAACACATGGCACCAGGGGTCGACCATCGGCGCACCGACACCCGCGACCGGATCCTGTCGGTCGCCTTGGGCCTGTTCACGCGGCAGGGCTATGCCACGACGTCGCTGCGGGAGATCGCCGACGAGCTCGGCGTCACCAAGGCCGCGCTGTACTTCCACTACAAGACCAAGGACGACATCATGGCCGGCATCCTGCGCGGCTACCTCGACGGGCTCGACGCGCTGGTCGGCGACGACGCGCCGGACACGTCGGCGCTGGCCGGTCGCGAGGAGCTGCTGCGCCGCTTCGCGGGCTACCAGGCGGGCTGGGGCACGAACCTCACCCGGCTGATCCGGGAGAACATCACCGAGATCAGCAACCTCCCCGTCGGGGAGGAACTGCGCACCACCCACCGCCGCCTGCTCGACGTCCTGGCCGGCCCGGACCCCACCATCCTGGACAAGACCCGAGCCCGTACGGCGTTGGCCGCCATCCAGACCGTCGCCGTGTCCGCCGAGCACGACGACGCGAGCGAGGACGAGCTACGCCAGGCCGCTCTCACGGTGGGCCTGGAGGTGCTGCGCGGCGGCCGGTGAGAAAGGCCGGAAGGCGGCAGGCCCAGGGCCGCCGCCTCGTTCGCCGCCCGGGCTACTCAGGAATCGACTTTGATCTCGGCCTTGTCGCATGCCGTCCGGGCCGCCCGCAACGCGTTGCTGACGCCCGACGCGCTCCCGTCGGCGGCCGCGTCGAACGCGTCCTGGATCCGCCGCATGCACGGCACCAGAGTGTCGCGCTCGCCGGTCACCTTGGTCAGGTTCGCCTTCGTCGTGGCGAGCTGCGTGTCCAGGTCGGCGGCCCGCTTCTCGGACGCCGCCAGCTTCTCCGCCTGCTGGGCGTTGAGCGTCTTCTGCTCCTGCACCTGGGCGCTCAGGTCGGCCCGCGTGTCGCGCAGCGTCGACTTGGTGTCGTTGAGGTTGCCGCGCTCGTTCAGGTACAACCCCAGCATCAGCCCGCCGAACACCAGAAGCACCGCGGCGGCCACGGCCAGGAGCTGCGCCGACGAACGGCGGCGACCCTCCGGCGGCCCGTACGGCGTACCGGAGATCTGAGCGGCGGCCGGCGAATAGGAGGGCGCCGCCGGCGAGGCCGGCGAGAAAACGGCCGGCGAAGTCGGGGCCGGCGCGGGAGCGGCCGGCGGAAATGCGGGAGACGCGGGCGCCGGCGACTGCGCCGGAATACCCACAGTCGGTTGTGTTCCAGGCGTCGGATAACCCTCGGCCGGCGGGTACGACATGACTACTCCTCAGCAGACATCGAATACTTTGCATGCGGTCTGGATCGGGACGGCGAGGCCGATGCCTTCCGCGTCCTTCGCCTTGGCGTCGGCGATACCGACGACCTCCTTGCGGGTGTTGACGACCGGGCCGCCCGAGTTCCCGGGGTTCAGCGGCGCGTCGAACTGGATCATCGTGCCGGGCCCGCCGACCCGCGCCCGGATGGCGCTGACCACCCCGGTCGTGATGGTCTCGGTCAGCCCGAGCGGCGCCCCGACCACGAGGATCTGCTCCCCGGACGCGGGCGCCGCCCGGGCCGCGACGATCCCGTTGACCTTGCCGTTGATGCTCAGCAGGGCGAGATCGTGCGTCGGGCTGACGTCCTCGATCTTCGCGGTGAACGCCGTGCCGCCGCGTTCGAGCCGCACCGTCGTGCGCCCTTTGGTCCACACCGACTCGACCACGTGGTACGCGGTCAGGATCCGGGTCCGCCCGCCCTGCGGCTTACCGATCGCGAAGGCGCTACCGGAGAACTGACCGGCGATCACCAGGAACACGCTGGGCAGCGCCGAGGCGGCCACCGCGCGCGGGTCGAAGGCCTGCTGGCTGCGTTCGTCCAGCGCGGCGAGCCGGGACTCGAGCCCCTTCGCCCTCGTGTCGAGCCCGGCCAGCCGCTGGTCCTGCACGGCGTTCGCGGTGGCGGTGCCGTGGCGGGCCGCCGCGGCCTCCTGCGACAACTGGTCGATCCGCTCGCCCTGCCGGTCCACGACCACGGCGAGAACGACCAGGATCACCGCCACCGACATGGCGGCGGACCAGCGCAGCACCATACGCCACGGCCCGATAAGCACCGCTACCCCCCGCTGTCACCACCCTGCCGAACGTATTCAAAACGTATCGACCGAGGCGCATGGGTGGTGGTGGTCGTTCGACCCCCACGGGGATTCAAAGGTCGTCGGTGGTGACGAGTCCGTCCTGCAGGGCGCGCGCCACCAGCGCCGCTTTCGTCGGTGCCGCACGACCCACGTTGGCATACTTGACGCGTACCCGCTCCAAACAGGAATTGACCCGATGCACCGTGAGGTGCAGACGGCGCGCGACCATCTCCTTGGATTCGCTGTGGAACCATTCCAGCAGCACCTCGGTCTCGCGCGGCGACAAGCGCGGCCGATGTGGACGGTCATCGGTGCCGAACGCCCCGGACAACGCGGGCGGGGTGTAGGGCGCGCCGGAAGCGGCCGCCGTGATCGCCGCGACCAGGTGGTCCTCGCCCTCGGCCTTCGTCAGGTAGGTGAACGCGCCGATGTCCAGGCAGGTCAGCACGGTCTCGCGGTCGGCGCGCATGCTGTAGACGACCACCTGACGGCCGGCGTCGACCAGGCGTTTGAGATCCCCGTACGCCGGGCCGGTGACGTCGAGCTGCAGGTCCAGCACGACGACGTCGGCGGCCGAGCCCGGGTCCAGCCACGCCACCGACACGTCCGGGCCCCAGGCGACCACCTCGATGGGCGGGTCGGCGAGCGCGCACCAGGCCCGCACCCCGGCGTGCACCACCGGATGGTCGTCCACCAGCACCGCGCTGATCACGCCGCCTCCTGCCATGCCGCCTTGATCCACCATCGGTCGCCGTCGAGCACCGTCGAACGCCGTACACCGTCGCCGTCCGGCAGCTCGGCCGGTTCCGCGCACGCGGCGATCACGCTCACCGTCACCGCGTCGCCGGTGCCCGCCACGGTGAGCCGGACCTTGCCGCGGGCGGTGGCGAGCGCCGCGATGACCGGTTCGGTGAGCCGCCGCCGCGCCGAGGGCGGCAGTTCCGGGCGGGCGCCGTAGTCCGCGAACGACACCGCGATCCCGTCGCGCTCGGCCAGCTCGATGCACGCGCGCAGCTCCCGCGCCAGCAGGTCGGGTTCGGTGGCGTCCTCGGTGAGCAGCCGGCGCATCCGGGTCGCCTCGGCCGCGCAGTCGCGCCGCACCGCCGCGTCGCCCGGGTCGAGACGGCCGTCCGCGAGGCCTTCGAGCAGCGGGACGGCCGAGGTGTCCAGGTCCGCGTAGCGGCTCTCGCGGTCCCGGTGCAGATGCTGGGCCACCTCCTCCGAGGTGCGCAGTTGGGCGGCGGCGCGCAGCACCCGCGCGGACGAGACGGACAGCCCGCGAAGCACCGCCGCGATCATCACGATGGCGAGCTGGAAGGCGAGCACCAGCCAGGTCGCGTTCACCACGCCCGCGACGCTCAGCGCCGCCTGCCCGCCGAGCGCGGCCTGCCCGAACGTCAGCAGATACTGTCCGATCAGGACGGTGGCGAAGAGGGCGACCGGGCTGTCCAGCAGGATCAGCACGATCGGCCAGCCGGCGTCGCCCTCCGACCAGTGCGCGGGCCCGAGCCGATATTCCGGCCGCACGGTCGCCGTGGCGATGACCGAACACGCCAGCACCAGCGCGACCAGCACCCAGCGCGCCCGGTAGCGTGTCGCCACCAACGTGATCGCGGCCAGGCTGAGCCAAACCCCGAACTGCACACCCCGTTGCGTGTACGCGTCGCCGCCGGTCAGCAGATGCGGCAGGTCGAGCAGGACCAGCACCGCCAGCACGGTCACCACCACGGCCCGGCGCAGGCCCCGCTCGAAGCTCGCGGCGATCACCCGTTCGTCGCCGGCCACCTCCGGCACCGCGGACGGGACGGACAGGGTCACCGTGGTGCCCCGGCCGGGACTGCTGCGGATGGCGGCCGAGCCACCCCGGCGGGCCATGCGCTCTTTCAGCGACCCGGTCACCCCGTAGTGGCCTGCCGCCACGACACCGGGATCGAAGCCACGGCCCCGGTCGACGATCTCGACGGTCACGGTGGCGGGGTCATGGCGTACGGAAATCTGGGCTTGATCGACGCCCGCGTGCCGCACGATGTTGGTGAGCGCCTCGCGCGCGCCGCGGCTGAGCGACACCGCGTCGACGGCCGGCAGCCGCAGCGAATCGGGCGCCTGCCAGGACACCCGCAGCGGGGTGTGGCCGGCGACCTCGCGCAGCAGCTCGATGAGGTCGAGCTCGCCGGGGTGCGCGGCGTCCGAGCGGCCGATCTCGCGCAGATCCCGCCGCGCCTGCTCGGCCAGCCACGGCTCGCGTTTCGCCACCACCCCGTTGCCGATCATCAGCAGGGTGACCGACGCGGTGTCGTGCAGGGCGGCCAGATACTCGCGTTCGTCGGCCCGGCGCGCGGCGGCGACGGCGGCGGTCCGGCGCAGCTCCTCGCCACGTTCGACGATGCGGTCCGCCGCGCGGGCACTGCGCCGCACGAACCGGTACAGCGCCCAGGACAGCGCCACCTCCGCCGCCGTCCAGATCTCCACCGCCTCGTTGACGAGCCACCCGCCCGGGTCCGCGATCCGCGTCCCGGCGTAGTGCGCGACGAGAATCAGCGTGGTGGCGACGGCGAGGGCGGGCCAGGGCATCAACCAGGCGTACGTGACGACGGTGATCGCCATCGCGACCAGCACCCACGTGCCGCCGCCGCGCGGATCCGAGTTGACCGTCCACAGTTGGGTGAGACACAACGCGCACATGACCGCCACGTCGGCCGGCACCCAGATTTTCGCTTTGCCGCGCGCGTAACAAACATTCCAGGCGTTGAGCCCGATCACGATGGCGACGGTCACGCCCGGCCGTGGCGCATCGGTCAGCAGCAGCGAGACGACACTGGACAACGCTACGACGACCAGGCGCAGCCCGAGCGCATACCGCACCCCCTGCCGCAGCAGGCCTCGCTCCACCGCCCCACCGTCCACATCGGTCGGACGCGTTTCGAGCATGCCTTAGATTAACCGGTTTGTATGCGTATCACAGCCCATCAACGATCAAATTGCGCCGTACGACCGCCACCCCGCACGACACCAGCAACAGCGCCCCGATCGCCCCGATCCGCAGCCACGGAACCTCGACGATCCGCCGGTCGACCGCGATCGACACGCTGAGCCCGAGGCCGAGGCCGGTCATCAGGCACAGGAACGCGGTGATGGCGCGTTCCCCGTTGGTGTAGTCGCGCCACACGCCGACGGCCCCGACGAGCGAGAGGCCGAACGTGAGCGCGGTCAGCCCGATCAGCGGAAGGGCCAGCCCCACCCGATGGCCCGGCCTCACTCCCGCTCCTCGTTCCCGGCTCGCGGCGATCCGGCCGCGGGCTCGTCGATGGCCCCCAGCCGTCCGGCGGCAACCTCGTACCCGGCCCGTTCCTCGGCCGTCATCCGCTCCGCGTCGGCGGCCACCTCGGCCAGGGCCTCGCTGTGCCACCGGAAGTCGGCTGCCGCACGCAATGTGGCCTCGCCGGCGATCACCGTCCGGGCGAACGAACCCAGCGGGTCCTCCGCGTCGCGGTTGGCGGCCAGGTGCCGCAGCACGGCGCGCGCCAGAGGCTGCTCCGCGATGTCAGGGTGCATCGGGACTCCTTGTCGCGCTCAGTATCCGGCGGGATGACGATAGGGCCGCGTCCGCGGCAGCTCGTCGACGGCGAGCTTGGCCCGCACCGCGTCGACGCTGCCGGCCAGGGCCGTGATGAGGGTGTCGGCGGTACCGAAGAAGCCGGAGATCTCTTCGTACAGCTTGCACGCCTGCCAGACATAGAACAACGCCACGCTGTAGCCGAGCACCGGCCCGACCCCGGTCTCGATCGTGGCGGTGCCGACCGCCCCCGCCGCGTTGACGACTATCAGTATGTCGATGAGCCGGCTCATCAGCCCGCTGACCACCTCGTACAGGTCCTTCGTCGCGCCCGCGGCACGCAGGTAGAGCTCGTGGTACCGGATGCACGCGCCGCCCAGGCCCGTCGCGGCCGCACCCAGCGCGAGCTGGTATTCCTGCTCCCCCTCGGCCGCGTTGCCGCGCCACACGACGGCCACGTCCGCGGCCCCGGCGGTCAGGTTGCGGCCGATCGCCTCGCACGCCGCGCCGATCGTCGCCCAGGCGACCGCGCAGCGTACGTACGCGTTCCAGTCCCCGCTGAACTGCTTCGCCCACCCCCCGAACGGGTCGTGGCCGAACACCCAGACGCTCACCTGCCGCAGCCACGCCGACGGGCTGATCAGGTCGGCGAGCGGGTTGATCGACCACATCGCGACGTCGGTGGCGTACCCGGGAGGGTGCAGCTCCGCGAGCGGCTCGGCGACGTCGGCGAACGCGGCCCGGGAAGGCGCCGGCCACAGATCACGACGGCCGGTCGCGATGATCCCGTACAGCAAGCCTGGATCTTCGGCGCCGGCATATCCGGCGTCCAGCCGGGCGGCCACCACCTGATCCGTGCGCGCGTAGTCCCGCCGGGCGGCGTCCACCTGCGCCGCGGCCTCTTGCGCCAGATCCGCCAGGCGTTGCACGGCCTTGATCATGCTCGCGTACGCGATGGCGTGCGGCCCCAGCATGATCATGAGGTAGCCCTCGGCCGTCATCGTGAGGTCACCGTGTTTCCGGGCGTAGCCGGCGACCTGCTCGGCGTCCTGTCCGGCGCGTATCACCTGGTGGTGGAGGCCGGTCAGGCCCCGCGCGTCCACAAAGAATTCCGTCATCGGCTCCCCCGAGCACCGGCGTGTTGAGGGCCGGAAGTATAGGACGGCGCGGCCACCCGATCGGGCGATTGGCGGCCGGGGGCGGCTGTTGATGTCCGTTGCGCCATACGATGCCCGCAGGCGAGGAAGGAGCCGAGCAACGCATGGCAGTCAAGGTGAGGTCGTGTCCGCTGACGGGGTGACGAGTCCGTCCCCGCACGACCATCTCGGTGTCGCCTCCGAAGCGCGAGGGCCGCGATGAGTCGGGCGACGCTCATCCATGAAGCCTTCGTCTACGACGACGACGAAGATTTCGTCGCGGCGCTGGTGCCCTTCCTCACCGACGGGCTGCGCGACGGAGAGGCCGTGGTCGCGGCCGTGGCCAAACACAACACCAACCTGCTCCGGCGCGGCCTGGGCGACGACGCGGACCGCGTGACCTTCATCGACCGCGACACCTGGTACGTCCGCCCCGCAACCACCATCGCCGGATGGACCGACCTGCTCACCTCCGTGCGCGCGCGGGGCCACGAGTCGATCCGCATCATCGGCGAGGTGGCCTTCGGCTCCCGCACCAGGCACGACAGCTGGGTCCGGTACGAGTCCGCGGTCAACGACATCTTCGCCACGGCACCCGCCTGGATCATCTGCCCGTACGACACCCGGCGCCTGCCCGGACGCATCATCGCGGACGCGCGGCGCACCCACCCCGTCGTGACGGCCGACCGGCGCGGACCGTCCGAGTCGTACCAGCAACCCGCCGACCTGCTGCGCACGCTGGCCGAGCCGCTCCCGCCGATCTCGCGGGCGCCCCTGGTCACGATGAGCCTGGACGTTCCGATGGGGGCACGCCGCGCCCGCTACGTGGTGCAGGCCGTCGCGGAGGGCCTGGGCTGGCCGCGGCCCGCGATCGACGACCTGCTGCTGGCGGTCACCGAGATCGCCGTCAACAGCGTCATCCACGGCCGCGCCGAGCGTCACCTGAGCGTCTGGATCGAACCGACCGCGATCACCTGCGAGGTGACCGACCACGGCGACGGCCTCGCCGATCCGCTCGTCGGATACCGGCCGCCGGCCCAGTCGGTCGAGCACGGCGTCGGCCTCTGGCTGGCCCACCAGCTCAGCGACTGGATGGCCACCGACCGCCGCGACGGCACCACCCGGGTGCGGTTCCGCTTCACCCCCTGACTGCCGGCCCGCCGTCATCCCTCGCCGCGCGTCGCTTCCGGCTCGGCGCCGTCCTCGCCGGGCGTTGCTTCCGGCTCGGCGGGCGCGGCGTCGAGACGCTCGAACGGGCCGAGACCGTCGTGCGGCCGCGGCGGGGCGCCGAGGTGGCGTACGCGAAGCTCGTCCATGATTTCCGCGAGGAACGCCGGCCCCGCGTCGCGCATCAACCGCTGCCGGCCGCGGAGCTCGGCACTGCCGGGGCGCCAGTCGAGGCCCCAGTTCCCCAGGGCGTAGATGATCGGCAACGTCTGGATGCCGGCCTCGGTCAGGCTGTAGCGGGCGCGCTGACCCCGCGCCGCCGTCCCGCGGGTGAGGATCCCGGCCTCGACCAGCCGCACCAGACGGTCGGCGAGGATGTTCGACGCGATGCCCTCGGCCGACCCGGTGAGCAGCGCCCGGAAGTAGCGGCGGTCGCCGAAGATGACGTCGCGCAGCACGAGCAGCGACCACCGGTCCCCGAGAACCTCGACGGCGGCGTTGATCGGCGACCCGGACCGTGGTTCCACGCTTCCTCCTTGACAGCCGGTACGCCCTCAATATAGTGGTTGCAGAACGCAACCACTATCCGGATGGAGCGAGGATGGGCCGCTTCGTTTATTCGATGAACGTGTCAGTCGACCTGCGCATCGAACAGGTCCCCGGCGACAACGGCGCCGGCGAGTGGCTGCGCATCAACGAGGACATGCACCGCGCGGCCAACGAGCGGACGCGGGATCTCGCGCTCATGATCCAGGGCCGGGTCTACTACGAGACCATGGAGGAATACTGGCCGCGGGCGCGCGGCGACGCGTCGCTGCCCCACTACATGCGCGAGTATGCCGAGATCTGGACCGCCAAGCCCAAGGTGCTCGTCTCCCGCACCCGCCGCAGCGCCGACCACCACACCCGGATCATCGGCGGCGGCGACGCGATCGAGCAACTCGCCGCCCTGCGCGCCACGACCGACGGCATCATCAGCGTGAACGGCGCCGCACTCGCGACACAGCTTCTCCGGGCCGACCTGCTCGACGAGCTGATGCTCTGGACCCATCCGTCGATCCTCGGCTTCGGCCGCCCGCTGTTCGACGACTACGACATGCCGATCGACCTCGACCTGCTCGAACAGCGATCGTTCGACGAGGGCGTCACGTTGCACCGCTACGCCATCCGGAACACGAAGGAGTAGAGCCTCATGCTGACGCAGGTCGCCGACGGTGTGCTGATCCACGAGAGCGAGTTCTGCCAGAGCAACGCCGTCGTCGTGCGAGGTGCCGCCGGCGTACTGCTGATCGACGCCGGTGTGCACGAGGACGAGATGCTCTGCCTGGCGAACGACCTGTCGGATCAGGGGCAGACCGTGGTCGCGGGCTTCTCGACCCACCCGCACTGGGACCACCTGCTCTGGCACGCCGCGCTCGGCGCCGCACCCCGCTACGGCACCGCGCGCGCCGCCGCGACCGTCCGGGCCCGCCTGTCGGACGGGATCGACGCGCGCAAGTTCGGCATCCCCGAACAGGTGAACCTGGACCTGCTCGGCCTCATCACCGGCCTGCCCGACGACGCCGCGCGCCTTCCGTGGGACGGCCCGGAGATCCGGGTCATCGAGCATCAGGCGCACGCCCCGGGCCACGCGGCCCTGCTGATCCAGGACCGCGGCGTCCTCGTCGCCGGCGACATGCTCTCCGACGTCCTGATCCCGATGCTCAACCTGAACGGCACCCCGGACCCGATCGACGACTACCTCACCGGGCTGCGCCTGCTCGAAAGCGCGGCAGCCGGCGCCGACGTCCTCGTCCCGGGCCACGGGTCGGTCGGCCGAGCCGACGAGGCGCGCGCCCGGATCGACCGGGACCGCGCCTACGTACACGCCTTGCGCGACAGCGAGGACCCCAGTGACCCACGGGTCGGCCCGTCAGCCAGACCCGGCTGGGAGTGGGTGGCCGACGTACACACAGGACAGTTGCAACGCCTCGCCGGGTAAGGCGACACGACCCGGAAAGCGCCGCCGGACCGGCTGAGGGTCACCGCCAGCATCTCACCGACCAGCCCGGCGGCCGCGACGCCGACGGCAAGCCACCGCGGGTCGACGCGCAGCGTGCCTGGCGAGACGCGCGCCGCGCCCATCCCACCATGCGGCGATCCCGGTCACATCCTGGATTTCGCCGAGACCTTGGGGACTTACGCCCACATGGCCGTTGGATCGCGACACGGCCAGATGGCATGGCAGCAAGTCGACCGGCGCTGACAACTCTGACGTGAAAGGTCTCTGATCATCGGGCTCGTGCACCGATACTGTCTACCGGGCGTCAATCGTTGTCGGCTGCCGGGAACAGCATGTCCATGACGAAGCGGGCCACGGCGTCGTAGCTAATCCAGGTGGGATAAACGCCGTCGCCCCAGCCGCTGCCGCGCACTTCAAGCCGTGCGGGCTCGCGCCGCGCCGGTGGCGCTGGAGTCGGTGACGGTACGGTGCACCGGCGTACGGGGGAAATAAGGTCTTAAGATGCCTGGCGAACAGGGGTGTCGGTGAGCCAGACGTCGGCCAGGTCACTCAGCGGGACGTCCAGGGCCTGGCTCAGGCAGACGACCGAGCCGAACGCCGGCGCGGGCAGGCGGCCGGCCTCGATCTTGCGGAGCGTCTCGGGTGAGATGCCGGCTGCCAACGCCACCTCGACGAGGCTGCGGCCGGCCCGCGCGGCCCGCAAGGCGACCCCGAGGCGCTGGCCCGCGGCGATCTGTTCGGCGGTGAGCGGTTGGCGAACCATGGCAGCAGGATATCCCTTCGGAGCATGCTCGACGTGGCGTGGTATAAAAATGCCGGTATTAAAATACCAGGCAGAAAGACGCAGGCAACAGAGGGAGAAGCGTCGTGATCGAGCTCAAGTCCGCCCAGGAGATCGGCCGGATGGCGGTGACCGGGCAGTTCGTCGGCGAGCTGCTCGCCGAGCTGGGCGGTGCCGCCGCGGTCGGGGTCAACCTGATGGACCTCGAACACCTCGCCCGCCGGCGGATCAAAGAGCGCGGCGCCGAGTCCTGCTACTGGGACTACTCCCCCTCGTTCGGGCGTGGGCCGTTCCGCAACGTGCTGTGCCTCTCGGTCAACGACGCGGTGCTGCACGGGCTGCCGCACGACTACGTTCTCGGCGATGGTGACCTGCTCAGCATCGACATGGCGGCCACCGTCGACGGCTGGGCCGCGGACTCGGCGCTCTCGGTCATCGTCGGCACCCCCGACCCGGAGGACGTCAAGCTGATCGAGGCCACGCAGGTCGCTCTCGAGGCCGGAATCAGGGCAGCGCAGGCCGGTGGCCGGCTCGGTGACGTCTCGGCGGCGATCGGCGAGGTTGCGCACTCGTACGGGTACGGGGTGAACAACGAGTTCGGGGGGCACGGCATCGGGCGCACCATGCACGAGGCCCCGCACGTCCCGAACGACGGCCGCCCGCATCGCGGCATGCGGCTCGACCCGGGTTTGACCATCGCGATCGAGCCGTGGCTGTGCCGCACCACCGACAAGATCCGGTACGACCCGGACGGCTGGACGATCCGGTCGGCCGACGGCTCGCGCACCGCCCACTCGGAGCACACCGTCGCCATCACCGAACAGGGCCCGCAGGTGCTGACCCGCCGCCCGGCGCACGGCGCGGCGACGGCCGAATCTGGGCGGAAGCCCGCGACCGCTTCCTGATACGGGCCTACTTTCGCTCTTTGATCGCGTGGGACGCGACGATGCTCGCGCGTTTGCGGGCCACTCGGATCTCTTGTTGCAGGGTGGCAACGTCGTACTCGCCGTAGTGGCGACGCCCGTTGATGAAGAAGGTGGGGGTGCCGGCGACGCCGCTGAGGTCGGCGGAGTCCACGTCGTGCGCGACGCGGGCGGCGACGGTCGCGCCCAGCATGTCATCGTGGAATTTGTCGGTGTCCAGGCCGATCATCGCGGCGTACCGTACGAGATCCGTCACGCGCAGATGTGCCTGATGCCGCAGCAGAAGGTCGTGCATCTGCCAGAATTTCCCCTGTACGGCTGCCGCCTCGGCGGCCTGGGCGGCCATCTGTGCCTGCGGGTGCACGTCGGTCAGTGGCAGATGCCGCCAGACCACCCGGAGATCGGCGTCGGCCTGCAGCTCCCCCACGGCGGGTGCGGCTCTCCCGCAGAACTTGCACTGGAAGTCCCCGTACTCCACGATCGTCACCGAGGCGTCGGCGGGCCCGCGGGTGTGGTCACGGTCGTCGTCGACCGCCGGGATCAGGTCGGTGAGCTGGACCGCGTCGCCGAGGAGAGCCACCGCGCTGTGCGCCGGCGCCAACGTCAGTGCCACCCGGAACACCACCCAGGTGATCAACGCCGACGCGACGATCGCGGCCAGCACTCCCAGCTTCGCCTCGTCGAGCGCTGTCCCGCGGAAGGCGTGGTTCGCGATCAGGAACGACACCGTGAACCCCATGCCCGCGATGGTCCCGCTGCCCAGTACGGACGCCCATCCGACCGCGGCCCGGATCCGCCCATGGCTCAGCTTCTCGATCAGCGTCGAGACGCCCGCCACGGCGATCGGTTTGCCCACGACGTACGCCACGAACACGCCGATGGTGATCGGCGAGGTCACCGCACGTCGGAGGAAGTCCACGTTGATGGCGATACCGGCGTTGGCCAGACCGAACAGCGGGACGATCAAATAGCTTGTCCATCCGGTGTAGATACGTTGCAGCCGGTCGTTGGGCGAGAGTGACCGCACCAGGCTCATCCTCGCGAATCGTGCCAGCTCGGGAGTCGGTTGCTCGCGGAACGACCGGAACACGTCGGTCGCCCGCTCGAGTGCCCCGCGCATCGGCGTGTAGGCAGCCGTGGTCAGCCCGAGCGCGAGCCCGGACACCACCGGGTCGACGCCACTTCGCAGTATCGCGAACCAGATCGCGACACCGACCGCCACGAACGCGTAACCGTTGTTCACCCCGGCCCGCCTCATCACGAACGTCAACGCGAACAGCAAGAGCGCGACGACCAGCGGCATCACCCTTGCGTTTCCCGTGTACGCCACGGCGGTCACGATCAACCCCACCACGTCGTCGACCACCGACACCGTGACCAGGAACAGTCGCGTCTGATCCGGCACCCGCCGCCCCACGAGCGCGAGCAGGCCCAGAGCCAGAGCGGTGTCGGTCGACATCGCCACGCCCCATCCGGTCAGCCCCGGCCCGCCGTGGTTGATTGCCAGGAAGATGCCGACCGGAACGACCATTCCCGCGACCCCGGCAGCGGCCGGCAGAGCGAACCGGCGCCGGTCCCGCAGGTCACCAAGATCGAACTCGCGCCGCGCCTCCAGCCCCACCACCAAGAAGAACAGCGTCATCAATCCGCTGTTAACCCATTGCTGAAGGGTGAGTCCGATTCGAACGTCACCCAGCAGGATCGACAGGTCGGTGTGCCAGAAACGCTCATACGATTCGCCGCCGAAGTTCGTCCAGGTGAGAGCGACGACGATGGCGGCGACAAGCACGGCAGCGCTCCCTGCCTGGGTAACGAGAAAACCACGCACAGGCGTGGTTACCCGGGATTCCCGGACAATCGGTAATGGAGTTCTGACGCTGACCGGCATGTCGAATTATTTGTTCAGAAGTTTCGGCACGCGCAACGACATCTTCTGCATTCAGGTGTCATTTCCTGCCAGATCTACAACCACGTCGGCCACCGTGCGCGGAGGGTGCCCGCCGTCCCACACCTCCGGTTGGGGCCGGTCGCTCGTTCCACCAACCTGACGCCGGAACGGCCATCCGGAACCGCAAGGTCACCCGTGTCGAACCATTCGCCGACCGGGGTTGTCGTCGTCGTATCCAGCGTGGCGAGGCACACCGCAGCGCCGCGAAGCAGGAGCCGCCCCGGTGCCGCCTCGCTGATCGGCTCCTCCGAACGCAGCTCGAACTCGGTGCCCCGAGCCGGACGGCCGACGCTGTTCAGGCTCCAGTCGGCCGGATCGTCGGGCCGCGTGTGGATGCCACCCGCTTCAGTCGTCGAAAACAAGGCAAGCAGCGGTACGCCCAGGTGGACTGCCGTGGCCGTGACAAGTTGCGGGGTGACGGCAGCGCCGAACGACACCACGACCCGCAGCGTAGAAACATCGCCCCCTCGATTGCGCAGGGCGCCGAACAACGCGGTCAAGTACATCGGTACCCCGACCACGTGGGTGACGCCCTCGGCGGTCACGGCCGCGGCCCCCGCCGCGGGAGTCCACCCTTCGACGAGCACGTTGCAGGCGCCCGCCAGGAGCGGATACCCGATGGTGACCGAGAACCCGGCTTTGTGCATGGCCGTGTGCGGGGTGTGGATGCGATCGCCGGGTCCGAGTCCGAGCGTGCGCACAATCTCGGCGTTATCCCCGTAAATCGTATTGAGCGAGTGGACGGCTCCTCTGTCGTTGCCGGTAGTGAACGCGACGATCGCGGCACGGTCCGGGTCGACAACTCGCCCGGCCAGTGTCGCCGCATGCCGGCGCCGCCAGTCCTCGCGCTCGAAATAGTGGGCGAAGTTGATCTCCGGTGGCCGCGTCGGTGAGCCCACCACGATGCGATGCCGCAGCATCGGCAACCTCGTCGCCGACTCGGCGATGCGGGCGGGGTAATCGGTGCCGTCCCAGGTGCCGGGCCCGATATACATCGACGCGCCCACCCGGCGCAGGATGCGCTCGGTGTCCCGGGCTCCGAGCGTCACGCTGATCGGCGTCACCACGGCGCCGGCGCGGATCGCCGCCAGCACCAACGCGCCGGCCTGCCACCATTCCGGCAGCTGCACGGCAACGACCGAGCCGAATCGGGCACCCAGTTCGACGAAGGCAGCGGCGAACCGATCCACCCGGTCGGCATACTCGCGGTAGGACAACTGCACCCTTCGTCCATCCGAGCAATACGCTACGACCGCCGTCGCATTCGGTGTCCGGTCCCGCCAGTCCCACAGGTCGGTGAGGATGCTGCCCGAACGCCAGGCACCCGTCTCTCGATGACGAGCGATGTCGGCATCACGGGCACGAACCTTCGTAAATCGATATCGCCTCGTCGCATCGAGCACGCACCCCGTTGACCAATAAACCGTGCCAGGCTCCGGCCGCGCGGAAACTCTCTGCACGACATATCTCAATTCCTGCTGAAGATCCCAGAGCGCCGGGCAGGAGGAGTCTCCGCGCTCAGACGGCGAGCAGAATATGCGACCTTCGTGCAAGAAATGTCATCGCACCCGGGGCTTGGAACTGGTTGTGTTGCGGAGCGCCAAAGCGGTATTGCCATGTATTTCTGCCGCCATCGATGCCATGACGTGAGGATCGAACATGACGAATCAAACGCTCGACGGCTACGCCACTACATTTGCGAATTCCATTGACAACCTTGTCGCGCGGGTAGCCCACCAAGACATGACCCGAGCGGTCCCCACCTGCCCAGGCTGGTCGCTCGAGGACCTCATCGAACACGTGGGTCATCTGAACCGGTGGGCTGCCCAGATCATCATCCAGCCGGATCCAGCCCTGGTCGCTTGGGATGCCGTCCCGGACAGCGCACCGTCGGATTATTCGGCCGCCACCCTGTCGGATTGGCTTCCCGGATCGCAACAGGCGGTGGTCGACGCCGTGCAGCAGGTCGGCCCGGACACCGAGGTCATGACCTTCATCGGGATCCGCCCGGCTCGTTGGTGGATGAGGCGGCTGCTGAACGATTCGCTCATGCACCAAGCCGACGCCGCGATCTCACTCGGCTCGCACTTCCACCTGACGCCTTCGCTCGCCGCCGACAACATAGCCGAGGCCCTGGAGTTGTTCGTGGCGCGGGCCGGCGCGACGTACCCCACGTTCGAGGGTCCGCTGCTGTTTCCTACCCCGCTCGACGAGGGAAAGTCGCTGCGCCTGGAACTGACGGATCTTGGTCTGGAGGGTCGGGCCTGGTCCCTCGTCCGTAACGGCGACGGCGTGGCGTTCAGCGGCGATCACGACTTCGGTGCCACGATCGTCCGCGGTCCCGCCCTCGACCTGATGCTCATGATCGGCCGCCGTGTCCCGGTCTCGCAGTCCCATGTCGAGATCACCGGCGACCCGGCCGTGCTCGATGCCTGGCTGGACCGTACGCCTTACTGACCAGACCACCGCCGGCAACTACGCTGTCGACCGATCGGGAACGTCAAGGTGGTGGGCGAGATGCGTCGCCGAGGCGGTGCCGACGAGTGCTGCGATCTCGCGATCAGTGGAATCCTCGGGCCACGCCAGAACCATCGTGGTCGGCGGCAGATCGACGACCGGAACGCTGACGACATCGGCGCCGATCCGGTCGGCCGCGCTGGCTCCGACCACCACGATCAGCCGGTCCAGCGCCACGAGGTCGACGATGTGATCCAAGCTCACCGGCGGGCAGGACTCGGCATAGGTGGGCTGCCGGCGGAGTTGTGCCATGGTTACCTGGCTGGAGCCCGCGAGCGGATGGTTAGCGGGAATCAGAGCGACCGGCTCCTCCGCCATGACGGGCAGCGTGGCAAGGCCGTGCAGACTGTCGCTGTCACAAGCGATGGCAACGTCAGCCAGACCGGCGCGCACGGCGGCGAGCGGATCCCGTACGAAATGCATATCGACTTGGCCTTCATGAGCGGCGAGCAACCCACGTAACGCACCGGAACCGCCGCCCGGGGTGGCGGCCAGCCGAAGCAGACGACTATCGGCCGCCTGAGTGCGTTGCACCGCTCGCTCCAGCGCTCGCAACGTCGTTCTGGCCTCGGCCAGTAGCACCTCGCCCGCTGTGGTGAGAGTCACCCGCCGACTGGTCCGGTCGAACAGAATCACCCCGAGCCGGCGCTCCAGCCGGCCGATCGTGCGGGACAGGATCGGCTGTGCGATCAGGAGCCGCTCGGCAGCCCGCCCGAAATGCAACTCCTCGGCCAATACCACGAAGTATTTCAAGTCGCGGGTCTCCAGCTGATCCATGCCTCGAGCGTAACGATTGATAACGACAACGTCATGGCTGAGACTCCGCCCGGCGGCGACCATTGGCCGGGTGACAAGCGAGGAACGAGCCGTAGCCGAAGTGCTGGCACGTTACGTCCGGGCGGTTGATCGCCGGGATGAAGCAGGGGTGGCAGCCCTTTCCGCGAATGACGCGGTGGCCGAGGTCACATACCGGCCATTCCCGCGCCCTGATCACCCATGAATGGAAGATCGTGCGCATGGAGATCCAATCGCGCGGTCGGGAAAGAAGAAAGAGAATGCCCACGATCATCAGCAACGACGGTACCGAGATCTTCTACAAGGACTGGGGATCCGGACAGCCCGTCGTGTTCAGCCACGGCTGGCCGCTGTCGTCCGACGACTGGGACAACCAGATGCTCTTCTTCGTCGAACACGGCTACCGCGTCATCGCGCACGACCGCCGCGGTCACGGCCGCTCCGCACCGGCCGCCGACGGGCACGACATGGACCACTACGCCGACGACCTGGCCGCCGTCACCGCCCGCCTCGACCTGCACGACGCCATCCACGTCGGACACTCCACCGGCGGCGGCGAGGTCATCCGCTACCTCGGGCGGCACGGCGAATCCCGCGTCGCCAAGGCCGCCATCATGTCCGCCGTCCCCGCACCGATGGTGCTGACCGGCACCACCGTGGGCAGCCCATCCAAGAACGCACCCTACGAGGCGTTGATCCGCAACTGGTGGCGCCAAAGCATGATGGGTGCCGCCAACGCCGCGTACCTGGGCATGGTGGCCTTCTCGCAAACCGATTTCTCCGAGGATCTCAAGAAGATCACCGTGCCGGTGATGATCATGCACGGCGACGACGACCAGGCCACGAGATGGCCGAACTCGGCGCCGCTGTCCGCCGAATTGCTCCATCACGGCATCCTGAAGACCTATCCTGGCCACCGGCACGTGCCCACCACGCAGCATGCGACCATCAACGCCGATCTGCTGACGTTCTTCCGGTCATGACTCGGCATAACACCAGAAAGAGCGTGGCTACGGTCACGCACTCTGCCGTGAATTACACCGCCGCGAAAGCGTTCGACGGTTGTGGGAACTAACTATCTATCCGCCGACGAAATGGATCGGCTTGCCCGCGAATGCTTCATGCCGACTCTCGTCCGCGCGGGTCAGGACTGCCGCGTACAAGGCGCGGAACAAGGGTTGAGCGAGTCGGTGAAGTTGATGCGGCTGACGACGACGGGGGCACTTCGCATCGTCCGGACCGCGCGCCTCGCCGCCAAAGCCACCGGCAACGAAATGATGGGGCTCGCTGTCGGAATAGCCGGGAACTTCCGGGTACGCCAAGACGGAAGACTCACTGCGATGACGGTCGGAGACGTCGCAATGCACCAGGCTCGCAACGCGTGGGAAATGGTCACCGGAAGTAACGCTGAAATTCAGATGATCAAATTCTCGCGCGACTTGCTTCCACCGGGCGCACGGGACATCGGCGATGGCGTGCCGGGACTACGAGCCCATTCCCCGGCGACGAACCTGCTCGTCCGCTATCTCGATCAACTGGGCAGCTCCGCCTCGGACCTGACCGCGGTGCAGCAAGCCGATGCCGGGCACGCGGCGATCGACCTGTTAGTCATGGCATTACGCGGTCCGGCGACCGCCGCGCCCGACGGCTCAGCTCCGGTGCTCCTGCCCGCGATGATGGCCTACGTGCGTGCGCACGTCCACGAACCGCTCGCTGTCGAGCGACTGGCCCGGCTGCACCATATCTCGGTGCGGCACCTTTACTCGCTATTCGAAAGCGTCGATATGACGCCCGGGGTGTACATTCGCACCCAGCGACTCCTGGCGGCTCGCAACATATTGGTGGACCCCCGGCACATCGGACTTTCGATCGGGCGTGTCGCGGCGATGACGGGATTCGCCAACGCCCGGACATTTCACCGTGCCTTCTACCAGGAATTCGGGACGACGCCGGATGGGTGGCGGCACGATGCCCTCAGATTGCCCGGTAAAAAGCTGACGCCCGCCTCATAGGCTCGCCGGCTCCAGTCATCCGATCAGCCTTGCTGCCGGGCCCGTCCTCAAGCGCCGCAGCCGCGGTTGCTCTCCTGCGAAAACACCATCGATAAGACGAGTGAAATGCCCACGATCATCAGCAACGACGGTACCGAGATCTTCTACCAGGACCTCGACGACCCTTCGACGACAGCATGACGTCCGGTCTGTCCCTCGCCGGCCTGGCGGAGGCCACCCTGGCCGCGCGAGCCCCGCACCTGGTGCCCGGTTTCCTGGCGTCGCTGCCGGCCGCCGCCGAGGCGGTCGGGCGCAAGCTGCGCGGCGCGCTGACCCGCGAGGGTATCCGGGACATGGGCCCGGGCGTGCGGCACGGTTTCGGCCGGGTCGAATACCCGTCGTCGGGCGCCGGTGACCCGGTCGAGCTGCTCGGCGAGAGCGGCATCGACGCCCCCGGGTTCGCCGCCGAGCTGCACGACGCGATGACGAACATAGCGATCGCGATGGCCCGGCCGCTCGCCCCGGTCGGCGCCGGTCCGGACTGGCAAGCGATCGGCCTGGAACGGCTCGCGGTCGCCGGGCACAACCTGCACCCCTGCGGACGTACGAGATTGGGCTGGTCCACCGAAGACGTCCTGGCCTACGACCTCGAAACCGAGACGACAAAGCTCGGCTTCGTCGCCGTGCA
>NZ_JABBNC010000011.1 GCF_012933445.1 Actinoplanes sp. TBRC 11911
CGAGCATGTCTCCGGACAGCCCGTCACCAGTTACGTACCGAACTTCTGCCTACGTGCTTAGAGGACTCGGCAGGCATCCTGATCCTCCTCACCATCGCCTCGATCGCCGTCGTTTTGATCTTGGTTTCGGCGACCCTTCGCCGCGCGACGATCGTCATAAGTGGGGACGACGCGGGACGACTGGCAGTCCGAATGTTGGTAATAGCGACCTTCGTTGCTGTCATCCTGGCAATGATTGTTACCGGTCGCTCGCGCTGAGCTCGATGGCTTTGTCTGGCGCGGCAGTAGAAGGCGTTTGGACAACTTGACGATTGACGCAATAGAGATCCGGCCGGCGGACGAGGGCGACCTGTCAGCGTTCGCCACGGATCCCGACTTTGGCCTGCTTCCGGAGCGGCTCGACCGGCGCGCCGCCGAGAAGGGCGAGTTGCTGGTCGCTCGCGAAGGAGGTGTGCCCGTCGGTCATGTGTACATCTGGGATGAACGTGCCGATGAACCGGAGCTGCGCAAGCACCTTGGCGATACGCCTCTGATCATGAACCTGTGGGTTCAGGAGGACCGCCGTCGGCGGGGTGTCGGCTCGAAGCTCATGACCAAGGCCGAAGACTGGGCGCGAGAGCGTGGCCATTTGCTGGTCGCTCTCGGCGTGCTTCCGGACAACGACGCGGCGATCAAGCTTTACCTCGGCCGTGGCTACCGCGAATGGGAGCACGGGGAGGTCAAGACGCATCACGATCATTACATTGACGGTGATCATTTCGAGACGAGTGAGATCTGCGTGATCTTCGTCAAGAAGCTGATGCCGGACTCGTCGTGAGCCGGACGGCGTGGACCTGCGCGCCGGCGTGGCAGCCGACCCATTCGTAGGGAGGCTGCCCGCGGGCGCTTACTCCGGGCGGGTCAGCTGGGCCACCTCGGCCGGGTCGGTCAGGCGTTGCCTGATCATGTAGTGCATCTTCTTGCCGGTGGCGGTTCGGGGTAGCTCGGAAACGAAGCGATACCGCCGCGGCCGCTTGAAGTCTGCCAGCATCGGGTGCGCCCTGGTGTGCTTGTCCAGCTCGCTCGCCGTCAAGTCGCCGCCGGTCGGCACCACGTACGCCACGACCAGCTGGCCCCAGCGCTCGTCCGGCAGGCCGACCACAATGGAGTCGCTCACCAGCGGATGCTCGTTGAGCACCTCCTCCACCTGGACGGGGTGCACGTTCTCGCCGCCTGAGATGATCATGTCGTCCTTGCGGCCCGCGATCGTCACGTACTCCTGGGCGTCCCAGGTGGCCAGGTCGCCCGTGTAGAGCCAGCCGTCGTGGAACTTCGCGGCCTGCTCGCGGTCGTTGTTGACGTACGCGTACCCGCTCTTGATCGACCGCATGATGACCTCGCCGGTCTCGCTGCCGTCCTTGGCCACCAGATCGGTGGGGTCGGCGAGACGGTCCTCATACACCCGCACCACGGCCACGTCGTCGTCCGTGCACGCCCGCCCGGCGGATCCCGCGTGGTCCGGCAGGTCGGCCGGGCGCAGGAACGTGTTCCAGAACGCCTCGGTGGTCCCGTACCCGTTGAAGATGCGCGGCGTGAGCACACGCTGGTAACGCAGGCAGGCCTCGCGCTCCAGGGGCGCACCCATGGTGACGATGCCGCGCAGTGTCGAAATGGTGCGCGGCCGGGTCTCCTGGGCCGCGGTCAGTAACGCCAGGTTGGTGGGCGCGCCGATCAGGAAGGTCAACCCGTGCGCCGACACCTGGTCGAGCACCGAGTCGGCGTCGAACGCACGCATCGTGACCGCCGCCGCGCCGACGTAGAAGACCGCGGTGGGGCCGCCCGGCATGATGCCGCCGCGGTGGAACCACGGGGTCATGTTCAGCGTCCGGTCGTCGGGGTCGAGCGGGAAGTGCATGCTCACGTCGTGCGCGCTCAGGACCTCGGCGATGCTGGGCAGCGACACCCCCTTGGGCATCCCGGTGGTGCCCGACGTGTAGAGCCGCAGCGTCTCGTCCCACGTCGTACCCGCGTACGGCTGAGGTCGTGATCCGTGTTCGAGCAGCGTGCCGAAGTCGCCGGTGCTCAGCGTCGTGCCGGGCCGATGGGACGCCAGGTGAAGAGCCTCGTCGACACTCGCGGCGAGCGCGGCGTCGTAGACGAACACGCGCGGCCGGCTGTCGTCGAGCACGTGCGCGGTCTCGCCCGGCGAGAAGCGGAAGTTGATCGGCGAGGCGATCGCCCCGAGATGCTCGCTGGCCAGGTAGAGCAGAGCGAACTCGGAGCCGTTGAACAGCTGGAACGTGACGACGTCGCCGGGGCCGACCCCGTGCTGCGCCAGGCCGGCCGCGACCCGGGCCACGTCCTCGCCGAGCTCCGCGTACGTCCAGTCACGGCCCTTGTCGGTGTCACGGAGAGCGAGACGCTCGGCGTAACGGTGGGTGTTGCGCCAGAACCCGGCCAGGAAGGTGAAGTGATGATCGAACACGTCCCGGAAGGCGGCCGGATCATACTGATAAGTCATAATTCCCCCAAAGCCGAGCAAACCGGGATGAACAGGACGTCACTCGTCGGCGACGAACACCGCCACACAGTTCTGGCCGCCGAACCCGAAAGCGTTGGCCGCGGCCGCCCGCACCGGCATGTGCCGGGCCACGTTCGGCACGTAGTCCAGGTCGCACTCCGGATCGGGGCTGGTCAAATTGATGGTAGGAGGCACGACGCTGTCCCGGATCGCGAGCAGCGCGGTCATCGCACCGAGCGCCCCGGCCGCCCCGATCAGGTGCCCGACCATCGACTTCGGGCTGCTGACCACAAGATCATCAACCTTTTTCCCGTACGCCGTACGCATGGCCATCGTCTCGGTCCGGTCGTTGGCCCTCGTGCCCGTGCCGTGCGCGGAGACGTAATCGATCTCCTCGGGGGCGACCCCGGAATTCTCCAGAGCCCGGGTGATGGCCGCCGCCGCGTACCGGCCCTCGGGCGCCGGCGCACTGATGTGGAAGGCGTCCGAGGTCAGCGCCCCGCCCGAAAACTCCCCATAAATCCGGGCACCACGCTCCCGGGCGTGGGTCGCCGACTCCATCACGAGCACGACCGACCCCTCCCCGAAGACGAACCCGTCCCGCTCCGCGTCGAACGGCCGCGACGCCCCGGCCGGATCGTCGTTCCGCTTGCTCAGCGCACCCATCGACGACAAGCCGGCGAACATGACCTCGGTGATCGCCGCATCGGTCCCGCCGCAGATCACCACGTCCGCGTCCCCGGCCAGGATCAGCCGCCGCGCCTCCACCAACGCGTAGTTACCGCTCGCGCAAGCAAGTGCGCTGGCCGTGACCGGCCCGTGAATACCCAGGTCGATCGCCACCTCGCAGGCCGGCATGTTGGTCAGCGAGGACGCCACGAAATACGGGCTGAGCCGATGATCGCCCATCAGCTTCGTCGCGCTCTCGATCGTGTCGAAACCGGCAACGGCCGCGTTGATCACCACGCCGGTGCGCGCGGGGTCGCTCACGGTCAGATCGGCGTCGGCGACGGCCTCGCGCGCCGCGGCAACCGCTAACTGCGCGAAGCGCGCGGTACGCCGCAGGCGCTTGCCCTCCAGAATCGTCGCCGGATCGAAGCCCTTGACCTCCGCGGCGATCTGCGTGGACATCGCGGACGCGTCGAAGGCGGTGATCGGGGCAACTCCCGAGCGTCCCGCCAGCAGCGCGGCCCAGGTGCTTTCCCGATCATTTCCGACTGGCGTGACCGCACCGATGCCGGTGATGACGACGCGTTCGGCCATGCTGGCCTCCGAAACCTTGCTTTGATCTTAAAATCAACTTTCGCGATCTTCGAAACTGAACCCTAGTACGGAAGTCCTCGCTGTGATCGGGGCCGATCGGTGGATGAGGTCTACGCCACGGGCCACACGCATGGGTGATTCTCGATACCCGTGTATTGGGGCGAACGGAAGGAACCAACCGTGCGACGACTGCTCGCGGCCCTGGTCGCCACCGCGTTGACGCTCGCCGGCACGGGCACGGCGGCGCACGCCACGCCCGAACCGGGCGGCGCCGGCATCGGCGACCCCTACTTCCCCCAGTACGGCAACGGTGGCTATGACGTCTCCCATTACGACATTCGGCTGCGGTACACCCCGGCCACCGATCTGCTGACCGGCACTACCACGATTCTCGCCACCGCGACGCAGGATCTCAGCAGTTTCCATCTGGATTTCTTGCTCGACGTCTCATCGGTGCGGGTCAACAACCGTCCGGCGACTTTTGCGCGGCAGGGCGACCACGAGCTCGTCGTCACCCCGGCCCGCCCGATCACCGACGACGGCGCCATGACGGTCGTCGTCCAATACTCCGGCGTGCCGTCGGAGAAGGTCGACGCCGGCCTCGGCTACTCCGCCTGGATCCGCACCCCCGACGGCGCGATGGCCGTGGGCCAGCCGGAAATCGCCTGGTGGTGGTTCCCGAGCAACGATCACCCGGCGGACAAGGCCACCTTCGACGTCTCCGTCGCGGTGCCCAACGGCGTCTCGGCGATCAGCAACGGCGACATGCCGAACTTCGGCCCGGTCCCGGAGACGCTCGGTTACTCCCGGTGGAGCTGGCGCTCACTCAAGCCGCAGGCGCCGTACCTGGCCTTCGTCACCATCGGCAAATACGACCTGTCGCTGGACACCACCGCGAACGGCCAGCCGATCTGGAACGCGTACTCGAAGCTCCTGCCGCAAGCCACCCGCAACGAGGCCCAGGCGAGCATCGAACGCACCGCCGAGATCACCGACTGGGAGTCCACGCTCTTCGGACCCTGGCCGTTCGAGGCGCGCGGCGGCGTGGTCGCGCCGCCCGGCACGCTCGGTTTCGCTCTGGAGAACCAGACCCGCCCCAACTACTCGTCCGCGTTCTGGTTCAGCGGGTCCAACACCTCGGTGGTCGTGCACGAGAACGCCCACCAGTGGTTCGGCGACTCCGTCTCACTGTCGCGCTGGCAGGACATCTGGCTCAACGAGGGCTTCGCCACCTACGCGGAGTGGCTCTGGTCGGAGAAGAACCACGAGGGCACCACCCAGGACCTTTTCGATTACCTGTACGCCACGAACCCGCCGAACGCGCCGATCTGGACCGCCGCGCCGGCCGCCCCCGGCGTCGCGAACCTGTTCGGTCCCGCCGTCTACGACCGCGGCGCGATGGCGTTGCACCAGCTCAGGCTCGCGGTCGGCGACGACGACTTCTTCCGGATCCTGCGCACCTGGGCGGCCGAGCACCGCTACGGCAACGCCACGACCGTTCAGTTCACGAGGCTGGCCGAGAAGGTCTCCGGCAGGGACCTGGACGCGCTGTTCCGGGCGTGGCTGTACACGCCGTCGAAGCCGGCCCTGACGACGATGGCCAAACGCGCGCCGCAGGCCCCGAAGTCGTGGGCACAGATCAGCCGCACCCACGAGCTGCTCCACGAGAACTGAGGTCACGACCAGCGGCGCCGGCGTTCGATCTCGCGCTGCACGGCCGGATCCCACGACATGGCGTCCCAATCGTCCGGGGTCGGCTGGATCGGGTCGCTTTCCCACGCGAACATGGTGCGGGTGTGCAGCACGCCGGCGATCAGCGCCGCCACCGCGACGACGCGCATCAGGGCCTGCACACTCAGCGCCTGCGTCATGGTGTCGAGCCGGCCGGGCACCACATAGCTGCCGACCAGGAGCACACCAAAGGCGATCGACCCCCAGAAACCCAGGTTGCCGTACGCCGGTGCGCCGCTCGACTCGCTGATCCGCCGTGCCGAACGCCACCAGAACAGCCAGGCGATCAGCAGCCCCAGTATCGACAGAATGGCCAGCAGCCGGATCAGGATCGACCCCAGTGCCAGGCTGGCCTGCGCCGCGGGATCGGAGTCGTCGGTCACCGACTGCAGGTCGGCCAGCGAGTGTGCCAGGAACGCGGCGGCGACCGACGCGGCCCCGAAGAAAATCGCGAACGAGACGACCCGCCGGTTGACCGAGGCCCACTCCGCCGCGGAGACCTCTGACGGGCGGCGGCTTCCGCAGGTGTGCGCTTGGCCGGCGTATTCGATTTCGGCGTCACAGATCCCACAGCGCACAAGTGACCCCCGGCTATCGATGCGGATCAACTCCGCCCAACTCTACGGCGTCGGCACCCCTGAACCCACCGTACGAAGCGGGTGAGAGAAAGGAGGCAAAACAGCGTCCGTGCGGTTGAGACGTCCGACATGGGGCGGGCTGGTTGGTTCGGGGGTTTGCGTATCGTTGGTGGCATGTCGATGCCGTCGCCGCGCCGGCGCGGGCTTGTTGGTTACATGCTGGCCCTGGAGGTGATACTTGCCGTGATCGTCGTCGTCTCGACGACTACGGTCAGTGCCTTCGGTGAGCGCAACCCGTCATCCGCCGACCTGGCGAAACGGCTCGGCCCGTTCTACACCGCGATGGACGGCACCGCGCACGTGCCGGCACCCGCGCCGCCGGTCGCCGGAGCGTCCACCGGCAGCTACACATGGGACTGCGGGCGCAACGAAGAGCATCACCTGAACACCGCGAACGTCGTGGTCACCCCGAAGTTTCCGGGGCCGCCGCACCACGTGCACGACTACGTCGGGAACCTCGGCGTGCAGGACGACTCGACCGCCGAGAGCATCATCGGGGCGCCCACCACCTGCCGCAACGGCGACGACTCCACGTACTACTGGCCGGTGGTGCGTTACGTGCAACCGGGTCAGGACGGGCACGGCGGGCCCATCCAGCTGCCGGTGTCGCTGACCATGTCATATACGGGGAGTCCACGCGGGCCGGTGCTGCCGATGCCGCGGCTGCTGCGGGCCACCGAGGGGGACGCCGTCGCGTACACCAACGGCGGCGCGCTGGCGCGCTCGTGGTGGACGTGCTCGAACACGCTGAGCAGGCAGACCTCCAAGTATCCGGTGTGCGACCCGGGGGCCGAGGTGGTGCGCATCCTCGACTTCCCCAGCTGCTGGGACGGTCGCCAGGTGGACAGTCCGGACCACCGCGCGCAGATGACGTTCCCGGTCGCGGGCGGTGGCTGCGCCATGGGGATGTTCGCGGTGCCGCATCTGCGGATCACGCTGGCCTACGAGATCCCGCCGGGTCAGCGGTATCAGATCGACGCGTTCGACGGGCAGGCCAACAGCCCCATCACCGACCACGCCTTCCTGATCAACCTGATGCCCGACACCCTGATGGCCAAGGTCGTCGACTGCCTCAACCAGGGGCGTGTCTGCAACGACGCGCTCTGACTAGAAGGGCCGGGACACCTGGTAGGTGCCGGTGGAGTTCAGGACGCGTACGGGAACGGGAAGTTGATCGGCGCCCACCAGGGCGTTGCAGCTGAACCGTAAGCCCGACGTCACCGGCACCCGGCCGGGGCAGGCGACGGCGGCCGCGTCGACCCGGAAGTCGCGGGTCAGCACCATCGCCACCCCCCGCTGCAGGGCCGCGGTGTCGAAGACCCGGTGCACGAGATAGCCGGGCGTCACGAAGGCGAGAACACCCACGGTGGCGACGGCGACCACCGACGTGGCGGCGGTGACCATCGTAAGACGGCGCAACATGCCCGGCACACGGTTGACGATCGTGATCGGTTCAGGTGAACCGGAACGTCGCCATGCGCGTGTGAGGCATGTCGCGTGCGGGCACGTCGTGTGTTGATCCGGAGCTGGCCGTCATCCGTAATCACCGGTGACAGCAAGCACATTCGGAACATCGACGTAGCCCGCTCGCCGAAGTTGGCCGCATGCTTTGCGCTGGCCAAGGTCGGAATAACGCGGTGGGGGTTGCCGCGAAGGGTGGGGGGAAATGCCTTTGCTGAAAAGCCAACGTCGTCGGGAGGTGGCGGATGAAGCCCTGGTCAGATCGCTGTTCCAGGAACATGGACGCGCCATGCTCGCGTATGCGACGCAGCTGACCCGCGACCGGGTGGCTGCCGAGGATGTGGTCCAGGAAGCGCTGGTCCGGGCCTGGCGACATCCCGACAGCCTGGTCAACGGGAAAGGCTCGGTACGTGGCTGGTTGCTCACGGTGATCCGCAACATCGTCACCGACCAGATCCGGGCACGTAACGCCCGCGCGCCGGAGAGTCGCGAGGAGGCACCGGATCTGGCCACCGACGACGACCATGCCGAACAGGTGGTCAACTCGATGGTGGTGGTGGACGCGCTCAGTCAGCTGTCCCCCGAGCACCGGGAAGTTCTGGAACAGGTCTACCTGCTCGGTAGTACAGTCCAGGAAGCCGCCAAGGAGTTGGGGATCCCGCCGGGAACCGTCAAATCACGGTCCTTCTACGCGCTCCGTGCACTCCGAGAGATACATGCGAAAGGCAACCTCGCCCGGACGGAGCGGTCAGCGTGAACACATCCGACATCAACGAGACCGGCGAACATGTTGACCTCGCCGGCTACCTCATGGAGACGCTCACCGACGAGCAGAAACGCGAGGTCGAGGAGCACCTCGCCGGCTGCGACGAGTGCCGTGCGGAGGTCGATTCACTGCGGGAGTGGACGGTGGCCCTAGAGGCAGTACCCGAGGCGATGATGCTGGACGGGCCGCCCGACGGCGGCGACCTGCTCCTGCAGAGAACGCTGCGGCAGATCAGAACCGAATCCACCGGGAGGCGTCATCGGCGCACCGCCATGGTCTCCTCAGCCGCCGTCGTCGTAGCGGCGGCGGTGATCGGCGGTGGCGTGTTCGCCGGACGAGCGACCGCACCCGAGCCGCCGCAGGCGCAGCCGACGATCGGCGCACCGGTCCAGTCCGAGCCGACCGCGGCGCTCGGGACGAAGGTGGCGACCACGGTCGACGCCACGACCGGCACCCGGATCAGCGTGTCGATGACGCCGAAGCAGGGCTGGGTGCAGCTCTACGCGGCGATCAACGGCATCCCGGCGGGGGAGAAGTGCCGCATCGAGGTGGTCGGCAAGGACGGCGCGACGGTGCTGGCCGGCAGCTGGCTGGTGTCCGCGCAGGGCGCGACAGCGGGCACGACGCTCAACGGCAGCGCGCTGATCGACCCGGCCGACGTCAAGGCGGTCCGGGTCGTCAACGAAGCGGGCAAGCAGTTCACCAGTGTGAATCTGTGAGGCAGGCGGCGACACCGGCGGTGCCGGTGTTCGCCGCCGCATAGCCGGCGCGGAACGCGTCCACCCGGGCGAAACCGGAGGGAACGGCCGCGCCGGCCTGGTCCGCGGCGATCAGCGAATCGTCGGCGAGCAACTCGGCGACGGCCTCGTCGAGGTCACCGGGCGAAAGTTCGAGGGCCTGATGGTGGGACGGGACGATCGAGCCCGCCCAGAGGCCGGTGAGGCAGGCGGTGCGCTGGGCCGCCACCAGGCCGGTCAGGGGCAGGCCGCGGGCGTGCTGGACGGACAGGGCCGCCCGTGACACGATTTCGCCGAATGCAGCGAAATCTCCGGAAATTTCCGACAAGCGGGCCAGATTCAGCGCAACGGAGTTGTCCGACGGGCAGAACCCTACGGCGTAACGGCCTACGCACGCACTGTCCGTAGTGAACGGTGCCACCGGCGTACCGAAAGCGCTCTTGATCGTGGTTTGCAGATCGTGCAGAGCGGCCGGATCGGACACCGCCAGCGAAGGCCCGGACGGCCCGTCCTCGGCCGGCGTCACCCGGCGGTTCACCTCGGCCGCGTCGATGCTCTCGCACCGCGGCACCCCGTCGCCGAACCCCAGCTGGAACGCCGTGACCCGGTCGAACGCCGTCCCGTGCGCGTCCGGTGACGCCGCCGAGGTGCCGGGCGTGTCGCGGATGAAGAACAGCGTGGACAGGATGTCGTTCAGGCCCGGCCCGGTGGAGATCTGGAAACGGGGCGAGTGACCCTCCGCCACGTAGCGGAAATAACTGCCCGCGTAGCAGTCGGCCTGCTGCTCACGCACGATCGAACTGGCCCCCGCGGCGCCGAGTCGCGTCTGGACGGCATGACCCAGCTCGTGCGCCAGCACCGCCACCACCGACATGTCCCCGAAGTCGTGCGCCAGCGTCGGCAGCAGCACCCCGCGGTCCCACGCGATACTGTCGTCGTTGCCGCAGTAGAACGCGTTCACCAGGCCTTTCGTGCTCTGGCCGCACAGCGAGCCGGTCGAGCTCCGCGAGTCGAACGAGCTCACGTAGATCACCGGGCGATAACCCGGCAGGACCTTTCCCCAGTACGCCTGTACGTCGTCTACGGCGTCCGCGGCGAGCCGATCGATCGGGCCGTTGTCGGTGCCCTGCACGGAAACGTGGGCGGGTGGCACACCGGGGCGCTCGCCGCTGGGCCCCGTCGTGATCGGCAGGCCCGCGACCTCGGTCGGATTCCATTGCTCTGCCGTCGGCGTACCGGAAATGGTCTTGGTGCAGCCGGCCAGAAGCAGCAGCGCGACCGCCAGGCCGGCCACGTGTTTTGTTCTCATCGCATTCCCCTGTTCACAAAAAAGAGTGGAGGGGTGTGCCCCCCCGGCACACCCCTCCACCGACCTGCTCGGATGTCAGCCCCCCAGCTTCACCGAGAAGGCCTTGTTGTCGAAGTTGACGATCTTGCCGGTGGCCTGGATCTGCGACAGGTCCCGCGTGTCCCCGTCGACGATGACCGACTCGCCCTTGCAGCCCGGCTGGCTCCAGAGCTTGAGGGTGCCCTCCGCGGTGAGCGAGGAGGCCACGCCCTTGCGCGGGAGGTCGATGCACTTGTCACCGGCGATGCCCTGCGACGCCCCGTTGTCGCCGAAGTCCTTGTCGTCGAACAGGATCGCGCTGGTCGCCGGCTTGCTCGGGGTGCCGGCGGCGTTGTCGACGCTGACCTCGTCGGTGTTCGGCATCGCCTTGCCACCGTCCGGGCGCAGACCGAACCAGGTGCCGCCGACGCCCTCGCCGTTGGTGTCGCCCTTCTGGGTGTCCTTGGCGAACCGGTACGCCGGCCAGCCCTTGACGGTGACCTGAATCCGGCCGTCCTCGCGCTTGAAGAAGCCGATGTCGCTCTTCTTGATGCCGGCGAAGAAAATCTTGCCGTGGTCCGCCACGGTGACCGGCGGCCAGGTCTGATCGCAGCCACCGTCGGCGTTGCAGGCCGAGGTCTTGGTGTTCGGCTTGTCCTTGTCGAAGCGGTAGAGCGTGAGCCGCGCGCCGTTGACGACCACCGGGTTGAGGTTGCCGGCCGAGCTGGCGGTCAGCTGCACCCACTGCTCGGCGACCGGCTCGGTCTGGGCGTCCGCGACGCCGCCGTTCTTCATCGCCAGGTCGCCGGTGTTCGCCGGCGCGTCGTTCGACTTGGCCGTTCCGGAGAGCAGGTTGAAAGCGGTGTCCGTCGCGGCCTGCGCCGTCGCCGGGGTTTGCGCCGCCGGCGCCGCGCCCACAGTGGTCGTCCCCTTCGAACACGCGGCCAGTCCGACAGTCGCGGCCGTGACGAGCACGGCGAGGGACAAAAGGCGCTTCGTACGCATCGTTTTCTCCTGATTCATGCGGCTCCGGGTGTTTTCCGGTGGCCGTTCGCGATGCACACGTGACGCCCTCGAGATCGGTTCAGGGCTGGTTCGCTCAGGGGGCCTCCGCGGGCCCCCTGAGCTGGCGATTGCGTTATGGATCACACGGGGATGTCGACCGGATACTTCGCTCCGTACGCGGCCGAGCTGCTCAGCTCCGCCCACTTGAGAGCCTCGGCAAGGCGGCGTTGTTCGAACTCGACCGCCATGCGCGCCGCGTTCGCGCCCAGCGGCAGATGCGTCGGGAGGTGCCCGGACTTCACCACCCGCACCAGGATCTCGGCGCCGCGCTCCGGGTCGGCCTGGGTCATGTTCGCGTCGCCGAGGCGCCGGGCCATCGCGCCCACCGTCGCGTCGTACTCCGGCGGGATGTCGTGGACCCGCATCGACGAGCCCGACCAGTCGGTGGCGAACCCGCCCGGCTCGACCACCATCGTGCGGATGCCGAACGGCGCGGTCTCCGCCGCCAGCACCCGGGTGAAGCCGTCGACGGCGAACTTCGACGCCTGGTACGAGCCGAGCCCGGGCTGACCGCCGACCCGGGCGCCGATCGAGGTGAACTGGACGATCGTGCCGCCGTGCTGCGCCTTCATGACCGGAAGCACGGCGCGGGTCACGTGGTAGACGCCCCAGAAGTTCGTCTCGAACTGCGTCCGGAAGTCGTCCATCGTCTCGATCGGACCGAGGTTGGCGTAGCCGGCGTTGTTGACCACGACGTCGATGCCGCCGAAGCGCTCGATGGCGGCGGCGACAGCGCTTTCCGCCTGGTCGGCGCGGGTCACGTCGAGCTCCGCCGGCAGGATGCCGTCGCCGAAGCGGGCGACCAGATCGTCGAGCTCGGACGGCTTGCGCGCGGTGGCGACGACTCGATCACCCGCCTGCAGGGCAGCGATTGCTAACGCGCGGCCCAGGCCGCGCGACGTACCGGTGATGAACCAAATCATGGCCCTAGTAAAACCCTGTTTCGTTATTATCGCAACCTCGTTGTGTTAGGGTTGGGGGCGTGCAGAGAGCTCGTAGCGTCGAGGCAAAACAGCAGCGTGAGCGCGCGATTCTGGATGCCGCGCGGGAGTTGGCCGAGGCCCGGACTGTCCGGGAGGTCACACTGACCGACGTGGCCGCGGCGGTCGGCATGCACAAATCGGCTATGTTGCGATATTTCGAGACGAGGGAGCAGATATTCCTCGCGCTGACGGCGGAGGCGTGGGTGGAGTGGTCGGCCTGGATCCGAGGGAATCTGGAGGCCGGTGACGGGCGCGATCGAGGCGCTGGTCAAGGGCGTGATCAAGGCGCTGGTCAAGGGCGTGATCAAGGCGCTGGTCAAGGGCGTGATCAAGGCGCTGGTGACGGGCGCGATCGAGGCGCGCACGCGGCCGCCGTGATCGCCCGCTCGCTGGCCGCCCGCCCCCTCTTCTGTGACCTGCTCGCGCACGCCGCGATGAACCTCGAACGCAACGTCTCGCTGGAGACCGCCTACGCCTACAAAACCTCCACCTTGGAGCAGGTCCTCCTGGTCACCGACCATCTCCGCGGGTTGCTCGACCTGACCGTGCAGCAGACCCGCGACCTGGTCGGCACGGCCACGAGCATGGCCGGCGCGTTTTGGCAGATGTCCGCCACGCCCGGCAGCCAGCTCGAGCAGATGTACACCGAACATCCGGACATCGCCCACGCCAACGTCGAGGTCGAGCCCCGGCTGACCCGCATCCTGACCGCGTTGATCGCCGGGATGCGCGTCAATCCCTGAGCAGCGTCCGCGCGGCCGACGATGCCGTACGCGCCAGTAACAACTGATAGCACCCGCGCCGTCGTAGTCTGCGCGATGATCGATGTTGAGGAGGGTTTCACCGTGACCGAGGTATTCGACACCCGCACGCTGGCCGAGGCGCCGGTGATCAGCGCGCCGGACGGCTCCGCGGTGCGTCCGCTCTGCGTGCTCCCGGGCGCGGGCAGCTTCGCGCACTTCCGGCTGGAGCCGGGCGAGATCGCGAAGGCCGTCGTGCACGCCACGGTCCAGGAGATCTGGTTCGTCGTGGCCGGCGACGGCAGGATGTGGCGTCGCCAGGAGGGCCGGGAGGACGAAGTGGACCTCCGTCCCGGCGTCTGCCTGACGATCCCGCTGGGCACCGAGTTCCAGTTCCGTTCCGGCACGGTGGCGCTGGAGGTCGTCGCCGCCACCATGCCCCCGTGGCCGGTGGAGAGCGACGACGAGGCCCGCCCGGCGCGCGGCCCGTGGCAGCCCACCTTCTGAGAGCTTGACACCGATCAATCGAAAGGTTTCGATGGTTTCGTGAAGCGGGCCTTGGCGTTCCTGGCGGTGGCGATCGTGTCGACGGCCGGGTGGAGTCCGCCCGCCCAGGCCGGCCCCACGCCCGCCCAGGCCGGCCCCACGCGCACGATGACGTTGGCCGAGAAGGTCGGCCAGATGATCGTCGGCTACGTGTACGGCGAGAACGGCACCACGGTGAGCGCGGCCGACGCGGCGTCGAACCAGGCGATGTACCAGGTGGACACCGGTGCCGAGGCCGTCGCGAAATATCACCTGGGCGGCGTCATCTACTTCACCTGGAGCCACAACCTCACCAGCCCGCCGCAGATCGCCGCGCTCTCCAACAGCCTGCAGCACGCCGCGATGGCCGACACCGGCATCCCGCTGCAGATCAGCACCGATCAGGAAGGCGGCATCGTCAACCGGATCGGCGCGCCGCTGGCCGTCTCGCCGGGCAACATGGCGATCGGGGCGACGTTCGATCCGCGTACGGCGTACGACGCGGCCAAGGTCAGCGGCACCGAACTCAAGGCGCTCGGCATCAACGTCGTGGACGCGCCCGTGGTGGACGTCAACACGAATGCGCTGAACAGCGCCGACGGCGTACGGGCGTTCGGCGACCGGACCGCCCAGGTCTCGCTGTTCGGCGTCGCGGCCGAACGCGGCTACCACGCGGCCGGCATCGGCACCCAGGCCAAGCATTTCCCCGGCCTCGGCGACACCACGGTGAACACCGACAACGGCATCGCGATCACCAACGAGACCCGCCGGCAGATCATGGACACGCACGTGCCGCCGTTCCGCGCCGCGATCGCCGCCGGAGCGCAGAGCATCATGGCCGCGCACATCGTCGCGCCCGCGCTCGACCCCTCCGGCAAGCCGGCCAGCATGTCCGAGCCGATCGTCACCGGCCTGCTGCGCGACACGCTGCACTACCACGGCGTGGTCATCACGGACGCGCTCGAGGCCGCGGCACTCGACGAGTACAGCAACGAGCAGATCGTGCTGGACGCGGTCAACGCCGGCGTCGATCAGCTACTCATGCCCCGCAACGTGCCCGGCGCGATCCAGGCGCTGATCGACGCGGTACACACCGGCGCGATCAGCGAGCGGCGCATCGACCAGTCCGTCCGGCGCATCCTCAAGACCAAGACCTATTCCCCGTACGTCTCGGAGCCGCCGGTCGTGGGTGGCCCGGCGCACCAGTCGACGATGTCGCGGATCGCCGCCAAGTCGATCACCGCCCTGCGCAGTGCCGCCCTGCCCCTGCGCGACGATCAGCAGGTACTGGTCACGGGCTGGGGCGTGTCGACGACGACCACGCTGGCGGCCGCGCTCGGCGCCACCCGCCTGTACACCGGCTCGCCGTCCGACGCGTTGATCCAGCAGGCGGTGGCGGCCGCGCAGACCGCCGACGTCACGGTCGTCACGACGTACAACGCCTGGGCCGACCTGACTCAGCAGAAGCTGGTCAACGCCTTGCTCGCCACCGGCAAGCCGATCGTGGTCGCGGCCGTCGGCGGCCCGTACGACATCGCCTCCTTCCCGTCGGCCACGACCTACCTGTGCGCGTACGGATATCAGCCCCCGTCCCTCACCGCGCTCGCCGACGTCCTGCTCGGACACACCCGCCCCCAGGGCCGTCTCCCGGTCACGATCAAAGGCCTTTTCCCGTACGGCTCCGGATTGCGCTAGCCCGCTAACGTTCGGCGCGTGCCGCTGACCGTTCCGACGCACCCGGCCGCGGTGTTGCCGCTCAAGCTGTGGCGGCCCGGGTGGTTCGACGGCGTGGCGCTGGTGCTCGGCTCGATGGTGCCCGACCTCGGCTACGCGTTCGACGGCGTCGACCTCGACCTGTACCACTTCGCCCACTCCTGGCCGGGCCTGCTCGGCTGGTCGCTGCCACTGACCCTGATCGGTGCCGCCCTCATCCGGCGCGCGGCCCCGGCCGTGGCGGCCCATCTGCCCGGCGCCGCACGAGACTTCGCCGTCCTCGGCACGTCCCGCCCGGCCTGGTGGGTGACGATCCTGTCCACGTTGATCGGCGCCGCGAGCCACCTGGTGCTCGATGACTTGGAGGCGTTGTCGCCGGTCGGCGAGTGGGCGGGTCATGTGGCCGGCTTCGTCTCGCTACCGCTGCTGATCGCCACGATCCTGCGGCGGCGCCTGCTGGTGCGCTGGCACGGGCCGCCACCCGCACCGCCACCGCGGTCGAGGACGTTCTGGCCGCTGGCACTGGCCATCACCGTCGTCGGCCTGGCGTCGATCCCGTTCCTGCCCGGCCGCTTCCTGGTGCACACCTCCGGGATACGTGCGCTGACCGCGCTCGGCATCGGCCTGCTGGTGGCAAGTCTGCTGACGACACCGGGCGCGCGAATCCTGCGGCGCTGATTTCCCCCGGTGGTGGCCAGGGGTCACATGGCTTTGGGGAGGGCTATGCCCAGCAGGGTCAGGCCCGACGCCAGCGTGCGGGACGTGCGGTCGGCGAGCGCCAAGCGGCTCGCCTGCAGCGGGGGCTCGGCGCGCAGGATGGGGCACTGCTCGTAGAACGCGGAGAACGCCACCGCCAACCCGTGCAGGTAGACGGCCAGGCGGTGCGGCTCGCGTGCGTCGATCGCGGCCTGCAACGCGGGCTCGAACGCGAGCACCTTCAACGCCAGGTCGCGCTCGGCCGGGGCGGTCAGCATGATCGGGCCGGGGGAGAGGGTCGCCTTGGCGAAGAGCGAGCGGATCCGCGCGTAGGCGTACTGCAGGTACGGGCCCGTGTCGCCGGTCGAGCTCAGCATGCGGTCCCAGTCGAAGACGTAGTCGGAGCGCCGGTCGCCGGCCAGGTCGGCGTACTTGATGGCGCCGATCCCGATGGCGGCCGACGACGCCCTGGCCGAAGCCTCGTCCAGCAGGTCGGTGAGCTTGATGGTCTCGCCGGTCCGCGTCCGCAGCATCTTGCCGTCGGGGCCGAGCACCGAGCCGAAGCCGACATGTTCCGCGGTCACGCCGTCGGGCAGCCAGCCCGCCGCGCGCGCCACGGCGTACACCATCCGGAAGTGGGTTTGCTGGGGTGCGCCGACCACGTAGAGCAACCGGTTCGCGCCGAGGACCCGCGTGCGGTGCCGCAGCGCCGCGAGGTCGGTCGCCGCGTACCCGAAGCCGCCGTCGCTCTTGCGCACGATCAGCGGAAGCGGATCACCGTCGCGGCCGGTGAAGCCGGGCGGGAACGCGCAGAGGGCGCCCTCGCTCTCGACCAGCAGACCCGAAGCGGTCAGCTCGTCCACCACGGACCCGAGTTGATCCTGGTAGAAGCTCTCGCCGACGAAGTCACCGGCGGCCAGCGTCACGCCGAGCCGGCCGTACACGTCCAGGAACGCCCGGTGCGACTGGGTGATCAAGCGTTGCCACAGAGCCCGGCTCTCCGGCTCGCCGGACTGTAACGTGACCACGCGCAGCCGTGACCTCGCACGGAAATCGTCGTCGTTGTCGAACTTGACCCGGGCCTGCCGATAGAAATCGGTCAGGTCACCGAGCGTGTAGCTGCCGCCGACGCCGCCCAGGTCGGCCAGGTGCTCGATCAGCATGCCGAACTGCGTGCCCCAGTCGCCCAGGTGGTTGACCCGGATGACGTCGTGCCCGGCGAACGCGAAGATCCGGGCCAGCGCGTCCCCGATGATCGTCGACCGCAGGTGGCCGACGTGCATCTCCTTGGCGGCGTTCGGCCCCGAGTAGTCGATCACCACACGGTCCGGTGTGGACACCGGCGGTACGCCCAGCCGGTCGTCCAGCCCGTCCAGCGCGGCGGTGATCACGTCGTCGGCGATGGTGAGGTTGAGGAATCCGGGGCCGGACAACGTGATCGAGGCGAGCCCGTCGAGGTCGGCTTTCGCGGCCACCTCGGCGGCGATGGCCCGGGGCGCGCGGCCGAGTTGCCGGGCCATCGCGAGCGCGGCCCCGGACTGCAGGTCGGCGTGCTGCGAGACGCGCACGGCGGGATCCACCGGCGCGCCGGCGACGGCCTCGAACGCCGGCGCGAGCCGGTCCGCGAGCAGAACTTCGAAATTCATGAGACACCCATCGTGTACGCGCGTAGACGGGTCGACCGGCGTCACACGAGGGACCGGCGGGCTCGACCCGCCGGGGAAAAGCAGCTTTCAGCGGCGGTCGTCGAAACGCCGGCGTCGCTCACTGAAGCTGACCATGGCAGCGACCGTACCGCATCCCCGGCACGTGCGGGCGCATTATGCGGCCGAGACGAGGAGATTCTCCGGCGGCAAGAAATCGGCGCGCTGATCAGAAGCGGCCACTACGCTGAATCAGCACGCCGTCACCCCTCGGAGGCATAGATGATCGTCGTGGAGCGTACGTTCGCCGTCGTCGCCGCCCCCGGCCCGGTCCTCGGTTATCTGGCCGACTTCGCGAACACGCCGCAGTGGGATCCGGCGGCCTGCAGCACCACGCGCCGCGACGCCGGACCGCCCGCGCCCGGATCGTCCTGGCATCACGTGTGCAAGGTCTTCGGGGTGACGGCCGAGCTCACCTACACGCTGGTCACCCGCGAGCCCGGGCGCCTGGTGTTCCACGGCCGCAACGAGGGCGCCACCTGCGTCGATTCGGTGTGGTTACGCGCGTGCGGCGGCGGGACCGAGGTGACCTTCCGGGTCGAGCTGGAGATGCACGGCCTGGCGAAGCTGGCCACCCCGGTCCTGAAGGGCGAGTTCGAGAAGCTGGGCGCCGAAGGGTTCACGCGGCTGCGCGCGGTCCTTGACTCGCTGGCCGCGCCGAGGACCGCCTTCGAGACCTCCACATAGGGGGTTACGCAAAAGTTTGGGCATCGCGCCGCCCCGATATTCCAAGATGTATACATAGACAGTTATGGTTCCTCTCCAGCGTGCTCACGAGGCACGTTCCATCGACACGAGAGGTTCCCCCACATGACCACCGGTGTTTCGCGGCGGGCCATGCTCGCCGCCTCGGCCGCCACCGCGGCCGCGCCGTTCGTCCTGTCCGAGGCGGCGCAGGCGCACCCCGGTAAGCCCGGCAAGCCCGAGGCGGACCCGACCTACCACCTCACGGTGCTGGGCACCTCCGACATCCATGGCAACGTCTACAACTGGGACTACTACCTGGACAAGGAGTACGACGACAGCGCGCACAACGACGTCGGCGTCGCGAAGGTCGCCACGCTGGTGAACCAGTTGCGTGCCAAGGCTAAGGGCGCCACGCTGCTGCTCGACGCCGGCGACACGATCCAGGGCACTCCGCTGGCGACGTATTACGCCAAGCAGGAGCCGATCACCACGACCGGCGAGAAGCACCCGATGGCCCGCGCCATGAACGTGCTCGACTACGACGCCGTGACGCTGGGCAACCACGAGTTCAACTACGGCCTGCCGCTGCTGAACCTCTGGATCCGTCAGCTCGGCTTCCCCGCGCTGGCCGCCAACGCCGTCAGCGCCAAGAACGGGCGGCCGGCCTTCACGCCGTACGTCATCAAGAAGGTCGATCTCGGCAAGCACGCGCCGACGCTGCGGGTCGGCATCCTCGGGCTCACCAACCCCGGTGTCGCGATCTGGGACCGCGGCAACGTGGCGGGCAAGCTCGAGTTCACGGACATGGTCGCGACCGCCGCGAAGTGGGTGCCGGAGATGCGCCGGCGCGGCGCCGACCTCGTGCTGATCTCGGCGCATGGCGGCGACAGTGGCACCTCCAGCTACGGCCCGGAGCTGCCGAACGAGAACCCGGCCGCGCTGATCGCCCAGCAGGTCCCCGGCATCGACGCGATCCTGTTCGGGCACGCCCACCTGGAGATCCCGCAGCGGTTCGTGGCGAACACGAAGACCGGCGCGCAGGTGCTGATGTCCGAGCCGTCGAAGTGGGGCCAGCGACTCACCAAGATGGACTTCGACCTTCAGCGCGACCACGGAAAGTGGCGGATCACCAGCAAAGCGGCGGCCACGCTGAACACGAACACCGTGACCGAGGACCCGAAGGTGCTGGCCGCGGTGCGGTCGCAGCACCAGAAGACCGTCGCCTACGTCAACCAGGTCGTCGCCACCTCGACCGAGACGCTGAGCGCGGCCACCTCGCGGTACGAGGACACCCCGATCCTCGACTACATCAACAAGGTGCAGACCGACACGGTCGCCGCGGCCATGGCCGGCACGGAGTACGCGGATCTGCCGGTCCTCTCGATCGCGGCGCCGTTCAGCCGCACCGCGGTCTTCCCGCAGGGCGACGTCAAGATCAAGGATGTGGCCGGGCTCTACATCTACGACAACACGCTCGAGGGTGTCGTGCTCACCGGTGCCGAGGTCCGGGCGTACCTGGAGTATTCGGCGAAGTTCTTCGTGACGCTCGCGCCGGACGCCCCGATCGACGTGAACGCGATAAACGACCCGTCGATCCCGGACTACAACTACGACACGCTGTCCGGCGTCGACTACGACATCGACATCAGCAAGCCGATCGGCTCCCGGATCACCCGCCTGCAGATCGCCGGCGTGGACGTGGCGGCGGACGCGCGCTTCGTCGTCGCGGTCAACAACTACCGGCGGTCCGGCGGCGGCAACTTCCCGGGCATCGTCAAGGAGCAGGTCTACAACGCGCAGCAGGAGATCCGCCAGCTCCTGATCGACTGGGCGCAGGCCAAGGGCGCGATCAACCCGGCCGACTTCTCCACCCGCAACTGGCAGCTGGTCCGGGCCGGCGTCCCCATCCAGTTCTAAAACCCTGTCTCCCGTACGCCGGTGGACCGTCCCCACCGGCGTACGGGCCGGGTGGTCAGATTTTGCGGACCGGCACCTGCATCTCGGTGACCCACTTGTCGAACTCGCCTGGCGGGCAGTCCAGATACACCTCGCGGGCCATCCCGGGCTCGACCATGACGTAGCCGTTCTCGTCCACCCAGTCGGCGAGCTTCTGACCGGTGCGGAACGCCTCGGACATCGAGCCCTGGTGCAGCGCGGTGGCCGCGTGCTCGATCCCGGGCAGCTCCACCACCTCGAACCCGGCGTCCGAACCGACCGTCGCCGGGCCGATCGGGAACGCCGCGTGGCAACGAATCGTCTCGTCGCCCGGGCCGGCCGGCTCCGGCGTGTAGTACGCGATCGGCGCCCCGGTCATCGCGACCCCGCGCCGGTCCATCAGCTCCATCAGCCGCGGGTACAGCGGGCTGAGGTTCTCGGTGATCGACGTGGGATCGTCGTAGCTGGTCGCGGTCGCGGAAAGCATCGCCAGGCGGGCCGGCGCGACGTTCTTGAGCACGACGTCTCCGGTGTCCATGTGCCCCTCACTCTCGATCAGCTCAGCCTCCGCCCTGACACCGTGGGAGGGTCAACCCCCCAGGTGGGGAAAGATGGCGTTGCCGGCACCGCCGCCGTCGCCGCCGTCGGTCGGCGTGGGCGGCGGCGTGGTCCCGGTCGGCGGCGTGCTCGGCTCGGTCGTCTTGACCGGCGGCGTCGTCGTCGGCGTGCTGGTGGGCGTGGTCTTGGCCGGGGTCGGGCTGGTCGACGGCGTGCTGCTCGGCGACAGCGACGGGCTCGGTGAATTCGTCCGCCGCGGGGTGTGCGGCGTCCCGCCCGGCTGGGCCGGCTGCGTGAAACTGGGCTCGTCGGTCGGCGGCAATGTCTCGTCGAACGGTCCGCCGGACGGCACCGAGGCACTGGGCGCGGCGCCCTCGCCGCCGACCTTGGCCTTGTCGTCCCCGTTGCCGCTGAGCGCGACCGCGACGCCGAGCCCGCCGGCCAGCACGAGCAGCGCGACCACCGCGACTAACAGCGCCTTCTGGCTGCGTGGCGGCCGCTTCATCGGGCCGGTCAGCGGTTCCGGCGCGGGGGAGAACGGCATCTCGCGCGGCACCGTCACGGTCCGGGTCGGCGTGGCCGGGCTGGACGGGGCGATCAGCGAGGTGCCGGACAGGCGTTTCCAGTCCATCGGGTTGCCGGCCGCGTACGCCGCCTCGGCGAACTCGGCGGCGGTCTCGAAGCGGTCGCCCGGCTGTTTGGCCATGGCCCGGGCGATGAGCTCGCGCACCGGCGGCGGCACGTGGTCGGGCAGCGGGTCCGGCTCGTCCTCCAGGTGACGCAGCGCGACCTGCAGCGCGTTGTCGCCGTCGAACGGCGGGTGGCCGGCGATGCAGTGGTACGCCACGGCGCCGAGCGCGTAGATGTCGGTGGCCGGCGAGACGTTGCCCTTGGCGACCTGCTCCGGGGCCATGTAGAGCGCGGTGCCGACGATCGCGTTGGCCGCGGTCACGCTGGTCACCTGCGCCGAGCGGGCCACGCCGAAGTCGACCAGCACGACCGCGCCGGTGGGCCGCACGATCAGGTTGCCCGGCTTGACGTCACGGTGGACGGTGCCGGCCTCGTGCGCGGCGTGCAGCGCCTCGGCCGCCTGCGCCACGATCGACATGGTCTCGGTGACCGGCATCGGGCCCTGCTTGACCCGCACGGAGAGCGGCTCACCCTCCACATACGCCATCACCAGGTAGGCGACCTGCTCCTCGTCGTCCTCCTGGGCGCTCGCGTAGTCGTACACCTCGACGACGCCGGGGTGCCGGAACGCGGCCATCATGCGCGCCTCGCCGTAGAAGCGCGCGGCGAATTCCGGATCGGTCAGCATCGCTGAACGCAGCACTTTGACGGCGATGACGCGGCCGAGCACGACATCGGTGCCCTTCCAGACGTCACCCATGCCGCCGGTGGCGATGCGCTCGTCCAAGCGGTATCGGTTGCCCAGGAGGTGTCCCGCAGCGAGCACCAGCAGACCTTATCTAATCGGTGGCCGCGGACGACCAAGCTCAACGACGCTCAACTGTACGACGAGGGCGCTTTCAGCGGGGAGCCAGAGGAGGCACCTTGCGTCCGGCCGCCGAGTCCTCGATGAGCTGAGCGAGCCGGCGGTCGCGGGTCTCCGGCCGCTTCGCGCTGACCACCCAGTGCACTGCCGAGCGTCGATATGAGGGCGATTGCGCGCAGAACCACTCCCAGGCGCTGGATCGGGCCCGGAAGGTGTCGATCTGTGCCCGGTCGAAGACGGCCTCGCTGGGCTGCTCGTACGAGTAGACCGCCACCCGATCGGGTTTGCGCTGGTCGAACGCCCGCCGCCCGGCCTCGTGCATCAGCCCCTGCTCGGTCAGTTCGGCGATCTTCGCAACGTTGATCTTGCTCCACACGCTGCCCTTGCGCCGCGGCGTGAACCGCACCTGGTAGCGCTGCTCGTCGATGCCCCGGCCGATGCTGTCGATCCAGCCGAAGCAGAGTGCCTGCTCGATTGCTTGCGGATGGGTCACCCCGGTACGCCCGCTGCCCTTCTTCCAGTAACCGACAAATAACTCGGGTGCGGTGTCGTGGTGGCGCTCGAACCAAGCGCGCAGGTCAGCCGCGGTATCGAAGAACTCGGCATCCATGTGCCACAGAGTAGGGCCGCCAGGGGTTTTCCGGGCGGCCCGTCGTCTGCGAGGTTTCAGCTTTCGCCGCGAGGAGTGACCACCACCGCGGTGTCGGCCAGCTCGAGTTCCTCCTCCTCGGCCTGGCGTTCCATCGCCGCGCGTGCCGAGCTCGCGGCGGCCCAGCCGATCGCCACGCCGAGCAGACCGACGCCGGCGACCAGGCCCCACGGGCGGCGGTTCCGGCGCCCGGCCAGCGCGGCGGCGGCCGCGTTGGCCCGATACCAGGCCTCGTCCGCGGCGTCGCTCGCCTTCGTGCCCAGGTACTGGCCGCGCTTCTCGGCCTTCGCCCGGACCTTCTGGCTCTGCTTGTTCGCCTTCTTGGCGATCTTCTGCCCCTTCTTACCGGCTTTGTCGGCTATATCACCAGCGGTCTCCTTGGCACTTTCCCCCGCCGAGGCCATGGCGGACGACAGATAGTCCCAGGCCTGGGCGGCCGTCCCCTCGCTCTTGCTGCTGGTCGCGAACATCTCTCGCTTACCTCCTGGTTCGCCTGCTGTTGTTTACCCTGCCCACCCCGATGGTTCAGCAAACGTGTCCGTTGTGGACGACGTCACGTTTCGCAAACGACTGGACAGCCACCGGTAGTCTTGACGCGGTTCACACGAGTCACTCAGGTGGCTGCCAGGTTCGGGCCCTAATCTTTCGGGCAGTTTCACCGAACCTTTCGGGGGTAGTCTCGGCTGCCGCCCGAAGCGCGCGCTAGGGGCACGCGCACCGAAGGAGCGACGCCCGGGACTCCGGGCGGGTGGAGGGAAGTTGGCGTGACGCTGTCGATAACGACGTCGACGCTTGCCGGCGACGTGGTGGAGGTTTCGCCGCACGGCGAGATCGACGTCGAGAACGCGTACGAGATCCGCGAGGCCGTGGCCGCGCAGCTCAGCGACGGGCATCTCACCCGTATCGAGCTCAACATGCAGGACGTCACCTTTATCGACTCCGTAGGCATCAGTGCCCTCGTAGCCGCTTTCCAGCTAGCAGCCGTCAGCGATGTGAAGCTGATCGTGACCCGGCCGAGCCGGTTCGCGCATCGTCAGCTTTGGGTGACCGGCCTGCTGGGCCTGTTCGGTAATCCACAGCCGTTCGTCGGGGTGGACTCCACGGAAGAGCCCGCCGTATCGGGGGCGTGACCTCCGGCCGCCTACTGCAGGGCTGACGCGTGCACCGGGATGGTTTCCAGGTTGAAGCGGACCTCGGGCATCTCGTGCGGCGGGCGGATCGGCGTCACCACGGCGTAGTGATCGGCCAGGGCGGCCAGGTCCGTCTCCGGCTCCAGCACCTCGTCGGCGGCCTGCACGGCGGTGCGGACGAAGCCGTCGCCCGCCTCGGCGATACTCATCTGCACCTGGCCGAACTGGGCCAGGGCGGCCCGGCGCAGGCCGCGGATGCCGTCCGGGTGCAGATCTGGGACATTCAGGTTGAAAACGGTCCCACGCGGGGTGTGCTGCAGCGTCGGGAGCAGGCGTACGGCTAGTTCGGCGGCGCTCGGCCAGTGGCGCTTCTCGTCGTCCTCGTGGTCCAGGGCGGCGATGGCCGCGCCGCCGCTGCGGGCTGAGGCGGCCCGTGGCGAGAGGACGTCCAGCGAGACGGCCAGGCCGTGCAACCCCGCGTACGAACCGGTCAGCGTGGCTCCCACGGTGCCCGAATGCACCACCGCGGCGCCGGCGTTGGCGCCCCGGTTGATCCCGGAGAAGATCACCTGCGGTAGCTCGCCGAAGGCGCCGCGCAGGGCCAGCAGCACGATGTACGCCGGGGAGGCCGCGACGGCGTACGCGGGAATGTGCTTGGCCCCGGGCAGCTCGCGCCGATGCAGGATGATCTTTCCGTGCTCCTCGACCGCGGTCATCGCGGCGCTGCTCCCGCTCGCCTCGGCGATGGGGGCCGCGACCACCACGTCGTGGCCGTCGCGGGCCGCGAAGCGAGCCAGCCACCGCAGGCCGGGGGAGTCGATGCCGTCGTCGTTGGTGACCAGGATTCTCGTCATCACGCCTTCTCGATCGGGGTGAGCTGGACCCGCTCGGTGAGCACCTGAACCGCGTCGAAATGTCCGGTGCCGAGCCCGTGCCGGGTCACGTTCAGCGCGCCGGCGGCCGCGCCGGTCCGGACCGCCTGGCTCATGTCGCCGCCCTGGGCCAGCACCGCGGCCACCCCGGCGGTCATCGAGTCGCCGGCGCCGCGGTGCTCGGCCGCGGTCAGCCGCGGCACCCCGACCCGGTAGATCTCCTCGTTGATCAGGGCCAGCGCCCCGGCGTCCGCCCGCGAGACCAGCGCCGACTCGGCCCCGTCGTCGTGCAGCTTCTGCAGGGCCTTGGTGAGCGCCTCGTCGGACTCGTCGGCGGCCAGCCCGTCCGCGATCAGCTCCTCGTGGCTGATCTTGATGACGTGCAGGCCGGCGTCGAGAACCGCCTCGAGGTGCTTGCCGCACAGATCGGCGATCACCTTGCAGCCGTTGGCCCGCAGGTCGCCGGCCAGCCGCCGGTAGACGTCCGGCTTGATCACCGAGGGGTGGGCCGGGCCGCTGAGCACCGCGACACCGGCCCGCAGGCCCTCGGCGAGCGCCAGGTTGTAGAGCTCGTCCAGCTCGTGCCGGGTCAGCGGGGTGCCGGGCTGCTCGGCGATCGAGTGGCGGCTGCCGTCCCGCCGGTCGTGCACATACCAGCCGCTGCCGGTCTCGCGGGGGACCGTGCGCAGCGTGACGCCCTTGAAGTCGAGCAAGGGTTTGAGCACCCGGCCGACCTCACCGCCCACCGCGGTGCAGAGAGTCACCTCGGCACCCAGTGAGGTGATCATCCGAGTCTGCCAGATGCCCTGCCCGCCCGGATGAACGTGCAGTTCTGGTGCCTCGTGCTGCTGTTCGATGGTCACGGTGAGTTGAGGTGCGGGTGCGAAGACCATTACCCGTGCGACGCCCATATCCGGAATTGTCGCTTTTAGTGCTGCAAAAGGCAGCAGAACCGTGAAAACGGCTCAGAGCTCTACGGCTTACAGTTCTCGGGCCACCGCCGTCAGGTCCCGCACCGTCTCGATCAGCTCGGGCCGGCTTCGTAACAGGTCCTCCAGCCGGACCCGCCACTTGCCCGTCTCGATGTCGCTCGCGTGCCGGTCGCCGCCGGTCTGCACCAGCGCGGTGAGCAGGCGGTGCCGGGTGTCCGCGAAATCCCCGTACGCCGCGCTGCCGAGCCGGTTCAGCACCTTGGCCGCGAAGTCGTCCGAATGGGCGCTCCCGGCCGCGCTGACGAAGGCGCGAGCACCGTCCCAAGCGACGCGAGGCTGATGAACGACCGTGGTCATGGCTTCCCTCCGTGTCTGCATGGCCACTCAGCGTAGGCGCAGGACGGTTACCCCGGTGAAGGTCCGCGCGCGCGGTGACCCGTGTGACCAGAGTGGACCTTTTTTGTGATGATCGCCACAATCACCAGTTGGCCGGGGTGCATCCGCCGCTGCTGACCGGCTCCACCTGCAGGGTCGCGTGATCGATGTCGAAATCCTCGTGCAGCGCCTCGCGGGCCGTGCTCAGCACGCTGCCGAGCTCGGCCGCCGGCTCCAGGCTCAGGTGCGCCGAGGCCACGTCCATGCCCGAGGTCAGCGTCCAGACGTGCAGATCGTGCACGTCGCAGACGCCCGGGACGGCGGCCAGCCGGGCGCGCACGGCGGTGATGTCCAGGTGCTCCGGGGCGGCCTGCACCAGGATCCGGACGGCGGACCGGCCCAGCGCGAACGTGCGCGGCAGGATCATCAGCGCCACGATCACCGCGACGATCGGGTCCGCGTACGACCAGCCGGTCAGCCCGATGATCGCCGCCGCCACGATGACGCCGACCGAGCCGAGCAGGTCGCCGATCACCTCGATGTACGCCCCGCGGATGTTGATGCTCTCCTTGGCGCCGGAGCGCAGCAGCCCGAAGGCGATCAGATTGACCAGCAGGCCGGCGACCGCGACGACCAGGATCGCGCCGGCCGGGACGTCCGGCGGATCGGTGAACCGGCGGATCGCCTGGACCACCACGACGATCGCGACCAGGGTCAGCAGGACCGCGTTGGCCAGCGCGGCGAGCACCTCGAGCCGGTACAGCCCGAACGTGCGGTGCGAGTCGGTCGCGGCCCGGCCGGCCGCGGTGATCGCGGCCAGGGCCATGGCGATGCCGAGCAGGTCGGTGAACATGTGGCCGGCGTCGGAAAGCAGCGCGAGCGAGCCGGTGAACCCGGCGGCCAGCGCCTCGATCACCATGAAGCCGGCGAGCAGCCCCGCCGACCACCACAGGCGGCCGAGGTGCCTCGCCCCCGCGCGCACTGCCTGCGCCCCGTGGTCGTGCCCGGCTCCCATGCTCTCAACCTCCGTCGGCCAATGTATGCGCACATCGCAATATGTGCAAGGCGAACCGTACGCCGTTACCCGCGGTATTCAATCGATGACAGCAAAATCCGCCTGGAAGGAACCAACTCCGTGTCCAGACGCTCCCTTGCGATTGTCATCTCCACGGTCCTCATCGTGACCCTGCCGGCGACCCCGGCCGCCGCGCATTCCCCTTCCACTCTCAGCCTGCCTCAAGGTTTCCAGCCCGAGGGCATCGCCATCGCCGACGCGCCGTACGCGTACCTCGGCTCCCGCCTCGACGGCGACATCTTCCGTCTCAACCTGCGCTCCGGTGAGGGGCGGGTGCTCAGCCAGGGCCCGGGCACCCCGCCGCTCGGCCTCAAGCTGGACGGGCGCGACCGGCTGTTCGTCGCCGGTGGCAGCGGCGGCGACGCCCGGGTGATCGACGTGCGGTCGGGCAAGCTGCTCAAGGCGTACCGGCTGCAGACCGGCACCGCCTTCATCAACGACGTCGTCCTGACCGGCGGCGCGGCCTGGTTCACCGACTCGGCCAACCAGGTGCTGTTCAAGCTGCCGTTCGGCAAGCGTGGCGAGCTGCCCGCCGCGGCCGTGCGGGTGCCGCTGACCGGCGACTTCCGGATGGCCGAGGGCAACAACGCCAACGGCATCTCGGCCACCCCGGACGGGCGCGCGCTCATCGTTGTGCAATCCAACACCGGCAAGCTTTTCCGTACGACGTACGCCGGCGTGACCCGGGAGATCGACCTGGGCGGGCAGACGGTCGAGAACGGTGACGGCCTGTGGTTGCGCCGGAACTCGCTCTACGTGGTGCAGAACCGGCTCAACCAGATCGCCCAGGTCGAGCTGAGCCGGGACGCCACCAGCGGCCGGGTCGTCTCGCGCACCACCGATCCGCGCTTCGACGTCCCGACCACCATCGCCGAGTCCGGCGACCGCTTCTACCTGCCGAACGCCCGCTTCACCACCCCGGCGACGCCCACCACCACCTACGACGTGGTCCGCATTCGCATCCCCTAGGGGTGCCAGCCGGGGTCGGTGCCGATCGTGGTCAGGCGCTGGGTGGCCCGGGAGAGCGCGACATAAAGGGTGCGGATGCCGGACCGGTCCTTCGTGAGGGATCCGGGCTCGACCAGCACCACCGAGTCGTACTCCATGCCCTTGGCCTCCAGCGCCGTCACCACCTGCACGCGTTCCGGCAGCCCGGACACCCATTCGGCCATCTCGTCCCGGCGCGGCACCGGCGTGATCACCCCGATCGTGCCGTCGACGTCGGCCAGCTGCTTCTCGGTCACCTCGCGCACCATCGCGGGCAGGCCGGCCGCGTCGGTGACGAGATCGACCGGGTCCACGCCGGTGCTGCGGACCGCGTTCGGCAGCGGCAGCTCCGGCATGATCGTGTGGATCACCGAGGCGGCCACCGCGAAGATCTCCGACGAGTTGCGGTAGTTCGTGGTCAGCGCGAAGCTGTGCCGCTTGCGGGAGCCCAGCGCACGGTCCTGAGCGCGTTCCAGCTCGGCGGGGTCGCCGGCCCACGCGGTCTGCGCCGGGTCACCCACGATCGTCCAGGACGCGTACTGGCCGCGCCGGCCGATCATCCGCCACTGCATCGGCGAGACGTCCTGCGACTCGTCCACCACCACGTGCGCGTAGTCGCGGTAGTCGTCGTCGCGCAGCACCTGCGGACGGGCCGCCGCCTGCCGATCCGCGTACGTGCTGACCTCTTGCACCCCGTCGCGTACGTGGAACGGGTTTTTGGTCTTCTTCGAGGCCTGCCGGGGCCGGCCCATCAGCTCGTCCAGCTCGTCCAGCAGCGCCACGTCCGCGATCGTCGGCCCGGCCTCGCCCAGGGCGTCGAACGACCCCTGGAGCTTGGCGATCTCCTCGCGCGACAAGATCCCTTCCCCGTACGCCCGTAGGCGTGCCGGGTCGGCGAACCAGCGCAGCACCCGCATCGGGGTCAGACGCGGCCACCACTGCTTGAGGAACTCCCGGAAGTCGGTCCGGTCGGCGAGCTCGGCCTCGAACTCGCGCTTCTCCGGCAGGCCGGTGACCTGCTGCTGGCGGGCCTGCGCCCAGAGCGCGTCGAACAGGCGGTCGAAACCGGCGCCGCGGACGTCGTTGCGCCGGGCGCCGCGCGGCAACGCCGAGCGCCGGATCCGGTCCAGCTCGCCCTTCTGCAACTGCAGCAGCGTGCCGCGGTAGAGCAGGCGCAACTCCTGCGGCGCGCCGGGGACCGCGTCGTGCGAGGCCCGCTCCAGCACCCGCCGGATGCGCAGCGAGCCCTTGATCGCGGCGACGTCCCCGGGATCGACCCGGCTCGCCTCGTATCCCGCGACCAGCGAACCCAGCGAACGCAGCGTCGCCGTGTCCTCGCCGAGCGCGGGCAGCACGGTGGCGATGTACTCCACGAAGACGCCGGACGGGCCGACCACCAGGATGCCGCCGCCGGCGAAGCGGTTGCGGTCCGAATACAGCAGGTACGCCGCGCGGTGCAGCGCCACCGCCGTCTTGCCGGTGCCGGGACCGCCGGTCACGATCGTGACCCCGGAGGCCAGGGAGCGGATCGCCTCGTCCTGCTCGCGCTGGATGGTCGCCACGATGTCGCGCATGCCGCGCCCGGTGGCCTTGGAGAGGCTGGCCAGCAGCGCGCCGTCGCCGACCACCCGCATGTCCGGCGGTGCCGCCTCGGGGTCGAGCAGGTCGTCCTCGATCCCGGTGACCTTCTCGCCGGTGGACTGGATCATGCGGCGGCGCACGACGCCGAGCGGCTCGGCGGCGGTGGCCCGGTAGAAGGCCGCGGCGGCGGGCGCGCGCCAGTCCACGACCAGCGGCTGCGAGGCGTCGTCGCGGATGCCGATCCGGCCCACGTAGTGGGTGGCCCCGGTGTTGTGGTCGAGCCGGCCGAAGACCAGGCCCTCGTACTCGGTGTCCAGCGCGTGCCGGCGCCGAGCCTGGTGGAACACCATGGCGTCGCGCTCGACCAAGGCGCCGAAGGTGCCGACGCCGGCCAGGCGGTAGCCCTCCTTCTCGGCCCGTGAGACGTCGCGGCGCAGTTCGGCAAGCCGGGCGTAGACCCGATCCACGTGCTGCTGCTCGACCGCGATCTCTTGTTCCCGGACGGTGGCGTCGCTCAAGTCGCTGTTTCTCTCTTTCCTGCGCCCCGGTGCACGCGTTCTGGCTGCGTGCTCGCGGTAGAGGGAGCACTAAAACCTACTCCCCTGGACGGGCTTGCGTCTCCTCCGGGCCGCTTTGACCACTTGACAGGGTCAGCGTGCGGCGAATACTTAAGCAAGTGCCTAACCATTCGTCGCTCGACCTGATGTTCGCGGCCCTCGCCGACGGCAGTCGCCGCACCATCGTCGACCGGCTCAGCCGTGGCCCGGCCACCGTCAAGGAGCTGGCGGCGCCGCTGACGATGTCGTTGCCCGCCGTCCTGCAGCACCTGCGGGTCCTGGAGGACAGCGGCCTGATCCGGTCGGAGAAGAGCGGCCGGGTCCGCACGTGCCGCCTGCAGCCGGCCGCGCTGCAGCAGGCCGAGCGGTGGATCGCCGACCGCCGGTCCGGCTGGGAGCACCGCCTCGACCGCCTCGAGACGTTCCTCAACACCGAAGGAGATCCGTCATGACCACGCGTTCCACCGTGCACGACTCGTTCCGCATCGAGCGCCATTTCGCCGCCGGCCCCGAGCGGGTGTTCCGGGCGTTCGCCGACCCGGCGGCCAAGGCCAAGTGGTTCGGCGGCCCCGAGGAACTGAAGCGGGAGGACGAGGAGTTCGACTTCCGCGAGGGTGGCCGGGAACGGATGACCACCGTTCTCGAGGACGGGACGAGGATCGGCTTCACCGCGACCTACACCGACGTCGTCCCGGACGAGCGGATGGTCTACACGTACGAGATGAGCATGAACGACCGGCGCATCTCGGTCTCGGTGGCCACCATCGAGATCCGTGGCGCCCGCGGCGGCAGCGACTTCGTCCTGGTCGAGCAGGGTGTCTACCTCGACGGGCTGGACAACCCGGAGCAGCGCCGCCAGGGCACCGAGCAGCTGATGGACGCGCTGGCGAAGTCCCTGGCCGCGTCGTAGCTGGGCGATCGTGAGGGCCGCGGCGTCGGCCGACGGCATTCCTCGCCCCCCGCTACGCCGCCTCTTCCAGCCGAGCCGAGGGCCTCGCCGCCTTTTTGACGATTTTGGCCAACATGGCGGACACCTCCTCGTGGCGTTCCATCGGCAGCATGTGCCCGGCGTCCGGCAGGACCGTCAGGGCGGCGCCGGGGAGCGCGTCGGCGATCGAGCGGGAGCACTCCGTGGGGGTCAGCCGGTCGCGGTCGCCCACCAGGACCGCGGCCGGCACGTCCCCGATCGCGGCGAGCGTGTCCAGGCGCTGCTGGGCCCCGATCGACTGCCGGAACCCGCCGATCGACCGCAGCGACGCCCGGCCGATACATCGCATGGTCATCTCCAGCGCCGCGTCCTCGCAGCGGTCGCCGAAGAGTAACCAGCGCAGGCCGGGCCGCAGTGCCGGCATGACGGCCCGGTGCGGGCGCCACGGCCCGGACCGGGCGAGCAGGCCGGCACCGACGGTCTCGCCCAGGCGCAGCAGCACGGCGAGACGCGGCGGCAGCCCGTACCGGGTGTGGGTGGTGCCTTCCGCGGAGGTCGAGACGAACACCAGCCCGGCGACCCGCTCGGTGAACTCCGCGGCGTGGCGGTGCGCGTACTCCATGATCGCCATGCCGCCCATCGAGTGGCCGGCCAGCACGATCGGGCCGGTCGGGGCGTACCGCCGGATGACCTCGGAGAGATCGTCGCCGAGCCGGTCGAGGGTGGCCGACGACAGCGTGGTGGCGCTGGAGCCGCCGTGCCCGCGGGCGTCGTAGGTGATGATCCGGCAGCCCAGCGGGCGCAGCGCCGCGATCTGGTGATGCCAGGTGTGCCGGTCCAGGCACCAGCCGTGCAGCAGCACGACGGTCACCGGTGCGTCGGCCGGCCCATGGGTCTCGACCCGCAGGCGCACGCCGTCGGGAACGGTGAGCTCGGACCGCTCGGTCATGGGCACCTCCGCGCGTCAAGGCCCCCGTGGTACCCCGGGCGTTAATCATTACTCGCCGGTAGTGATGTTGCCAACACAAATGACTTGGCGCGCGGTGGCTGTCCACGAAGGGCGCCTCGACGAGAATCGTTCACATGACCACGCACCCCGGAGCCAGCCCGTCGCCGCCCATCGTCTCCGCCGCGGACGCGCTGGCCGAACTGGTCGCCGGCAACAAGCGCTTCGTGACCGGCCGTCCCGAGCACGGGCACCGGGTCTCCGCCGCGGCCGCCGCCTCCGGTGGTCAGCAACCGCACGCCGTCGTCGTGGGCTGCATCGACTCGCGGGTCCCGCTCGAGGCGATCTTCGACCAGACGTTCGGGTCGATTTGCGTGGTCCGGTCCGGCGCGCACGTCGTCGACCGGGCGGTGCTGGGGTCGGTCGGCTTCGCCGTGGACAAGCTGGACGTGCCGCTGGTGATGGTGCTCGGCCACAAGCGGTGCGGCGCGGTGGCGGCCACCGTCAACGCGCTGCGCACCGACGAGCACCCGCCCGGCGACATCGGGTACCTGGTCGACGAGATCGCCCCGGCCGTCCGGGCGGTGGGCGTCGACGACCCGGACGCGCCGGACAAGGCGATGCGCGCGCACGTGGGCCGCACGGTCCGCCGGATGCGCGGGATCGACGTGGTGGCCGACGCCGTCGCGACCGGCCGGGTCGACGTGGTGGGCGCGGTCTACGACCTGGACACCGGCTCGGTGGATCTTTTGCCCTGATCACCACTGGGTGCGAAAAAGGCGCCTCCGATTCGGAGGCGCCTTTGTCGTGCGTACGGGCGGTCAGCCCTCGAAGACACCGGCGTCGACGAGGCGCTTCTCGGTGGCGGACCAGCCGTCCTCCGGGCTGGCGGCGTTGAGCGCCTCGAGCTCGGCGCGGATCTTGGCACCGTGCCCGGCGGCCGCCAGCACCCGGATCTCCTCGACGAAGGCGTCGGAGTCGGTCTTGAGGTGCGCGGTCTTGCCGTTGGTCAGGTTCCGCACGTAGGCGAAGCGGCCGTTGGCGAGGGGAATCAGGTATTTGTACTCACCGAGCACGCTGAGGGCGCCGCCCGTTCCCTGGCCGGCGCGGACTGATGCGCGGGCGGTCTTTGAGGTGTTGCTCGCCACGGCGGTACTCCTTGAGAAAGCAGAAAAAAGGCCGTAGTAACTCTACACGATGCCTGGTGGACCGTGCCGTCCGAGCAGGTCCGGCCGTTGAAGAGGATGTGCCACTACGGCCGTTCCGATGTCGATGTTGCCGATTCTCTGGCGCATCATCCGCACCACCCGGCATCATGGGACACGATCAACCGCGGTCGAGGTCGTAGGGGAAGACGCACCTCGGTCTCCGGGAGGTCACCGTGCCAACGTGTGGCGTCGTATACGTCCACTCGACCCCGCTCGCCGTGTGTCAGCACGTCGAGTGGGCGATCGCGCGCGTACTGACAGCGCCGGTCAACCTGCAGTGGACCGCCCAGCCGGTTGATCCCGGCATGCGGCGGGCCGAGTGCAGCTGGACCGGGCGCGCCGGTACCGGCGCGGAACTGGCTGCTGCCCTACGGCAGTGGCCCATGGTCCGTTTCGAGGTAACCGAGGAGCCCAGTCCCGGGATCGACGGCGAGCGCTTCATGCACGTGCCGGGCCGCGGGCTGTTCCACGGGGTGATGGGCGCGTCCGGCGACATCCAGATCGGCGAGGACCGGCTACGGACCATCATGGAGTCCGCGCGGGCGCCCGAGGCGCTCTCGCACGCGCTGGAGAAGGCGCTCGGCACGGCGTGGGACGCCGAATTGGAGCCCTACCGGTACGCCGGCGACGGCGCTCCGGTCACTTTGCTCACTCGGGTGGGCTGAAACAACGAACGCCCGGCCGACCGGCCGGGCGTCCGTCCATTGCGGTTTACAGCGGGATGTTTCCATGTGCCCCGTGGGCCGCCGGTGCCGCGGCCAGGGCCTCGGCGAGACGGCGGCGGGTGTCCTCGGGCTTGATCATGTCGTCGACCACGCCGATCTCGAGGGCCCGGCCGACACCGCCGGCGATCTGCGTCTGCTCCTGGATCAGGCGCTCGCGCACGGCCTCGCGCTCCTCGGCCGGGGCGGCCGCGAGCTTCTTGCGGTGCAGGATGTTCACCGCGGCGCTCGCGCCCATCACCGCGATCTCGGCGTTCGGCCAGGCGAACACCGCCGTGGCGCCGAGCGCCCGGGAGTTCATCGCGATGTACGCGCCACCGAACGACTTGCGCGTCACCAGCGTGACCCGCGGGATCACCGCCTCGGCGAAGGCGTGCAGCAGCTTGGCGCCGCGGCGCACCACACCGTCCCACTCCTGGCCCAGACCGGGCAGGTAACCGGGAACGTCCACCAGCACGATCAGCGGCACCCCGAACGCGTCGCACATGCGCACGAAGCGGGCCGCCTTCTCGGCACTGGCCGAGTCGAGGCAGCCGCCCAGACGCAGCGGGTTGTTCGCGATCACGCCGACCGTGCGGCCGCCGAAGCGGCCCAGCGTGGTGACCACGTTCGGCGCCCACTTCGCGTGCAGTTCCACGCCCGGCTCGTCGAGCAGCGCCTTCACGACGGGCTTGACGTCGTACGCGCGGTTCGCCTCGGCCGGGATGAGCGCACCCAGGTCGTGCCCGGCGGTGTCGTCGTGCACGTCCTCCGGGGTGAGCCGGCCCTGGTGGCCGAGCAGCCCGGTGAGCTTGCGCGCCTCGGACATCGCCGTCTCGTCGTCCTTGGTGGTGATGTGGACGACGCCGGAACGACGGCCGTGCGGCTCGGGGCCGCCCAGCCGCTCCATGTCGACCTGTTCACCGGTGACGCTGCGGACGACCTCCGGCCCGGTCACGAAGATCCGGCCGGCCTTGCTCATGATGACGATGTCGGTCAGCGCCGGGCCGTACGCCGCGCCGCCGGCCGCCGGGCCGAGCACCACGGAGATCTGCGGTACGCGCCCGGACGCCCGGACCATGGCCGCGAAGATCTGGCCGACCCCGTCGAGCGCGGTGACGCCTTCGGCCAGCCGCGCGCCGCCGGAGTGCCAGAGTCCCAGTACCGGGACGCGCTCGCGCACCGCGAGGTCGATCGCCTCGACGATGTGCTGACATCCCTCGATGCCCAGGGCACCGCCCATGCGGGTGCCGTCCGTGGCGAAGGCGACGGCGGGGGTGCCGTCGATCTCGCCGCGCGCGTAGAGCACGCCGGCGTCGTCGCGCGGGATGAGTAGCCGCAGCGTGCCCTGATCGAACAGGTTGCGCAGCCGCAGTTCCGGATCTCGGTAGTCGACGTCCGTGTCGGTCCCGGATGAGGTGGTGGTCACGACGTTCTCCAAACTCACGCGCGGGTGAAGATCAGCGCCACGTTGTGGCCGCCGAATCCGAACGAGTTGTTCATGGCCGCGGGAATGTCCAGCTGACGTGACTTGTGGGCCGCCACGTCCAGGTCGAGCCGCTCGTCCGGGTCGTCCAGGTTGATCGTGGGGGGAACCACGCTGTCCCGGATGGCCAGGATGGTCGCGATCGACTCGAGCGCGCCGGCGGCACCGAGCAGGTGGCCGGACATGGACTTGGTCGAGGTGATCACGGGGTGGGTGCCGACGGCGGCCTTGATGCCGAGGATCTCACCCATGTCGCCGGCCGGGGTCGACGTCGCGTGCGCGTTGACGTGCACGATGTCCGCACCGGTCAGACCGGCGTCGCGGATCGCGCGGCTCATCGCGCGGATGCCGCCCTTGCACTCCGGGTCGGGCTGCACGATGTCGTACCCGTCCGAGGTGATGCCGGCACCGGCCAGGCGGGCGTAGACGCGTGCGCCGCGGGCGGCGGCGTGGTCGGCCCTCTCCAGCACCAGCGCCCCGGCACCCTCACCGAAGACGAATCCGTCGCGGTTCTTGTCCCACGGGCGCGACGCCCTCTCCGGCTCGTCGTTGCGGGTCGACATGGCCCGCATCGAGGCGAATCCGGCGATGGGCAGCGGGTGGATGACCGCTTCGGTGCCGCCGGCCACGACCACGTCGGCCCGGCCGGAGCGGATGATGTCCAGGGCGAGTGCCATGGCCTCGGCGCCGGTCGCACAGGCGCTGGCCATGGCGTGCACACCGGCCTGGGCACCCAGGTCGATGCCGACCCAGGCGGCCGGGCCGTTGGGCATCAGCATCGGGATGGTGTGCGGGCTGACCCGCCGCGGTCCCGACTGCTCCAGGATGTCGTCCTGGCCGAGCAGGGTGAGGGCGCCGCCGATGCCGCTGCCGAAGCTGACCGCGAGGCGCTCCTTGTCGAGTTCCACGTCCGTCAGGCCGGCGTCCGCCCAGGCCTGCCTCGCGGCGACCAGGGCCAGCGCCTCGGAGCGGTCCAGGCGGCGCATCTTGACCCGGTCGATGACCTCGGACGGTTCGACCTCGAGCTGGGCGGCGATGCGGACCGGGAGCTGCTTCGCCCACTCCTGGGTGAGCGGACTCACCCCGGAGCGGCCGTTGAGCATGGCGTCCCAGGTGGACGCGACGTCCCCGCCCAGCGGGGTCGTCGCGCCGAGCCCTGTGACGACGACGTCAGGAATGCTCATGTCAGGCGTTCGCCTCGATGTAGGAGACGGCGTCGCCGACGGTCTTGAGGTTCTGTACCTCGTTGTCCGGGATCTTGACGCCGAACTTCTCCTCGGCCGCCACCACGACCTCGACCATGGACAGCGAGTCGACGTCCAGGTCGTCGGTGAAGGACTTGTCCTCGGCGACGTCGTCCGGGTTGACCCCGGCGACCTCTTCGAGGATCTCGGCGAGGCCGGAAGTGATCTCTTCGCGAGTTGCCATTTTTCTAGTGCTTCCTCTCGATGGTGGGGTTTCGCGTTGGTCAGGTGCCCGATCAGGGAACGCGGACGACCTGACCGGCGTAGGTGAGGCCGCCGCCGAAGCCGAAGAGCAGAACCGGGGCGCCGGAGGGCACCTCGCCGCGCTCGAGCAGCTTGGACAGGGCCAGGGGGATGCTCGCCGCGGAGGTGTTGCCCGACTCGACGAGGTCCTTCGCCACGACGGCGTCGGGGCTCAGGCCCAGGCGCTTCACGATGCCGTCGATGATCCGGGTGTTGGCCTGGTGCGGGACGAAGGCCGCGAGCTCCGACGGGTCCACGCCGGCCTTCGCGCACGCTTCGAGGGCGAACGGCGCGAGCGCGGTCGTCGCCCAGCGGAAGACGGTCTGGCCTTCCTGCTGGATGTAGGGCCGCCAGCCCTCGATCCGCAACGCGTCGCCCTTGTCAGGGGTTGAACCCCACAGTACCGGTCCGATCCCGGCCTGCTCACCGTCGGCGACGCCGGTGACCACGGCGGCGCCGGCGCCGTCACCGAAGAGCACGGCGGTGGTGCGGTCGGTCCAGTCGGTCAGGTCGGACAGCTTCTCGGCGCCGATCACCAGGGCGTTGCGCGCCGCGCCGGCCCGGATCGCGTGGTCGGCGGTGCCCAGCGCGTAGGAGAAGCCGGAGCACGCGGTGTTCAGGTCGAACGCGGCCGGGGCGGTGATGCCGAGGCGCGCGGCGACCCGGGTGGCCACGTTCGGGCAGCGGTCGGCCGAGGAACAGGTGGCCACCGCGACCATGTCGATGTCGGCGGCGCTCAGGCCCGAGTCGGCCAGCGCCTTCTCGGCCGCGTACGTGGCCATGTCGGCGACCGACTCGGTTTCGGCGATGCGCCGCTCGGCGATGCCGACCCGGTCCTTGATCCACGCGTCGTTGGTGTCGATCGTGCTGGCCAGGGCATCATTCGTGACGATTCGCGCGGGCTGGTAGTGGCCCATCGCGATGATGCGGGAACCCGCGCTCATCTGCGCTCTCCTGGGGATGTGAAGTTCACTGGGGGTGCCCGCCGATGCGGGCGACCGGCTGGCCCGGGGCGACCGGGTCGTCGGAGCTGGCGAGCCACTCGGTGAGTGCGCCCGCCGCGTGCGCGGTGACCTCGATGTCACCTTGCCGGGTCACGACGTGGCCGATGACCTGTCCGGACCGCACGTCGTGGCCCTCGTCCAGGCCGTCGGCCGGGCGGAAGGTGCCGGCGCTGGCCGCCACCACGACGCGGAACTGCGGACCCTGCTCGAGACTGGGGGTGACGCCGTGACGGGCGATCAGGTCGCGCGCCGCGGGCAGGTCGTCGGGCGTGTTCAGGGTGACGATCTCGGGCGCACCCTCGCCCTTGAGCTCGCGCTTGACCAGACCGGCGAGGGTGCCCGCCGGGGGCAGCTCGATGACGCCGGTGACGTTGAGGTCCTTCAGCGTGCGCATCACCAGGTCCCAGCGGACCGGCGCGGTGACCTGGCGGACCAGGCGCTGCAGCATCTCCCGGCCGTGCGCCACGGCGGAGCCGTCCAGGTTCGACAGCAGGATGCGCTGCGCGTCGGCGACGGTGACGCCGTCGGCGATCGCGCCGAGCGCCTCCTCGGCCGGAGCCATGTACGGCGTGTGGAACGCGCCGGCCACCTGCAGCGCGATGATCCGGGCCTTGGCCGGCGGGTCGGCGGCCAGCTTGGCCAGCGCGTCCAGCGAACCGGCCGCGACGACCTGACCGGCGCCGTTGCGGTTCGCGGGGTACAGCCCGTGGCGTTCGATGACGGTGAGCACCTCGTCCGGGTCGCCGCCGAGGATCGCGCTCATGCCGGTCGGTTCGAGGGCGCAGGCGGCGGCCATCTCGCGGCCCCGCACGCCGGCCAGCGCGACGGCGGCCTCGGCGGGGAGCACCCCGGCCAGCGCGGCCGCGCTAAGCTCGCCGACGCTGTGCCCGGCGACCAGGCCGACGTCGTACAGCGGTAACTGGCCGGCGGCCAGCAGTGCGGCGGCGACCAGCAGCGGCTGGGTACGAGCGGTGTCCTTGATCTCGTCGGCGTCGGCCTTGGTGCCGAGGTGGACGAGGTCGACGCCGGCGAGGGCGGACCACCACCTCAGCCGGGCATCGACGCCGGGAAGATCAAGCCAGGGGATGAGGAAGCCAGGCTTCTGTGAACCCTGGCCGGGGGAGAGTACGGCGAGCACGTCTCTGACTCTCCCGGATGTGAAGGCGTTGTGGGCTAGGCGACGTATACGAAACCCTACGACGCGGGTTGTGGGAACCCTACAACACCCCCCGTCACTCGTCCCACTTTGGCCGCATTTGTGGCAGCGGTCTCGTGTGAACGACCATTCAGAATTGAACGTGACTTATGTCGCAGGATCGAGCCGGCCGATGGTCATCGCCAGCCTCAGCGCGTACGCGTCGCGACCGTCCAGGGGCGACAGTCCGGTCACTTCGGAGATCCGTTTCAGCCGGTACCGCACGGTGTTCGGGTGCACGAAAAGCTCGCGCGCGGCACTCTCCAGCACGCCGCCGTTGGCGAAGAACGCGTCCAGCGTCTCGATCAGCCCGCCGCCGGCCCGGACCAGCGCGCCGTACGCGTCGTGCCGCAACCGCCGGCGCGCCTCCATGTCGCCGGCCAGCACCCGCTCGGGCAACAGGTCGTCGGCGGACACCGGCGAGGGCGCCCCGAGCCAGGCGCTGGCCGCCCGGAAGCCGGCCAATGCCGCGCGCGCCGACTCGGTGGCCTGGTCGAGCGACGGGACCGCCGGCCCGACCACCACCGGGCCCTCGCCGAAGCTGACCGCGAGCGCACCGGCCGTGGCCACCGGGTCGGCCGCGCCGCCCATCACCACGACCAGCCGGTCGCCGTGCACGCCGCCGATCACCTCGATCCGGGCGCGCCGTGCCGCGCGATAGACGGCGTGCAGCACCGCGGTGATGTCGCCGCCCGGGGAGCGGCCCACCACCACCGCGACCGGCGGTGCGTCCGCCCAGCCCAGCGCCGCGGCCCGGCTGGCCAGCACGTCCGACGAGTCGCCCCGCAACAGCGCGTCGACCAGCAGGGCCTGCAACCGGGCATCCCAGGCGCCCCGCGACTCGGCCGCACGGGCGTACACCCGGGCCGCCGAGAAGGCGATCTCCCGGCTGTACTTGAGGATGGCCTGCAGTAACGCCTCCTCCTCGCCGGCCGCGGCGAGCTCGTCGACCCGGGACTCGGCCACGTCGATGGTGACCTTGATGAGCTGGACGGTCTGGGTCAGCGTGATCGACCGTGCCAGCGCGCGGGGGGCCGCCGCGAACACCTCGTCGGAGATCTCCTGCGAGGAGGCGACGGCGGTGCCGCCCGAGCGCAGCCACTCGACCAGCGAGCGCACGCCGGCCTGTGCGACAAGCGTCACCCACGACCGTTGATCGGCCGGCAGGGCACGGAACCACGGAAGTGTCTCGTCCATCCGGGCCACCGCGGAGGTGGCCAGCGCGCCGGCGCTGCGCTCGACACGGCGCAGGGTCGCGGCGAGCGGGGGCTTTGCCGCACGTGGGGGCTTTGACGGGGCGGACACGACCCCAGGGTGCCATGCCGCCGCCGGTACGCCGACACTCGAACCCTTTTGACCGCTTTACGACATTTGCCGGGAGTAGCGGTGAGCCCCTCCCGCGATTCCGGTCGGTGACCTGGCAGTGTGTCGTCCGGGGATCCCCGGGAATGGGTAAGACCGGGTCCGGGGCTGCCGATGAAAGACCGCGACAGAGCTGCCCAGGCAGCTTAGGGGTGAGGGGAGGCGAGATATGCCGGACCGGGACGAGGCGTCGCTGTGCGCTGACGAAGAGCCCGCCCACGAGGACACTCAGGCCCTCTCGCCGGGCGACGATGAGCCGGAAGTACCGGGCCCGAGCCGGGTCGGCTGCCGGACGGAGCTGCGTGGCTGGGCCGGAGCCCATCTCCACGGGGCGGTCCGCCCACGGCGCCGAGCCGCCGGGCGCGGACGGCCGCCGGGGCGATGGTGCTGAACCCGCGTGGGTGAGCCGGTGATGCGGTGGACGACAAGAGACGCCTGATTCTCGACCAGGCGCTGGCACTCGTGGACGAGCGTGGCCTCGCCGCGATGTCGATGCGCGCCGTGGCCGAGCGGGTCGGGCTCACCTCGATGGCCCTCTACCCGTACGTCGGGGGTAAGGATGCCCTGCTCGACGGCCTGGTCGACCTCCTGCACCTGGAACTGGGCGCGCAGGTGGCCGCCGCCGAGATGGACTGGCGGCCCCGGTTACGCGCCCTGGGCCGGGCCGTGCGCGCTCTCGCGGCCCGGCATCCGGGCGCGTTCCCGCTGCTGCTCAACCGGTCCGCGGCGGGTTCGTCCTGGCTGATCGCGGCGTTACGCGGGGTGCTGCACGACGCCGGTCTGCCGCACGAACGGATCCCGCGGATGGCCCGGATGCTGCTGGCGTTCCTGCTGGGCTACGCGACCGGTGAGGTAACCGGCGGCCTGCCCACCGACGATGCCGCGGCCGAGTCGGCCGAGCAGGAGTTCGAGGCGGATCTGGCCGACCTCGTACGCCTCATCGAGGTCGCCGTTCGGGTCGGCTGATCGCGTTCCGCCCGTCTCGTCCGGATCCGCCACCTATAAAGGGACCATGTCCCGCCACGCTGAGCTCACCGACGAGCTCACCGACGAGGAGGCCCTGCGCGAGCTCGTGGCCGCGCGCCTCCCGCAGATGCGCCGTTCGGCGTTCCTGATGTGCGGCGACTGGGAGCAGGCCACCGAGCTGACCCGGGCCTGCCTGGCGCGCGTGGTGGCTGATACCCGGCGTGGTGTCGTGGCCGACCCGGACGTCTACGCGTACGCGCAGCTGATGGAGGCCTGCCGCCGCCGCAACCGGCGCCGGGAGCATGTCTTCGTGGCGTCCGCGACCGGTGGTGGCGTCGCCGCCGAGTCGATCCTGGTGCTGGACGCGCTGCACAAGCTGGCGCCGCGCTGCCGGGCGGTGCTGGTGCTGCGCCACTGGGACGGCTTCGACACGGACGCCACCGGGGCGATGCTCGACCTGGACGACGAGCGGGTCGAGGCGTACGAGCGGGCCGGCATGGCCGCGCTGGAGAAGCTGCTCATCGAGTCGGAGCAGGGCCTGCAGGCCTGGACGGCCGGATGAACGTGCGGCTGAGCGAGCTGCTCGAACCCGTCCTGGCCGGCGAACCGCCGCTGGCCGACGAGGTGGACGCGGTGTTCCGCCGGGCCGACCGGCTGCACCGGCGGCGCACCCGGATGCTGCTCGCCTCGGGCGCGGTCGCCGTGGCCGCGGTGGTGGCGGCCGGCTTCGTGCTGACCTCGGCGCTGCTGCCGCGCCGCGAGCCCGCGGACCGCGTCGCGCCGTCGATGGCCGCGCCGCCGATCATCACGGCCTCGGCCCCCACCCCGTCACCGTCGCCCACAAGGGACTCGGTGCGCGCGGTGGTGGGGCCGGCGGTCGGCGAGCGGGGTATGCACGTGCTGGCCGGCGAGCTCGGCGACGGCTGGCGCGAGTACCCGGTGCGCGACGCCGACGGCATCCGGCGGGGGATCGTGCGGGTGGCAATCTACCGGGTCGAGGGCGACCTCTGCTTCCCGGTGCTGGCCGCTCCGAGCCGCTGCGCGCGCGCCGAGCGGACGTCGTCGGGCATCGATTACGTCCGCTACGACGACGAGCACGACCCGGACCGGCAGGTGCACCAGACCATCGCGCACCGGGACGGCCGGGCGCTCGCGGTGATGGCGGCGGGGGAACGCGACATCGGCGCGAAGCGGGGCAAGCCCGCCCTGACCGGCAAGCAGGTCGAGAGGGTGGCCACCGACGAGCGGCTGTTCGACGCGTTCGCCGCCGAGCACTGCGGCGACGGCTGCCCCGACTTCGCCGTGCCGGTGCCTTAGTTCCGGCGCCCTAGATCTTGCGACGGATGAGGAACGCGATGCCGGCCAGTCCGGTCAGGATCGCCACCAGGACCGCGCCGTTGAGCAGCAGCAGCCGGCGCATCTGGTCGAGGAACGTGTTCATCCCGGCGACCGGGTCGAGCTCGTCGCTGTCCACGTTCTGGCCGAGGCCGCCGCCGCCGATGCCGCCGGCCACCACGTCCGGCTTGGTCTGCAGCGGGGCGCCGCTGACCCGCAGCGCGCCCGGCATGGTGAGCCGGCCGTAGAACCAGGCGTCGGCCTTCTTCCCGCTGGGCTGCGCGGCCGGGCGGTGCGCCCGGGGACCGCCGGCGGCTAACGGGTACAGCTCGTAGACCTGCAGCGGCGCCGTCTTGTTCAGCACGGTCAGCACGTACTTCGGACCGAGCTTGTCCGGCTTCGGTTTGGTGGTCTGGCCCTTCGGCGGGGTCGCCATCCAGCTGACCTCGCTCAGCATCGAGTCGAACAGCCGGCTCTGGCTCTGCTGCTGGATGACGATCTTGTCGGGCAGGTCGTTGCCGGTGATGTAGATGGCGGTCGGCTTCGCGACGGGCTTCGGCGCGGCCTGGGCGGTGCCGGGCGCGAGGCCGACCGCGAGCGCGGCGGCGATCGCCAGCGTGCCCGCCGCCGACACCAACCGTGTGATCGACCCTCGAACCATCGTCCGGCCTCCCCGCCCCGTGGTGGACATGGCTTCGCACATCGCCGACCGGTCCGCGATGGTGGATTCGCGGCGCGGCCGACGGGTTTCAGCCTTCCCGGACGCACGTCCGGACGCATCTATCGCCGGACGAATTGAAGCCATCTGGGGATGACCGATGACGACAATGGCCGTTGATCAGCGGCCGAATAGTACCTAGTCCTGTCGACACGTTGGGGGCCCGGTCACCTCCCCGGCGGATTTCGTTACCGGAATGACGGTTGGCGATGGCCAGCCGGGCCCCAAATACGGTAAAAGGCGGATATGCAGGGTCAGAGTCAGACCAGCTTGGCCCGCGCTGCGCGCAGCCGGCGCAGCGTCCGCTCCCGCCCGAGGACCTCGATGGACTCGAACAGGGGCAGTCCGATCGAGCGCCCGGTGACGGCGACGCGGATCGGCGCCTGCGTCTTGCCGAGCTTCATCTCGCGGGCCATGCCGATCTCCTCGACCGCGGCCTTCAACGGCTCGGTGGACCACTCGCCGAGCGCCTCGTACGCGGCGGCGGTCGCCTCCAGGATCTCGGCGGCGTCACCCTTCATGGCCTTGGCCCAGGACGCGTCGTCGATGACCGGCTCGTCGAGGAACAGGAAGTCCACATAGTCCACGATCTCGGACAGCACCGCGATGCGGGTCTGCGCGAGCGGCGCCACCGCGGTGAACGCCTGTGCGTCGAAGGAAGACGGGTCCCACGGCGGGGCGGGGATCGTGTCCGTCCCGGTCAGCCACGGCGTGCACATCTGGATGAACTCCTCGACCGAGAGGGCCCGGATGTAGTCGCCGTTGAACGCGCGCAGCTTCTTGATGTCGAAGAACGCGGACGCGTGGTTGACGTCCTCGAGGCTGTACTCGGTCTCGATCACGTCCCACGGCACGATCTCGCGGTCGCCGGACGGCGCCCAGCCGAGCAGCATCAGGTAGTTCTTCATCGCGGCGGCCAGATATCCCTCGTCGCGGTACGACTCGAGGGCCACCTTGTCGCGGCGCTTGGACAGCTTCTGCCGCTTCTCGTTGACGATGACCGGCACGTGTGCCCAGACCGGCGGGGTGTGACCCAGCGCCTCCCACAGCAGCACCTGCTTGGGCGTGTTGGGCAGGTGCTCCTCGGCCCGGATCACGTGGTTGATGCCCATGCTCATGTCGTCCACGACGTTGGCCAGCAGGAACACCGGCGAGCCGTCGCTGCGCGCGATGACGAAGTCTTCCATCAACTTGTTCTCGAACGTGGGCTTGCCGCGCAGCAGGTCCTCGACCACGGTGACGCCTTCGTCCGGCGTACGGAATCGCAAGGCTCGTCCCTCGCCCGGGCCGAGCCCGCGGTCGCGGCAGAACCCGTCGTAGCCCTTGTGTGAATCCCCGGTGCGGGCGATGACGTCCTCGCGCTTGCAGTCGCAGTAATACGCCCGGCCCTCGCCGAACAGGCGGGTCGCTGCGGCCTTCTGGTCGTCGGCGTAGGCGGACTGGAAGTACGGACCCTCATACGTCCCGCGCTCGATGCCGAGCCAGTCGAGCGCCGAGATGATGCCCTCGGTCCACTCGGGACGGTTGCGAGCGGCGTCGGTGTCCTCGATCCGCAGGACGAACACGCCGTCGTGCTGCTTGGCGTAGATCCAGTTCTGCAGGGCCGTGCGGGCACCGCCGACGTGGAACATGCCGGTCGGGGAGGGGGCGAAGCGTACGCGAACAGTCACCCGACAAGACTACCTAGCGCACCGAGCGGATTTTCACCACCATGACGGCTCCGAGCAGGGTGACCACGCCGGTGAGCGTGAACAGGGCCGGATAACCGCCCAGGTGGGTCACGATCGGGGCGGCCAGGACCGGGCCCAGCACCTGCGGCGCGGCCGTCGCGATGTTGATGACGCCCAGGTCCTTGGCGCGGTCGGTGGCCTTCGGCAGCACCTGGGTGATCAACGCGGTGTCGACGGCCAGGTAGACGCCGAAGCCGGCGCCGAACAGGAACGCCGACACGATCGACACCGGCCAGGTCGGGAAGATCGCCAGCAGCAGCGCCGCCAAGGTGATCAACCCACCGGACCAGATCACGAAGATCTTGCGGCGGCCGAGGCGGTCGGAGAGATAGCCGCCGAGCGTCGCCGTCCCGATCATGCCGACCGTGTAGATCAGGATCATGTACAGCAGGCCGGTGTCCGGATCGTCCAGTTTCACCGCGTCCTGCAGGAAGTACAGCAGGTAGAGCGTGCCCAGCGCGTTGCCGAGCATCACCAGGAAGCGGGTGCCGAAGGCCCAGGCGAAGTCCGGGTGGCCGCGCAGGTCCAGCTTCCATTCGGTACGCCTGATCGCGCCCTCGCCCAGCGGATCGTCGGGCGTGAGCAGCACGAACGGCGCGACCAGCAGGACCAGCCCGACCGCCATGATCGAGTACCCGGGGCCAGTGGTGGTGACCACCGCGGTGACCAGGATGGCCCCGAGCACCAGGCCCAGCGCCTGCGGCATGCCGATCCAGCCGGACACCAGTCCCCGCTGCGCGACCGGCACCCGGTCCGGGACCGCCGCGGTCAGCGTGGCCAGCATGATGTTCAGCCCGACCTGCGCGCCGGCCCACCAGAGCGTGACCGTGAGCAGGCTGGGTGCGCCCGCGAGCCCGAACAGCGAGATCGCCGCGAGGACGCCGCCGCCGATCGTCCAGACGTGCCGGCGGCCGAAGCTGCGGCCGAAGGCGTGCGGGCGGGTGCGGTCGCTGAGCGCGCCGGCGATCGGGTTCACCATGATCGCGACCAGGGCGCCGATGCCGGTCACGACGCCGAGCCATGTCTCCTTGCCGCTGGGCACGAGGTCGTCGATCTGCTCGGGCAGCAGCACCTGGATGGGCGTGAAGAAGGCCATCCACAGGCCGAGATTGGCGGCGAACAGCAGCCCGATCCACGAGCGACGAACCGGCACCACGGGCTCGGCGAGGGCGGCGACGCGGCGCTCCACGACGGCCATCGAGCCTCCTCGCAATGTTACAAATGCAAACGCGAAATTTCCTCGGAGGCTAGGGGATCTTCGTCTCCAGGGGAAGTTCCACTTCGGAAGCTAACGAAAAGTAGTCGCAAAGTCACCGGAGTGTCACCCTCTCCGGATCGGCGCCCATCCGTGAAACCGACTTTTCCGACCGTCATTGACACGCGTCATCGGGCGCCGTAGTTTACCAACTAGCTAATTAACCAGTTGGTAAAACATGAGGGAGTCAGGGACATGGGCAAGATCGTTGCGGTGGAGTACACGACCCTCGACGGCGTCATGGAGGAGCCGATGTGGAGCGGCCCGTACTTCAACGAAGAGCTCGGCAACTGGCAGGACGCGAACCTGCGCGAGGCGGACGCGCTGCTGCTCGGCCGCAAGACCTACGAGGGCTTCAAGGAGGCCTGGCCGAAGATGGAGGCGGAGACCGGTCACTTCGGCGTCAAGATGAACTCGATGCCCAAACACGTCGCCACCACCACGCTCACCGAGCCGGAGTGGAACGCGATCTTCATGCGGGGCGAGGTCGCCGACGCGGTGCGGGCGCTGAAGGCCGAGCCCGGCAACCTGCTGATCAACGGCAGCGGGGTGCTGGTCAACTACCTGACGCGGCACAACCTCATCGACGAGTACCGGATCATGGTCTACCCCGTGGTGCAGGGCGAGGGGCAGAAGCTGTGGGAGGACGGTACGAAGATCGCGCTGTCGCTCACTGATGCGTGGCGCACAAAGACCGGTGTCGAGGTGCTGACCTACGTCCCGGCCTGACACCATGTCGCCCGTGGCCACCGATCAGCTGAGCGTCATCTTCGCGGCGCTCGCTGATCCGACCCGGCGGGCGATTCTGGCCCGCCTGGCCGAGGGCCCGGCGACCGTCAACGAGATCGCCGGACCGTTCGACATGACGCTCCCGGCCGTCTCCAAGCACCTCAAGGTGCTGGAGCGGGCCGGGCTCATCTCCCGCGGCCGGGAGGCGCAGTGGCGGCCCTGCAAGCTGGAGGCCGAGCCGCTGCGCGAGGCCACCGAGTGGATGAGCCACTACCGCCGCTTCTGGGAGGGCTCCTTCGACAAGCTGGACGCTCACCTCAAAGCCCTCATGAAGGACTAGCTGTCGCCGCCGGTCTCGCCCACGGGCGCGGCGTTGACGTCGTCGATCGCGTACTTCTTGGCGGCCTCGCCCGGTACGTGCGACGGTACTTTGCCGCGTAGCGCGAGCTGGCGCAGCGTCGCCACGGCGACCGACTCGGCGTCCACGTGGAAGTGCCGGCGCAGGGCGTGCCGGGTGTCGCTCATGCCGAAGCCGTCGGTGCCCAGCGAGGTGTAGTCGTTCGGCACCCAGCGGGCGATCAGGTCGGGGACCGCCCGCATGAAGTCGCTGACCGCGACGACCGGGCCCTCGGTGCCCTCGAGCTTGCGCTGCACGTACGGCTTGCGGAGCTCGTCACCCGGGTTCATCAGGTTGTGCTCCTCGGCCTCGACCGCGTCGCGGCGCAGCTCGGTCCACGAGGTCACCGACCAGACGTCCGCACCCACGCCCCAGTCCTGCGCCAGCAGCTGCTGAGCCTTCAGCGCCCACTGCATGCCCGTGCCGGACGCCAGGATCTGCGCTTTCGGCCCGGTGGTCTGCGGTGCCGGGGCGTACCGGTAGATGCCCTTGACGATGCCCTCGACGTCGACACCCTCGGGCTCGGCCGGCTGCACGATCGGCTCGTTGTAGACCGTCAGGTAGTAGAAGATGTTCTCCTGCTTCTCGCCGTACATGCGGTGCAGGCCGCTCTCCACGATGTGCGCGATCTCGAACGCGAACGCCGGGTCGTACGACGCGACCGCCGGGTTGGTCGCCGCGATGAGCAGCGAGTGCCCGTCCTCGTGCTGCAGGCCCTCGCCGTTGAGCGTGGTGCGGCCCGCGGTGGCGCCCAGCAGGAAGCCCCGGGTCATCTGGTCGGCCGCCGCCCACAGCTCGTCGGCGGTGCGCTGGAAGCCGAACATCGAATAGAAGATGTACAGCGGGATCATCGGCTCGTCGTGCGTGGCGTACGAGGTGCCGGCCGCGATGAAGCTCGCCGTCGACCCGGCCTCGTTGATGCCCTCGTGCAGGATCTGGCCGTTGATCGCTTCCTTGTACGACAGGAAGAGCTCCCGGTCCACCGACGTGTAGGTCTGACCGAACGGCGAGTAGATCTTCTTGGTCGGGAACAGCGAGTCCATGCCGAAGGTGCGGGCCTCGTCCGGGATGATCGGCACCCAGCGGGCCCCGAACTCCTTGTCCTTCATGAGGTCCTTGAGCAGCCGCACGAAGGCCATCGTGGTGGCCACCTTCTGCTTGCCGCTGCCGCGCTTGACGTCGCCGAACACCTTGGGCTCGGGGATCTGCAGAACCTTGCCCTTGGTACGCCTCGACGGAATGAATCCGCCCAGCTCACGACGGCGCTCCAGCATGTACTGGATCTCCTCGGAGTCCTTCCCCGGGTGGTAGTACGGGGGAAGGTACGGGTTCTCCTCGAGCTGTTTGTCGCTGATGTCCAGGTAGAGGCGGTCCCGGAAGCCCTTGAGGTCGTCCAGAGTCAGCTTCTTCATCTGGTGCGTCGCGTTGCGGGCCTCGAAGTGCGAGCCCAGCGTCCAGCCCTTGATCGTCTTCGCGAGGATCACGGTGGGCTGGCCGGTGTGCTCGGTGGCCGCCTTGTACGCCGCGTACAGCTTGCGGTAGTCGTGGCCGCCGCGCTTGAGGTTCCAGACCTCGTCGTCGCTCAGCCCGTCCACCATCTTGCGGGTGCGCGGGTCACGACCGAAGAAGTTCTCCCGGACGTACGCCCCGGATTCGCCCTTGTACGTCTGGTAGTCACCGTCGGGCGTCACATTCATCAGGTTGACGAGCGCGCCATCGGTGTCCGCCGCGAGCAGCGGGTCCCACTCCCGGCCCCAGATCACCTTGATCACGTTCCAGCCGGCGCCGCGGAACCGCGACTCCAGCTCCTGGATGATCTTGCCGTTGCCGCGTACCGGGCCGTCGAGTCGCTGCAGGTTGCAGTTGATGACGAAGGTCAGGTTGTCGAGTTCCTCGCGCGCGGCCAGGCCGATCGCGCCGATCGACTCGACCTCGTCCATCTCGCCGTCGCCGAGGAACGCCCAGACGTGCTGCTGGCTGGTGTCCTTGATGCCGCGGTTCTGCATGTACCGGTTGAAGCGCGCCTGGTAGATCGCCTGCAGCGGGCCGAGACCCATGCTGACCGTCGGGAACTCCCAGAAGTTCGACATCAGCCTGGGGTGCGGGTACGACGGCAGACCGCCACCCGGGTGCGACAGCTCCTGCCGGAAGCCGTCCAGCTTGTCGGCGCTCAACCGGCCTTCCAGGTACGCCCGTGCGTACATACCCGGGGAGGCGTGGCCCTGATAGAAGATCTGGTCGCCACCACCCGGGTGGTCCTTGCCCCGGAAGAAGTGGTTCATGCCGACCTCGTAGAGGCTGGCGCTCGAGGCATACGTGGAGATGTGGCCGCCGACCCCGATCTCCGGGCGCTGGGCGCGGTGCACCAGCATGGCCGCGTTCCACCGGATGTACGCGCGGATGCGCCGCTCCACGAACTCGTCACCGGGGAACCAGGGCTCGTCCTCGGGCGGGATCGTGTTGATGTAGTCCGTGGAGGTCAACGGGGGGACGCCGACCTGCCGCTCACGGGCCCGCTCGAGCAGGCGCAACATAACGTAACGGGCCCTCTTCGTGCCGCGTTCGTCGATGACTCCGTCGAGCGACTCGACCCACTCGTTAGTTTCCTCGGGGTCGATGTCCGGTAGCCGGCTCGGCAGGCCATCGCTGATCACCGGGCGCTTGCGCTCCGTAGCCACAGGCAATCCTCTTGGTCGGTGGTGGGGGCCGGGCGTCTCATTGTGTGAGCCGCTCGGAGGTAGGTCTATCGTGCCCCCTCGCGGTGGGCGCCGTCACGCCTACCCCTCGTGGTCCAGGTACTCCCCGGTAACTTTCAGGCGGGCAGGAACGAGAACCGTACCGTGCGGGTCGGGTTGTCGCCGTTCGTGTCCACCAGGCAGATCGACTGCCAGGTGCCGAGTGCTATCCGGCCGCCGATGACGGGGAGTGAGGCGTACGGGGCAATCCAGGCCGGCAGGACGTGATCGCGGCCGTGTCCCGTCGATCCGTGCCGGTGCCGCCACCTGTCCTCGGCCGGCAGCAGCTCGTTGATCGCCGCGAGCAGATCGGTGTCCGAGCCGGCGCCGGTCTCGATGATCGCCAGCCCGGCCGTCGCGTGCGGGACGAAGACGTGCAGCAGGCCGTCCCCTTCGGACTCGACGAAGCGGCCGGCCTCGGCGGTGATATCCCGTACGACGGGGCTCGAACCGGTCCGGACGGTGATCACTTCAGTGCGCATGGGCCGAGTCTGCCAGCCGCTCTAGCACGTACCCCTACCTGGGTGAAGCCCTATTAACCCGTTTCACCCTCATTTACCCCCAAAATAGCTACCTTGTGTGGGGTGTAAAACAACCACACGCGGGGGTGTTCGGAGTGCGAGCAGGGCGGAGTTTCTCCAGATGGGCGCTGGCGGCCGCGACCGTGATGCTGTCCGCGGGCACGGTCCTGGCGAATCCTTTGCCGGCCGCCGCCGACCCGATCTCGTCGCCGGCCAGCGTCACGCTGACGCCCGGCCGACGGATGATCAAGGTCGAATGGACCGCACCGGTCAACCCCGCCAGCCCGGTGACCGCCTACACGGCGACCGCCAGCACCGGCGAGTCCTGCAGCTCCGCCACCCTGACCTGCAACATCACCCCGGTGGCGGCGAATACGCCGATCACCGTGGGCGTGGTCGCCTGCCCCGCGAACAGCGCTGACTGCTCGGCACCCACCGCGGCCGCGGCGGCGGTCAAGGCCGGACCGCCGGCCGCGCCCAGCGTGCCCACCGTCGTGTTCCAGGACAGCCCGACCAAGATGCGGCTGACCTGGACCGACAACGACCCCGGCGCCGGGATCGGCTCGTACAAGCTCACCGCGACCCCGGCCGACGGGCTGACCGGAACATGCGCCGCGCTCGTGACGGTGAAGACCTGTGACTACGAGACGCTCACGGTGGACACGGCGTACACGTTCCGGGTGACCGCGATCGGCGTCTCGAACAGCACCGGGACCACCGGTACCTCGCCGGCCGGGCCGGCCTCGGCCGCGAAGACCGCGGGTCCGCCGCACCAGCCGGCCAAGCCGAGCGTCGCGCGCGTCTCGAACACCGCCGTGACGGTGTCGTTCGCGAAGCCGGGCGGCGGACAGACCCTTTCCGGATACACGGTGAGCGGTACCGGTGGGAAGGGCTGCACGGCGGCCCCGGACGAGACCGAATGCACGGCCACCGGCCTCGACCCGAACACGGCGTACACGTTCACGGTCGTCGCGAAGGGCGAGAACACCGCCGCGGGAGACTCGACGGCCAGCGCCGCTTCCGACCCGATCACCCCCGGCAAGATCGCCGCGCTGTCCGCGCCGACCGTCGAGCTCGGTGCCCAGGCCGGTCAGGTCACCGTGCGCTGGGATCCGGCCGACACCACCGCGGGCGGCACCCCGGCCACCTACTCGGTGGTCTCGCAGGCGACCGACGGCGGGACGTCGCTGACCGACTGCACCGGGGTCGGCGCCGGCGTCACCAGTTGCGACTACAGCGGCCTGCAGAACGGCAAGAAGTACAAGTTCAAGGTGACGGCGACCAACGGCGCCGGAACGGTGGAGTCGGCCTGGAGCGACGAGATCGTCTCGCAGCTGCCGGCGATTCCCGGTACGCCCACGGCCACGCTCGGCAACGCGCCGGGCAAGGTGACGCTGAACTGGCCGGCGGCAAGCGGGGGCGGTCCGGTCGTCTTCTACAACGTGACGGCCACCCCGGCAGGGGGCACGAACGTCGGCACGAAGTCCGCGGGGTGTGGATTCAACCTGACCACCCCGACGTGTGAGATCACCGGGCTGTCCACCAATACGTCGTACACCTTCACGGTGACGGCGGTCGGCGACCTCGGCACGGCGACGTCGGCCGCGAGCAACTCGATCGTGGCGGACGCCCCCGGGGCGCCGCAGACGCCGGCCGTGGCGCTGACCGGCAACTCGGGCGAGGCCAACGTGACCTGGACCGCGCCGAACAGCGGGGGAACGGTCGCGAGCTACACCGCGACCGCCACGCCGGCCGGTGGATCCGCGATCACGACCGGTTGCAGCGCGCTTTCCGCGGCGACGTTGAGCTGCCTCTTCACCGGTCTGGACACCACGAAGGTGCACACCTTCACCGTGCAGGCGGCCAACACCGCCGGCCACAACGACGTAACCGCGGTCGGCACCCAGGTCCCGAATGCGCCGACAAGTGTCGCGGCCGCGCTCGGTGGCAGCGCCGGCGATGCGACAGTGACCTGGTCGGCCCCGGGGAGTGGACCGACGCCCGGACGGTACGTGGTCACGGCCACCTCGTCGGACGGCAGCACGCAGGCGGCTTGCACCAGCTCGCCGTGCGCCATCACCGGCCTCGATCCGACCAAGTCGTACACCTTCACGGTGCGGGCACAGAATCTGCTCGGTGGCACGTCCGCCGCGCCGACCGGTGCGGTCGTCTCGGCAGCGCCGGGTGCGCCGCAGAACGTGACGGCCACCGTCACCGACGACGGTGAGGTGACGGTGAACTGGACGAAGTCGATCACCGGCGGTGCTGTCGAACACTACGTGGTGGCTTCCAGCTCCTGCACCAACGTGGCCCCGAGGGAAACCGGCCAATGCGTGATCACCGGCCTGGACGCCTCGCCGCACACCTTCACGGTGTCGGCGGTGAACAACATCGGCTCGACGCCGGCACCGGCGACGGCCCCGGTTGTGGCGGCCGCGGCCGACGCACCCACCGATGTGAACGTCGCGCTCGGCAATGAGGCGGGCAAGGTGATCGTCTCGTGGACCGCAGCCTCGACCGGTGGAACCGCGACGACGTACTCCGTCACCGGAAGCAACACCGCTTCCGAGCAGATTCCCGGCACGTGCGCGTCGATAGCGGCGCCGACCACGACCTGCACGCTCACCGGCCTCCGGTCCGACGTCGCGTACACCTTCACCGTTGCCGCCAGCAACGATGCCGGCGGTGACGACTTCGGCCCGACCGATCCGATCATCCTGGCGGCGCCCGGTGTGCCGACGACGGTCCAGGCGGCGCTGGTTGCCTCGACGCCCGGATCGGTCACGGTGACCTGGGGTGCGCCGGTCACCGGTGGCGTTCCGACCGAGTACTCCGTGAAGCCCGTCGCGGGTGCCTCGACCCCGGCGGAGTGTACGAAAGCCGCGAACGCGACGAAGAGCTGCACGTTCAGCGGCCTGACCACGAGCGCGACCTACACGTTCGAGGTGCGGGCGACCAACGCGGCCGGTCCGTCGACCGCGGCCACCACCTCGTCGATCGTGCCGAACGCTCCGGGCGCGGCGACGAACCTCGTGGTGACCCTCGAGCCCACGCCGGGCAACGCGACGGTGACCTGGGACGCGCCGGCCGCCGCGAGCGCCGCGGTGACGACCTACGAGGTGTCGGCCTCGTCGCTGACCGGGGGAGCGGCGACGCCGACCCCCTGCAGCGTGGCCGGCAACGCGACGAAGACCTGCACGCTCACCGGCATGACCACGAGCGCGGCGTACACGTTCAAGGTCCGTGCGGTGAACGCGGCCGGTGGTGTCGACGCCACCACGACGTCGACCATCGTGCCGAACCTCGCGGGCGCTCCCACGGGCGTACAGGCGGTGCTGGGGAATGTGCCGGGCAAGGCGGTCGTCACCTGGACCGCGCCGACGGATCTCGGTCCGGCCCTGTCGTACACCGTGACGCCGGCCGCCACGGATGCCTCGACGCCGCCGGCGGCCTGCAACTGGACCCCCGGCACGCCGCTGTCCTGCACGTTCGAAGGCCTGGACGTGACCAAGTCCTACACGTTCGTGGTGCGCGCGTTCAACCCGTCCGGCGGCACCGACGCCGCCGCCACCACGGCGATCAAGCCGAACAAGCCCGGCCTGCCCACCGGCGTGACCGCGGCGCGGGTCACCGGGGCCGGCAACGCCACGGTGTCCTGGAGCGAGCCGACCGATCTCGGGGTCCCGGTGAGCTACCTGGTCACGGCCACACCGGCCGGCGGCGGGACGCCGACGACCTGCACGAAGGCGGCCGGGCAGACGACCTGCGCGCTGTCCTCGCTCGACGTGACCAAGCAGTACACGTTCAAGGTCAAGGCGATCAACCCGTCCGGTGACTCCGAGGCGTCCGCTGCCGAGACCTTCATCCCGAACACGCCCGCGAAGCCGGCCAACGTCGTCGTGGCGCCGGACAACACCTCGCCGGGCAAGGTGACGGTGACCTGGGATCAGCCGGCCGGTGCCGACGTCACCACCGGCTGGCGGGTGACGGCCACGTCGCCGGACGGTGGAACGTTGCCGGCGGCCTGCACCGTACTCGCGAACGCCTTGAAGTCGTGTGTGTTCACCGGCCTCACGACGGTCGCGTCGTACTCGTTCACGGTCCGCGCCACCAACGAGGCCGGCGACTCCGATTCGGATGCGACCCAACCGGTCGTCCCGAACCGGCCGACCGCTCCGGCGGCGCCGACCGCCCAGCCCATCGCGGACAACACGGCCCGCATCACCTGGACCGCGCCGACCGGTGGCAGCAAGATCACGAGCTACACCGCTACGGCGTACACGGTCAGCGCACCGCAGGTCGCGGTCAGCTCCACGCCGTGCACCAACGTCACCGGTCTCACGTGTGACTTCGGTGGGCTGCTCGCGACCGAGACGTACACCTTCGCGGTGACGGCGAACGGTCCGGGCGGCAGCGCGGCGGGTGAGCGCAGTGCCGCGGTCATCATGGCCGGCCCGGGTAAGCCCGGTACGCCGGCGGTGGAGCTGGCCGGCCCGGACGCCGTGCGCGTCACGTGGACCGGTCCGACCAGTGGGGGCCCGGTCACGGGCTACTCGGTGACCTCCAGCCCGGACCTCAGCGCCCCGGCCCGATGCACCGGCACGCTCGCGCTGTCCTGTGTCTTCGACCGGCTGGCCAGCGGCACGTCGTACACCTTCACGGTGGTCGCGGCCGGCTCGGCGGGCCGCACGGCGGCGAGCGATCCGTCGGTGGCCATCGTCCCGGGTCTGCCCGGCAGGCCGGGGCGGGTGACCGCGGCAATGGTCACCGGCGACGACACCAAGGTCCGGGTGAGCTGGACCGCGCCCAGCGGCGGCCAGGTCACGGGCTACACCGTCCGGGGGTACACCGCCGGGGCACCGGACGTTGCGATCACGTCGGCGGCCTGTACCGGCGTCACCGCTGTCACCTGTGACTTCAGCGGAGTGATGCCGACCGAGACGTACACGTTCACGGTCACCGCGACCGGTCCCGCCGGTACCGCGGTGAGCGAGCGCAGCGCCGCGATCATCACCGGCGGCCCGGGTAAGCCCGGTACGCCCGCGGTGGAGCTGGCCGGCTCGACCGGGGTGAAGGTGACGTGGACCGCGGCGAGCGGCCCGGTGACGGGTTACTCGGTGACCGCCAACCCGGACGTCAGCGCCCCGGCCCGATGCACCGGCACACTCGCGTTGTCGTGCGTGTTCGACCGGCTGACCAGCGGAGTGTCGTACACCTTCACGGTGACCGCGGCCGGCTCGGCCGGACGTTCGACTCCGAGCGAGCCGTCGGCGAGCATCACCATCCCGCTCGCGCCCGGCATGCCGGAACGGGTGACGGCCACGCCGACCGACACTGAGACGCAGGTTCTGGTGAGCTGGCAGCCGCCTTCGCGGGGTGGTCCGGTCGCCGGTTACGTCGTCGAGTCGATGCCGGGTGCCCTCGGTTGTACCGAGCCGGCGGAGGTCAGCTCCTGCACGGTGACGGTGGATCCGAAGACCGCCTACCGGTTCCGCGTCAAGGCCGTGGGCGCGTCGGGCGTCGACTCGTCGTTCAGCGCGCCGACCGCCGAGGTCGTCACCGGCAGCCCGGGTAAGCCCGGGACGCCCGCGGTGGACCTGACCGGCCCGAACGCGGTGACGGTCAGCTGGGACGCGCCGGCCGGCGGCGGCCCGGTGACCGGCTACACGGTGGTCTCCAGCCCAAGGCTCAGCGCCCCGGTCCGGTGCACCGACGTGCTCGCGAACTCCTGCGTGTTCGATCGTCTGGCCAGCGGCACGTCATACACCTTCACGGTGGTCGCCACCGGTGCGGCCGGCCGCGTGACGCCGAGTGATCCGTCCGAGGCCGTGACGCCGGGTGCTCCCGGCGTGCCCGAGCAGGTGACGGCCGCGCTGACCGGTGACGGTGTGCTGGTGAGCTGGCAGGCGCCGGCCGCGGGCGGCGACGTCGCCGGCTACGCGGTGGAGTCCTCGCCGGGCCAGTTCAAGTGTTCGGCCGAGGCGACGATGAGGTCCTGTCTGGTGTCGGGTCTGGATCCGAAGACCGGCTACACGTTCCGGGTCAAGGCGCTCGGCGCGAGCGTTGTCGGCGACTCGGCGTTCAGCCCGGCGACCGCGGCGATCACGCCGGGTGCGCCGGCGGCACCGACCGACGTGGCGGTGGCCGCGGGCAACGGGCAGATCGCGGTGTCGTGGACCGCGTCGGAGGGTCCGGTCGACCACTACGTGGCGCGGACCAGCACCGGCGGCCGGACCTGCATGACGACCACCGCCGACAGCACCGAGTGCGTGATCTCCGGGCTGACCAACCTGACCACGTACGCGGTCACGGTGGTCGCCGTGGGTACCAACGGCGTCGAGTCGGCGGCCAGCGAGCCCTCGGCCCGGGTCCGGCCCACCGCCGGCGCCCCCGGCAGCCCGGCCGAGGTGACGGCCGTGGCTCGCGACAAGAGTGCCGTGGTCAGCTGGAAGGCACCGACGACCGGTTCCGCCGTGGCCCGGTACGAGGTCACCGCGGTGAGCACGACCGGCAGCCGCACCTGCCTGACCGAGGGCACCGCCCTCACCTGCACCGTCGACGGCCTGACCAACGGGACGGCGTACTCGGTCACGGTGGTCGCCATCGGACGGTCCGCGAGTGGTTACTCGGCGCCCAGCACGGCGGTGCCGGTCACCCCGCGGGCGGCTCCGAGCACGCCGGTGAACGTGTCGGTCGCCTCGGGCGTCAAGTCGCTGGTGGTGAAGTGGACGGCCGGGGCCGGCACCGAGCCGGTGAGCAGCTTCGTGGCCAGCACCGGCGGCACGACGCCGCAGACGTGCAACGGCTCCAGCACGGCCACGACGTGCACCATCTCCAACGTCACGCCGGGCCTCTACCCGGTGTCCGTGGTGGCGAACGGCACCGTCTCGGGCGTCACGTCGGCGCCCAGTGAGGCGGTCACGGGCAGGTCCCTGCTCGCGCTCGCGCCCACCCTGGGGTCGACGGCGCCGACCGCCACCGGCACGCTGACCGTCTCGTCCACTTCGGGCAAGATCGGCAGCACGGTGACCGTCTCCGGTAACGGGTACGCCCCGTACACGGAGGTTGCGTTGGGGCTTTACACCCCGCTGGTCAAGCTGGGCACCGCCACCACGGACGACAAGGGCAATTTCGTCCTGGATGTGACGATCCCGGCGGGCACCACCACCGGCGCGAAGACGCTGATCGCGGGTGGGCTGCCGCCCACCGGCTCGACGCTGCGCTACTCGAAGGTGGCCTTCACGGTCAACGCGACCTGACCACTCGTCATCCCATGACGGGCCGGACGGCGAAAGCCGTCCGGCCCGTCGCGTTTCGCTCCACGTCAGACACCCGGCGCGGATCTTCGCTGATTTCTGACGTGGCAGGGCTGGCCTCGGTCCGGGATGCTGGGTCAGGTGACCACCCCGCAGAACCTCGACGAGCGATTCCGCGACGCGGTGTCGGCGCTGACCGCGCCCGGCACCCGCCGCGCGCCCGACGATGCCGTCCGCGACGGCTCGGCGCTCACCGGCGCACGCGCCCTCGAGCTGTTCGACGCACAACTGGCCAGCCGGCACCTCGACCTGGCCGCGCGTTGGTTGCGCAGCTTCAACGAGGGCTTCTACACGATCGGATCGTCCGGCCACGAGGGCAATGCCGCGGTTGCCGCCGCCGCGCTGCCCACCGACCCGGCACTGCTGCACTACCGGTCCGCGGCGTTCTTCTGTGCCCGGGCCAAGAGCACCACCGACGCGGCCCGGGACGTGCTGCGCGGCGTCGTGGCGTCGGCGCGGGAGCCGATCGCGGGCGGCCGGCACAAAGTCTTCGGAAGTGCCGAGCTGAACATCGTCCCGACCACCTCGACCGTGGCCTCTCACCTGCCACGTGCGGTCGGGTTGGCGTACTCGCTGGCTCGCCCTCGCCCCGCCAAGCTGGAGGAGCGCTGGCCGCGCGACGCCATCGCGATCGCCTCGTTCGGTGATGCCTCGGTCAACCACGCCGCCGCGGTCGCCGCGCTGAACACCGCCGGTTGGTTCGACCATTCCGAGGTACGCCTCCCGCTGCTGCTCGTCTGCGAGGACAACGGCCTGGGGATCAGCGTCCCGTCGCCGGACGGCTGGACCGCCGCGGCGCTGCAGTCCCGCCCCGGCCTGCGCTACACGTCCGCTGACGGCTGCGACCTCGCCGCCACCTACGACGCCGCGGTCGAGGCCGCCGGGTACGTGCGTCGCGAACGCAAGCCCGCCGTGCTGCACCTGTCCACCGTGCGGCTCATGGGCCACGCCGGGGCCGACGCCGAGACGGCGTACCGGACGGCCGCCGAGATCGACCACGACCTGTCCCGGGATCCGCTGGTCGGGACCGCCCGCCTCCTCGTCGAGGCCGGCCTGTTCACCCCCGACGAGGTGATCGGCCGCTACGACGAGATCGGCTGGCAGGTCCGCAAGGTGGCCGAGGAGGTGCTCGGCGAGCCCAAGCTCAACTCGGTCGCCGACATCGTCGCGCCGCTCGGCCCGCGCCGCCCGCTGCGCGTCTCCCACGAGATCACCGAGTCGGCCACCCGGGCGCTCGGTCCGCTCGCGGCCACCCGGCGACAGGCGTTCGGCGGCCGGCCACCGGAACAGGGCGGCCCGCTCACCCTGGCGCAGACGATCAACGCGACACTCACCGACGCGCTCGTCGCCACCCCCGGCATGCTGGTGTTCGGCGAGGACGTGGCGCGCAAGGGCGGCGTGTACGGGGTCACGAAGAAGCTCCAGGAGCGCTTCGGCGCCGAGCGGGTCTTCGACACGCTGCTGGACGAGACCTCGATCCTCGGACTGGCCCTGGGCACCGGACTGGACGGCCTGCTGCCGGTGCCGGAGATCCAGTACCTGGCGTACCTGCACAACGCCGAGGACCAGCTGCGCGGCGAGGCGGCGACGCTGTCGTTCTTCTCCTCGGGCGCGTACCGGAACCCGATGGTGGTGCGGATCGCCGGTCTCGCGTACCAGCAGGCCTTCGGCGGCCACTTCCACAACGACAACTCGGTGGCCGTGCTGCGCGACATCCCCGGCCTGGTCGTGGCCGTGCCGTCCCGCCCGTCCGACGCCGCCCCGATGCTGCGCACCTGCCTCGCGTCGGCCGCCGCGGACGGCACGGTCTGCGTCTTCCTCGAGCCGATCGCGCTCTACCACCAGCGCGACCTCTACGAGCAGGGCGACAACGAGTGGCTCGCGCCCTACGCCGGCCCGTCCGACTGGACCTCCGGTCACGTGCCGGTCGGCCGCGCCCGGACGTACCCGGTGGGCAACGCCGGCGACCTGACCATCCTCACCTACGGCAACGGGCTGCGGATGTCGCTGCGGGTGGCCGCCCGACTGGCTCAGGACGGCTACGGATCCCGAGTAGTGGACCTGCGGTGGCTCAGCCCACTCCCCATCGCCGACCTGGTCCGTGAGGCGTCCGCCACCGGCCGCGTGCTGATCGTCGACGAGACCCGGCGCTCCGGCGGGGTCGGCGAAGGAGTGCTCGCCGCCCTGGTGGATGGCGGTTTTGTGGGCGCCGCGAGGCGAATCGCGTCCGCTGACTCGCTGATTCCGCTGGGTCCGGCCGCACAGCAGGTGCTCGTAGGGGAGGATGCCATCACACAGGGTGCCCACGCCCTGCTGGCGCGGTAAATTGCCACACACCCGGTGCGCCACTTGCGCAGGCGCGCGCAAGTGTGTGGACTACCCCCAGGTTTTCATGCGATTTCTCGGCTAGGAGGACTTAGACAGTGAGCGCGACCGCTGGTCAGGCCGACGGCGTACGCAGCCTGGCGGACCGGTTCGGCTTCGAGCCGAACATGGTGGTCATGGAGATGGGCTACGACGACGACGTCGACGAAGATCTCCGTGAGGCCCTGACCGAACGCGTCGGTGATTTGGTTGACGAGGACACCGATGAGGTGGTCGACGCGGTGCTGCTGTGGTACCGCGACGGCGACGGTGACTTGTTCGAACTGCTCACCGATGCCCTTGGCCCCCTCGCCGACAACGGCGTGGTGTGGCTGCTGACCCCGAAGGCCGGACGTGACGGCCACGTCGAACCGAGCGAGGTAAGCGAGTCCGCCCCCACGGCGGGCCTGCAGCAGACCTCGACTCTCAACGCCGGCAAGGACTGGACCGGGGCCAGGCTGGTCTCTCCCAGGGGTGCGAAGAAGAAGTAGCTCACTGGCCGTGCTTTTGCCCGGTCGGCGCCCAGCAGGGGGCGCCGACCCGGTTAAGGTGTGCCCCATGGTGTTAGCAATCGGTGCCAAAGCACCCGATTTCACCCTAAAAGACCAGAATAATCAGGACGTACGCCTGTCCCAGTTCCACGGTCGCAAAGCCGTCCTGCTGGTCTTCTACCCGTCGACGTTCACCGGGACCTGTCTCGGCGAGCTCACCGCGGTCCAGTCGGCGCTGGCGTACTACCAGAACGACGACGTGCAGGTGCTCGCGGTGAGCGTCGACTCGGCGTACAGCCACAAGGTGTGGGCCCTGCAGGAGGGCTTCGACTTCCCGCTGCTGGCCGACTTCTGGCCGCACGGCTCGGTCGCGTCCGACTACGGCGTACTCGACCGCACCAAGGGCGTCGCTGGCCGCGGCACCTTCCTCGTGGACCGAGCCGGAATTGTCCGCTTCGCCGAGCTGGCAGACCCCGGCGCGGCCCGCGACCAGACCGCCTGGCAGCGGGCGATCGACGAAATTACCGGCAAGGTAATATGACGGCTCCGGTCATGCCGGGCGCGTAGCTCAGTGGGAGAGCACTCGCCTTACAAGCGAGGGGTCGCAGGTTCGAAACCTGCCGCGCCCACGCGAGTCGGGCCTCCCTGTTCGCGGAATGCGCTCACCGGGGCCTCGCGTCATATCTGCTCAGGGGGCCGAGCCCCCTGAAACCCCGCGGTGCGGTGGTCCCGCGGAGATGCCACGTCGCTCTGCGGGGCGCAAACACCACCGTCGCGCCGTGGGTTCAACACCCGCTTCGCTTGCGGTAGACCTCTCGCTTATTCGTGCCACCGATTTCACGATGCCGGGTGTCCGAGGCCGACGTCGCACGCCGTCGTTCTCATCCGTAACTTTCCCGAGCCCTTCGACACCCTGCCCGGCAACATCCAGGTCTGGCTGATCAAAGACGTCGACCAGTGGATCGCCGAGCACCGGCAGGCTGTCGAAGAGGAGCCCGAAGGAAGCTGGGCGAGTCTGTGCCGGTGCTTACCCACCGATTGTGGACGCCTCGCGTGGGCCCGCACGGCCGGCCCACCGCCAGCTGACGCCGTCGGCCCGCCGCCGCCACATCGTTCCGAGCCTGTTGCGGCCGATCCCGATGTCGCGCGGGTCGCGCCTCCGCGGCGGCAGCGGCATCCTGCAATCGACCCAGCGACAACAACGGTGTGGTCATTGCCGACTCGGCCGCCGAGATTACCAATGCGCCGCACATTGTCTCCAAGTCGACGCGCGCCTCGTCCATCAATCCCACTATGCGGCGAACGTAACCACATCCTGGACTTTCTTGTGACCTTGGAGACCTACGCCCATATGCGAGCCATAAATCTCCAAGGTCTACTAAACGCGCGGAAAGCTGCGGGATAAAGGGCGCAAAGACGAAGGAAAGACTATCTACTGTGGACTGGAATCCCGAATGGTGGACACGATGCCACAATGTGGTCGCCCGTCCCGCATAACGAGCAGAGGTCCCACCATATGAGCCTCGCGCGGTGGCGGGTGCCTGTTGACCATGCCCGGCTGGCGTCCGTCGCATGGCAATGCGCCTCTGCCGGCGCGCTGCGAGTCCGGCCGCCGCGCTGCGAGGTGGGAATCGCGCTCGCTTGCCGCTGAATTTGGTTGTCCGACCGGATCGCACGCACCAGCTCGCCGCCTCGGGCATCATCGACGGTGAATGGCCACTTACGGGAGCATCATGCCGACGTCCGCGGCGACCGCGTTCCGCCGCTTCTGAGAGGCGCGGCCCGGTATCGGCATCGCGGGGTGGCTTGACGCAGGCGGGTGGAGGTGGTGAGTGAACGAGTCCGGTGCTGACGAGCGGCCGGAGGTGGTGGCCGCGGTCATTGTCAAGGACGGGCGGGTGCTGCTCGTTCGGCGGCGGGTCGGTGAAGGGGGCCTGGTCTGGCAGTTTCCCGGCGGGGAAGTGGAGGCCGGGGAGAGTGGTGAGGAGGCCGCGGAGCGGGAGACGCGGGAGGAGGCCGGGCTTTCGGTGCGGGCTACCGGTCTGCTTGGGCGGCGAATTCATCCCGGCACCGGCCGGACCGTTGTCTATGCGGCCTGCGACGTCGTGGACGGAATCGCCCACGTGGGGGACCTTGACGAGATCGCGGAAGTCGCGTGGTGCGGGCGGGCGGGGCTCGCGGAATTTATTCGGTTCCCGTTTCATGAAGCCGTTCGGGCGTATCTGGACGCCAATCTCCGGTGACATCCGAGGATTGCCGGGCGGGACAGCCCGGTCGGGCGTGAGGAGATGTTGTTGCACTCAGCCGGGCGCGGGGCCGGGGGCTTTTCCTACGCGCGTACATCTACGATTTCTTGGGTCTTGCCCGCACGTGAATGCGCGCGCCCTGGCGGTCGAAAATGGACAGGAATTCGACCGGGCCGCCCTCGGCGCTGCCGAACCAATGCGGGAGTCGGGTGTCGAATTCCGCGGCCTCGCCCGGTGGCAGGACCAGGTCGTGCTCGCCCAGGAGCAGGCGCAGGCGGCCGCTGAGGACGTAAAGCCATTCGTAGCCCTCGTGCGTTTTCGGGTCGGGGGTCTGGCGTTCTCCGGCGGGGATCAGATGTTTGAAAGCCTGCGGGCCGCCGGGCTGGCGGGTGAGCGGGATAATTGTTTGGCCGTACGCCTGCATGGGGCGCGCATAGACGCGGGGATCGCCCGTTTCCGGGGCGCCGACCAATTCGTCGAGCGGTACCCGGTACGCCCGGGCGAGTGGCAGCAGCAACTCCAGCGTCGCGCGGCGCTGGCCGGACTCGAGGCGCGACAGCGTGCTCACCGAGATGCCGGTGGACTCGGCCAGGGCGGTGAGCGTGATCCCGGCCTTGCGGCGCAGCGTGCGCAGGCGCGGGCCGACCTCGCGCAGCACGTCCTCGTTTGCCGTCATGGCAAATATGTTTCCCCAAATCGGCTAACGGTGTCCACCATCGGAGCATGACCTATGACGTGGTGGTGATCGGCGGCGGACCGGCCGGGCTCAGTGGAGCGGTGGCGCTCGGGCGGGCGCTGCGCTCGGTGCTGGTGATTGACTCGGGGGCGCCGCGCAATGCGCCGGCCGCGGGCATCCACAACTTCCTTACTCGCGACGGTATGAAGCCGGCCGAGTTCCGGGCGGTGGGGCGTGCGGAGGCGGAGCGATATGGTGCCGAATTCGTCGACAGCGAAGTGGTGTCGGTCGATGGGAAAGTGGATGACTTCCGGGTCGTGACCGATGGCGGCGAATATCGCGGGCGGCGCCTTCTGGTGACCAGTGGGCTGGTTGATCAGCTTCCGGAGGTGCCGGGGCTGGCTGCACGCTGGGGTACGACGGTGCTGCATTGTCCGTATTGCCACGGTTATGAGGCGCGGGGCAAGGCGATCGGCGTGATCGGGTCGGACCGGGCGGCCGAGCAGGTGCGGTTGTGGAAGCAGTGGAGCCCGGACGTGCGGCTGCTGCCCGTCGAGGAGATCGCCCGGGTGGAGGACGGCGGCGTGCGGATGCGCGACGGCTCGTGGGTGGCCAGGGACTATCTGGTCGTGGCGACGAGGCTGGCGGCCCGGGCCGGGTTCCTTGAGGATCTCGGGTTGGTGGTTGTCGAGGGCGCTATGGGAACTTATGTCCCGGTGGTGGATCCGAGTGGGCGTACGGCTGTTCCGGGTGTCTGGGTTGCCGGGAATGTCGCGGAGCCGATGGCTCAGGTGATCACGTCGGCCGCGGCGGGGTTGACCGCCGGCGCGATGATCAACTTTGATCTGCTGCCGGAGGAGCCGACGCCGGCAGCGCCGTAAGATCCCGATATGCGCTGATAACGGCATTTGTCTGTTCGGCCAGCTCGCTGCCACTCCCGGCCGGTGGGGCGCCGGCACTCAGCGAGGTCAGCATCAACTCGGCCCGCCGCACGGTGTCGCCGAGGTGCCGCTCGCGCAGAAACGCCTCCCCGGCCCGGGCCGTCGCCTCGATCGCGTCCATGATGCGTTCGGCCTGCTCGGCGCTCTCGCGCCACAACAACTCGACTCGGTCACGCTGGTCGTCGAGGGCCAGCTTGGCGGGGCTGCCGGCCGGGACACCATCTTCCCGTACGCCCGCAAGCCCGTCCCGCAACCGCAAGATCTCCTGTCGGCGCGCCAGAACGGTGGCCAGATCGTCGAGAGCGCCCGTGAGAGCGTCGCCGGCGGTTACCGGATCGATCATGCCGGAGAGTGCGGGCCAAGTGCGGCGGATGCGACGGGCGGTGACGAGCGCGCGCTCGAAGGTGGCGCGTTCCCGCGTCAGTACGCGCGCGTCGGCGGGCGCTTCCAGGACGCCGAACTGGGCGGCGCGGGCCTGACGGCGCCAAACCGTACCGACGGTGACGGCCGACGCCATCGCGGACAGCCACCACGGGACGCCGGCGGCGTACAGAACGGCGCTGGCGAAGATCAATGGGAGAGCGAGGCGGGCGGCGAACGTGACGCGGTCCTCGCGACTACGCCCGCTCGGCGGGATCGGCAGCGCCTCGATCAACGAGCCGCTGCGGTGCCGGCGAATCCGGCCGGTGCGGGGCCGGACCGCGTACGGGGTGACGATGATTTTTTCCCGGTCGATGCCGATGTGCAGTTCCGTGGGCACCCGGGTCTCCTGTCACCACCAGCTTCCGGCTGGGCGGGCCCGATCGCCGAGGGGAATCCGACCGGGGCCCGCCCACCGCCGGGAACTCCCCGCCGGTGCCACAAGCAATCGGTGATCGGTGCGCCGGGTTGAGGTTTTCCGCGGCCCGGCTTCCCCGCATGGGCCGGCTCCGCTGATCACCTCGCCCAGGCCCCGAAAACTGTCAGGGGGTAGCCCTACTCTTCCGGCATGAACGACACCCCCCTCCAGACCTCACCCATCACACTCGACCGCCGCCTGGTGCTGGGCGAGATCGACTACCAGGTGACCGCCTTCCCCACCGACGACCACCGCATCGAGCTCTGCATCGTCAGCAGCGACGGCGACGGCCAGGTGGTGAGCGAGATCAGCGGCGGCATCGCACCGTCCGACCTGACCCCCTTGACCGACGTGCTCACATCCACGCTGGCCGGCTTGATAGCGATGACGCAGCCGCCGTTCTCGGTCCGGGCGGCGCCCCCGCCCGACCGCCGCGGCCGCTACCCCAACCAGGGCGCCCGCTGGACGCCCGAGGACGACGACCGCCTGATCGCCCGCTACCGCGCCGGCGCCCGCCCACGCGAGCTGATGGACGAGTTCGGCCGCAGCAACGGCGGCATCCGAGCCCGCCTGGAGTATCTGGGCGAGCTGGCCCCGGGCGGCCGGTGGCGCCCGCCCCCCACCGACGACTCACCGGAAGACACAACTCCCCCCACCGAGGAGACAGACGACGAGTAACGCGCAACGGGGCGGGCCCGACGCCATCCGGCCCGCCCCGTGGCTCCAAGCCACCAGGCATCGAGCGTGAGTTCGGCTCGCCGGCCGTTCCGGTCCCCATCGGGCAACGCTTAGGAAGGAGGCCACGCAGTGTGCCGGTCGCGCCGGCACCGGTCGCGGTGATCGGGTTGGATCTCGACGCCCCGGTCAGTTCTCCACAGAGCCGCGCCGCAGCCGCGACGCCTGCCATTCGCGGACGGCAACCGGCCGCCACACAGGGGACCCGACCGAACATGCGATCGGCTGCCGGAGCCTGGCCGCGGGACACATAAGCCGCCCAGGTGGCCCGAGTGACCGGTGCCCCGGCCGACCCCAGGAACGTCAGCACGTCCTCGGTCGTCCACCAATCGTCAGGCAGTTCGCTGTCGCTCATTAGGGGCGAGGTACGCGATGGGGGCTGCGCGATCCTGCAGCAGGATTCTCCAGGTCTACAGTGCCGCCCGCAATCGCCGACCCTCCGCTCTTGACGTAGTTCTCACCGCTTCCGCGCCTCCTGCGCTTGGACCCGCGGCCACGCCCTGGCTCGTTCAATTGTGGAGCACCGCCACGGACTGAGTTGCAGGAGCTGAGCCCGCGCGGAGCCATAACGCCGTGCGCTCCGAACAGAATGAGGCGTGCCACTCGTGCGCGAAACGCCGGGCGCGAGGGCGGGCGCGAGGGCGGGCGGCGGCCGATCCTTTCCGTAAACGGGGAGTGCCGGCTCCGCGCGGGCGCAGCAGGTTGAGCCCGCGACTCCTCGCTTGTGCGCGAGTGTTCGCTGTCAGGCTCCTTGCGTAGCCGGCACCTGGACGAATCTCTACGGGTCAGCGGGATCAAGGTGAACGCGGCCCACGCCGTCTCCGCCGCCGATCCATTCTCGCCGTCTCGTCATGTGAGACCTGTGTCCGCTGTGCGGGACTGGCGCCCACATCGTGGCGTGTGGTCCGCAATGTGAGATCCAGGTCCACAGTAGAGAGTGTTTTACACCCTTTTACGTCTTATATTCGGCCGCTTTTGACTACGTTTCGTGGACCTTGGAGAGTTGTGGTCAAAATATGGGCGCAAGTCTCCAAGGTCTCAGGAAAGTCCACGATGTGGTCGGGACCGTCGCATAGTGGGATCGGTAGAGGAGGCGCGCGTCGGCCCGGAGAAATGTGTGGCTCGTTGATCATCTCGGCGTCCGATGCGGTGCCGCACGCTGCCCCGGCGCGGGTGCTCGGCTGGACTCGCTTGAGGACCACGTCGGGGCGCCGGACGCCGCCCGGGCGCGGGTGCTCGGCTGGACTCGCTTGACGAGTACCTCCCGGGGCACCGGAAATTTCAGCCTATGTGGAGGCTTATCGGCGTGAGCGGTGGGGATTCGGCGCGGAAGCCGAGCTGGGCCGGTGGTGGGAGCGGTGGGTGGGCGGCGCGAGCGGCGACATGTGGCGGCGGGTACATCCGGCCGACAGCAGTCAGCGGCGATATTCGGCGTGTCTGCGGTGGGCTGGCGGCAGGCCCGCAGTGGGCTGCCGGCGGGCCGGGGGTTTGCTGGCGGCGGGCTAGCGGCGCGCCGGCGGCGGGCTAGCGGTGGACCGGCGGCGGGCTAGCGGTGGGCCGGCGGTGGGCTGGCGGCGGGCTAGCGGCGGGAGTGGCGGTGCGTGATCGGGGGGCGGGAGCCTGGTGGGCGGGAGCCGACCGGGCGGGAGCCGGTAGGGCGGGTGCCTGCCCAGCGGTCACGCACTTTCACTCCATTGAGTGACTCGACCGTCACCCAGGATGCGATTACGTTTTCATGCGACATGCGTGCCCCCGCCCATGCCTGTGAACCGTCCGTCACGTGCATCAACGATTCGGCGGTCGGGCGGTGGCTGGCGTGTCTGCTCGCCGTGGTCGACGAGGAGCTTGGTCGGGGAAAGGGGCTCGATCAAGCTCGCGGGCATCGCCGGCTCGGACGCAAGGTGGACAGACGCGAGGTGGACAGCAGGCGGGAGACCCTGGGCCCGTGTCACGCGGCTCGCGGTCGTCGGGCGGGGGGTCAGGCGGCTCGGCGGGAGGTGGACATCTGGCGGGGGACCGTGGGGGGTGGGGTGCGTACCGAGCCCAGCGCGTCGGTCAGCAGCGCCTGGATTGTCGCTGGGTCGGGCAGGTGCCAGGCGCACTGCTCGGGGCGCACCGCCCAGCGCACGAAACCCTCCAGCAAGCGGCTCGGCGGCGCCGGGATCCACGAGCCCAGCGCGTGCCGGACGATGTCCAGGCGGCGGTCCAGCTCGGGGCGCAACGGCACCCCGGGGCGCACCAGGAAGGTCCAGCGGCCGGCCGCGGTCACGGCCACCGGGCCGAGGGCCAGCGAGCGCAAGCGGGCGCCGCCCAGGACCCGGACGCCCAGGGCCGCGGGGACCTCCAGCGCGTCGAAGGTGCGGCCGGTCGCCAGCAGGACCGTGTGCGGGTGGGAGCGCCACCACTCGTGCACCGTGGGGGCGAAGACCGAGGCGGTGTCCTCCCAGGAGTCCAGCGCCGGGTGGCAAGCCATGATGGGGCGGCCGGGGCGGCCGCAGACGAAGCGGTGGCCGGTCAGCCACGCTCCGGGGGTTACCGGCCAGCCGTGTGCGGCGTAGCGCAACGCGGCCCGCCGCAGGCGCAGCCGGTCCATCTGGTCGACAAAAGACGCCGGTATCAACACTGATAACCCCCGATCTAGGTGGCGCCGTGCTATATCAGCCGAAGGTGCCGTATCCAAGCGAGACACGCCTCGTTTGTTTCGGCAGATCCGCCCCTTTGCAACTTGCAAAGAAAACTACGAGCATCGGTGAGCAGACGATCACACACGCTGTGCGACGTGCGCGGACGTGGTGGGGTCAAACTGCACATGACAGAAGGGCTCGCCGGCGGCGGTCGCCGTGCGAGCCGGGGGAGGCACCGTGGACGAGCTGCCGATCGGCCGCCGCGTCGCCTATTGGCGCGGCCGACGCAAGATGTCCCAGCAGGTCTTCGCGGACCGGCTGGGAAAGTCCAAGAGCTGGGTCGACAAGGTGGAGCGGGGCGTCCGCCGGCTCGACAAGTTCTCCGTCGTCTACGAGATCGCCGACGTCCTGCAGGTCGACTCCCAGCTGCTGCTGGGCAAGGACGTCGAGCGCCGGCCCGAAACGCAGAACTGCATCGACCAGGTGGAGGTCGAGGAGATTCGCGCGGCGCTGGAGCGTTATGACCAGATGAGCGCGTTCTTCCAGCCGGTGCCACACTCGCCGCCGCTGCTGGAGATGCGCAAGGCGGTCAGTCATGCCTGGCTGACCTACCAACATGCCAAGTACGGCGTACTGGCGCGCACGCTGCCGAAACTGTTGCGCGACGCGCAGGCCACCGACAGCGCCCACGCGAACAGCGAAGAGGCGCCGCAGGCCGCGCACCTGCTCGGGCAGGTCTATCAGATCGCCTCCTCGGCGCTGCGCAAGGTCGGCGAGCACGAGCTGTCCTGGCTGGCCGCGGACCGGTCGATCGCGGTGTCGCAGCGGGCCGGCGACCAGCTGCTGGCGGGCCTGGCGAGCTATCGGGTGGGCAGCGCGCTGCTGGCGCTGGGCCGGGTCCGGCCGTCGCTCGAGGTCAACGTCAACATCGCGAACAGGCTCGCTCCGGGGCATGACAGGACCAGAGCGGACCAGCTTTCCGTGTACGGGATGCTGTTGCTCAACGGTGCGATGGCGGCCGCCCGGATCGGCGACTCGGCGACGGTGCGTGACCTGCTGTGCGGTGCCGAGCAGGCGTCCCTGCAGCTCGGCGGCGACTTCAACCACTACTGGACCAGCTTCGGCCCGACCAACGTGCAGCTGCACCGCTGTGCGACGGCGGTCGAGCTGGGCGACGGCCGCACCGCGGTGGAGACGCACGAGGGGATCGACCAGGTCGGGTTCAACGCGCTGTTACCGGAGCGCCGGGCCCATCACTATCTGGACATCGCCCGTGGTTACACCCAGATCGGCAACATCGAGAAGGCGAGCGAGATGCTCCTGGAGGGCGACCGGCTCGCCCCGTCCGAGATCCGCTGCCGCCCGCTCGCCCACGAGGTTCTTTCCGACGTTCTCCGCCGCACGCGGGGCGCGCCCCCGGCTCCGATCGCGGAGCTGGCCGAGCAGATGGGAGTCGGCGTATGAGGGTCGGTCCACCTATGGGGTGGGTCTGCACGTGATGAACGGCAACCCCTCACAAGGTGTGCTCTACATCCTCGTCTGCGGTTCACCCATCGCCCGTGACGTCGGCGTCCTGGTGAGCATGGCCAAGCAGGAAGGCTGGGAGGTCTGCGTCATCACGACGCCCGACGGACGCAAGTTCGTCGACGTTCCCACGCTGCAGGCGCAGACCGGGCACCCGGTGCGCACCTATTACAAGGGTCCCGGCGATCCGGACATGCTGCCCCAGGCGGACGCGATGATCGTCGCGCCGGCCACGGTCAACACGGTGAACAAGTGGGCCGCCGGGATCACCGACACGCTGGTCCTCGGCCTGCTGGTCGAGGGGTACGGGTACGGCGTACCGACCGCCGTCGTCCCGTACACGAACAAGGTCATGGCTCTTCATCCCGTGCTGCACGAGAGCCTGGCGAGGTTGCGGGACTGGGGGGTGCACGTGCTCTACGGCGAGGACGTGTGCAGCCTGGGCAAACCGGGGCAGACGGATCGTCACCGTGCGCAGTTCCCGTGGCGGCGGGCCTTGCAGGCGGTGAGCGATCCCGTGTCGATGAGCAGCCGAGTCGAACCGGACGCGGTGTCGTAGCCCCATATAGAGTTGTCGGCCGTGACCGACGCTTCCGCACCACCCACCGTCCTCGACGTGGTCGACGCCCTCGACCGGCGTTATCCGCGGGAGTGGGCCGAGTCCTGGGACCGGGTGGGATTGGTGCTCGGCGATTTCGAACGCCCGGTCCGCCGGATCCTGTTGGTGGTCGACTGCGTGCCGGAAACCGTGGACCAGGCGCTCAAAATCGGTGCTGACCTGGTCGTGGCCCACCACCCGCTGCTGTTGCGGCCGGTCTCCTCGATCGCCCCGGACACGTACAAGGGGCGGATCATCCATCGGCTGATCAAGGGCGACGTCGCGCTGTACGTGGCGCACACCAACGCCGACACGGCGAACCCCGGGGTGTCCGACGCGATCGCCGCGCTCCTCGACCTGAGTGACCTGCGTCCCTTGGTCCCGGCCGAGGGCGCCGCGGCGGGCGACGGCCGCGGCCTGGGCCGGATCGGGGTGCTGCCCGAGCCGATGACGCTGAGTGAGCTGACCGGCTTCGCGGCGACCCGGCTGCCGGTCACCCGAGCCGGCGTGCGGTCCGCCGGCGACCCCGAGCAGACCATCCGTACGCTGGCGGTCTGCGGCGGCGCGGGCGATTCGTTCCTGAAAGACGCGACGCGGGCGGGTGTCGACGCGTACCTTTGCGCTGATCTTCGCCACCACCCGGTGAGTGAGCATCTGGCCGACGGCGGTCCCGCCCTGCTCGACGTCGCGCACTATGCGACGGAGCGCCCCTGGCTCGATGACGTGGCGGCCTGGCTGCGCGACGAGTTCGGTGCCGACGTCGTGGTGTCTGATGTGGACACCGATCCATGGACCGGGCATGCGCCCGAGATGAAGGAGACCCAACTGTGAAGGCCTCCCCGGAAGCCCAGCGCCGCCTGCTCGACCTGCAGGCCGTCGACACCGCCCTGGCCCAGCTCGCGCACCGCAGGCGGACGATGCCCGAGCTAGCCGAGATCGACTCGGCGGCCCGGGAGATCTCCGCGCTGGAGGACGAGCGGGTCCGGGCGCAGGTCGTGGTCGATGATCTCGATCGGGACATCACCCGGTTCGAGAAGGACATCGAGCAGGTCCGCACCCGCAAGGAACGCGATCAGGCCCGCCTGGACGCGGGCGGCGCGGTCCGCGAGATCGAGGGCCTGCAGCACGAGCTCACCACGCTGAACCGCCGGCAGTCCGAGCTCGAGGACGCCGAGCTCGAGCTGATGGAGCAGCGGGAGAGCGCGTCCGGCACCCTCGGCGACGTCCAGGGCCGGCTGGCGACCGCTAACGACAAGCGCGACGCCGCCGAAAGCCGCCGCGACGAGGCGCTCGCCGACATCGACAAGGACGAGGAGTTCAAGAAGGCATCGCGCGGGCCGCTCGCCGCGGATCTGCCCGCCGATCTGGTTGCTCTCTACGACAAGATCCGGCTGGAGTCCGGCCTGGGTGCCGCGTTGTTCCAGTCGGGCCGGTGCGGCGGGTGCCGCATCGAGTTGTACGGCGCGGACCTCGCTCGCGTGAAGGCGGCGGCGCCGGACGACGTGGTCCGCTGCGAGGAATGCCGCCGGATCATGGTGCGTACCAAGGAATCGGGCCTGTGACGCGGGTCATCGTCGAGGCGGACGGCGGGTCGCGGGGAAATCCGGGGCCGGCCGGGTACGGCAGCGTGGTGCGCGAGCCGGGCGGCGGGGTGCTGCTCGAGCGGTACGCCTCGCTGGGCGTGACCACCAACAACGTCGCCGAGTACACGGGTCTGATCGAGGGGCTCAAGGCCGCGCGCGAGCTGAACGCCACCCAGGTCGACGTCCGGATGGACTCGAAGCTGGTGGTCGAGCAGATGTCCGGCCGCTGGCAGATCAAGAATCCCGGTCTGCGCACGCTCGCCGCCGAGGCGGCCGGCCTGGTCAGCCAGTTCGAGCAGGTCACCTTCGAGTGGGTGCCGCGGGAGCGCAACAAGGCCGCGGACGCGCTGGCCAACCGCGCGATGGACGAGGCCGCGGGCAAGCCGGTCGCCGCCCCCGAGGTGTCGGTGGCCGAGGACGTGTCCACGGCTCCGGCGCCGTCCTGGGCGCCGCCCTCGCTCGACAACGCGACAAGATTCATTCTCGTACGCCACGGCGAGACCTCGATGACGCGATCGGGCCGGTATTCCGGGCGTGGCGACGTGCCGCTCACCGACGAGGGCGAGGCGCAGGCGATGGCGGCGGGCGGCCGGGTCGCGGGCATCTCGCGGGACGTGACGGCGGTGGTGAGCTCGCCGCTGCGCCGCTGCGTGCGGACCGCCGAGCTGATCGCCGCCGAGGTGGGTGGCCTGCCGGTGACGGTGCTGGACGACCTGATCGAGTGCGACTTCGGCGAGTGGGAGGGGCTCACCTTCGCCGAGGTGCGCGAGCGCTGGCCCGCCGAGATGACCGAGTGGCTGGCATCGGTCGATGTCGCGCCGCCGGGTGGCGAGTCCTTCCGGGCGGTGGCGGCGCGGGTCCGGCGGGCGATGGGGACGGCCCTGGAGGCGTACGCGGGCGGGGTCGTGGTTCTGGTTTCGCACGTCACGCCGATCAAGCTGGCGCTGCAGGACGCGCTGGCCGCGTCCGATGCCTTCCTGCACCGGCTGTATCTGGACGCGGCCGGCGTCTCCACGATGGATGTGTGGCCGGACGGCAACATCGCGGTGCGGTCGGTCAACGAGACGGCACATTTGCGCTGACCGATTGATTGACCGGATGCATCGATACGTTTAGCTTCCAGAATCAGGAAACCTTCTTTCCTGATTCTGGAGGGCTCTCATGCGCGGGTTCACCCGCCGTCTCATCGCCGTCGCCGCCGTGGCCGCGGTCGGTGTGACGGTCGCTCCGGTCGCCGCCCAGGCGACCACGAAGCCATATCTGAAGGTCGGCTACTTCACGCAGTGGGGTATCTACGGCCGCGACTTCCAGCTCAGCAAGGTGCAGAACTCGGGTGCGGCGGCGAAGCTCACCCATCTCAACTACGCGTTCGGGCCGGTGACGGCCGATGGCGTGTGCGCGTCGGCGGACCCGTGGGCGGACTGGCAGACGCCGTTCTCGGCGGAGCTCAGTGTCGACGGCGTCGCGGACGTCGCCGGGCAGCCGATCGCCGGGAACCTCAACCAGCTCGCCGAGCTCAAGAAGAAAAACCCCAAGCTGCGGGTGCTGATCTCGCTGGGCGGGTGGACCGGGTCGGCGTATTTCTCGGACGCGGCGCTGACCGACGCCTCGCGCAAGAAGCTGGTGAGCTCGTGTGTGGATCTCTGGCTCAAGGGCAACCTGCCGGATCTGCCCGCGGGGGTGGCCGGCGGGATCTTCGACGGGGTCGACCTCGACTGGGAGTGGCCGGGGTCGGACGGCAACGCGGGCAACGTCATCCGGGCCGCGGACAAGCAGAACTTCACGCTGCTGGCGGCGGAGTTCCGCAAGCAGCTGGACGCGCTGGGACGGTCCACGCACAAGCACTACGACCTGAGCGCGTTCCTGCCCGCGGCGCCCGCGAAGATCACGGCCGGGTTCGAGGGTACGAAGATCTTCAAGTCCCTCGACTTCGCGACCGTGCAGGGGTACGACTTCCATGGTTCGTGGGAGTTGCGGACGAACCAGCAGTCGGCCCTGTTCGTGCCGAAGGGTGCGCCGGACAACCCCGACTTTTCCGTGGATAACGCGATAAATGCGTGGGTGAAGGCGGGAGCGCCCAAGAAGGAGCTCGTGCTTGGCGTGCCGTACTACAGCCAAGGGTGGACCGGGGTCACCGGCGGCGGGAACGGGCTGTTCGGCCCGGCCACGGGACCGGCTCACGGCGTGTTCGCGGACGGTACCGAGGACTACAAGACGGTGAAGAACCTGCCCGGGTTCAAGGTCTACCGTGATCTGCGGGCCGGGCACGCCTGGCTGTACGACGGCACCACGTTCTGGACCTATGACGACCCGGCCCAGATGCTGGCGAAGGCCCTCTACATCCGGGCGAAGGGCCTCGGCGGCGCGATGATGTGGTCGCTCGACGGCGACGACGCGAACGCGTCACTGACGAAGACACTCGCGACGGGCCTGCGGTAGAAGCGCACGGGCCGTCTCCGGCCGGAAGCCGGAGACGGCCCGGACGCCGCGGGTGAGTAGCCGTAAAACCTGGGGGACTTTTCGCACGCCGTACCGGATATCGAAGTTTGCCGTTCGGCGCAGGACCGCGCCCGTTCGGCGCACGATGATCGACTTTCCGGCGCCTCAATCGTTAGCGTGACTGTGGACCTTATCCGCGCTGATGAGGAGGTCGGCTGATGGCCGAGCCTGAATCTCCCGAGGCGGTACCCGCAGCCCGGCATGATCGCAGTCCGTGGAACTGGCTGTTGCTCCTGCCCATCGTGCTGCCGTTGCTGACCCCGCTGTTCAATCACGACTCGCCGCGGCTCTGGGGCTTCCCGGCGTTCTACTGGGTGCAGTTCCTGTTCATCCTCGTCGGCGTGGCGACCACCACCGTCGTCTACCAGATGACGAAGAAGCGGTGACGACATGGGCGACCACGTAACCGAAATCATCATCTTCACGTTCCTGTTCCTGCTGGTCAGCGGGATGGGCTTCGTCGCGGCCCGGTGGCGCGCGCCGAAGGACATGGCGCACCTGGACGAGTGGGGGCTGGGCGGGCGCAGCTTCGGCGCCTGGATCACCTGGTTCCTCGTCGGCGGCGACCTCTACACGGCGTACACGTTCGTCGCGGTGCCGGCGCTGATCTTCGGAGCGGGCGCGGCCGGGTTCTTCGCGGTCCCGTACACCGTGATCATCTATCCGATGTTCTTCCTGATCCTGATCCGGCTCTGGTCGGTGTCGCACCGGCACGGGTTCGTGACGCCGGCCGACTTCGTGCGGACCCGGTTCGGATCGCCGACGCTCGCGCTGCTGATCGCGATCACCGGCATCGTGGCCACCATGCCGTACATCGCCCTGCAGCTCGTCGGCATCGAAGCGGTGCTCAAGACGATGGGCGTGACCGGTGACAGCACGCTGGCCCGGCACGCGCCGATCATCATCGCGTTCGCGATCCTGGCCGCGTACACCTACCAGTCGGGTCTGCGCGCGCCCGCCCTGATCGCGTTCGTCAAAGACATCCTGATCTACCTGGTGATCATCGTGGCGGTGATCTACCTGCCGGCGAAGCTGGGCGGCTGGGGCAGCATCTTCGACTCGGCCAAGGCCAAGTTCGACGCGTCCACCAATCCCGGCGACGGGATCCTGCTGAACGCCAACAACCAGCTGCAATACATCACGCTGGCGCTGGGCTCGGCGATGGCGCTGTTCCTCTACCCGCACAGCGTCACCGGCGTGCTGGCCAGCAAGAACCGCAACGTGATCAAGCGGAACATGTCGGCGCTGCCCGCGTACAGCTTCCTGCTCGGCCTGCTGGCCCTGCTCGGCTACGTGGCGATCGCGTCCGGGGTGAAGCCGCTGCCCGGGGCCAAGCCGGGCAGCCTGGACAGCAACACGGTGGTGCCGCTGCTGTTCGACATCCAGTTCCCGTCCTGGTTCGCGGGCATCGCGTTCGCCGCGATCGGCATCGGCGCGCTGGTCCCGGCCGCGATCATGTCGATCGCCGCGGCGAACCTGTTCACCCGCAACATCTACAAGGAATACCTTCGTAAGGATGCGACCCCGGCCCAGGAAGCGAGCGTCTCGAAGATCGCGTCGCTGGTCGTGAAGGTCGGTGCGGTCGCGTTCATCGTGTTCCTCGACCCGCAGTTCTCGATCGACCTGCAGCTGATCGGCGGCGTGATCATCCTGCAGACGGCGCCGTCGGTGGCGCTCGGCCTCTACACGCGATGGTTCCACCGGGGCGGGCTCATCGCGGGCTGGGCGGCCGGCATGGCACTGGCGTTCTGGATGCTCTGGCAGATCCCGAACGCGGCCACCGGGCGTGCCCACTTCGGCGGGTCGGCGTTCCTGCTCTCCGAGTTCGGCTTCGACACCAAGAAGACCATCTACGTCGGGTTCGTGGCCGTGCTCGTGAACCTGCTGGTCGCCGTGATCGTGACGCTGCTCCTGCGGGCGCTCAAGACGCCCGACGGGGTGGACGGCACGACGCCGGACGACTTCTTCGCCGACGAGGGCGACCCGCGCATCGACAAATCCGCGACGCCGGTGCAGACCGTCTCGTCGACATGAGGTTTGGCCCGCTCCCGGGTCGATAACGAGGGCGCCGTGCCCCGCCAGGCACGGCGCCCTCCTCGCTTGGCCTGCGATGATGGGTGCGTGCAGGAGATCGCCGACGACAGATTGGCCGCCGCGGGAGTGCGGCTGCTGCTCCAGCGCGACGATCTGCGCCATCCCGAGCTGCCCGGCGGCAAGTGGCGCAAACTCAAGCACAATCTCGACGCGGCCGGCGGGCGGCCCATTCTGACGTTCGGCGGCGCCTGGTCGAATCACATCCGGGCGACGGCGTTTCTCGGGCACGAACGGGGCTTCCCGACGATCGGCGTGATCCGCGGTGAGGAACGTCCGACACCGGTGCTGGCGAGTGCGGCACAACACGGCATGACATTGAGGTACGTCACCCGCGGCGAATACCGTGCCAAGGACGTCGCGCCGCTGCGGGACGAGTTCGGCGACTTCCACCTCGTTCCGGAGGGCGGGGCCAACGCGTACGGGGTGCGAGGCTGCGCCGAGCTCCCGGCCGAGATCGACGAGGATTTCGACGTCTTCTGTTGTGCCGCCGGAACGGGCACGATGCTCGCCGGGGTGGCGTCCGCGCTGCGGCCGGGGCAACGCGCGATCGGGTTCTCCGTCCTCAAGGGTGGCGCATTCCTTCGCGACGATGTCGCCCGGCTGCAGGAAAGCGCAGGCGCGCCCAGCCGCAACTGGTCGATCGAGACGGAATTCCACTTCGGTGGCTACGCACGCCGTACGCCGGCGCTCGATGCTTTTCTCGACGATTTCCGGGTACGCCACGACGTGGTGCTCGACCGCGTCTACGAGGCCAAGATGATGTACGGGCTGTTCGAGCTGGCGGCGCGCCGCGAGATCACCGGGACGGTCGTGGCCCTGCTCGCCTAGGTACCGTCTATGCATGACCGTCACTGTCCTGGCGCCGGACCGGACGCTGCGCCGCGCGCGATTCGCCACCTCCGCGATCTTCGCGGCGCACGGCGCCGTGGTCGGCACGTTCGCGGCGCGCGTGCCGTGGATAGCCGACCATGTCGGGGTGGGCGCGGGCGGGCTCGGGGTCGCGCTGATCATGCCGGGGGTGGGGGCGCTGCTGGCGATGCCGGCGTCGGGGCGGCTGGTGCATCGGTTCCCGCTGCGCGGGCTCACGCGCGTGCTGATGCTGCTGTGGATCCTGGCGTTGATGTTGCCGGCGTTGCCGACGTCGCTGGTGCTTCTGTGTGCGGCCCTGGTCGTGTACGGCGCGGCCGCCGGGGTTGCCGACGTGGCCATGAACGCGCACGCCGTGCTGGTGGAGGAACGCTACGGGCGGTCGGTGATGTCCGGGTTCCACGGCTGGTGGAGTCTCGGCGGGCTGGGTGGCTCGGCGGTCGCGGCGGTGGCGGCGCGGGCCGGGATCGGTGCGCCGCTGCACTTCGCGATCACCGCGGCCGTGCTGATCACGGTCACGCTGCTGGTCACGCCGTGGCTGCTGCCGTACCGGCCGGAACCCGACGTGGACGCTCCGCCCGCGTTCGCGCTGCCCGCCCGGGAGGTGCTGCCGATCGGGCTGATCGGGTTGTGCGCGGTGTTCGCCGAGGGGGCGAGCCTGGACTGGTCCGCGGTCTACGTACGCGACCTGCTGCATCATCCGGCGTCGACGGCGGCCGCGACGGTCTCGATCTTCTCGGTGTGCATGGCGGCGGCCCGCTTCGGCGGCGACTGGGTGGTGCGCCGGCTGGGCCCGGTCACCGCCGTGCGGCTTTCCAGCCTGTGCGCCACGGTCGGCGCGGCGACCGTCGTGCTGGCCTCGAACGTGGTGCTGGTGATCGCCGGGTTCGGCCTGCTCGGCGTCGGCATCGCGGTGGTCGTCCCGCTGATCTTCGCGGCGGCCGGGCGGACGGGCGAGCATCCGGGCCGCAACATCGCCGGGGTGGCCGGGATCGCGTACGGGAGTGGTTTGATCGCGCCGGGCATCATCGGCGGGATCGCGCACGTGAGCTCGCTGACGGTGTCGTTCGTGGTGATCCTCGCGCTGATGGTCGCGATGGGGCTGAGTGCACGCGTCGTGCGGTAGCTTGCTTGTGTCTCCTGATTTTAGCTGTATTATACAGCTATGACCACGGCGGATGATGTCCTGGGGACGATCGAGACCCAGGTGGCTCTGCTCATGCGGCTCGGCGAGGCGACCCGGCGCTCGACCGGGGGCCGGGCGCATCGGGCGCTCGACCGCGCGGCGTACGTGATCCTGCGCCGCCTCCAGTCCGATGGCCCGCTGAACGTGTCGGCCCTCGCCGACGCCCTGAATCTCGACGGCTCGACCGTCACCCGCCAGTTGACGACCTTGGAGAACGACGGGCTCATCGAGCGCCGGCGTGACCCGTCGGACGGCCGTGGCACGGTGGTGGAGGCGACGCCGAAGGGGCTGACCCAGGTCGACGCGGTGAGTGAGGCGCGGCGCGAACTTTACCGGCAGTGCCTGGCCGACTACTCCGAGGCAGACCGGGAAGAGCTGGCGACGACCCTGGAGCGGTTCAACGGGGCGCTCGACCGATTCATGCGCTCGTCCCGCTGATCCGGCCGTTCGGACATTTCGCCACGGCGTACGGGGGTCGCGGGTGTGGCGGTCGTCCACTTCTTGCCCGGTCCCGTGGCAAACCCGGTCACGGTGGGTAGTTTCGGCTGCATGCCTTCTACCGGCTCACGATGGGCCGCGCTCACCGCCGCCGTGGCGCTCACCGCCTGCAGTGTCGGCGCCTCGGCTCCCACCGGCAACTCCACCGGCTGGGAGCTGACCGTCTACTACACCGCCGTGGAGTCGTTCCACACCGACGCGAAGGTTCAGGTCGTCGGCTGCACGAAGCTGAACTGCAGCAACGGCCATGACGACCTGGGCATGCACCCGAAGAGCTTCGTCCAGGCGGTCAAGGACGAGGGCACCGGGCGGATGACCGACGGCAAATACCTGAACTGGAGCTACGACACCGGCTACTGGGTGGACACGGCGCCACGGAACTCCAGCGGCGGGGCACTCGTACCGTTCATGTCGGCCGCTGCCGATACGTCCGTCCTGCCCCAGGGCACCCGTTTCACCATCACGGACTGTGGTCACATCGAGGACAACGCCAAGCCACCGAAGGACGTGTGCGCGAAGCTGTCCGCTGCCAGTTGGAAGATCGTCGACGAGTTCACGCCCGGGCTGGGTGGCGAACACCATCTCGATCTCTACATCGGCGAGGAGACGCAGCGGAACTTCACGAAGACCGACTGGTACATCACGCTGTCCGACGCCAAGCTCGAGATCGCCTGACTCCACCGATCCACGGTGGCCGAAGGCTACAACCGAGGCCTGCTGGGTCGGTAATTTACTTCCACGTCGGTCGCTGGGGGTACGTTACTTCGCCATGAGCTATGACCTGATGTTCGTCCCCAAGTCCGACGACCAGTCCTGGGATGAGGCACTGGCGGCCGCCGAGCAGGATGACAACAGCGGCCGCCCGAGCCCCGAGGTCTGGGCAAGCCTCGTGGCGGCGGCCCGTCAGGTGCTGGGCGAGGTGTCCGTGTCCGACTCCGAGAGCTCGTATGAGCTGGACCACTCGCCCACCGGTATCCAGCTGAGCTACTACGCGCGCGAGGCCGACATCACGGTGCCGTACTGGTACAGCGGCGAGCGGGCGAGGGCGATCGTGAGCTCGATCTATCAGTTGGCCTCGGCCGTCGAGAAGGCGACGGGCTTCCCCGGGTATGACCCGCAGGTCGACTTGCCGGTGACCGAGGCCACCGACCGGCCCGAGCTGGCCGTCGACTCCTTCGACCAGGTGGCGGCGTCGTTCGCCGAGCGAGGCATCACCAGCCCGAGCAACGCCAGCTGACGGAGCAGCAGCGGCGGTACTCGTCGCGATGCTCACACGCGGCACTAGAAGTCTTTTCGAGGTCGGGGTCCGAGCTGGCCACGCGGCCTCCCGATGTCGTGCTGGTCGAGCCCCCGGCGCTCGCAACCGGTATTCCGCAGCCCGCGGGTCGGCAGTCCGCATGCAGCTGGCAGCTGGCAGCCGGTGGGCCGGCAGTCCGCAACCCGGCCGTGGCAGCTGGCAGGCCCCAATCGACATCGCCGCCGAGATGACTAACGTGGCGTATCGCTAGGCCGATGCCGCGCCTCGTCCATCGATCCCGCGATGCGACAAATCCCGTCCACATTCTGGGCTTTCTTGAGACCTTGGAAACTTACGCCCACATGCGAGCCATAAATCTCCAAGGTCTACGAAACGTCGGGGAAAACGGCAGAACAAAAGTCGCAAATCGGGAGGAAAGTCACTCCACTGTGGACCGGGGTCTCACATTGCGGACTCGGCGGCCACGATGTGGTCGTGAGTCCTGCACAGCGGACACAGGTCCCACATCATGGGAGGTGCGGTGAGCGGGGGCATCGGCCGGGCTGAGGATTTGGGCTCCTTTGTGTGTGTTCAGCTCGACACAATGCTTCTGAGACTCGGGCTTAAGGGTGACGGACGAGTCGGCCTGTACGCCGGATTCTGTGGCCGGCGAACTACGTCGCCGGTGGCGGCCATCCATCTCGGCCGGCCGTTGCCGGTCGGCTCTTGCGGCCTACCCGCAAGCTCGGGCGAGCAGCCCTCAAGCACTTGCGCCGGTCACCGCCTCGCGGCGGTGGCCATTCTTGGCCTTGCTCCGGGTGGGGTTTACCTAGCCACCCCGGTCACCCGGGGTGCTGGTGAGCTCTTACCTCACCGTTTCACCCTTACCGGTCACCTGGAAGGCGCCGGCGGTCTGTTCTCTGTGGCACTGTCCCGCGGGTCGCCCCGGGTTGCCGTTAACAACCACCCTGCTCTGCGGAGTCCGGACGTTCCTCGGCGGCAACCTCGAAAGGGTGCCGACGCGGCCGCCCAGCCGACTCGTCCGTCGGCTCCGATCGTACGGGAAACCGGGGTTGACTCTCCCCCTGGGGCAGACGGCAACCTGAACCGCATGGAAACGCTGAACTGGCCGGGTGGGCGCAATGTCCGTGATCTCGGCGGCCGACAGTTGCGGGGTGGCGGCACGACCAGGCACGGGCGGGTGTTCCGGTCGGGGGCGCCCGAATATCTGACCGACGACGGGTGGGCGAAGGCGAAGGAGGCGGGCGTCCGCACGGTGATCGACCTGCGCAACGCGCCGGCCGAGACGCAGCGAAGACCGGAGCATCCCGCGATCCGGAGCGAGTCGCTGGAGGGGCTCGTCTTCGTGAACGCGCCGACGGAGGACCCGGAGGACACCGAGTTCCTCGCCGTGTGCGGGCCGTATCTCGACCATCCGCGCGCCTGGCCGGACAACGTGAGGCTGGCCCACGACCGCATCGAACGCGTCTTTCAAGCGATCGACGAAGCCGACGGGCCCGTCCTCATCCACTGCGCGGGCGGCCGCGACCGCACCGGCATGATCTCCGCGATGCTGCTCAAGGCCGCCGGCGCCACCGAGCAGGCAATCATCGACGACTATGCCGATGGCTGGCGCGGCGCGGCGGCGTACGGAGGCCATGCATGGGTTTACGACCTCGATCAGAAAGGCTGGCGAAGTCAGGAGAAAACGCCGGAGGACCCGGAGCCGAAGATTGACGAGCGCATCCCCGCTTTACGGGAGTGGATAAACCTCCCGGACAGCATCGGCGAACGCTTCGGGCGCCTCCTGAGGTAGGTTGTGGCCCGCGTCCGCCACCTGGTGATGCGTGCGCGGCCCGGTGAAATGGGGGCCGCCGCCGAGAGTGGCCGGGAAATTGCCGTCGGCGGTGCCGTCCAGGGTGACCGTCGGAACGGTGATCGGTGGCAGTTCGGCAAGTGCCGCTTCCGCTGCCGCATAAAGGGGCGCTCCCGGCGCCTGCCCAAGCCTGTGCCGATAGGAGTGAATGACGACATGGACGTAATCGGGATTGTCGAACGCCGTCGCGGCCCGGTCCAGATCCGCCGGCGAGAAAGCCCACTTCGGGGAGTTCCGCCGCCAGATGACCTCGGCGACTCCGCGCGGGTCGGCGGCCAGACCGGCCTGCCCGCGCGGGGTCAGAAAGTAGAAGAAATACCAGAAACCGGCCTCCAACGCGGGCGGCAGCGGCTCCATCGACGTGCTGATGTCCTGAATGAGATAGCCGTTGACCGAAACGAGCCCGCTGACCCGAGACGGATGCAGCGCCGCCGCCACGCAGGCCGCCCGCCCACCCCAGTCATAGCCGGCGAGCACCGCGCGCGGCAGCGACAGAGCGTCCATCAGCGCGATGACGTCGGCCCCGAGCGCCGCCTGCTGCCCGGAGCGCGGCGTCTCCGAGAAGCGAAACCGGGTCGGGCCGTGTCCGCGCAGGTACGGCACGATCACCCGGTACCCGGACGCGGCCAGCATCGGCGCCACGTCGGCGTAGCTGTGGACGTCGTACGGGAAGCCGTGCAGCAGGATGACCGGGGGGCCGTCATCCGGGCCGAACGCCTGGTAGGCCACCTCGAGAACGTCCGTCGTCGCGTAGTGAATCATGTCTCTAGGACCGGACAGCCTTGCAATCTGTGACGACGCGGACACATGGCCGTTGACGTGTCACAAATCGGTGATCTACAGGGTCTACTTGGTGACATCAAGAGATAAGAGGACACCGTGCGTACGATTCTGGTGGTCGGCGGCGGCTACGCGGGCTTCTACACAGCCTGGAAGCTGGAGAAGAAACTCCGGCGGTACGAGGCGAAGGTCGTGCTGGTCGAACCGCGTCCGTACATGACGTATCAACCCTTCCTGCCCGAGGTGCTGGCCGGCTCGGTCGAGTCTCGGCATGCGGCCGTGTCACTGCGGCGGCACCTGCACAAGACCCAGATCATTTCGGGCTGGGTCACCTCGGTCAATCACGCGGACCGGACCGCCACCGTGCGCCCGTTGGAAGGCGACGAGTTCGAACTGCGCTACAGCGTCATCGTGGTCACGGCCGGCGCGATCACCCGTCAGCTCGGCGTTCCGGGGGTTGCCGAGGAGGCGATCGGCCTCAAGCACGTCGAGGAGGCCGTGGCGATCCGCGACCAGATGCTGACGGCCTTCGACCGGGCGGCGACGATGAAGGCCGGCCCGGAGCGCTCGAAGCTGCTCACCGTGACCTTCGTGGGCGGCGGGTTCACCGGCGTCGAGGGGTTCGGCGAGCTCCTGGGGCTGGCCACGGCGCTGACGAAGAAATACCCCGAGCTGTGGCCCGAGGACCTCAACTTCCACCTGGTCGAGGCGACCGGCCGGATCCTGCCCGAGGTCACCCAGAAACCCGGCGAATGGGTGGTCCGCTCGCTGGAGAAGCGCGGCGGCCACGTGCACCTCGGCACGACGGTGGAGTCCGCGAAGGACGGCCACGTGGTGCTGTCGAACGGCGAAGAGTTCGACACGAACCTGATCGTGTGGGTGACCGGCATCGCCGCGAACCCCATGGTGCACAACCAAACCGACCTGCCGATCAACAACAAGGGCATGCTTGTCGTACGCGCGGACCTGCGCGTCGGCACCGAGGAGAACCCGGTCGAGGACGCTTGGGGCGCCGGCGACGACGCGGTGGTTCCCGACCTCGCGTCCGGACCGGGCGCCTACACCGTGCCGAATGCGCAGAACGCCGTACGGCAGGGAAAGCTTTTGGCCAAGAACATCCTGGCGAGCCTGCGCGGCCGGAAGGTGAAGCAGTACCTGCACCACAGCCTCGGCACCGTCGCCACGCTGGGGCTCGGGCACGGCATCTTCCAGTACAAGCGGATCGTCATCAAAGGCCTGCCGGCCTGGCTGATGCACCGCGGGTACCACGTCCTGGCGGTGCCGAGCTGGGAACGCAAGGTCCGCGTGCTGGTGATCTGGCTGGCCGCCTTCGTGTTCGGCCGCGACATCGTCTCGCTGGCGTCGGTACAGACGCCGCGTGAGGCGTTCGTGACCGATGGCGAGCCGCCGGCCGCCGTTCCGGTCCACGCCATGCGGGAATGATCGTGGACCGCGCGCGGCTGGCCGAATACCTGCGGACCAGGCGTGAGGCGCTGCAACCCGAGGATGTCGGACTTCCTCGAGGGCAGCGCCGCCGCACCAAGGGTCTGCGCCGCGAAGAGGTCGCGGTGCTCAGCAACATGTCGATCGACTACTACAGCCGGCTGGAGCAGCCGCGCGGCCCGCATCCGTCGGCGCAGATGCTGGCTTCTCTCGCGCAGGGTCTGCGGATGTCGCTGGAGGAGCGGAACCACCTGTTCGGCCTGGCCGGGTACGCGACGCCGCAGCGCCCGGCCGACTCGGAGCACGTCAACCCGGGGATGATGCGCATCTTCGACGGGCTGCGCGACACGGCGGCTCAGGTGGTTTCGCCGCTGGGCGAGACGATGCTGCAGACCCGGTTGTCGGTGGCGCTGGTCGGCGACGAGAGCGTCTATTCGGGGCCGGCGCGCAGCAAGCACTATCGCTGGTTCACCGATCCCGCGTCGCGCCTCCTCGTTCCCCCGGACGACCGCGACGCACAGAGCCGGCTGATCGTCGCGGACCTGTACGCGTCCTATACGCGCGACCTTCCCCGGGCGGCCTCGGTGGTTGACGAGCTGCTCACGTCCAGTCCCGAGTTTGCCTCGTTGTGGCGGTCACATCCGGTGCCCGGCCCATACTGTGGACCGGTTCGCTTCCAGCACCCGTCGGTGGGGACGCTCGAACTCCACTGCCAGCGCCTCATCGATCCGGATCAGTCGCAGCAGCTCGTGGTTTACACGGCCACGCCGGGCACATCGGACTACGACAAGTTCGAGCTGCTGTCCGTGATCGGAGCCCTCGCCCCGTAGATTCATGGTCACCATGGATCTCCCACATGTGCTTCTGCTGATCGTCGCCGGGTTCGCCGCCGGGGGCGTGAACGCGATCGCCGGCGGCGGCTCGCTCATCACGTTCCCCAGCCTGATCGCCACCGGCCTGCCCACGGTCGACGCGAACGTCACGAACTCGGTCTCGGTCTTCCCCGGGTACGTCTCGAGCGTCGTCGGCAGCCGCGCCGACCTGGCCGGTCAGGGCCGCCGACTGCGAGCCATCGTCCCGATCAGCCTGCTCGGCTCGGGCGCCGGATGCGCGTTGCTGCTGCTCACCCCCGCACGCGCGTTCGAGGTGATCGTGCCGTTCCTGGTGCTCGGCGCCGCGGCGACGTTGGCGTTCCAGGAGCGCCTGCGAAGTCTCGTCGGCCACCCCCGCCACATGTCCCCCCGCCGCGCCTCGATCACACTGCGGGTGGTCGTCTTCATCGGCGCGATCTACGGCGGCTATTTCGGCGCCGCGCTCGGCGTCATGTACGTGGCGGCGCTCGCGCTGATCCTCGACGAGCCGCTGAACCGCATCAACGCCCTCAAGAATGTGCTCTCCGCCTCGGTCGGCCTCGTCACCGTGCTGATCTTCGCGATCTTCGCCCCGGTCCATTGGGGTGCCGCGCTCACGCTCGTGCCCGCGACAATCCTTGGCGGGTACGCCGGTGCGAAGCTGGCCCGCCGGTTACCAGCCCGGGTGCTGAAGTATTTGATCGTGACGTTCGGGACGGTGATCGGGTTGATTTTGCTGGTCAGGGCGTTCTGACCCGCGCCTACGATGAGGTGGTGCTGGACCCCGGATTCCTGGTCGCCCGCGGCGTGACTTTCCCCGTCTTCGACACCGTGGACCCCATCGCGGCCGAGCCGGCTTGGAACGGCCGGATGGAAAACACAGCGTCCGCGGCGACGCACGCCTTGGCGGCAGCTTTCTTCTCGGCGCCTCCGACGCTGTCGTTCCGATCGATCGCCCGATAGCCATAAAAGCTGCGCGAGGCGACAAAATTTTAGGGGTAAGCAGGCCACAGAATCCGGCGTGCAGGCCGACTCGTCCGTCACCCACAAGGTCATCGGCATGGCCTGCTCCGCGAACGACCCTGATCGCTAGTCATCAATGGTTGTTTGTGGCCGCGGGTTGGTCTCTCGGACGCCCCGCAGCCTGCGCATGTCCGATATTTCCAGTGATCAGGGTAGGTCGGCAGGACCGCTGGAGTGTGCGCCGGCGGGCGGCGCTTCCATTTCGTGGGACTCGCGGCCGCATGCTGGGACCCGCGACCACGTTCTGGACCCGGCGTCCGCGATGTGGGACTCTCGTCCATTGTGGAGTATAATTTTGCTCAATAATGCGGCTTTCGCCCGGCGGGCTTTGACGGCCAGATGTGAACCTTGGAGAGTTATGGCTCGTAGGTGGGCGTAGGTCTCCAAGGTTCGTGAAAAGCCCACGATGGCAGCGCGATGTGCACAAAGCGGCAACGCTCGGACCGCCACTGATTGCCGCGCGACCATGACGACCGGTACGGCGCAGACCGAGGCCGGCGCGACAAGATCTCCGCGACGCGGCGACAACTTCAGGCGAGCTGCCGGTGGACTGAGCTGCGGGCGGGTGCGATGAATGCGCCGCCGGAACTCAACGGGCGCGACTTGCTTGCCGGCATCCCGAGGGCATCCCCGCCCAGCGAAGGCCGCGGACGTTCGCGCGGAACATTCACGGGCGGTGGGTGGTCGAAATGTGATGGGCGGTGGGTGGCCGAAACGTGACGGGCGGTGGTGGTCGAAATGTGACGGGCGGTGGGCGGCCGAAACACGAGGGGGTGAGTGGCCGAATTTCTGTGGCCGGGGACGGGGCTCGCGCGGGAAATGGCTCCTGAATTGCAGGGAATGTCCCATGATCAGTGTCTCAGGGGGAAATGGTGGTGCGTTCCTACCGGTTGCGTGCTCGCTCGTGGAGCATGGCCTGCATGGGATTCGACGATGCGGCGGCCGTCGCGCGCACGGTTGACAATTTGGAACGCAACGACGGCAAGCACCCCGGGTTCCGGCGGGCGCAGGCGCGCGGAACGGTCCTGACCGGGGTGTTCACGCCGTCCGGGGCGGCCGCGGAGCTGACCACGGCGGCCCATCTGCAGCAGGACGAGGTGCCGGTGACGGTGCGGTTCTCGAATTCGAGCGGGAACCCCGACGTGCCGGACACCGCCCGGGTCGTCCGGGGCATGACGGTGCGGTTCGCGCTGCCCGGCGGGGCGTACACGGATCTGATCGGCGTTTCGATTCCGGTTTTTCTGGCGCCCACCCCTCAGGCCTTCATGGAGGCGGTGGACGCGATCGAACCGGATCCGGCGACCGGCGCCCCGGATGTGGCGAAGGTGGGTGCGTACATCGTCAAATATCCGCGCACCGCGGCCGCGTTTGCCACCGCGAACGAGCAGCCACCGGCGAGTTACGCGACCATCCGTTACTGGGCGCTGCACGCGTTCGTGTGGCGCGGCCCGGCCGGTCGTACGCAAGCCGTGCGCTACCGCTGGGAGCCGGACGCCGGGGTGGCCGGGCAACAGGATCTGGACGGCCTGCCGTTCGACTATCTGACACGCGAAATCGAGACCCGCGCGTCGGCCGGGTTCAGTCTCCACGTGCAACTGGCCGAGCCCGGCGACCCGACCGATGACGCGACGCAAGCGTGGCCGGACGACCGGCCCGAAATAGTCGCCGGCCATCTGCAACTGACCGGGCCGGTGGCGGACCAGGCCGGCTGGGACGCCAAGGGCTTCGACCCGACGAACCTGACGGACGGCATAGAGCTTTCCGACGATCCGCTGCTCGCGTTCCGGCACGCGACCTACGCCGAGTCGGTGCGCCGCCGCAGCGCGGAACGCGGGCTCACCCGTCCGTAGGCAGCGCGGTCAAGGTGCCGATCACGTGCGTGGCGGTCAAGGATGGCGGAAGGGCGCGGCCGTCCCGGCTGAGGAATGCCGTGGCGATGCCGAGTTCGCCGGCGCCTCCGACGTCGGAGACCGCGGAGTCGCCGACGTGGATCACGTCGCCGGCGGTCAATCCCAGGTGCCGCAACGCCATCCGGAACGGCTCGGCGCGTGGCTTGTACGCGCGGGCGTCGGCACTCGTCACCACCGCGGCCACCGAGATGCCGTGATGGGCCAGGGCCGCCTCCAGAGTCTCCCGGTCGGCGTCGGAGACCAGGCACACCGGCACGTCGAGCGCGGCCAGGAACGGCAGGCTGTCCGGGAACAGCGGCGCTGAACGCCAGAACTCCATCTGCCGGCGGCATACCGTGGCGGCGTCGACGCGTACCCGGAAATGGGTTGCGGTCTCCGCGAGGCTGCTGACGTTCAGGTCGGCGAGGCTGCGGAAGTTGTCGCCGTGCGCCTCGTCCGCCATCGCCCAGATCCGCGACGACCATTCGGCGGCGACGGCAGCGGGCGAGACCCCGGCCAGGCCGGCGACGAGTGACGCGACCTCCATGACGTACGCGTCGTCGTCCTGCATCAGCGTCCCGTAGACATCGAGGAGGACGGCCCGGTACACGCTAGGCGAGGTCGGACGGATTCGTGTTGGCGCCGCAGAGCAGGACCACCACGCGCTCACCGGGCGCCGGCACATAAGCGCCGGACGTCAACGCCGCGTAGGCCGCCGCGGTGCCGTGCTCGACCACGATCCGGTAGTCGTCCCACAGACGGCGGCGGGCGTCCACGATCGCGTCGTCCGCAACCAGCACGGACGGCACGGCGAACTCGCGCGCCATCTCGAAAGCGATCGCGCCGGCCTGCCGTGCGCCGAGCGAATCGGCGGCGACGCCGGACACCGGCACGTCGACCGGCGCCCCGGCTTCCAGGGCCGCGTGCAACGCCGTTGCCAGCGCAGGTTCGACGGCGACCACCCGGACGCCGGGGCTCAGCGCGGCGATCACCCCGGCGATCAGGCCCCCGCCGCCGACCGCCACCAGCACCGTGTCGAAGCCGGACGGGATCTGATCGAGCAGTTCCAGACCCAGGGTGCCGTTGCCGGCCACCATCAGCGGGTTGTCATAGGCGTGGCAGAACAGGGCGCCGGTCGACGCGGCATGAACAACAGCTTCCGCGTACGCCTCCGCGTACTCGCTGCCGACCTGGACCACGCGCGCGCCGTATTTGCGCAGCTTGGCCACCTTGATAGCGGGGGCCGTCTCGGGCACGAACACCTCGGCGGGAAGGCCCAGCTCGCGGGCCGCGTAAGCCGCCGCCAAGCCGGCATTGCCGCCGGACGCGACCACGATGCCCGCGGCCGGCACCGAGAGGGCGCCCAAGATCTGGTTGAGCATGCCGCGCGTCTTGAACGAGCCGGCGTGCTGCATGTACTCCAGCTTGAACCAGACGTCGCCGCGCATCACCGGGGTGCGGCGGATCCGGTCGCCGATGCGCTTGTCCGCGGCCAGGACTTCATCAAGGTCAATCATCGCCTCCGACTCTAGGCGATGCTCCACGTGACCCGTCTCGAGGTGACGGGTGATCGTTCACCCACGAGGCGCGCGAGATCTACCAGACGGTTGGAGAAGCCCCACTCGTTGTCGAACCAGCCGCGCACCTTGACGCCCCGATCGGCCGTGGTCTGGGTGCCGGACGGGTCGAACAGGCAGGACGCCGGATTGTTCTTCACGTCGATCGAAACCGTCGGATCCGGGTCGTACGCCAGGACGCCGCGCAACGGTCCGGCAGCCGCCTCGGCCATCGCCCGGTTGACCTTCTCGATGCTCACCGGGCGGTCCACCTGACCGGACAGTTCGGCGAGTGACCCGATCGGGGTGGGCACGCAGTAGTAGCTGTAGCGCATCTCGCCGATCTCCGGCAACGCCACCCGCACCAGGTCACCGACCACGTAGTTGTGCGGGATGATGCTCTCGATCGCCGAGCGGCCCAGCCGCGGATCGTCGCGTGAGGTGCCGACCACCGAGTCCTGCACCTTGCCCCAGCCCTGGGTCGCCAGCACCACCGAGGTGTTGACCGCGCTGAGGCCGAATCGATCCAGCAGAACCTTGGCCATCACGGTCAGCGCGTTCACCCCGCAGGACGCGGGGGAGACGACGTCGTGGCGGTCCGGGTCGTAAGACTCGTGGTTGGCGCCGTAGACGAGGAAGGCGTCCGGGTCGTCGGCCGACGCGCTGATCACCACCTTGCGCGCGCCGCCGTGGGTGATGTGCTTGCGGGCCGTGGTGCCGGCCCGGAAACGTCCGGTGGCCTCGATGACCACGTCCACTCCGCAGTCCGCCCACGGAATGCGTTCGGGCCGTTCGTGATGGAACACGCGGATCGCATGGTCATTCACCACGAGCTGGTCGGTCCGCGCGGTGACGGTGCCCGGAAATGAACCACGAATGCTGTCCCGGCGCAGCCCGTAGGCCATTTTCTCGGTCGACGCAAGGTCGTTGACCGCGGCAATGGATAACCCGGGATCCAGCGATGTCGCGAGGACCCGGGCGACCGTGCGGCCGATCCGCCCGAATCCGTTGATGCCGATGGTGACAGTCATCGAGGAGCTCCTAGGCCGCTTTGATCCTGTTCTATCCGTTCTGGCAACGGGATGGAACCCCCGGTGTTCCACGGGCCGTCACGCCCTCGACACTATGAGTTGTGCAACTTGCACGTCAACGCGCGACATCCCGCGCGCGGCAGCTGATCCACTTTAGAGGGCCCCCGGGCAGGGCATCCTCCTCCAAAAGCGGGATTTCGCCCACCGAAAGAGGGCACTGCGTCATCCGGATGGCGGTTCGTTTTCCGGCCAGCGATAGTCCAGAACGTGGTCGAAAAAATGAATGAATACAATCACGCGCGGGCCGTTCCGGCATTGCCGGAAACGGCCCGCGTGTGATGTTAAATCAGGCTGACAATCGGGCCTGGCGGCGGCTGTGCAGCACCGCCACCCCGGCCAGCAGCACCAGGATCGCGCCGGCGAACCAGATCACCGCGGTCGTCGCGGGAACGGCCTGAGTGGCCAGACCCATGCCGAGCGCGGGCACGGCCAGTCCGACGTAGCCGATCAGGAAGATCCCGGCGAGCGCCTCACCGCGCTCGTGCGGCGCCGCGATCTGGGCGATCGAGGAGACCGACGTCTTGAACTGGATGCCCGCGCCGGCCCCGGCGATCATGCCGCCGGCCAGGAACACCCACAGCGAGGGCAGGTTCATCCCGGCGACCAGCAGCGGCAGACCGGCCGCGAGGGCGACCATGCCGAGCAGGTAGCGCTGCCGCGGCGACATCAGACCGGAGAGGGCCTGCGTCGCGGCGCCCATGCCGATCACCAGGAAGATCACCAGGCCGGCCAGGAACCGGCTGGGGTGGTGCAGGGTGCCGGCCACGAAGCTCGGCGCGAGCGAGGTGAACAAGCCGAAGACCGCGAACGGAACGAACACTCCGACGGCGGCGATGAGGTACGCGAGCTTGTCGTTACCGGCCACCCGGGGCCGCTGCGGGCGGTACGCCGGACGCTGGGCGGGGGCGGTCACCGTCTCCGGCAGGGTCGCGACGGCGACGGCACCGAGCGCGAGCAGAACCAGGAAGACCTCGTACGGCGTGTGCAGCGGGGACCGGACCCACTCGGCGAGCGCGCCGGCGATCAGCGTGCCGGTGCCGAGCCCGCCCAGGTTCGCGGCGGCCGAGACGACCTCGAAACGGGTCCGGGTCCCGCCGGGCCGGTGCGCGCTGTGCAGCTCCAACAGGTACGCGGTGGCGGTCGCGGTGATCAGGCCGATGCCGGCGCCGGTCAGGAACCGGGCCAGGATCAGGCCGGGCAGCTCGCTCCAGACCAGGAACAGCACCCCGGCGATGGCCTCGGAAGCCAGGCCGGCCAGCAGCATCCGCTTGCGTCCGGTCCAGTCGGAGACATGGCCGGCGAGCAGCAGCGCGGTGATCACGCCGATCGCGTACGCCGCGAAGATGACCGTGATCGTGAACGAGGAGAAACCGTCCTGCCGCTGGTACAGCGGGTACAGCGGAGTCGGAACGGTGGAGAACGCCAGCGCCACCGTGAAGACGGCGGCAACGATCCAGAAGGCTGCGCCGTGCCGGGAGGAACCGGTCTTCTGGCCGACCTCCTGGCGCGATGAGGTCATCAACGTCATGACAAGAGACTGCGTCGGGCCGACCATCAACACCAACGATGATTAATGCTTGATTGCATCACGACGTGTGATGATTGGCGGCATGGATCTGCGGCATCTCGAGTACTTCGTCGCGGTGGCCGAGGAACGCAACTTCACCCGGGCCGCCGCCCGCCTGCACGTCGTGCAGTCCGGCGTCTCCGCGGTGATCAAGTCGCTTGAGCGTGAACTCGGCGCCGAGCTGCTCGAACGTAACTCGAAGAGGGTGACGCTGACCAACGCCGGGGAGGTGCTGCTGCCCCGGGCGCGGGCCGCGCTGGACGCCGTGCAGGAGGCCCGCGACGCCGTCGACGAGGTGCGCGGCGGGCTGCGCGGCACCGTCCGGGTCGGCACCCTCACCTCGATCACGCTGGTCAACATCCCGGCGGTGATCGGTGAATACCATCGCCTGCACCCCGGCGTCGTGCTGCGGCTCACCGTGTCGCCGAACGGCTCGATCGGCCTCGTCGAAGCGGTCCGCGACGGCATGCTCGACGTCGCCTTCGCGTCGGTGCCCGGGCGGCCGCCCGCGGGAGTGCGGGTGCGGGAGCTCTTCCGGGAGCGGATGGGCCTGGCGGTCCCGCTCGGTCATCGGCTGGCCGAGGCGGACGACATCGGTCTGGCCGACCTCGAGGGGGAGTTGTTCATCGACTTCCCGCCGGGATACGGCAACCGCATCGTGGTCGATCAGGCGCTGGCGGCGGCCGGCGTGCACCGGCACGTCGCCATCGAGGTGACCGACGTGGGAGAGGCCGCCGATTTCGTACGGGAAGGGCTGGGGTTGACCCTGCTGCCCGAGTTCATCGTGCGGAACCGTTCCGGCCTCGTCCTGAAACCGGTGCGCGACGTGAACCTGGAGTGGCCCCTCGGGCTCGTGACGTCGTCGGTGCGTCCGCTCAGCGCGGCCGCGAGATCGTTGCTGGCGCTCATCGAGGGGAAGGTCCAGAGCCAAAAGCCCGAAACGGTCTCATGATTGCCTTTCGTCCGTAAAGCTCTAGGAATGGCGGAGCAGTATCCACCGGAGCCGGTCCGTAAGTTCCGGCGGTTCGCGCTGGCGGTCTGCGTGATCGGGGTGCTCGTGCAACTCGGGCTGACCTCTTACTACCTGGCGATGGGCCACAAGGCGCAGCCGCACCAGGTGCCGGTCGGGCTGGTCGCGCCGGCCGAGAAACGCGCCCAGGTGCTCGGGCTGCTCACCGCCGACGGGCGTTTCCGGGTCACCGACTACGCCACCGCGGACGATCTCGGTACGGCGATCCGGGAACGCGACGTCTACGGCGGGGTCGACATCACCGGCTCGCGGCCGCGTCTCTACATCGCTTCCGCCGCCGGACCCGCCGCGGCCAATTTGCTCCGTACGACGTACGTGTCGGTCATGCAGCAGCAGACCGAGGCGGCGCTCGCGCAGATCAAAGGCGCGCAGATGCCGGTGTCGCGGGCCCGTGAGCTGAACACGCCGCCGCAGATCACCGACGTCGTCCCGCTACCCACCGACGACGTCAACGGGGTGTCGCTCGGCTTCCTCACCCAGGCGCTCGCGCTGGGCGGAACGGTCGCCTCGATGGGGCTGGGACGGCTCATCCCGCGCACCCGCAAATCCTGGCGCCGCGGCATCGCGCACGTCAGCATCCTGGCCGCGTACGCCGCCGGTTCGGCCGCCGTCGTGCTGTGGTCGATGGGGTGGTTCGGCGTGGGTATCACCGCCGACCGTGGCGAGATGTTCGGCATCTTCGCGCTGATCTCGCTGGCCATCACGGCGTCGACGGCGGGCGCGGTCGCGGTCTTCGGGCCGGCCGGCGCACTGGTCGGCGCGTTGTACTTCACGCTCGGCACGGTCATCTCCGGCGCCAGCATCCTGCCCGAGTTCCTGCCCGCCTTCGGCCGCTACGCCGGGGAGAACCTGCCGACCGGGGCCGGTGTCCAGGCCGTACGGGACGATCTGTACTTCCCGGATGCGGCGATCGACCGCCACCTGCTCGTGCTCGCGCTGTATGCCGGAATCGGCGCGGCGGTCGTGCTGGTCACCAACATGCTGCCGAACCGCCGGGATAAAACGTCAGAAATCGACCTGGAACTGGTCGAACGGTTCGAAGGTTCCGAGCGCCGCGAATCCGTCCCGCTCTGACCCGCTCAGATTTCCCGGTAGCAGCCGAACAAGTCAGCGTGGGAATCGACAGGGTGCATTCGCGTATCGCCAACATCCAGAGCCGGATCATCGCGCTGCAAACCCAGCAGGCCGCGCCGACCGTGCAATCGACCCAGACGACGCAGAAAACGACCAGCAGCGGCGACACCTTCGCCAATTACCTGCAGGACGCGGTGGCCGCCGCGCCGACCGCGAACAAGAGCTACAAGCTCAACGCCAAGGGCATTCCGGAAGACCTCGCGGCGTACGGCAACGGGCGCATTCCGGCGGACGCGCTCGAGAAGGTTGGAAACACCCGGCACAAGCTCTGGGCGCCGGCCGCGGAATCGCTGACCCGGATGATGGCCGACGCGGAGAAGGACGGCGTCAAGATCGGGATAACCGATTCGTATCGGCCGTACACCGAACAGGTCGATCTCGCCCGGCGCAAAGGCCTCTACTCCCAGGGTGGGCTCGCCGCCAAGCCCGGCACCAGCGAACACGGCTGGGGCATGGCGACCGACCTCGACCTGAACAGCAAGGCGCTCGGCTGGATGAAACAGAACGCCGACAAATACGGGTTCGTCAACAACGTGGCCCGGGAGAACTGGCATTGGGCGTACAAACCGAAGTCGGTTTAAACCCGGGCGAGGATCTCGCCGTGCAGCAGCGACATCCAGCCGTCGGTGTCGGCGGCCCAGGCCCGCCAGCCGTCCGAGATCCGTCGCAGGTCGTCGGCGGTCGCGGCGCCGCTGCTCAGAGCCGTCTCCGCCATCGCCGACTGCAGGACCCGGTCGGCCCACATACCGCCCCACCACTGACGATCCGCGGGCGTCGCGAACAGCCAGGTGCTCGAGCTCGCGGTCACCTCGCGCAGGTCCGCCGCGTGCGCCCAGGCGAGCAGGTGACGGGCCGCGTCGGGCTCGCCGCCGTTCGCCCGCGCGACATGTTCGTAGAGGTCGAGCCACTCGTCCAGGGCGGGCAGCCGCGGGTACCAGGCGAAGGCCGCGTAGTCGCTGTCGCGGACCGCGATGACGCCGTCCGGTTTCGTCACGCGGCGCATCTCCCGTAACGCGCCGACCGGGTCGCCGAGATGCTGCAGCACCTGGTGGGCGTGCACCACGTCGAAGGTGTCGTCGGCGAACTCCAGCGCGTTCACGTCGCCCACCACGAAGTCGACGTTGGTCAGCCCGCGACGGATGATCTCGGTGCGGGCCAGATCCAGCGCACCCTCGCTGACCTCCATCGCGACCACCCGGGCGGGGGTGACCAACGTCGCGAAATCGGCGGTGATCGTGCCCGGTCCGCAGCCGACGTCGAGCATCGTGGTGCCGGAGGAAAGGTGGGGCAACAGGTACCGGGCCGAATTCTCTGCGGTGCGCCACCGGTGCGAGCGCAAGACCGACTCGTGGTGTCCATGCGTGTACGTCGCCATGTCCCGTACGCTATGCAATCGATCCCTGAGTGTGGGATGACAATCCCGCTATATGAACATGTCGATTTCTTCGTACGCAGTTCAGGCCGTACTTTGGTGCGTATGAGGATCGGCATTGTGGGCGCGACGGGACAGGTCGGCGGCGTCATGCGCCGGATCCTGGCCGAGCGCCACTTCCCCGTTGACCAGCTCCGGCTCTTCGCGTCCGCACGCAGCGCGGGCCGCACCCTGCCCTGGCAGGACGGCGAGGTGACGGTCGAGGACGCGGCGGCCGCCGACTTCCGCGGTCTGGACATCGTGTTGTTCTCGGCCGGCAAGGGCAGCTCCAAGGAGCTGGCGCCGCGGGTCGCCGAGGCCGGTGCGGTCGTCATCGACAACTCGTCCGCCTGGCGCATGGACCCGGCCGTCCCGCTGGTCGTCTCCGAGGTCAACCCGGACGCCGCGCGTCACCGGCCCAAGGGCATCATCGCCAACCCGAACTGCACGACGATGGCGTTCATGCCGGTCATGCGGCCGCTGCACGACGAGGCCCAGCTGCTGTCCATGGTCGTCACCACCTACCAGGCGGTGTCCGGGGCCGGTCTGGCCGGCGTCAGCGAGCTGCACGAGCAGGTGCAGAAGGTCGCCGATCACGCGCCCGAGCTGACCCACGACGGCCGTGCCGTCGAGTTCCCGGCCGGCCACAAGTTCCCCAAGACCATCGCCTTCAACGTGATCCCGCAGGCCGGCTCGTTCGTCGACGACGGTCTCGGCGAGACCGACGAGGAACAGAAGCTCCGCAACGAGAGCCGCAAGATCCTGGACATCCCGGCTCTGCTGGTCTCCGGTACGTGCGTGCGGGTCCCCGTTTTCACCGGCCACTCGCTGCAGGTCAACGCCCGCTTCGCCCGGCCGTTGCCGCCGGCGTGGGCGCGGGAGCTGCTCACCGGCGCCCCCGGCGTGGAATTGTCCGACGTGCCGACGCCGATCGAGGCGGCCGGCCGCGACCCGTCATACGTGGGGCGTATTCGTGCCGACGAGACGGCTGAGAACGGTCTGTCGTTCTTCGTCGCCAACGACAATCTGCGCAAGGGCGCGGCCCTGAACGCCGTGCAGATCGCCGAGCTGGTGGCCGCCGAACTGGCCTGAGCACGCTTCGAAAAAGCCGCGGCACGGGAGTGTGCCGCGGCTTTTTTGTGCCCGATCCGGGGAATTCCACCCCGTTCCAATGTGGAAATCTAGGACTTTTTGCCCGAATCGGTGGCGGATGGTCGATTTGAGGTGCAGAGTGATGGCATGAACGACAGTGGGCCCGGCGGAGGCGCCTATTTCTGGTGCCTTCGTCATCACCGGGTCGAGACCGGCGACGACCTATGTCCCGCCCAGTATCGGCTCGGCCCCTATGCCACGGCAGACGAAGCGACGCGGGCACTCGAAACGGTCGAGAAGCGCAATGCCGAGTGGGATGCCGAGGACGCCCGCTGGACCGGGGAGAACGACTAATACCGGCTTTTCCAATGTCCAAGCCGGAATCTCGGAGTCTCCAGGCGGAGACGAGCCCGCAGTCATTCGCAAGGAGGAAACCCTGATGGCCGCTGCCAATAAGGCGTCCAGCAAGAGCGTCAAGAAACCCGCAACGAAGACCGCACCGCGTCGCACCGCGGCCGCCGTCTCGAAAGGCCCCGGCATCACCACCGCCTCCATCGAGGACGAGTCGATGAACGGGGCGACCGTCGCCGCCGACATGGTTCCGTCGGCTTCGAAGCCCGCCAAGAAGAAGGTCGCGTCGGCGGTGCGCAAGGCGACCAACGCGGTCTCCCGCACGGCGGCCGCGAACCGGGCCGCGGCGAAGTCGGCCGCGAGCAAGACGGCGGCGAAGAAGATCGCCAAGGTCGCGAAGGCGGCGAAGACCGGGCCGGCGAAGAAGTCGACCGCCAAGAAGGCGCCGGCGTCCGCGACGACACGGACGGCTACGAAGGCGACCGGGACGGCGCGGAAGGCGGCCACCGCGAAGAAGGCGGTGGCGAAGAAGGCGACCGGTACGACCCGGGCCACCGCCGCCAAGAAGGCTCCCGCGACGAAGAAGGCGACGACGGCGCGCAAGGCGACGACGGCCCGGAAGGCCACGACGGCCCGTAAAGCGACGACCGCCCGGAAGGCCACGACGGCTCGTAAGGCCACCACGGCTCGTAAGGCGGCGACCGCCCCGAAGGCCACCACCGCACGTAAAGCCACGACGGCTCGTAAGGCGACGACGGCCCGTAAGGCGACGACCGCCCGCAAGGCCACCACCGCCGGAAAGGCCACGGCCCGTAAGGCCACGACGGCTCGCAAGGCCACCACGGCCCGTAAGGCGGCGACGGCCCCGAAGGCCACAACGGCCCGTAAGGCCACGACGGCTCGCAAGGCGACGACGGCCCGTAAGGCCACCACCGCTCGTAAAGCCACCACGGCTCGCAAGGCGACGACGGCCCGCAAGGCCACCACCGCTCGCAAGGCCACCACGGCTCGCAAGGCCACCACGGCTCGCAAGGCCACCACCGCTCGCAAGGCCACGACCGCTCGTAAGGCCACCACGGCTCGCAAGGCCACCACGGCTCGCAAGGCCACCGCCGCCAAGAAGGCGCCGGCCAAGCGCGCCGCGGCCCCGCGAACGGCGACCACCCGCGCGGCCAAGGCGGCCAACAAGGCGACCACCAAGCGAGCGGCCAAGACGGCCAACGCGCCCAAGGCCACCCGCACGCCCAAGACGTCGTCGACGAACCGGGCCAAGGTCGCCAAGGCGACCACGCCCGCGGCGGCACGGAACGCGGCGGCCCGCAACACGCCGACCGCGGGACGGGGCTCGACGCGTACGGGGGCAAGGAAAATCGCCGCCCGGCGCGCTTGATCGACCACGAGTCCCCCGGTTGCTGTCGAACCCAGACAGCGGCCGGGGGACACAGGGCCGGTCGTGTCCGTAGTAGGAATGAGCGGTGCCGATCAGACGCGTTTGGGCTCCGCAGATCGACTTCTCGGTGCTGCGGCGGGAGCTGAGGCTGCCCGCGGACTTTCCGGCGGCTGCGCTCGCCGAGGCCGAACAGGCCGCCACGGGTACGCCGATGCCAGTCACCGACCGCACCGACGTGCCGTTCGTGACCATCGACCCGGCCAGTTCGAAGGATCTCGACCAGGCCATGCACCTGAGCCGCCGCGCGACCGGCGGGTATCGGGTGCGCTATGCGATCGCCGACGTCGCGTCGTACGTGCGGCCGGGTGGCCCGCTGGAGGCCGAGTCCTGGCTTCGAGGTCAGACCGTGTATCTGCCGGACGGCCGGATTCCGCTGCACCCGCCGGTGCTCAGCGAGGGCGCGGTGAGCCTGTTCCCGGACGTGGACCGCGCGGCCGTGGTGTGGACGATCGACCTGGACGCGGACGGCGAGACGGTCGGCGTCACGCTGGAACGCGCCCGGGTGCGCAGCCGGGCCAAGCTCGACTACGCGTCGGTGCAGCGGCAGGTCGACACCGACACCGCGGCGGAGCCGATCGCGTTGCTGCCGGAACTGGGCGAGCTGCTGGCCAAGCGCGCGGCCGATCGCGGTGCGGTGAACCTGCCGATGCCCGAGCAGGAGGTCGAACGCGACGGCGAGGGCTGGCGGCTGGTGTTGCGCGCGCCGCTGCCGATCGAGGACTACAACGCGCAGATCTCGCTGCTCACCGGCGTGGCCGCGGCGTCGATGATGCTGGCGGGCGGGGTGGGACTGCTGCGCACGATGCCCGCGCCGCGGCCGGACGCGGTCGAGCGGTTACGGGCCGCGGCGGGTTCGCTGGACGTGGACTGGCCGGACGACATGCCGGTGGGCACGGTGATCGCCTCGGTCGACCCGGCCACCCCGCGCGGTGCCGCGTTCCTGGACCAGGCCGCCGACCTGCTGCGCGGCGCGACCTACACGGCGTTCGACGGCACCGTCCCGGCGGAGACCGGGCACGGCGGGGTGGGTGCGCCGTACGCCCACGTGACCGCGCCGCTGCGGCGGCTGGCCGACCGGTACGCCACCGAGACGTGCCTGGCGCTGGTGTCCGGCGAGCCGGTTCCGGACTGGGCGCGCGAGGCCCTGCCCCGGCTGCCGAAGGCGATGGCCGACACCGACCGGGTGGCCGGCGCCGCGAATCGGGGCGCGATCGAGCTGGCCGAGGCGGTGCTGCTGCAGCATCGCGTCGGCGAGCACTTCGAGGCCGGCGTCCTGGACCGCGACAACAACGCCAAGCCGGGCCGCCCGCCGTCCGGCACGGTGGCGATCGACGACCCGGCGGTGCGCGCCCGCTGCCTCGGCGACCTGCCACTGGGCGCCCGTATCCGAGCCCGCCTGACGGTCGCCGATCCGGCCACCCGAAAGGTCGAGTTCGAACGAGCCTAGGGCGCGGAGACCTGCCACAGCGCGCTGACCGGCATGGCCCGCAACTTGGTACCGAACGGCAGAGTCGACGTGCCGGTATAGAGAACAACCCCGGTCACGAAATCGTCGCCAAGCCGCTCGGCCAGCCGTTTCAGGCCGCGAAAGTCGTCGGGCCCGACCGTCGACGCCGCCTTGACCTCGATGCCGACAACCTGCCCGCGACGATTCTCCAGCACCGCGTCGACCTCGAACTTGCTGTGGTCGCGGTAGTGGTAGAGGTCGGCGAACTGATCCGACCAGGTGAGTTGCCGGGACAATTCGGACAGCACGAAGGATTCGAGCAGCGGACCGAACGGGGCGCCCGGCCGCAGAAGCGCGTGAGCGTCGAAGCTCATCTCGTGAGCGGCGATGCCGGAGTCGACGAAAACCATCTTCGGCGCCGCCGTCGCGCGCGTGCCCAGGTTGCGGGACCAGCCCGGAATCCGCTTGACCAGGAAGATCTCTTCGAGGGCCTGGAGGTAGCGGGCGATCGTCTGACGGGCCAGGCCGAGGCTGGATTCGAGAGCCCCGGCGGCGATGATGGTGCCGGACCGAGCCGCCAGCAGGCGCACCAGCGTGCGTAACTCGCCCTTGTGCTGAATCTCCGAAAGCTGGCGTACATCGCGGTCGATGAGCGCCTGAACGTACGAGTCGAAGAATCTCGCGCGGCGACGGGCGTCGGTGCGGCTGACCGCCTCGGGCAGACCACCACGCACGATGCGGTCCGCATAGCCGGCCCGCGCGACAGCCGACTCATGTCGCAAATCGGGGCCGGCGGCGAACACCGCGTCGACGAAGCCGTCCGGTTCACTGTCGATCTCGCCTTGCGAGAACGGCCAGAGTTCGACCGTCTCCATCCGTCCCGGCAGAGCATCAGGTGCGGCGATCATCCCGAACAACCTGGAGGAACCGGTCAGCAGGAAACGCCCGGGGCGGGTGTCCTCGTCAACCGAGGACTTGATGGCGAGCAGCAGGTCGGGGGCTCGCTGTATCTCGTCGATCACCAGCAGACCGGGCGCGTCGACGAAGCCGACCGGGTCGGCCAAGGCCGCCGCACGATCCTGGGCGCGGTCCAGGTCGCGTCTCTCGGCCAGGCGTTCGCCCGCTACGACGCGCACGAGGGTGCTCTTGCCGGCCTGGCGGGCACCGTTGATGAGGACGACGCGAGTGTCGCCGAGCGCGGCATCCACCTGGGCGGCGATGCGACGGGGAACGAGGTCAGGCGGGGCCACACCAGGAAGTCTAGGTCTCAAACTCTCGTTTTGCGACGGGGTGACTCTCGTTTTGCGGCAACGCGACTCTCGTTTTGCGGCGGATCGGTGCTCGATTTGCGGCGGGCCGAAGCGGCTGTGGGCTGGGGATTTCGTTGCAGGACAGCCCGGCGGTGGGGCAAGGGGGTGACCGGGCAATCGCCCGGCCTGCCGAAGCGGGACCGGGCGAAAACCTCGTATGGGACAAGGGTTTAGAAGGTGTGCTCCTGGGCCGGGAAGACGCCGCCGCGCACCTCGTCGGCGAAGTCGCGGGTGGCCTGGGAGAGCGTGCCGGCCAGGTCGGCGTACTGCTTGACGAAGCGTGGCGTGCGGCCGGTGCGCAGGCCGGCCATGTCCTGCCAGACCAGGACCTGGGCGTCGGTGTCCGGGCCCGCGCCGATGCCGACCGTGGGGATCGGGAGCTCCTTGGTGATGGTCTTGGCGACCTCGCCGGGGACCATCTCGAGGACCACGGCGAACGCGCCGGCCTCGGTGACCGCGTGCGCGTCGGCGACGACCCGGGCGGCGTCGTCCTCGCGGCCCTGGACGCGGTACCCGCCGAGGGTGTGCTCGCTCTGCGGGGTGAAGCCGATGTGCGCCATCACCGGGATGCCGGCGCCGGTCAGGGCCTCGATCTGTGCGGCGACCCGGCGGCCGCCCTCGAGCTTGACCGCGTGCGCGCCGCCCTCCTTCATGAAGCGGACCGCGGTGCGCAACGCCTGTGCCGGGCCCTCCTCGTAGCTGCCGAAGGGCATGTCGGCGACGATCAGCGAGGTTTTCGTGGCGCGGACGACCGCGCGGACCAAGGGGAGCAACTCGTCGACGGTGATCGGCAGGGTGGTCTCGTAGCCGAACACGTTGTTGGCGGCCGAGTCGCCGACCAGCAGGACCGGCACGCCGTTCTGGTCGAAGATCGACGCGGTGTACTGGTCGTACGAGGTCAGCATCGGCCAGCGGTCGCCGCGGGACTTGGCGGCCTGAAGATCGCGGGTGCGGACCCGGCGAGTGGGCGGACCACCGTAAAGGGTGGGGATGTCCGTCATTTTGTCTCCTTCGTCCCTCGAGGCCGCGCGGTGCGGTCCCCGGGTCCCTCGATGGTCGCACCGCTACCAGCGGCCGGGTCAGGGGTCAGTGGAGGTTTTCACAGGCGTGTTCGAGAGCCGACGGTGCGGCCAGCGTAATCTCGCCGTAACGACACAAGGGGAGACTTTCCACGTGGACCGACAGCAGGAGTTCGTGCTGCGCACCCTCGAGGAGCGCGACATCCGTTTTGTCCGGCTTTGGTTCACTGATGTGCTGGGCACGCTGAAGAATGTGTCGGTGGCGCCGGCCGAGCTGGAGTCCGCTTTCGAAGAGGGCATCGGCATCGACGGCTCGGCGATCGAGGGTTTCGCGCGAGTCTACGAGTCGGACATGGTGGCCATGCCCGATCCGACGACGTTCCAGGTCTTCCCGTTCGAGGGCGGCTCCAGCGGCGAGAGCGCCCGGATGTTCTGCGACATCCTGCTCCCGGACGGCAGCGCGGCCTGGGCCGACCCGCGGCACGTGCTGCGCCGGGCGCTGGCGAAGGCGGCGGAGAAGGGGTTCACCTTCTACACCCACCCCGAGATCGAGTTCTTCCTGATCCAAGAGGGACCGCTGGACGGGACGGTGCCGGTCCCGGTGGACACGGGCGGCTACTTCGACCACACCACCCACTCGTCCGCCCGCGACTTCCGCCGGCAGGCCGTGCTCGCGCTGGAGCGGATCGGCATCTCGGTCGAGTTCAGCCACCACGAGGTCGCGCCCGGCCAGCAGGAGATCGACCTGCGGTACGCGGACGCGCTGACCACCGCCGACAACATCATGACCTTCCGGCACGTGGTGAAGGAGGTGGCGCTGTCCCAGGGGGTGCGCGCGACCTTCATGCCGAAGCCGTACACGGATCAGCCCGGCAGCGGCATGCACACGCACCTGTCGCTGTTCGAGGGGGAGCGCAACGCGTTCTTCGACGGCGACGACCCGATGAAGCTGTCCAAGACGGCGCGGGCGTTCATCGCGGGGCTGCTGGTGCACGCCCGGGAGTACACGGCGGTCACCAACCAGTGGGTCAACTCGTACAAGAGGCTGTTCCCGCTGCAGCTGCCGGACGCGGTCACCGAGTCGCCGGCGTCGGTGAGCTGGGGCCACCTGAACCGGTCGGCGCTGGTCCGGGTGCCGGCGTTCGGCAAGCCCAACTCGGCGCGCGTCGAGGTCCGCTCGATCGACTCGGCGACCAACCCGTACCTCGCGTTCGCGGTCATGCTCGGCGCCGGCCTCAAGGGCATCGAGGAGGGGTACGAGCTGCCGCCGGGTGCCGAGGACGACATCTGGTCGCTGTCCCCGGCCGAGCGCAAGGCCATGGGCTACGACGCGCTGCCGGAGAACCTGTCCGAGGCGATCGACGTGATGAGCAAGTCGGAGCTGGTCGCCGAGGTGCTCGGCGAGCACGTCTTCGACTTCTTCCTGCGTAACAAGCGGTCCGAGTGGGAGCAGTACCGCCGCGAAGTGACACCGTACGAAAGGCAGCGATACCTCGGCGCGTTGTGAGAAAGTCTCTCCTGAAACCACCACAAGGGAGAGACCGTGCTGCAGGATTTGCTCGAAGGTGCTGGTCGCAGCATCGTCTTCGGAGTCATCGGCATCGGGCTCATGGCGGTCGGATACCTGCTGATCGATATCCTGACGCCGGGCAAGTTACGCGATCTGATCTGGCACGAGCGCAACCCGAACGCCTCGCTGCTGCTCGCCGCGAATCAGCTCGGTATCGCGATCATCGTGTTCACGGCGATCTTCACGAGCTACGACTCGTTCGGCCAGGGCGTCGCGTCGACGGTGCTCTTCGGGCTGCTCGGCATCGTCCTGATGGGCCTGGCGTTCCTGGTGCTCGACTGGATGACCCCGGGCAAGCTGGGTGAGGTCATCTGTACGCCGGAGCGGCACGGCGGCGCGATGGTGAGTGCGGCGTCGCACTTCGGCGTGGCCTTGATCGTCTGCGCCTGCATTTCCTGATTTTTCCGGATTTATCCGGTCCGGCCGAAATCTCCGATCGCGGTGCTTCCGGTGCGGCGCATCTCGGGCACGTCCTCGATGATGGCGACGGCGGCCATGATGACGACGATCGCGGCGAGCTGAGCGATGGCTATTGTGCGGCCGAGCGGGATCTCCGCCAGGATCAGCGCGGCGGCGGCCAGCCGGTAGTAGACGCCGCGGAGGTGGGTCAGCCTCAGGAAGAAGGCGTGCCCGAGCAGGTAGAGCGCCACGCCGCCGCTGAGCGCGAGCGCCGCGTCCCAATGCAGTTCCTCGAAGGCGTGCCCGACGGTCTTCTTGATGCCCACCGCGAGGATCACGATGCCCAGCAACATCACATAGTGGGCGTACCCCCAGGCGTTCAGGCCGAGCCGCGCCCGGCGGAACGGGTCGGTCATGTCCGCCAGCACCCGCTCGGCCCGCGCGTCGTCGCCCGCGAAGTAGAACCACCACAGGTAGTAGGCGACGCACAGGGCGAGCACCGCCACCAGAACCGCCCCACCCGACAGGGGTACGCCTCGGAACCCGAGCCCGATCGCAATGATCGACTCACCGATCGCGATGATGATGACCAGCGCGTGGCGTTCGGCGAAGTGCCCGGCCGCGATCGCGTGCATCTCGATGCGCTGCACGTAGCCGCCGCCGATCTGCAGCAGCGGCGCCGCGATCCAGCAGAGGTGCCGCCACGGCTCGGGCACCAGGCCACCGATCAGCACCAGCGTCGCCGCCGCGATGTTGATCGGGGCGAGCACCTTCATGCCGGCCACCGCCCCGCTGCCCGCGGTCAGGAAGAGCCCGGAATGAACCAGGTTGACCACCAGGTAGCTGACTCCGAAGATCCAGCCGTAGTCGCCGAACGCCTCCGGGATGGCCAGCGCCATCACCAGGAAGCCGGCCATGCCGGTCAGCAGCAGGGTGCGCCGGGTCGTGCTGGTCGGCGCGACCGCGTTGGTCAGCCACGCGTACCCGGAATACATCCACCAGACGACCACGAGGATCAGCACCGTGTCGCCGAGGGTGCGCAGGTCCAGGTGGTCGCCGAGCAGCTCGGCGAGCTGCGTGATGGTGAAGACGAAGACGAGGTCGAAGAACAGTTCCAGCGTCGAGACCCGGATGTTGGGCGTGCGCTCGGCCATTGACGCAGCCTAGAGGGTGTGGCCCGGGTCTCGCGCTAGCCTTCTACGGTGGGAACCGCACTTGTCATCGAGAACGACCCGTCCGACGATCTCCGCGTGCTGGGGGAGTGGCTGACCGAGGCCGGATTGGAGCTCACCGTGCTGCGGCCGCACGCCGGTGACGCCCTTCCCGAGTCCCTCGACGACCACCTCGCGCTCATCGTGCTCGGCGGGGACCAGAACGCCTATCCGGCGAACGACGGCACCCCGGGTGCCCCGTGGTTCCCGGCGCTGGAGGGACTGCTGCGTAAGGCGGTCCGTAACCATCTGCCCACGCTGGCGCTCTGCCTCGGCGGTCAGCTCCTCGCCCAGGCGCACGGCGGCCTGGTCGAGCGCAGCACCTCCGGTCCGGAGATCGGGCCCGGCCTGATCGGCAAGCGCGACAAGGCCGACACCGACCCGCTGTTCAAATGGGTGCCGCTGATGCCCGACGTGGTGCAGTGGCACCGCGACGAGATCACCGAGCTGCCGCTGCAGGCGGTTCTGCTCGCCGCCTCGGGGACGTATCCGCATCAGGCGTTCCGGCTCGGCGACCGGGCCTGGGGGCTGCAGTTCCACATCGAGTGCGACGCCGCGATGATCCAGGCGTGGGCCGCCGCCGACCGCGCGACCATCGACGAGTTGGGCTACGACGAGGAGGCCGTGGTCTACCACACCTCCGCGGTGCTGCCCGACGTCGAGGAGGTGTGGCAGCCGTTCGCCGCCCGGTTCGCGTCGCTCGCGCTCGGCACCCTGCCGGACGCGGACATCCCGTTCAGTCCCGGTCCGGGCACGACCCTGCCGCTGCTGGGTCACTGATGACCCGGCCCGGCCGGCTCGCTCGATACGGTTTCCGCACCGCCGACCTGGTCCAGGGGCTGCGGCTGTGGGACGACGACACACAGGCGCCGACCAGCGACGACGCCGGTGAGCTGCTGCAGGCGCTGTCGCACGCGGCGGATCCCGACCTGGCGCTGCGCCAGCTGCACCGGCTGGCCGAGGCGATCGAACGCAAGGCCACGGCGGCGGAGCTGATGGACGCGCTCGCCGCCGACGCGGGGCTGCGGCGCCGGCTGGTCGCGGTGCTGGGGGCGTCGTCGGCGCTCGGCGACCATCTGGTCGCTAATCCGGATGACTGGCGTGAGCTCGCCACCTGCGACACCGGGATGCCGCCGAACGCGGTGGGCAACCTGGAGGTCGAGGGCGAGCTCACCGTCGCGGGACTCCGACGGGCGTACCGGAACTCGCTCTTGCGCATCGCCGCGGCCGACCTGACCGGCGGGCGCGGGCTGGAACCGACCATGAGCGCGCTGTCGAACCTGGCCGACGAGACGCTCAGGGCGGCGTACTCGCTGGCGGTGGCCGGCCTGCCCGCGTCCGTGACGCCGCCGCGGCTGGCGGTCGTGGCGATGGGCAAGTGCGGCGGCAACGAGCTGAACTACGTCTCCGATGTGGACGTCATCTTCGTCGCGGCCACGGACGACGACCTGGGCCCGGCCACCACGGTGGCGGCCCGCCTGATCGAGATCGGCGGGCAGGTGGCCTGGCCGGTGGACGCCGCGCTGCGCCCCGAGGGCAGCAGCGGTCCGCTGGTCCGCACGCTGGCCAGCCACCAGGCGTACTACCGGCGCTGGGCCCGGACGTGGGAGTTCCAGGCGCTGCTCAAGGCCCGTCCGGCGGCCGGCGATCTCGACCTGGCCCGGGAATGGATCGACGACCTGGCACCGCTGGTCTGGCACGCGGCCGAGCGGCCCGAGGCGGTCGCCGACGTCCGCGACATGCGCCGGAAGATCATCGACAACATCCCGCCGGACAGGGTGGACCGCGAGATCAAGCGGGGGCCGGGCGGGCTGCGCGACATCGAGTTCGCGGTGCAGCTGCTGCAGCTCGTGCACGGCCGCGCGGACGAGTCGCTGCGCTCAGCGGGGACGCTGCCGGCGCTGCGGGCGCTGGTCGCGGGCGGTTACGTGGGGCGCGAGGACGGCGAGACGTTGCTGCGCGGGTACCGCTTCCTGCGCGCGGTCGAGCACCGGTTGCAACTGCAGCACCTGCGGCGTACCCACACGGTGCCGGACGACCCCGCGCAGCTGCGGTGGCTGGCAGCCTCGCTCGGCTACTCGGCCGTGCCCGGCCAGGACGCCGTCTCCGCGTTCCGGGCGGACTGGGTGGGGCACAGTTCGCAGGTTCGCCGCCTGCACGTCAAGCTGCTGTACCGGCCGTTGCTCGAGGCCGTCGCCCGGGTGCCGGCGGACGAGCTGCGGATGACCCCGGAGTCGGCCCGGCACCGGCTGGTGATCCTGGGCTTCGACGACCCGGCGGCGGCGTTGCGGCACATCGAGGCGCTGACCGGGGGCGTGACCAGGACCGCGGCGATCCAGCGGACGCTGCTGCCGATCCTGTTGCAGGAGTTCGCCGACGCGCCCGAACCGGATCGCGGACTGCTGAACTATCGGCAGGTCTCCGACAAGCTGGGCAGTACGCCGTGGTATTTGCGCCTGCTGCGCGACGGCGGACCGGTGGCGAGGCGACTCGCGCGGGTGCTCAGCCTTTCCCGGTACGCCACCGATCTGCTCGGCCGGGATCCGGAAGCGCTACGCCTGCTCGCCGACGACGCCGAACTCCAGCCGCGGAGTCGTGAGTCCCTGATCGACGGATTCCTGGCGGCCGCCGACCGGTACACCGAGGATCCGGTTCAGGCCATCGTGGCGGTGCGGGCGCTGCGCCGGCGCGAGTTGTTCCGGATCGCGTCGGCCGACATCCTCAGCCGGGCCGGCGACCTCGCCCCGGCGGATCCGCTCGACGTGGACGCGGTGGGGGTGGCGCTGTCCGACATCACCGACGCGACCCTCAACGCGGCCCTCGCGGTGGCTCGCCGGTCGCGGCCCGACCTGCAGTTCGCCATCATCGGGATGGGCCGGCTCGGCGGGTACGAGATGAGCTACCCCTCCGACGCCGACGTCCTGTTCGTGTACGACGGGCCGGCCGACGCCGCGCTCGCCGTCGCCGAGGAACTGCGGCGGCTGCTGGGTGCGCCGGCCCCCGACCCCGCGCTGGGCGTCGACGCCGACCTGCGTCCCGAGGGCCGGCAGGGTCCGCTGGTGCGCACGCTGAACGCGTACCAGCAGTACTACGCGCGCTGGTCGCATCTGTGGGAGGCGCAGGCGCTGCTGCGGGCCCGGTTCGTCGCCGGCGACGCCGCGCTGGGCCGGCGGTTCGAGCAGCTCGCCGACTCGGTGCGCTATCCGGCCGGTGGGCTGGCCCGCGAGCAGGTGGTCGAGATCCGCCGCATCAAGGCGCGGGTGGAGACCGAGCGGCTGCCCCGCGGCGCCGACCCGCAGACGCACACCAAGCTGGGCCGGGGCGGACTGTCCGACGTGGAGTGGGCGGTGCAGATGGTGCAGTTGCGGCACGCGTACGCGGTGCCGTCGCTGCGCAAGACGCGCACGCTCGAGGCGCTGGCCGCGGCCGTGGAGGCCGGTCTGGTCGACAAGGCGGACGCCGTGGCGATGGGCGCGGGCTGGACGCTGGCGTCGCAGGTGCGTAACGCATTGACGCTGGTGCGGGGCCGGCCGACCGATCAGCTGCCCCGGCACGGTGTCGAACTGGCCGGCACGGTCCGGTTGCTCGGCGGCGGCGACCCGGGCGAATTCGTCGACGGTTATCTGCGCACGGCGCGCCGTTCCCGAGCAGCCATGGAGAGGGTCATGGAGTCGTGACAGTCGGAGGCTGCGCCGGATTGCCATTCGGTAAGGCGCTGCCATGCTCGCCTTCCGAGCTACCGTGGACGGTGGCAGGAGCCGCCGGACCTGGCATCCTCGCGCCTCAATGAACCCGGCATGCCCACATTGGAATAGCTCTGGCCTATGATCCTCACGTGTCGGGGAGTCAAGCGCAGCACCACTACGCCCATGCCGCGGTGCGGCATTACAACGATGCTGTCTACCTTCAGGATGGCGACCGCGTACCAAATGCTGATCATCTATTCGGTTTCGCGGTTGAGTGCGCCCTCAAAAGCATGCTCCTGCGATTCACCCCGGCAACCATGAATCCGAAAAGGCCGGGTAAACCACCAGCCACGCGACCCTGGGTCGCGGACCCGGCGACCGGCAAGGTCGACCGAGAATTTGGCCATCTTCCCGGGATTGCTACGGACGTTGCGCTACTCACGCATGGCAGGTCTGCAGCGCGCCTTTCGGCCGCGATCCGCAACCTTGACGCCTTCGATACGTGGTCCGTAGATGATCGTTATCTTGATGGCACCGCGATTGTTGAAGAACATGTAATGCGGCGTCGTACCGTAGCTGAAGAAATTCTCGCTCTGCACCAGCAAGCCGTGATCACCGGAAGGCTATTGTGACTCTATCCTCTGATCGGGTTCGATTCGATGAGGCGCTGCCTCGTGCGCTGACCATAGCGTATGACGTGGCGGCCGCGGGTGTCGACGTGCTGCTGGTACGAGACGTTCTGGGGCGTTGCAGTCTGATCGTTGACGATCGTGAGCACCACATCACGTCGGAAGTCGCTGCCGACTGGACGGAGCGGCTGAACTCCACGCTTCGGCCCTACGCCGCCGATCGCCCTCTAGTCTTTGTTACACAGCTGTTCGCGGCAGATGAATTGCTGGGGTCTAAGCGCATTCAATCGGATTTGATGCACCCCCGCGATAAAGGTCATGGACAAGTCCGAATCCTCGAAAATACAGTGGTCGGGGAGGACTGGGCCCAAGTCTCCACTCCCACGGTTGAGACAGATGGTTCAAGGACACATCGCACCGCTCTTTACGGCTTCAAAGGTGGCGTCGGGCGTACTACAGCGACCGCTATGCTGTCGAGGCATCTTACTGATCGTGGCTTTGTGGTCTTGGTGGTCGACCTCGACCTGGAATCGCCAGGTGCAGGCCCGCTCCTTATTGCTGAAGCTTTGCTCCCACAGTACGGGATTGTCGACCAACTGGTCGAATCCGCTGTTGCCAACGCTGAAGGATTGGACCTCGTCGCGTCGACAGGCTATGCCCCCCCCAGCGGGCGAGGCGAGCTTTGGGTGGCGCCGGCGCGTGGCCGAGGCGCACGCGGGGCACCGTACGCATATGTTGACAAGCTGAACCGAGTTTACAGTGACATACCAGGGGCGACGTTTGCAGATCGTATTGAGTCCGCCGTGCGGGCATGCGAGCTTGCCGTAGCAAGAAATACGGAAAGTGGTCGACGTCCTGACGTTGTACTGCTGGACAGTCGGGCGGGAATCCATGATATTGCCGCTATTACAATATCGCGCCTGTGTGATCTAGCTTTGCTATTTGGTGCGGATAATACGCAGACTTGGGAAGGCTACGGAGATCTTTTTGCGGCGTGGCAATCTTCCGGTCAGGCCCGTCAGATTCGTGAGAAACTGCGCATGGTTGCATCTATGGTCCCAGATTCGCCGCAACGCCCGATGGACGCATACTTGACATCCTTCCGAGAGCACGCCTGGGAATGTTTCAGCGCATTGTATGACGATGACGTACCCCTGCCGGCGACAGGTGAACTTGTTCCAGGTGCTTTTACGCCTTCGCTAGAAGATGATTCAGCGCCGCACTACCCAATTCCTATATTGTTTGAGCAGGGCTTGGTTGGTCTCGACGCGCAAAATTCGCCTGGCTGGCAAAGTCGCGCGTTCGTGCAAGCTGCGTACGGCGACTTCCTGTCGATTGCAACTCGTCTGATTACGGCTGATCCGCAGAATGAGGCAACGTGATGACAACCTCGCTTGGTGTTGAGCAGTACCGAGATGTACTTTCCGTTGCGCTGCCGGAAGCAACGGACGCCGACACCGTGCTGCCTGATCTGCATACACTATTTACGCCCGATAGTCATCGGGCAGCTCTATATGTCGACAGCACGGTTGTCCGCGGGGGACGGGGGGTGGGTAAAACGTTCTGGTATCAGTCCCTGCTTGATCCAACTCTCCGCGAAGTAGCAGCTCACGAGTACGGGATCGAGCGGCTGAACCACCTCAATGTGTCCGCAGGGTACGGCGCATCCGTCAAACCAGCTCTCTATCCGGGTACCAGTGTTCTCGGACAGCTGACGGATACAAATGTCCGGCCCTTCGACATTTGGTACGCCGTGTTGCTGTCGGCGCTGGGGCAACCCGAATTGCATCAGTTGCTCGAGTGGCGAGACCGAGTCGCGTGGGTGCGAGCAAATCCCGGGGCGGCCGAGCGCACGGTGCAACAGGCGGACGAACGAGCCCAAAATCAAGGGACGACGCACCTGATCCTCTTTGATGCTCTGGAGCATTTGCATCGCGCGCGGGCTCAGGCGGATCGCCTAGTTAGCGGAATTTTGGAATTGGCGCTTGCCATGCGACTCGGAACACGTAATATCCGATGCAAGGTTTTCATCCGGCCGGACATGTTTGACGGTGCATTGCTTCATTTCCCAGATGCGTCTAAACTGACGGCAAACGCAGCCAGCCTTTCTTGGTCCCGTGCAAGCCTATATGGCCTCCTGTTTCATTACATGGGCAACTCCAGCAGCAGTGAAGCTGATTCGTTTCGCCGGATAACTGAAGGCTGGAATGCTGATGCAGATGGTCGTCGGCATCTCCTGCCTTCGGTGCTAAGCGGAGACGAGGTATTCCAAGAACAGCAATTCTCTCTTATTGCAGGACCGTACATGGGTGCCAACTATCGCAAGGGAAACACCTACACGTGGCTGCCAAACCATCTGATGGATGGCGTCGAGCAGGTTAGTCCGCGTAGCTTCCTTAGTGCACTCGGAAAAGCGGTTTCCGAAACGCGGGAAAAATACGCTGGCCATGATCACGCAATTCATCACGAGGGCATACGACGAGGCGTTCAAACTGCGTCAGAAACCAGAGTGCGCGAGATTGGCGAGGATCTGCCGTGGGTTCGACTGGCGGTTCGCCCGCTTGCCGGAAGGCAAGTCCCGATTGACGAGGAAACGGTGGTCGACCTGTGGCGGGAGGTCGAGCTGGCTGAAGCTCTCCGAAAAGACGCAGAACGCTATGTCACAGCCGATGACACGCAGGTACGTACTGGCCCTCGACACCCGGACGACGCTAAGCTGCTGATCGGTGAGCTCATTGCGCTGGGCGTAATGCGCCGGCGCCGGGACTCCCGCATCGATCTGCCCGACGTATATCGGATCGCCTTCAATGTCGGGCGTAAGGGCGGGGTGCCGCGTGTTGCGGGTTGACCATGCACGTCAAGGATTTTCGTCGACGGTGCGCCCTCCGGGCCTGACCTGCCGTTCCGACTAGCTGTCCATCGGTGGCCTTCGCGCCTGGCTCGCCGCCGCCAGAAGAAGGGGCATGGATTCGTAGTCGCAGATTCGGCAAAGACTTGGGCGTACGGTCGAGGTCCGCGTTTCGGCGCTGTTCTCCGGCAACGCGGGTGTCCAGGTGAACGCGGGGCCGCGCGACCAGGCCGCGGTGCGCAAGCTCGACATCGTTGACTCGGCCCGGATGTTCGCACAGGTGGACATGACCGTCCTCGACGCGCTCATCACGACGCGGCAGGCGAAGTCGTTCTGGGGTACTGGCGTCCGATTGCCGCGATGCAGCTCGCTGAGACGGACGGCAACCGCGCGACGACGCCGGATCGCACATGGACGCCGTCGTGGACCACGCCGAACTATCCTGACCACGTGCGCGGGTACAACGCGGTCATCGCGTCCGCGTCACGGGAAGCAGCTCAACCTGACGCTTTTCTACCGCGATTCCGGGACAGACCCGGCGTTGCGACAGTGGCGCGCGACTGCGGGCCGATGTTGTGGACGCAACATCCTGCTCGGCGTCGACTTCCGTACGGCCGATGAGGCAGCTCGCACGCTCGGCGTCGACACGGCTGACTGGGTGACCCGGGCACTATTCCCGTTAGACGCCGTAGCGGTAGACGTTCGTCTCGCGGGGCGCGAAACCGACCCGCTGGTACAGGCGGTTGGCGGCCTCGCGGGACGGGCGGGAGGTGAGGTCGACGGTGCGGGCTCCGGCCGCCTGGGCGATGAGCACGGCCTCGTTGGTGAGGGCGGCGCCCACGCCGCGGCCGCGTGCCTCCTCGTCGACGACGACGTCCTCGATCCAGGCGCGCATGCCGGTCGGGATCGGGAACGTGACCAGCGTCAGCGTGCCCATGATCCGGCCGTCCACGCGGGCGATCAGCAGCCGGGTGCCGGACCATCCGACGAGGGTGGCCAGCTCGTCCGCGCCCAGCGCGGGGGCGGAGCGGGACAGCTGGGGGAGCAGTCGCTCGAACGCCTCCACCAGCTCGTCGGAAACCTTGTCGACGACCTCGACCGCAACGCTCATGTCGTCCGACCATAGTGGGTCGGACCGCGCCCTTCGGTGTGAGGCGACGCACGCTAAACGGACCACTGGGTCCGGTACTCTTGGTTGTCATGACACGGCTACACATCAGTGACGCGATCCGGGCGACGGCGTTCTCCGGCGACGGCGACTTGTCCGAAATTTTAGACAAGTACTATGCGCCGGACTACACGCATCGTAATGACGGCGAGACGATGGATCGGGCGGCGTTCGTCGAGATGGTCGCCAAGTATCGAGGCCAGATCGCGCAGGGCACGGTGACGGTGCTCGACGAGATGTACGACGGCGACCGCTACGCCGAGCGGCACGTCTACGACATCACGCTGCGCGACGGCTCCACGATCAACCGGGAGCTCTACCTCTTCGGCACCGTCGCGCCGGACGGCCGATTCCGGCACATCACCGAAACCGGCTTCGACCTCTAGCTCGACAAGGTGTAACGGCCGGCCGCCGGGACGTGGACCAGCGTCCACTCGCCCCGCGGGCGCACCGACGCGCCGCCGGATGCCGTCAACCAGCGGTAGTAGTGCACCCGCAGGGTCAGATCGGCCGCCGCGGGGGCGTCAAACGTGATGCCGGCGGCGGTCTGCGCGACCATCGTCGCCGGGGCCGGCACGATCGGCTGCGGATCCGCCACCGCATACAACCGCCAGTGCTCGTCGCTCCAGACCGGCGTCAGATAGGGCAGCCCGGTCGCGATCAGCTGCGCCTCGGGCCGGCCCGACCAGTGCAGCTTGGCGTCGGGCACGGCGACGAACTGGACCGCGCGTTCGGCCAGCCACGCACGGTAGCTGTCCGCGGTCAGTGCCACGCCGGTTCCGCGCGCGCCGGGGATGTCGGTGAAGAACAGCGGGTTCCGCTCGATGTCGGCCTGCCGCAGCCAGCCACGGGCCAACGGCACATTCCCCATGTACGCCGCCTCCCAGTAATCCTGCGTCGGCGGAACCTCGACGCGTCCGGTGAGACGCTCCTGCCCCAAGCGAGCCAGCAGCGGGGCGAAATACGACGGGTCGGCGGTCGGGTTGCCGATGTCCCGCACGTCCGCGACCTCCACCGGCGGCTGCCACCAGAACAGCACCGCCACCAGCGGTAGCACGGCCCAGACCGGGAGCGCGCGGCCGGACCAGCGGGCGAGTCGCCAGGACGGCAGCGCGGGCACGGCCGCATACCCGGCGATCAGCGGCAGCGTGAACATCACCGCCAGGCGGGTCGCGTTGAGGCCGACCGGCGTGTGGATCAGTGAGGCGCCGAGGACCCCTGCCGCCGACAGCAGCGCGCCCGCGCGGACCGGCCACCGGGGCACCAGGACCGCTACGGCGAGGCTGGCCACGACGGCGCGCAGCACGTCGTTGGAGCTGATGTTCATCCAGCCGCCGTCGCCGAAGAGAAACGCGGTCAGCCCTAGCGGGATGGCTGCCGGCACGGCGATCAGCAGCCCATTCCGGATAAATCCGGATTTGTGCCAGGAAGGGTGGCCGGTGTCGGGTGCCGGTGCGTTCCGAGCGGGAGCCGGTTCGTCCTGGCTGGGTGCTGGCGCGTCGTGGCTGGGTGCTGGCGCGTCCTGGCCGGGCGCCGCGGCCAGTGGGCCACGTCCCGGCCGTGGGATCAGCAGCGAGACGCCCGCCAGCCCCAGGAACAAGCCCGCGACCGGGCTCGTCGCCGACGCCGCGAAGGCCGCGACCGCCGCCAGCCAGCGCAGCCTCGGGTACGTCAGAAGCAGGAGAGCCGCCAACCCCAAGGCGACCCCCAGCCCGTACGTCACCCGGCCGCTGACCAGGTTGAACGCGATGCAGGCCGTCCCCACCAACGCGCCGAGCCAGAGACGCGGCGCGCCCGTGCGCCGGAACAACGCGGCCAGCAGCACCGAGGACAGCACCAGTGACAGGGCGCCGGTGAGGCGTACCCCCAAAATGGCCATGACCGGCTGCGACACGAAGCTGTAGCCCAACTGGTCGACCCCGGCGTACCAGCGCAGATCGATCGGCGTCCACCCATGGCCGGCGAAGAAGGACGCGCGGGCGGTCTGCGCGGCCAGGTCCGAGCCCATCCGGGGCAGCAGCAGATAACACGCGCCTAAGGCCGCCGCGAGCACGGCGGTGACCCACTCCAGCCGGTGCCGAGACCACACGCCGACCACCGTACCGGCGTCGGGATCGTCGCAGCGCGTCACGGTAGGGTGCTCGCCATGTCCCGCGCCACCCTCTGCCGCTATGCGGGCCTGGCAGGCAGTCTGCTGCTCGCGGTGGCCGCGTGGCTCGGTGGCGCGCGCAGCCCGTGGCAGCCGACAGTCACGCCGCGCACGATCTTCGCGGGCGAGAACGGCGTGGTGCTGCCGCTGTCCTGGCTGCTGGGCACGCTGCTGATGATCGGCGCGTGGTGGTTCGGCCGGCGTGCGGTGCCTTCGGCGCGCTGGGCTTACGTGACCGCGGCGCTGTGGGCGGTCCCGCTCCTCCCGTTCCTCCCGCTGGGCAGCTACGACGTCTACTCGTACGCCTGTCAGGGTTGGCAGCAGAGCGCCGGTCTCGACCCGTACGCGGGCGGGGTCGCGGGCTGCCCCTGGCACGAGGCCGTGGCGCCGACCTGGCTGAACTCGCCCGCGCCGTACGGGCCGGTGTTTCTCGTGCTGGCCGCGGCCGCCGCGAAGCTGGGCGGCTCACTCACCGGGACCATCATCCTGCTGCGGGTGATCGCGGTGCTCGGCGTGCTGCTGATCGCGGTGTGCCTGCCGGTCCTGGCGCGGCGGGCCGGCGTGCCGCTGAAGCGCGCGGTGTGGCTGACCCTGGCCTGCCCGCTGGTGCCGATCCACCTGGTCTCCGGCGCGCACAACGACGCCGTGATGGTCGGTTTCCTGGTGGCGGCTCTGGCGCTCGCCTCGACGAAGCGCTACTTCTGGGCGGCCGGCATCCTGCTCGGGCTGGCGATCGGCGTGAAGGCCACCGCGGTCGTCGTGGTCCCGTTCGTGCTCCTGCTGGCCCGGCCGCGGTGGCTGCGTGGCGCTGTCGAGATCGTCGGGTCGGCCGCGGCGACCATCGTGGTGATCTCGCTGGCCTCCGGGCGTGGCCTCGGCTGGATCACCGGGCTGACCGGCAGCAGCATCTCGGTGCAGTGGACGTCGCCGTCCACCGCGGTCGGCATGGCGATCGACCAGTTCGGCCCGGACGCGGTTCCGGTCACCCGGGTCGTCGGCATCGTCGTGCTCGTCGTCGTGCTGGCGTTGCTCTGGTGGCGCTCGATCACGATCAAGACCGCAGACCCGATTACGTACGCCGGGTACGCGCTCGCCGCCACCGTGCTGCTCTCGCCGGTGTTCCATCCGTGGTACGCGACCTGGGCGCTGCCGGTGCTCGCCGCCACGCTGCGCCGGGACACCCGATGGCTGCTGGTGCCGTGCGCGATCGCCAGCGCGTTGTGCTTGCCTGATGGTTACAACTTGGCCTTGGCTACGAAGGCGCAGGGCGCGCTGGCCGTGACAGCATTTCTCCTGATTTTTGCCGGGAAAGCGATATATGAAGCGAAAAATAGGGCAGGGCCTGATCGTCGTCGTGCTCGCGGGGATCGCGATCCTGAGCGTCTTCCTTACTGAGGAGAAGCACTTCTTCTTCGACTCGCGGGTCTACTACGGTGCGATCAACTTCCTGTTCCACAACGACGGGATGGTCTACGACTGGACGCGCCCGGGCAGCCCGTACGGCTTCACCTACCCGCCCTTCGCCGGCCTGGTCATGGCGCCGATGGCGGTGCTCCCGCTCGGCGCGGTCATCTGGCTGACGGTGGCCGCGACGGTCCTGTCCACCGCCCTGGTCGCCTGGTGGCTGGCCGGCCCGGTCCTGCGCCGGCACGGCTGGACCGGCTGGTTCGGCGTCGCGGTCGCGATCTGCCTGGCGATCACCTTCGAACCGGTCCGCGAGACCATCGGGTTCGGCCAGGTCAACACGCTGCTGCTCGCGCTGGTCGTCGGCGACATGCTGTTCGGTGTGGCCCGCGGCCGCAAGTGGGCCGGCGTCGGCATCGGGCTGGCCACCGCGGTCAAGCTCACCCCGGGCGTCTTCATCCTGTACCTGCTGGTTACCCGGCGCTGGCGAGCCGCCGGCGTCGCGGCCGGCACCACCGCGGCGGCGTCGCTGCTGGCCGCCGCGATCTTCCCGGCCGAGTCGCGGGTGTTCTGGACGTCGGCACTGTGGGACACCAACCGGGTCGGCGGCCTGCAGTTCCTGTCCAACCAGTCGGAACGTGGCCTGCTCGCCCGGCTGCCGCTGGACGGCGTCGAGTCGAAGGTGTGGATCGCCGCGGTGGTGCTCACGCTCGCGGGGTGGGCGTGGCGGATGCGGCGCGAACCGGACGACGTCTTCGGGGGGCTCGCGCTGACCGGGGTGCTGGGTTGTCTGCTCAGCCCGGTCACGTGGATTCACCACTGCGTCTGGCTGCTCCCGGCAATCGTCCGATGTGTCGATAGTGGACTGTCCCGGCGGAATTGGTGGCATTTCGGGTTGGGTGTCGCGGCGTACGTGATAACCACATCGCATCTCACCTGGCTGTGGGAATTCCATCCGCAGCCGCCGCTGGCAATTCTCGGCGCCAATGTATATGTCTATTTCAGCCTGGCCCTGCTGGTCTGGACACCCATCGGCACCTCGCGTTTGCTTCCCGTCCATGAACCGGAAAAGGTCGTCTTGTAGTCACCATGTATGTCAATACGTCGCACCACGTCGGCGCTCGCGGTTCTCGGAATGACCGCGGCCGCCGCGTTGAACGTCGCGCCGTCCACCGCTTCGGCGCACGGGCGGGACACTGAGTTCAAACGTCTCGCGACCTTTCCCGCGTACCTGAATTCCTCGATCGGCGATGCGGCCGTGGCGGAGATCTCCACCGTCACCGAAGACGGCCGCACGGTCGTGTACACCGACAGCGCCGGCAAGCGGCTCGGCTTCGTCGACATCACGAACCCCGGCAGCCCGAAGCCGAAGGGCACACTGGACGTGGGCGGCGAGCCCACCTCGGTGGCGCACCTCGGTCACCTGCTGCTGGCCGGCGTGAACACCTCGGCCTCGTTCACCGACCCGTCCGGCAAGCTGCTGGTCGTCGACGACCGTTCCCGGGCCATCGTGCGTTCGCTCGACCTCGGCGGGCAGCCCGACTCGGTCGCGGTGTCGCCGGACGGCCGCTACATCGCCGTCGTGATCGAGAACGAGCGCGACGAGGACGTCGACGACGGCGCGATCCCGCAAATGCCCGCGGGCTATCTGGCCGTGGTCGACGCCCGTGCGTGGAAGGTCTCGAAGGTTGATCTGACCGGCCTGGCCGCCATCGCCCCGGACGACCCCGAGCCGGAGTACGTCTCGATCAACTCCCGGAACGAGGCGATCGTCTCGATCCAGGAGAACAACCACTTCGCGGTCGTGTCGCTGGCCTCGCGCAAGGTCGTCCGCTCGTTCCCGGCCGGCGCGGTCACCGTGTCCGGGGTGGACACGAAGGACGACGACACCATCACGCTGGACGGCACGATCACCGCGAACCGGGAGCCGGACGGCGTGGCGTGGATCGGCGACGACTACTTCGCCAGCGCCAACGAGGGCGACTACCAGGGTGGGACCCGCGGCTGGAGCATCTTCTCCCGCGACGGCAAGGTCGTCTGGGACGCCGGGAACTCGCTCGAGCACATCGCGGTCGAGCACGGCCTTTACCCGGACAAGCGCTCGGACGCCAAGGGGATCGAGCCGGAGAACGTGGCGTACGCGCGCATCAACGGGACGCCGTACATTTTCGTCAACTCGGAGCGCGGCAACTTCACCGCCGTGTACGACGTGTCGAACCCCCGGTCGCCCCGTTTCCAGCAGTTGCTGCCGACCGCCGCGGGTCCGGAGGGTGTGGTCGCGGTTCCGTCGCGTGGGCTGATCGTGGTGTCCAGCGAGACCGACGACCCGGACAACAACCTGCGCGGGGCCGTGGGGATCTACGGCATCGGGCACGGACAGTTCCCGTCGATCGTGTCGCAGCGTGACATCCCGTGGGGGACCTTGTCGTCTTTGTCGGCCGTGCCGGGAACGTCGTCGCGGCTCGTCTCGGTGACGGATGCGGCTTACACGCCGACGCATATTTTGAACATTTCGGTTAAATCGACGCCGGCGACGATCGATGGTTCGCTGACCGTGACCAAGTCCGGGGCTCCGGTCGGTTACGACGCCGAGGGCATCGTGGCGCGCCAGGGCGGCGGTTACTGGCTGGCCGTCGAGGGTTCCGCCGCCACCCCCAACCTTCTCGTACGCCTGGACAGCCGTGCCCGGGTGCAGCAGGAGATCCCGCTCCCGGCCGACGTGGCGGCGTCGGTCACCACGATGGGCCTCGAGGGCGTCGCCGAGGTCGGCTCGTCGGTGTACGTGGCGGTGCAGCGGCCGTTGAAGACCGACCCGCAGACGGTGACCCGGATCGGGAAATATGACACCAAGTCCGGTACGTGGTCGTGGCTGTACTACCCGCTGGACACCACGTCGGTCGGCACGGTCGGCCTGTCCGAGATCGTCGCGGTCGACCGGAACACGTTCGCGGTGATCGAACGGGACAACCAGCGCGGCCCGCAGGCGTCGATCAAGCGGATCTACGAGTTCGACGTCCCGGCCACCTGGTCCGGCGTGGTGACGGTCAAGAAGCGCCTGGTCAAGGACGTGTTGCCGCGGCTGCAGTCGGACCACGGGTGGGTGCCGGACAAGATCGAGGGGCTCGCGGTCGCCGGCAACGGTCAGACGTACGCGGTGACCGACAACGACGCGGTCGACGACTCCACCGGTGAGACCGTCTTCCTGCGTCTGGGCAAGCTGCTCTGACATCCGCTGACAGGGCGCTTTTTTCGTATCAGCGCTCTGTCAGCGGCCCCGGCAACACTGCGGTCATGGACATGACGAACGCGATCGTCGCCGAGGGCCTGGTGAAGCGCTTCGGCGACACCACCGCTCTCGGCGGCGTCGACCTTGCCGTACGGACGGGGACCGTACTCGGCCTATTGGGGCCGAACGGGGCCGGCAAGACCACGGCGGTGCGGGTGCTGGCCACCCTGATCCGTCCCGACGCCGGGCACGCCACCGTGGGCGGATACGACGTGGTCCGAGACGCGCACCAGGTGCGCAGCCTGATCGGGCTGACCGGCCAGTACGCGTCGGTCGACGAAACCCTCACCGGCACCGAGAACCTGCTGCTGATCGGCCGCCTGCTCGGCCAGTCCCGGCGCGCCGCCCGGGCCCGGGCCCGCGAGCTGCTGGAACGCTTCAACCTGACGGACGCCGCCGACCGCGCGGCCGGTAAGTACTCCGGCGGCATGCGGCGGCGCCTCGACCTGGCCGCCAGCCTGGTGGGCCATCCCCAGCTGTTGTACCTGGACGAGCCGACCACGGGACTGGACCCGGCCGCCCGCAACGACGTGTGGGACATCGTCCGGGGCCTGGTCCGCGACGGCGTGACAGTGCTGCTCACCACGCAGTACCTGGACGAGGCCGATCAACTCGCCGACGAGATCGTGGTGATCGACCAGGGCAAGGTCATCGCGACCGGCACGTCGGATGAGCTCAAGGCCCGCACCGGCGCGCAGACGCTGACCGTACGCCCGGCAACGGAGGCCGACCGTGACGTGATCGCGGCGGCCGTGGGCGCGGTGGCGGCCGGCGAGGTCGACCTGCGCGGCCCGATCATCACCGCGCCGGTGACCGACCCGGCCGCGCTCACCCATCTGGTGCGCCGGCTGGACGAGCTGGGCCTCGTGGTGGCCGAGCTGTCGCTGCGCAGCCCGAGCCTGGACGAGGTGTTCCTGACCCTGACCGGCCACACCGCTTCCGCTGCCGCCATTGATTTGGAAAGGACCGTGGCATGACGACTCAGGCTGTTGGTGCTCGCGCCGGTGCCGCCGTTTCCGTCCGCAACACGGCGACCCTGGCGTGGCGCACCTTGGTGCAGATCAAACACAACCCGTTCGAACTGATCGACTTCAGCGTCCAGCCGATCATGTTCCTGGTCCTTTTCACGTACGTGTTCGGTGGCGCCATCGCCGGCTCCACCTCGGAGTACCTGGCGTTCGGCCTGCCCGGCATCATCGTCCAGAACATGCTGTTCGCGACCATGAACACCGGCGTCGGCCTGAACACCGACATCAGCAAGGGCGTCTTCGACCGGTTGCGTTCCCTGCCGATCTCCCGCTTCTCCCCACTGGCCGGCCGCATCCTGGCCGACGTCATCAAGCAGGCGTGGGCGATCGGCTTGCTCCTGGTGGTCGGGACGATCCTGGGCTTCCGCATCCAGACGGGCCCGCTGGAGGTGATCGGCGCCTTCGCTTTGCTCCTTTTGTTCGCCTTCGCCGCGTCCTGGATGTCGGTCCTGGTGGCGATGCTGGTGTCCGCCCCCGAGAAGGTCCAGATCTTCGGCTTCGCCTTGCTGTTCCCGCTGACGTTCGCCTCGAACGCTTTCGCCCCGACGTCCACGATGCCGGGTTGGCTCCAGGCGTGGGTAAAGGTCAACCCGGTAACGATCCTGGCCGACGCGGTGCGGGGTTTGTTCAACGGCGGCCCGATCGCGACGCCGGTGACCCAGTCCTTGATCTGGGCGGCCATCCTGCTGGTGGTGTTCGCCCCGCTGTCGGTGTGGGCCTTCCGCAGGCGCACTTAGCAACCGGCCCGCCCGGCCTCGTCGGCGTCGTGACCCAGCGCGGTTGCGACGCCGACCTCGCCGCTCAGACCAGCCAGTCGCGCAGTAGGTCGGCGGCCGAGTCGGCCGTCATCCCGCAAGCCCTTCCGTACGCCTCGTCGAAGGGGCCGTCGCCCAGGGCGGCCCGGGCCGCGAACGTGATGCGCTCGACGTCGGGCACCGAGCGGTCCCGCGAGCCCCGCACGGCGTCGGCCGCGCCCAGCAAGTAGGCCGCGCGGGACGGGTTGCCCTCGCGCATCGCCAAGTCGGCCAGGCCGACGATGCACAGGGCGATCACCGGGGAGTCGCGGGACTCGATGGCTATCGTCAAGGCCTCGGCGTGCAACGCCCGGGCCGCTGCCAGATCGCCGTCCGCGGCCTCGATCAAGGCCTGGGTGCTTCGCGTCATCGCGCGGAACTGGGGGACGAAAGCCGGATTGTCCATCTTGGACGCCGAGCGGGCGATGCCCTGGCGGGCGCCCTCCAGGTCGCCCTGCATGCGGGCGAAGGTCGCCGTTCCGTACTCGACCGAGGCGATCACCTCGGGCAGGCCGACCTCCTCGGCCAGGACCCGCGCCAGTTTCAGCACGCGGCGGGCCTCGGTGTGCTCGCCCGCCATCCACAACTGGTGGGCGAGCTTGACCTCCAGCTGGGGCAGATCCTCCCGGATGCCGACCTCGCGGACCAGCGCGATCGCCTCCTGCTGCCAGACGGTCGCCTGGGCGAAGTCGCCGCGGGCCGCCGCCATGTCGCCGAGCGAGCTGAGGGCGAACCCGATGCCCCAGCGTTCGCCCAGCTCGCGGAACAGTTCCAGGGCCTCGCGCAGCTCCGCCTCGGCCAGGTCGGCGCTCTGCCCGAAGTTCAGGCGCAGCTGGGCCAGGATCATCCGGGAGATCGCGCGCAGCCACGGGTCCGGGTCGTCGAACAGCGGTTCCACCAGGGCGATGCCGCGTTCCGGGCCGTCGCGGTCGTCGAACATCGTCGAGAGGGGCTTGAGCAGCCGCAGCGCGGGATGCCGTGCGTCGGGGCCGGCGCCGTTGTTCTCGGCGGCCCGGAACTCCTGCTGCACCCGGTCGATCGGCAGGGCGCCCTCCAAGCCGTTGATCGCGGCGAAGGTGTGCATCAGCGCCAGGTCTTCCGGGTCGGCGTCGCCGGTCATCCGGGCCACTTCGTCGGCGATGAGCGCGCCCTCCGTGCGGTGCCCGCGCAGCCACCAGTACCAGCCGAGGCGGGCGACGAACGCGGTGGCGGTCGGGGTGTCGCCGACGTCGATCGCGGCGCGGATGGCGGCGTGCATGTTGTCGTGTTCCTCGCTGAGACGGCGCAGCCACACGAGCTGCTCGCGGCCGCGTAACTGCGGCTCGGCGCGGTCGGCCAGGTCGAGCAGCCAGCGCGCGAGCGCGATCCGCTGCGACTCGGTCTCTCCGGCCTCGGCCAGCCGTTCCAGCCCGTACTCGCGAATCGTCTCCAGCATCCGGTAGCGGCCGTCGGTGCCGAGGGTGAGCAGCGACTTGTCGACCAGCGCGCCGAGCACGTCCAAGCCGGTGCCGCAGACCTGTTCGGCGGCGGTCACCTCGGCGCCGCCGTGGAACACCGCGAACCGCCGCCACGCCATGCGCTCGTCCTCGCCGAGCAGATCCCAGCTCCAGTCGACGACCGCGCGCAGGGTCTGGTGCCGGGGCAGGGCGCTACGACTGCCGCCGGTGAGCAGCCGGAACCGGTCGGCCAGACGGTCCGCGAGCACGGCGATCGGCAACGTGCGCAGGCGCGCGGCGGCGAGCTCGATCGCCAGCGGCATGCCGTCCAGCGCCCGGCACACGCGTACGACCGGCTCGGTGGTGTCCTCGCTCAGCGCGAAACTCGCGGCGCGATCGAGGAGGAGGCGTACGGACGGGAAAGCGGAAGCGGTCGTCGCGTCCGCGCCCACCGGCGGGAGGGCCAGCGGCTCGACCGGAAAAAGACGTTCGCCCGGAATGCCCAGCGGCTCGCGGCTGGTGGCCAGCAGGCGAAGGCCGGGCGCGGCGCGCAGCAGCGTGTCGGCGACGTGCGCGGCGGCGGCCACGAGATGCTCGCAATTGTCCAGGATGAGCAGCATGTTCCGGCTGGCGACGGCCTCCTGCAGACGGACGAGCGGCGGCACGTCGACGGTGGCGCGTTCGAAGACGAGCTGACCGCGCAGATTCAGCGCGGTCGCAATGGCCTGTGGCACCTCGGCCGGGTCGGTGACCGGGGCCAATTCGATGCGCCAGACCTCGCCCGGAATGCCCGCGCCGACCTCGACGGAAAGCCGCGTCTTGCCGCTGCCGCCGGGCCCCAGCAAGGTGACGAGGCGATTAGCCACAATCAATTCCCGCACCGTACGCACGTCGTGGTCCCGGCCGACAAAGCTGCTCATCTCGGCGGGCAGATTGCCCTTCGCCGGCGTGTCCGAGCGCAGAATGTCGACGTGCAGCCGGGCCAGTTCCGCCGACGGGTCCACGCCCAGCTGATCGGCCAGTCGCCGCCGGGTCGTCTCGAAGACCTCCAGCGCCCGCGCCGCATTGCCGTTCTTGTGCAGCGCGCGCATGAGAAGCGCGGTGAGTTGCTCGTCTAACGGGTGCGATCGAAGAAGACCCTCGAGTTCCGGTACGGGATTTTCGGCCGCCCCCAGTTGGGCTTTCGTGGCGGTCAGGCGCAGTTCTTCGAGGCGTACGGCGTCGGCTTGTGCCACCGGGGGAAAGTCGAGGTCGCCGCGCCAGAGTTTGAGGGCTTCGGCCGGCTCGGCATGGGCAAGCCGGACAAATCGGTTGACATCCACTTTGTCGGCATCTATTGCCAGGCGGTAGCCGGTCGGCGCGGCCTCGACGTCGAGCTCGGGAGCCGTCCGGCGCAGCCGGGAGACCAGGGCCTGCAGGGCGTTCGCGGCCTGGGCGGGCGGGTCGTCGCCCCAGACGCCGTCGATGAGCCGGTCCGCGGAGACCACCCGGTTCGCGTCCAGGGCCAGCAGGGTCAGCAGGGTGCGCAGGCGGACGCCCCCGACCGGCACGGCCTCCCCGGTGCGGGCGCGTAGTTCAACGGGCCCGAGGACCGCGATCTCCACCCGTCTGATTCTGCCCTGCCGGGCAAACCCATTCCGCCCCCGGCGCGGTTCGAATCCTCAGGCGGGTCTCAGTTGATCGGCGCGCAGGTGGCCGGTGCTGGCAACTTCGACAACCGTCAACGCGTCGAGAATGGTGACGGCGCCGGGCGGAAAATCTTCCGGGACGGTTTGGTCACCCGGCAGCGCACGGAGGAAATCGGCCGTGATGCCGCCGTGCGTGACGACGGCGATCGCACCGGGCTCGCGTTCGCATTCACGGCAGAACGCCAGCATCCGCTGCCCGGCTGTGCGCGACGAATCGCCGACCCGTGGCACGAAGTCGCGGTCACGGACGGTTCGGGCCCAGTCGTCCCGGAACTGCTCCGACGACACGCTGCCGTCCCAATTCATCCGCTCACGCAGCCGCTCGTCGACGTGAATCGGCAGGTCACCGGCCTGCGCCGCGATGCATTGCGCGGTCTGCCGGGCCCGCAGCAGCGGACTGCTGTAGAGAGCGCCGATGCCCTGGCCGCTCAGCCACACCCCGGTCAATGTCGCCTGCCGGCAGCCGCGCGGGGTCAGCGGCGGATCGCCGGCCGCGGCCACCGTCTCGGCATGCTGCACCACATAGATACGCGCCATGCTCTTACTCGACCACAGTCAGCAGCTTTTTGCCCTTCTCCACGATGTAGGTGGCGAGTTCCGACCCTTCCGTGGTGCCAATGTTGCGCACCGAGTGGACCGCGCCGGCCGGGACGGTCAGTACCTCGCCGGGGCCGTAGATCTTGGTCGGCCGGCCCTCGACCTCGTACTCCAGTTGACCCTCGAGCACGTAGATGACCTCCTCGCCGGGATGGAAGTGCCGCAGCGGCGGGAAGCCCGGCTGCACGTAGACGCGCGACTGGATCACCTCGCGTCCCGGGGTGCTGAGGTCGTAGCGCTGCAGGTCGGTGCGCCAGAGGCCGGGCGCGACCCGGGTCCGTTCGTCGGTCATGGGGCCAGTCTGCGGCGGCCCGGGGGGCCTCGAGTCCGTGTGACACCCGGCGGGTGCACGGGTGGTTCCCCTCTCAGATGTTGGATTCGCCGTTCTTCGCGCGTTCGGCGGCCACCTGGCGTTCGACGGTGCTCAGCGGATCGGGGTCGAGACCTGCGGGAATAAGCCGTCCGCGGAGCGCGGCGGCCCGGCCGGCCCAGCCATGGGCTTTGCCGGCGACGACGTCGAGCCGGGCGTGCGCGTCGAGCGCGTCCAGTTCGTGCCAGGCCAGCCGGTGCCGGACGGCAAGCCGCAGGGCGGAGTCCGCGTCGTCGCGGCCGCGTCCGAGGTGAGCTGGGTCGCCGGCCGCGGCCCGGTCCGCATGGATGCCGGCACGGACGGCGAGCGCCGCCGCTTGCGCCAGCACCAGCTTCCGAGGTCCGGCCAAGGTGAGCGCCTCCGCGACGTGTTGGTCCGCTGCGTCGAGGTCGCCGTCGGCGCGGGCGCACTCGGCCAGCATGGTCAGGGTGAGTGCCAGCTCGACCAGGAAATCTCCGTCGCGAAGGATAACCACCGCGGCCGCTACCTTTTCTCGCGCGGCATGAGGTCGGCCGACGGTGAGGTCGAGCGAACCGAGTATTCGATCGCACAGGGCCAGGTCGTCGTTCCAGCCGTTCTCCGCACAGATCCTGCGGTTGGCGTCCGTCAATGTCCGGGCGGCGGCGTGCCGGCCGGTCCGGACAAGAAACTCGGCCCACCACACGCCGGGGAAAGAAAACATATGGTCGTTACCGGGTGGCTCGGCGTACTCGAGGCGGTCGGCGAACATGAACCGTTCCTCGGCGGCGCGGGATTCCCCCAGCAAGGTGAGCAACCACCCGCGCCATTCAGCCGCGTTGGCGAACGCGCTCGTGGTGTCCACGCGTGCGGCGACGGCGGTGCTTTCCTCGGCCGCCTCCCACGCCGCATCGATGTCCCCGACATGACCGAGACACTCGATCAGATTCCGCCACGTGCGCTCAAGACTGCGGACGTCACCGGCGTCAACGTCGAGATCGATCGAAGCCAGTTGATACTCCTGGGCAGTCACCGGGTCGCCGGTGATGAATGCGAAGAATCCGGTGCCGCGCATGTACGACGCCAGACGATCCACGCCCAGGTGGCTGGCGCACGCGTTGCGGTGATCAACAGTGTCCACGAACGCAGACGTAGCGCGGAGACCCAGCCCGGCCGCGGCAATTGGATCCATACCGTTCCCGCATCGGTACGAGTTCGGTTCTGAAACAGATCGTCAGCGGCTTGCCATTGATCGGCGGCGACCAGAAGCTCGATGGCTTCGACGACTCGACGCCCGTCCTCGCGACTCACGATCGTTCCGGCGGGCAGGCCGGTAAGCGTAGCGTCCGCTGCCATCTCGGCGGCATCCAGCGCCAGGGGCCGAAACGCATCCCGGACCAGCGGATGGGCGGCCAAGGTGCCGTCCGGATGCCAGGACAGGAGCCCGGTCAGCCGGGAGCGGGCGACCGCCTCCACCCGGCCGGCCGTCCATCCATCGAGATGGCCGCCGAACCTTTCGTGCCGAGCGACAGCGAGCACACTGTCCGGAGTGACCGGACGGGCGAACAATGCCACGGCGGCGACGAGATACTGATCCGGTTTCGACAATCGCGTGCCGTAGAAACGAAGCACCTTGGCGACGCGCGCATCGGTGCTGGCTGTCGCCGCAAGCCCGGTCCGAAGGCTGGCGAGATCTGAGGTCGGCGGCCGGTCGGCCAGTATCGCGCCCAAGGCGGCCACCGCGAGGGCATGCCCATCGACACCGATCACCAGCTCTTGCCGTTCGATCTCGGCCAGCCAGCCGCCGCCGGCAGCGGCCAGCAGTGCCGCCCCCTCGGCGGGGGTGAACGGCGGTACCTCCAGTATCCGGGCGGTGTCCCCGTCAAACCGCTCCAGGTCGGCGAACGGAAACCGGGAGGTCAGCGCGACCAAGCCGCCGTTGGGGATCTGGCAGGCGCCGGTCAGCACCTCGCGCAACGTGCCATCCAATAATCGGCCGAACTCGGTCCCGGCCGGACCCTCCTGGGCTACTTCCAACCCGTCCAGCACCAAAACCAGCGGTACCACACGGAGCAGAGCCAGCACCGCCGCGCCCAGCCGGCCGCGGGTAGCCACCACGATGCCGAGGTTCTCCGCAGCCCATGTCAACAGGGCGAGGGCCCATCGTTCGGCGGAGGCATCGGCGTAGAAACTCCAGCCGAACAGCCCGCGGAATTCCGGACGTGCGACCGCCCCGCCGTGCCGCTCGAACCATTCGGTGACGAGCGCCGTCTTGCCCGCCCCGCCCCAGGCCGTCACCCCGACGAGCCGCACCGTCGGGTCGGCCGCCCACCGCGACAGACGGGCCAGCTCCTCCGAACGGCCGGTGAAATTCGACACGGGCTCCGCCGGTGGCGTCCACTTCACCGGCATTTCGGCTGTGCCGTGCCGGGCGGGCGGGTTGGCCAGGCCGGCTGTCGGCGGGAAAGCGGGTGCGGTGAACCCGCTGAGCAGCGCCTGCAACGCCGAATGGTCACCGTTGGGGGCGCGATACAGGATCAGCTCCGCCCCGTACTCGATCGCTGCCATGGCCCGCAACGTCTCCGGGTCCATCCCGCCGTCCGGGTCCCAGCCCATCACCGCCACGTGCCGCGGTGCCCCGCCCGGGTCGATGGCGGTGCCGGTCTGCTCGGCCACCTCGCGCAGCACCGCGGCGATGCGCTGGTCGGCGAAGCTGAACCCGATCCACACCAGATGCGAGCGCCGGACCAGACCGGCCAGCACCCGGCTCAGCTTTCCCGCGTACGCGCGCCGGTACTCCGAGGCCGCCAGCACTATCGCGTCCGGCTGGTTGTGGTGGCCGTGCGCGAACAACACCGGCAGCTCGTCGTCGCCGAAAATGTCGTCGGTCTCCCACCGGTCCAGGTTCAGCTCGTCGGTCCACGACGTGAAGCCCGTGCCGGACGCCCGTGGCCGTACCCGCATGCGCGCGTCGATGATGCCGGGGTCGTAGTTCGTGGTCACGACCGCCTGGAACGGGCAGCGGCACACCAGCTCGTGCGTCGGCGTCCACGTCCGGCCCGACTCTTCGTCATGGCGTACCCGGAAAACGTCTCGCAGCGCGGCCTGATAGCGATGCGCACCCAGATGCTGCCGGACCAGCGCGACGGCCGTGTCCGGTCGTTGTGCGGCGACCGCCCGGATCGTCGCGGCCGTTTCGTCGCTGAGGCCACGCGCTGACGCCACGTCGACGAGGTCGCCGATGACCGCGGTCCACAGCGGATAAAGCGGCGCCGACACGCCGGCACCGAGGAACGCCACCGCGTCGCCGCCGTCGAGATAGCGGCGTAACGCGTCGAGCCCCGCCGCGTTGACCCGGGCCAGGTCGTCGTCCGACATGGCCCCACCATGCCAGGACGATCGAGCCCGGCCCATCCCACGAGCGTGCTACTCGGCCGCGCGAGCCGACGATGCGACGTGTTCACGCATGCATATGTGGCTGTTTGGCGGTGGGATACCTCGTGCCTTCAAGATCGTTCGGTGAAATCGAGATCATCGCGCCGATGGCGGGCCATTGTGGTGACCACGGTCACCACCGTGGTGGCCGCGGCGTCCACCGGTGTCGTCGTCACGCCCGCCGCCGCCAGCGCGGCCGCGGACAAGACCAAGCCGGTTGACTACACGTCGTTCGTCGACCCGTTCGTTTCGACGGCGGGGGACGACGGCAACGACCTACCGGGCGCTCAGGCGCCGAACGGCATCGTGAAGGTCAACCCCCTGACCGTGCCGGGGCGTAACCATTCGGGTTACGACTACAACCAGACCCACATCGCCGGGTTCACCCAGACCGACCTGGACGGGGTCGGCGGCTCCGGGGGCGGCGGTGACATTCTCGTGGTGCCGACCGAGGTCGAGTACGGTGCCCGGCCGTCGACCGGGTCGTACTCGCACCCGTTCACGCACCAGAACGAGACCGCCACGCCCGGGTATTACCAGGTGCGGCTGGGGGAGATCTCGGGTCATGACGGCGCCGTGCAGAACGGGCCGGGCGCGATCAACGCGGAGGTGACCGCGACGACCCGCACCGCACTGCACCGCTACACCTTCCCGGACGGCGCCAAGCCGGAACTCGTCGTCGATCTGAACAACAACTTCACCAGCCGTACCGGATCATCGGTCGACGTCAAGAGCCTCAGCGACGGCCGGGTCTCGTTGTCGGGCGACATCGCCGGGAACTTCAACGGAGCTTCCTACGCGCTGCACTACTACGCCGAGACCGAGCAACCCGTCGTGTCGTACAAGACGTGGGGGTCGGGTCAGTTCGGGGACGTGGCATCGCGTCGCGGTACCGACACCGGTGCCATTCTCACCTTCGCGTCCAAGAATGTCGGCCTGCGGGTCACCGTCTCGCCGATCAGCGCGGACCAGGCACGCGTCGACCAGGGCGCCGAGGTCGGAAAGCTGACGTTCGACGGCGTACGGGATGCGACGAAGGCGGTCTGGAACAAGCAGCTCGGCCGCGTCGATGTGTCGGCCTCGGTGAAGGCCGACTCGGACGGATCGCTGAAGCGCCTGTTCTACACCCATCTGTACCGCATGTTCGCGTTGCCGATGAACGCGACGAGCACGTCCGGCACCTACCGCGGTGTCGACGGCGTGGTGCACAAGACCGGCGACTTCACCTACTACGACGCATGGTCGTCGTGGGACGACTTCCGCAAGTATTCGGTGTTCGCGTACGTGGATCCCGAGATGTACCGCGACATGATCCAGTCGCTCATCTACCTCTTCGCCGACGTGCAGAGCACCGGCAAGGCGATCGGCGGGCTCACCCAGTCGGTGCCGACCGTGCGCTGGGAGCGCTCGGCGGTGATCATCGCGGACGCGCTGTCGAAGGGCTTCACCGGCTTCGACCGGCTCGACCAGGCGTACCCGGCGTTGAAGAGCTACGTCGGCTACTACAACGGCAATCAGCTGCGCCAGGGGTACATCGAGGACCACCCCGGTGACTCGGTGCAGCGCGGTTACGACCAGTGGGCGCTGTCGATCATCGCCGACGAGCTGGGCCGGACCGACGACGCGACGCAGCTGCGCGCGCAGGCCGAGCTGCCGATCGCGAACCTGTACAAGCCGGGCGCGTGGACGGCGGCCGACGGCGCCAAGGTCGGACTGCTCACGTCGCGCAACGCCGCCGGTGACTGGGGCACCACCGACTACGCACAGTTCGAGGGCGCGAACCTCTACCAGGGCACGCTCTGGCAGTACAACTGGTATCCCGCGTACGACATGGACGGTGTCGTCAAGGCGATGGGCGGCCCGGCCGCGGCACAGGACGCGGTCGAGCACTTCATGGGTGCGGACGATCCGGACAACGGCCTCGCGATGCTGCACTCGAACGCCAACGAGATCGACCTGCAGGCGCCGTACCTGTTCAACTACGTGGGGCTGCCGAGCCTGACGCAGAAGTCGGTGCGCACGATCTACACGAAGGACAGCTGGAACCGCTACATCGCCACCGGCAGCACCGACGAGCTGCCCAGTGGTAGCGGCGAACTGCACCCGCCGGTCAAGACCAAGGTCTACCAGCTCGACCCGCACGGCTTCCTGCCGACCATGGACAACGACGCCGGCACGATGTCGACGATGTTCGTGGCCGCCGCCATCGGCCTGTTCCCGGTGACCGCCGGCTCGTCGCAGTACCAGATCGGCTCGCCGTTCTTCGACCGTACGACGATCTCCTACGACGACGGGCGCAAGTTCAGCGTCTCGGCCGACGGCGTCTCCGGCGACTCGTACTACATCCAGTCGGCCTCGCTCGACGGTGCCTCGTTCGGCAACACCTGGGTCGACTACCGCACGCTCGTCGACGGCGGTTCGCTGGACGTCCGGATGGGCGCGAAGCCGTCGAGCTGGGGCACCCGCGGCAAGCCGGCGTACTCGCTGAGCACCGCGGGCAACGGCGGCGGCACCCCGAGCGGCACCACCGTGCACGCGTCGCCGACGACGATTGCGGCCGGGACCGACAGCCGCGTCAACGGCACGATTGAGCTCTCGTTGCGCGGCGGTGCGAAGTTCCGCGGCGCTCGCGGCAAGAGCCTCGTCAAGAGCGGCACCGCCATGATCCACGACCTTCCGGCCGGCGTGTCGGGGGATGTGATAGGCGTCGACTCGACGAAGGTCCGCGTGGTGCTGTCGGGTAAAGCCGCGGCGGACGCCCGTTTCTACGTCACCTTCACCGACTCGGCGTTCACCGGGCACGCCTCGGCCGCGCAGGTGACCGGCGACGGCCTGTCGTCGCGCGACGCGCTGTCGATCTCGGTCGCCGCGGCGGAACGCGCGACGCTGACGAAACTCGTCGACGAGGGCCTTCTGGTACGCCAGGGCAATTATTCGTACGCGTCGTACCAGGCATTCCGTGGTTCGCTCGAGCGTGCCCGGACGGTGCTCGCCGACGACGCCTCGACCAGTGCGACGCTGCGCAACGCGTCGGAGTCGTTGACCGGCGCGGCCGCGGCGTTGACCCTCGACCAGGGCGCGTACCGCGTGCTGGAGGCCGAGCAGTCCGACGAGTGGTCGGGCGGCGACCTGAAGAACGAGGCGTTCAACTCCAGCGGCAACCTCGGCGGCGTACGGGACGGGTCGTGGATCCGTTATCGCAACCTCGACTTCGCCGACGTGGCGCCGAAGACGCTGACGATCCGGTACTCGAGCTCGGCCTCGCCCACCGGCGCGCCGAGCTCGGTCGAGGTGCACGCCGGGACGCAGGACGGTCCGATCGTCGGCAAGGCGACGCTGCCCGGCACCGGCGACTGGGCCAAGTACGTCACCACCCAGGCGGAGATCACCGATCCGGCGGCGCTGGTGCAGGCCCGCGACGTGACGCTGGTCTTCCACGCCCCGGCCGGGCAGGACTGGGTGTCGAACTTCGACTGGTTCCAGTTCCTCTCGACCACGCCGGGCGACGGGGACTCGGGTACCACTCTTCCGCCGCTCACCGCGTCGACCGCCGCGCAGACCGGTGACGGCAAGCTGCCGCTCAACCTGTCGCGCGGGCTGTTCGAGAACGTGACCGACGGCGCGTGGGCCAAGTGGAACGGTGTCGACCTCGGCACGAACGGCGTCCAGAACGTCACCGTGTCGTACGACAAACCGCGCTCGCGGGCGGCCTCGGACTCGCACATCGAGCTGCACCTCGGCGCGGCCGACGACAAGCGCATGGTCGACATCCCGTTGCCGTACACGGGAGACGGCTGGGGCACCGAGGGCACGGCCACGGTCGCCGTTCCCGCGTCGGACTTCAAGGGCGTGCAGGACGTCGTCGCGGTATTCCGTTCCAGCACCCAGAGCGATGCACAGCCGTACGTGGGGAATGTGACGTCGTTGACCTTCACGGCGGCGGCATCCGCGCCGGCCAGCGTGGTGGTCGAGGCCGAGAAGTGGGCGGCCAACAGCGGTAACGGTCTCAAGAGCGAGCCGAACAGCTGGGACGACGGAACGCAGGTCACCGACCTCGGCGGCACCTACAACGGGGCGTGGCTCGACTACGGCGCGACCGACTTCGGGTCGAAGGCGCTGGAGCAGGTCTCGGTGCACTACGCGAACAACTCGTCGCGGTGCGGGCAGAACTCGGCGATCGATGTCTACCTCGACCACTTCGACCCGGCCGCGCCCGGCGACCCCTACGTCACCATTCCGCTTCCGGTGACGGGTGCGGCGTGGCAGAACGCGGCGACCACCACGGTGTCGCTGCCCGCCGGGCTGACCGGGTCGCACCGGGTCTACCTGCGGCTGCGGACCACTGCCGACGCCAACCATCCGTACGTGGCGAACATCGACAACCTGACGTTCGCGCCGGCTGCGGTGACCGACGACCCGCCGGCCGGTCCGGTGGACAAGTCGGCCCTCAACGCCGCGATCACCGAGGCCACGCCGTACGTCGCCGACAAGGCGCGCTACGACAGCATCGACTTCGGGGTGTTCGAGCGGGAACTCGGCAACGCCCGCGCGCTCGCCGGATCGGAGACCGCGACCCAGCTCGACGTCGACGCTCAGGCGCGGGCACTGCGGTTGGCGTACGGGCAATTGGTCCCGCGGGCCCGGCTGTCGCTCGAGAACGCCGTCGAGCTGGCCGGGTCGGTCGTGCCCGGCCGCTACACCGACGCCTCGTGGAAGGCGTTGACCGGCGCACTCGCCACGGCCAAGGCAAAGCTTGCCGATACTGCCGCGAGTGATGCGGCGCTGAGCAGCGCGGAGGCCGCGCTGACCAAGGCGCTCTCCGGCTTGAAGGTCAAGCCGGATCAGGTCCCGGCGGCCCCGGCGGCCGTCTCGATCGAGGGCGGTGCGGGCAGTGTGACGGTGCGCTGGGCGGCGCCCTCGGACGACGTCAAGCGTTTCGTGGTCGCTCTTCAGGACGGGCACGAGCTCACCGTCGACGATGCGGGGCAGACGTCGGCGGTCTTCACCGGGCTCAAGCGCGGCACCCAGGCACGTGCCCGGGTACGCGCGGTGAACGCGGTCGGGGCGTCCGCCTGGTCGCCGTTCACCGAGCCGGTCAAGGTGGGCACGACGGCACCGCTTCCGCCGCGGGTGCAAGCGGTCCGGACCGAAGGCAAGGACGTCCGCGTCTCGTGGACCGCGAACGGTGACGGCGGCGACCGGATCCTGGCCTACCGCGTGACCCTCGACCGGAAGCGCACGCTGATCGTCGCGGGCGACGCCACTTCCGCCGCGTTCGTCGGCGTCGGGGGCGGCTCGCACACGGCCCGGGTGGAGGCGATCAACGCCGTGGGTGACTCGGCGACGCCCGCTCCGGTGGCTCCCGCACCGGCTGCGGCGACCCCCGGGCCGTTCCCGGCCGAGGTGTTGTCGGCGCACTACGACTCGGACTCGTGGCCGTCCACGCCGGACGGCAGCCCGTACTTCGTCAACCTGCTGCGCGGCGTCAAGCAGCTCGGCCCGGACGTGCGTGGCGCCAATGAGACGGTTGCGGACCCCACGGCGTACAACGACACCAAGGCGCTGGAGATCAACGCCGCGGCGTCGAGCGCGCAGGTCGACCGTGCCGAGAACGACGCGGACCACGGCTCGGACGTCACGATGGCGGACGGGCTCGGCTCGCGTCTCGGCGACCTGTATCTGAAGGCTCGCAGCGACGGCAAGCTGCCGAAGACCGATGCGCTGTTCGGCCGGATCACGGCGGGGCTGGACGGGACCGGAGCCGCGAAGGACTTCTACGCCTACAAACGCCCGTACGTGCGGATGGGGCTGGTCGGCCAGGGCGGTCTGGTCCGTGACTCCAGCAACGGCTCGTACGCTTCGCTGGCGGGCGACGGGTCGTTCCCGAGCGGCCACAGCTACGGCGGCTACACGGTCGGCACGTTCCTGGCCACGCTGCTGCCCGAGGTCGCGCCGCAGATCCTCGCGCGGACCTCGGAGTACGGCGACAACCGGATCGTGCTCGGGTTCCACTACCCGCTCGACGTGATGGGCTCCCGGATGACCGGGCAGGCCACGGTCGCGCACCGCTGGGCGGATCCCGCGTTCGAGGACCTGCTGATGCAGGCGCACGACGAGATCGAGTCCGTGCTGCTGGACGAGTGCCGCGATCAGGGCTTCGACTCGGTGCTCGCCTGCGAGGGCGACCCGTACCGCGGGCTCGGCACCGGCCAGGCCGAGTCGCTCTACACGGATCGGCTGACGTACGGGTTCCCGCAGGTGGGCAAGCCGAGCGTGCCGGCGAACATCCCGGACGAGGCCGGCGCGTTGCTGACGACCGCGTTCCCCGACCTGACGAACGCGCAGCGGGTGCAGGTGCTGCAGCAGACGGCGCTCGACTCGGGCTATCCGCTCGACCTGACGTCCGCGGGCGACCCGAGCTGGCAGCGGATCGACCTGGTACGGGCGATGACCGCGCACGTCAAGGTGAATCACGACGGGACGGTCACGGTCACGAACTACCCCGACGACACGGAGGCGAGCGTGGCGACTGCTTCGTCGCTGACGGTCGACGGGGTGGCGGTGGACGGGTTCGACGCGGACACGCAGACGTACATGGTCGACTGGCCGAAGAACCGGCGCCTGCCGTCGGTGGCCGCGAAGCCGACCGAGCACGGTGCGAAGGTGTCGGCGTCGACCGCGAAGGACGGGACGACCGTGCTGACGGTGCGCTCGCCGAACGGCCAGGTCAGCCGTAGGTACACGGTGGCGTTCTTCCGTACGCACTGATTTTTCAAGCTAAAGCGGCGGTCGCTCTTGCGGCCGCCGCTTTTTCGTATCTGTAGGAACCTCAAGGACGGAAATACGGGGCGGTTGGGACGCGATCACCGTGGGGCTGCTCGGCGGTGGGGTTCGCGGGCGCGAGTCTGGCCCTGCTGAGGATGACCAACGACGAGTTCGACGCGCGCTGAGCCGCATCGTTTACCCTGCCGTCATGGGGAGCGCCGAGCTGGATGAGCTGATCGTCGCGGACGCCGGGGCGCTGCGCGCGTGGTTGTCGGCCAACCACACGACGTCGCCCGGCGTCTGGCTGGCGCTCACCAAGAAGGGCGGCACCGTCACCACGCTGACCTGGCAGCAGGCGGTCGACGAGGCGCTGTGCTTCGGCTGGATCGACGGGCAGGCCCGGAAACGGGATCAGGAGAGCTCGTGGATCCGGTTCACCCCTCGTCGGGCCCGCAGCGCCTGGTCGCAACGCAACACCGCGCACGTGGCCCGGCTGGAAGCGCAGGGGCTGATGCGGCCCGCGGGTCGCGCCGCGGTGGACGCCGCGAAAGCGGACGGGCGGTGGGCGACGGCGTACGCCCCGCCGTCGGAAGCCGAGGCACCGGCCGACCTGCTCGCCGCCATCGCCGCCGTCCCGGCCGCGCAGGCCATGTTCGACGTGCTCACCAAGGCCAACCGGTTCGCTCTCATCTACCGGCTCAACGCCGTCAAACGGGCGGAGACCCGGGAGCGAAAGATCGGCGAGTTTGTCGAGATGCTCGCCCGCCACGAGACGTTCAACCCGCAGAAGGCCAAGCCACCGACCTCGCCGTGATGCGGGCGCGGTCTTCATCGCCGAGCGAGGCGATCGAGGGTCACTTGCCGAGGCGTACGGGCAAAGCAAAAGCGGCGGTCGCCGGAGCGACCGCCGCTTCCCGATGTTGCCAGGTCAGACGTTGTAATACATCTCGAACTCGTGCGGGGTGGGGCGCAGGCGAACGGGGTCGATCTCGTTCTCGCGCTTCCACTGGACCCACGTCTCGATCAGGTCGTCGGTGAAGACGCCGCCCGCGGTCAGGTACTCGTTGTCGTCCTCGAGGGAGTTCAGCACCGCGTCCAGCGAACCCGGCACCTGCTTGACGTCGCCCCACTCCTCGGGCGGCAGGTCGTACAGGTCCTTGTCGATCGGGGCCGGCGGCTCGATCTTGTTCTTGATGCCGTCCAGGCCGGCCATCATCATCGCGGAGAACGCCAGGTACGGGTTCGACGACGGGTCCGGGACGCGGAACTCGACGCGCTTGGCCTTCGGGTTGTTGCCGGTCACCGGGATGCGCGTGCAGGCGGACCGGTTGCGCTGCGAGTAGACCAGGTTGACCGGGGCCTCGAAGCCGGGCACCAGGCGCCGGTACGAGTTGACGGTCGGGTTGGTGAACGCCAGCAGCGACGGCGCGTGGTGCAGCAGGCCGCCGATGTACCAGCGGGCGGTGTCGGACAGCCCGGCGTACCCGGTCTCGTCGTAGAACAGCGGCTCGCCGCCCAGCCAGAGGCTCTGGTGGGTGTGCATGCCCGAGCCGTTGTCACCGAACAGCGGCTTCGGCATGAAGGTGACGGTCTTGCCGTGCTCCCAGGCCGTGTTCTTGATGAGGTACTTGAACATCTGCATCTGGTCGCCGGCGTGCAGCAGCGTCGAGAACTTGTAGTTGATCTCGGCCTGGCCCGCGGTGCCGACCTCGTGGTGGGCGCGCTCGACGGTGAAACCGGCGTCGATCAGGCGGCGGACCATGGCGTCGCGCAGGTCGCTGTAGTGGTCCAGCGGCGCGACGGGGAAATAGCCGCCCTTGTACGAGGTTTTGTAGCCCCGGTTGCCGCCTTCCTCCTCGCGGCCCGAGTTCCACGCGCCCTCGATCGAGTCGATGTAGTAGAACGACCGGTTCGCGGCGGTCTCGTGGCGGATCGAGTCGAAGATGTAGAACTCGGCCTCGGCGCCGAAGTACGCGGTGTCGGCGATGCCGCTGGACGCCAGGTACGTCTCGGCCTTCTTCGCCACGTTGCGCGGGTCCCGGGAGTAGGCCTCACGGGTGAACGGGTCGTGGATGAAGAAGTTCAGCGCGAGGGTCTTCTGGGCGCGGAACGGGTCGATGAAGGCCGTGGTGACGTCCGGCAGCAGCATCATGTCGGACTCGTGGATGGCCTGGAACCCGCGGATCGAGGACCCGTCGAAGGCGAGGCCGTCGGTCACCACGCTGTCGTCGAACGATTCGACCGGGGTGTTGAAGTGCTGCATCACACCGGGCAGGTCACAGAACCGTACGTCGACGAACTTGACGTCCTCGTCCTTGAGGTATCGCAGCAGTTCCTCGGGATTGGCGAACACACGTCCTCCTGGCACAGGATTTCGATGCGAGGCGGCTGGGTCGCCGCATGGCATGGTTAAGCTGGTCGCGACGCTATGGGTCGGGAGTTGCCCGCTCGTATCCCTATTGTTTCCGCCGTGTTACGGACGCTGTGAGCTAAGCCGCGCCCTTCACCGTACGCGACGACGGCGCTCCCTGACCCGGAAACCGGCCGGATACGCTGGAGGCATGGCGACGCGTGATTCCGGTGCTCTCGACCTGGGCGGTACCCAGGTGGCTTCGTTCGGCCGCCGGTTCCTCGCGCTGCTGATCGACTGGATCGTGGTGACCGTGATCGCAGCCTTGATCGTCGACTCGCTGCAACGCAACCCGTGGCCGCAGCTCGGGCTGTTCGTGCTGGTCCACGCGTTCTTCGTCGGCCTCTTCGGACGGACGATCGGCATGGCGATCCTCGGGATCCGGTGCGTTTCGGTGGTCGACGGCGGTGCCATCGGCATTCCGCGGGCGCTGCTCCGAGGCGTACTGCTGGCGCTGGTCATTCCCGCGATGATCTCCGACGGTGACGGACGCGGCCTGCATGACCGCGCCGCCAAGTCGGTGATGGTGTCGCCGCGCCAGTGAGGCCCGTGTTTACCGGGGGCCTTTACCGGGGGCGCGGCTGGCGGATGTTCTGCGGGCGCATGTTCTTCGGGATCGCGCCCTTCGGCATCTGCGGGCGCGCCATCAGGGCGGCGAGACGCTTGTCGAGGGCGTTGACGTCCTTGCCGGTCAGGTTGCGCGGCAGGCGCATCAGCGTGGTGCGCAGCTTGCGGATGGGCAGCTGGCCCTCGTCGTTGCCGATCACGTAGTCGTACAGCGGGGCGTTGCCGATCACCTTCGACAGGCGCCGCTTCTCACCGCCGAGCAGGCCGCGCACGCGCTGCGGGTTGCCCTCGGCCAGCAGGATCACGCCGGGCCGGCCGATCACCACGTGCACCATGTCGAACTGCGTCGTCGAGCTCGCCGCGGCCCGCACCCGCCAGTCGCCCCGCATGTTCTCCACCAGGGAGGCGGTGGCGCCGGGCTGGTCCTCGGCGGCGTTCATCATCGCGGCGTTCGACCGCAGGTTCAGCACGATCACGCCGGCCAGCAGGGCCAGCAGGATGCCGACCGGGATCCAGACGATGCCCCAGCCGAGAAGCACGACGGCCACGGTGAGCGCGAGCGGGATGGCCACGGCGGCGATCACCATGGGGACGAACCATTTGTCCCCCTTTGCCGTGAAGGCGATCACCTGGCCGATCTGCTTCAGCCGCGTGCCGAACGACACCTTCTCCTGGGGATTTGCCATAACTCGAAAGTGTAGTGGGGCTGAGCCTCCTTACGCGGCCCGGGCACCCGTGGGACCCGGGGTAAGGAGGCTGAGCCGCCGGAAATGAGGCTGCCGCCCCATGCCCGGGACCCCTCTTCGCGAGCAATGTCGATGTCAGCGAACGACGACCTTCGAAGCGAGGAGAAAGATCATGTTCCCGTACGCCGATGCCCAGTCCCGGCTCGACATCAACCAGCAGCGGATCGACGACATGCTGCGGCTCGCCTCGTCACACCGTCAGGCCCGGGCCGTTTCCGCCGGCCGGCAACGCCGCCTGGGCCGGTGGCCCCGGCGGCACCGGTCGCACGCGACCGTGACGGCGTGATCGATGAGCGCCATCGCCGGGGAGCGATTTTTGTCGTACCCCCATGGCATGCTCGACCTCATGACAGCGCACGCTCACAGCGAGGTTCTGGTCGGCCGCGAGGCCGATCTCGCCGTGCTGCGTGACGCCCTGAAACGAGTGCGCCATGCCGAGCCGTCGACCGTGCTGGTCGGCGGCGAGGCCGGGGTCGGCAAGACCCGGCTCGTCGAGGAGTTCCGACGGGGGCTCGACGCGTCGGTGCGGGTGCTCACCGGCCAGTGCCTGGAGCTCGGGGAGGAGGGCTTGCCCTTCGCCCCGTTCGCCGGGGCGGTCCGCGACCTGGTCCGGGCCCAGGGCACCACCGTCCTCGACGGCAACGAGCGCGAGTTCGCGCGGCTGCTGCCCGAGCTGGGTCCGCCACCGGAGTTCGGTGACGCCCGGCGTGGCCTGCTGTTCGAGTCGGTGGGCGCGCTGCTCGGGCGGCTCACCACCGAGCAGCCCGTGGTCCTCGTGATCGAGGATCTGCACTGGGCCGACCGTTCCACCCGCGACCTCATCGACTACCTGGTCCGCTCGGTCCGATTACCGCAGCTTCTGCTGATCGCGACATATCGCAGCGACGAGCTGCACCGCGGGCATCCGTTGCGCCCGTTCCTGGCCGAGCTCGAGCGGGTCCGCGGCGTGCAACGGCACGAGATCGACCGGCTCGACCGCGAGGGCACCGCCGAGATGCTCGGCCACCTGATCGGCGTCGAGCCCGACCCGCCGACGGTCGACGCGGTCAACGAGCGCGCCCAGGGCAACCCGTTCTTCATCGAGCAGTTCGCCGCCTCCGCCGACCCGGCCTGCGGCGACATCCCGGCCACCCTGCGCGACCTGCTGCTGTCCCGGGTCGACCTGCTCAGCGAGCCGGCCCAGCGGGTGCTGCGCGTGGCCGCGGTCGGCGGCACCCAGTTCGGCCATGAGCTGCTGGCCCAGGTCGCGGGCATCGACGAGGCCGCGCTGGAGTCCGCGTTGCGGTCCATCGTCGCGGCCCAGCTGGTGGTCTTCGACCCCGACGGCGGTTACGAGTTCCGCCACGCACTCGTGCGCGAGGCGGTGCACGACGACCTGCTGCCCGGCGAGCACGCCCGGCTGCACGGGCGCTACGCCCAGGCGCTGGAGGCGGCACCGCATCTGGTCGCGGCCGACCGCGCCGCCGCCGAGATCGCCCACCACTGGCACGCCGCCCGCGACCATCCGCGCGCGCTGGTCGCGGCCAAGAGCGCGGCCGACGACGCCGGGCGCCGGTTCGCGTTCGGCGAGCAGGCCAAGCTGCTCGACCGCGTGCTGGAGCTGTGGGAGGACGTGCCGGACGCCGAGACCCGCCTGGGCGTCGGCCACCTCGACCTGCTGGAGGAGGCGGCACTCGTCGCGATCGACTCGGGCGAGCACATGCGGGCGCTCAGCCTGACCCGGGCCGCGCTCTGCGACCTGGACGCCGACGCCGAGCCGTTGCGCGCGGCCCGGCTGCTGGCCCGGCGGTCCAAGCTGCTGCGCAACGCCGGCAAGAGCGACGGGCATGAGGAGAGCGTCGAGGCGTACCGGCTGCTCACCACCGCCGAGCCGAGCGCCGACCGGGCCCGCCTGCTCGCCGACGTGGCGTACCTGTTGAACCTCACCGACACCGACCTGGCCTGGCAGGTGGCGCGCGAGGCCATGGACGAGGCCAGCGCGTTCGGTGACGCGGCCGCTCACGTGTCCGCCGAGATCACGTTCAGCGAGGCCTGTGTCGGCACCGCCTCGGTCGAGGAGGCGATGCCGTCGATGGTCGCCTCGATCGGCCGTGCCCGCGAGGCCGGCGATCTCCCCGGCCTGACCCGGGGCCTCGTCGTGATGTCGGATTTCCTGTTCGGGCTGGGTCGATATTCGGAGTCCGCCGACGCCGCGGCCGAGGGCGTCCCGCACGCCGACCGGGTCGGCATCAGCCGCACCAGCGGGGTCTTCCTGCTGGCCAACCACGCCGAGGCGCTGATCGCGCTGGGCCGCTGGGACGAGGCCGACGCTCGCCTGGCCGAGGCCGCCCGGCACGATCCGCCGGGGACGCTGGCGTTGCCGTGGCTGCGGCTACGGGCCTTCTTGCGGTTGGCGCGCGGCACGGATGGCGCCGACGCGCTGGTGCAGCGGGCCGCCGGGTTCCTGCGTAAGCCGTTCCTGGACGCGGAGAACCGCCTCTGCATCCACACGCTGCGCATCCTGGCCACCCTGGCGGTCGACGACATGGCCGCGGCCGTGGCGGCGGCGAATATCGCGTTGGCCGATCCGGCGGTGCTGCAGAGCGCCCGCTACGGGTGGCCGCTGCTGTCGGCCGCGGCCCGCGCGGCGGCCGAGTCGGGCGACCCGGCGCTGGCCAAGACGGTCCGCCTGCTGGCCGCCGGCCTCGCCCCGCTCAGCCCCGCCGACGAGGCGTACCAGGCGACAGCGTCCGCCCAGCTCGACGGCGGTGCTTCGCGGTGGCGGGCGGCGGTCGAGGCGTGGCGCGCCGACGGCCACCCGTACCAGCTGGCCGAGGCGTTGCTGGGCCTGGCCGAGTCGCAGGCCGCCGACCGCCCCGCCGCGGCCGAGTCGCTGAGCGAGGCCACCGCGATCACCGCCAGCCTCGGCGCGGTCCCGCTCTCCGAGAAGGCCGACACGCTGGCCCGCCGCCTGGGCATCCGAGCGGCGTCCGCGGCGGTGGTGGCCGAGCCCGGCACGGAACTGCTGACCGCGCGGGAGCGCGAGGTGCTGCGCCTGGTCGCGCAGGGCCAGAGCAACAGCCGGATAGCCGCCAGCCTGTACATCTCGCCGAAGACGGCGAGCGTCCACGTGTCCCGGATCATCGCGAAGCTGGAGGTGGCGAACAGGGTGGAGGCGGCCGCGGTGGCGCACCGGTTGGGGCTGCTCGCGGATTGACGCGGGCTGGGGCGAAGGTTGCTGCCGGAGTGACGCGGGCTGCGGCTGTTATGACGGGTTGCGGCCCGAGCGGATCACCCGTCGCAGCAGGACCACGCCGCAGCCCATCAGGACGAATCCGAGGGCGATGGCCAGCAGGCTGCCCGGGCTCATGCCCGCGGCGGCGGTGGTGGCGCTCGCGGCGGCGGTGGTGGGGTTCGGAGCGAACTGCTGCCCGTCGGGGAAAGCGTCCAGGTTGTCGTCGGTGGGGGCGGAGAAGGCTGCTGGCGCTGATGCGGTTGTGGAGCGACCTTGGGCGGCCGCAGCGGGGGTGGCCGGCTTCGGGGCCGCGGCGGCCGGGTTGGGCTGGGGAAGGGCGGCGCAGGGCAGAGACGGCTGCCGCCAGCCACCTATGTAGGTGGTGAAGTTGCTCGCCCGCAGCGTGAGCGTCGCGCCCTTTTTGGCCGAGATGTGCACCGTGCGGCCGGGGGCCACGCGTGTCAGGGCGCCGGAACGGATGAAGACGGCGTCGGCGTTGGCGTTCGGGCGGTTGGACAGGGCGGCGTGGAACGTGTCGTCGCAGGCGCTGGTGAAGGTGGCCGTGGGGCTGGCCGTGCACGCGGTTTCGCCGCCCGCGTACCAGGCGAACTTGCCGACCGACCGGCTGTTCGCGGCGCCCAGTCGCGAACTCCCGTAGAGAGCTGCCGACGTGGTCGACTCGTTGCTTACCTGGCTGCCGAAGAAGGCGTAGACCTGAGTGGAGCAGCCGGGCACCGCGACCTTGAGCGTGACGCTGCGATGGGTCGGGTTGATCGTGGCGTGGACGGCGGCGTACACGAACAGGCCGCCGGGTTGCGATGGTGCTGGTGCGGTGTAGGAGGCCAGGGAGAAGGTCTGGCTCTGGCCGCTGCACAGGGGACGCACGGCGGTGACCGTCGCGGTGCCGGCCGGACCGTTGAACGTGTGGCGGTAGGTGGCGTCGGAGGCCGGGACACAGACGGTGCGGGCGGCCCCTATCGGCACGGCTGCGAAGGCCGGGGCGTGTGCGCTGATCGGTGCGCCTGAGCGGGCCGAGACGTCTGCTCTGATCGGTATGTCTGGGCGGGCCGGGGCGCCGGCGCTGATCGCTGCGTCTGCTTGGGCCGGGATGCCTGCGCTGATCGGCATGCCTGGGACGGCGGAGATGGCGGCTCCGAGCACGCAGCCAGCTGTGGCGGCGAGGAAGAGCACCAAGCGTCGCAACCCGAGCCCCGATGTCGGCGATCGGCTGGGGCGGTCCCGCCGATGCCCGGCGGTGACCGAGAAGGATCACGTCTCCCCAGAACCAGGACGATCTGACCCGGCAACTCCAAGGTAGGCCGGAGGGCGCACCCGACAAGCCGGAAAAGTCGGATAAGTCAGGCGATGAGAGTGGAGGCGAGGCCGGGCCGGCCTGGGACCGTGGCCCGCCCTGCGTAGGGAGTGGCTGCGGCTTGCGCCTGGCGAGAGTGGCTGTGCCGGGGCGGAGAGACTGGCTGTGCCTTGCGGGGGTGGCCGTGCCTGGCGGCGGGGGTGGCTGCGGCTGCGCCTCGCGGAGGGAGCGGCGGCGTCTGCCGGACCGAGTGGCTGCGCCTCGCGGAGGGAGCGCTGTGGCTACGCCTGGCGGAGAGACAGCGATGCCCCGGTCTGTGGCCGGGGCATCGCTGCGAAGCTGGGTGAAACTGCTGGTCAGCCGCGGGCCTCGAGGGCCTGGCGGTACAGCCGGCCGGCGCGGTACGACGAGCGGACCAACGGGCCGCTCATCACGCCGGCGAAGCCGATCTGCTCGGCCTCCTCGCGGAGCTCGACGAACTCCTCCGGCTTGACCCAGCGCTCGACCGGGTGGTGACGGGGGGTGGGGCGGAGGTACTGCGTGATGGTGATCAGCTCGCAGCCGGCCTCGTGCAGGTCGCGCAGCGCGGCGGAGATTTCGCTGCGCTCCTCGCCCATGCCGAGGATCAGGTTGCTCTTGGTGACCAGGCCGGCCGCGCGGGCCTGCGTGATGACGTCCAGGGAGCGCTCGTAGCGGAACCCGGGGCGGATGCGCTTGAAAATGCGGGGGACCGTCTCGACGTTGTGGGCCAGGACCTCGGGGGTGGAACCGAAGACCTCGGCCAGCTGGTCGGGATCGGCGTTGAAATCGGGGATGAGGAGCTCGACGCCGCAGCCGGGCTGGAGCTTGTGGATCTGGCGCACGGTCTCGGCGTAGAGCCAGGCGCCGCCGTCCGGAAGGTCGTCGCGGGCGACCCCGGTGACGGTGGCGTACTTGAGGCCCATGGTGGCGACCGACTCGCCGACGCGTCGGGGCTCGTCGGCGTCGAACTCGGCCGGCTTTCCGGTGTCGATCTGGCAGAAGTCACAGCGCCGGGTGCACTGATCGCCGCCGATCAGGAAAGTGGCCTCACGGTCTTCCCAACACTCGTAGATGTTCGGACAGCCTGCCTCTTGACAGACCGTGTGCAGGCCTTCTTTCTGCACCAGGCCGCGCATCTGCGTGTATTCGGGACCCATTTTCGCCTTGACCTTGATCCACGGCGGCTTCCGCTCGATGGGAGTTTCGGCGTTGCGCGCTTCGATGCGCAGCATGCGGCGGCCCTCGGGAGCAATAGTCACATCAACGAGATTACGCCTGATTAGCTATCTGCCTAGATACGGGCGACGAGACTCACTTGGGCGCAGGTGTGACGGCTGTCACGCGTACGGGAAAAATAGGGTTTGCCTTGTTGCCGCCCCCTGTTAACGTGCAGCCAGCGGCAATGAGGGAGCCGAGTAACGCCCTGAAGCGACGGTCGAGAGAGCCACCGGCAGCTGTGAAGGTGGTGCGTGCGCCGGGGCGCGAAGACACTCCTGAGCCGTGCAAGAAACCTGAGGCGCCTGTACGGGCGTGAAGGTGCGGTGGCACCGCGAGGATCCCGCTCGCCCGCACCTCCCTGGGACCGCGTTGCAGTTCCCGAGGAGGTCAACGCCATGCAACGCATCCTGTCCACCCAGCTGACCGCGCACGTGCACGAGACCGTGACGATTGCCGGTTGGATTCATCGGCGCCGGCTGCTGAAGTCGGTCGCGTTCCTCATCGTCCGTGACGTCGAGGGGCTCAGCCAGGTGCTGGTCACCGAGCCCGCGACGCGCGAACAGCTCGAGCGGCTCACCGAGGAGAGCGTGGTCGAGGTGGTCGCCACGGTCACGCCGAACGAGCAGGCCCCGGGCGGCGTCGAGCTGACCGCGCCGAAGATCCGGGTGTTGTCCACCGTGGACGTGCCGCTGCCGTTCGAGATGCACCGGCCGGCTTTGAACGCGAGCCTGCCCACCCAGCTCGACCACGGGGCGCTGGCGTTACGGCATCCGGCGCGCCGGCAGGCCTTACGTATCGCAGCGGCGGCGACAGCCGGTTACCGTGCGGCGCTGTCGGAGCAACGGTTCGTCGAGATCTACACGCCGAAGATCGTCGCGTCGGCCACCGAGTCCGGGGCGAACGTCTTCCGGCTGGACTACTTCGGGCGGCCCGGATATCTGGCCCAGTCGCCGCAGTTCTACAAGCAACTCATGGTCGGCGTCTTCGAGCGGGTCTTCGAGGTCGGGCCGGTGTTCCGGGCCGAGCCCAGCGACACGGCCCGGCACCTGGCGCAGTACACGTCGCTGGACGCCGAGCTGGGATTCATCGACGACCATCGGGACGTGATGGCCGTGCTCACCCGCACGCTGAGCGTCATGATGGCCACCGTCACGGCGAGCACGGGGTTCGTGACGCCGAAGGTGCCCGAGGAGATTCCGGCGGTGCACTTCAGCGAGGCGTTGCGCATCGGCGGCGCGCCCGAGGACGAGCCCGACCTGGCGCCGGCGCACGAGCGGGCGCTGGGGGAGTGGGCGTTGCGCGAGCACGGGTCCGACTTCGTTTACGTGACCGGGTATCCGATGCGCAAGCGGCCCTTCTACACGCATCCGGACCCGGCGCGGCCGGGCTACTCGAACGGGTTCGACCTGCTGTTCCGGGGCATGGAGATCGTCACGGGCGGGCAGCGGCTGCATCGGTACGGGGACTATGTGGACGCGTTGACCCGGGTCGGGGAGCCGCTGGAGGCGTACGAGGGATATCTGGACGGTTTTCGGTATGGGATGCCGCCGCACGGGGGCTGGGCGATCGGGTTGGAGCGGTTCGTGGCGCGGCTGATCGAGGCGGCCAATGTGCGTGAGGTGACGGCATTCCCGCGAGACTTACACCGGATAAATCCGTAAAAATCGGGATAAAATGGGTGGCGCAGCGAGGGCGACTGGAGCTTGCGGGCTGGACGGAGCGCGGGTCGCACGGCCGGGGATAGAACGGCGCGGTCGCACAGCGCGCGGCGAACGGCGCGGTCGCACAGCGCGCGGCGAACGGCGCGGTCGCACAGCGCGCGGCGAACGGCGCGGTCGCACAGCGCGAGGCGAACGGCCCGGGTGCTGAGGCGGAGCGGTTCTTGCGGCGCCGGGGCGTCAGAGGAGCACGGCTAGCGTCACCGCGGCGACGATCACCAGCGGGACGACGGTCATGCAGATGAAGATCGTCCAGGCGATGGGGTGGCCGAAGTTCAGGGCCACCCCGCCGCCCTTCTTGGGTACGAACACCCGGCGGTCACGCGGATCGCGATAGAGAGGCATCACATCAGGGTAGGGAGGTGCCTCTCGACGATCGGCAGCACCTCGGCGACTGTCACCCGCCTGCCGAGCTCGGCGGACAGCGACGTCACCCCGGCGTCGCGGATGCCGCAGGGCACGAAGCGGTCGTAGTTGGACAGGTCGCAGTCGCAGTTCAGGGCGAAGCCGTGCTGGGTGACGCCGCGCGCGACGCGGATGCCGATCGCCGCGATCTTGCGGTCGGGGCCGTGCTCGTCGGCCGGGACCCAGGCGCCGCTGCGGCCCTCGATCTGCTCGGCCGTCACGCCCAGCTCGGCGCAGACATCGATCAGCAACTGCTCGGTGCGCCGTACGTACGCCACGACGTCGACCGGCTCGGCCAGCTTGAGGATCGGGTAACCGACCAGCTGACCGGGGCCGTGCCAGGTGATCTTGCCGCCGCGGTCGACGTTGACGACCGGGGTGCCGTCGAACGGGCGGTCGGCGATCTCGGTGCGCTTGCCCGCCGTGAACACGCTCGGGTGCTCCAGCAGGAGGACGGTGTCGGGCCGGATCCCCGCCACCACGGCGTCGTGCAGCCGCCGCTGCTCGTCCCAGGCCTTCAGGTAGTCGACCAGGCCCGGTCGCAGGACGGAGAGCGTCGAGGTTGTCACGGCCTCACCCTAACGCGGGGTTTAACGATCTAACGGATCCACACCTGGACGGATGCGCCACACCAGCACGTCCTCCACCCGCTCCGGCGGTCCTAGCAGGTCGGTAGCGGTGGTCTCGACGGCCGAGCGGAACAACGGACCGTCCGGCCCGGTGATGCTGTCGGTGAGGAACACCGCGTCGATCCCCCAGTATTTGAAGTCGGCGCGGGCCTGGGCGCGGTCCCAGTTGTCCAGGTCGGCGATGTATCCGTAGAGCGCCGCCCGCAGGAACAGCCAGTCGGTGCTGCGCGGCACCGCCCCGATCCGGCCCTTCGCCTCCTTGCCCCCGACGTCCGGGCCGAGGAAGTAACCGTCCGGGATCTTGAACTGCTGACCACCCCGAGCCATCGTGTACGCCTGCCAGCGCTGGCCATCCCCGGCCACGTTGATGGCGAACGGGAGCGCCGACATCGTCCCGCCCGCCGGCACGTACTTCTTCCACGTGCCGTCGGCGATGAACTGCGGTTCGGGCGCCCGATCCGAGGTGAGCAGCGGCAGCGGGAAGATCGGCACGAGCGCGAGCGCGAACGCCGCCGCCATCCGGCCCCGCCACTTCCCGCGCATCAGCTCGTCGGCGCTCAGCGTCAGGATCACGCCGAACACCCCGACCAGTGCCAGCGCGTAGCGGGCCGGCAGCGCCGAGTCGAACAGCGGCAGGTGCGCCAGGAAGGCGTACGGCATCGGCAGGTAGCTCTCGTTGCCGAAGAACAGCAGCCGCGGCCCGAGCGAGATCACGAAGAACACGCCGGCCACCACCGCGAGGGCGCGCAGGGTCGAACGCCGTCCGGGGTCCGCGCGCTTCCACAGTTGCACCAGGGAAAACAAGACCAGGACCACGAGCGGAAGACCGAAATACGACGTCTGCTCGGTCGGATTCGGCGAAAGGTCATTCCCGATTCCGGCCCAGGCCGCGAGGGTACGGTCGGAATAGCTGATAAACGCGCCGATGTCCTCCGCATAATGGCGCTGGTTGAACCCCGTACCGGAAAAGGTTTGGGGTCCGGCGAAATGCAGATAGAGCGGGTACGCCAGAAGTGCTAATGCCACGACACCGGTGACCGCGAGCCCGGCCAGCACCCGGGGCAACGCCTCGCGCGCCTCGGCTCGGGTGGCCCGGGGCACCGACCAGGTGATCAGGAAGATCCCGGCGGCCAGCGCGCAGAAGAACAAGCCCTCGGCGGCGACCGTGAAGCCGATCGCGAGCAGCAGCCCGAGCACCAGGCCGTTGCGCAGCCAATGGCCCTTCTCGCGCAGTTTGAACAGCCACCACAGCACGACCGGGGCGACCCAGCCGGAGGTCCAGTTGAGGTGGCCGTTGGCGTGCGAGATGAAGCCGGGCGCGAAGCCGCAGAACAGGCCGCCCAGCGCCGCCGCGGCCCGGTTGCGGGTCACCCAGCGGGCCAGGAACAAATACCACGCGAACGCCGAGCCGGCCAGGTTCAGCGTGAGGATGCTGATGAAGCTGATCTGCGGGCCGAGCAGGATGGTCACCGGCGCGAACAGGAACGCGTACGCCGTGATCGACGTGTTCGCCGCGAGATTGACCCCGTCCGGCGTGTTCATCATCGTCGAGAAGAACGGGTCGCCGCCGTGTTCGAGCAGGTAGACGCCGTAACCCAGCACCCACTCGAAGAACGCCTGGTCGCCCACGTTGCCGGACACGGTCCGCACGTACGGTGACTGCCAGAGCCCCTTCGTGACATAGACCGCCAGCGCGAGCGCGATGACGGCGACGAACAGGTGGGCCCGGCGACGGCGGGTGGCCGCTCGGGCATCGGGCGGGGCCGGGATTTCCGCGGCGGCGGCGGTGGCGGGAGCGGCGACTGACATCAGCCGCAGATTAGCAAGCCGACCTGCGTAATCAGCGGGGCTGGGCGGGTTCGCGGCCGAGGGCGGCGAACATGGCGCTCTCGATGTCCGGATAAGCCCATTCGAAGCCCGCCCTCTCCAAGACCCCCGCCCGTACGCGCTGACTCTGTTTCGCCTCGCCGGCCAGCTCGCCGAGGGCGACGTCGAGCACGACGGTGGGCACCGACAGCACGGCGGGCCGATGCACGGCGCGCCCGAACGCCTTGGTGAACTCGGCGTTGGTGCAGGGCTCGGCGGCGACAAGGTTGACCGGGCCGGCGATCGAGTCCCGGTCGAGCAGGAACTCGGCCGCGGTCAGCCAGTCGTCCACCGCGATCCACGCCATCCACTGCCGGCCGCTGCCGATGCGCGCGCCCGCGCCGAACTTGAACGGCAGCAGCAGCGGCTTGATCAACGAGCCCTCGCGGCTGATCGCCGGGGCGGTGCGCAGCAGGACGACCCGGGTGCCGGCGTCCTCGGCCGGGCGGGCGGCCGCCTCCCAGACCCGGCACAGATCGGCCAGGAAGGTGCGGCCCGCCGGGGCCTCCTCGGTGACGGTCCGGTCGCCGGTGTCGCCGTACCAGCCGACCGCGGAGGCCTGCAGCAACGTCCGCGGACGGTCCTCGGCCGGCAGCTGCTTGATCACCCCGGCGATGGTCGCGGTGGTGTCCACCCGGCTGGAGCGCAGCAAACGCTTGTAGCCCGGTGTCCACCGCCAGTGCCCGATGGACGCCCCGGCCAGGTTGATGACCGCGTCCGCGCCGGCCACCAGAGCCGGGTCGAGCTGGTTCTGGCCGGGACGCCAGGTGGCCTCGTCCGGTTTCTGGGCCGGTCGGCGCACGAGCCGGGTGATGTCGTGCCCGGCGTCGGTCAGCCGGGCGGCGAGCCGCGTGCCGAGGAACCCGGACGCGCCGGCCATGAGGATCCGCATGCCCTCTATCTTGCCCAAAATCGAACCTGTTCAAAACAGCCCTGGCAGGGCCGGATACGCGCGAAGGCGAGCCGGAATTCCGGCTCGCCTTCGTTCGGGTTTACGTCCGAGTCGTGGGCTCCAGGTCAGTTCAGGCCCAGCTCGCCCTCGAACTGGCCGGCCTCCAGGCGCTCCTTGACGGTGACCAGGAAGCGGGCCGCGTCGGCGCCGTCCACGATCCGGTGGTCGTAGCTCAGCGCCAGGTAGACCATCGAGCGCGGCACGATGATCTCGCCCAGGTTCGGGTCGTCGACCACGATCGCGCGCTTCACGACCGCGCCGGTGCCGAGGATGCCGACCTGCGGCTGGTTGATGATCGGGGTGTCGAAGAGCGCGCCCCGGCTGCCCGTGTTGGTCAGCGTGAACGTGCCACCCGAGATCTCGTCCGGGCTGATCTTGTTGTTCCGGGTGCGGTCGGCCACGTCGGCGATCCGGCGGGCCAGTCCGGCCAGGTTCAGGTCGCCCGAATCCTTGATCACCGGGACGATCAGGCCCTTCGGCGTGTCCACCGCGATGCCCAGGTGCTCGGCGTCGTGGTAGGTGACGGTGCCGGCCTCGGTGTCGATCGACGAGTTGACCACCGGGTGCTGCTGCAGCGCCTCGACCGTGGCCAGCGCGAAGAACGGCAGGAAGCTCAGCTTCACGCCGTGCTTGGCCTGGAAGTCGGCCTTGGCCCGGTTACGCAGCTGGGCGATCCGGGTCACGTCGACCTCGACCACCGTGGTGAGCTGCGCCGACGTCTGCAGCGACTCGACCATGCGGCGCGCGATCGTGGCACGCATCCGGGTCAGCTTCTCGGTGCGGCCACGCAGCGGGCTCGGCTCGGGCTTCGCGGTGGACCGGGTCTGCGACGCGGCAGGCGCGGCGGCGGCCGGGGCGGCCGGAGCCGGAGCGGCCGCGGCGGCCTTCGCCGCCGCCGCCTTCTCGGCGGCCTCGATCACGTCCTGCTTGCGGATCCGGCCGCCCACCCCGGTGCCGGTCAGCTTGGACAGGTCGACACCACGGTCGGTGGCCAGCTTGCGGACCAGCGGCGTCACGTACCCGGCGTCGCCGGAACCGTTGGCCTGGACCGTCTCGGCGGCCGGAGCGGCCGGCTGCGCGGGAGCGGGCGTCGGGAACGTCTCGGCGGCGCGGTCGGCGGCAACCGGGTCGGCGGCGACCTCGGCCTCGGCCGACGGCTCGCCGTAGGAGTCGCCGAGGACCGAGACGTCCCTGGCCGGCGGCGTCTCGGCGCGCGGCTGCGGCGCGGCGGCAGCGGGAGCGGCCTGGGCGGGAGCGGCCGGGGCGGGTGACGCGGGCGCGGCCGGAGCCGCGTTCGGGGAGCCGACGATCGCCAGCTCGGCGCCGACGTCCGCGGTCTCGTCCTCCTGCACCTTGATCTCCAGCAGGGTGCCGGCGACCGGTGACGGGATCTCGGTGTCGACCTTGTCGGTGGAGACCTCGAGAAGCGGCTCGTCGGCCTCGACCGTCTCGCCGACCTGCTTGAGCCAGCGGGTGATGGTGCCCTCGGTGACGCTCTCGCCGAGCGCCGGCATGGTGACCGCGGTGCCCTCCGCCGCGGAGGCGGGCGCCGCCGAAGCCGCGACCGGCGCGGGCTGCTCGGCCTCGACCGGCTTCTCGGTCGACGGCGTGACCGGGGCTGCGGGCTCGGGTTCGGCGGGGGCGGCGGCCGCGGGCGCGGCTTCCGGCGCGGCCGGCGCGGGCGCCGACGATCCGGCGTCCTCACCCTCGCCCGCGATGACCGCGAGCTCGCTGCCGACCTCGGCCGTCTCGTCCTCCGCAACGACGATCCTGGTCAGCACGCCCGCGGCCGGCGACGGGATCTCCGTGTCGACCTTGTCCGTGGAGACCTCGAGAAGCGGCTCGTCCGCCTCGACGCGCTCGCCTTCCTGCTTCAGCCAACGCGTGACGGTGCCTTCGGTGACACTCTCACCCAGCCGCGGCATGGTGACCGATACCGGCATGTCTCAGAACTCCTTAACCGCTTCTTTTTGGAAGGACGTATCAGGCGTGCGCGTGCAGCGGCTTACCGGCCAGCGCGAGGAACGCCTCGCCCACCGCCTCGCTCTGGGTCGGGTGGGCGTGGACGAGCTGGGCGACATCCTCCGGGAACGCCTCCCAGTTGTAGATCAGCTGCGCCTCGCCGATCAGCTCGCCCATCCGGTCGCCGACCATGTGGATGCCGACGACGGGACCGTCGACCTGCCGGACCACCTTGACGAAGCCCTGGGTCTTGAGGATCTGGCTCTTGCCGTTGCCGCCGAGGTTGTAGTTGTACGACGTGATCTTGTCAGCACCGTACTTCTCCTTGGCCTTCTCCTCGGTGTAGCCGACGGAGGCGACCTGGGGCTCGGAGTAGGTCACGCGCGGGATACCGGCCTCGTCGATGACCGCGGGCCGCAGCCCGGCGATCTCCTCGGCGACGAAGATGCCCTGCGCGAAGCCGCGGTGCGCGAGCTGCAGGCCGGGGACGATGTCACCGACCGCGTAGACGTTGCCGACACCGGTGTGCAGGCGCTCGTTGGTGATGACGAAGCCGCGGTCCAGGGTGATGCCCTGCTCCTCGTACCCGAGGCCGGCCGTCACCGGGCCACGGCCGACCGCGACCAGCAGCACCTCGGCCTCGATCGTCTCGCCGCCGGCGATGGTGGCGCGCACACCGTTCTCGGTGCGCTCGACCTTCTCGAACGGCTTGCCGACCTTGAAGTTGATCTTCCGCTTGCGGAACGCGCGCTCGAGCTGCTTGGAGACCTCTTCGTCCTCCGCGGCGACCAGCCGGGGCAGCGCCTCGAGGACGGTGACGTCGGCACCGAACGACTTCCACACGCTGGCGAACTCGACGCCGATGACGCCGCCGCCGAGCACGATCACCGAGGACGGCACCCGGTCGAGCTTGAGGGCGTGCTCGCTGGTGATCACGTGCTTGCCGTCGACCTCGAGGCCGGGGAGGCTGCGCGAGTAGGACCCGGAGGCGAGGATGACGTGGCGGCCCGTGTACCGCTGGCCGTTCACCTCGACGGTGTCCTTCGCGACGAGCTTGCCCTCGCCGGGGACGATCGTGATCTTGTCTTGCTTCAGGAGGCCCTGGAGGCCTTTGTAGAGCCGGCCGACGACTGCGTCCTTATAGGCGTTGACGCCCGCCATGTCAATGCCGACAAGATCGGCCTTGATTCCGAACTGCTCACTCTCGCGGGTCTGATCGGCGATCTCGGCGGCGTGCAGCAGGGCCTTGGTCGGGATGCAGCCGCGGTGCAGACACGTGCCGCCCAGCTCGGCTTTGTCGACCAGAGCGACGGAGAGGTCAAGCTCGGCCGCGCGCAGGGCGGCCGCATAGCCACCGCTCCCGGCACCGAGGATGACGATGTCGAAGGTTCCACCGTTCGGCTGGCTCACGTTGACTCCAGTGGTCGCGTCGTTGCCTTGTGGGTCACACAATGGAAACGGTCACAGTATGTCCTGGCCATCTTGTCACTTGCGGAACCGATCGATGCACTCAGGTGCCACACGGCGTGCCCGCGAGTCGTACCCTTGCGCCATCAGAGAGAAGGAGAGCGCCGGTGGCCTGGTTTCGGCGGCGGAGAGAGCCGGGTCGTCCGGCCGGTCGTCCGGTGGATCGTGCCGATCTTGAATATCTCGCGGAGTTCGTCCGCACGCGCCGGGGCGTCGAGGCGTTCATCGAGCCGCGGACGAACGTGACCGAGACCACCGTCTTATTAGTCGCGCACGACGGTGAGTGGACACGTCGGCGCACCGAGTCACCGGATATCGCGCGGCGCTGGGCCCACCAACTCTCGGTTCCCATCTACGACGTACGGCTGATGGGTTATCCGCAACGCATGCGTGACTACAACGCTCGGCAGAAGGATCGCCCGGTCTAGCACGACGGCCGGGCGATCCGAACCGGTCCGTCAGGACGCCGCGAGCTGATCGATCGCGGTCAGGAACGTGCGGACCGGCACGCCGGTGCCGCCCTTCGTCCAGTAGCCGGTCGCCTCGCCCGAGTGGAAGCTCGGACCCGCGATGTCGATGTGCGCCCACTCGACCCCGTCCGCCACGAACTCGCGCAGGAAGACACCACCCTGGAGCATGTGGCCCGCGCGGTCGAGGTTGGAGTTCGTCTGCGAGATGTCGGCGATGTCCGACTCCATGCCCTTGCGGACCTCGTCCGGCAGCGGCATCGGCCAGGCCGGTTCGCCGGTCGCCTCGCCGGCCGCCTTGATCAGCTCGACAGCGGCGTCCGAGCCCATCAGCCCGGCCGTCCGCTTGCCCAGCGAGATGACCTGGCCGCCGGTGAGCGTCGAGGTCTCCAGCACGTAGTCGGTGCCGTCCGCGCAGGCCCGCGCGATCGCGTCGCCGAGCACCATCCGGCCCTCGGCGTCGGTGTTGTAGACCTCGACCCGCTTGCCGTTGAACATCGTGATCACGTCGCCCGGCCGGTAAGCCGAGCCGGACGGCATGTTCTCGGCCATCGCCAGGTAGCCGGTCACCGCGACGGCGGGCTTGAGCGCGGCGATGGCGATCATGGCGGCACCCACGGCGGCCGCGCCGGACATGTCCGACTTCATCTCCCACATGCCCGCGTTCGGCTTGATGCTGATGCCGCCGGTGTCGAAGGTGATGCCCTTGCCCACCAGCGCCACCCGCTTCGGGTCCGCGACGCCCTCCGGCACGTACCGCAGGCGGACCAGCCGCGGCGGCTCCTCGGAACCCTGGCCGACCGCCACGATGCCGCCGTAGCCACCGGCCTTGAGCTCGTCGAAGTCCAGCACCTCCACCTCCAGGCCGCTGCCCTCGGCGGCGGCGACCACGGCGTCCGCGAACTGCGGCGGGCGCAGCAGGTTCGGCGGCATGTTGATCCAGTCCCGGGTCTGCCGGACCGCCCGCGCCACGACCTCGGCGCGGGTCACCTCGGCGACAGCGGCCGCGTCCGCAGCGTCCGGCACGTGCACCTGCAGCGCGGTCACCGGCTCGCGGCGGTTCGGCTGCGGCACCGTCTTGTAGCCCGCGAAGCGGTAGCCGCCGAGCATCGCGCCCTCCAGCGTCGCCCGCAGCACCCCGGGCGCGTCCGCGTCGTCCGGCAGCGGCAGCGCCAGCGCCACCGTCGCGCTGCCGGCCAGCGCCCGCACCGCCGCACCGGCACCCCGGCGCAGCGTCTCCAGGCTCGGCGCCGAGCCGGTCGGCTCGTTACCCAGGCCGACGGCGACGACTAACGGCGCCGCGATGGTGCCCAGCGTGGCCAGCTTCGTCACCTCGCCCGGGGCGCCGCTCGCGCCGAGCAGCGCCAGCGTCGAGGTCAGCTTGCCGTCGAACGCGGCGGCGATGCTCTCGGCGCCGGCGGCGGGCAGCAGGGCGCCCCCGTCGTCGGGCTGGCTGTGCAGGCCGATGACGATGGCATCGACCGCCAATTCGGCCGGGTCGGTGTCGACCAGGCTGAGGCTGGGCTGGCTCACGCGAGTACTCCGGGACTTCGGGCCGGGCGCCTCTTGGGCAACTTCGGCTTATCGGATTGTTAGGTGTCCCCGCGACAATAACGACTCCCAAGGTCACGGGTAAGTTGGCAGTCATGTCTGCCGACGCCGCCGATGCCCTCGCCCGTTCCCCCCTGCACGAGCGCCACGTCGCCCTGGGCGCCAAGTTCGCCTCCTTCGGCGGCTGGGAAATGCCTTTGGAGTACGCCGGTGGCGGTGTCCTCAAGGAGCACTCCGCGGTCCGGGACGCGGCCGGCGTCTTCGACGTGTCGCACCTGGGCAAGGCCCGGGTCCGCGGCGCCGGTGCCGCCGGCTTCGTCAACGCGTGCCTCACCAATGACCTCGGCCGCATCGCCCCTGGTCAGGCGCAGTACACATTGTGCTGTGCCGACGACGGCGGCGTGGTGGACGACCTCATCGCGTACCTGATCGCCGACGACCACGTCTTCCTCATCCCGAACGCCGCGAACACCGCCGAGGTGGTGCGCCGGTTGACCGTGGCCGCCCCCGCCGGCGTCACGGTGACCAACGAGCACCAGCGCTACGCCGTGCTCGCCGTCCAAGGCCCGCAGTCCGCCGAGGTGCTCGCCAAACTCGGCCTGCCCACCGAGCACGACTACATGTCGTTCGCGACGACCACGCTGGGTGACACCGAACTCATCGTGTGCCGCACCGGATACACCGGCGAGCACGGCTACGAGCTGGTGGTGCCGTGGGACGACGCGGTCGCCGTGTGGGACGCGCTGATCGCCGCCGGCGTCCGCCCCTGCGGCCTCGGCGCCCGCGACACGCTGCGCACCGAGATGGGCTACCCGCTGCACGGCCAGGACCTGTCGCCGGAGATCACCCCGGTGCAGGCCCGCTCCGGCTGGGCGGTCGGCTGGAAGAAACCCGAATTCTGGGGCCGGGACGCGCTCATCACGGAGAAGACCGAAGGACCCCGGCGGACGTTGCGCGGGCTGGAACTGACCGGCCGCGGAATCCCGCGCGGCCACATGGACGTGTACGCCGGTGGGCAGCAGATCGGCGAGACCACGAGCGGCACGTTCTCCCCGACGAAGAAGGTCGGCATCGCGCTGGCCCTGCTCGACACCGCGGCCGGGGTGTCCGACGGCGACCTGGTCGAGATCGACATCCGGGGGCGGCGTGCCGAGGCGCGCGTGGTGAAGCCGCCGTTCGTGCAGCCATCCGTCCGGGCCTGACGGCACCCGATCGCCCCGGAACCGCCCTTCGACCGCCCCTTGATCGCCCCGCCAACCAGACCCCACCCTCCCTGGGGGAGCCCCCTCAGGCATTGTGGCGGAAATCGGCTTGATCGTGTGGCGGGCCTGTGGACAACTCGGGGCTGTGGACGGCTCGCGGCTGTGGACGGCTCGGGCTGTGGACGGCTTGATGCCGGGGTTGGCCGCTATTTACCTTTACATTGGGTTTGCGGCGTTCTCCGAATCGCCATTCCGGACATTTTGCCAGCGATTTCGCGACCTTGGAGAGTTATGGCTCGTATGTGGGCGTAACTCTCCAAGGTCTCAAAAGCAAGCGGCCATGGGCTGGCGCAAATACGACGAATGCGGACAGAATTACCGTCCTGTTCGGACGGACGTCCATAATGCGGCCGATCGCGTCCGGATAATGAGACGACGTCGACATGTGGACGCAACGCTTCGCGCATTGACGCGCCGTTGGCCCTGACAAATACCGTTATATCTGGATAAATGGGGTAGCAGCGGATCTGACGGTCGGGCTCCGACCACGCCGGTGGCTTGTCCACGCTCATCCGGAGTGCATGCGGGCGCTCGGAACGGGCGAGCCGGGGGGCCGAGTTCAGAGCTGCCCATTGCAGGACGAACTGGGCCGATCGACGCCGGCTCGGCACCGCGTTCGCCCACCTGCCCGGCATCGGCGGCCTACGCTCCGCGCCTAGCGCAAGCTCAACCCGGCCAGGGCGATCGTCGTCGCTACCTCGGTCATCGCGCCGAGCACGTCGCCCGTGATGCCGCCGAAACGGCGTACCGCGTGCCCGGTCAGCACGAGCACGACGAGTGCGGAGGCGGCCACCGCGGCCGGGCCCTGCCACCAGCGGCCCGGCACCGCGAACGCCGCGGCGACCGCCACGAGGATCGCGACCGCCGCGGCGACCGGCACCGGCACCGTCTCGGCGACCATCGCGCCCAGCCCCTCCGGCCGGGCCGCCGGTAGACCGCGGCGCGAAGTCAGCGTGATCGCCAGCCGGCCCGCCGCGTAGGCCACCACCACCGCCGTGACGCTCAGGCCGGCCACCGCGGCGGCCTGGATCAGCAGCGTGACGGCGATCGCCGCCACGCCGAACGGGCCGATGTCCGGCTTTTTCATGATCTCCAGGGCGGCGGCGCCCCGGCGGTACGACCCGAGCGCGTCCACCGTGTCCGCTAGGCCGTCCAGGTGCATGCCTCGGGTCAGCAGGGCGGCCGCGGCCACGGTGACACCGCCGGTGACCAGCGCCGGAGCGTCCGCGGACCGCAGCGCCCAGGCGATGCCGCCGAGCAGCAGCCCGAGCAGCGCGCCCACCGCCGGGGCCGCGGTCATCGCGACCGCGGCCGTCCGCCGGTCGATCCGCCCGCCGCGGATCGGCAGCACGGTCAGCGTGGTGACCGCGAGCCGCAGACCCGCGCCGAGCGTCGTCACTCGTCCGTCGTGGCGGGGCCGGGGCCGTGCGGCTCCGGCTCGGCGAGGTCCACGTCGGCGTCGTTCGGCACGAGCAGGTCGGTGGCCCCGTCGTCGCCGTGCCCGGTCAGTAGCGACGGGTGCACCGGCACCGTCGCGGCCAGCCGGATCGCCGTACGCAGCAGCGGCAGCGCGGCCAGCGCGTTCGCGCCCTCGCCCAGGCCGAGACCGAGGTCCAGAACCGGTTCCAGGCCCAGCACGTCGGCACCCTGCCGGGTCAGCGCGAGACGACCAGCGTCCGGCAGCAGCGTCCAGTGCCGGGTCTGGCTGGCCAGATCACGCGCGATCAGCCCGGCGGCGACGCCGACCGGGCCGTCCACCAGCACCGGGACCCGCCGGGACGCGGCGCCGAGCAGCACGCCGGTGGCCACCGCGAGGTCCGGGCCGCCGAGCTCACGCAAGATGTCCTTGGCGCCGCGCGGCTCCTGCCGGATCCGGTGCAGCGCGTCGCGGACCGCGGCCGCCCGCCGCATCCAGGCGTTGTCGTCGAACACGCCGCCGGGCTGCAGCACCCGGGGCAGCACCGCGACCGGCTCGGCGCCGCTGGTCGCCGCGGTCACCGCCGCCGCCACCGCGTCCGTGCCGACGCCGATCGAGGCCAGCACCAGCAGGTCCTTGCCGGCGTCCGCGGCCGTCTCGGCCAGCCGCCAGCCCTGCCACAGTGCGGTCTCGACCGCGGTGTCGTCCATGACCGGGCCGTCCTCCATGGCGGCGGCCTCGCCGGTCCGCAGCACGGCGACGTCCGCCCCGGCCTGGCCGGCGAGCTGGCTCAGGACGCCCTCGCCGTTCTCGACCTGGACGAGCCGGCGCTCGGCGTCGACCCGGTCGTCGCCGGCCGCCGCACCGCCCGCGTGGATGCCGGACAGCAGCAGGACGCGGACCGCGGCCCACGGCGCCGGAACGGTGGTGAACTGGGTGCCGGCCGCGAACACCACGGCCTCGACCAGCGAGCCCAGCCCGGCGCCGGCGAAGTCGACGCTGGCGAGGCGGTCGCGGGTGTCCGGTCCGGAGTCGGAGTCGGGCAGTGGGAGGTCCATGCCGGGCTGGAACACGACCGCGCCGTCGCCGACCGCCGGCAGGACCATGGTCGGCTCGGTGAGCACGCTCGGCGCCGCGGGCGCGGCTAGCGATTCGGTGGCTTGCGGGGTGACGAGCTGCGGTTCGGCGTCGGGGAACGGGGGTGGCGGCGTCGTCACATCAAGTTGCGGGTCTGCCGGGGCGGCCGCGGCGGAAAGACCACCCTTGAGCCACACCGCGCGCCCCGCGACCACCAGCGCAACCCGGTCACACGCGTCCGCCAACGCCTGGTTGGTGCTGCCCAGCGCATCCGCGAACGCGCGCCCCACCGGTGTCGCGGGCACCAGCGACAACCCGACCTCCGGGCTGACGAGCACCACGCGCGCGGGGCACGCGCGTACGGCTGCGGCAAGAGCGACCACATCGGCGGCATCGTCGTTCGGCTGGCGGGCCGGGTCGAGAAGGGCCGTCACCCAACCGCCCAGATCGTCCACTAACAGCGTGTCGTCCGGTTTGGCCTCGGTCAGTACCTCGACGAGCCGGGAGGGGTCAGCACCCGTCTCCTCGGTCGACCAGGACTGCGGCCGGCGTCGTTGATGTTCCTCGATCCGGGCACGCCATTCCGGATCGTCCTCACCGCCCACCGCGGTAGCCACATACCGCACCGAAGGGGCATCCGTTACGAGCGACTCGGCGAACGCGGACTTACCGGACCGGATCCCGCCGAGCACCAGGACCGTGGACCACCGATCATCGGACATGCCCCGTACCTTAAGGCCGGAGCGAAGTCGCGGACGCCGTAGGGTGGAAGCGCACCGACCGAAGACGTGAGGGGGCGGCGAATGCCGTGGAGTTGGCGGTACGAGAACGCCGACGGGCGACCGGTTGCCGGTCCGGCCGAGACGTTCAGCAGCCAGGCCGACGCCGAGTCCTGGATCGGCCAGGAGTGGCGGCAGCTCGCCGAGTCCGGGGTGGCGACCGTCGTCCTGGTCGAGGACGATCGGGTGGAGTACCCGATGAGTCTTCTCCCGGCGGAGTGACGTGACCTACGAACCTGTTTACACCCGGACGCCGCGCAACGCCTTCGTCCCCAGCCCGGTCTTCGTCGGGATTTTCGCCATCTTCGTGGTGACCGGCTGGATGACCTGGACGACGTTCGGCAATGTCAAGGTCGATATCTTCCTGTTCATCATCGCGGGCTGGCTGCTGTCGCTGTGCCTGCACGAGTACGCCCATGCGATCACCGGGTTCTTCTCCGGCGACCGCAGCGTGGCGGACAAGGGCTACCTGCGGCTCAACCCGCTCAAGTACACGAGCCCGCTGCTGTCGATCGTGTTGCCGGTGGTCGTGGTGATCCTCGGCGGCATCGGGCTGCCCGGTGGCGCGGTCTGGATCGACCGGTCGCGGATCCGCAGCAAGCTGCGCGAGTCGTTCATCAGCGCGGCCGGCCCGCTCACCAACGTGGTCCTCGCGGTGGTGCTCGCGATCCCGTTCCTGATCGGCGTGGTGCCGGACGACCTGATCCTCAGCAACGGCTTCGGTGGCGTGGCGGTCAACGCCGCCGCGCACGGGTACTTCTGGAGCGCGCTGGCGGCGCTGGCATTCCTGCAGATCACCGCGGCCGTGCTGAACTTCCTGCCGATCCCGGGCCTGGACGGCGGCAACATCTACGCGCCGTGGATGAGCCCGCAATACCAGCGCGCCTGGAACTTATTCGCCCCGTACGGCTTCATCCTGCTGTTCCTGGCCCTGTGGCAGACGCGGCTGGGTGACTGGTTCTTCGATGTCGTCTACTGGCTGGCCGAGCGCATCGGCATCGACCAGCTGCCGATCGCCGCGGGCTTGGAACTGATGCGCTTCTGGTCCGACCGAGTTTTCAGCTGACGGACGGACCAGAAGCAGAGTATTGCTGATTACGGCCGGCGGGGGCTGACCGTCTTCGCCGGGTCGCGCTCGGCCACCGGGTCGAGCGCCTCGTCGATCGCGCGCATCAGGTCGGCGTCGAGCTTCTTGCCGGCCGCGTCGGCGTTGTCCCGCACCTGCTCGGGGCGGGTCGCGCCGATGATCGCGGCCGACACGCCCTCGTTCTGCAGCACCCAGGCCAGCGACAGCTGAGCCATCGACAGCCCGGCCTCCTTGGCCAGCGGCCACAGCTTGGCCACCGCGTCCAGCGTCTCGTCGCTCATCCAGCCGCGGATGGTCTGCGCGCCGCCTTGCTCGTCGGTGGCCCGGGAACCGGCCGGCGGCTTCTGCCCGGACTCGTACTTACCGGTCAGCACACCCTGCGCGAGCGGCGAGAACACCACCTGGCCCAGGCCCATCTCGAGCGACGCGGGCACCACCTCGGCCTCGATGACGCGCCATAACGCGGAGTATTGCGGCTGGTTCGACACCAGCGAGATCTTCAGATCCTGCGCGAGCTCCCACCCGGCCCGGATCTGCGACGCCGTCCACTCGGAGACACCGATGTAGAGCGCCTTGCCCTGCCGGACGACGTCGGCGAACGCCTGCATCGTCTCCTCGAGCGGCGTCGTGTAGTCGAACCGGTGGGCCTGGTAGACATCGACGTAGTCGGTTTGTAACCGGCCTAAGGAAGTGTCGATCGACTCCATGATGTGCTTGCGGGACAGGCCCCGGTCGTTGCGGCCCGGCCCGGTCGGCCAGTAAACCTTCGTGAAGATCTCCAGGCCGGCGCGGCGCTCGCCCTTGAGCGCCCGGCCCATCACCGCCTCGGCACGGCCGCCGGCGTACACGTCGGCGGTGTCGAACGTCGTGATACCCACGTCGAGGGCGGCCCGGACACACGCGGTGGCCTGCTCCTCCTCGATCTGGGACCCGTGGGTGATCCAGTTTCCGTACGCGATCTCGCTGATGACCAGGCCAGATCGGCCCAAGTGACGGTGCTCCATGGACCAAGACCCTACCGACCGCCCTCAGAGGACCGGACGGGTGTCCGTCACGAGTTTGTCGATTTCGTCGATTACGTCGGTGCGTTCCGAATACTTCATCTCGACCAGCGTGGCGCCGGACCGGTCCAGCGCGCCCCACAGGCCGAACTTGTCCGCGATCAGGAACGCCGCCGGGTGGATCAGCACGGCGGCGTGCGCGGGCGGCACGACCAGCTGACCCTGCCGATCGATGACCCCGAACCGCTCCCCGGCGTCGACCACCGCGAGCCCGTCGTCGGTGAAGCCGTCCATCGGGCCGCCGTCCACGGTCGCCGTCGCGAACGCCCGGTAGCGTGGCGGCACCACGATCCGGCCGTGCTGGTCGACCGCGCCCCAGCCGCCGCGCAGGATCAGCGCGAGCCCGTTGTGGAACGGTTTGGCCGCGTCGAAACCGCCCGGCACGATGACCCGGTTCTGCCGGTCGATCGCGTACCAGCCGCCCTCCTGATCACGCGAGACCCAGGCCAGGCCCTCCGCGAACGGTCCGGCGGCGCGATAACCGGCGGACGCGTCGATCACCACCGAACCCGCTTCGTCGATCAGTTCCCAGGCGGGGGAGTCGGGGCGGCGTACCCAGGCAAGGCTTTCGGCGAACGGCTGAGCCTGGGCGAAGCGGGGTGGCACGGCGCCGACATAACCCCACAGGCCGCTCCGGTCGTCCCGCAACGGGCGAGCCGCGTCGGTGTGTCCGAGGATCTCTTCCCTCGTACGCGGGTAGGGGCCCCAGCCGTCCGAAGTGTGCCGGGTGATCGTGTCCAGGGCGAGCTCGATCCGCTCCACCAGTTCCGGATCGGCGCCGCGACGCAGGTCCAGCGCGCTTTCGAAGTGGTTGACCGCCTCCAGGTACCGGCCCTGCTCGAAAGCGGACCGACCGGCCAGCTCGTGGATCTCGGCACGCAGCCGCGCGGGCAGCTCCGGGGAGGCGGCCTCGGCGTAGCGGCGGTCCGCCTCGGCGTACTCGCCGCGCCAATGCAGCACGTGCGCGAGCCGGGCCCGGGTGATGGCGAGCAGCGCGGGCTCGCCGGCGTGCCTGGCGTGTTCCAGCGCCTTGCGGGCGTCGGCGAGCGCCGGGTCCAGGTCGTCGACCAGGCGTTGCGCGACGGCCCGCAGGCTCAGCAGGCGGGCGCGGACGGCGTCGCGCTCGGCGTACTCCAGCTTGTCGGTCAGGCGGTCGATGACCACCCACATCTGGTCGGGGTCGTCGATCCGCTCACGCAAGGTCTCCGGATCAAAGACCCAGGGGTACGTGCTCAGGACCTGTTCCGGGTCGGCGCGGCGGGTCGGCGCGGGGGTGCGCTGGTCACGCTGCTGCCGGATGGGGGCGGCGGGTTGCGGTGCCGTTGGTTGGGGTGCCGTGGGTTCGGGTGCGGCGGCTTCCGGTTCGGGTTCGGTGTCCGGCTCGGGGTGGGCTTCCGGGTCGGGCTGGGCTTCCGGTTCCGGGTCGGCGTGGGGTGCGAGTTGAGCGTCGGGCTCAGGTTGCGGATCGGGCTCGGGCTCCGGGTGGATCTCGGCGGCGGCCTCGAGTTGCGGCTCGGGCTCCGGCTGATCTCCGGCGGCTGCCTGTGCCTCGGCGACCTCGTCCGGCTCGTCGGGTGTCTCCGGGTCGGTGGTCGCCTCCATGGCGGCGGCTTCCGGCTCGGCGGCGGCTTGCGGCTCGGCGGCGGCTTGGGGTTCGGTCGTGGCTTGCGGCTCGTCGGCCGGCTCTGGAGCGCCCAGCGCGAGGTCCGGCTCGTGATCGGCGATCTCGGGCTCGTCGTGGGCCGAATCGGGCTCATGCGCGATCTCGGGCTCGGCTGTTTCCGTTTCGGCGGCGGCGGGCTCCGGGTCGATCTCGGCGAATTGCGGCTCTGGTGCCGGTTCGGGCATCGGCTGCTGCTCGTCCGGCTCGGGCTCGGCGGCCAGCTCCGGCAGACGCGGCGGCGCCTCGATCGCGGTGTCGATGTCCGCTGCAGTGCCGATGTCCGCCGCGGCGTCCATGTCGGCTGGTGCATCGATGACAACCGCGTCGATGATCTCATCATCGAGCGGCTCGACGCCGTCCTCGATCACGTCGACGGTCTCCGCCGCTACCGGCTCGGGCTCGCCCTCATCGGGCGCGACGTCTTCGGCGGGCAGCTCGACATCCGCCCAGGCCACGTCGGCGTTCGGGGCTTCTTCGTCGTCCCACGAATGGCCGGCGCCGTCCGAGAGCAGCTCGTTGCTCTCCGCGGACTGGCTGTCGATCGTCGGCTCCGGCGCGATCTCGGGCTCGGCGTATTCGACGTAGGCCTGGACGTATTCGGGCTGATCCGGGGCCTGCTGCGGCGCGGCCTCGATGTATTCGGGCTCTGCCTGGACATGGTCCGTCTCGGGCCGAGCGTCGGTGTCGGGCTGTCCTTCCGCCTCGCCCGTATCGAATGACTCGTGCCGGCCGTGGGCGGCGGACTCCGGCTCGGTCCGGACCTCGGCCTCCGGCAGAACGTCGGGCTCGGTGCCCTCGGGAGCGTCCGCGGGGATGCCGCTGACCGGCGCGAACCAGTCCTGCTTCTCCGGCACCGCGCTGACCGGCGTCTCCGGCAGCGCGCTGACCGGGCGGGCCTCCTCGGCGGCCGGCTCCGGCTCGGCGGCCGTATCGTTTTCCGTGAGAGCCGGCGTCGACCCCGCGAAGCCGCTCTGCGACAGCAGCCACCCGAGGCCGTGCGGTTCGTCGTCGGCGGGTTCCGGTTCCGGCGGGGGTGCCTGCTCCCAGACCGGCGGAGTCCACCCGCGACCGCCTTCCGCGGTGGGAGCAGCGGGATCCGGCTCGATCGCCACCGGCTCCGCCGTGGCCGGGGACTCCACGGTGGACGCCGCGACCGGCCCCACCGACGGATCGAAGACCTCGGCCTCGGCATCGCCGGCCGGCGTAGCGAACGGCGGCGCGGTCACCGGTTCGATCGCCTCGAACCCACCACCCCAGCCGGTCGCCGGAGCCACGTCCGCCGGCGCGGGCCCGGAAACCGGACGGGTGGGCCTGGACACCGGATGCGCCGGACCGGAAATTGGATGCGGCGACGCGACCTCCTGCGCCGCGGAAACCGGGCGCGGCGGGTAGTCGGCCGGCGGAGGCGGCATGGACGAGGGATCCGCGCCATAGGCGAAAGGCTGGCTGAGCGCGGAGACGGGCTGCGCGGTGTATTCGGAAGGCTGGCCGGGTGCTGAGACGGGCTGCGCGGTGTATTCGGAAGGCTGGCTGGGCGCGGAGACGGGCTGCGCGGTGTATTCGGAAGGCTGGCTGGGCGCTGAGACGGGCTGCGCGCCGTAGGCGGAAGGCTGGCCGGGCGCGGAGTCCGGCTCCGGGTTGTAGGGCGACGGCTGTCCGGGCGCCGAGACGGGCTGCGCCGAGTATTCGGGCGACTCGGTGGGAGCCGAGACCGGCCCCGTGATGTGCTCGGACTGGCCGGGCGCCGAGACGGGCTGCGCGCTGTAGGCGGAGGGCTGGCCGGCAGCCGAGACGGGCCGCGGCGGGTACTCCGGGGGCACGGCGGTGCCCGAGACCGGCTGCGACGAATAGCCGGGCTCCTGCGCGGCCGGTTGTCCATAGCCGGACACCGGCTGCGGGCCGTAGGTCGGCGGAGACACCTGCTGCGGCGCGAAGGCGGCAGGACCGGACGTCGGGTGCGAGCCATAGACGGGCTCGGCCGCGGGCGACGACACGGGCCGCGCCCCATAGCCGGCGTCGGCGGGCCACTGCCCGGGCGTGGGACCCGAGACGGGCCTAGGCTCGGCGGCCGGAGTGGACACGGGCCGCGGTGCGTATGCCTGCTCGGACGGCGACACCGGGGCGGGCGGCGCACTGGCGGCGGCCGACGGCTGCGGCGGAACGATCGGCAGCTCCACCTGCTCGTGGTGGCCGGGTGTCGCCGGGAAGAGCGGCGCGTCCGGCCGCGGCGGGGTGATACGCGTCGGCTGCGGTGCGGGCCGGGCCGTCGCGGGCGTGCCCCGGTCCGGCGGCATCGGCCGCAGGTCGAACGGCGCGTCCGTGCGCTGGCCCGGAGTGGGCCGGGCCTCCGGCCGCGCCGGGAAAGCCTCGGCGGGAGCGGGTCGCGCCGGGAAGGCATCGGCCGGAGCCGGCCGCGCCGAGAAGGCGTCAGCGGGAGCGGGCCGCGCCGAGAAGGCGTCAGCGGGAGCGGGCCGCGCCGGGAACGCGTCCGCCGGAGCGGGGCGTGCACTGCCGTAGACCCCGGCGGCGTCCGCCGACTCCGGCCGGCGTCCGTAATAACCGGCCGCGGGCGGGCGCGAAGCGCCGTAAACCCCGGGCCGCCCGGTCTCCGGCGACGTGGGCGCGACCGGCGTGCGGGCCTCTTGCCCTTGCGTGGCGGCGCGGTTAGCGGCGGGTTGTCCTTGCGCGGCGGCACGATTACCGGCCGGTTGTCCTTGCGCCGCGGCCCGGCCACCAGCCGGGAACGCCGGCGGCGCGCCCGCCGGCCGCGGAGCCGTCCGGCCTTCGAACTGCTGCGGCGCGGGCGCGGCCGGGCGGCCTTCGAACTGCTGCGGCGCGGGCGCGGCCGGGCGGCCTTCGAACTGCTGCGGCGCGGGCGCGGCCGACCGACTTTCGAACTGCTGCGGCGCGCCCTGTTCCTGGCGTGCGGCAGCCGGCCGGCCCTCGAACCGCTGGGGCGAAGCCTGCTCCTGCCGCCGCCCTTCGAAAGCCTGCTCGCCCCGCGGCCGGCCCTCGAACTGCTGCGAAGACCCCTGCTCGCCATACCCCGGCGAAGCACCCCGGCGCTGCTCCGGACGCGCCCGCCCGGCCGGTGACTGCGGACGACGCTCCTCACCCGGCACCCGGTCCTGCATCGCGGCCGGACGGTTCCACGACGGTTCGTCGCGTGGCGGCGGCACCGCGGCCGAGCGGCCGCCCGGGCGGTTCACATTCGGCTGCCGCGGGTCGTACGAGGGCGGGTCCTCGTGCTGGACCGGGCGGTGCGGGAAGCGCCGCGGCGCCTGATCCTCCGAAGAGGACCACGCCGGCGGCGGGGTCGGCGACGGACCGACCGAGGCCCGGCCGACGCCGCGGTCGTCGCGGTTCGCCTCGTAGACGGGGGTGTGCACGGCCTTGCGGCGGCCCGGGTCGCCCGGGTACCGCTGGCCGGGCACCGGCTCCCACTCCCACGTGATCTCGTAGACCCAGGCGGGCTCGTCGCCCCAGTCATCGCCCGCGCGGGAGCTCCAACCGGTCATCGGGCACTCACGGCGAGGCCCGGTGGTTGGCGACGCTCCGTCACGGCTGCTTCCACTTCATCGGTTGGAAATTGTGCGGTGGCCGTCCGGAGACCCGGGTAGAGTCGCCCGGCTCGACTGCGGGGTTGGAAAGGAGATTAACGGCGTGGACGGGATCGGCGCCAGCGTGCTCGTGGTCTCTCCGAATCGTCCGAGCCGGGCCTCCGTCACCACTTTCCGTGCGCTGGTCTGGTCGGGTTTCCGCCGATACGCGACCTATCGTCAGGCCACCGTCGCCGGAATGTTCACCAACATAGTCTTCGGCTTTCTCCGCTGCTACGTCCTGTTGGCGGTGGCCGGGGGCGCCGCCGGGGGAATGGCCGCCGGATACGATCCGACACAGCTCGCCACGTACGTCTGGGTGGGCCAGGGGTTACTGAACGTGGTCGGAATCTGGGGCTGGACCGACCTGTCGGACCGGATCCGGACCGGTGACATCGCGGCCGACCTGTTACGTCCGGTGCCTCCGGTGACCGCGTACCTGGCCGCCGATCTGGGTCGTGCGACGCACGGCATGCTGGCCCGGTTCATCCCGCCGGTGATCGTCGGCCTGATCTTCTTTCCGCTGGCCGTCCCGGCTCGCTGGCAGACCGTGCCGCTTTTCGCGCTTTCCGTAATCCTCGCGGTGATCGGCAGTTTCGCCTGCCGGTTCCTGGTCAACGCCACCGCGTACTGGCTGCAGGACGCGCGCGGCCCGATCATGCTGTGGACACTCGGCTCCGGCGTGCTGACCGGCCTGTACTTCCCGTTGCGCCTGTTCCCGGACTGGGCCGTCGCCGTGCTGTGGCTGGGCACACCGTTGCCCGGCCTGCTGCAGACGCCGCTGGACGTGGCGGCCGAGCGGGACTCGCCGGCGCTGCAGGCGGGCCTGGTCGCGCTGCAGGCCGTCTGGGCCGTGATCATGCTCGCACTGGCCCGGCTGGTGCAGCACCGCGCCGAGCGGAAGCTGGTGCTGCAGGGTGGGTGACTTGCGGGCCTATGCGGCGCTGCTGGGCGGCCAGTTCCGGTCGGTGACCAGCTACCGGGCGTCCTTCGTGGTCGAACTGTTCAGCAGCGCGGGCGCCACCGCGCTCGACGTGGTCACCGTGGTCGTGCTGTTCGGCGCGGCCGTCGAAGTGGGCGGGTTCACGCTGGCCGAGGCGCTGATGATGACCGGGATCGCGGCGTCCGGGTTCGTGCTCGGCGACCTCGCCGTCGGCAGCGTCGAGCGGATCAAGCTCTACGTGCGTACCGGAATGCTCGATGCGGTTCTGGTGCGGCCCCTGGGCGTACTGCCGCAATTAGTCTTGATGGATTTTCCGCTGCGTAAGGCGTTGCGCCTGGTCTTCGGCACGAGCGTGATCGGGGTCGCGATCGCGCTCAACGACGTCGACTGGACGCCGGCGCGGGTGCTGCTCATGGTCGTCGCGCCGATCGCGGCCGGGGTGTACTTCGGGGCGATTTTCGTGATCAGCGCGACACTTTCGTTCTGGTGGGTCGAGTCCGGCGAGATCGGCAACGGTTTCACCTACGGCGGGCGCGACTTCACCTCGTACCCGATCACGGTCTATTCCGGCTGGTTCCGCGGCCTTTTCGCGTACGGGCTGGGGTTCGGTTTCGTGGCTTATCAGCCGGGGCTGGCGCTGCTCGGCCGTCCGGATCCGCTGGGCCTGCCGGGCTGGGCGGGCTATTCGTCGCCGCTGGTGGCGCTGCTCGCCGCGGGGATCGCCGCGGTCGTGTGGCGCGTCGGCGTCCGTCACTATCGGAGCACCGGTTCATGATCCAGATGAAAGAACTGCGCAAAGATTTCTCGGTACGCGTCAAGGCCGGACGACTGCGTCGGGTCAAGCGCACGGTGTCCGCCGTGGACGGGGTGTCGCTCGACATCGGAACCGGCGAGATGGTCGGCTACATCGGGCCGAACGGCGCCGGCAAGTCGACCACGCTGAAGATGCTGACCGGGGTGCTCAGCCCGTCCGGTGGCGAGGTGTCGGTGTGCGGGCTGGCGCCGGTGCCGCAGCGGACCAGGCTGGCGTTGTCCATCGGGGTGGTGTTCGGGCAGCGCTCGCAGCTCTGGTGGGACCTGCCGCTGGCCGAGTCGTTCCGGCTGCTCCGGCACATCTACCGGGTGCCCGCCGCCGATCACGCGGCCCGGTTACGGCGCTGCCGCGAGCTGCTCGACCTGGACGCCTTCCTGGACACCCCGGTGCGGCAGCTGTCGCTGGGCCAGCGGATGCGCGGCGAGCTGACCGCGGCGCTGCTGCACGGCCCGCGGGTGCTGTTCCTGGACGAGCCGACGATCGGCCTGGACGTGGTCAGCAAGCAGGCGGTCCGGTCGTTCCTGGGCGAGCTGGGCCGGTCCGGCGACGTCACCCTGGTGCTGACCACGCACGACCTGGCCGACATCGAGCGGCTCTGCCGGCGGCTCGTGGTGATCGACCACGGCCGGGTGGTGCACGACGGGACGATCGAGCAACTGCATTCCCGGTACGGGTCGCGGCGCCGCCTGATCGCCGATCTGGACGCGCCGCTGCCGGACGGCTTCGAGGTGCCGGGCGCGACCGTCGCCGCGGTCGAGGCGGATCGGCACCGGGTCACCTTCGTGCTCGACGACGTCCCGGCCGGCGCGGTGGTCGCGAGCCTGGTGAACGCCGCACCGATCCGCGACCTGTCGCTGGTCGAGCCGGACATCGAAGACGTGGTGGCGCGTCTGTACACCGCGTCGGTCAGCGGTGCTCCATGACCAGGACCGCCCAGGAGTCCTCCAGCGCCTCGTAGTGGTGCGGCACGTCGCCGGGGAAGGTCACGTAGTCGCCGGGGCCCAGCTCGACGATCTCGCCGGCCGGGCCGGTCAGGATGCGGCCCGCGCCGACCACCACGTGCTCGACGCTGCCCGGGATGTGCGCGGCGGCGGCGCGTGACTTGCCCGGTTCCAGCTCCATGACGTAGATGTCGCGGCGCACGTGCGGCGACCCCGCGGCCAGCAGCTTCGCCACGAAGTCGGCCTGATCCGACTGCAGCCGCTGGCCCTCGCCGGCGCGCACCACCCGGACCTGGGCGGGCGGCTCCTCGATCAGCCGGCTGAACGGCACCTCGAGCGCCACCGCCAGCGCCCATAACGTCTCCACGCTCGGATTGCCGCTGCCGGTCTCCAGTTGCGACAGCGTCGACTTGGCCACGCCGGCGCGCCGGGCCAGCTCGGCGATCGAGACGCCGACGCGTTCCCGCTCGCGGCGCAGGGCCGCGGCGATGGTCGCGAGCGGGGGTGCCGGCTGTTGCATGTTCGCTCCGTCGGTCTTAGCGTTCGATTTGACGAACGATGGCGGTCTCGTTCAGTATTTCAATCCATGCGTACGATACAGCGAACGCCGCCGGGATTGGTGCGCGACGCGGTGGCCATCGCGGCCGCCATGATCGCCATCGGTGCGTCGTTCGGGGCGATCGCCGTCGCGTACGGGATGCCTGCCTGGGTGCCGTTCCTGATGTCGACGGCGGTGTTCGCCGGGGGCGCGCAGTTCCTCGCCGTCGGCCTGCTCGCGGCCGGCAACCCGGTCGCCGCCGTGCTGGCCGGCCTGCTGCTCAACGCGCGGCACCTGCCGTTCGGGCTGGCCGTCGCGGGCACGGTCGGGCCCCGCTGGCGCGACCGGATCGTCGGCAGCCACCTGATGACCGACGAGGTCGTCGCGTTCACGCTGGCCGAGGACGACCCGGCGCGCCGCCGGCGGACGTACTGGCTGATCGGCGTCACGCTGTTCACCTCGTGGAACCTGGGCACCGCGCTGGGTGTGCTGCTGGGCGGCGCGACCGGCGACCCGGACACGCTCGGGCTGGACGCGGCGTTCCCGGCCGGCCTGATCGCCCTGATCATGCCGTCGCTGCGGGACGGCCGGACCCGGGCGGTCGCGCTGACCGGCGCGGCCGTCGCGGTGCTGCTGACCCCGGTGCTGCCGGCCGGCCTGCCGGTGATGAGCGCACTGCTCGGCCTGGTCGTGCTGTTCCGTCCCGGCAAGCGGCGGGAGGGACCGTTCCGCCCCGGCGGCCGGCCGGAGGGACGATGATGGTGGTCGCCGCGATCCTCACGCTCGCCGTCGGCACCTACACGATGCGGCTCGGCGGGGTGGTCCTGCGCGACCGCCTGGAGCTCTCCGCGAGTCTGCAGCGGCTGCTCCCGATGGCCGCGGCCGCCTTGCTGGCGGCCCTGGCCGCCACCGCGACGCTGATGGCCGGCACCGGACTGGCGGGCGTCGCCCGCCCGGCGGGCGTGCTCGTCGGCGGCCTGCTCGCCTGGCGGCGTGCCCCGTTCGTGGTGGTCGTGGTGGCCGCCGCGGCGACGGCGGCGCTGCTGCGCCTGGCGGGGGTGCCCTGAGACGCCTGGCCGGCGTTCGAACCCCACGCCGGCCAGGCCCCCGGGCCGTCAGAGGACCTTGTCGCCGAGATTCACCTGAGGCTTCGGCACCCGCATGCGGCGGAACGTCAGCGAGCGCATCACGCCGTAGAGCTGCAGCGAACCCATCCGCTGATCCGTCTTCGGGAATTTCTCCTTCACGCTGCGCTTCACCTTGCGCGCGATGAAGACGGCGTCACCGACCACGCCGAGCGCCAGCACCAGCCAGAGGATGTTGCTGATCAGCTGGATCTCGGAGATCTTCACGGTGCTGCCGATCAGCACGATCAGCGCGCCGCCGAAGAACCACGTGCCGACCGTGCGGCGGCTGTCCACCAGGTTGCGGACCAGGCGCCGCTCCGGGCCGCGGTCGCGGGCCAGCAGGAAGCGCTCGTCGCCGGCCCGCATGCCGGCGGTGGCCTCGGCGCGCTCCTGGCGCTGCCGCTCGCGCATCTGCTTGGTCTGCTCTTTGCGGTCCGCCGGGGCCGCCGCGGAAGGTGGCCGGCGGCCACTGCTCACCCGTTTCGGGGTGGCCTGACCGAGCTCCTTCTTGCTGGGTGTGTAGCTCTTCGGGCGCGACGCGGCGTCGTCCGGCACCTCCTCCGGTTCCTCGGAGGTGACGACGTCTGCTTGTCTGCGGCGAAAGAGCGAGGGCACGCTAGGAGAGTAGCCAAGCGGCGCGGTGTGTTTCACACCGCGCCGCTGATAGTGATGAAAGCGGAAGAAAAACTAGAGGCGCTCGACGTGCGCGCCCAGCGCCGCCAGCTTGCCGTCGAAGTCCTCGTAACCGCGGTTGATCAGGTTGACGCCGTAGACCCGCGAGGTGCCCTCGGCCGCCAGCGCCGCGATCAGGTGCGCGAATCCGGCCCGCAGGTCGGGGATCACCAGGTCGGCCGCGTGCAGCTTGGAGGGGCCGGCGATCACCGCGGAGTGCTTGAAGTTGCGGCGGCCGAACCGGCACGGCGTGCCGCCCAGGCAGTCGCGGTAGACCTGGATGGTGGCGCCCATCTGGTTCAGCGCGTCGGTGTAGCCCAGGCGCTGCTCGTACACCGTCTCGTGCATGATCGACAGGCCGCGGGCCTGGGTCAGCGCGACGACCAGCGGCTGCTGCCAGTCGGTCATGAAGCCGGGGTGCACGTCGGTCTCCAGCGCGACCGGCTGCAGGTCGCCGCCCGGGTGCCAGAACTTGATGCCGCCCTCGATGCCGGTCACGCCCGGCCGGGACACCCGGTCGTCGGTGATCTCGCATTCGCCGCCGATCGAGCGGAACACGTTCAGGAAGGTCATCATGTCGGCCTGCCGCGCGCCGAGGACCTCGATCTCGCCCTTGGTGGCCAGCGCCGCGGCCGCCCAGGACGCCGCCTCGATCCGGTCCGGGATCGGCTTGTGCTGGTAGCCGTGCAGCTTCGGCACGCCCTGGATCTCGATGACCCGGTCGGTGTGCACCGTGATGATCGCGCCCATCTTCTGCAGCACGCAGATCAGGTCGACGATCTCCGGCTCGATGGCCGCGTTGCGCAGCTCGGTCACGCCCTCGGCGCGGACCGCGGTGAGCAGCACCTGCTCGGTGGCACCGACGCTGGGGTAGGGGAGCTCAAGCTTGGCGCCGTGCAGCCCGTTCGGCGCGCTCAGGTGCATACCCTCGGGCGCCTTGTCGACGATGGCGCCGAACTCCCGCAGCGCCTGGATGTGGAAGTCGATCGGGCGCGGGCCGATGTGGCAGCCGCCGAGGTCCGGGATGAACGCGCGGCCCAGCCGGTGCAGCAGCGGGCCGCAGAACAGGATCGGGATCCGGCTCGACCCGGCGTGCACGTTGATCTCGTCGGTGCTGGCGCTCTCCACGTTCGTGGGGTCCATCACCAGTTCGCCGTCGTCCGCGCCGTCGGACACCTTGACGCCATGAAGCTCGAGCAGGCCGCGGACGACCTCGACGTCGCGAATGCGCGGTACGTCGTACAGGGTGCTCGGAGACTCGCCCAGAAGGGCGGCGACCATCGCCTTGGAGACGAGGTTCTTGGCGCCACGGACCCGGATCTGACCCTGCAGCGGCGTACCGCCGTGCACGACCAGGACATCGTCGGTCAACGTAAACCTCCAGCCGGTGGGCGTACTCGCCCAAGATCTTTCGGAACCCGTTCTGCAACCGGGGAAGCATAGCGTTGCGTGACAACCGCGCGAGCGATCACACCGAACATCCCGGACTTAAATGCTGATGATTAAGACAACGGTAAGGAATACCCCTGCAGTGCGAATCTCGCCGCCTACCCTGCGTTACGGCAGGAGAAGCATCTGGTCGAGCGCGGAGCGGGCGTAGGAAGCGGTTTCGGCGTCCACTGTGATCTGGTTCGGCACCCGGCCGGCGACCAGTTCCTCGAGCGCCCACACCAGATGCGGCAGGTCGATCCGGTTCATCGTGGAGCAGTAGCAGACCGTCCGGTCGAGGAAGCTGATCTGCTTGTCCGGGTGGGCGAGCGCGAGACGGCGTACGAGATTGAGCTCGGTGCCGACCGCCCACGCCGAGCCCGCCGGCGCCTCGTCCAGTTTGCGGATGATGTATTCGGTCGATCCGACGTAATCGGCCGCGGTGACCACCTCGTGCTTGCACTCGGGGTGGACCAGCACGTTCACGCCGGGCACCCGCTCGCGCACCTCGTTCACGCTGTCGATCGTGAAACGGCCGTGCACCGAGCAGTGGCCCCGCCAGAGAATCATCCGGGCGTCGCGCAGCTGCTGGTCGGTGAGCCCGCCGTTCGGCTTGTGCGGGTCGTAGAGCACGCAGTCGTCCAGGTCGAAGCCCATCTCGAGCACCGCGGTGTTGCGGCCCAGGTGCTGGTCGGGCAGGAAGAACACCTTCGAACCCTGCTCGAACGACCACTCCAGCGCGCGTTTCGCGTTCGACGACGTGCACACCACGCCCTTCTGGCGGCCGACGAAGCCCTTGATGTCGGCCGACGAGTTCATGTACGTCACCGGGACGACGTCGCCGGCGATGCCCAGGTCCTCGAAGTGCTCCCAGGCGGTCTGCACCTGGCCGAGCACCGCCATGTCGGCCATCGAACAGCCGGCCGCGAGGTCGGGCAGCACGACCTTCTGCCCCGGGGTGGTGAGGATGTCCGCGCTCTCGGCCATGAAGTGCACGCCGCAGAAGACGATGAACTCGGCGTCCGGCCGCGCGGCCGCCTGCTGGGCCAGCCTGAACGAGTCGCCGGTGACGTCGGCGAACTGGATGACCTCGTCGCGCTGGTAGTGGTGGCCCAGCACGAAGACCCGGTCACCCAGCGCCTTCTTGGCCGCGGCGGCGCGCGCCACCAGGTCGGGGTCGCTCGGCGCGGGCAGGTCGCCCGGGCAGTCGACGCCACGCTCCGAGTCGGGGTCGCTACCCCGCCCGAGCAGCAGCAGAGCGGTGGCCGAGTCGGCGGGTTCGATCCAGGTCGAGGTCACGTTCGTCATATTCGCACAGCGCGCGAAGGCGATCGATTACGCGGACAGTGGCCTGCCACACTCTGTTCGTGCGCGTACTGATCTGTCCGGACAAGTTCGCCGGAACGCTTTCCGCCCCCGAGGTCGCCGAGGCGGTCGTCGCCGGGTGGTCGGGAACCGGCGACGACCTGATCCGCCGGCCGCTGTCCGACGGCGGTCCCGGCTTCGTCGAGGTCCTGGCCGAGGCGCTCGACGGTCGCCGGATCCCGGTGCCGACCGTCGATCCGCTGGGCCGCCCGGTCACCGGCGAGGTGCTGCTGGCGGGGCACACGGCGTACGTGGAAAGCGCCCAGGCCTGCGGTCTGCACCTGCTGAAACCGGACGAACGGGACCCCAACGTCACCACCTCGTACGGGCTGGGGCTGCTGGTGACCGCGGCGGTCGAGGCGGGCGCGGCCGAAGTGGTGATCGGGCTCGGTGGGTCGGCGGTCAACGACGGCGGCGCCGGCATGCTCGCCGCCCTCGGCGCGGCTCCGGTGGACGCCGCCGGCTACGCGTTGCCGTACGGCGGCTCCTACCTGAACTCGGCCGTCGCGCTGTCCGGCGCACCCCGGCTGCGGGAGGTCAGCCTGGTCGCCGCCACCGACGTGGACAACCCACTGACCGGCCTGTACGGGGCGAGCAAGGTCTACGGCCCGCAGAAGGGCGCCGGCGAGGAGGACGTCTTCCGGCTGGACGCCGCGCTGGAGGTCTTCGCCGGCGTGCTGGAGACGGCGTTCGGGGTGAGCGACCTGCAGCGGCAGCCGGGCGGCGGCGCGGCCGGCGGGATCGGCGCCGCGCTGATCGCCCTCGGCGGCCGGGTGGTCTCCGGGATCGGCCTGGTCACCACCCAGATCGGCCTGGAGAAGGAGCTGGACGCGGCGGATCTGGTGATCACCGGGGAGGGTTCCTTCGACCAGCAGTCGCTGCGCGGCAAGGTGGTGGCCGGGATCGCCGGCAGCGCCCGGGACCGGGGACTGCCCTGCATCGTGCTGTGCGGGCGCAACGAGACCGGCTACCGTGAGGCGGCCAGCGCCGGGGTCACCGAGACGTACTCGCTGACGGACCACTTCGGGTCCACCGAGGCGGCGCTGGAGCGCCCGGCCGAGGGACTACGTGATCTTGCTGGGCGAATCGCCCGGCTGTGGAGCCGGTGAACTAAGCCACCGAGATTGGGAATCTTGGGAAATAGGGTTAGCGTTTGCTTGTACGGCAGAAGACCGTTCGCACCTGGCAGGGAGATACGCAGTGACCACTGAAACGCACACCGAAACGAGCACGGCGTCCGGCGTTGTTCTGACCGACGTCGCAGCGGTGAAGGTCAAGGCGCTGATCGAACAAGAGGGGCGCGACGACCTGCGCCTGCGTATCGCCGTTCAGCCCGGCGGCTGCTCCGGCCTGCGCTACCAGCTCTTCTTCGACGAGCGCTCGCTCGACGGCGACGTCGTCAACGACTTCGGCGGCGTCGGCGTGGTCGTGGACCGCATGTCCGCGCCGTACCTGACCGGTGCGACGATCGACTTCGCGGACCGCATCGACGCCCAGGGCTTCACGATCGACAACCCCAACGCGCAGTCCTCCTGCGCCTGTGGCGACTCGTTCCACTGATCGTCACCTGACCGCATCCAGGCCGTCCCCTTTCGGGGGCGGCCTGTTGTCATTGGCGTGCCGTTAGGCTGGGCGCGCAATGCCACGTTCCCCAAACATCGAGGGCCGAAATGAAGATCGCCGTCACCGGCTCGATCGCGACCGATCACCTGATGCACTTCCCGGGCCGGTTCGCCGACCAGTTCATCGCTGACCAGCTGCACAAGGTGTCGCTGTCCTTCCTCGTCGACGACCTGGTCGTCCGGCGTGGGGGCGTCGCGCCGAACATCGCGTACGGCATGGGCAAGCTGGGTCTGCGCCCGATCCTGGTGGGCGCGGTCGGCGCCGACTTCGCCGACTACCGGTCGTGGCTCGAGCGGCACGGCGTGGACTGCGACTCGGTGCACATCAGCGAGGTCGCGCACACCGCGCGCTTCGTCTGCACCACCGATGACGATCTCAACCAGATCGCCTCGTTCTACGCGGGCGCCATGTCCGAGGCCCGCAACATCGAGCTGGCCCCGGTCGACGCCCGCGCCGGCGGCCTCGACCTGGTGCTGATCAGCGCGAACGACCCGGCCGCCATGATCCGGCACTCGGAGGAATCCCGGGCCCGCGGATACAAGTTCGCCGCCGACCCGTCGCAGCAGCTCGCCCGGATGGACGGCAGCGACGTGCTGACCCTGATCAGCGGCGCGGAGTACCTGCTCACCAACGAGTACGAGCGGTCGCTGCTGGAGACCAAGGCCGGGCTCACCGGCGAGCAGGTGCTCGAGCAGGTCAAGGTGCGGGTGACCACGCTCGGCAAGGACGGCGTGGAGATCACCGGCCGCGACATCGAGCGCATCCACGTGCCGGTCGTGCCGAACGTCATCCCGGCCGACCCGACCGGTGTCGGCGACGGCTTCCGGGCGGGTTTCTTCACCGCCATCTCGTGGGGCGTCGGCCTTCAGCGGGCGGCGCAGGTCGGCTCGCTGGTCGCCGCGCTGGTCCTGGAGACGGTCGGCCCCCAGGAGTACGAGGTGCGCACCGAGGACCTCGTCAAGCGCTTCGCCGCGGCGTACGGGGATGACGCCGCCGCCGAGATCACACCGTTCCTGCCCGCCTGAGATGGTCCTGGCTGTCTTCGCCGGTCTGCCCGGTGTCGGCAAGAGCACGCTCGCCGCGCGGGTGGCCGCCGAGCTGCCCGCGGCAGTGCTCGCCGTCGACACGGTCGACTTCACGCTGCGGCGCTACGAGGTGACCGAGCCGCGTCCCGGATTGGCCGCGTACGGCGTGGTGGCGGCCCTCGCCGAGGTGCAACTCACGATCGGGCACCACGTGATCATCGACGCGGTGAACCCGGGACGGCCGGCCCGGCAGCTCTGGGTCGACCTCGCCGAGCGCCTGAAGGTGCCGATGCGGGTCGTCGAGGTGGTCGTCGGCGACGACGCGGAACACCGGCGGCGGGTCGAGGCCCGGTTCGCGGCCCGCGACCACGACGGGGTCCCGGACTGGGTGCGGGTGCTGGAACGGCAGGCCGAGTACGAGCCGTACCTCGGCCCGCGCCTGGTCGTGGACACGTTTTTGGCCGAGGACCCGGTCGGCCCGATCGTCGCCTACCTCAGCTGACCCGCCGCACCTCGAACGCGGCGGGCTCGGGGGAGCCCAGATACTCCTGACCTTTCATCCGGCACCAGGCCGGGATGTCGTTGCGCGCGGCCGGATCGTCGGCGAGGACCCGGATGACCTCGCCGACCGCGACCTTCCCGATGTTCTGCGCGAGGCGGATCACCGGGAGCGGGCACTTCTGCCCGAGGCAGTCCAGCGTCACATCCCCGCCTCCGCCCGGATCTCGGCGACCAGCCCGGGCAGGACCGCGAGGAAGCGGTCCACCTCCTCGGCCGTCGTGTCCCGGTGCAGCGACACCCGGACGTTGCCGTGGCTCAGCACGCCCATCGCCTCCAGCACGTGGCTGGGCCGCAGCGTGGACGCGGTGCACGACGAGCCCGACGACACCGCGAAACCGCGCCGGTCCAGCGCGTGCAGCAGCGCCTCGCCGTCCACGTACAGGCAGGAGAAGGTGACCAGGTGGGGGAGCCGCCGGTCGGGGTCGCCGACCACCTCGACGTCCGGCACGGTCGCGGCGACCCGCTCGCGGATCCTCGCCACCAGCGCCGTCTGCCGGGCCGCGACCGAGCTCGCCTCGCCCAGCACCGCCCGCAGGCTGGCCGCCGCGGCCACCACGGCCGGGAGGTCGACAGCGCCGGGCGCGCCGGGGCGATAAAGATCATCCTGTGGAAAAGGTGAGATCCAGCGCACACCCTTGCGTACGACGAGCACGCCCACTCCGGGCGGGCCGCCCCACTTGTGCGCGCTGGCGCTGAGCAAGGACCAGCCCGCCGGCACCTCCGCGTGGCCGATCGACTGGGCTGCGTCCACGAACAGGGGCACCCCGGCCTCGGCGCAGTAGCCGGCCGCGGCCGCGACCGGCTGCAGTGTGCCCACCTCGTGACTGGCGCTGATCAGGCTGGCCAGCGCGGTGCCGGGCGCGGACACGGCCCGGTCCCATGCGTCCAGGTCGATGCGGCCGAGCCGGTCCACCGGCACCTCGACCGCCTTGCCGGTGCGGGCCGCGTGCAGCACCGCCGAATGCTCGATCGCGGAATGCACCAGCGTGTCGCCCTGCCGCGCGCGTCCGGCGCGGCCGCCGAGCACCGCGGCCTGGGCGGCGGCCGTGCCCGAGGGCCAGAGGGAGATCTCGTCCGGGCGTACCGCGAGGGCCTCGGCGAAAGCGGCCCGGGCCGCCTCGGCGAGCTGTTGCGCCCGCCGGCCCGCGGCATAGAGGCGGACCGGATCCGCCCATCCGTCGGCCAGCGCGGCGAGCAACGCCTCCCGCGCCACCGGATGAAGCGGCGCGGCCGTAGCCGCGTCCAGGTACGCCGCGCGAACCGCCCTGTCATCCACCTTGGGAACGGTATCGTCCGGTTGTCGGGGCATGTGCCGTGCGGGTGGAGATCCGACCCCCGCAACAGAATGGGACGGCCTGGTCGAGTAATGTGCGACCGTCAGTGACGCCTTGCCGCCCACGTTCCTTTTCAGGCGGGGACAGTCGTTTCGGGTGGGCGGCGCTGCTAGGGAGGCAGGAGCAGGTGGGCGCAAGAAAAGCGGCCGCACGGCCGAGAGTCGCAGTCCGCATCGCCGGGCTCGGTATCGGTGCGGTGACGTTACTGATGGTGCTCTCGGGCTGCTCGATCGAGAGCTTCGGGAGCAAGTTCGGCAACTTCGGCTGGCCCAGCAACGGCATCAGCCTGCAGGCCCACAAGATGTACGACCTCTGGATCGCCGCGGTGGTCGCCGCGCTCGTCGTCGGCATCTTCGTGTGGGGCCTGATCTTCTGGTGCATCATCCGCTACCGCAAGCGTGGCGACGCGCTGCCGGTGCAGACGCGCTTCAACATGCCGATGGAGGTCCTCTACACGGTCACCCCGGTGCTCGTGGTCGTGGTCCTCTTCTACTACACGGCGATCGTGCAGACCGACGTGGACAAACTCTCGAAGAACCCGGATCAGGTCGTCCAGATCACCGCGTTCAAGTGGAACTGGGAGTTCGACTACCGCGACGGCCAGGGCGCGCAGGCCAACACGGTCGCGTCCACCGTCGGCTCGTCCGAGGTCATCCCGCTGCTCGTCCTGCCGACCAACGAGACGATCCGGTTCGAGGAGACCAGCAAGGACGTCATCCACTCGTTCTGGGTGCCCGAGCTGCTCTTCAAGCGCGACGTCTTCCCCGGTAACGTGCGCAACGTGTTCGAGGTGACGCTCGACAAGGAAGGCAGATACGTCGGTAGATGTGCCGAACTCTGTGGCACCTACCATGCCTTCATGCAGTTCGAGCTGGTGGCGGTCTCGCCACAGAAGTTCGATCAATACCTGCAGGCGAAGATCGCCGGGCAGACCACGCAGCAGGCCATGGCGACGATCGGTTTCACCGGCAACCAGGCGTACGCGGTGACCACCGAGCCGTTCGACACCCGGCGCCAGAAGAACAGCTGGAACCAGCACGACGCGGTTCAGGGAAGCGATTCGCCGAACACCGTTCCGGCTTCGGGGAACTAGGGGACAGCCGTGAGGACCGAGTACAAAATCTTCGCCGGTGTCGCCGGCTTCCTGTTCGCCGCCGCGGCGGTCTACGGGGCGTGGACACACGGCGCTGATGGCGAGATCGAGTGGATCGGCTTCGTCGCGCTGATCCTCTCCGGACTCCTGTGCACGATGTGCGGCGGCTTCTTCTGGTTCGTCGCCCGCCGTATCGATCTGCGGCCGGAGGACCGGGAGGACGGCGAGATCGCCGAGGGCGCCGGCGAGGTCGGCTTCTTCAGCCCGGGCAGCTACTGGCCGTTCGGGGTGGCGCTGTCCGCCACCATCGCGGGCATGGGTCTGGCGTTCTGGCAGTGGTGGCTGATCGCGGTCGGCATGCTCTGCGTCATCTTCTCCGCGTCGTCCATGATCTTCGAGTACTACAGCGGCACGCGGCACACCGCCGAGCATTAGAGGTTATGAAAAAGCCCGCTCCCTCGATGAGGGAGCGGGCTTTTCGTGTTTCAGGCGGCGCGGCGTTGCTGCGGGGCTATGCGGCGCGGGGCATGCGGCGGGAACCACATGTGGACGACGATCGGGGCGACGACCTCGGCCGCGCCGCAGCGGGTGCAGACCAGCTCAGGGCAGTCGTCGTGGTCGTCGTCGCAAGGCGGCACCTCGAACATCATGTCGCCGTCGCAAATGACACAGCGCAGTTCGCGTTCCGGCACGGGTGGCTCCTCTCTTCGCCGGAAGGTGGGAATTACCCGAATGTCATTCAGACGCTGCCACGGAATTCCGGCATAGCGGAGCATTAACAACGGCGTGTCCGCTGTGAGTTGGTGCCGATTTGTTACCCGGCGGTTTACCCGGCCGCTTTCGCCTTTTGCGCCACATCCACCCAGCGGGCAAGCTGAGCGGTTGCCGCGCCGGAGTCGATAGTTTCCTGGGCCCGGGCTATTCCGTCCCGCAGCGTGGCTCTCAGGTCGCCGGGGAAGCCGCTCTGTGCCGCGAAGGCGGCCGCCGCGTTCACCGTGACCGCGTCGCGCACCGGCCCGAGCTCGCCGGCGAAGGTCCGCGAGGCGACGTCGGCGTTGAACGCCACGTCGCCGCCGCGCAGCGCGTCCGGCGCCGAGCGCGGCAGGCCCAGCTCGGTCGCGTCGATCAGGTGCTCGGTCACCTCGCCGCGGCTGGCCACCCACACCCGGGTGGGCGCCGCCGTGGTGAACTCGTCCAGCCCGTCCGCGCCGCGCATCACGATCGTCGAGTCGCCGCGGCCGGCGAACACCGCGGCCATCACCGGCGCCATCCGTAAGTCGAAGCACCCCACCGCGGCCGAGGTCGGCCGGGCCGGGTTGGTCAGCGGGCCGAGCATGTTGAAGAACGTCGGCACGCCCAGCTCGCGCCGGGTGACCGAGGCGTGCCGCATGCCGGGGTGGTAGCGCGCCGCGAAGCAGAAGCCGATGCCGGCGTCGGCGACCGTGCGGCCGACCCCCTCCGGTCCGAGGTCCAGCGGGATGCCGAAGAACTCCAGCAGGTCGGCCGTGCCGGTGGTGGACGACGCGGACCGGTTGCCGTGCTTGACCACGGTCACCCCGGCCGCGGCCGTGACGATCGCGGCCATCGTCGAGATGTTCACCGTGTTGGCCCGGTCGCCGCCGGTGCCGACCACGTCGACCGCTGTGGTCCGGGTCTCCTCCGGCAGCGTGATCAAGGTCGCGTTCGCGAGCATCGCCTCGACGAGACCCGCTAACTCGCCGGGCGTCTCGCCCTTGGCGCGCAGCGCGACCGCGAACCCGGCGATCTGGGCGGGCGACGCGTTGCCCGTCATGATCTCGCCCATCGCCCAGGCGGTATCGCGGGAGCCCAGCTCCTCGCCCCGCAGCAGGGCACTCGTCAGGTTCGGCCAGGTGGGTGAACCCATGGCGGGCCTCCGTCGGGGATCACGGCGAACGGGGATGTGTTAGCGGCGCGGACCCATCGTGCCCAGGGGGACGACGCCGTCGCGGTGGTCGCGGAGCATGCCGGCGATGGTCTGGCCGGTGGTGACCGGGTCGAGCGGGGCGACCAGCGTCTGGTCGACCTGCGCGAACGCGGCGAGCCAGCGGTCCGCGGCGCGGGCGATGACCACGCAGATCGGCGGCGGGAAGTCGTACTCGTCCTTGGTCTGCCGGGCGATGCCGATGCCGCCCGCGGGGGCCGCCTCGCCGTCCAGCACCATCAGGTCGATCACGTACTTGTCCAGGAGATCGCGGCAGTCCTCCCAGGTGGCGGCGTCGACGAACTCGACCGTGAGGTCGGCGGCCGGACGCGTGCCGATGGCCAGGCGGATCCGGTCGCGAACCGCGCTGTCGTCGCTGTAGAGGAGGACCGTGTAGGTCTCCGGCGTGTCGCTCATTGAATGTGCCCCGGTTCACGTCGTGGTTGCTGGCTGGATCGTACCGAACGTCGTTACTCGCTGTCCGGCAGTGGTGCGTTGGCCGGGGCCGGTGTGACGTTGGTCGCCCGCAACCGGGCGGCCTCCTGTGCCTCGGCCCGGTCCAGGGCCCGGTCGATGCGCCGGGCCTCCCGCTCGGACTGCTTGATCCACTGCAGCACCAGGATGCCGAGCATGGTGACGCTGACGATCTCGCCGCCGGCCCACAGGATGCCGCCCGCGGTGACCTGGTCGTCGAACGGGTTCACCCAGCTCAGATGCAGGTTCGGGTAGTAGTCGCCGCCGAGCAGCGTCTTGCTCTGCATGATGGTCAGCCCGAGCACCGTGTGGAACGGCACGGACAGCACCATCAGCAGCGCGCGGGCGGGGTAGGGCCAGCGGTTGGGCAGCGGGTCCAGGCCGAGCAGCGGCCAGAAGAACAGGCAACCGACGACGATGAAGTGCACGTGGGTCAGCTCGTGGACCCAGGCGTGCTCCAGGGTCAGCCGGTACAGCCCGGTGAAGTACAGGATGAACGGCGTCGCCACGAAGAAACCGAACGCGACCAGCGGAAACGTCAGGACGCGTACCGGCGCGCTGTGCAGCGCGGCGAGCAGGCTCTTGCGCGAGGTGCCGTGCAGCGTGCGCAGCGCGAGGGTGACCGGGGCGCCCAGCGCCAGGAAGATCGGGCCCACCATCGAGAGCACCATGTGCTGGACCATGTGCACGCTCAGCAGCGTGTCGTCGTACGCCTCGATGCCGGTGACGGTGACCGCCGCGATCGAGCCGAGTCCACCGGCGACGAAGGCCACCGTGCGCCCGACCGGCCACCGATCGCCGCGCAGCCGCAGCCGGTAGACGCCATATCCGTACAAAGCGACCGCCAGCAGCATGATCAACGCCACCAGGCTGGTCAGGTGGAGCTGCGTGAAGATCGCCCCGGGCGTGAACGGCGGCAGGTCATTATCCCCGGCGGCTACCAGGAGCGAGGGTGTTTGAACTGGCTGCACCACTTGAGGCTAGGCCCAAGCGGTATCCGCATGTCGTATCGGGCCGACACACAGCGGATTCCCACCCCCGCGGCACACACGCCTGATCGCGGGGCAATAATGAGCCCGTGACAGCGGCCTCAGCCATCGACAGAAGCAGGATCCACTCGCTGACTCGACCAAACATGGTCAGCGTCGGCACGATCGTGTGGCTCTCCAGCGAACTCATGTTCTTCGCGGCGTTGTTCGCCATGTACTTCTCGATCCGCGCGGCGGCGCCCGGCCTGTGGGCCGAACACACCAAAGAGCTGAACGTCCCGTACGCGACGGTCTTCACGGTCATCCTGGTGCTTTCCTCGGTGACCTGTCAGCTCGGTGTGTTCGCGGCGGAGAAGGGCGATGTGTTCGCGCTTCGACGATGGTTCACGATCACCTTCGTGATGGGCTTGATCTTCGTGCTCGGGCAGGCCAACGAGTACCGCAACCTGGTCGGCGAGGGCGTCCGGCTCAACGGCGACGGTTACGGCTCGATGTTCTACCTGACCACCGGCTTCCACGGGCTGCACGTCACCGGTGGTCTGATCGCCTTCATCGTCTACATGATCCGCACGACCATGGGCCGGTTCACGCCGGCGCAGGCGACGTCGGCGATCGTCGTGTCGTACTACTGGCACTTCGTGGACGTTGTGTGGATCGCGCTGTACGCGATGATCTACTGGCTCAAGTAGCCGTCGAACGTCCATGAGCTTCAGGTCAACATCCAGAGGGATACAGCCCATGACTTCAAGCACCCCCGGCCGGCGCTGGGTGTTAGCTCGGCGGCGTAAAGCCCCGAGCCGGGCGCGCCGGCGACTCGGTGCGGCGGTGCGCATGCTCGCCGCCCTCGCGCTCGCCGGCGGCGTCTACACGGCCTTCGCACCCGGAGCCTTCGCAGACGACACCCCCGTGCCGCTGTCCGCCTCCGCGCAGGAGGGCAAGCAGCTGTTCGACAACAGCTGTATCTCCTGCCACGGCGAGAACGCGCAGGGTGTCGTGGGCCGCGGTCCGAGCCTCATCGGCGTCGGCTCCGCCTCGGTCGTCTTCCAGGTCAGCACCGGCCGCATGCCGGCGACCCGCCAGGAGGCCCAGGCCGAGGAGAAGAAGCCGCAGTTCGACGACACGCAGACCAAGCAGATCGCGCAGTACATCCAGGAGCTCGGCGGTGGCCCGCAGCTGCCCGCCGACGGCAACTTCAGCGACGACCCGACCACCAACCCGGAAGCGCTGTCCCGCGGTGGTGAGCTGTTCCGGCAGAACTGCACGTCGTGTCACGGCAACGGCGGTGCCGGCGGTGCGCTCTCGTCCGGCAAGTTCGCGCCGGCGCTGCACGACGCCACGCCCCAGACGATCTACTCGGCGATGCTGACCGGCCCGCAGAACATGCCGGTCTTCGGTGACAACCAGCTCACCCCCGACGAGAAGCGGGACATCGTCACGTACGTCACGACCCAGCTCCAGCAGGACAAGGATCCGGGCGGCATCTTCAACCTGGGCCGGTACGGGCCGGTGACCGAGGGCCTGGCGATCTTCGCCGTCGGCATCGTGGTCCTGGTCTTCACGGCGCTGTGGATTGCGGGGAAGTCATGACGACAACGCACGACGGGGGCAACGGCGGTTCGCAGCCGCCGGTCGACCTGAGCGACCCGCGCCTGTCCCGCTTCGACATCGTCAAGGAGGGCCTGCGGCGCGACGACATCGAGATCGTCACGTACGAGTCGCAGTTCCCGGGCGTGAACTCCAAGGCGGAGAAGCGGGTGGTGCGCAACATCGCCATCCTGCTGATCATCTCCGGGCTGGCCGGCCTGGCGTTCGTGGTCTTCTACATCGTGTGGCCGTGGGAGTTCAAGCTCGGCGACACGAAGAGCGACTACTTCACGCCGATCCTCGGTGTGTCGCTGGCGATCGCCCTGTTCGGTCTCGGCCTCGCGATCCTCGCGTGGGCCAAGAAGCTGCTGCCGCACGAGGTGCTCATCCAGCACCGGCACGACGGCGGCGCCACCCCGGACGAGCAGCTGCTCACCGGCCAGACGATGGTGTACGTGGCGGAGGAGCTGGGCGTCCAGCGCCGGCCGCTGCTCAAGGGCGCCATCGCGATCGGCCTCGCCCCGCTCGGCATCGCCGCGGCGGCACCGCTGATCGGCGGTCTGATCAAGAACCCGCACAAGCCGGAGAACGGGCAGAACCCGCCGCTGTTCCGCACCGGGTTCGACCCGGTGGCGAACAACGGGCAGCTGGTCCGGCTGACCCGCGACGACGGGACGCCGGTGCGGCCCGAGGACGTCAGCACCGGTGGTCAGATGACGGTGTTCCCGGGCATCCCGGGCGGCGCGACCAATGAGTACGCCGACTCGCCGACGCTGCTGATCCACCTGCGTCCGGAGGATGCTTTGGTGGCGCGCGAGCACGCCGACGCGGATGCGCGCAACAAGGGCTCGATGTTCGGCGACTACGTGGCGTACTCGAAGGTCTGTACGCACGCGGGTTGCCCGGCGAGCCTGTACGAGCAGCAGACGCAGCGTCTGCTCTGCCCGTGCCACCAGTCGCAGTTCATGGTCACGCGCAACGCCCAGCCGATCTTCGGCCCGGCGACCCGGCGCCTGCCCATGTTGCCGCTGGAGGTGGACTCGGAAGGCTTCTTCGTGGCAAAGTCCGACTTCAAGGACACCGTCGGACCCGACTTCTGGGAGCGGCCGTGAAGCGCCGTAAAGTCGATCTCGCACAAGCCCCCGCGGACATCGCCCGGGGCGTGGACGAGCGTTACCAGGTCGCCACCCCGCTGCGCGCGATTCTGAACAAGGTCTTCCCGGACCACTGGTCGTTCCTGCTGGGCGAGATCGCGCTGTTCTCGTTCATCGTGCTGCTGCTGACCGGTACGTTCCTGACCCTCTTCTTCGACCCGTCGATGAAGGAGGTCGTCTACAACGGTTCGTACACGTCGTTGCGTGGCGTCCCGATGTCCGCGGCGTACGAGTCGGCGATGAACCTGTCGTTCGACGTGCGCGGCGGTCTGTTCCTGCGGCAGATGCACCACTGGGCGGCGCTGCTGTTCGTGGCCGCGATCGTGGTGCACATGGCGCGGACGTTCTTCACCGGCGCGTTCCGCAAGCCGCGCGAGGCGAACTGGGCGATCGGCGTCACGCTGTTCCTGCTCGGCTTCCTCGAGGGCTTCACCGGCTACTCGCTGCCGGACGACGGCCTGTCCGGCACCGGCCTCCGCATCGCGTCCGCGATCATGCTGTCCATCCCGGTGGCCGGCACGTGGATCTCCGCGGCGGTCTTCGGCGGGGAGTACCCGGGTGACCTGATCATCGGGCGCTTCTACATCGCGCACGTGCTGCTCATCCCGGCCATCCTGCTCGCGCTGATCGCGGTGCACGTGGGCCTGGTGTTCAAGCAGAAGCACACGCAGTGGCCGGGCCCGATGCGGACCAACACCAACGTGGTCGGCGAGCGCATGTTCCCGCGGTACGTGATGAAGCAGGGCGGATTCTTCATGTCCGTCTTCGGCGTCATCGCGTTGATGGCCGGTCTCTTCCAGATCAACCCGATCTGGCTGTTCGGCCCGTACTCGGCGGCCAACGTGTCCTCGGCGAGCCAGCCCGACTGGTACGTCATGTTCATGGACGGTCTGCTCCGTGTCATGCCGAACTGGCAGATCTACCTCGGGCCGTACAGCATTCCGCCCTTGTTCTGGCCCGCGGTCGTCGGTCTCGGCGCACTCACCACGGTCCCGATGTTCTATCCGTTCATCGAGGCCAGACGCCATAAAGACAAAGCGATCCACAACCTGCTCCAGCGTCCCCGGGACAATCCGGAGCGGACCGCGATCGGTGCGATGGCGTTCGCGTTCTTCATCTGGGCCACGCTCATGGGTGGCAACGACGTGATCGCGGACAAGTTCCACATCAGCCTGAACGCGATGACCTGGTCCGGCCGTATCGGGTTGCTGGTCCTGCCGCCGCTGGCGTACTTCGTCGCGTTCCGGGTCTGCCTGGGTCTGCAGATGCACGACCGCGAGGTGCTGGCACACGGTGTGGAGACCGGCATCATCCGGCGCCTGCCGAGCGGCCAGTTCGTCGAGGTCCACCAGCCACTCGGCCCGACCGACGACCACGGTCACCCGATCCCGATCGAGTACGGCGGCTGGGTCGTTCCGAAGAAGATGAACCGGGTCGGTGCGCTCGCGCCCGCGATCAAGGGATTCTTCTTCCCGGTGGAGACGCCGCCGGAGGCTCCCGTTTCCCCCGGTATGCCGCCGGTGACGGGTCCGGACGACCGCGAGGAGATCACTTCCGGTCACTGATCGGATGTCACGCTGAGAGGGCCCGCTTCGGCGGGCCCTTTTCGCGTGTGCGAGAAGGCCCGGCCGGCGATCAGGAAGGTGCCGGCCCCGGCGGCCAGGAAGAGCCCGCCGAGCAGCAGCCATCCGGACGTGCCGTGGTTGATCGCGGTCGAGGTCACCACGGCCGGGGCCAGCGCCGAGCCGATCGCGAAACCGGTCTGGCTGACCCCCTGGTACGCGCCGGTGTTGCGCGGGTCGGCCAGCTCGAACGCGAGCTCCCAGCCACCCGCCTCGGACATGATCTCTCCGGCGCTGTGCGCGATCACCGCGAGGACCAGCACGGCGGTGGCCATGACCAGGCTCCCGTACGCCGCGGCGGCGTACAGGAGGCAGGCCAGCATCAGCAGCAGGACCGCGATCAGCACCGCGCGCCCGGCCCTGGCGATGTCCCGGACCGTGCGGGCCGCGGGCACCTGGCAGAACATCACGATGACCGTGTTGAGCACCAGCAGCAGCGCCACGATCGGCGCCGGCGCCGCGGTGTGCCGGGTCACCCACAGCGGCACCCCGACAGTCAGCAGACCGAACTGGATCGTGATGATCCCGTTGAGCGCCGCGATCGCGACGTACCGGCGGTCGCGCATCGGCGCCCGGAACGACGTCCGCGTGTGCTCGGCGGCCCGGGCGACCGGCAGCGCCCGCAACGGCACCGCCGACACCAGCACCAGCACGGCCGCGAGGCTCATCGCCGTGGTGTAGGCCGCCGCCGTCCCGACCGCGAGAGCCACCGCCACCAGCGCCGAGCCGGCACCCACGAAGGCGTTCGTCACCACGCGCAGCCGCGCCCGCACGTCGATGCGGTCGTCGCCGGTGAACTCGCGGGCCAGCAACGTCACCTGCGCGGTCCGTTGTGCACCCTGGGCCGCCGAGGCGAGACAGGCGATCAGCACGAACGCGACAGCCGTCCGGGCGAGACAGTAGGCGCCGATCGCCGCCCCCTGGCCGAGCATGGCGACCAGCAGGATGCGCCGCGCACCGTAGCGGTCGGACAGCTGCCCGGCCCCGAACGACGCGAGCATGCCCGCGACGCCGGCGGCGGTGAGCCCGGCACCCACCGTCGCCGGGCTCAATCCGATCACGGTGGTGAAGTAGAGGGCGCTGACGCCGAACATGACGCCCTTGGCGAGCGAGGAGGAGGCGGACGACCACATCAGGGCCCGTTCGACCGGGCTGCGGGGAATGCTGATCACGCGATAGTTCTGCCAGGCACGTCCGCGTCCGGCGATCGATGTAGCGTATTCCTTCATGGTCATCCGATACGAGCTGGCCGGTCCCGATCTCGGCGGTGTCCGCTTCGCGATCTCGCCGCTCAACGAGATGACCCTGTCGCTGCGCGCGTGGCGCGACCCGGGCCGGTATCCGTTGCACCTGCCGTGGATCCGAGCGGTCGAGGCGGCCCGCCCGCACCTCGACGCGGAACTGTTGATGACGCTGGTCAACGAGGAACTGTGGACGCCGGACTTCCTGAATCCCAACCCGCGCTCGCCGCTCACCCGGATCGAGGAGGAACTGGCCGCGGTCGCCACGGTCCCGGCCGAGATCGTCGACCGGGATCTGCGCGCGCTGTACGACGGGGTACTGCCGCCGCCGCTGCGCGGACCCCGGGTGGCCGAGCGGATCGTGAGCGCTCTGCAGGCGTACTGGGAAAGGTGTTTCGCCGAGCACTGGCCGAGGATGCGCGCCCTGCTGGAGGGCGACGTGACCTTCCGGGGGCGGGAGATCGCCCAGCGCGGCCTGGCCGCGATGTTCGGCGGGCTGCCCGGCCGCATCAGCCTGACCGACGACATGGTGGAGCTGCGGCTGCGGACCAACGTGCACTACTCACGGCCGACGACAGGCGGGCTGACGCTGATGCCCTCGATCTGGATCCGGAACGCGTCCGGGCCGATCTCGCCGTCCGAGCCGCCGCTGATCATCTACCTGGCCCGCGGTGGGGGAACGCTGTGGGAGGCGCAGGATCTGCCCGCGCCCCGCGCTCTGATCGCGCTGCTCGGCGATCGGCGGGCCGGGCTGCTGGTGCAGCTCGGCACGCCGGGCTCATCGACCGAGCTGGCCACCCGCCTCGGCGTCACCACCACCGCGATCAACCAGCATCTGCGCGCGCTGCGCGATGCCGGGCTGCTGGTCAGCGCCCGGCACGGCCGCTCGGTGCTCTATCGCAGGTCGGATCTGGGCGACCAGCTAGTCGGCGTCGGGTAGCCCGATCGCGAACGCGTCCTCGAGGTCGTGCTTGGAGTAGGCCCGGAAGGCGATGTGCGACTCCGTGTTGATCACGCCGGGGGTCTTGGAGATCCGGTTGGCGATGACCTCGGCGATGTCGTCGAAACGCGACACCCGGACGACCGCGATGAGATCGACGTTCCCGGCCACCGAGTAGACCTCGCTGACCCCGTCCAGGGCCGCCAGCGCCTCGGCGACCTCGGGAATCGAGTCGGTGGCGCAGTCGATGTGCACGATCGCTGTGTTCACCCGCGGGCTCCTCGGTGGTGAGGCAGGACTAGGTCGCGACCATGGTATCGCCGGGCCGGGCCGCCTCAGACGCTGACGGTGAGACCGCCGCCCGCCCGGACCACATCGGTCAGCGACTCGTCCGCGGCCACCTCGCCGCCCGGCCAGACGACGCTGCGGGCGAGCGCGCCGCGGATCCGGGCACCGGCGCCGATCACGGACTCCTGGACGGGCCCGTCGACCGCGGCGGTGGGGTCGATCAGGTTACGGCCGTCCGCGGCGTGCAGATTGGCTCTCAGATAGTCGGCCGGGGTGCCGGTGTCGATGTAGACACCGGCATAGTTGATCAGCTCGAGGGCGCCTTCGGCCTCGGCGGGCCGCCACACCGTGCGGACGAGGTCGGACTGCACCGCCGCCAGGTCCCGCACGAAACGCCACGGGATCAGCGAGAAGCCGGTGAAGCGGCGGCCGCTGAAGCCGCCCGTGGTGCCCGGCAGCAGCGGCTTGGTCAGCATCCGCACGGTCTCGCCGGACCAGCCGTCCAGCATCGCGGCGATGTCCTTGCCCGCCTCGCGCGCGGGGTCGGCCAGGTAGCCGTCGGCGTTGCCGACCAGCACGCCGCGCCCGCCGATCCAGTCCTTGAGGCCGGCGACGCCGCCCGACGTCCCGATCGGCCCGTCCGCCTCCACCGACACATGCGCTCGGTCACCCACGTGCGCCACGATCTGGTTTCCCAGGTACGCCGCGTTCACCGCGACCGTGTCCGCCCCGGCGAGCCCGAGGCCGGCCAGCCGAGCCAGTTGCCGGTCGAGCAGGGCCACGTTGCCGACCGGGCAGAGCGCCTTGGGCAGCTGCTCGGTGAGCGGCCGCAGGCGCCGGCCCTCACCCGCGGCCAGCACGACCCCCGCGACCTCGGCCGTCACGATCGAGGCGCCTTCGGGCCGAGCGGATCCTTCTGCATCTCGGCGAGCGGGCCGATGCCGTAGCGCCCGAGCAGGTCCGCGCAGTTGCGGGTGAGCCGGGGCAGGTCGTCGACCGGGAACCAGCGCGCCTCGAGCACCTCGCCGCCGTCCACGCGCAGCGTCGTCGTGGAGGCCGGCACCGAGCCGAACCAGACCGTGTCGACCACCCCGACCGCGTGGATGATCGCGTTCGGCGAGCCGGCCGTCAGGTCGGCGGCGTCGATGCGCACCCCGCTCTCCTCGAACAGCTCCCGCGCGGCGCCGTCGGCCGGGCGCTCGTGATGTTTCAGCAGACCGGCGGGCAGGCCCCAGCCGCGGTTCGGCGGCTGGCGCAGCAGCAGCAGACGCTCGGGCGCCTCGGCGTCGCGGATCACGGCGACCGCGCCGACCAGATATTTGGGGGCGGAGAGGCGCGCGAGAAAACGACGTGTTCCGGGCGGAAGCCGATAGAAGGTTTGATACGCGTAACCGCGCAGCCGCCGAGGAAGACTCACGTCGCAAAGGCTATCGGTGAGTCGCACGGTGCTCAGTCCGGGTGGTCCACCAGGGCGATGAGCTGCTCGACCACGGCGTCCGGGTCCAGATTGCGCTCACACACCGCGACCAGCATCGTCTCCAGGTCGGGGTAGCCGATCTCCTCGGCCAGCCGGCGCAGCGGCACCTCGCTGGCGAGCCCGCGGTCGTGCTTGCGCAGTGTCAGACCGATCGTGGCCCGGCCGAGCCGCACCTTGTCGGCGATGCTGATGCCGGGCTCGTTCTTGTCGTCGAAATACTTGTTGATCTGCAGCTGCGCCTGGCTCGACTTCACGAAGCCCAGCCACTCGCGGCGCGGCCCGCGCGGCGCCCCGGGTTCGACCTCGACGTGCCCGTCGTTCTCCGAGAAGATCTCGACGACGTCGCCGTCGCGCAGCTGCGAGCTCAGCGGCGCGAGCCGTCCGTTGATCGTGGCGGCCAGGCACGAGTCGCCGGTCTGCGGGCTCAGCTCGTACGCCAGATCGACCGGGGTCGAGCCGCCGGGCAGCTCGAACGCATGGCCGCGGGCGAAGATGGTGATCTGCGCCTCGGCCAGGTCGCAGCGCAGCGAGGCGAGGAACTGGGCGGCGTCGGTCTCCTGCTGCCACTCGAGCACCCGGCGCAGCCAGGTGAGCTGGTCGCCGGCCGGGTCGGCGGTCTCCGCCACCTTCGGATAGCGGTAGCCGGTGGCCACGCCGTACTCCGAGTACCGATGCATCGTCTCGGTGCGGATCAGCACCTCGACCAGGCGTCCGTCCGGGCCGGTCACGGTGGTGTGCAGCGAGCGGTACAGGTTGTTCTTCGGCGAGGCGATGAAATCCTTGAAGCGGCCCGCGACCGGGCGCCAGCGGCCGTGGATCGCGCCGAGCGCGGCGTAACAGTCGGTTTCGGGCCCGTCCACCACGACCGCGATCCGGGGCAGGTCGAACGGGACGCTGTGGCCGCCCGAGACCGTGTCCTTCCAGATCGAGTAGAAGTGGCGGGGCCGGGCGTGCACGTCGGCGGAGACCCGCTGGCGGCGCAGGGCCACCCGCGCCTTGGCGCTGACGTCGGCGAGGTAGTCGGTCCAGCCCGGCCTGTTCTGCACGTGCTCGGCGATGCGGGCGTAGGCGTCCGGTTCGAGGTGGTAGAGCACCACGTCGTCGAGGTCGCGCTTGAGCGCCTGGATGCCGAGCCGGTCGCAGAGCGGGACCAGCACGTCGAGCGTGGCGGTGGCGATCCGGGCCCGGCTGGCCGGCGACCGGGCGTCCAGCGTGCGCATGTTGTGCAGCCGGTCGGCGAGCTTGATGACCAGCACGCGGACGTCCTTGCCGGCCGCGACGATCATCTTGCGGATGGTCTCGGCCTCGGCGATCTTGCCGTAGAACGCCTTGTCGAACTTGGTGACGCCGTCGACCAGGTGGGTCACCTCGGGGCCGAAGTCGCCGTGCAGCGCCTCCAGCGTGTAGCTCGTGTCCTCCACCGTGTCGTGCAGCAGGGCCGCGACCAGGGTGGTGGTGTCCATGCCGAGCTCGGCGCAGATCTGCGCGACGGCGAGCGGATGCGTGATGTACGGGTCACCGGACTTGCGCATCTGGCCGCGGTGCATGTTTTCCGCGATCGCGTAGCTGCGGCGCAGGACGGCGGCGTCGGCCGAGGGGTGGATGCTCCGGTGCGTGCGGGTGAGCACCGAGACCGGGTCGTCGTCACCGCCCGGAAAGCTCAGCAGCGACCGTAGACGCTGCGAGAGGGTCAGGTCGCCGGGCGAGGAGGTCGGAAGGGCACGTCCGAGGGCGGCGCCGTGGCCGGCGTCGACGTCCACAGGACACCCCCTCACGCTCGCCCGCTAAATCGTCATAGAACCCCGCGAACCCGTCACGGGACCCCACTTGCCTTACAGCCTAAGCGAGCGGGCGTCATCCGAACGGTCAGTTACCGATGAGCGAACGGCCGAGTCTTTGCCCGAAGCGGCCGCCTCGGCCCTGCTGAGCAGGGCGGTGAACCGCGCGGCGCCACGAACCGGTGACACCCAGTCGCCGGAGGTTTCCACCAAGCGGGTGTCCGGCCGTTCCAGCCACGCGAGGACGCGCTCGGTCTCCTCGGCGGACGCGGCCGGCACCGGACCCGGTCCGGGTAGGACCGTCTCGGCGGTGAGGCGGGCCGCGTCCAGGGTCGGGCGCGGGTGCTCGCGGGACGGGGACGTGGCCGCCGCGGCGAGCCGGCCGTGCCGGACCACGACGATCTCCCAGCCGCCCACGTCGTTGCGGCGCGCGGCGACCACCTCGGGGACCCGGGTGATCGCGGCCAGCCGCTGCATCCGGACGGTGGCGCGCAGCAGCGCCACGAGCCGGGACCGGATCACCGCGGCCTCCTCGTAGCGCTGCCTGCCGGAGAGCGCCTCGATGCGGTCCATGAGCGCCTCGACGACCTGCTCCGGGTCGCCGTGGATGGCGCTCCGAAAGGGCAGGGCGGCGTTCTTCAGATACGCCTCGGGGCTGATCCGGTGCTCGCAGGGCGCCGGGCATTTGCCCAGCTCGGCGAGGGCGCAGGCGGCCGTCGGGGTGGTTGCCGAGAGGGTCAGGGTGCACTGGCGCAGCGGGACCGCGTCGTAGACCCCGGCCGCGGCCAGCTCGGCGGTGCGCCGGCTGGAGAACGGGCCCAGGTAGGCCGCGTCGTCGTCGGCCAGCTTGCGCACCACCGACAGCCGCGGGTACGCCTCGGCGGTCAGCTTCAGCCAGACCACCCGCTCCGGGTACTTCGACCTGCGGTTGTACGGCGGGGAGTGGCTCGCTATCAGGCGCAGCTCGCGCACCTCGGCCTCGAGCGTGTGGGCGCACTCGACCGCCTCCACCCGGGTCGCGGCGGCGAGCATCTCGTTGATCCGGGCCCGTTTCTCGCTGGCGGTGAAATAGCTGCGGACGCGGGTCGCGATGTCCTTCGACGTGCCGACGTAGAGCGGGCGGTCGTCGGCGGCCCGGAACACGTAGACGCCGGGGACGTGCGGCAGGCCCTCGGCCAGGTGCCGCTGGCGGCGCTGGGTCGGGGTGACCGCCCGGGCGAACTCGATCGCGTCACCCAGCGTGTGCACCTTGAAGCTGCCCAGCCGCTCGATCAGCCCGTGCAGCACGTCGACGGTGGCCTTGGCGTCGTCCAGCGCGCGGTGCGTCGGCTGCACCTCGGCGTGGAAGAACTGGGCCAGCGTGCCCAGCTTGCGGTTGGGGACCTCGTCGCGGGTCAGCGCGCGCCGGGCCACCGCCGCCGTGTCCAGCACCTTCGGCTGGGGCCACGGGTAGCCGTGCCGGGCGCAGGCGGCCTTGAGAAACCCCACGTCGTACGGGGCGTTGTGGGCCACCAGCACCGCGCCGCGCAGGAACTCGAGCAGGCTGGGCAGCACCGACTCGATCGGCGGGGCCGGGGCCAGCATCGCGTCGGTGATGCCGGTCAGCACCGTGATGAACGGCGGGATGCGCTCACCGGGGTTGACCAGGGTCCCGAAGGTGCCGAGCTGCTCGCCGCCGCGCACCTTCACGGCGCCGATCTCGGTGATGCCGCTCCCGTCCGCGGCGCCGCCGGTGGTCTCCAGGTCGAGCACCACGAAGGTGGTGTCGGCCAGGGAGAGGGCGGCGGGGTCGACCGACCCGTCGGCGGTCAGGAGCGTGTCCAGAGTGCCCTGGACGTATGCCGGTTGTGCCACGGCGGGAAGATTAGGTCCCGGGTACGACATAAACCCATCCGGCGTCCTCAAAAGATCACTTGCTACCGCAAGCTTTTCCCAGGCCCAGGGTGTGACAATGGTGGGATGTCCGAGCCTCTGCCGTCCGGCGACCGCCCCGAGGAGGAGGCGGCTGTCCAGGATGCGGAGTTCGTCCCGGAACCGACCCTTCCGGAGCCGGTCCGGCAGCGGATCACCTCGCTGACCGCGGCCGCGCTGCCGGGCCTGGGCGCGGATGAGATTCCCGTCGCACTGCGACGTGTAGCACGTTTCGCCCCGAACCGGCGGGCCCGTCTGGGCGGCCGGGAGATCGCCGCGCAACTGGCCGGCGACCCGCTGTTCCGGCAGCGGATCAGCACCCGCGCCCTGGAGGACGCCGGTGATCTCGGGACGGCCGTCGCGAGCGGGATGGCCCCGGCCGCCGCCGACCCGGTCGAGGTCGCCGCATTGGCATATCTGGCCCGCCCGGACGGCTGGCGCGACCTGATCGACAACGCCGGCCAGGCGGTGCAGGCCGAGGCCGACAGCGCCGCGGTGGCCGGCCAGTTGCGCGCCGCCGAGCACCGCGCCGCCCGCGCCGAACACGATCGCGCGGTCGCCAAGGTGGAGGCCGACAAGCTGCGTGACGAGCTGGCCCGGGTCCGTGAGGAACTGGGCCAGCTGCGTGAGGAGGCGCGGACCGCCACCAGGGCCCTGCGTGAGACCCAGGCGGCGCAGAAACGCGCGAGCGACCTGCTGGCCACCGAGAAGGGACGCGCGTCGCGCGTCGCGGCGGATCACGACGCCGAGCTCCGCCGGTTGAAGACGCGCCTGGCGGAGGCGGAGGCACTGGCCGCCACCGGCAAGCAGAGCGCCAAGGACGCCCGGGCCGCCGACGACGCCCGGCTGTGGCTGCTCGTCGAGACCATCGGGCAGGCGGCGTCCGGCCTGCGCCGCGAGCTGGCCCTCGGGCCGTCCGACAAGATGCCCGCCGACTTCGTGGCCGACAAATCGGCGGAACGCCCCGGCTCGCCGGAGCGCTCCCGGGCGCGGGCACAGGACACCGACGACCCCGGCCGGCTCGATCAGCTGCTCCAACTGCCGCGGGCGCACCTGGTCGTGGACGGTTACAACGTGACCAAGCGCGGCTTCGCCGACATGTCGCTCGAGCAGCAGCGCAAACGGCTGATCACCGGGCTCGGCGGGATCGCCGCGCAGACCGGCGACGAGGTCACCGTCGTCTTCGACGGCGCGGAACGCGTGCACGGCCTGCCGCCGGCCCCCCGCGGCGTCCGCGTGTTGTTCTCCCGCAAGGGCGACACCGCCGACGAGCTGATCCGCCAGCTGGTGCGCGCCGAACCGGCCGGGCGGCCGATCGTGGTCATCTCGTCGGACCGTGAGGTGGCCGACGGAGTGCGCCGCCACGGGGCGTACCCGATGGGCGCCGACTCGCTGCTGCGCCGCCTCGCACGCTCCTGACCTGCGCCGACGCGTTTTTGTCGTACCCGTCGCATAGCGTGACCCTCACCTAGCCGGGGGCATTCGTCCCGGCTTCGGCTCCGTGAGGAGGAGTCATGATCATCGACTGCGGTCGCTGCTCCCAGCGGCCCGACGAGTGCGACGGCTGCCTGGTCAAGACGCTCGCCGCCACCCCGGACGGCATCGAGGACCTGACCCCCGGCGAGCTGCGGGCGATCGAGGTCTTCGAGCTGGCCGGGTTCGAGGTCGAGCTGCTCGAGACGCCCGAGCCACCGGTGGTGGTGCCGATGTTCCCGCGCCACCGCGACGTGGCGTGACCGGCTTTCCCTAGGATGGACCGATGCTCTCCCACCCGTTCCCGCGCCTAGGTGCGGCGTGACGCCGCGGCTCTGGGCGGCCTGCGCGCTCGCCGTGCTCGTCGTCGCTCTGGTCGTCTTCGCCGCGCTGACCATCCCGTGGCACCGGCCGCCGGCCCCGCGCGCCGACCAGCTCGACGCGCTCGGCAAGCTCCCGTCCGACGCGGTCGGCCGGGCCCGGCGGTTTCACGCCGAGCTGCGCCCGGGGGCGTACGGCGGGATGGCCGTCGGTCTGATCGCCGCCCTGGTGCTCGGGCTGACCCCGCTCGGGTCCTGGCTGGTCACCCAGGCGGGCCGGCCGTTCGGGGGGAACTGGGTGGCGCGGGCGGTGCTCGGCGGCCTGATCGTCGTGCTCGTCACCGAGGTGATCACGCTGCCGTTCGCGGCCTGGCGGCACACCGTCGTGGTGAAGTACGGCATCTCCACCCAGTCGTGGGGCGCCTGGACGGTCGACCTGCTCAAGGGCTGGGCGGTCGGGGCGGTGATCGGCATGATCGCGCTGCTCGGGTTCTACACGGTCGCGCATTACGCACCGCGCTGGTGGTGGGCGTTCGCGGCGCCCGGGGCCGCGGCGCTCGTGGTGCTGCTGTCGTTCGTGCTGCCGGTGCTGGTCGAGCCGGTGTTCAACAAGTTCACCCCGATGGCCGACGGGCCGCTGCGCACGTCGCTGGTCGAGCTGGCCGCCCGCGACGGCGTACCGGTCAAGGATGTGCTGGTGGCGGACGCGTCGAGGCGTACGCGGGCGGTCAACGCCTATGTGTCCGGCCTGGGGCCGACCCGGCGGATCGTCGTCTACGACACGATGCTGACCGAGGCCACGCCGGACGAGGTGGTGTCGGTGGCCGCGCACGAACTGGGCCACGCCAAGGACAACGACGTGCTGATCGGCACGATCCAGGGGGCGCTCGGCGCGGCGCTGGCGGTGATCGCGCTGTACCTGCTGGGTTCCTGGGGCTGGCTGCTGAGCCGCGCGCACGTGGAGTCGTTCGGTGAGCCGCGGGCGATCGGGCTGATGCTCGCCGTGGTCGCCGTGGCCGGGCTGGTGTTCGGACCGGCGCAGGCGCTCGTCTCGCGGCGGATCGAGGCCCGCGCCGACGCGCACGCGCTGGCCCTGACCGCCGACCCGGCGACGTTCGAGGCGATGCAGCGCCGCCTCGGCACCGTCAACCTGTCCGACCCCGACCCGCCCACCTGGGAGTACGCGATGTCCGCCTCGCACCCGTCCACGGTGGAGCGGATGGCCGCGGCGCGCGCCTACGCCCGGGGTGAACGCTGATGGGCCGCACCCTGCTGATCACGAACGACTTCCCGCCCCGCCCCGGCGGTATCCAGCAGTTCGTGCACAACCTCGCGGTGCGCCAGCCGGCCGGCTCGCTGGTGGTTTACGCGTCGAGCTGGCGCGGCGCGGCCGCCTTCGACGCGGAACAACCGTTCGAGGTGGTCCGGGAGAAGACCGGGATGCTGCTGCCCACGCCCGCGGTGGCGCGCCGGGCCGCGTCGCTCGCCCGCTCCTTCGGCTGCGACCGGGTCTGGTTCGGTGCGGCCGCGCCGCTCGGGCTGCTCGCCGCCGGGCTGCGCCGCGACGCCGGCGTGACGCGCGGGGTGGCGCTGTCGCACGGGCACGAGATCGGGTGGGCGGCCCTGCCCGGCGCCCGCCAGCTGCTGCGCCGCATCGCCCGCGGCAACGACGTCGTGACCTATCTCGGGGACTATCAGCGCACCCGGCTCGCGCGGGCCCTCGACGGCCTGACGTCGCTGGAGAGGCTGGCCCCCGGCGTCGACGTGGAGACCTTCCACCCCGATGTGGACGGCACCGTGGTCCGCAAGCGCTACGGCCTCGGCGACCGGCCGGTGATCGTGTGCGTGTCGCGGCTGGTGCCACGCAAGGGCCAGGACATGCTGATCCGCGCGATGCCGGCGATCCGGCGGCGGGTGCCCGGCGCGGCGTTGCTGCTGGTCAGCGGCGGCCCGTACCGTAAAAAGCTCGCCCGGCTGGCCCGCGAGCACGACGTCGAGTCCGATGTCGTCCTCACCGGTTCGGTCCCGTGGGCCGAGCTGCCCGAGCACTACGCGGCCGGCGACGTGTACGCGATGCCCTGCCGCACCCGGGCCGGCGGGTTCGACGTGGAGGGCCTGGGCATCGTCTACCTGGAGGCGTCCGCGTCCGGCCTGCCGGTGCTGGGCGGCGACTCCGGCGGTGCGCCGGACGCGGTCCGCGAGGGCGAAACCGGGTACGTGGTGGACGGCCGGGACGTGCCGGCGATCGCGTCCCGCCTGATCGAGCTGCTCAGCGACCGGGCGCGGGCCAAGGAGATGGGCGCGGCGGGCCGGGCCTGGGTGGAACGGGAGTGGCGCTGGGAGACCCAGGCGGCGCGGCTGGAGGCCCTGCTGGACGGCTTACCCGCCGGATCGTGAGCGGTTCAGCGGTCGTCGCGGGACAGCTCGATGATCCGGCCGACGGCGGCGGCGTGCTCGGCGGCCGACTGGGCGGCGGCCGCGCGCAGGATCGCGGCGCGGCGTCTCGCCCGCATTTTCGATAAGCACCGGATTGGCCGCCGCATGACCCTGCTCCCGTTCTGTGCGGGGAAGGCGGCAGGGGATCTCCGGGGTGCGACGGAGCCGGGGGACGGCCTGCCGCCTTCCGGCTTTCCATGGTGGGGCGGCGTTTACCGATCGTTCAGGGGGACGGCGTCCGCAACCGTGTCCGCAACGGACCCCGGCCGTCCGCAAAACCTGCGGACACCGGCCTACGCCGCGGGGTCGGCCGCGGCGGCCGCCTCCTGGATGGCGTCGAGCAGCCACCGGGGCGCCCGGTTGCGCACGCCCCGCCGCTCGGCCCGCTGGATCGTGCGGTGCACGCGCGCCGAACCCACCCCGGCGGCGACCCGGGCCAGGTCTTGCGCCACCCGGTCGGCGTCGTGCCAGGCATGCGCCTCAACCAGGTCACAGAGCAGGTCCGCCCGGAAGACCGCCTGGTCACGGCCCTGTGCGGTGGGCAGGCTCAGCACCGCCCGCTCCGACGTGGCCACCGCGCCGTGCACGTCACCGTCGGCGCGCCGGATGTGGGTCTCGTGCCGTGCGAACTCGGCCGCGTGCCACCACCACGTCCACGAGGGATCGTCCGGGCCGACGCCCTTGTCGAAACCGCGCTGCGCCAGTTTCAGCTCGCGCAGCGCGTCGATCGGGTCGCCGAGCTGGGCCAGCGCACGCGCCCGGCGGACCCGCATCATCCCGGTGACCCGCGGCGAGTGCGGGTCGTCGGCCAGGACCCGGCCGGCCAGGTCCAGCGCCTCGGCGGGCCGGCCCAGGTAGACGGCCTGCATCGACAGGTGGTTCATCAGGAAGCGGACCATGCTCGTGTCGCCCGCGGCCTGGGCGAGCAGGACCGCCTCGGTGGCGATCCGGCGGCTGGCGTCCTGATGTTCGCTGTCGAACGCCAGCCACGCGGCGACCTCACCCAGTTCGGCCAGCGTGACCAGCAGGTCGTCGCGCTGGTGCGGGCGGACACCGGCGACGCCCAGCCGGTCGCGCGTGCCCCGGAACGTCCGCGACGCGCTGCCGGCCAGCCCCTCCGAACCGTGCAGCGTGTCCAGCGCGACGAGGTGGCGGATGGTGTCGCGGAGCCGCTCGATGTCGCGGTCGCCCAGCGGTTCGGCCCGGTCCGCCTGCCGGGGCGGGGACTCCTCGGCGTCGGTCCGCGCGATCATCCGGGCCAGCTCGCCGCCGGTGTCGAGAACGTCGTCGAGGCGCCGCGCGACCGCCTCGGTCGGCGGTTTCTGACCCAATTCCAATTCGCTGATGTACGTCTTGCCGTAGCGCGCGCGATCGGCCAGCGCGCGGACGGACATCGCACGCTCGCCCCGGAGCCTGCGGAGCGCCCGAGCGAACGGTGCATCGCGGTCCGAGGTCATCTGAGTCCCCGATGTCGGCGGTCGGCCCGCGTCCGATCGTACGTCCGCGCGACGGCATGAATGAACGGCCGAGGCGCCTGAACCCGACAGACGAACCGGGTCCAGAGGCGTAGGAAAAAGGGAGAGCTTCCGGCGCGCCGTGCCCGCGCCGTCCGAGCGTCGCGCGCCCAGCCGTGGACGCGGAGCCCTCGCCGAGGCAAACCCGAGACGGAGTCTCCGATGCCGGACGCCCCCTCGTCCACAGAGGAAGAACCTGCCCCCGCGGCGCGTAAGGATCAGACGGCCGACGAGGGCGTGCAGGCCGAGTTCGAGGACGGAGAGCTCGCCCTTCCGTACTGGCTGACCAGCACCGAGGAAGCCGCCAACACCTCCTTCTTCCGGATGTTGCGCCGGCTGCCGCGGCTGTTGCGGGACGCGTGGCTGCTCGCCTGGCGCGCCAGCCGCCGGACCACGGCCGCGGTCGTCGTGTTCCAGGTGTTCGGCGGCGTCGCCAGCGCGGTCGGGATGATCAGCGTGGTCGGGGTGTTCAACGGGCTCCTCACCGAGGCGCCCACCCCGGAGCGCGTACGGGCCGCGATCCCTTCGCTGCTTCTGCTGGTCGGAGCAGCGGCGTTACGGGGCGGGCTCGCCTCGGCCGCGGCGGCGGCCAACGGGCGGCTGGCGCCCAAGGTCTTTCAGGCGGCCGAGATGCGGCTGCTGGCGCTCACCACGCGGGTCGATCTGTCCACGTTCGACAACGCGGACTGGCGCGACGCGATGGAACGGGCCCGCGACCGCGGGATCTCGGCCGCGGAGCAACTGGTGAACCGCGCCATCGAGCTGACCACCAACGTGGTCGGGCTCATCGCGGCGGCGGGTGTGCTCGCGGTGCTGCATCCGGTGCTGCTGCCGCTGCTCGTGCTGTCCGTCGTGCCGATCGCGTGGGCGGCCGTGCGGTCGGCGCGGCTCAACCATCGGCGCATGCTGCGGCTCATCGCGGTGTGGCGGCGTCAGCGCATGCTCGCCGAGCTGCTCGCGGCCCGTGAGCCGGCCGCGGAACTGCGCGCGTTCACGTTGCGGTCGTTCCTGCTGGACGAGATCCGCCGGTTGCTGACGATCTCGACCAACGAGGAGATCCGGGTGACGACTCGCCAGGTGCGGACGACCCTGGTCGGCACGGTTTTGAGTGCGGGGGCGACCGGTGTCACGTACACGGTCCTGCTCTGGCTTCTCTGGACCGGGCGCATGGAGCTGGCCGCGGGCGGGGCGGCGGCGTACGCGGTCAGCATCGGCATCGGCAAGCTGCGGGAGATGGCGCTGACCGCCAACCGGCTCTTCGAGCAGGGGTTGTACTTCTCGGACTTCCAGGGATTCTGCGAGCTGTCGCAGGAGCGGGCCGAACCGGCGCCGGGCGGGAAGGCGCCGCGTCACTTCACCGAGATCACGCTGCGTGGTGTGACATTCAGCTATCCCGATGCACAGCAACCGGCCGTACGGGACGTGGACATGACCCTGCGTCGCGGCGAGGTGATCGCGCTGGTGGGGGAGAACGGATCCGGCAAGTCGACGCTGGCGACGCTGCTCGCCGGGTTGCATCGCCCGCAGCACGGCACGATCCGGTGGGACGAGGCGGATGCGACCTCGTTCGACCCCGATTCCGTCCGGGAGCGGGTCGCCGTGGTCATGCAGGAGCCGACCCGGTGGCCGCTGTCCGCGCGGCTCAACATCACGATCGGCCGCCATCAGCGGGTGACCGGGATGCCCGAGGTGCAGGCCGCGGCGCGGGCGGGCGACGCGCACGAATTTGTGATGGAACTGGCGCGACAGTACGAGACGTTGCTGTCCCGGCACTTCACCGACGGTGCCGACCTGTCCGGCGGGCAGTGGCAGCGGCTCGCGGTGAGCCGGTCGTTCTATCGCGACGCGCCGCTGCTGATCTGCGACGAACCGACGGCGAACCTTGATGCGCGGGCCGAGCACGCTGTCTATCAGCGGCTGCGGGAGCTCGCGGCGGGGCGCACGGTCGTGCTGATCACCCATCGGATGGCGAGCGTGCGGGAGGCGGACCGGATCTACGTGCTGGATCACGGGACGGTCGTCGAGCAGGGCGATCATGAGTCGCTGATGGCGGTGGGCGGCATCTACGCGCAGCTGTTCACGTTGCAGGCGAGCGCGTATCAGTCCGCGTAGTCGTCGCCGTCCGGATCCCGTGCCACAGTGGTGTTGCTTGTTTGTTCGTTTGTTTGCGAGGGGAGGGGACGGATGGATCGGGTGGGTGTCATCGTCGCCGTCGTCGTTCTTCTCGCGGGCTGCGCGGCGGGTTTGTGGCGCCGGCGAACCGACGGCCGGCTGCGCGACGCGCGAAAGGTGCCCCGCCAAGGCGGTGCGGGCCGCGACGGTGCGCGCGTTGCGGGCGGCGAGGCTGCCGACCGGGCCGTTGCCGGCGGCGAGGCTGCCGACCGGGCCGTTGCCGGCGGCGAGGCTGCCGACCGGGCCGTTGCCGGCGGCGAGGTTGCCGGTCGGGCCGTTGCCGGCGGCGAGGTTGCCGGTCGCGGCGTTGGTGGGCGGGATGGCGGGACGGTCGTGGCTGACCGGATGGAGGAACCGGGCGTGATTGAGGATGTCGAGCGCGAGCGCGAGCGCGCGGCGGCGGGGGAGACGCTGGCGCCGGAGCTGCTGGAGTCGCTGGGCGTCGGACCGGCGCAGGCGACGTTGCTGCAGTTCTCGTCGGCGTTCTGCACGCCCTGCCGCTCGGTGCGCCGGGTGAGCTCCGAGGTCGCCAACCTGCTGTCCGGCGTGCGGCACGTCGAAGTGGACGCCGAGAGCCATCTCGACGCGGTGCGCGAGCTGGAAATCTGGCGCACACCCACGCTGCTCGTCCTGGACGCCGACGGCCGCGTGGTGAAGCGCGCCACGGGTGTCCCGTCAAAGCCGCAGCTCATCGCCGTGCTCGGCGAGATCCTGCTGGCCCCGCGCTGAACTGACGCTTGCCGCCCGCAACCACCATCCCGGGAGGGTGTGGGGCGGGACCCGGGAGGCCTTCGCCGCTGCGGGCCGGTGTCGATCAGCCCGGCGGCGAGTAGATTGCTGCGGCTCTGGACCGTTCGCGCGCTGTGCGGCCGCGGCGGCGCATGTGCCTACGAGCGCCGGGTGTGGCGGACACGGCGGCGTAAGTGCCCGGGAGTGCCGGTGTCGCCGGTTGCGCCGAGGGTGTGGCGGGCTGGGTGGCCATGGCGGCGCGGGTGCGGAGTGCCTGGGTGCCGCCGGTTGCGCCGAGGGTGTGGCGGGCTGGGTGGCCATCGCGGCGCGGGTGCGGAGTGCCTGGGTGCCGCCGGTTGCGCCTATCACCTGGTGCGCCAAGGCAAGCGTGGTGATCCGCTGCCCGGGCTCGGTAGTTGTCCCACTATGTGGAAATCTGCAACCGCATCGTGGGTATTCGTGAACCTTGGAGAGTTGCGCCCATATTTGGACCCGAACTCTCCAAGGTTCACATTGAGGCAGGAAATCGCGCCTGGCAAAAGCCGCGTATGCGGACGAAAGATTCATCCACAGTGGACCGCCATCCCGCATCGCGGGACGCGGATCCACGATGCGGCCACCGATTCCAATGAATGGGCGCCTGTCCCGAATATTGGACGCGTCGCCGCGCTGCGGTGGTCAGACCGCCGAGTCGCCTTGGCCTTTTCCATAGACATGTCGGATATGCGCGGGTGGCGGTCGCTGATGGGCGGCATCGGGGCACCGGCGGTTGCGCCTGCCACGGGCGCTGCGCCTGCCGCGGGCGCTGCGCCTGCCGCGGGCGCTGCGCCTGCCGCGGCCGTTGCGCCTGCCGCGGCCGTTGCGCCTGCCGCGGCCGCCGACCGTGCCTACTCGCCGTTCGCGCTCGGAACGCTGGGAGGGCAGCCGCCCGCGGTCAGGCCGGGACTGGCAGGTTGGGCTGGCTCGGGGCTGCGGCTGCCCGGGTCAACGTGCGGACGGCGGGGATCAGCAGCTGGGAGAGCGCCGCCGCGGCCAGCACCAGGGCGCACACGACCAGGACCGGGTTGACGCCGAAGGCCGAGGACAACGGGCCGGCCAGGGCGTTTCCGATGGGCATCGCGATGAAGGACGCCAGCGTGTCCCAGGACGCGACCCGGCCCAAGGAAGTTTGCGGGACGCCGTCCTGGATGGCGGTCTCCCACGCGACGTCGAAGAAGATCAGGCCGGCGTAGCCGATCACGGCGCCGATCAGGACCGCGGTCAGCTCGGCGGGCCAGACGTACGCCAAAGCCCACAGCGGCATCAGCAGCAGGGTCAGCCAGCCGGCGCGGAGCGGGAATTTGGGCCGTACGCGCATGGCGACGATCGCGCCCAGCATGCCGCCCAGGCCCTCGGCGGACGCGATGAAGCCGGCCGAGGGGGCGCCGCCCAGCTTCGTCACGGCGATGACCTGCACCAACACCAGGATGACGCCGTTGGCGATGTGGTAACCGGTCGCGCCCAGCAGCCCGGCCAGCAGCCACCGGCGGCTGGTGACCTCGCGCCAGCCCGCGGCCAGCTCCTTGAGCATCGGGTTGCGGGGGCCTCGCTCGGCGCGTACGTGCAAAAGAGCGCAAGCGATCGTCGAGGCCAGGAAGCTCGCGGCGTTGACGGCGAAGCCGGCCGGCGCGCCCCAGGCGCCGACGATGAGCCCGCCGAGCGCCGGACCCAGCACCGAGCTGCCGGTCTGCAGCATGCTGAGCGTCGCGTTGGCCTGCTGCCGCCGGTCGATCGGGATGAGCAGCGGACGCAGCGCGGTGAACGCCGGGTTGAAGAAGCTGCCGGCCGCCGACGAGACCGCGGCCAGACCCGCCAGCAGCGGAAGGTGGTACCCGCCGGCGGCGAACATCGCGGCCATCGACGCGGCGGCCAGCAGGCGGACCACGTCGGAGCCGATCATGACGTGCTGGGGCTGGAGACGGTCCGCCCAGACGCCGCCGAACAGCGTTCCGGCCAGCATCGCGATGATCGAACACGCCATGACCAGGCCCAGGTCGCCGGCGCCGCCACCCGAGGTGACCACGGCGACGGCCAGCGCGACGGTCTGGAAACCATTGCCCACCCAGGACAGGGTCTGACCGGCGGCGAGCAGGCGGAAATCGGAGAGCATGATTGCGTACGCTAGTTCAGCGTCTAACTATTCGCAACCTAATAATCAGATCGGTGGCACAATGGCGTCGTGGACAGTGTGGATCGGCATGTGACCCGGTGGGCGGCGTTCTGGAGGGACGACCCGGCGTTCGACCCTGAGGTCGAGGGGGCGCTGGTCCGGATACACGACATCATGAAGTGGTCGCGGCGCGCGGATGTGGCGGCGTTCGCGGCGAGCGAGGACTTCACGCTCGAGGACTACAAGACGCTGCACGCGCTGATGGTTCAGCCGCATCCGGTCGAGGCGACGCCGGCGCAGCTCGCCGACGCCACGCACGTGACCCGGGCGGCGATGACCAGTCGCCTGGACCGGCTCGCCGCGGCCGGGCTGGTGACGCGCGAGGTGGATCCGCACGACCGGCGTCAGGTGCTGATCCGGCCGACCGCGGCGGGGCGCGAGGCGTGGAACAAGTACGTGTTCGAGGGCATCGAGCGCGACAAGCAGCTGATGAGCGCGTTATCGAGAGACGAGTTGGTGCAGCTCAACGTCCTGCTTCGCAAAGTATTGACATCTCTCGAATAGGCTGCGCGCATGGAACTCGATCCCCGGGGCCCGCGGTTCGCCGCGACGCTGACCACCGTCGTGTTGATCGTGGTGCTGGCGACCGGCTGGGGCTGGCTGGCGCTGGCGCAGACGGTGGTCTTCGCGATCACGGCGCTGGATCCCCGGCGCGGGCCTTATTCGTACCTTTATCGCGCTTTTGTCCTGCCGAGGATGGGCCCGACGACCCAGCGTGAGGCGGCCGCACCCGTGCGCTTTGCGCAGTTTGTCGGATTTTGCTTCCTCGCCGTGGCAAGCGTGGGATACCTCGCCGAGGTGACCACGCTGGGCGTGGTGTTCGCGGCGTTCGGCCTGCTGGCGGCATTCCTGAACGCGGCGTTCGGGCTGTGCCTGGGCTGCGAGGCCTACCTCGCGATCCGCCGGCTGCAGGCACGAAAAACCGCATAAAGACCGAAAAATCGGGCGGGCGCGGGTCGGAACACTGAGCGAGGCGCCCAGCTTTGGGCCGGGCGCCTGTTGTTGCTGCCTCAGAACTTGGGGGCGTCCGGGGCCTCGAGCAGACCCAGCCGCAGCGCCGTCATCAGTGCCTGTGCGCGGTTGGCCGCGCCCAGCTTCTCGTACAGCTTCGAGATGTGCGTCTTCGCCGTCGACTCGGAGACGAACAGCTGCTTCGCGATGCCGGCGACGCTCATGCCGTCGGCCAGCAGGCGCAGCACCTGGCCCTCGCGCGGGGAGAGCTGCGGGCCACTCGGCGCGAGGCGGCGCTTCATCGCCTCGGCGAGGTCGGCCGCGGTGAACGCGCTGGGCGCGGAGGCGGCGTGCCGGGCGGCCGCGACGACCTCGTCCGCCGGAGCCGTCTTCGGCACGAACGCGCTCGCACCCGCCTCGAGCGCACCGAACAGCTGGTCGTCACCGGCGTACATGGTGAGGACGACGATGCCCATGTTGGCGTTGTTCTTCCGGAGGGCCTTGGTGGCCTCGAGACCGCTGCCGTCGGGCAGGCGCAGGTCCATGATCACGACGTCCGGCTGGAGCGCCCCGGCCTGGCGCACCGCCTCCGCGGCGGTGGCCGCCTCGCCCACGACCTCGAACTGCCGGTCGCGCTCGAATGCGTGTCGCAGCCCCTTACGAATCAGGTCGTGATCGTCGACAAGGAGGACCTTGGTGCGCGTCGTCGGCGCAGGACTGGTCGACATGCTCGGGTTACTCCCCTTCTGGAGCGGAAACGCTATCCCGCACGCTATCGCGCCTGGCCGGAGATCCGAGTACTACAGCCACAGTTGTCCCGCTGGGGTGTCGTGGCGTGATCTTCAGACGGCCCCGGATCCGTTCGGCGCGTTCTCTCATGATGGTCAAGCCGTAGCGACCGTCCGGGCGGTCGTCGGCGAAGCCTTTGCCGTCGTCGGAGACCTCGATCTCGGCGTACGGCGGGTCGACGGTGCAGGTAACCCACAGGTTAGAGGCTCCCGCGTGCTTGCGCGCGTTAGTGATCGCCTCTTGAGCGATGCGCAGCAATTCGGCCTCCGTCGCGGCGGGTAGCCGCGCCGTCGACTCGTCGAAGGTAAAGTGCACCCGGAGCCCGGCCGAGGTGCCCAACGTACGCGCGTACTCCGCGATCGCCGCGGCCAGACCCCCGTTGCGGTCGACCTCGGAGCGCAGCTCGAACAGGCTCAGCCGCAGTTCCGTGATCACCCGGGTGACCTCGGCACGCAGCGTACGCAGCTCCTCGGCGGTTTCCTCGGCGCCCTCCGGCAGGGTGGCCTGAGCGTTGTCGATGCCGTAGCCGACCATGACGAGCTCTTGCGCGACACCGTCGTGGATCTCCCGGGCCAGCCGCTGGCGTTCCTCATTGGTGGCCAGCGAGCGCACGTCGTCGAAGAGAAGCGCGGCCTCCAGCCGCAGGGCAGCCGGTTCGGTCACCCAGGTGACCTCGGAGACCACCGATTGCGGGTACGCGTTGGCGACGTCCGATTCCAGGATCACCAGACCGATCGTGCGTACGCCCGCAACCAGCGGGACGACCAGCGAAGACGTGTCGCCTCGGCGGGTCGACCGGGCCTGTGAGCGGCTCGCGGTCTGGGGCTGCTGGGTCGCCCAGGCGTCGGCGATTGCGGAGTCGGCGTCCAGTGTCGTCTCCCAGTCGACCCGCTCGACACCGGTCTGCGCCAGCACGACGAGCCGGCCGCCACCGCTGGCCGACAGCACGGCCGCCCGGTCGGACGGCGTGACCAGCCGCAACTCCTCCAGCAGGTGCTCCGAGATGCCGCCCGGATCCAGGGTCGCGCCCGGCAGGGAACGGGCCACGCTGCGCAGCTGGGTCAGCAGGCGGGTCGCTTCCGCGTACGGCTGGGGGGTCTGCTCGGCGGGCTGCATGAACTGGCGCATGGTGTCGGCCGCGAACGTGATGATCGCGCCGAGCACCAGCCACTGGCCGCCGGCCGCGAGGAAGCCGGGCTCGGTGATCATCGGGCCGTCGTCGCCGTTGGTGATCGAGCCACCCACCACCAGGGCGACGGCCGCGACGCCGAGCAGCGCCGCGCCCTCGGTGGGCCGCCGCCGCAGGGCCGCGGTCAGCAGCGGCACGGCCAGATAGGGAAGGACGACCTCGGCGCCGAAGCCGGCGTCCAATGTGCCGCTCGCGTTGCTGGCCGCGGCGACCGAGCCGGCGGCCAGGCCGGTGACGGCGACCTCGGCGAAGCGGCCGAGCGGGGCGAGCACCCGGTGATCGGGCGCGAAGAAGGCGGGCAGCGCGGCGACCGCGAGCAACGCGATCCAGCGCAGCTGCGCGGGATCCTCGGTGGCGATCAGCGTGAGGGCAGCCACCAGCGCGAGCATGACCACGCGCGCCGCGATGGCGAGCGGCTGGACACGCCCGGAAAAGCTGGACAGCATCGGCACCTGACGGATGGTAGCCGCCCATGCTCAATCCGGCGCGGTCCGGAGGCGGCCCGGTCGCCGGGAATGTCGGACGCTCGGGGTAGCCTCCGTGCATGGCGGATACGTCGACGCAGTCGATCGAGGTGATCGCACCGCTCGACCGGGTTGCCGCGGTGATCAGCGACTTCCCGCGGTACCCGGAATGGGCCGACGCGATGAAGCAGGTGGAGGTCCTCGAGGAGTACGACGACGGCTACGCGGCGAAGGTTCGTTTCGTGATCGACGCCGGGGTGCTCGTCGACGATTACACGCTCGAGTACGCGTATGCCGACGACCTGTCCCGCATCGAGTGGGAGCTGGTCGCCCCGTCCAAGACGCAGAAGTCGCAGCGCGGCTCGTACGATTTGACCGAGGACGTCGACGGCACGACCACGGTGACGTACACGCTCGAGGTGGAGCTCTCCATCGGCATGCTGGGCATGTTCCGGCGCAAGGCCGAGAAGATGATCATGGATACGGCGCTCAAGCAGCTCAAGCGCCGCGTCGAGAGCCTGCCGGCGAACTGAGGAACGAGGAAAGACATGCCCTCCTCCGCGCGAGAGGAAGCCGAGCGCCTGGTCGCGGCGGTCCTCGCGATGGCGAGCACCGGCGCCGGAAAAGGCAATGATGGCCTGGGCGCGCTCGGCGACCTGGTGGGCAAGGTGGCCGGCGCGGCGTTCGGGCAGGGATCCGGCGGCAGCTGGGCGACCGGCAGCGCCGAGTGCTGCGTCTGCCCGATTTGCCGCGCGATCTCCGCCATGCGCGATCCCAGCCCGGACACGGCGGCGAAGCTCGCGGTCGGGGCCGGCGATCTGGCCCACGGCGTGGCGAGCATGATGCGCGCCTTATCGGCGATCAGCGGCGAGCGACCGGCCCCGCCGGCGAAACCGGCGTCGCAACGTCCGAGCCCGGACGAGGCATGGTCGGCGGCCACCCGGAAAGACCGCGGCGACACCGGCCGCGACGATGTCAACAACGCCGACGAGGCGTGGGCGGCCGCGACCAACGGCCCGGCCCCCGATCCCGAGTCCGACCCCTGGGGCGCCGCCAGCGCCGCGTCCGCCGAGGCCGTTCGAGCCGAGCGCCGCGCCGCCGCCAAGGCCGCCGCGGACGCCGCCGCCGAGGCCGCCCGCCGGGTGCGGGAGGCCGCCGCCCAGGCCAAGGCGGCGCGCGAGGCGGCCCAGGCGAAGCGCGAGCCGGACACCGATGTCGTGCAGAACACCACGCCGGAGGTGGCACCGCCGGGGCGTACACCTCAAAGGTTTGATGTGTGGGCGGCGGCCACCGCCGCCGACCTTGAGCGAAAGCCGGACGTGGATCATGATGACCGCGACGGTGCGGGCGATCTGAGCTAGGCAGCAAGAGGGGACGGGGCAGCGTGACGCTGACCATCGGAGTCGACGTCGGCGGCACGAAAGTTGCCGGTGGGGTGGTCGACGAGCGCGGCACCATCGTGACTACGAACCGGCGGAGCACCCCCGCCGAGGATCCGGCCGGCACCCGCGACACGATCGTCGAGGTCGCGGCCGAGCTCGCCGAGAAGCATCCGGAGGCCACCGCGATCGGCATCGGCGCCGCGGCGTGGATCGACGCGGCCGCCTCGACCGTGCTGTTCGCGCCGAACCTGGCCTGGCGCGACGAGCCGCTGCGCGACTACGTGAGCAAGGCGGTCGGCCTGCCGACCGTGCTGGAGAACGACGCGAACGTCGCGGCCTGGGCCGAGTTCCGGTTCGGTGTCGCCAAGCACGCCGACGACTCGATGCTGCTGATCACCGTGGGTACCGGTATCGGCGGCGGCATTGTTCTGAACGGCAAGCTGTGGCGCGGGGCCAACGGCATCGCCGCGGAGCTCGGGCACATCCAGTCGGTGCCGGACGGGCATCCCTGCGGGTGCGGGCGGCTCGGCTGCCTGGAGCAGTACGCGAGCGGGAACGCGCTGGTCCGGTTCGCCCGGGCGGGGGCGCGGCAGGAGCCGGAGCGGGCCAAGCAGCTGCTCGAACTGGCCGGCGGCGACCCGCTGAAGATCAGCGGCCGGCAGGTCACCGAGGCGGCGCGGGCCGGCGACGGCGTGGCCCGGGACGCGTTCTCGCAGATCGGCTACTGGCTCGGCGTCGCGATGGCCGACCTGGCGCAGAGCTTCGACCCGCAGATTCTCGTGGTCGGCGGTGGCGTGGTCGACGCGGGCGACCTGCTCATGACCCCGACCCACACGACTTATCACGATCAGCTGAAGCAGCGTGGCCGTTTCCCCGTTGCCGAAGTGGTGGCTGCGGAGATGGGCAATACGGCGGGAGTGGTCGGCGCGGCCGACCTGGCCCGCCGCCTCTGAAGCATCGAGACGAAGGGCCTAACTTGTCCGGGGTGCCGCTGCGGGTCATGAGCTACAACGTCCACGGGCTGAAGGACGACCGGGCGGCCCTGATCAGCCTGATCCGCGAATGCGCCCCGGACGTGCTGATCGTGCAGGAGGCCCCGCGCCGGTGGCGCTGGCGGCACAAATGCGCGGCGCTTGCCGACGACACCGGCCTCCTGTTCGCGGCCGGCGGCATGCCGGCGCTGGGCAACCTGCTGCTGGTGGACATGCGGGTCCGCGTGCACGACACCTGGTGCGTGCGATACCCGCTGACCCCGGGCCGGCACATGCGTGGCGCCGTCTTCGCCCGCGCTTCGGTGCACGGTGCGAGCTTCACGCTCTCCGGGTCGCACCTGGCTACGGATCCGGCCGAGCGGCCCGCTCAGGCGGCGCTGTGGAAGGAGTCCCTCGCGGCCCTGGAGGGGCCGGTGATCGCGGCCGGTGACCTCAACGAGGGGCCCGGTGGCGGCGCCTGGCGGACGGTCGGCGACGGGCTGGTGTCGTCGCAGGGCGGGCAGCCCACGTTCCCGGCGACGCTGCCCGCGCGGCTGATCGACGGCTTGTTCGTGAGCCCGGACATCACCATCGAGAAGTACGAAGTTGTCGAGTCCGAGCTGGCCCGGCGCGGGAGTGATCATCTTCCCGTTCTCGCTGACTTGAGCCTCCCTTCCGAGTGACGCCGCCTTCTGGCAGGATCGCCGCGTGCAAGACACTCCGGACATCGCGGACCGGCATGACGCGATCTGTGTGATCGGCGCCGGGGCCGGCGGGCTCGTCGCGATCAAGAACCTTCGGGAGCACGGCTTCGCCGTCGACTGCTACGAGCGGGAGACCTCGGTCGGCGGCGCCTGGAACTGGCGGCACGACCGCAGCCCGATGTACGCGAGCACCCACCTGATCTCGTCGCGCCCGCTGACCGAGTTCCCCGATTTTCCGATGCCGGACGACTGGCCGGACTATCCGCACCACACGCAAGTGCTGTCCTATCTGGAGCGCTACGCGGAACATTTCGGACTCGGCGCGCACATCTGGTTCGGCACCGAGGTCGTCTCCGCGGTGCCGGTCGGCGACGGGCGCTGGGACGTGACGACCCGGTCGACGGGCGGCGGCGCCGAGCGCGTCCAGCGGTACGCGGGCCTGGTGGTCGCCAACGGGCACAACTGGGATCCCGCCAAGCCGGAGATCCCGGGGGAGTTCCGGGGCCAGGTCATCCATGCCGCCGCGTACCAGGACACCGCCCAGCTGCGCAACCGCAAGGTCCTGGTGATCGGCGGCGGCAACACCGGGTGTGACATCGCGGTCGAGGCAGCGCAGCAGGCCGCGACCGTGTGGCATTCGACGCGGCGTGGTTACTGGTACGCGCCGAAATATCTCTTCGGCCGTCCGTCCGACCAGGTCAACGACCGCTTGCTGCGGTTGCGTCTGCCCTTGCCGGTACGCCAGTGGTTGTACCGCCGCACGGTCGGGCTCACGGTCGGCGACCTGACCCGTTTCGGCCTGCCCGCACCCGACCACAAGCCGTATGAGACGCACCCGATCGTCAACAGCCAGCTCCCGTTCTACCTGGCGCACGGCCGGATCACCGCGGTGCCGGACGTGACCCGCTTCGACGGCGCCGCGGTGGAGCTCGCCGACGGCCGCCGCGTCGAACCCGACCTGGTGATCACCGCGACCGGCTACCGCGCGCGGTTCGAGTTCCTGGCCCCGGAGATCCTCGACACCGACGCGGACGGCCGCCCCGACCTGCACCTGCACGCGTTCGCCCGCAAACATCCGACGCTCGCGGTGGTGGGCCTGCTGCAGGGCGACGCCGGGGTGTTCCCGCTGGCTCACTGGCAGAGCGTCGCGATCGCCCGCTGGCTGCGGCTGCGCACGACCGACCCGGTCCGGGCCGCCGCGGTGCAGCAGAAGGAGTCCACCCGGCCGGTCGGTGGCTGGTCCCGGACCAAAGTGGTGCATACCCGGCGGCACTGGTTCGAGGTTGATCACGTGAACTACCTGCGGTCGGTCGAGGGCTTGCTGCGCGAGATGGAGACCTCGAAATGACCATCCTGCGCTTCGACGATTGGACCGATCCCGTACGCCCGGTGAAGCGCGACGTGATAGCGAAGCTCCCCGAGGACGCGGGAGAAAACCCGCCGGTCCTGTTCGTCCCCGGTCCGGGCCACGGCGCGACCGCGTTCGCCGAGCACTGGCTGCCGCACGCCGCCGGACGCGGGTTCGCCGCCTACGCCCTCACCCCGCGCGACGGCGGCAAGCTGCGCGAACACGTGCACGACGTGGTGCAGACCGCGGCCTCGCTGCCCCGGCAGGTGGTCCTGGTCGGACACGGCGAAGGGGCGCTGGTGGTCGCGCACGCGCTCGGCCGTTATCCGGCGCGTGCGGCCGTCCTGGCGGCGCCGGTGCTGGACCGCTGGGCCACAATGGGGACGGCGCTGCGGGTCAATCCCCTGGGGGCGATTCCGGCGGTGTTCGGCGGCCGGCTGCGGTGGAGTCGCCGGCAACTGCTGAGCGCTGGCGCGCCGGTCGAGGCGTACGGGAGAAGCAGTCGGTTGGTGACCTCGCGCAAACCGGTGCCGAAGCCGGTCGGTGACCCGCCGGCGCTGGTGATCGGCAGCCCGGACGATCGGGTGGTGCCGCGTAAGTCGCTGGACCGCACGGCCGCCCGGCTCGGCGGCGCGCCCTTGCTGTTCCCCGGCATGGGTCACGACCTGATGCTGGACGCGGCCTGGACCGATCCGATCGAGGCGATCCTGGACTGGCTCACCAAGGAGCTATCGGCGGCGAGCTGATCGCCGGGGCACGCGCTGGGCCAGCTGGCCGGTCCGGTCCAGCGCGGACAGGTAGGCGCGGGCCCAGGCCAGGATGTCGTGCCGGGTCAGGTATTTGCGCATCGCCGCCATCTGCGCCGCCAGGTCGGCCGGGTCGGCGCTCATCGCCCGCAGCAGGGTGTCCTTCAGCCCGTCGACGTCGTGCGGGTTGACCAGGAACGCGTCGGTCAGCTCGTCGGCGGCCCCGGCGAATTCGCTGAGCACCAGCGCGCCGGTGTCGTCCCGGCGGGCCGCCACGAACTCCTTGGCCACCAGGTTCATCCCGTCCCGCAGCGGGGTCACCACCATGACGTCGGCGGCCTGGTAGAGCGCGGTCAGATCGGCCCGGCCGAACGGCTGGTTCAGATAGTGGATCGCCGGCTCGCCCACGCGTCCGTACTCGCCGTTGATCCGCCCGACCTCGCGCTCGATCCGCTCGCGCAGGCCCTGATAGGACTCCATGTGCTCGCGGCTCGGCACGGTGACCTGCACCAGCACCGCGTCGCGCACCTTCACCAGGCCGTCGCGCAGCAGTTCACTGTACGCCGTGAGGCGGTGCTCGATGCCCTTCGTGTAATCCAGCCGGTCGACGCTGACCAGCACTTTCTTGTGCGCGCCTAGATCGTGGCGCAGCTGCTTGGCCTGGTTCACGACGTACGGCCGGGCGGACAGCACCCGCATCTCGGCCACGTCGATCGACACCGGGAACGCGCCGGTCCGGACCGTCCGGCCGTCCAGCTTGATCGCGTCGTCCTCGCCGTGCGCGCCGAGCAGTTTCGCCGCGAGCTGGGCCACGTTGTGCGCGGCCTGCGGGCGCTGGAAACCGACGAGGTCGGCGCCGAGCATCCCGTCCAGCAGCTCGGTCCGGCGGGGGAGCTGCATGAACAACTCGGGCGGCGGGAACGGCACGTGCAGGAAGAAGCCGATCAACACGTCCGGGCGCAGGTCGCGCAGGATCCGGGGCACCAGCTGCAGGTGGTAGTCCTGCACCCAGATCGCGGCGCCCGGCTCGGCCACCTCCGCGGCGGCCTCGGCGAACCGGCGGTTCACCGCGCGATAGGTCTCCCACCAGCCGCGATCGAAGACCGGCGTGGTCACCGCGTCGTGGTAGAGCGGCCAGAGCGTGGAGTTGGCGAAGCCCTCGTAGTAGCCGTGCAGCTCGGGCTCGCTCAGCGAGATCTCGCGCAGCCGCAGCGATCCGATGTCCGGCAGCTCGCGGGCGGTGCCGACGCCGCCACCCCAGCCCACCCAGGTCGCCGGTTCCTTCTGCAGGATCGCGTGCAGGGCACCGGCCAGGCCGCCCGGGCTGCGGCGCCACTCCGACGCGCCGTCCGGCGCGGCGTTGTCATCGATGGGAAGACGGTTGGCCACGACCACGAGCGAACTCTGGCGCATCACCGAAGGTTACTAGACCGCTACGGGCGATAAATACCCACTGTGGTCAATGGCTCTAGACCACGGCTCCGTCGTCGAAGTCGTCCTCGTCGTCGTCGCCCGAGCGCAGCCGCCACACCAGCATGACCGCGCCGGTCACGATCGCCGCGAAGCCGATCAGCGTCACGTAGTCCTGGTCGATCGGGATCAGCCGCGGGAACAGGAACAACACGAAACCGGCCACCACCGCGAGGATTCCGATCACCGCGTACTTCGAGATGCGCGGCAGCGGCGGGGGCGGCGGCGGAACGTACCGCTCCTCTTCCTCGTCGTCCTGGTCGTCGAGGTCGGCGCCGAACGTGTCGAGCCCGTCGAGCAGCGACGGCTGGTCGGTGACGCGCCGCTGGTAGGTGACCGCGTCCGGCGCCTTGGGGCCGGCGCTCATCGGGGGTTCCGGCTTGGTCTCGATGTTCTCGGTGGCGGGCCACGGCTCCGCGGTGGGGTCGACATCGGTGTGGAAACCGGCGACGATCTTCGCGAACTCGGCCTCGATGTCGGGTTCGCGCGTCGGGTCCTTGTCCGGCGGCGGGGTCGGCGGCTTGCCGCCGGTGATCTTGTTGAAGTGCTCGCGGGCGGCGTCCAGGCGGGTGCGGTCGACGTAGAGCCGGTCGGTCGGGCGCGCGGGCAGCGTGGTGGCCCGCAAGATCGGATTCAGATCGGCGCTGGGCTGCAGGTACGCGGCGATGCCGTCGATCGCGAGCACGTCGAGGAGGTGTTCGCCGACGCGCGGATCCACGTCGCCCGCGACCGCGTAATCGGCCGCGTCGAGCCCGTTGTCCCGCCGCCCTCGGCGGGCGCCACCCGCTGTCACCCTGCACACTCCCTTGCCGACCGTGCCTTGAATGGTGACACGACAAGCACCGGTTGCGGGAGTGCGTTGTGGCGCGCCTTCCCGCTTCGTACGCTTCGTTTGCGCCCGGATGTCCTGAACGTCCGTCGCTGAGTCAACCTCGAGGAGCGCGACACCGTGTTCTACTGGCTGCTCAAGTACGTGGTTCTCGGGCCCGTGCTGAAGGTACTCTTCCGCCCCGATGTGACGGGGCTCTCCCACGTGCCTAAGTCAGGTCCGGTCATCCTGGCCTGCAACCACCTCTCATTCTCGGACTCGATCTTCACACCGTTGATGGTGGATCGGCGGGTGACGTTCGTCGCCAAAGCCGAGTACTTCACCGGCAAGGGCGTCAAAGGCTGGCTCATGCGGCAGTTCTTCGCGAACACCGGGACCATCCCGGTGGACCGTTCGGGCGGCGAGGCTGCCCGCGCGGCTCTGGACACGCTGCTGCGGGTGTTACGCGAGGGCGGCATCGCCGGGATCTACCCGGAGGGCACCCGGTCGCCGGACGGGCGGCTGTACCGGGGCAAAACCGGCGTCGCCCGGCTGGCCCTGGAGAGCGGCGCGGTGGTCGTCCCGGTCGCGTTGCTCAACACCGACGAGATCCAGCCCACCGGCACCCGGATCCCCGCGATCAAGCGGGTCCGGATGCGCTTCGGCCCGCCGATGGATTTCTCCCGGTACGCCTCGGCGCGCGGCGACCGTTTCGCCGAGCGTCAGATAACCGACGAAATCATGTACGAGCTGATGGCGATGACCGGTCGCGAGTACGTGAACGTCTACGCCTCGAAGCTGAAGACCGCCCCGGCGTCAGCCGACGGTCATGCCCGCGCGGCGGCGTAGGGCCTGCAGATCGGTGACCACGATGCGGCGGCCCTCGGTGCGTAGCCAGCCGCGGCTGGCGAACGAGCCGATCGCCTGGTTCACGCTCTGTCGCGAACCGCCGGCCATCTCGGCGAGCTGGCTCTGGTTCAGCTCGATCGTGATCATCGGGGCCTGGCTCTCGCCGGCGAGGCGTACGAGAGTCTTGGCGACCCGGCCCGGTAGGTCGAGGAAGACATGGTCGGTGTTCTGCTCGGTGAGCCGGCGGATCAGCGCGCCGACCGAGCGCATCACCGCGTCCAGGATGCGCGGGTTGGAGTGCACCAGGTCCATGAACGCGGCACGGGACAGCGTCAGCGCCTGACAGTCCTCGATGGCCTCGGCGGACGTGCTGCGGGTCGACGCGTCCAGAAGGGAGACTTCACCGAGCACATCGGGCGGCCGCACCACGGTCAGCACCGCGCGCTCGCCGGTCGGCGCCGTACGGAAGATGGCCACCGACCCTCGCTTCAGGATGATCAGCGACTCACCGGGATCGTTCTCCACGAAGAGGATCTGTCCCTTGCGGTACGTGCGGGGCACGGCCGCGGCGATGACGCGGTGACGGACGTCCGGCTCCAGGCCGGCGAACATCTCCACGCCGGTGAGGGCGTCGCCGCCATCAGGCATACGGTGGTCCACGGCGCTATCCCTCCCCCGGTGGGGGCGGCGTCGACTTTGCCCGGCCGGCGTCGGCCCCACGACGCGAACGATCACTCTTAGCATGAAGCAACCCTCTAGCGCCATTTCGACGCTCGCGAGTGCTACCACCGCCACATAGGATCATGTCGCGCCTGTCGCTTTCTGTAAACCTCTCGATGCCTTGAGTGATCGTCGCCCCACTTGTCCGTCACATATCCGGTTAGTACGGCCATAATCCCGCCGTGCCGGATGACGACCTCCTTGAATCGACATTGCGTGACGAGTGGCATCTCACCCCGGCCGAGATCACGGCGTTGCCGGAAGCGCTGATGTCGCGGGGGTGGCTGGTGGTGTCCGGAGCGGACCACTACGTGTGCCGGCTCCACGAGACGTCCGCCCGGCTCCCGGTCGAGGCCGGGCTCGCCGCCGCCGAGCATCTGCTGACCCGCGACATCGTGGCCGGTGAGCCGATGCGCACCCTGGGCGGCGGCCTGACCGTGCAAGTGGACGACGGCGCGTTGTCGCTGCTGCGCCGGGCGCCGGGCCGCGGGCTGGACGGCGCCGATCCGATCGATCAGCAGTGGTGGGGCGATCGGCTCGGCAGCGTGCACCGCGCGTTGCAGGGCTTCCACCATCCCGGGGTGCGGCCGTGGCAGATGCTCGATCCGGACGCGTCGCATCTCGCCGTCGCGCCCTGGCTGCGCGGTGCCGTCGCGGACGCGGTGACCGCCACCACCCGGCTGACCATCACCGATCGCCTCACCTACGGCATCCTGCACGGCGATCCGGCACCCGGCCGGTTCGTGGTCGACGTGCGTACCGGAAAGGCCGGTCTGCTCGACTGCGGCGCGAGCGGCGTCGGGCCGCTGGTGTACGACGTGGCCGCCGCCGTGGTCTACGCGGGCGGCGTGGACCGGGCCGCCGAGATGATCGACGGATATCTCGCGGCCGGTCCGGTCGGGCCGGACGAGTTGCACGCGGCCCTGCCCGTCCTGTTGCGGTGGCGCTGGGCGGTGCTGGCCGACCGCGCCGCCCGGTTGCGGCTGCCCGACGTGCTGCGACGCGCCCACGAGGCCCTGGAGTCGATGCCCGGTTGAGCATGAGCGAGTATTAAGGGGATGCCATATCGCTACTTTTATGACTGCGAGTTCATCGAGGACGGGCTCACGATCGACCTGGTCTCGATCGGCGTGGTCGACGAGTTCGGCCGTGAGTTCTACGCGGTCAGCACCGAGTTCGACGAATCAAAGGCGATCCCTTGGGTACGCCGGAACGTGCTGGACCGCCTGCCCTCGCCGTCCGACAAGTCCTGGCGTTCGCGCGAGCGGATCCGCGACGACCTGTACGAGTTCCTCCTCGAGCCGGTCCGCGGCCGGGACGAGGAGATCGAGCTGTGGGCGTGGTACGCCGCGTACGACCATGTGGCGCTCGCCCAGCTCTGGGGCTCGATGCCGGCGCTGCCCCGGGAACTGCCGCGCTTCACCAAAGATCTGCGCCAGCGCTGGGACGACCAGGGCCGGCCGACGCTGCCGACCATGGCCGGACGGCACGACGCGCTGGTCGACGCCCGGCACAACCTGGCTCGCTGGAAGGTCCTCGGCAGCTGACCGTTGTGGTTAGGCTGGCGCTGAGAAACATGCTCGTCCGTCAGCGGGCCGTCTTCCGCTGCGCGGGGGCGGCCGATAAAGTGCGCTCGCGGCTTGCCCCAGGCCCGGCACGCTGCGCGCCCTGGGGCTCGACGAGCTGACTCACCTCGCGACCCCGATCAGGGAGGACGAAACACATGCGCATCGGCGTGCTCACCGGTGGCGGCGACTGCCCCGGCCTCAACGCGGTGATCCGGGCGGTGGTCCGCAAGGGCGTCGCCGCGTACGGCCACGAGTTCGTCGGATTCCGGGACGGCTGGAAGGGCCCGCTCGAGGGCCTGACGAAGCCGCTCGGCATCGCCGAGGTCCGTGGCATCCTGCCGCGCGGTGGCACGATCCTCGGCTCCTCCCGCACCAACCCGTTCAAGATCGAGGGCGGGGTCGAGCGGATCAAGGCGAACCTGGCCGACATGGGCGTCGACGCGCTGGTCGCGATCGGCGGCGAGGACACCCTGGGCGTCGCGACCAAGCTGAACGACCTGGGCGTCGACGTGGTGGGCGTGCCGAAGACGATCGACAACGACCTGAACGCCACCGACTACACGTTCGGCTTCGACACCGCCGTCAACATCGCGATGGAGGCGATCGACCGGCTGCACACCACCGCCGAGTCGCACCACCGCACGCTGGTCGTCGAGGTGATGGGCCGGCACGCCGGCTGGATCGCGCTGCACGCCGGCCTGGCCGGTGGCGCGAACGTGATCCTGCTGCCCGAGCGCAACTTCGACGTCGAGCAGGTCGCCACCTACGTGACCAAGCGGTTCCAGGTGGAGTACGCGCCGATCGTCGTGGTCGCCGAGGGCGCGCAGCCGCTCGAGGGCCAGATGCAGCTGGTCAACCAGGAGCTGGACGCGTTCGGCCACGTCCGTCTCGGCGGCATCGGCCAGTGGCTGGCCGAGCAGATCGAAGCCAAGACCGGCCACGAGGCCCGCACGGTCGTGCTCGGTCACGTCCAGCGCGGCGGCACCCCGACGGCGTTCGACCGGGTGCTCGCCACCCGCTTCGGCCTGCAAGCCATCGACGCGGTCCACGAGGGCGACTTCGGTAAGATGATGGCGTTGCGCGGCACCGACATCGTGCGCGTGCCGCTGATCGAGGGCACCGGTGAGCTCAAGACCGTGCCGCTCTCGCGCTACGAAGAGGCCGAGGTCTTCTTCGGTAGTTAGGAACGAGCTTGGGACGAGGGCGGCCGACCGGCCGCCCTCGTTTCTTTTGGAGGCGAGAATGACCACGATTGCCGTGATCGGGGCCGGGAAGCTCGGTGAGCTGGTCCTCTCCGGACTGCTGCGCGCCGACTGGCCGGTCGGGCAGCTGATGGCGACCACCCGGCGGCCGGAGCGCGCCACCGAGCTCGGCGAGAGGTACGGGATCCGGACGGTGACCAACCGGACCGCCTTCGCCGAGGCGGACGTGCTGCTGATCGCGGTGAAGCCGGCCGACGCGCCGCAGGTGCTGACCGACTTCGGCGGTGCGTTGCCGCCGGGCCGGCTCGTGGTCTCGCTGTGCGCGGGGCTGCCCACCAGCGTGTTCAGCGAGCGGCTGCCGGACGGCGTCCCGGTGGTGCGGGTCATGACCAACACACCCGCGCAGGTCGGCCAGGCGATGACGGCGATCTCGGCGGGCCGGTCCGTCACCGACGAGCATCTGGCGCTGGTCGAGGACATCTTCCGGCCGCTGGGACGCACGGTGCGGGTGCCCGAGGCGCAGCAGGACGCGGTCACCGCGGTCTCCGGGTCCGGCCCGGCGTACCTCTTCCTGGTCGTCGAGGCCATGGTGGACGCCGGGGTCCTGCTCGGCCTGCCCCGGCAGACCGCGCACGAGCTGGCCGTGCAGACCGCGCTGGGCGCGGCGACGATGCTCAGCGAGTCCGGCGAGCAGCCGGCGAGCCTGCGGGCGGCGGTCAGCTCACCGGGCGGCACCACCGTCGCCGCGGTCCGCCAGCTCGAGGTCCACGGTGTACGCGCAGCCTTCTACGCCGCCCTGGAGGCAGCCCGTAACCGCTCCCGCGAGCTGGGCTGACTCTCCTAATACCAGATGGCGATCTTCGAGCCGTTGTCCTCTTCGGGCGGGCTCGGGTGGCTCGCGGCCGTGCCGATCGCCATCCGGTGCGCGGACCAGGCCACCGCCGCGGCGTCCAGGATGTCGTCCGGCGGTGCCTGGCCGGCCGGTCCGAGCTCGTCGGGTAACACGATGCCGTTCTTGGCGAGCAACGCCCGGCGCCGTGCCTGACCGGTCCACGTCTTCTTGGCGTACTGCAGCGGCTCGCCCGCCATGGTGCGGAACGAGACCTCGGGGTGTGCCTCGAAGAGCAGGCCCGGATGGCGTTCCCAGATCGCGTTCGCCTCGAGCAGCTTGGGGCGCAGCGCCCAGGACTGGCGGCTGAGCCCGGCGCCGGTCAGCTCGCGGCAGAGCCGGTTGGCCGCGGCGAAGTCGGCCTCCATCCAGACCGCGCGCGGCGGCACCCGGAAGACGCTGCCGCGGCGTGGCCCGAGCTGATCGGCGGCCGCGGTGTCGGCAGCCCGCCAGCGGTCGGGCAGCATGCCGAGCGGGATGTCCACCCCGATCACGGCGGCGCCGGAACTCCCCGCGACGATCTCGTACAGGGTGGAAGCGAGCAGGGCCCGGCCGAACGTACCGTCGCGAAGTTCGACGCCGACCCAGCCCAGCGCGTACGCGTCGACTCCGATCACGTGGATGCTCATCGTCGCCTCAGGGCTCGGTCGCCGAGCGATAGGCCACATTGAGCACACCGATGCCGCCGCATGGTCATGACGGCAGACTACGCGCTGTTCCCATTCATGTGCACCCCGTCACGATGGGTCGCGGCAAGTTGATAGTCGTGTGTGATCGCCTTGACGGTCATCGATGTCTGCGCCTACCGTCTCTCTTTAAGCTTTTTGGAAAGTTTCCTAATTGTTTGAAGAGGAGACTGACGTGCAGAAATCCCTGCGTCGTGCTCTCCTGGGTGCGGTTCTCGCGGTGGCGGCCACCGTGATGGTTCCGATGTCCCAGGCTTCGGGCGCGGCGGCCTGTGCCCCCGCATGGTCTTCCACCGCCACCTACACCCAAGGCAATGCCGCATCGCAGAACGGGCACAACTACACCGCCAAGTGGTGGACCCAGAACGAGTCACCCGCCACGCACAGCGGACAGTGGGACGTCTGGGCCGACGCCGGCGCCTGCGGTGGCACCACCACGCCGCCGACCACGCCGCCCACGACCCCGCCGACCACCCCGCCCACGACCACGCCGCCGACCGGCACCAGCGGCAAGAACGTCGTCGGCTACTTCGCCGAATGGGGTGTCTACGCCCGCCAGTACTTCGTCAAGAACCTGGTTACCTCCGGCACCGCCGCCAAACTGACCCACATCCTGTACGCCTTCGGCAACACCACCGGGGGTCAGTGCTCCATCGGGGACTCCTACGCCGACTACGACCAGGCGTACACCACCGCGACCAGCGTGGACGGCGTCGCCGACACGTGGGACGCCGGTGCGCTGCGCGGCTCGTTCAACCAGCTGCGCAAGCTCAAGAAGCAGTACCCCGGCATCAAGGTGCTGTGGTCGTTCGGCGGCTGGACGTGGTCGAGCGGGTTCACCCAGGCCGCCGCCAACCCGGCCGCCTTCGCGAACAGCTGCTACAACTTGGTCAAGGACCCGCGCTGGGCGGACGTCTTCGACGGCATCGACATCGACTGGGAGTACCCGAACTCCTGCGGCCTGCAGTGCGACGCGAGCGGTCCGGCGGCGTACAACAATGTGATCTCCGCCCTGCGCACCAAGTTCGGCCAGAGCTTCCTGATCACCTCGGCGATCTCCGCGGACGGCTCGAACGGCGGCAAGCTGGACGTGGCCGACTACGCGTCCGGCATCCAGAAGCTCAACCTGGTCTTCCCGATGACGTACGACTATTTCGGCGCGTTCAGCCCGCAGGGTCCGACCGCGCCGCACTCGCCGCTGACCTCGTACGCGGGAATTCCGACGGCCGGCTTCTACTCGGACGCGGCCATCCAGAAGCTCAAGAGCAAGGGCGTGCCGGCCAGCAAGCTGCTGCTCGGCGTCGGCTTCTACGGTCGCGGCTGGACCGGTGTCTCGCAGGCGGCGCCGGGTGGCTCGGCCACCGGTCCGGCGCCCGGCACCTACGAGGCGGGCATCGAGGACTACAAGGTCCTCAAGAACACCTGCCCGGCGACCGGCACGGTGGGCGGCACCGCGTACGCCAAGTGCGGCAGCAACTGGTGGAGCTACGACACGCCCGCGACCATCGCCGGGAAGATGTCGTACGTGAAGCAGCAGGGGCTCGGCGGGGCGTTCTTCTGGGAGCTCTCCGGTGACACGAGTAACGGTGAGCTCGTTTCGGCAATCAAGAACAACCTTTAACTCCGGTTATCTCCACTGGTGGGAAGGGGGCACCGGGCGTACGTCCGGGCCCTCTTCTTCCGTAGGCTGCCTTCATGCGCGAGTGGCACCAGCTGAGCTACCCGGGAGTGGGCAACCCGGCCCTGCAGACGTCTCGCCCGTCCACCGACTCCGCGGAGGACGAGGCTCTCGGCCTCGACCTGTGGCGCGAGCTGCCGCGGGTGCAGATGCCACCCTGGCCGGACATGGCCGAGGTGGCATCGGTCTGCAAGGTGCTCGACAACGTCCCGTCGATCGTCGCGCCGTACGAGGTCGACCAGCTCCGGATGAAGCTGGCCGACGTGTGTGAGGGCCGCGCGTTCCTGCTGCAGGGCGGCGACTGCGCCGAGACGTTCGCCGACAACACCGAGAGTCACCTGCTCGCGAACGCTCGTACGCTCCTGCAGATGGCGGTCGTCCTCACGTACGGTGCATCGATGCCCGTGGTTAAGGTGGCGCGGGTCGCCGGGCAGTACACGAAGCCCCGCTCCGCTGCGTTGGACGCTCTCGGCCTCCCGTCGTACCGCGGCGACATGATCAACGCGCTGGACCCGACCGAGACGGCACGCGTCTCCGACCCGCAGCGCATGATCCGGGCGTACGCGAACTCGGCCGCCGCGATGAACATGCTCCGGGCGTACCTGGCCGGCGGTTTAGCCGACCTGCACGGCCTGCACGACTGGAACAAGGACTTCGTACGGGCGTCGCCGGCCGGGGAGCGGTACGAGGCGATCGCCCGTGAGATCGACCGCGCCCTCGACTTCATCCGCGCCTGCGGGCTGACCGACAGCGAGGCGCTGCGCACGGTCAGCCTGTACTGCTCGCACGAGGCGATCGCGCTGGAGTACGACCGGGCGCTCACCCGCGTCTCGGACGGGCGGGCGTACGGGCTGAGCGGTCATTTCCTGTGGGTGGGGGAGCGCACCCGGCAGCTCGACCACGCGCACATCGACTTCATCAGCCGCATCGCCAACCCGATCGGCGTCAAGCTCGGCCCGGGCACGTCGCCGGACACGGCGCTGGAGCTCTGCGAGAAGCTGAACCCGGAGAACATCCCGGGCCGGCTCACGCTGATCAGCCGGATGGGCAACGGCAAGGTCCGCGAGGTGCTCCCGGCGCTGGTGGAGAAGGTGCACGGCGCCGGCGCCAAGGTCGTGTGGCAGTGCGACCCGATGCACGGCAACACGCACGAGTCGTCCAACGGGTACAAGACGCGCCACTTCGACCGCATCGTCGACGAGGTCCTGGGCTACTTCGAGGTCCATCGCGGGCTCGGCACCCACCCCGGTGGCGTGCACATCGAGCTCACCGGCGAGGATGTCACCGAGTGCCTGGGCGGCGCGCAGGGCATCGAGGACCTGGATCTGCCCGACCGGTACGAGACAGCCTGCGACCCGCGGCTGAACACCCAGCAGAGCCTCGAGCTCGCTTTCCTCGTTGCGGAGATGCTTCGTGGTTGACCTTCGATCGGACACTGTCACCCGCCCCTCGGCCGCGATGCGCCGGGCCATGGCCACCGCCGAGGTGGGTGACGACGTCTTCGGCGACGACCCGACCGTGAACGCGCTGGAGAAGCACGTCGCGGCACTGTTCGGGCATGAGGCGGCGCTGTTCGCGCCGTCCGGCTCGATGGCGAACCAGATCGCGCTGCAGCTCGTCACCCCGCGCGCCGGGGAGCTGCTGGCCGGCGCCGACGCGCACGTCGTGACGTACGAGCTGGGGGCCGGCGCGGCTCTGGGTGGTATTTCGACGCGTACGTGGGGATCGGTGGGTGCCAACCTCGACGTCGACCTGATCGAGGCGATGATCCGTCCGGCGGGTTATCCGTCGGTGCCGACGCGGGCGATCGCGGTGGAGCAGACGCACAATCTCGGCGGCGGGGGCGTGATTCCGCTCGCGACGTTGCAGGCGCTGCGCGAAATTTCGGACAAATACGAAATTTCATTGCATTGTGATGGCGCCCGGATCTGGCACGCGCATGTCGCGGACGGCGTGCCGCTGGCTTCGTACGGCGCGCTGTTCGACACGCTGTCCGTGTGCCTGTCGAAGGGGCTGGGCGCGCCGGTCGGCTCGCTGATCGTCGGTAGCGCCGCGAAGATCGCCGAGGCCCGCGTGCTGCGCAAGCGCCTGGGCGGCGGCATGCGGCAGGTGGGCATCCTGGCGGCGGCCGGCCAGTACGCCCTGGACCACCACATCACCCGCCTGGCCGAGGACCACGCGCGCGCCGGCCGGCTGGCCGAGGCCCTCGAGCAGTACGGCGTCGTCGACCCCGACCAGATCCGCACCAACCTGGTGCCCCTCGACCTGTCGAAGACGTCGCTGACCGCGCCGGTGCTGGCCGCGAAGGCCGCCGAGCAGGGCGTGCTGCTGGCCCCGATGCTCCCGCACCTGGCCCGGCTGGTGACCCACCTGGACGTCGACGACGAGGGCCTGGACCAGGCGATCACGGTGCTGAGCGGAATCCTGGCGAACGCCTAGGAATTCCTAGGATGTCGATCGCCGGCTGCGCCGTCGCTCGACGAGGCTGCGCCGCCGGTGGGCGAAGCCGTGCCGTCGCTTGACGTAAGCCGGACGGCGCGATCCGTGCGCCCGCCGGGTAGCCGGCCTACGGCAGCGATGTTGAGCTGCGGTTCCGCTCCTGCCGATCGGATAGGCGACCGGGGACAGCTGCGGCCGGCCCCGACGCGCGACGTGGGACCGCCATAGCCGCCGGAGATCGAGCCGCGGAGATCGCCATGGTCTCCGGCGATCCGTATGGCGGACTCGTTCCCATTTGGTGAACATCGCTTCCGCATCGTGGACTTTTTGCGAACCTTGATGCTTGCGCCCATATGCGAGCCATAAACTCTCCAAGGTTCACATCTGACGTGGAAAACCTGCCGCACGAAAGCCGCTTTACGGGGCAAAAGTTACTCCACAATGGACGGGCCTCTCACACTGCGGACGCTAGGTTCAGAATGTGGTCGCCGGTCTCAGTACGTGGCCGCGAGTCCCACAATATGAAAGCGTCGCGGACCACTCGCCCGGACCGATCGGCACGGCGGCCTTCCCCTTACCCACGATAACCTAAAATGTCGGATATGCGCCGGGGCGAACGTGCGCCCGTTGCTCATGGGTTATGCGGACAGCCAACCGCGGGAATGCTTCGGCGCGTGCCTAACCCGCCTCAGCGCAAGGACTTGAGCAGGGCGATGTCGGCCGCGTGGCCCTCGTGGTTCACCGACGGGGTCTCGACGATCACCGGGATGCCGGCGGTGGCCGGGTGGGCCAGCAGCTCGGCGAACGGGGCCGTGCCGATGCGGCCTGCGCCGATCGTCTCGTGGCGGTCGCGCGTGGACCCGCACCCGTCCTTCGAGTCGTTCGCGTGGATCAGCTGCAGGCGTCCCGGGCCGGCCGCGGCCACCAGGGCGTCCAGCGTCGACGCCATGCCGCCGGGGGAGGCCAGGTCGTGCCCGGCCGCCCACGCGTGGCAGGTGTCGAAGCAGACACCCATCCACGGGTGCTTTTCCACCGCTTCCAGGTACGCCTCGAGGTCCTGCACCTTCGACGCCAGGCTCCGGCCGCCGCCCGCACTGGGCTCGACCAGCAGTTTCGGCCCGCCGGCCGTGGCCGTCTCGTCGAGCAGCGGCAGCAACGACTCGCGTACCTGGTGAAGGGCCTTGTCGTCGTGTGCCGGATCGACCGAGCTGCCGGCGTGGAAGACCACCGCGGACGCCCCGATCGCGCGGCCCCGGGTCAGCGCGTGCGCCAGCACCTCGACGGACCGCGAAACCGTCAGCTCGGTCGGCGAGCCCAGGTTCACCAGCAGCGACGCGTGAATGTACGCGGGGAGGCCACGCTCCTGCACGCCGTCCCGGAACAGGGTGTCCTGCTTCGGGTCGCCCGGCGGCAACGCCCAGCCGCGCGAGTTCGACACGTAGATCTGCAGCGCCTCCGAGCCGGCCGCGTCGACGTACGGGAGGGCTGTCTTGGCCAGCCCGCCCGACGTCTTCGTATGGGATCCGATGCGGCGTTCTAGAAGCACTGGAGAAGGACCCCGCTCGCCGGGGCGACCGGCGTGTTCGGCGGCGGGTTCTGGGCCCGCACCAGACCGTTCGGGTTCGGGCCGGCCTGGACCTGCAGGCCCATGCCCTGCAGCGTGGCCTGTGCCTGCGCGCACTGCTGGTTGGTGAGGTCGGGCACGACGATCTGCTGCGGGCCCTTGCTGACGTCGAGGGTGACCTCGTCGTCCTTGGACGCGCCGGTACCCGGTTTGGGGCTCTGCGCGAGCACCGTGTCGGCCGGCTGATCGCTGTCCTTGTACCGTTCCACCGCGGACAGGCCGAGCTGCTGCAGCGTCGAGCGGGCGTCGTTGACGTTCTGCCCGACCAGGTCCGGCACGCTGATCGGCGCCTTGCCCTGGCTGACCGTCACGGTCACCGTGTCGCCGCGCTTGAGCTGGGTCCCCGCCTTCGGGTCGCTGGAGATCACCGAACCCTCGGGGATGGTGTCGCTGTACTTCTTGGCCCCCTGCTTCATCTTCAGGTTGGCCTGTTCCAGCGCGCCCTGGGCGGCGCTCAGCTCGACGCCGGCGACGTCGGGCACCGGGAAGCGTTCCTTGCCCAGCGACAGGGTCAGGGTGAGCTCGCCGCCCTTGACCAGCCGCTCGCCCTCCTTCGGGTCCTGGGCGACCACGGTGTCCTTGGGGACGGTCTCGCTGTACTGCCCGTCGGCGTAGATCAGGTCGAAGCCGTTCTGCTGCGCGTACAGCTCGGCCTGTGCCTTGGTCATGTTCACCATCGGCGGGGCCTCGGTGTATCGCCCGAGCGTCACCCACCACGTCGTACCGAGGACGACCAGGACCATCACCGCGATCGCGGCGGTCAGGAAGATCTTGCGCCGGTCGCGGCCGGGTGGCGTCGCCCGGGTGGCGCCGCGCCCGTACTCCTGCGGGCCGCGGGGGCCGTCCTGCCCGGGCAGGCGAGCCCACGAAGGCCGGTTGCCGGTGGCCGGGATCATCGCGGTCGGGTCGGTACGCGGCAGCATCGTGGTGGCGTCGGTGCGCGGCAGCGTCGCGGTCGGGTCGGCCTGCGGCATCATGGTGGTCGCGTCGGAGGCGGCGTGCCGCGAGCCGGGGACCTGACGCAGCAACGCGGTCGCCACGGCGGCCGCGCCCAGGTCGTCGCGGACGGCCTGCACCTCGGCGAGCAGCGCGCCCGCGTCGGTGGGCCGGGCGCCGGGGTCACGGCGGGTGGCGCGGGCGACCAGCTCGTCCATCCGGGTCGGCAGGCCGGGCACGATGCTCGACGGGGCCGGCACGTCGTTGTCCACGTGCTCCCAGGCGACCCGCACCGGGTCGTCGCCGTCGAACGGCACCCGGCCGGTGAGCATCTCGAACAGCACGATGCCGGCCGAGTAGACGTCGGTGCGCGCGTCCGCGTGGCCGTCGGTGACGAGCTCGGGCGCGACGTACGCCACGGTGGCCATGAGCTGCCCGGAGTCGTCGACCGTGCTGGCCTCGACGGCGCGGGCCAGGCCGAAGTCGGCCACCTTGACCACGGCGTCGACCAGGTCGGTGGCGCCGCCGCTGGGGGCCTGCGCGACCAGCACGTTCTCCGGCTTGACGTCGCGGTGCACGAGGCCGGCCCGGTGCGCGGCGGCGATCGCGGCGAGCATCTGCTCGAGGATCGCGCACGCCTCGACCGGGTTGAGCCGGTGCCGCTCGGTGAGCACGTCGCGCAGGGTGTGGCCCTGCACGTACTCCATCACCAAATACGGCAGGCCCATGTGGCGGCCCTGGTCGTAGACCGCAACGATGTTCGGGTGGGTGAGCCGGGCGATCGTCTTGGCCTCGTCGGTGAACCGGTCGACGAAGTGGACATTCGTAGCCTGCGACGGGTGAATGATCTTCAGTGCGACGGTGCGCTCGAGTCGTTCGTCGGTGGCCGTGTAGACGGTCGCCATGCCACCACGGGCCACCCGACCGGTGATCCGGTAGCGGCCGTCAATCGTCGTGCCGATCAACGTGTCGGCGACTGTGGTGTCCATCGGCGTGAAGTGTATGTGTCTTTCTTTCCGGGGCAGACCAGGATGCCACAGCTGAGTCCAAATGGGTACGCGCAGCGACCAGCGCCGTACTGTCCGTCCCACCCAGACGTAAGAAATCAGGATTTAACGGTTATGGCGGCGATGCCGGGAGCGTGGGCTCTCGCTCGGCTTGCCGGAGTTGCTCGGATCGACCGCCGACTCGCTGGGTGCCGGCTGCGACGACCCGCCCGCCGACGGTCCGGCCGAGGTCGGGGTGGGAATGGGCACGGCCGGCGCGGTGGGCGTCGGGACCGGCACCTTCTCCCCGCAGGCACAATCCCGATTTGTCGTTTTTGTCTCCTTTTTCGCGATGACGGGCTTAGGCGCGGCCCGCCCGGGTGTGATTTCGGTCGGAGCCGGCACCCGTTCGACGGCCCCGATCGTGCTCGCCGGCCGCACCACCCGGCTCCGCGCCGGCCCCTGCCCCACCCGTGCGTCCGACGTCGTCGAAGCCGGCGGCGCCGGGGGCAGCGTCTCGGCCGCGGCCGGCCGCTCCGGGGTCACCGACCCCAGACCATTCACCACTCCCAGGTACGCCGTCGCGGCTCCGGCCACCGTGAGCACGCCGAACACGCTCGCGGTCAACGCCCGCCGCGGACGCCGCACCGGCACCGCCGGCTGCTCGGTGAACGTGACCATCGAGATCCCGAACGTGCTCATCCCGGTACTGGTCACGTCCGGCCCGCCCGCCGGCGGCTCGACCGGCCGCCGCCCGAAGTCGTACCGAAGCGACCGCCAGGCGCCGGCCACCTCCGTGCGGGCTTTCCGCAGCAGGCTCATCGGTTTCTTTCTCCAGTCTTCTGGCACGCTGTAGGGGTGAGCGATTCCGTAACTGCCGGCCCGACCGAGTGGATCAACCTGCCGGACGTGTCCGAGAAGCTCGACGTCTCGATCAGCAAGGTGCACCAGATGGTCCGGGACGGCCACTTGCTGGCCGTCCGCCGGGACGGTGCGCTGCGTGTCCCCGCGGACCTGGTGGCCAACAGCACCGTGCTCAAGCACCTCCCCGGTGTCATCACCTTGCTGCGCGATGCCGGGTATAACGACGAAGAGGCCCTGCGGTGGCTCTACGAGTCGGACGCGGCACTGGGCGGGTGCGCGGCGCAGGCGCTGTGCGGCCCGCAGGCACGCGAGGTCAAGCGCCGCGCGCAGGCACTCGGTTTCTGACCGCGTGCGCCATCTGACCTACGCAGCGGTCCTGGCCGGCTGCCTGCTGGCGGCGATCTGGCTGGAACCGGTGCTGAAGGTCAACGTCTTCCGCCGGTGGCGCCGTCTGATCCTGACGGTGGTACCGGTGGCGGTGATCTTCGCGCTCTGGGACGTGGGAGCGATCGCGGCCGGCCACTGGACGTTCGACCCCGCCCAGATCACCGGCGTCAAGCTGCCCGGCGGCCTGCCCCTGGACGAGGTGCTGTTCTTCCTGGTCGTCCCGATCTGCGCGATCCTGGGCTTCGAGGCGGTCCGGGCCGTCCTGAACCGCCCGGCCGGCGACGAATGACGTACACCGCGGCCGCCTTGCTGGGCGTCGCCGCGACCGCGTTCCTCGACCTGGTCGTGCTGCGCACCCGCCTGCTGACCAGGCTGGTCTTCTGGGCCACGTACCCGATCGTGCTGATCTTCCAGCTGATCTCGAACGGCATCCTCACCGGCCGCAAGATCGTCGTGTACGCCCCGGACGCCATCCTCGGCGTGCGCATCGTCCACGCCCCGGTCGAGGACCTGCTGTTCGGCTTCGCCCTGGTCCTGCTGACCCTCTCGCTCTGGGTCTTCTGGGGCCGCCGCGGCGTCCAGCGCACCCCGCGCGCGGGCGACGGCAGCATCGTGCTCCACAAACTCAAGAACAAATTCAAGAGCTGGATGTCGTAGCCGGGTGGGTGGTGCAGACCGCTGCTCCCGCCGAGGGCCGCGGCGGGCCGAGCTGGCCGCTGGCGCGTCCAAACCACTCACCCCACCCCGGCGACCTGCGTAAGTGGTCCCCCTCAACCCAACCCCAGCGAACCCCCGCGCGCCGACAGGGGAGCCTAGGTCGTCGGAAACAGCGCACCCTGCCCCAAAGCGGGCCGTGCGTGCGCCGCACATGCGATCCGGCCTTCGTCGGGAACAGCGCAGTCTCCCAAAGCGGGCCGAGCTTGCGCCGCACAAGCGGCCTCGCCTTCGTCGGGAACAGCGCAGTCTCCCAAAGCGGGCCGAGCTTGCTCCGCACAAGCGGCCTCGCGCAACCCCAACCTCAGCTAGCTCCCTCGCGCCCGCCGGGGGAGCTAGCAAGGTCGTCGAGGACGGCGCAGTTCCCCACCCCTATCGTGCCGCGCTCGGGTTTCTGCCGGATAAATGCGAATTTCCCGTACTTTTCCGTATTCTCTGCGGCACTGCTCAGGTGCTAAGCGGGGCCAATTCGAGACCTTGGCGAGTTATGGCTCGTATGTGGGCGTAACTCTCCAAGGTCTCGAAATCGCGTGGCCGCCGACGCTCACAAAAGCCGCAAAGATTGACAAAGTGACTGTCCCCTTCGGACGGTGGTCCACAATGTGGGCACTCCCATCCGAATCGTGTAACTGTTCAGCTGGTTCCGTCGGCCGGGAGTCCCCGTGCGAGGCGGCGCTGCCCGGCCCGGGCAGGTCCCAGCTCCCCACAATGGGCGCCCCACCCGGGCGTGGGCAGTCGCGACGCCGGGGACGCTGTGGCTCCCCACACCGCGACTACCCCCACCCACGTGCGGGAAATCGCGACGCCGGGGACGCTACGGCTCCCCACACCGCGACCACCCCCACCCACGTGCGGGAAATCGCAACGCCGGGGACGCTACGGCTCCCCACACCGCGACCACCCCCACCCACGTGCGGGAAATCGCGACGGCGGGAAGGCCGCGGCTCCCCACACCGCGGCAACCCGACCCACGTGTGGGAAGTCGCGACGGCGGGAAGGCTGCGGCTCCCCACCGCAGGTGTGGGCACCCGCCACGGCCGAAACGTCCCAGCTCCCCACAGCCACGGCCCTCAGGTCCGCCACGCAAGGCCAACGCATCGGAGGGTGAGCAGCGCGAGAACCAGCTGAACAGTTCCGAATCGTGAGACGACTGACCTGTGCGAGCGTCACGCAACGACTTCCCGGCGCGGCTCAGGGCGTCTAGGCATGAAATATGCTGACTTACTGGACATCAGGGTTCACGGCGGCCGTTGCCGGGCGGGCCGGGGCTGTTGCGTACTCGGCCGCTGGTGGCTTCTGTGTGCGGTGGCCGCTGGGGGTGGCTTTCTACGTGCGGTGGCCGCTGAGGGTGGCTTCTACGTGCGGCGGCGGGTGGCCGCGTCGGCCAAGGCGTGCAGGACGGTGCGGGGCTCTTCCTCGATGTCGGCGGCGGCCAGCGCGGACAGCGACGCGTCCATCAGCTCGGTGATGCGGCGCTCGGTGGCGTCCAGGGCGCCGCTCGTGCGGATCACCGCGCGGAGCCGCTCCACGCCCGCCGTGTTCAGGTCCTCGTTGCCCAGGCCGGCGTCCAGGACGGCGCGACCGGCCTCGTCGACGGCGTTGTACGCGGCCGCCACCAGGTACGTCCGCTTGCCCTCGCGCAGGTCGTCGCCGGCCGGCTTACCGGTCTTCGACGGGTCGCCGAAGACGCCCAGAATGTCGTCGCGCAGCTGGAACGCCTCGCCCAGCGGCAGGCCGAACGCCGAGTAGGCGGCCCGCACGCCGGGGGAGGCGCCGGCCATCGCGGCGCCCATCAGCAGCGGGCGCTCGACCGTGTACTTCGCGGCCTTGTACCGGGCCACCTTGCCGGCGCGCTCCACCGACGTGTCGGCGGTGGCCTGGGTGAGCATGTCCAGGTACTGACCGGCGGCCACCTCGGTGCGCATCTCGTCGAAGACCGGCCGGGCGCGTTCGAGCTCCTCGGGCGTGCAGCCGGAGGTGTGCAGCAGCTCGTCGGACCAGACCATGGCGAGGTCACCGAGCAGCAGCGCGGCGCTCTCGCCGAAGCCCGCCGGGCCGCCCCGCCAGCCCGCGTCCAGGTGCCGGCGCTCGAAGCGGCGGTGCACCGACGGCACCCCGCGGCGGGTGTCCGAGCGGTCCATCAGGTCGTCGTGGATCAGCGCGCTGGCCTGAACCAGCTCGAGCGCCGAGACGGCCGCGACGAGATGGTCCGAGTCGGCGCCGCCGGCACCGCGGTAACCCCAATAGGCGAATGCGGGGCGTAGCCGCTTGCCGCCCCCGAGAACGAACTCGTCGAGCGCGTCCGACAGCTCGGCCAGAATCGGATCGATGCTGATCAGCCGGTCTCGCTGCTCGACCAGGAACGCGGCAAGGGCCTTGTCGACCCGGGGCCGTAGCCCGGCCGTCTCGACGGGGGAAGTCACGCTATGACGCTAGCCGACGTGCTCAGCAGCGCCGACGGTAGAGTCAGGGCGTGGCTCTCGGACTTCCTTCGCGACTGCCCGGCACGCCGGCGATCGGTGACATGGTGCGCGGGGCCATGCCCACCTTCTCGTTCGAGTTCTTCCCGCCCAAGACGCCCGCCGGCGAGACGAATCTCTGGCAGGCGATCCGCGAGCTGGAGCCGTTGCGGCCCAGCTTCGTGTCGGTGACCTACGGCGCGGGCGGCACCACGCGCGACACCACCGTCTCGGTGACCGAGCGGGTGGCCACCGAGACCACGCTGCTGCCGATGGCCCACCTCACCGCGGTCAACCACTCGGTTGCCGAACTGCGCAACATGGTGGGCCGGCTGGCCGGGGCGGGCATCCGCAACGTGCTCGTGGTGCGCGGCGACCCGCCGGGCGACCCGATGGGCGACTGGGTGCCGCATCCGGAGGGCGTGCTCTACGCCGAGGAGCTGGTGCGGTTGGTGAAGGAGGCGGGCGACTTCAGCGTCGGGGTGGCCGCGTTCCCGCACAAACATCCCCGGTCGCCGGACGTGGAGAGCGACACCGCCAATTTCGTACGCAAGTGCCAGGCGGGCGCCGATTTCGCGATCACCCAGATGTTCTTCGACGCGGATGAGTATCTGCGTTTGCGCGACCGGGTGAGCGCGGCCGGCTGCGACGTGCCGATCCTGCCGGGCGTGATGCCGGTGACCCGGATGGCGACCATCGCGCGGTCCAGCCAGTTGTCCGGCGCGCCGTTCCCGCCGAAGCTGCTCGAGCGCTTCGAGCGGATCGCCGGCGACGAGGCCGCGGTGCGCGCGCTGGGCATCGAGATGTGCGCCGGCATGTCCGCGCGGCTGCTCGCCGAGGGCGCGCCGGGCATCCACTTCATCACCTTGAACAGGTCGACGGCCACCCGGGAGGTGTGGCAGCTCCTGGCGCCCTCGGACGTGGCGGTGCCGGCGCGCTGACGGTGACCCGCGACGAGTACGCCGCGGCCTGGTCCCGTCTGCACGGCGGGTACGACCTGAGCCGCGCGTCACCCCCGGTCCGGGTCTGGGTCCACACCGCGTACGGGATGGGGAACCGGCTGGTCGCCTGGCGGGTCGGGCCCTCGGCCGTGACCACCGCGGGGTTGATCGTGTCGGTGCTGGTGCCGGTCGCGGTGCTCGGGAGTCGCTGGGGGCTGCTGCTCGGCGTGCTGCTCGTGCTGGTGGCGGCGGTCGCGGACGGGCTGGACGGCGCGGTCGCGGTGATCAGCGGGCGGGTCAGCCGGTTCGGCTACGTCTACGACTCGGTCGCCGATCGGGTGGCCGAGCTTGCCTGGCTGGTCGCGTTCTGGCTGGCCGGGGTGCCGGGCTGGCTGGTGGTCGCGGCGGGGGCGGTGAGCTGGCTGCAGGAGTACGCCCGGGCGCGCGCGACCGCCGCGGGGATGACCGAGATCGGCGTGGTGACGGTTGCCGAGCGGCCCACACGCGTACTGGCAAGCCTCTTTGGACTTTTGTCCGGATTTTTCGTGACTTGGGGGCTCGGGCTGGCGGTGGCGATCTGGGCTTTGCTCGGCCTGGTTGGATTGGGACAAATCGGACTCACCATACGCCGTGAGCTAGATCGATAATCGCTTGTTCCGCACCGGCGCGCGCTCCTACCGTGTTCTCACTTGATGGTTGACCTGCGGACTCGCTTCGCTCTTCGGCCACGCGACGAGGGGGTGAGCCATGATGAGCGCGGTACTGGTGCTGAACGCCGATTTCGGACCGCTGCAGCGGGTCAGCCTCCGGCACGCCATCCGGATGCTGTTCCGCGAGGTGGCGGTCGTGCACGAGGCCGAGCCGGACACCCGGATCGGCGTCTATCCGATCCCGACGGTGGTGCGGCTGGTCAGCTACGTGGTGACGCGCTGGCGGCACAGCCGCGGTCCGGCCTGGTCGCGCGCGGGCGTGCTGGCGCGCGACAACCGCACCTGCGGCTACTGCGGCAAGGTCGCCTCGACCATCGACCACGTGCTGCCGCGGTCGCGAGGCGGCGCCAACGAATGGGCGAACACGGTCGCCGCGTGCGGCCGCTGCAACAACCGCAAGGGTGACCGTACGCCCGCGGAGGCGCGCATGCCGCTGCTGGTCAAGGCGTACGCCCCGGGTTGGGATTTCGGTCGGTAAGGCCCGTCACGGGGGCAGGTCCGCCGACCGTCCATGCCTCGGATCATCCGTAACTGGATGATCCGAGGCTATCCTTAACCCCATGGCAGCACCCGAACGCACCGTGCGTGACCTGACCGGCCTGCTCAACATGGCCGGCCACACGCTCACCAACCGGCTGTCGGCGGCCCTGGCCGACGTCGACCTGACCCCTCGGATGCAGTGCGTGCTGGTCCACGCGCTGGAGGAGGACCGGACCCAGATCCAGCTCGCCGAGCTCGCCGACCTGGACAAGACGACAATGGTCAGCACGGTCGATGAGCTGGAGAAACGCGGGTACGCCGAGCGCCGGCCGTCGAGCACGGATCGCCGCGCCCGGATCATCGCGGTCACCGACAAGGGCCGCGCCGCCGCCGAGGAGGGCCAGCGGATCGTCGATTTCGTGCACCGCGAGGCGCTGGGCTGGCTCGCGCCGGGCGATCAGGACGAGTTCGTCGAGGCGCTGTGGCACCTGGCGTCCACGACGCGCGATCCGGGGCCGCAGCCGGTGCGACGCTCTCGAAACAGATAGTCCACTAACGGATCATCTGCTAAGGTCGGTTCATGAGACCCGACCGCCCGTTCGCCGCTCTCACCATCTTGTGCGCGATGTCGCTGATGATCGTTCTGGACAGCACGATCGTCGCCGTCGCCGTTCCCGACATTCAGCGTGACCTGGGCTTCTCCGCCGCCGGAGTGGCCTGGGTCGTCAATGCGTATCTGGTCGCGTTCGCCGGTCTGCTGCTGCTCGCCGGCCGCCTCGGCGACCTGATCGGCGCCTGGCGGGTCTTCCTCGCCGGCCTCGCGCTGTTCACCGCCGCCTCGCTCTTCTGCGGCCTCGCGTCGACCGCCGGCTGGCTGATCGCGGGCCGATTCGTGCAGGGCGCGGGCGGTGCGCTGGCCGCCGCCGTGGTGCTCGGCATGATCGTGCGGCTCTTCCCGGCGCCCGGCGATCAGGCGCGGGCCATGGGGATTTACAGCTTCACCCAGGCCGGCGGTGCCGCCGTCGGTTTCGTGGCCGGCGGCGTGCTCACCGACACCGTGGGCTGGCCGGCCATCTTCCTGATCAACGTGCCGATCGGCGTGGCGGTCTGGGCGTTGGGCCGCCGGCTGCTGCCCCGCGAGGCCGGGCTCGGACTCGGGCAGGGCTTGGACGTGCCCGGCGCGCTTCTGATCACCGCCGGGCTTTCGCTTGCCGTGTACGCCATCGTGAGCGCTTCCCTCGCCGCTGGCGCCGTGGCCCTGGCGATCATCGGAGCGTTCCTGGTCCGGCAGCGTCTCGCCCGCCGCCCGTTGATCCCGTTGCGTCTGCTGACCCGCCGCTGGCTGCTCGCCGCGAACGCCGCCGTGCTGCTGATCTTCGCGACCGGCATGGGCTTCCAGTTCCTGAACGCGCTCTTCGTCCAGCGCGTGATGGGCTACGACGCGCTCGGCACCGGCCTGGCGTTCCTGCCCACACCCGTCGTGATCGGCCTGGTCTCACTCTTCGCGGCCCCGAAACTGACCGCCCGCTACGGTCCGCGCCCGATCCTGATCGCCGGCCTCACGGCCTTGCTCGCCGGGCTCCTGCTGCTGGTGCGTCTGCCGGCCCACCCCTCGTACGCCTCCGACATGCTCCCGCCGCTGCTGGTCATGGGCCTGGGCATCGGCGTGACCGTCCCCTCCATGATCATGCTCGCGATGGCCGGCGCGTCCCCGGTGGACACCGGAATGGTCTCCGGCGTCAGCAACACGGCACAGCAGGCCGGCGGCGCGCTCGGCCTGTCGGTGCTCGCCGCGGTCGCGGCGTCCAGGACAGACTCGCGCGTCGCCGAGCCGGCGGTCGACGCCCTGCGCTTCGGCTACACACAGGCGTTCCTGGTGGCAGCCGGCTTCGTGCTGGCAGCGCTGCTGGTGACCGCCGCACTGCTGCGCCGCCCACCGCTCCCGGCCCGCGCACCACTCCCGGCGGCGGCGTGACCGGACCGTTGGCGCCGCGCGCTTTTCGGGTCGCGCGTCACTCTCGGCGGGGGCGTGGCCGGACCGTTGGCGCCGGGCGCTTTCGGGCTGCGGATCACTCTCGGTGGCGGCGTGTCCGGACCGTTGGCGCCGGCGC